>JBBILX010000003.1:0-391753 GCA_037444685.1 Gammaproteobacteria bacterium
CGGTGAGCACCTCGCCGGCATCACGGGTGAGCATCTGGCGGGGATCACCGGTGAGCACCTCGCCGGCATCACGGGTGAGCATCTGGCGGGGATCACCGGCGAGCACAATCAGTAGGGACACAGCTAGTCGCTGCTTTGAGGAATGTGGTTCGGGAAGGCGGTGCAGCGATGCACCGCCTTCTTGTTTCCGTTTCAGTCACCCTCAGATCCGCGTGTTCAGATGTTAATGAATGATGATAACCGCGAGGCATTCATTGACGCTCTGGAGGACGCGCTGGGACCTTTAATCAAGTTGGGACTGCATTACGGCGTGTCGGCCGCTGAGCTTTCTGCAGCTCTCCTACGGTCGGCCCTTAACACTATCGGTCGCCACATTGAAACGGCAGAAAAACGTTCCCCGTCAGCTAACAGACTAGCGAAGTATCTCGGCCTTTCGGAGAAGGCGTTCAGAACTGTTGCTGACGACGCCGAGGCTAGGCGACGCGCAGATCGCCGTCTAAGTGCCGATGCGCTTAGTGCCATTCTTGGTGTTTGGCATACGGATCCGATGTACGCCTCGGTTTACGAATTAGCCAAAGATCTAGAGATCGGAGATGCCGGGCGTCCAGAAACATTCGCTGGATTAGTCGCAAAGGTTGCGCCGGGGACAGATGCGATGCTCGCACTGAAGGCGTTGTCGATCGCTGGGTGTATCGAACGCCTTGACGGTAGATATGTACGCGCCACTGCTCGGACATATTTCTTGCCATCGGCAGATCATGCAAGCCGCCTGCGACGCATGGGCGCGACACTTAGACAGTACAACGAGGTTTTTTACAGGAACCTCACGAGCGAAGATCGCGTGACCCAAGGCCTGATGGAGCGTACTCTCGTTGCCGATAATCGAATATCCGATGCTGGTGTCGCGCAATTTCATTCGGCTGCTGCAGCGGCAGTCCAAAAACTGCTTTCAGACCTCGATGCGACGCTAAGCGCGATCGGCCGCGATTTTGCGAGCGACGAAGGCAACATCTGTGGTTTAGGAATTTACTTCTTTGATGATGCGGATCGACCAGTTCCCTCAGGGCTCTCCGGTTTTCCGATTGATATCGAGAAAGAAATCGCACGAAAGGGTCGGCAGGGGTAACGTTCGGGAATTTGGAGCCGCTCACGATCCTCCGACGTGGTCGTTGCACATTGGTCAAAGACGGCAGGCAACCTCTACGTCAGCAACAGCGGCACGAGCATGGCGGCGCCGCACGTGTCCGGACTACTGGCGGCCTTCCTGTCGGTGCGCCGCGAGTACCGTGGCCGGCCCGACGAGGTCAAGGCGCTGCTGCTGCGCACGGCGACCGACCTCGGTCGCGACCGCTACCACCAGGGCCACGGTCTGCCGAACCTCATGAAGATGCTGCTGGAGGCGTAAGGCGGAGCGGTGAACCGCGCGGTGCGCCGCTCAGCAGATCCGTGGAAGCTGTTCGCCGCTCGGCAGGTCGATGACGCGCACGGTGCCGAGCGCACCGCGGCCGGTCACGGCCGCGCCGTGCCGGCCGCCCGTTGCGGCGACGACGCGACCGACACAGGCGGCGCCGGCGCAGACCGGATACCTTCGCAGCGCGGCGAGCGCGGCCTCGGCCTGGCTCTCCGGCATGAAGGCCGCGAAGCGTCCCTCGTTGGCGACGTGCAGCGGATCGAGCCCGAGCAGCTCGCAGGCGGCGGCGACGTCGGCACGCACCGGCACGGCCGGCTCGTCGATCTCGATCGCGACGCGCGCGGTCTCGGCGATCTCGGTCAGCGCCGCGGCGAGCCCGCCGCGCGTCAGGTCGCGTAAGCAGTGCACGTCGATGCCGGCGTCGAACAGCGCACGCACGGGCGCCGCGCGCCGCGTACCGCATCGAGTGCAGGAGCCGGCGCAGCGTCGCGACCGGCAGCCCCTCCTCGAGGATCAGCGTAACGCTGAGGAATCGCGGCTCGGCGCCGCACATCGCGAGATCGTTGACCGTACCGTTGACGGCGAGCGTGCCGATGTCGCCGCCCGGGAACTCGAGCGGTCGCACGACATAGCCGTCGGTCGTGAACGCGAGCGGCCCGTCAACGGGCTCGAGCACGGTGCCGTCATGGCGCAGCTCGAGCTCGGGATCGTCGAGCGCGGGCCGGATCACGGTGTCGAGCAGCCGCAGCATCGCACGGCCGCCGCCGCCGTGCGCGAGCTGCACGATCTCGTCGTCGTCCTGCGGCAGCGGGCAGGCGTCGTCGACGGGATCGTTCACGACGCGGCCTCCGTGGCGGCGCGCGGGCCGCGAAACCGCCAGTAGGCGGCGCAGGCGCCCTCGCCCGAGACCATCGTGACGCCGAGCGGGTGCTCGGGCGTGCAGCGCGTGCCGAAGGCCGCGCAGTCGACCGGTTTGCGCAGGCCGCGCAGCACGAGGCCGCTGAGGCAGTCGCCGTCGCCATCGCCCGTCGCTTTGGCGCGCGTTCCAGCGGCGCCTTCCCGGACGTCGGCGTTGCTGTCGGTGATGGCGCCGAAGCGCCGCTCGGCGTCGAGATCGGAGAATTCGGCAGCGAGCACAAGCCCGCCCCCTTCGATCTCGCCGAGCCCGCGCCAACGCCGCGACCCGACCGTAAACACGCGCTGCAACAGCGCCTGCGCGGCGCGGTTGCCCTCGCTGCGGACCGAGCGTGCGTAGGCATTGTCGAGCGCGGCCTGGCCGGACTCGAGCTGCCGCACGCAGCGCAGGATGCCATCGAGGATGTCGAGGGGCTCGAAGCCCGTGACGACGATCGGCACGCGGTAGCGCGCGACGATCGGCTCGTACTCGGCGGTGCCCATGATCGTGCAGACATGGCCGGCGGCACGCGCACGTGGCAGGCGAGCAGGCTGAAGTTGCGCAGTCCGAGCTCGCGGGCGCGGAGCACGGCCGCGGCGTTTGGCGCCGCGGTGGTCTCGAAGCCGATCGCGAAGAACACGACCTCGCGATCGGGCCGCGCGCGCGCGACCGCGAGCGCATCGAGCGGCGAGTAGACCATGCGCACGTCGGCGCCGCGTGCCTTCGCGCCGAGCAGGTCGCAGCCGCGCAGGCCGATCAGGGCGATCCGCTCGCCGCGCGGCGGCTCGGCGACGATGCGCAGCGTCTCGCCCGTCCCCTCCGTGCGCCAGAGCGTCTGGCGCGGCACGTGCAGGAAGCGCTTCGCGCCCTGCGGGCCGACCGCGTAGCCGAAGCAGGCGCGGTCGCCGCGTGGCGCGGGGCGGTAGTGACCGGGGCCTGCTCATCGCGAACGCCCCGCGGCAGGTCGGCGACACCAGCGATGTCGTCGTAGACGATCGCGCCGTCGCGGACCGTCGGGCCGAGTACGCGAAAGCCCTGCGCAGCGAGGGCGCGCAGCGGCGCCTCGAGGCCGGCGACATCGAGGACCGCGCGGGCTTCGGCGTCCATGTCGCCGATCATGCCCCGACCGGCCGGCGCACGGGGATCGTGGATAACGCGATTAGGCCTGACGGGACGGCCGGGCGGGCGAAGGCAGGCCGACCGGCCACGCGGCTTGCGTCCGCGGCCTCCGTGTGCGAGAAGTTGGGCAGCGCAGCAACAGATCGTCGATAGAGGCTCGCCATGCGCCGCCGCACGGTCCTGAAAGGCTTGCTTGCGAGCGGTGCTGCCGCGGTGGGGTCGTCGGCCTTGCCCGCCAAGGCGCGCGCGGGAAGCCGGTCGCCCCGAACCGATGTGCTCGTGATCGGTGCCGGGCTCTCGGGTCTCTACTGCGCGCGCCTGCTCGAGCAGCAGGGCGTGCGGGTCACGGTGCTCGAGGGACGTCCCGATCGCGTCGGTGGACGCGTCTACACGCTGCACGATCTGCCGGGCCGCCCGGAGGCGGGCGGCGAGATCTTCGGGCCGCAATACGGACGCTGCCTGGACGTGCTGCGGGAACTCGGCGTACCGCAGACCGCGCCCAATCCGCGTACGCAGGTCCGCGACAGCGATCTGATGCCGCGGATCCGCGATCAGGACATCCGGATCGAAGCGTGGCCGACGCACCCGCTGAACCCGCATCCGCAGGCCTTGCGCCATCTGACGCCCGCGCAGCTGTTCTTCTCGCACCTGGCGCGGCTGGCCCCTTTCCAGAGCCTCGATGACTGGACGCGGCCGGAGCTGTCGCAGTGGGACGTGAGCTTCACGCAGTGGATGGCCGGCCTCGGCTTCAATGACGAGACGATCCGTCTGCAGCAGGTCAACACCGCCTATGGCAATACGCTCTACGACGTCTCGGCCATGCACGTCTTTCACTTCTACGTCTGGTCGCGCCTCAATGCGACCGGACCCGGCCGTACGCAGTGCGTCGGCGGCAATGACCGCCTGCCCAAGGGCTTGCATGCGGCGCTCAAGGGCGCGGTCCATCTCGGTGCGCGGATCGTTGCACTCGAGGATCGTGAGGACCACGTGCGCGCGATATCCGGGGACGGCAAGGTCACCGAGGCGAGCCGGGTCGTCTGTACGCTGCCGGCCACCCTCGTGCGCCACCTGCGCATCGATCCTCCGCTCGCGGGATTGCAGCGCGAAGCGGTACAGAGCCTGCCTTACTACGCGACCTTCCAGGCGCACTACGCGTTTCGGCGCCGCTTCTGGGAGGACGATGGTCTGCCGCCGAGCCTCTGGACCGACGGTGCCCTCGACCGCGTCAATCTGCTGCGCGACGCATCGGGGGAGCCCGCCTGCGTGCTCGTTTACGTCAACGGACTGCAGGCGCAGCGGCTCGATCGGCTGTCGCCGCCGGACGCCGACCGGTTCATCCGCGCGGAGCTGGCCAGGATCCGGCCCTCGACCCGAGGTTAGCTCCGCCTGCTGCGGCTGCACTCCAATCAGAGCGATCCGTACATCGCCGGTTCGTATGCGTTCTGGAGCCCCGGCATGCCGCTGCGATTCCCGGCCGCACTGGCAGCGCCGCACGGCCGGATCCATTTCGCCGGCGAGCACACGGCGCGCATCGCGCGCGGCATGGAAGGCGCCATGGAATCCGGCGAGCGTGCCGCGCTCGAGGCGATCGCGGCCCTCTGAGCGTCAGGTCCAGCTCAGCGGCTCGGTGAGCTTGCCCGGCAGCGCCTTCTCGGACTGCGCGACGAACTCCGGCGGCAGCTGCTCGACCGAGGTCAGCTTGACGCCATCGGTGCGCCAGAGCATCGCGCCGGGCCGGCCGCGCATCCTGAGCCAGCTTTGCCATTCGGTCTGGCTGGTCCACGAATAGGTGCTCGGGATCATCGTCAGCCGCTCATTGGCGATGTCCTCTATCCGGCAGACCCAGCAGTCGAGCGTCATCTCGGTCTTGTGCACTCCGCTCGAGCGCTCGAGCCAGCGCGTGAACGCGTGGCGATAGATCCACGCCTGGTCGCCGAAGAAGCGCCAGTCGAGCTGGAGCGGACGGTTGAAGACCGTGCTCTCCATCGTGAAGTTGGCGCTGACCTCGGGACCGTTGACGGTCATCACGCTGCCCGAGATGCCACCGCGAAAGGTCGGCACGGGGACCACTTCGCCGGTGTAGGGATTGCGGAACTCGGTCAGGTAAGCGCCCGTCTCGGCGTCCTTGTAGAACATCCAGCTTCGCGAGCGCTCCTCGGTGGCGCCGTCGGCGCGCGTGCGCGACATCTTCACGGCGCAGCCCTCGACGCGGTAGAGCAGCCGTCCGTACTCGGAGAGCGGTGGCCCGTCGCCAGGGACCAGTCCGAAGACCTGGCCGCTCGTGAACGACCAGATCGTGCGGCCGCTGAGGTCTCCCTGCAGGCGACCGAGCGTGCGCACGTTGAAGGCGGGATCGCGGATCGGCAACGTGGCCGCGAGCGCGAGCGGATCCTTGCCGCGCCGCCGTGTGGCCGCCGCGGCCGTGCCGCCTGGCGTCGTGCCGAGCAAGAGCGAGCCGCCGAGGGCGGTCAGGGAGCCGAGCGCCGCGCGTCGCGACAGCGCATCCGTGTTTCGGGGTCGGGGCATTGACGGTCCTCCTTGGCAACCTGTGGCGAAATGCTGTCGCCGGCATGGTAGCCCGCTCGCCGGGCGGAATGAATGGCCAGGCCGATTCCGGTGGCGCGACGCCCCGCGCTACCATCGGCTCATGGGAGACGCAGGCACCGGGCGCGACGAGGCGCCATCATTGGACCGGCGCGACGCGCTGACGCTGCTCGGGGCGACGGCACTCGCCGCACTGGCACCACGCGCCGGATCGGCGCAGGCCGGGTCGCGACCGACGCGCGTGCTGCCGGCGACGCAAAGCGACGTCGTCGTCGTCGGCGCCGGTCTCTCGGGCCTCAATGCCGCGCTGAACCTCGAGGACCAGGGGCTCAAGGTCACCGTGCTCGAGGGTCGCACGCGAATCGGCGGCCGGCTCTACACGCTCAACGAGATCCCGGGCGCGCCGGAGGCTGGCGGCAACGGCATCGGCCACTCGTATGCACGGCTGCTCGATCTCGCGCGCCGGCTCGGAGTCGAGCTCGTCCCGGAGCGGCAGCGGACCGAGCCGCGCGAGAACAGCGCGCTGCACGTGCGCGGGCAGTTCGTCACGATGTCGGATTGGCCGGATTCGCCGCTCAATCCGCACCCCGAGGCGCTGCGCAAACTCGGGCCCTGGCAGGTCATCTTCGGCTTCCTGAGCGGCAAGGTGCCGGAGATGGAGCTTGACGGCTGGCAGGCTCCGCAGTGGGCCCACCTCGACGTGCCCGTCGCGCAGTACCTGCGCGAGCAGGGACTCAACGACGAGACGCTTCGGCTCGCGAACCACTTCAGCTCGTATGGCACGAACCTCTGGCAGAGCTCGCTGCTGCAGCTCTGCCACGTGTTCACGTTCGCGCGCAAGTCCGCACAGCTCTCGGCGGGCCGCGGCGCGATGAGCGTCAGGGGCGGCAACCAGCGCATGCCGGAGGCGATGGCGCGTGCGCTCCGGGGCGACGTGCTGCTCGATCGGCACGTGGCAGGCATCCGCCTCGAGTCCGACGGCGTCGAGGTGCGCTGCGCCGACGGCAGCCGCCACCGCGCGCGGTTCTGCGTGATGTCAGCGCCATTCTCGGCGCTGCGGCTGATCGCCGTGGATCCGTGGTTCCGCGGCGTGCAGGCCGAGGCCGTCGAGACGCTGCCGTATCACCACGCGTTCCAGGTGCACTTCGCGATCGAGAAGCCGTTCTGGGAGAAGGACGGACTGCCACCGTCATTCTGGTCGGACGGGCTGGTCGAGCGGTTCAATGCGCTCAGCTACGGGCCGAACGGGTCGATCTCCTCGTTCATGCACTACTCGAACGGCGACAGCACGAGCCGTTTCGACCGGCTGCCGCCCGAGGAGGCCGCGCGGCTCGTGCTCGCCGAGGTCGAGCGCACCCGCCCGGCTGCGAAAGGCGCGTTGCGCGTGCTGCGCGCCTACTCGTGGCAGCAGACTCCGTTCTCGGGAGGCGCCTATGCCTCGTGGGCGCCCGGCCAGATCCCGCGTTTTGCGGCGGCGATGCGCCAGCCGCACGAGCGGATGCACCTGTGCGGCGAGCACACGAGCGTGCTGGCTCGCGGCATGGAGGGGGCGCTGGAGAGCGGCGAGCGCGTCGCGCTCGAGATCCTCGAGCGCGCCTGAGCGTGGCCTCCGGCTAGACTCTTCCGAGCACGTCGGCTTCGGCCCGGTCGCCGCTTTCGAACGCGGCTTCCATGCCGCGCTGCATGATCGCCGTGTGTTCGCCGCAGAAAACGACGCGCGGCAGACTGTCGCGCAGATGCCTGCCGTACCTGGCGATCTGTCCGGGCTGCCAGTAGACCCAGTCGCCGGCGCCGAACGGATCGCGCGCGCACGACTGGATGGTCAGCAGCTCGAGCTGTCCCTTCGTGGAGGGACGGATCTGCGCGGCGACCGCGCAGACATACTCGAAGCACTGCCGGTCGTTCATGAACGCGAACCGGCGGGCCTCGGCGCCGTTGACGAAAGCGATGACCGAAGTGATGCCGGACGGAGGTCCGCGATCGAGCGGTGTGAAGCGCTCGATGCCCGTGTCGGTCCACATGCCGGCCGGCAAGCCGTCCTTTTCCCAATAGGGCTCGCGCACGCGCATGTGCACCTGGATGGACAGGCCGTAGTCGATCTCGCGTACGGCGCTCGCGAGCGGCTCCGGCAGGCCGGGATCGAACAGCACGTCGCGCAGCCGCGGCAGCGGCATGGAGATCACGGCGAACCTGGCACGCAGCGCCGAGCCGTCGGTGCAGTGCAGCGTCACGTGGCGCGGCGTGCTCTGCACGCCGTAGAGCGCCTTGCCGAGCAGCACGCCGCGCCGCAGCGATCGGGCCATCGCTTCGGGCAGGCGGGAATTTCCTCCCTGCACCTGGTAGCCCTCCGGCGCGCCCGGCGTCAGGTTGCCTCGGCTGGCGTCGCCCACCCGATAGCGGCGCATCTCGTGCAGCGCCGAGGTGCGTTCGAGCGTGTCGGTGTGCACGACCACGCCGGCGAGGCGGATCGTGCGCTCGTTGTAGCCGCGGTCGCGCAGATACTGCGTGGCCGGGATGTCCCACTTCGCGAACTCAGGCATCAGCCAGGCGTCGAGCGACTGGCCGCGCAGCGGCGCATCGCGGTACATCAGCGTCTGCAGCAGGCGGTGCGGCAGGATGCGCCGGTCCTCTCCGGAGAGCGGGTTGACCGGACTCGTGGCCCAATCGTCCTTGAGGATGGGGCGGCCTTCGAGGTGGTACACCCACTCGGTCGGCGGTCCGAGCCACTTCGGCGTGTGCAGTCCGAGCCCGAGCCGGCGCACGCAATCGATCATCCGCGCGTAACCGGCGCCGATGACCTCTCCGCCGGCCTCAATGCCGCCGGGCACTTCCATGAGCGTGTAGACGCGCCCGCCGACGCGCGAGCGGCCCTCGATGACCTGAACGTCGAGGCCCTGTTCCTCGAGCAGCATCGCCGTATGCAGACCGGACAGGCCCGCACCGACGACGACGACGTCGAGTTCGGCATCGCCGTTGCCCCACGATGGTGCAGTGGCGAGCGCGGCGGCGGTCGCACCCATCGACTTCAGCGTCGCACGACGGCTGATGCGCGAGCGCGGCATCGGGTGTCCTCGTTGCCAGAACGGCAGGGATTGAGTATATGAATGGGACGTTGCGGGCACAAAGATTGCCTCGTCAATAACACACGCAACAGGGAGATCGATTCATGACGGGCAGAAACGGCTTTGCCACGATGGCGACTGCCGCGGCGCTGCTGCTAGCCACACACGCTGCGCAGGCACAGCAGGGAGCCGGCGACGCGTCCGGTGACTCGGGCGCCGAGCCATTGCTCGAGGAAGTCGTCGTCACCGCCAAGGGCCGCGTGCAGGACGTGCAGAAGGTGCCGCTGCCGATCACGGTCGTCAGCGCCGAGCAGATCCTCGAACGCACGATCCAGGATGCCCGCGACCTCGTGAACTTCTCGCCGTCGATCACTTTCTACAGCGGCAGTGGCCGCGCCGACCTGACCGCGCTCGTCGTCCGCGGTCTGTCGCCGCAGACCTCCGACGAGCGCTATCAGGGCCTCTCGTTCTTCGTCGACGGCATCGCAATCTCGGGACAGCTCGCGGGCCTCGACCTCTCGCAGGTCGAGCGCGTCGAGATCATCAAGGGACCGCAGAGCGCGAAGTTCGGTCGCGCGACGTACAGCGGCGCGGTCGATTACGTGACCAAGACGCCGCGTCCCGAGTCGTTCGAGGGGTCGATCCGCGCGCGCGTGTCGGATCACGGCGACGACAGCGATGTCTCGAAGGTCTTCACGGGACGGCTCGCGGTGCCGGTCGTGGCCGATCGCCTCTGGCTCGCGCTCAACGGCGTCTACAGCGACATCGGCGGCCGCATGAAGAACGCCGGCACCGATCCAAACAAGCTCGGCGAGGAGAAGACCCGCGCGATCGGCGTCACGCTGTTCTCGCGGCTCAGCGAGAACGCGACGCTCAAGCTCCGCTACGCGCTCGACAAGGAGCGCGATACGCCCTCGCTTCTGACGAACTCCCAGCCCACGGACTGGCTCGCGGCCGGCGCGACGAACCTGTTCACGGTGACCACCCCGAATCCGGTCGTCGCGCTCTGCGGCAATGCCTGCGGCCAGGCCGGTTCGCTCTGGATCCGTGGCGAGGTGCCGGAGATCCCGCTCGGGCTCGCGGGCTCGGACAACCTCACGATCTGGGCGTTCACGCCGCGGAATTTCATTCCTGGCGGCGGCCGCCGTCGCGAGCGCGAGTTCATCTCGGCCATCTACACGAACGAGCTCGCGAACGGCTGGGAGCTCTCGTATCGCGGCGGCTGGTTCGACCAGACCTACTGGGCGCTCGAGGATTTCCGCGGTCGCGCGCGTTTCAACGACCCGACCTTCGGTCCGCTCGGCATCTCCGGATCGGCGAAGAGCACCTCGTTCCTGATCGCCTTCCAGGAGAACTTCAAGAACATGAGCCACCAGTTGCGGCTGAAGTCGGCGGACGACGCGCGGCTGCGCTGGATGGTCGGCGCCTACTACTTCGAGGAGGACAATCTGAACTCGCAGTGGGTGCGCGCGAGTTCGACTACGCCCGCGACGACGCCGATCACCTCGATCAACGACATCGCGTTCCGGCAGAGCCGCGGGCTCGAGTGGTTCGAGAACGAGGCCATCTTCGGCGAGCTCGCCTATGACCTGACCGATCGGCTCACCGTGACGGCGGAGGGACGCTACCAGCGCGAGGTGCTCGGCTACGACGCCTGCACGACCTGCGGCACCGTCAACCCGGTGGACCGGCGTTTCCCGGAGAAGGACTTCCTGCCGCGCCTGACAGTTGAGTACCAGTGGACCGACGACGTGCTCGCCTACGCCTACTGGTCGCGTGGTCTCAAGAGCGGGCGCGTCAACAGCTCGGCGAGCGCGTTCAACTTCGCCTACCGCGTGCCCGAGGAACTCGACAACCTCGAGATCGGCGTCAAGACGCGTCTGCTCGATGGCCGGGCGATCCTCAACGCCTCGATCTTCCAGCAGGACGTCAAGAACCAGCAACTGCTGACCTCGATCGTCAATCCCGCCTGTACGACCGATCCGATGGGTGTCGTCACCTGCCCGCCCGGGCTGTTCCCGACGCTGTCCGGACTCGTGACGGCGGGCGACTCCGAGATCTGGGGTGCCGAGGTCGAGGCGGCCTGGGCACTGAACGAGAACTGGCGGTTCGACGGCGCGATTGGCTACGCGCACCACGAGTTCGCCGACGCGATCGGGCCGTTCCCTGCCGGCGGTTCGGATCCCTTCCTGTTTGCGCCCGGCGAGACGCTCAAGGGAAAGACGTCGATCAATTCGCCGCGCGTGACCGGCAATCTCGGTGTCGGCTACGAGCGGCCGATCCGCGAGGGCGCCTGGACGTTCACGGCGAGGGCCGATGCGATCTACACGGGCAAGAAGTACGTCGACATCGCTAACGTCGCCTACATCGGTGACGTGACGCGCATCAACCTGCGCGCGGGCATCGCCGATCGCGACCGGCGCTGGGATGCGGCGCTGTTTGTCCGCGATCTCACCGATGAACAGACGCCGCTCGGCGCCGGCCTGACCGGCTCGTCGAGCTGCTACTTCCGCGAGCCGCCGACCGGCACGCAGGTGCTGTCACAGCGTTGCCTGTCGCTGGCGGTGCCGCGCGGTCGCGAGATCGGTCTCGAATTCGGTCTGAAGTTCTGACCGGAGGACGATCCGCAGCCCGCGTCAGTACTTCCAGCGCCGGGTCTTCTGCACGACCTGCGCCGCGTCGCTGATCGAGTCCGGGATGCGCTCGGCGTAGGTGTTCGGCGCGAAGCGCGAGACGTACTGCGACAGCACGGGCCCGTAGATGTCCATCGGGATGTCGGGAATGACTGGACGCTGGCGCCGCTGGCCGATTTCGAGCGTGGCGCTGATCGCGGTCTCGTGCACGTCACAGTCATCGAGCACCTCGCCGCGCAGGCCGAATATGGCGCTGCGTCCGAGCATGCCGTTGTCGGGGAAGTAGCCCTTGTTGCCGGGCGAGAGCGCGTTCGACGCGTACAGCGTGTAGAGCCGGTTGACGCGTGAGGTCAGCTCACCGTCGTAGCGCGAGTAGCCGCCGAGGCCGCTGCGGATCACGATCTCGGCGCCCTTGAACGCCATGCAGCGGATCAGTTCCGGTTCGCGCAGGATCGAGGTCATGCAGATGTTGCCGATGTCGGTGCGCGCGACGGGGATCACGGCATCGTGGCCGTAGCGCTCGACGTACTCGTCGAGCACGTCGTAGACGCTCGTGACGAAGTAGTCCGAGCCCTCGACCTGGTTGCGCGTATGGAAGGCCTTCCAGTGCCGCGCGACGACCTGGCCCTGGGGCGAGAGCAGCAGGTACTGCTCGAGCAGGTGACCGGGCCAGTCGCGGTCGCGGACATAGGCGCCGAAGGCGACGTAGCAGCCGTACTCGCGGGCTTTCTGCGCGAGGCGCTCGACCTCGGGGCCGTCGATCTCGATCGCGACCCGGTCCAGTGCGGCGCGATCCCAGCGGTCCCAGCCCTGCAGCGCAAAGCCATGGAAGGCGACGAGGTCCTTGCGACCGAAGTAGCCGTGAGTCGCATCGAGCTGGTCGCACATGTGTTCGACATTGGCGCGCAGCCCCTCGCGCGCCCTGGCGGGATCGACGGCGAGCAGCCGGCCCTGCACGACCGAGGCCGCGATGCGCTCCTTGCGCAGCGGCATGGTCTCGTAAGTGCCGTCGGCCCGGACCATGGCGGGGGGGGCCGCTGCGCCGGCCGTCCCCGGCGCGGCCTGCCGCGCACGTGCGGGCGCCACGAGGCCCGCGGTCGCCACGGCGGTCGCGCCCATGGCGCAGCGGCGCAGGAAGTTGCGCCGTGCGGCGCGGGTGTCGGAATCACGAGGCTTGCTGGACATCGTCGCACTCCGTTGCGGTGACAGGTCGGGATGCATCGAGCCTACGCGAAGCCGTGGTCAGGCCGCTAGAATCCGGTGGCAGAGTGTCACGGAACAGGGAGGTGCCGAAGATGCGAGCGACGATCCGGTCCATGAGCCACGGCGGGCGACGCGCCACCTCCGCGGTGCTGCCGTGCGTGCTCGCGCTGCTGCTGCCCGCGGCGTCGACGGCCGTGGCGGGCGGCTTCGATCGGACCCTGTTCGAGGTGTTCGTCGATTCGAACATGGGCACCGATGGCAAGCCGGTCTACTACTACTCGACAGGTACCGTGAAGACGTTTCCGGGCGGCCGGCTGCTCGCGACGATCGAGGGCGTCGACATGGCGCGGCTGCTGCGCCGCGACGCGGATGGGACGGTGCACAAGGCGAGCCGCAAGTTCTACATCCTCCGCGATCCCGACACCGGCGCGGTGATCGAGCAGATCGACGGCAAGCCCAACGACCGCTACTTCTATCCGTACCAGTACATGACGTTCCGGCTCGACCGCGACCGGCTCACCGGCACGTCGACACAGGGGTCCGGCGCGGCGGTGCGCAAGGTCGATATCGGTTCGGCGATGGAAGCGCGCCGTGTCGGCGACGTCGTCGTCTTCAGCGCACCGAACGCCCGCAAGGCCGCCGACGGCACGGGCAGCTTCGAGATGTACGAATTCTGGGTGACGCCGCGCCGCGCGAAGCTGCGGCCGTCGGCGACGCTGACGCTGACGCTCGTCAACTGGCATCCGATCGGGCAGGGCAAGCCGGTCTACACACACCGCACGTCCTGGCGCGTCGATCGCTACGCCGATTTGCCGGCCTCGATCCGCGAGTATATCGAGACAAAGGCGCCGCTATACCGCGAACCGCCGCGCGACTTCGCCGAGATCGAACGGCTGCAGCGCGCCGCGCCCTGAGGGGGCGCGGCCACCGCCACGAGGCAGCTTGCCCTGGTGGCCGACCCGACCCTTGACCCGGGGCCGCGGCGGACGCTACTTTTTTGGCAGAACACAACATGGCGAGGGATCGCATGAGCACCGCCAAGCGCATGATGCGTATGACTTTGCTGGCCACGACGAGCGCGTTGCAGCTCGCAGCGGTCTGGGCGGCGCCACAGGATCAGGACAGCGACGGTCTCGCCGAGGTCGTGGTCACGGCACGCAAGGCGGCCGAGAGCCTGCAGGACGTGCCGATTTCGGTCGAGGCGTTCACCGCCGAGCGTCTCGAACAGATCGGCGCGCGCAATGCCTTCGACGTCGTCGCGCTGACACCGAATCTCGTCATCGAGCAGCGTTCGACGCGCGACGATCGCCCAGCGATCCGCGGCATCGGCAATACCGACATCGATCCGACCAAGCGCGTCGTCTCGTTCTTCGTCGACGGCGCGCCGGTGCTCGGCGCGATCTCGCGGCTGCCGCTCGGCGACATCGAGCGCGTCGAGGTGCTGCGCGGTCCGCAGAGCGCGCAGTTCGGCCGGGCGACCTTCGCGGGCGCCATCAACTACGTGCTCAAGAAGCCCACCGATGAACTGCGCGCGGGCATCGAGGCGGAGGTCGCCGAGTTCAGCAGCCACCGTGCATCGCTCAACGTCTCCGGACCGATCCGTCAGGGCGTGCTCGGTTTCCGCTTCGGCGCGAACACGTCGGAGTATGGTGGCGAGCACATCAACGTGTTCTCGGGCCGTCGCTACGGCGCTGAGGAGAACCGCTCGGCGAGTGCTGGGCTCGTCTTCACGCCGAGCGAGAATTTCGATGCGCAGGTGTCGTTCCTCTACAGCCTCGACGACAACGCGCCACCGGCCTACGGGCAGTTTCCGTTCCGTTACAAGCAGTGCCTGACGGGGCTCAATCCCGGCCGGCGTCCGGGGTTCGACAGCAACGGCTGGGTCTGTGGTGAACTCGAGGCGCGCGATCTCGTCATCAACCAGAGCGACGACGCGTACGCCGAGGGTCCCGGTTACCGGCAGCAGACTCGCATAGGCATCGTGCAGGCCGGCTGGCGTTTCGCCGCGGGTCACGAGCTTCGGCTGATCTCGAGCCTGACCGGACAGGACAGCGACGCGCGCGACAACCAGAGCCGGGTGCCCGTTTCGGTCTTCGACATCGTCGGTGGCGTGAACACGCGCGGCGCGCAGGCCAACGATCTCTGGAGCTTCGACCTGACGAGCCACGAACTTCGCTACACCTCGCCGCGCGAGCGGCCGTGGCGGTTCATGCTCGGCGTCTCGCGCACTACCGAAGAGTTCGTCATCACGCGCGTCCAGGGCGCGCTGCAGACCAGCTATCCCGACACCGACGAGTACGAGAACCGCTCGATCTATGGCAGCGTGGCCTGGGATCCGACCGATTGGCTGACCGTCAGCGTCGAGGCCCGCCGCCAGAGGGACGAGGTGCTGCGCATCGATACGACTGGCGGCAATCAGCGTCGCGCCGTGGCCGAGTTCACGAGCACGCTGCCGCGCGCGATCGTCGAGTGGAAGCTGCGCGACGGGCTGATGTTCTATGCGTCCTACGCCGAGGGCGAGCGTCCCGGCGCCACGGAACTGACGACCGGCATCGTCGGCCAGCCGTTGCTGCCCGAAGAGCAGACGACCTTCGAGATCGGCGCGCGCACGAGCTGGCTCGGAGGTCGACTGACGGCCAACGCCTCGGTCTTCGACACCGACTGGTCAGAGATCTTCGGCCTGTACGCGTTCTTCACCGATCCGAACAACCCGGCGACGCTGACCTCGGTGCGTCGCAACCAGGGTGACGCCGACATCCGCGGCGTGGAGCTGCAGCTCGCGGCGCGGCCGCTCGACGGACTGACGTTGCAGGTCTCCTACGGTCTGACCGACGCGGCCTATCGGCGCGGCTACATCACGCCGGAGTCGCAGGCGCTGCTCGGCGATGCAGGTGCCATCGACTTCATCGACGGCAAGCGGCCGCGCTACATCCCGAGGCACACCGGCGCACTGCAGGTCGCGTGGCGTGCGCCGCTGGTCGGCGAGTGGCAGTACTCGCTGAACTCGACGCTGTCCTATGTCGGCAAGCGGTACGGCACCGAGCTCAACACTGACTTTTACGGCGCATCGACGATCACGAACCTGTCGGCCGGCATCGACCGGGGCAATCTGTCGCTCGAACTGTTCGGCCGCAATGTCTTCGACGACGACACGATCGTCGCGTCGGGGCGTTTCCAGTATCTCGCTTTCGGCGATCCGCGGCGCAACACGCTGACGTCGGCCAACTACATCGCCGAGGGCACGCTGCCGCGCGGCCGACAGTGGGGTCTGCGCGCGCGCTACCGGTTCTGAGGCGGCGTGCGGTCACCGGGGGGTGCCGGTGACCGCCAGTAGTCGGGATCGCGCACCCAGTACATCTCCTCGAACGAGCGCTTCGGCCAGACCGCGATCGTGAACTCGCCAGCCCCATCACGCAGCTTCCGGATGCGCGTGTAGTCGTCGGAGCCGTACCAGCGGCGGGCGGCTTCGAGGCAGGGGAACTCCGCTGCGAGCAGCATGCGCCGGGCGTCGAAGCGACCCTCGAAGACGTCGACAGGGCGACCGCTCAGCAGGTACCAGCCCTGAAACCTCTCGTAGAGCCGCGACTGGCGCAGCTGCTCGCCGTAGCCCGGCGACCCGTCGGCCGGCCGCTGGAAACCGCGCTCCGACAACTCGCCGAGCACGACCATGACGACCGGCTCGCGGCAGTTGGCGGGCACCTCGGACATCGACGCTGCGGGCGGCGGCGTCGCTGACGTGGTCGATGCGGGAGTCGACGACGCGGGCGGCTGGACCGGGGCGAGCGGTCGTTTCGCGACTGCCTCGATCTGCAGCCGAAAGCGCGCATCCCAGGGCGTGAACCCGACGATCGTGCGCGCAGGGCGGTGACCACGCATGAACTCGAGATAGACAGGATTGGCGGCACGATAGTCGTCGAGCGACGCGACGTGCAGGCGGACCTGGACGACGTGCTCGATTCCTGCGCCCGCCGCGCGCAGTGCCGCCTCGAGATTGCGCATCGCCTGGTGCATCTGCGCCGCCGGATCCGCCGAGACGAACCTGCGGGTGGCGGGGTCCATGCCCGTGATCCCGGCCGTGAAGATCAAGCCGTCGTCGGTGACGACGACGCCGGCCTGGTTGTCCATCACGAGCAGTCCCTCGCCTTCCGTCAGGAAGCGTGGCTGTGCGACGGAGAGCATCGGCGCCAAGGCCGCAAACAGTGCGAAGAGCGCCGCTGCACGGGCATGGACGGTCGGGTGGTTCATGGCTCGATTTTGCCCGAATACGACCTCGTCGCGCGCACCGCATGGTGGCCACCAAGGGGCGCTTCGGGTTCCTGTTGTCGAACCATCATGGAAGTTTCATTGCGCCGTCATCGGTTCCCGAGACTCTGGCCGCCCCCGGATCACCCACGCGGATAGTGCCATGAAGAATGAGAACAGCTGCATCGCGGGCCGTGCACGGATTCGGGCTGCGTTGCTGGCCGCGCTGTGCGCCGCGGCGACGGGGCCCGCCATCGGGCAGGAAGCTGCCGACGAGTCAGCGGAGCTCGAGACCGTCGTGGTCACGGGCTCGAACATTCGTCGCACCGACCTCGAAGCAGTCGTGCCGGTGACGGTCATCGACGCCAACGCGATCGAGGTCCGCAATGCGCTGCTGCCGGCAGACCTGCTGACCTCGCTGCCCTCGGTCGTGAACCTTCCTGAAAACGAGACGAGGCTCGGATCCTCCGGCGCACGTGGCGACAACGCGAACATCAACCTGCGCAACATGGGCGCGACTGCGACGCTGATTCTGCTCAACGGGCGACGGCTCGCGATCAATCCGTTCACGGCGGGCCTTTCGCAGGCCGTCAACGTCAATCACCTGCCGACCTTCGGCATCGAGCGGATCGAGGTCCTGCGCGACGGCGCGTCGTCGATCTACGGCTCCGACGCCGTGGGTGGCGTCGTCAACTATGTGCTGAAGCGCGATTTCGAAGGTCTCGAGACCACGTTGCGCTACGGACTGCCCGAAGCGGATGGCGGGCAGAGCTGGCAGGGTGCGGTGAACTTCGGCACGGGCTTCGCGCAAGGCCGCGGCCGCCTCTTCGGCACGGTCGAAGCGCTCTATCGTGAACAGACGCTCCTGACCGAGCGCGAGTTCAGCCGCACCGCACTCAACGTCGACAGGGCGCCGCCGCCGTTCAACAACTTCGGCGGTCCGTTCGACGGCCGTTCGGCGCGTGGCTACTGGCCGACGTTTCGCATCGGGACGGCGACGGCCAACAATTACTTTCGCCCGGTGAACGGCGTGCCGGCGCTGACGTCGGCGGCGCCGAGTCGCGCGACGAACCCGGAGTTCTTCCTCGACCTGAACCAGTTCGGCTTCGCCTCGCCGCGTACCGCGCGCGGCAATGCTTTCCTGACGGCGGAGTTCGACTTCACGGACCGACTGACAGCCTTCACGGAACTCGGCTACTACAGGTCGTCGTCGACGATGCAGCGCCAGCCGCTCGCGCTGAACGCACCGACTTCCGACAGGCTCATGGTGATGCCCGTCGACAGCCCGTTCAACCCCTATGGCTCGCGCTTCTACGATCCGGCCGGCGCACCGAACGCCGACGGTACGCCGCGACTGGTCGGTACGCCGCGCACCATCAGCCTCACGCAGATGACGGTCCGCGATCTCGCGGCCGAGCGCATCGAAACCGAGGCCGACGTCTACCGCGCAGTCGTCGGCCTGCGTGGCGCTATCGGTGATTCGAGCTGGGAGTGGGAGAGCTCGCTGTTCTACAACGAGGTCAGCGGACAGGACGACGCCTTTCCCGACGTCCGCGAGAGCCTGCTGCAGGCGGCGATCGCCCGCACGGATGCGAGCGCGTTCAACCCGTTCGGCTATACGTTCCGAGTCGCCAATGGCGCCGTCGTCGCCGACCAGCCGTACACGAACCCGCAGTCGGTGGTCGACAGCTTTGCGGCGGTGTTCGCCCGCAGTGCCCGCAGTTACATCGCGAGCGCCGATCTGCGCGCCAACGGCACGCTGTTCCCGCTCTGGGGTGCGGACGTCAAAGCGGCCATCGGCGCGGAGTACAGGCGCGAGAACCTGCGCGACGTCCGGCCACCGTTCAGTGGCGAGAATCCGGCGTCGTCGGGGCTCGATCCGCTCAACAACGACTTCCTGCTCCACCCACCGCGACCGGACGTGTTCGGCGAACGCGAGGTAACGAGTCTCTACGCCGAGATCGTGGTGCCGCTCGTGACGGCTGAGCGCGCACTGCCACTGGTCAACAGCCTGGAGCTCACCGCATCCGCGCGCTATGAGGACTACAGCGACTTCGGCGAGACGACGAAGCCGAAGGTCGGACTGAACTGGCGGCCGACCTCATGGCTGATGCTGCGGGGTTCGTACAACGAGGGCTTCATGGCGCCGAGTCTCGCGGCGCTCTACACGAGCCCGCGCTGGACGATCACGGCCGGCGCCGGCGACATCGACGCCTATCGCAACCCCTTCCTGAATGAGGGTCCGTACGTGAAGCGGACCTACTTCGGTGGCAATCCCGACCTCAAGGCGCAGGAGTCCGAGGGCGTCACCTACGGGTTCGTGCTCGACGTGCCGGGCGTCGATGGCCTGAGTCTGACGGCCGACTTCTGGAAGATCGATCGGACCAACCTGCTCGGCCAGCGCAGCACCGCGCAGATCGATGCCAGCGACGCGGCGCTCTTGCGCGAGTACACGCGCGCGCAGATCGCAGCCGGCGTCCCGCCCGACCAGATCGACATCGGCAGCGGCCCGACCTACAAGGGCGATCCGGACGTCGAGCGATTCCCGCTGACGCCCGAGGACCGGGCCGCGTTCGCCGCCTACAATGCTGCGAATCCGAACAACCCGGCTGCCCCGGCCGGACGAATCTTCGCGCGCTACCAGCCGTTTCTGAATCTCGCCTCGAGCGAGCATTCCGGCGTGGACTTCGGCTTCCGCTATGCGTTGCCACGGCGTTCGTGGGGACGGCTGGCGGTCGATTCGCAGTGGAGCTATCTCGGGCGCTCGAAGTCGGTGCTCGCCCCCGCCAACGTCGCGCCGACGGTCAACGACGGCCTCTATGCAAACGGTGCGGCCAAGTGGCGCAGCACCACCCACCTCAACTGGGACAACGGCCCGTGGAGCGCAGGGCTCGGCATCTATCACGTCGGCAAGACCCACGATGCGGGCGCGACGACCACCGAAGCCGTCTACGAGAGCCTCGGCAGGCCCTCGTACATCGAGCCGTTCTTCACGGCCGGTCGCACTGTCTATCGTCTCGTCATCGACCCGGTGGTTACCTACAACCTGTCGGTCGGCTATCGCTTCGGTGAGGAGTCCTCCGCATGGCTGCGGGACACGCGCGTGCGGCTGGCGGTCTCGAACCTGACCGACGAGCCGCCGCCGCTCGCCTCCGACGATTTCGGCTATAACCCGAGCGTGAGCCAGTCGCTGCTCGCGGGCCGCACGTTCAGTCTCGAGATCACGGCGAAGTTCTGATGCGTTCGCCCGCCTGGACGCGACGGCGGCTGCTCGGCGGGCTGGCGGCACTCGCGCCGGCTGCCGGCGCGGTGGCTGCGGCCGGTGGCTCCGATGCCGAGCGTCGTCGCGAGGCCTATCGGCGCTGGCTCGAGTCGTTGCCCATCGCGCCCGCGCCCACGCTGGCGAAGCACGGACTCGTCGCGACCGAGATCGCAAGCTGGGAAGTGCTCGAGGCCAACCAGGCAGCGGCCGTCGATGCAACGCATTTCTACGGCATCGGCAATCATGCCATCGTCAAACATCGCAAGTCCGACGGGGAGCGCGTCGCGCAGTGGTTCGGTCCGCGCGGCGGACCGATCGTGCATTTCAATGCTGGATATGTCGACGGCACGCGACTCGTGCTCGCGCATTCGAACTTCCCCCAGCTGCCGATGGCGAGCTCGATCGAGATCTTCGACACGCGCACGCTGCAGCCGCTCGCCACGCACAGCCTCGGCATCCGGCTCGGCTCGCTGACCTGGGCCGTGCGCCATCGCGGTGCGTGGTGGGCCTGCTTCGCCAACTACAACGACGCCGGGACGACGCCCGGCTTCGATCAGCGCTGGACGCACGTCGGGCAGTTCGACGACGCCTGGCAGCTCCGGCAGGCGTGGCTGTTTCCGCCGCAGGTCGTCGCGACCTGGGGCAACAGCGCCTGCTCGGGCGGCGATTTCGGCGACGACGGACTCCTGTACGTGACCGGTCACGACGCGCCTGAACTGTATGTTCTGCGACTGCCGCACCAGGGCGTGACGCTCGAGTACGTGACGACGATCGACGTGCCGTTCGAGGGGCAGGCGTGGGCCTGGGACCGCAGTGTGCGCGCCGAGCGGATCATCTATGGCATCCGTCGCGGGCGGCAGCAGATCGTCGCGGCGCGGATTCCGCCTTTGCCGGCAGCGTTATTGCGGGGCTGACGACGCTATTGCGGGGCCGGAGATCCGGGCGAGGAGTCCGCGAGCAGCCAGGCGCGGCCGGCTTCGGCGAGACGCGCCACGCTGACGACGGCGTTCTGGCCGATCGCGACCGCGTCGGCGGCAAGGCGGCCAGCCCGCGCCGATTCGATGAGCGCGTCCATGCCTAGCCACGGACGGAGCCGCTCGGCGATTCCAGCCGCGCATCGCACCGCACCGAGCGACACGAGGCGTTGCTCGAGGCGCAGGCGCGGCGCGAGAGCGAGGGCCGGGTTCGTGACCACGGTGTCCCAGACCGCGAATGTGGTCTGCCGCCATGCCGCCTCCGCGGCCAGCAGCTGCGCGAAGGCTTCGGCGGCGATCGCCTGGACGGGCGACTGCGCGGCGAGTGCCTTGCTCGCGAGCGCTGGTATCTTGCGTCGCGCGAGCTCGCGGAACTCCTCGAGCAAACCCCGCATCGTGCCGATCGCGACCGCGGCCATCGTGATCTCGGCGAACGCGTCGAAAGGCACGCGATAGATCGGCTCGTCGCGCGTTGGCGAGGCGTCGAGGCGGAACGTGCGCCGCTCCGGTACGATGAGACCGTCGACCGCAACGGTCAGGCTCGCCGTCGCCGCCAGGCCTCGCGAGCGCCAGCTGTCGGTCTCGAGTCGAACATCGGTCGCCGGCACGACGACGACGAACTCGTCATTCTCTTCGCGAACTGCCAACGTAAAGAAGGTCGCCCAAGGGGCTCCGCTGCACCACCGCCAGCGGCCCTCGACGCGCCACCCGCCATCCACCCGCACCGCTCGACCGGGGGCGGCTGCGCCCGCAACGCAACTCGCGGCAGGCTCGAAGACTTCGCGGGCGAGCGCCGCCGGCATGCGACCCGCGAACCAGTTGGGGCCGCTGCCTATCATCACGGCCCAGCCCGCCGAGGGATCTGCCGCGGCGACCGTCGCTATGCGTGCGCAGGCTTCGGGTAGCGACAGGCCGAGACCGCCCCACCCACGCGGCAGGAACATCCTGAACAGACCGCGTTCCCGCAGCGCATCGACGACGTCGCCGGTCAGCATGCCCGCGCGCGCTCCGGCCTCGGACTCGGCCCGCAGCAGTGCAAGCAGCGCGTCGTCGAGACTTGCGGAATTCACTGGGTCGATCGCTCCACTCCCCACGAAGGGCTGTGCGGTGCTGCAGCGCCCGGTCCCTTTACAAAGGGGGTCTCGTGCTCTAGGGTGCGCGACGGATGCCGAGTCGTGTGCCGCCCGGTGTTCTGGCGCAGACCACTCTTCCCCGGAGAATGCAATTGATCGAAGCACTGATTCAAGGCGCCCATGACCGGCGCACCGTCTTCAGGATGCTCGCGGCGGGCTCGGCGTCGCTGTTCGCCTCGACCAGCCTCGGCACCGTCGCCCGGGCAGCGAGCGAAACGGTGGCTCGCGGTGCGTTCGACCCGCTGTCCCCGGTCGAAAACCTGCGCGCCTACATCCGCATGACCCGCTCGCTCGATCCCGCGGCGACCACGGTTGGCTGGTTCGGCGGCCGCGTGTTCTCGGTGATCGGCGACAAGGAGATCATCAAGCCGCTGTTCGACGTCGAGGGCTTCGGCATCGGCCGCACCGAGCCGCAGGCCGACGGCTCCTACCGCTGCCTGTGGCGCGAGGTCGGCTATTACAAGGATCTCGCCAGCGGCAGGATCATGGAGACCTGGCGCAATCCCATGCTCGACGAGACGGTCGAGGTCTATCCGATCAACAACGACCCGGTGAACGCGATCCTGAAGCCTGAGTTCACCCTGGGCTTCAACGCGACCAAGGACCAGCACGCGCCGACGATCAAGTTCCTGATGCCCTGGAACTTCGTCGGCCCGAATGCAATGTGCGCCTTCGACGTCAATCTAGACTGGAAGAGCCCGCTCGATCCGGCCGTCTGGAAGCGGGAGTCGCCGGGCGAGCGCGTGCGTGTCAGCGAATACCAGCAGTGGCGCGTCGATCGCAAGGAGCTCGACAACAGGGACACGCCGAGCCTCAAGCCCTATGGCAGCTGGAACCGCGTCGCCACCTGGCTGCCCTGGATGCTGATGGGCCAGCGGCCGGGGCATCTGTTCTACCGCTCGCACACGCTCAAGCTCGATCGCGTCGAGGACCTGCCGAAGGATATCCTCGCCTATACCGAGAAACGGTTTCCGAAGTACCTGACGCCGCCCACGGAGTGGGTCGAGCCCAACGTCTCGAGCTTCGAGATGTACGCGCGCGACCGCAAGCCGCTGCCGGAGAAAAAATAGGGGACCACCGCCGCTGCGGCTGCGCTGCTCGGCGCGGTCCTCGCGGTGGCGCAGCCAGTGTCGTTGCAGGCCGTCGCGCCGGTGACGCCGCTGCGCGACTGCGCGGACTGCCCGGAGCGCGTCGCGATCGCTCCCGGCGAGTTCATGATGGGTGCCGAGATCGCGGAACCACGCCGCCTCGGCCTGCCCGAGTTCTGGGCGACGCGCGAGCAGCCTCGCCACCGGGTCACGATCGCGCGTGGCTTCGCCATCGGGCGCTACGAGGTCACGCGCGGCCAGTTCGCAGCGTTCGCGCGCGAGACGGGCGATGGCCCGTCGCCGGGCTGCTGGCACTTCGTCGGTTCTGAATGGCTGTTCGACGAATCGCGCAGCTGGCGCGACGCGAAGATCGACCAGACCGACGATCATCCGGCGACCTGCGTGAGCTGGCACGATGCCCAGGCCTACCTCGCGTGGCTGTTGCGCAAGGCCGGCCGACGCTACCGGCTTGCGAGCGAGGCCGAGTGGCGATAGGTCGTGCGCGCCGGCATGAGCACGGCCTACTGGTTCGGCGACTCGCCCGAGGACATCTGCCACTACGTGAACCTAGGCGACCTGACGACGCAGGACCGCTTCGGCTGGGACAAGACCAGTATCAAATACCAGGTCATGAATGACTGGAAGGGGCAGCCCTGCCGCGACGGCCACGCCATGATGGCGCCGGTCGCTGGGACCACGGCGAATCTCAGGGGGTCAGCGGCCTGCTCGGCAATGCCAACGAGTGGGTCGCCGACTCCTGGAACGACGATCATGGCGCTGCGCCCGCGACCCAGGAGCCGCGGCTCGAGGCCGCGCGGACTGCGGGCAACGTGTGATGCGCAGCCAGGGCAGGACGGCGATAGCGGCCACACGCGCGCTGCGTTCCGTCTGAAGATGAACGCCACCGACCGGCGCTTCACCTTCGGCTTTCGCGTCGTGCGCGACTGATACCGTGCCCGCTTGCGGTCGGCGCGACGCCGCGCTGCGCTACTCCGTCTCGAGGTAGTGCAGCACATCAGCGCTCATCGCGCCGTGGCCGAGAGGTGTGCGCGGCATCGCGGCGGCAGTGCGGGAAGAACCACGCCTGGTCGCGGATGTAGTTGACTGCCCAGGCGAACTGCAGTCCGGCGGCGTCGGGTTTGACCTCCGGCGCATAGTGCGCGAGGAACTCGCCGTGCTCGACCTCGTCGAGCACCAGCAGGCCGTCGAGCACGACGCGTCGCACGCGCCGTGGCGCTGCGAGCGCCATCTAGACGGCGATGTGCGGGCCGGTGTGGAAGCCATAGACGTCGACGGTCTCGAGGCTGAGCGCATCGAGCGTGCGCAGCATCGCGTCCGCGTAGTCGGCGATCTCGGGGCTCGCGGCGGCGAGGGGTGTCGAATCGCCAATGCCGGGAGTGTCCGGAGCGCAGATCCTGCGCCCGCCGGCGAGGCTGGCAATCAGCGGTTCGAGCGAGCGCGACGATGCGGGGGCGGCGTCCATCATCCACAGCGGCGGCTGGTCCACGCCGCCCGCGCCGTTCCGATCGTGGATCAGGCCCTCGGCGATGCACGCGAAACCGCGCGGTGTCGACCAGGCCCGGCGCGATCACGTTGACGCGTATGCCCTGCGCTGCGTACTCGAGCGCGGTCGACTTGTTGAGGCCGATCACGCCCCACTTGGCGGCGCAGTAGTCCCGAATGCCGGCAAAGCCCCGGCGGCCGCTGATCGAGCTCGTGCTGACGATCGCACCGCCGCCGCCGCGCAGCATCAGGCGGATCTCGTGCTGCATGCAGCGGAACATCGAGAAGAGATTGACGTTGAGCGAGCGCACGAAGCGCTCGTCGGGCGGCTCGTGGGTCGGCGAGGCGCCGAGCGTCGCGCCGACGTTGTTGAGCGCGAGGTCCAGCCGCCCGAAGCAAGCCGCGATCTCGTCGAACTGCATGGCGAGCGACTCGGGGTCGCAGACGTCGACCCGCAGCGCGACCGCGCTGCCGCCCTCGGAGCGGATCTCGTCGACCGCCGCGATGCAGGCGTCGGCGCCGCTAGCCGCGACGATGACGGTGGCGCCTGCGGCGGCGAGCGCCTTCGCGCTCATCAGGCCGATGCCCTGCGAGCCTCCCTGCACGAGCGCGATCTTGTCCTCGAGCACTCGATCCACGACTGGGCGCTCCCCGGTCCGCATGCCGGCGCTCAGACCGGCACGTTGGCCGGATCGTACGCGAAGTAGTCGAGCGTCTCCTCGTTGACGGTGCTCGGGTCGACGCCCTCACCGTGCAGGCGAAGGCCGGCGGCACGCGATTCGAGCTGGGCCGCCGAGCCGCGCGGCTGGCGGATGTGGCTATAGCGCTCGACGGCCGTTGCGATGTCGGGGTGCGCGTCAAGCGAGCGGGCCAGTACGACGGCGTCCTCGAGCGCCAGCGCCGCGCCCTGGCCGAGAAAGGGCAGCATCGGATGCGCGGCATCGCCGAGCAGCGCGATAGGGCCGAACGCGTAGCGGTCGATCGGGTTGCGATCGAACAGGCCCCACTTGAAGCAGCGGCCGCGCGGCGCGGCGCGCAGCAGCGCCGACAGGGCGGGGTGCCAGTCCTCGAACAGGCGCGCCGGGACTTCAGGATCCGCCGGCACCGACCAGTCTTCCTGCTCCCACGCCGCTTCGCGAGCGAACGCGACGCAGTTGAGTTGTCGCCGCGGCTCGAGCCGATAGCGCACGAAGCAGCGGCTAAGCCCCCAGGTGACGGCGGATCCCGCGGGCAGCGATCCCGGTAGCACCGAGTCGTAGTCGATCAGCGCCCGCCAGGCGACGAAGCCGGTGTAGCGCGCCGTCTCGGGCCCGAGCAGCGACGCGCGCACGCTCGAACGCAGGCCGTCGGCACCGATGACCAGCGCGGCGCTCCAGGACCGGCCGGACTCGGCGGTCACGACAGCGCCGTCGTCGGTGGGGGTCACGGAACGGCAGGCCGTTCCCATGACCAGCGCGTCGGGCGCGCGCGCACGCAGTGCATTCGCCAGCACCGCATGCAGGTCCGCCCGATGAACGAACGCGTAGGGCACGCCATACTGTTCGATCGCACGCGCGCCGCGAATGATGCGGCCGGTTTCGGCGCCGGTCAGCGGATCCTCGGAGATCTGGTAGGGCGGCAGCGACAGGTGTTGGGTGAGCGCATCGCGCAGGCCGAGCCAGTCGAGCGCGCGCATCGAGTTGGGGCTCAGCGTCAGTCCGGCGCCGATCTCGCCGAGCGCCGGTGCGCGTTCGAGCACGCGGATACGCCAGCCGCTGCGTGCGAGCGCGAGCGCCACGGCCAGCCCGCCGATGCCGGCTCCGACCACGATGGCGTCGCGGCGCTGCATCGTGCGCCTGGTCTCAAGTCCAGGTGAACGTCACGGCCTTGGTGCGCAGGTAGAGTTCGAGCGCGTCGGCGCCGAACTCGCGGCCCCATCCTGACTGCTTGAAGCCGCCGAACGGCATCGAGGGATCCATGGCCGCATGGCAGTTGACCCCGACCTGACCCGACTCGATCAGTCTGACCATGCGGTGCGCGGTGCCGAGGTCGCGCGTCCAGACGCTGCCCGAGAGGCCGTATGGCGTCGCGTTCGCGAGCGCAGCCAGCGCGTCGAAGTCCATGTGATCGAAGGTCTGCACCGCCATGACCGGGCCGAAGATCTCCTCGCGGACGATGCGCATGTCGGGACGGCAGTCGGCATAGACGGTCGGCGGCACAAAGTGGCCGCGACCCGCGATTGGTGCGCCACCGGTCAGGCAGCGCGCGCCCTGCTGCTGCGCCGAATCGAAGAAGCCCGCGATGCGCTTCTTCTGCACATCCGAGATGACCGGACCGATCATCGTATCGCGCTCCATGCCCGGGCCGATCTTGAGGCTCCTGGCGAACTCCGCAATGCCGGCGGTGAGCTCGTCGGCGATCGAGGCGTGCACGAAAACCCGGCTGCCGCAGACGCAGTTCTGTCCCTGCAGCAGGAAGGCGGCCATGGCGACGCCCGGGACCGCAAGCTGCAGGTCGGCGTCCGGGAACACGAACACCGGCGACTTGCCGCCGAGCTCGAGCGAGACCTTCTTGAGGTTGTCGGCGGCCGCACGGACGATCAGCTTGCCGACCTCGGTCGAGCCCGTGAAGCTGATCTTGTCGACGTCGGGGTGGGCGGCGAGCGCCGCGCCCGCGACCTCGCCGAGACCGTTGACCACGTTGAAGACGCCGTCGGGGATGCCCGCTTCGGTGGCGAACTCCGCGAGCAGCAGTGCGGCGAGCGGGGCGTCCTCGGCCGGTTTCAGCACGAGCGTGCAGCCCGTAGCGAGCACGGGCGCGATCTTCAGCATCTCCATGCCGAACGGGTAGTTCCATGGAGTGATCGCGCCGACCACGCCGATCGGCTCTCGTGCCGTGTAGGCGAACAGCTCTTGCGGCCGCTTGCCGAGCGCGGCTGAGGGCAGCGTCTGACCTGCGATCTTTGTCGGCCAGCCCGCGTAGTAGCGCAGGAACAGTGCGCTGAAGATCGGGCACGATTCGCCGATCGCATACGGCATGCCGTTGTCGAGTACGGCGAGTTCGGTGATGAGTTGCGCGTTCTTCTCGATCAGCTCGGCGAAGCGGAGCATGACCCGGGTGCGCTCGTCGGGCGTGAAACGCGACCAGGGACCGCGTAGCGCCGCGCGTGCAGCCGCAACGGCGCGATCGACATCGGCGGCATCGCCGAGTCCGACCCGAGCGATCACCTCCTCCGTGGCAGGGTTCACCACGTCGAGTTCGCCGCCGCCGTAGTCAAGCGTGTGCTTGCCGCCGATCCAGAGGCCGTGCCGGCGCGACAGAAACCCGCGCGTGGCTTGGGAAATCATGCTGAGCCTGCGAGATCGAGTTGGTGCCCAAGTCGAAGCGCGAGCGCATTACGATACGCGCGCAGCCCGGCCGCGAGGTCCTGCGAGGCGAGCCCGAGCGACTTGTACAGCGTGATGTCGTCACGCGATGACCGACCCGGAGCGCGGCCGGCCAGCACCTCACCGATCTCACCGACGATGTGGGCGGTGGTCACCGCTCCAGCGGCCAGTGCCGCACGCAGTTCGCCGGCCTCCGCCGCGGCGGAGGCTCGCGAGTCGACATAGAAACGGGCGCGGCGCACGCAATCGACGTCCACTTCGGCCGTCGAGGCGACGGCCGAGCCGACCAGGTTCAGATGCATGCCGGGCTCCAGCCATTCGCCGCGCAGCACGGGCTGTGGACTCGAGGTCGTGGTGCAGACGATGTTCGCGCCGCGCACCGCCTCGGTCGCCGTTGTCACGACGCGGATATCGGTCTGTTGCTGCGCCCGGAGCCGCTCGGCGAGTGCGGCGGCATGCGCCGGGGTGCGGCCCCAGATGCGGATCGTCTCGATCGGGCGCACGAGAGGGATCGCGCGCGCGTGCCACTTCGCCTGCGCACCGGTGCCGAGCACCGCGAGCACAGTGGATTCGGGCCGCGAGAGCTCGCGTGCAGCCAGCGCGCTGGCGGCGGCCGTCCGGATCTCGGTCAGCGCTCCGCCCTCGAGCATGGCCAGCGGCAGTCCAGTGTCTGCATCGAAGACGACGACCATGCCTACGTGAGAGCCATACCGATCACCGGCAGGCCGCGGAAACTTCGATACGATCTTGAGACCAAACACGCGCAACGAGCCCAACGCGCCGGGCATCACGACAAGCTTGCCCGTCGTACCGCGGATCGGCAGGTGGGTGCGTAGCGGCAGATCGGCATCGTCCGTCGAGCTCGCGATCATGGCCTCCTCGACCGCTGCAATGCCGTCTCCGAGAGGCAGCGCGCGTTCGACTTCGTCGCGCGTCAGGATAAGCATCAGCGTGGTGGTCCCGCGGAGCGCGGCGGCACGAAACGCATCTGCTCCTGGATTTCGGCGACGTTGGCCGGGCGGTCGAATGGCGCGGGCATCGGCTCGCCTGGCCGCCGCGGGCGGCCGATCGCGGCGAACCAGTGTTCGAGCCCTGGCGGGAAGAACACCCAGTGCAACTTCATGTCGACGCTGCCCGTGTTCTCGATCAGATGACGCGCATATCGCCCGAACAGCACCGTTGTGCCTGGACGAAGCGGGTGGCTCACACCCTCGATTTCGCACCGGCCCTCGCCTTCGTAGACGAACACGAGCTCATGGTTCTGCCGGTGGCCGTGTTCGCGCACGTATCGACCGGCGGGCAGTACTTGGGTGCCGGCCGAGAAAGTGTCATACGGCGTGTTTGTAGGGCCCAGCGCAACCGTGACGTAGCCGCTCGACGGTAACGGTTGCCAGTACGAACATGCCTCCTCGGGCTGGATCACGGCTGCCCAGGGCGTCTCAACGGGGCTGCTCACGGTGTGCTCCCAGTGCGAAGCTCGGCAGGTTGGCTGGATGTTTCGGCCTCCAACAGAAAGTCCAGCACGAGGCGATTGAAGGCATCGGCGCTGTGGATCGGGTAGAAGTGACCCCCGCGTGGCAGGATCTTCAGCCTCGCGCCGGGGATCAACGCAGCCAATTCGCGCTGCATGCCCGGCGGCGTAAGCTGATCGTCCTCGGCACCGATCACGAGCGTGTGCGTACCGATCCCATGCAGCTCGCTGCGCAAATCGTGCGACATCACCGCTGCGAGACGGCTCAGCTCGATCTCGAGCCCCGGGAAGTCGGCGAGCCGTCCCTCGAGATGCTCGTGTAGCGACTTGAAGCCTGGCCGCAGCGTCTCGGCAGGCGAGGCGAGCAGTGAGCCGAGGAGGTAATAAGCCTGCGGACCCTGTGTGATGAGAACCTGGCGCCGGAGCCGGAAGGTCTCGAGGAACAGTTCGTTTGGGCCGGCCCAACTCGCCGAGATGACGAGCCGGTTGAGACGCTCCGGGTGCTTCAGGGCCATGAACTGACCGATTGCCCCTCCCGTCGAGTGACCGACGAGATGGGCGCGATCGATGCCCAGCGCATCCATCAGCGCGACCAGATCCTCGGCCATCTGCTCGGCCGAGTAGACCATGCGCGAACGCGTGCTCACGCCGGTGCCACGATGATCGTGCGTCACGACGCGGAAGTGGCGGGAGAGCGCCGAGACCTGCTGACTCCAGAAACTGCCCTTGCCGCCCAAGCCCGCAACCAGCAAAGCGGTAGGCCCGTTGCCGCTGATGGAGACACCGATGTCGGCCGGTCCGAATCTCGAGCGAATGTTGATCAGGTTCATGGTGCCCGTTCTCTCGCGGTGAGCCGATTCTGGACGACTAGGGGGAAATCCCACTAATGCGTTCGGCGCGAGGAGCCATGCGTCGGCGGTATACTCGATCGCCATGGAACTGCGCCAGCTGCGGCATTTCATTGCGGTTGCCGAAGAAAAGAATTTCTCCCTGGCCGCTCGCCGCGTTTGCCTGAGCCAGCCGGCCCTGACCCGCAGCATCAAAAATCTCGAGTCGGATCTGCGCACCCGGCTGTTCGAGCGCAGTTCGCAGGGGGCGGTACTGACTGCCGCCGGTGCGCGATTCCTCGATCACGCACGAATGATCGTCAGCGACTGCGAGCGGGCCGCCGACGAGATCCGCAGCTTTCGCGAGGGTGTCGCCGGACAGGTGACGATGGGAATCGGTGCGCTGTTCGGAGCCTGGATAGGCGATGAAGTCGTCGAACGCACGCGCATCGATCTTCCGGGCGTCGACCTGACGGTCATCGACGGCTTTTTCGAGGAGCTGCTTGGCCTGCTGCGCGGCGGACGGATCGACTTTGCGTTGATCAACTTCCCGCACACGGAGATGGCAGACGACGTCATCATGGAGCCGCTGCTCGAGCTGCAGGCGCGCACGCTGGCGGCGGCGTCGCACCCCATGGCGCGAGCCCGCCGCGTCACTCCAGCGGAGCTGGCCGCCGCCAATTGGGTAGTCGGCAACCAGGCGCACTCGATCGAATCGCTGCGTGAGTTCTTCTCGAGCCGAGAGTGGCCGACGCCGCGCGCTCTACGCACCAACTCGCTTGCGCTGATTACCTCGCTCGTGTTGCATCGGGGCTACGTGACACTGATTTCCGATTCCGTGATGCATCGTGAGATCGCGCGAGGCGTGGTCAAAGCGCTCAACGTCGACGTGCCTGCAATTCGCCGCAATGCGGGGCTGCTCTACCTGAAGCGCCGGGCTGGTAGCCGGGCGAGCGACCGGGTGATGCAGATTGTCAGAGACGTCTGCCGAGGGCGAAACCCCTAGCTGTCATGCGCGCCGCGTATGGCGCTCGACACAGATTCGATTGGCCGCCGGGCTGCACCATCCACTAGAACGCTGGGAGCCTTCCGGAGAGAGCTGCTCATGACATTCAACTCCGCTCCTTTGCGCCCGGTCACCGACGCAGACGCCGAGACCTACGCGCGTGACGGCGTCGTCTGCCTGCGGCGCGTGCTGGATTCAGACTGGATAGACAGCCTGCTGCCGAACGCCCGCCGACTGCTCATCGACAAGGTCGATTTCGGTCTGCTGCCGACCTATCCGGGGCGGTACATGTCGAGGACGATCCCGGAGTTTCGTCGGTTTGCCTTCGAGTCGCCGATCGCCGAGGCGGCCGCCCGCACGATGGGCTCGCGCGAGATCCGCTTTTTCTTCGACGAGATCTTCGCCAAGGGTCCGAATTCGACCGAGAGCACGATCTGGCATACGGATCGCATGGGATGGCCGGTCACCGGGAAGATGGTCCCGTCCATCTGGGTGCCGCTGACGCCGATCGTAGAGGCCAACTCGCTCGAGTGCATCGCCGGCTCCCATTTCGAGGACAAGCAATACTGGTTGTTCTCACCGAATGCACGCAAGATGATCCGGCCGCCTGATCGCCTGCCGCACCCCGACGGCGAGGCACTGCGTGGCAAACCGGGCGTGCGTTTCCTGCGCTGGAAGATGGATCCGGGTGACATTCTGATCGTGCATCCGTGGACGCTGCACTACAGTCACGGCAATCCCACCGACGACTGGCGCATAGCGATCAGCGTGCGCGTTTTCGGTGACGATATCCGCTTCGCACCCCGCCCGGATTGCGTCAACCTCGCCGGTGTCAGCTTCGACGAGATGATCGAGGGTGAACGGCCAATGGGTCCCCTGTTTCCGCTGATCTACAGCGCGGACGGACGTCGTGACGATACCTCGGAGTACCCCAGGGGTTTCGCGACCCATTGGACGCGGCGGCGCCGCGATGACGTCAACGAGTATGAGACGTTCCAGCAGAGTCTGAAGGCGACCCATCCTCACGCAGCCGGCTGAGCCAGGCCGCAGCGCAGGAATCACGTGAGCGTCGAGGAGTTCGATTACGTGATCGTAGGCGGCGGGTCGGCCGGCTGCGTGCTTGCCGCGCGCCTCAGCGAGAACCCGCGCCGGAAGGTGCTGCTTCTCGAGGCGGGGCCCGTCGACCGCTCGCCTTATGTGCATATTCCGGCTGCGATCATCAAAGCGGTCGGCAATCCCCGGCTCGACTGGTGCTACCGGGCGGAGCCGGATCCGACGCGTGATGGCAGGGTCGACCTGTGGCCCGCGGGTCGCGTGCTCGGAGGTTCGAGTTCGATCAACGGCATGCTGTTCGTTCGCGGCGCACCGGCCGACTTCGACGACTGGGCCGCAGCCGGCTGCGTCGGCTGGAGCTATGCCGACGTGTTACCGCATTTTCGGCGTCTCGAGCGCACCAGATTCGGTGACGTTGCGCTGCGTGGTCGCGACGGGGAACTCAGCGTCGAGAGCCTGCGGTCGCGCCATCCGCTCGCCTTCGTCTTCGACGCGGCGGCCGAGCGCTGCGGACTGCCGCGCAATGCGGACTACAACGGCAGCTCCCAGGAGGGCATCGCCGAGCCACAACTGACTCAACGCCGCGGCCGGCGCTGCAGCGCGGCGCGGGCCTTCCTCGAGCCGGCGCGTGGCCGGCCCAATCTCGTCGTTCGGACCGACACGGTGGTACAGCGCCTCGTTTTCGACGGCCGGTTCTGTACTGGCGTCGAGTACCGGCGCGGCAACGAGCTTCGCAGCGTGCGATCGCGCGGCGAAACGCTGGTCTGCGCGGGCGCAATCGGCTCGCCGGCGCTGCTGATGCGGTCCGGTCTTGGCCCCCCCGAGGTACTTGCCGCGGCCGGCATACCCGTGCTGCAAGGCATGCCGGAGGTTGGCGCGCATCTCTGTGAGCACCCTGAGGCCATGGTCAGCATCGACGTCAACGTGCCGACCTACAACACGGAAATCGGCAGCTACCGGTTCGTTTGGCACCTGATGAACTGGCTGCTGTTCAGACGCGGACCTGCGACGAGCCCCTATCCTCACAGCGTCGCGTTCGCTCGTTCAGAGCAGAACCTCGCGCGACCGGACATCCAGATCATGTTCGGGCCCTATGCATTCTCTTTCAGCGAAGAGGGCATCGTGCCCTATGATCGACCGGCGGTGTCCGCAGCCGTCAACGTCTCATATCCGAAATCCCGTGGCCGTGTCACGGTCTGCTCCGCTGACGTGGCTGAGGCGCCGAAGATCGAACACCGGCTGCTCGCCAGCGAAACTGACCTCGACGTACTGATACGAGGCGCCGAACTGTGCCGGCGGATCTTTGCCGACCCGGCCTTCGATCCCTATCGGCTCCGGGAACGTCTGCCGGGACCGGAAGTGCGCACGCGCGACGAGTGGGTCGACTATCTGCGGCAAACAGTGTTCCTCGGCTATCACCCGATCGGCACCTGTCGCATGGGCGCGGACGAGGACTCGGTCGTCGATCTGCAGCTGCGGGTCCGCGGAATCGGGCGCCTGCGCGTGATCGATGCATCGGTCATGCCGTCGCCGATCAGTGGCAATACCAATGGCGCGACGATGATGATCGCGGACAGGGCGGCGACGTTGGTCGTCGATGCGGGAGTTGCGCAATGAACTCAATTGAAGTCGCCGCATCGCCGGGCACGGGCGCTGCCCAGGGCAGCGCTTCCAGCAGCCGCTACGCCTGGTGGGTGGTGTTCGTTCTCTGCGTGGCGAGCATCGTCGCGTTCATCGACCGGCAGATCATCAACCTGCTGGTTGGACCCATCAAGAGCGACCTCGGGCTCACGGACGTACAGATCAGTTTGCTGCAGGGGGCCGCATTCGCGCTGTTCCATGCGGCGATGGCGGTGCCGCTCGGCAGACTCTCTGACCGTTACAACCGAAGGTGGATCATCATCGGTGGGATCCTCTGCTGGTCGGTGGCCTGTGCCGGCTCGGGTCTGGTCAGCGGCTTCCTTGGCTTGTTCGTCATGCGCATGCTGATCGGTTCGGGCGAGGCGACTCTTTCACCGGCTGGCTATTCGATCCTGGCCGACTACTTTCCGCGCGAGAAGCTCGGTCGTGCGGTGAGCTTCTTTCTCGGTTCGGGTTTCGTCGGTTCGGGAATAGCGCTCATCTTCGGCGGTGCGATCCTCGCGAGCCTCGGCGACGCCGAGACGGTTGTGCTGCCGCTCGTCGGTGAAGTGCGCGAGTGGCAGGCCGCCTTTCTGGTCGTGTCGCTCCCGGGACTCCTCTGCGTGGCGCTCATGCTCACGGTACGCGAGCCGCCGCGCTCGAGTTTCGGGCGGGTGCTCGACACGAACGGGCCGTTGCCACCGTTTCGCGAGGTGCTGGCCTTTGTCATCGAGCGGCGTCGCACGATCGGTGCAATCTTCCTCGGCTACTCGCTGCTGGCGGCGATGCAGTTCGGCCTCGGCGCCTGGACACCGGAGTTCTTCGCGCGCACCTACGGCTGGGAACGATCGGAGATCGGTTACGCCTACGGCCTGAACTACGTGTTTGCCGGTACATGCGGCGTGCTCGCTGGCGGCTGGTTGTCCGACTGGCTGTCGTCACGCGGCTACGCGGACGCCAATCTGCGCACTGGTGTAATCGCCGGCGTCTGCGCGCTGCCGTTCGTGGTCGTGTTTCCGCTGATGCCGACCGGCGAAGCAGCGATGGTGCTGCTGGTGCCGGCAACGTTCTTCAGTACGATGCCCTTTGGAGCCGGCACGGCCGCGCTGCCGCTGCTGACGCCCAATCGCATGCGCGCGCAGATGGTCGCGCTGTATCTGGTCGTCGCAAACCTGGTTGGCCAGGGGCTGGGGCCATTCGTTACGGCGGCGCTTACCGACTACGTGTTCGGCGACCCCGAGCGCCTGTATCTGTCCGTCTCGATTGCCGGCGGGTCGCTGCTCGTGCTGGCGGTCGTCGTGATCGCGTCCGGGTTACCGGCCATCGCCGCGGTGCTGGCGCAGGCCGAAGCGGAGGCACACCGCAATGGGTAAGTACGCCCGTGAATACCAGCTCTCGATCGGCGATCCGGCCGCTTTCTGGGCCGAGCAGGCCCGCGCGATCCACTGGTACCGCCGATTCGACCAGGTGTTGACAACGGAGGACGCGCCGGCCGGGCGCTGGTTCGTCGGCGGGCAGGTCAATGCCTGTTACGAGGCGCTCGATCGGCATGTCGCGGCTGGCGCCGCCGCGCGCGTCGCGCTCGTGCACGACAGTGCGATGACGGGATCGATCGAACGTCTGACCTACGGCGAACTGCTGACACGGGTTACGGAGCTCGCCGGCTGGCTAGAGTCGCGCGGCGTCGTGAGCGGAGATCGTGTGCTGATCTACATGCCGCTCGTACCGGAGGCGGTGATTGCGATGCTGGCCTGCGCGCGGCTCGGCGCCGTGCATGCAGTGGTCTTTGGCGGCTTCGGTGCTCGCGAGGTCGCCACGCGGATAGACGATACGGAGCCGAAGCTGATCCTGACAGCGTCCTGCGGGCTAGAGCCTGGGCGCGTCGTCGAGTACCTGCCGCTGCTCAATCAGGCTTTGCAATTCTGTCGCCACAAGCCGCAGGCCTGCCTCGTGCTGCAGCGTCCTCAGGCACCGGCCACGCTCACACCCGGGCGGGATCTCGACTGGCGACAGACCGTGCCAGGATCGGCGCCGGCTGCCTGTGTGCCGGTCGATGCGAACCACCCGCTCTACGTGCTGCATACCTCGGGCACGACCGGTCGCCCGAAGGGCATCGTGCGTGACACCGCGGGCTACCTGGTCGCGTTACGCTACTCGATGCGCACCGTGTACGGCGTTGGCGAAGGCGACGTGTTCTGGACGGCGTCCGACATCGGCTGGGTGGTCGGTCACTCCTACATCGTCTACGGGCCCCTCGCGCACGGCTGCACGACGATCCTCTATGAGGGCAAGCCCGTCGGCACGCCGGATGCAGCGCAGCTCTGGCGCGTGGCGGCCCGCCACGGCGTCAACGTGCTGTTCACCGCGCCGACGGCGATTCGCGCCATCAAGCGCGAGGATCCGCGCGGCGAACTGCCGCGCCGGCACGATCTGCGTAGGCTGCGCGCGCTGTTCCTAGCCGGTGAGCGTGCCGACCCCGACACTGTGCTCTGGGCGCAGCAGGTGCTCGAGCGTCCGGTGATCGATCACTGGTGGCAGACGGAAACCGGCTGGCCAGTCGCTGCCAACTGTCTCGGCCTCGAGCAGCTGCCGGTCAAGCCCGGCAGCGTCTCGGTGCCCGTGCCGGGTTTCGACGTCCGCGTGCTCGACGAGAGCGGCACCCAGGTGCCTGCCGGCGCAACGGGTTCGATCGTGATCAGGCTGCCGATGCCGCCTGGCTGTCTAACGACACTGTGGCGCGACGACGGGACCTTTCGCAGCGCCTACCTCAGCCGCTTCCCGGGTCATTACCTGACCGGCGACGGCGGACTGCTCGATGCCGACGGTTTCCTGCACGTCATGGGCCGCATCGACGACGTCATCAACGTCGCTGGGCACCGGCTCTCCACCGGCGAGATCGAGCAGGCGCTCGCAGGTCACCCCGACGTCGCCGAATGCGCGGTGATTCCGCGCGCAGACTCGATCAAGGGCCAGGTGCCGATGGGGCTCGTCGTGCTGAAGATCGGCGTGTCGCGACCGCTCGAAGCGCTGCAGGCGGAGCTGATCGCGCGCGTGCGCGACGAAGTCGGACCCGTTGCCGCGTTCCGCGAGTGCCACGTCGTCGCGAGGCTGCCGAAGACACGCTCGGGCAAGGTGCTGCGCGGCACGATGCGGCGCATCGCCGCCGGCGAGCAGCCGCCCGTGCCCGCGACCATCGACGATCCGGCGGTGCTCGACGAGATCCGTGCCGTGCTCGTCCCCGGAAGTCTGACAAGCTGAGCGGACCCATCAGGCAAACGCATCGGTCGCTGAGCAGTATGCATTGGCACCGGCGATCCGCGTGTGTTGTCGTTTCATGACACGACGGCCCGACGGGATCAGGGAGAGAACAGTGGATCGTAGCCGCCTGATGACGACCGTATTCGGTGGGCTCTTGCTCAGCACCACCCCTCTGGGTGCGCAGGAGACGGCTGACCATTCGGCCGTGGTCGCTCTGGAAGAGGTGATCGTCACGGCCCGCAAGGCCCGAGAGGATCTGCAGCAGATTCCGGTGGCCGTCACGGCATTGAGCGCCGAACAGATCGCCAACCTTGGGATCGAGGGGCTGTCCGACGTTGCGCGCTACACTCCCGGCTTCTCTTTCGAGAGCTTCTCGGGGCCGCTCTCGGCACCGATCATTCGTGGCCAGACCCAGACGCGGCTCGACCTGCCCGTGCAGAATGTTGCCTCCTACTTCAACGGAGTCTACCTGCAGCGAAACTACATGGTCGATGCCTCGCTGCTCGAGCTCGACCGTATCGAGGTGATCAAGGGACCGCAGTCGGCTCTGTATGGGCGCAACGCGTTCTCGGGCGCCATCAACTACATACCTCGCCTGCCGGGCAGCGAGTTCGAGGCATCCGTGAGCGCGACAGTGGGGTCGGACAAGCGGCGCGATCTCAAAGGTTCGATCTCGGGCCCCGTCACCGATTGGCTCGGCGTACTCGTCGCGGCGGGGATGTCTGAATTCGACGGCACGTGGGACAACAATCACCCGCTGGCGTCCCAGGGCTCGGGAACACGCGGCAAGCTCGGCGGGTGGGACAATGACGCACTGCTCGCAGTCGTCTCGATCAGGCCTTTCGACGGGCTGAACTTCGAGATTACGTACTCGCGGTCGGAACTCGATACCGAGTCGCGGGCGCAGTACTCTCTAAGCACTGTGGGCCTACTCGCGGCTGTCAACAGCCTCAATTGCTCGCCCGGTGGCACGCCCGTCCAGAATCGGCTTTACTGCGGAGAAATTGCGTTCCAACCGGTTCTCCAGCCCGCTGAGGTCTCGGGGCCGCTTGCACGACCGGCGGGCTTTGTCACGGATCCCCGCTCCTTCGGGCAGCGCGGCACCAATGAGATCGCCTCGCTGACGGCGACCTGGGAGTTCGCGCCGGCCTGGAGCTCGAGCTACCAGTTCGGTTACACGGACAGCAACGTCAATTCGAGCGGGTCGCCGGCGCGCAACTCGACGATAGGCGCGCAGATTCCTGGGCTGCCGATCACCGGGCTCGTCGGCTTCGACTCCCAGCCCAATGGTGGTTTCGACAGCACGAGCCATGAGCTACGCATCGAGTGGCAACCGGGCGGACTGGTGCGTCGCGCGATGATTGGCGCCTTCTCGTCGCGAGCGCAGGATGACGCTTCGGCCTGGAGCCGGTGGGCGACACCGCTGGCTTTGACCGATCCGCAGCTGACGTTCACCTTCTCCAACTCCACGCGAAACGACGACGTCGAGGCCGTTTTCGGCCTGCTGACGCTGGACCTCACGGAGCGAATCTCGCTGACGGGAGAGGTGCGCTACACGGAGGAGACGCTCGAGTTGCTGGTCCGGCAGACCTCTCCCGGATTCATCCCGACCCCGCTCGATTCGAGCGCGCCCGTCATTCGTCGGCAGGAGAACGACTTCGACTACACCACACCGCGAATCGCGCTCGACTATCGGCTCTCGAACCGAAACCTGTTGTACCTCTCGGCCGGGAAGGGCGTGAAATCGGGCGGCCAGAACGTGCCGGGCCTCGACCCACAGCAGGACACGTACGAGCCCGAGGAGAACTGGGCCTTCGAGATCGGTTCGAAGAACACGCTGCTAGGCGATCGGCTGCGCCTGAACGTTGCGGCGTATTTCATCGACTGGACCGGCATTCAAGGTTCGGTCGCACGGAACTACCCCGCCAGCGGTCGCGTGCTCGGCATCGACTGCTTCACGGCCTGCGCACCACCCGCACCCGGCACGCCCGTTCCCGTGATCGTCGGAAATCTCGGAGATGCGACCGTCACAGGCATCGAAGTGGAGGGCGCCTGGCTTCTTGGGGAGAATTGGACGATCAGTTACGCCTTGTCTTATCAGGACGCGAAGTATGACGACGGCCAGATCTCGCAGCGCGCCGCGAATGCGCAGAATTGCGACGGTGTCGTCTGCGCTCTGACCGTGCGCGACGCGCTCGGGCGTCCGATCAGCGGCGCAGAGATCGGCGACAACACGCTCGAGCGTCAACCACCGTTCCAGGCCGCCATCGGTCTCGAATACGCGTTCCGGGTGCCGATGTCTGGCGAGGCCGTCTGGACCCTCGGGGGCACGGCCACCTACCAGGACAAGCAATACGTCGACGAGCTAAACCTCGCGCACGTTCCTTCGCGCACACTTGTCGATGCTGCGTTGCGGGTGGAGGCCGGGCGCTTCTTCGGGCGCCTGTGGTCACGGAACCTTTTCGACGAGGAGTACGTGTCGACGTCGCTGTTCCTGATCGGCACCGACGGGGCGCGTTCGGCGAGCTATGTGCCGTTCGCGGGCGAGGGGCGCACCTTCGGCTTGACCATTGGCTACAACTTCTGACGTCACTGCGCACGCTCGACCGGAGGACGACGCCACACCGCTGCCGCGCTCGGTGATCGCATCGTGGGCGACCGGCGCGTTCGGCGTGTCGGTGCTCATGAACGGCATTTCGGCGCTGTCGCTTTTTTATTTTATCGTCGTTCTGAAGATCGACCCTGCTCTGGCGGGATTGCTGATTTTCATGGCCCGCATCTACGATGCCATCACGGACCCGCTCTCGGGCTGGCTCAGTGATCGCTCGAAGTCGAAGATGGGCCGGCGCCGACCCTTCCTCCTGGCCGGCGCGCTGGTCTCCGCAGTTTCGTTCGCGGCAGTGTTCAACTCACCCTTCGAGGGTAGCGGCGCGGCGACGACGCTGTACGTGCTGGCGACGCTGCTCCTGTACACGACCGGCTATTCGCTGTTCAACGTGCCTTACATGGCGATGCCGGCCGAGATGACCCGCAGCTATCACGAGCGCTCGGTCATTCACGGCTACCGCGTCGCGAGCGCGGCGGTCGGCGGCCTCGCCGTACAGGCCATGGCCGGGCTGCTGCTCGAGTGGCTCGGTAAAGGGCAGGTGGCCCACTCGGTGCTCGGCTACGTCGGTGGGGTCCTGATCCTCGTGACCATGCTCGTGACCTTTCTTGGTACCGCGCGTCTGCCGGTCGACGTCGCCCGGCCGATCTCGCCGCCTTTTCGGGAGCAGCTCCGCGGCTTCCTGGCGAACCGACCTTTTCAGCAGGTGATGGGTGTGAAGCTCGCGCAGCTCGTTGGCATCAGTTCGAGTTCGGGTGGCCTCTTGTTCTTTCTTGCCAATGTCATCGATCGCCCGTTGACGCTGCTGCCGGCGATCGGGGTGGCCACCACCGTAGGCGTGCTGACCTCGACGCCCCTGCTGCTCTGGTTGTCGTGCCGGATCGGCAAGCGCGGCGGTTACGCGGTCTCGGCAGCGGTGACGGGCCTTGCGGCGTTGTCTTGGGTCATCGCGCAGCCCGGTGAACCGACCTGGGCGCTGCTGCTACGCGGTTATCTGCTCGGGATCGCGTTCTCCGGCAACGTCATGTTCGCCATGTCGATGCTCGCCGACACCATGGAGCTCGATCGCCACCGCACCGGCATGCGCCGCGAAGGCACATACTCGGCGCTTTACAGTTTCGTCGAGAAACTCGCGTCGTCGCTCGGGCCGCTCGTGCTCGGCAGTGCGCTGTCCCTGGCGGGATTCGATCCTTCCGAGCCTCCGGCGGAGTCGACACCCGAGGTGCGTCAGGCTGTGCTGCTCGGCATCGCTTACGTGCCGGCCATCATGGCGGTGCTTGCCCTGTGGATCCTCAGCACCTACCGTCTCGATGAGGCGGCACTTCACGCCGCGCGCACGGCCTCGACGGATTCAGCAGGCGTCAGCCAATGAGGAAGAGAGTATGAAGCAATCCGGGATACCTAATCCCGAGACGGGTGTCGAACCAGCCTTCCTCCCGCATCCGGTCATGGACCGAATGCTCGACGCCCTCGTGGCGCTCAGTGCGGAGTTGTGGGCGGAACGCGACCGGCGCACGGCCCTGGAGCGCGTGTTGGCACGTCGTGGCTTGCTCGAGGAGGCCGAGATCGAAGGCTATCGCGGGACACAGCTCGAGGAGGAGCGGCGCAAGCGCGAGCGTGACGCCTTCGTGCGCCGCGTTTTTGGTTCGCTGGGGAAACTTTGACCTTGTCGAGGTGCATCCGATGGATAGAGGTCGCGTTGGAGTGATGCCGAGGGCGCCGACGCTCGAGGACGAGAGCCATCTCGGCTTCTACGAGAGTCTGCGGAACTTCGCGATTCGGGACATGTTTCTGCGCGTGGCCGAGCAGACCGAGCAGGCCGCGATTGCCGCCGGCTTGCCGTCGCGGGGGAGCGGGGGAGATCTCGAGAATCTGGTCCAAACGGCGGACGCACTGCCGCTGGTCGGGGTCTGGAAGCGCCTGATGCGCTCACAGCAGCAGCATACCTGGTCGAAGGTCCGCGACACGCTGCTCGCCGACTCAGCCCGATATGAGCGCGAGCTCGACGAGGCCGAAAAGCGCAACCCGGGCCGACTGCACTACGATCCCGGGTTCGTGGTACCGGATTACGCCACCCTGCCGATCCACCTTCAGCCCGGTGGCTACGTAGGCGATAGGCTCGCCGGCTACGTGTTCCACTACGGCACGCAGGTCTTCTATCAGGGCGATAACGATCAGGACGAACTGCACCGGGAGGTCGTGGCGGGGGTTGCGCTGCCGGACGATGGCCGCGTTCTGCGCGTCCTCGATCTGGGCTGTTCGATCGGCCAAGCGACAACGGCGCTCAAGCAGCGGTTCCCGGCGGCCGAGGTCCTCGGAATGGATGTGGCGCTCCCCTTGCTGCGCTATGCGCACAAGCGCGCCACCGACCTCGGCATCGACGTGCACTTTCGCCAGGGGCTGGCAGAAGACACCAAGCTCGACAGCGGCGGTTTCGACGTCCTGCTGACCTATATCCTCTTTCATGAGGTGCCGGCGCGCCTCTTCGATCCGATCATTGCCGAGATCGCAAGGCTGCTGCGACCGGGTGGAACTCTGACAATCGTCGACGCGCCGAACGGCAGCAATTTCCCGGCCGGACAACGCCTCTGGATGCAGTTTGATGCGCAGTACAACTGCGAACCGTACTCGCCCGCTTTCGTCGCGACCGACCTGCCCGCTCTGCTAGAGCGGCACGGCTTGCGCGTCGTACACGTCGGACCGACGCCGACGTTCCTGTGGCGCACGACCTGCGTCAACCCGTAACGGGTGCACGTGTCGCGGGCGCGCTGGTGCGAATTGCTGGGTCGGGAGTTCGTGCTCGACGACCCGGCGAGCCTGGACTTTTTCTCCCAGGATGTCTATCGGTCCGGAGTGCGTCCGCTGGCCGTCTTGCGTCCCGGCTCTGTAGAAGAGGTGCAGGCCGTGGTCGCCGAGGCATCGCGTTGCGGCATTGTCTTGTTCGCGCGGGGTGGAGGCATGTCCTACACCGACGCCTACCTGCCCGACCGGGCCGCCTCGGTCATCATCGATCTGTCGCGGCTCGATCGGATTCGCCACGTCGCCGAGCACGATCTGTACGCCACGGTCGAGGTCGGATGCACCTGGGCGGCGCTCGATGAGGCGCTTGCACCACGCGGCCTGCGCGCCGTGTTCTGGGGGCCGATGTCCGGACGACGAGCGACGATTGGCGGCGCGATGTCTCAGGGCGCTGTGACTTTCGGTTCCGGACGGCATGGTCCTTCGGGTGCCGCTGCGCTGAGTTTCGAGGTCGTGCTCGGCGATGGGCGACTGCTGCGCACCGGCTCGGGCGCACAACCGCGCCACGCGCCGTTCTTCCGTCACTATGGTCCGGATTTGACTGGCCTGTTCGCCTCCGATGCGGGGGCGCTCGGTATCAAGACCGCGGTGACGCTGCAGCTCGAGCCGCGCCCGGCTTGTCGGGATGGGCTCTCGTTCGCGTTCGAGCAGTTCGACGACCTCGCTCAAGCGGTGGCAAACGTCGCGCGGCTCGGGCTCGCGACCGAGGTCTTCGGAGCGGAAACGGCGCTCGTGCGCTGGATCGCTGGTGCGCAGGACCTGCAGCAGGATCTCAAGGCATGGTGGGCGGCCGGCCGGGCGCAGGCGAATCCGCTGCGCGCGGTACGGCAGCTGTATCGCCTGGCAAGCGGGGGGCGGCGCTTCCTCGAGGCCGCGCAGTTCACGGTCAACATTCTGACCGAAGCCGCTGACGGTGGCCGGCTGCGCGGCCTGCTTGCCGACATCCGGCGGGCCGTGGGCTCTCACGGCATGGAAATCCCGAACACGATGGCTGCGGTCACACGCGCCGTGCCCTTTCCCGATCCGATGGTGCTTGGACCCGAGGGTCGCAGACTGCTGCCGTTGCACGGCATTTTCCCTCACTCCGCCGCCACGACGTTCCATGCTGCCTTCATCGCGTGGCGCGCCGCACGGCGCGCTGAGCTCGAGCGTCGGGACGTCAAGATTTTCATCGTGTATGCGACGTGTGGACCGAGCGCTTTCCTGTACGAACCCGTCATCTACTGGAAGGACGAGTGGCCGGCCCTGCACCGCCGCACAATTCCGCCTGCCACGCTTGCCGGCTGGCGCGAACCGCCGCCGGACCCAGTGGCGCGGGAACTGGTCGAGCGCACGCGTCTCGAACTCATCGAACTCATGTACGCGCACGGGGCCCTCCATCTGCAGATCGGGCGTGCCTACCCATACGCGCGCGAGCGCGATGATGCTGCGATGGATCTGCTGCGTGGCATCAAGGCGCTGGCTGATCCCGGCCGGTTGCTGAACCCCGGGGCCCTGGGGCTTGGCGAAGCGCCGGCGGGTCCGACGGGCGGCAGCACCTGAGGGCGCAGAGAAGGGCGCAGCGATGTTGATCAGGGAGGTGCTGCTCGCCGATGGACTCGGCGCGTTCTATTACGACGATCAGGCCGCCATCGCGGTCGGCGCGATCGCAGACGGGTTCACTTATCACGGCCAGCCACTGACCGCCGGCCTCACTGCCGTGCGCATGCCGGCTCGCTCGCTGAGCATCGGTATCGTCCTCGAGGACGGCAGCATCGCATAGGGCGAGATGATGACAGTGCAGTACTCGGGCGCCGGTGGCCGCGAGCCGTTGTTCGACCCGAAGGCTGCGCGAGCTCTCGTGGAGGAGAGCATCTCGAAGTCGTTGATCGGCTCGGCCATCGACGGCTTTCGTGCGACCTGCGAACGCGTCATGGGCGATCGTCGGTTCCCGGCGGCGGTCCGTTACGGACTGAGTCAGGCGGTGCTGCACGCTGCAGCGCACGTGCGCAGGGTCACTCCTGCCGAGGTGATCTGCAGCGAGTACTCACTGCCAGTGCGACTGCGCGCGGTGCCGCTTTTCGCACAAAGCGGCGATCTGCGACGGGACAACACCGACAAGATGATCCTCAAGCGCGTCGACGCGCTGCCGCACGGCGTGATCAACTCCGCCGCAAATTTCGGTCCGCGGGGCGAGACGTTCCTCGACTACGCCGGGTGGGTTGCGCGACGCGTGCGCGAGCTCGGCGGTCCGCAGTACCGTCCAATCCTGCATTTCGATCTCTACGGAACCGCAGGACGCGAGCTCGCCAACGACCTGGGCGCAATCGCCGACCTGCTGAACCAAGCGCAGCAGAGGGTGGGGTCATTCACGCTGCAAGTCGAGACGCCGTTCCTCCTCGGGTCACGCGAGCAGCAGATCGAGGGTTTCGTGACACCCCGGGCCCTACTCGAGCGGAGGGGCTCGCCCGTCAGGCTCGTTGCGGACGAGTGGTGCGACACTGTCGCCGATGTGCGCGAGTTCGCCAAACGACGCGCCGCGCACCTCGTGCAGATAAAGATGCCGGATCTCGGTAGTCTCACTGACTGCATCGAGGCCGTCCTTGCGGCCAAGGCAGCGGGCATCGGCGCCTACCTCGGCGGCAGCTGCGCCGAGACCGATCTGTCAGCGCGACTCGCCGCGCACGTCGGGGTTGCGACCCAGGCCGATCTGCTGCTCGCCGAACCCGGCATGGGAGTGGACGAAGGCATCACGATCGTCGGCAATGAGCAGAGTCGGCTGCTGGCCGTCCTCGCTGCGCGTGCGCAGCGTCGCGGTTCCGCATGACGGTCCAGCGTCGGCGGGGATTCGGATCGGCGAGCTCAACGGGGTGCGGCGCCGTCAGATGACGGCGCAGACCGTCTTGTGCTCGACGTAGTTCTCGATGGCTTGCTGGCCGCTGTCCCGACCCCAGCCAGACTGCTTGAAGCCGCCGATCGGAAGGCTCGCATCGTACATCGGGTGGCAGTTGATCCAGACCGTGCCGCTGCGGATGCTGGCCGCGAGCCGGTGGGCGCTCGACAGATCTCGGGTCCAGACACTGGCGCCGAGTCCATAGATCGAATCGTTGGCAATCGCCGCGAGATCGTCGCTGTCGCGGAACGGCGCGGCCACGAGCACCGGACCGAAGATCTCCTCGCGCACGATGCGCATCGAGGGAGTCACGCCAGTGAGCACCGTCGGCTCGACGAAAGTGCTCGAGCCGCCCCAGAGGCCGCCGCCGGTCACGGCCTTCGCGCCCTCCTCGAGACCGGACTGCACGAGCGACATCACCCGTTGCGCATGCTTCGGGCTCACCACGGGGCCCATCTGCACATTCGGATCGAGGCCATTGCCGAGCCGGAGGTTGCGCGCGTAGTCGGCGACACCGGCAAGCACGTCGTCGAATATCCGTTCATGCACGTACAGCCGGGAGCCGGCGACGCAGACCTGGCCCGAAGTGAAGAAGATCGCGTTCGCGACGCCGGGTATCGCGAGGTCGAGGTCTGCATCCGGCAGAACGATCGCCGGCGACTTGCCGCCGAGCTCGATCGTGACTTTCTTGAGGTTGCTGGTCGCGGCGGCGACGACGAGCTTGCCGACTTCGGTCGATCCCGTGAACGCCACCTTGTCCACGTCCATGTGCGCAGCGAGCGCCGCACCTGCGCTCTCGCCGTAGCCCGTGACGATGTTCAGCACGCCGGGTGGCAGGCCCGCCTCGAGCAGCAGCTCGCCGAGACGAATCGCCGTCAGTGAAGTGTCCTCGGCGGGCTTGAGTACGACGGAGCAGCCGGCCGCGAGCGCGGGCGCGAGCTTCATCGCTGTCAGGACGATGGGCGAGTTCCACGGAACGATCGCCGCAACGACGCCGATCGGCTGCACGAGCGTGTATGCGAAGATCTTCTTGCCAGGCGGCTGATAATCGATGGACGGCGGAATGGTGCGGCCTTCCATGCGCGTCGCCTGGCCGGCGAAGTAGCGGAACTGTTCGATGCCGCCGGGGATTTCGGCATACCTGCCGACGAACAGCGGCTTGCCCTCATCCAGGGTTTTGAGCTCCGCGAGCTCGTCGATGTGCGCTTCCATGAGCTCGGCCATGCGCCAGAGCACGCGAGCGCGCTTCGCGCCCGTCATGTCACGCCAGATGCCGGACTCGAACGCTGCCCGGGCCGCCGCCACGGCCCGATCGACGTCCGCGGCCTCGCCGGCCGGCACCCGTGCCAGCCGTTCGCCGGTGGCGGGATTGATGGCGTCGATCTGCCGGCCGGACAGGGCGTCGACCCAGTCGGAACCGATCAGCATCTTCTTGTGAGGGTCGGCGAGGAAGCGGCGTGCGCCCTCGGTGCGTGGGTCGATGCGGGGGGCGTGACGGCTCATGGAATCGTTGATGATCGCGGTATGGGGCCGTAAGCTCGGCGTTGCGCCAATGCTGGGAAGGCGGGTGCTAGGGGGAACGTCAGCCGCATGCAATCGGCATGCGCCGGCAATGCCTGCGCCACATCGCGCGATCGACGACGGACCGGCAGCCAGGGCGAGGATCCTGCCTGGATCAGCGCCCTGCTATGCTCATCCCACGATGGAGACTTTGGGCGCATCGGAGCAGCGATTCCGCTCTTCGATCGGCAGCGGCCTGCCGATGGTCGTCGGTATGCTGCTCGCGGCGCTGTTCGTGCGCGGCGTTCTGACGCTGAGATTCTCCGTGATCGAGGGGCTCGCCTGGCTCGCGCTGCTGCTGCTCGTGCTGCTGCTCGTGCGCGCGCTGGTCATACCCTGCCAGTATCGTCTCATGGCGGATCACGTTTTGATCGAGTGCGGCATGCTGGTGCGGCGGCTCGACTACCGGGACATCACGGGCGTCTCGTTGACGCGCTCGTTCCGGCCGGCGCCGGCGCTGTCTTCACAGCGTGTCCGCGTCGATCACGTCGGCGGCCACGTCCTGCTCTCGCCGATCGGTCGCGAGCGATTCGTCGAGCAACTGCTGCAGCGACTGCCCGATGCCGGCGCGACCGGCGCGGACGCGCGTGGAAACGCTACGGCCGGTAGTCGCTGAAGACGTAGTCGCGCTCGCGCTGCGACGCATGGCAGCCATGGCACATCTCGGCGGCCTTGGCACCGACCTGCGGCTGCGCGGCATCGCCGCGCGCGAACACCTCGTAGCCCCAGCCGTCGGTTGCTGCGTAGCGCCGCGAGTCCTTGCGCATCACGATCACGGCCTTTCGGACACCCTCGGTGATGGCCTTCTCAGCGACCACGGTTTCGAGCAGATCGAAGACGATCACCGAGCCGTCCGGGAACGGTCGGCGCTCGTAGCCACGGAGCGCTTTCCCGTTCGCGTAGATATGATGGGTTCCCTGGACGAGTCCAGCCAGCGGGTGTCCGGGCTCGATGATCATGCTCTTGATGTGTCGCCAGAACCGGTACCCCTCCGGGAACGGCACCGCGCTCGCGCCGCTCGCGACCCCCGCCGACCAGGCACCCGCCGTCGCGGCGAGCAGCGCACCGAGTGCCACGGCAGAGATTGCGCGGATGCTTTTCATGGGTCGCAACTCCTGAGACGCCTTGCGATGGATCGGTGCAGAATCTATGCAGACTCCCCGCGCCGCGGTAGTCGGCACGAATCGGTGCCATGCTCACTTTTCGGTGCTCATCGATGATTCAGCGCAGGAAAAACACCCCGGACGTGACGGCGGCGCCGCGCGTTGCGCGAATGGTCGAAGACATCGTCGGCTGCAAGTGGTCGCTGAGCGTGCTCGATCTCGTCAGCCGTGGCATCTCGCGTCCCGGTGCCATGCAACGCAGCATCCCGGGACTGTCGACCAAGGTGCTCAACGAGCGGCTGCGCAAACTGCTCAAGTACGGACTGATCGAGCGAGAGGTCTTCATGGAGGTGCCGCCGCACGTCGAGTACCGTTTGACGGCGCTCGGACGTCGCTTTGAGCGGCTGCTGGCGCAGATCCGCGAGCTCGAGGCGACGCTGGAGCCGGAGCGATGACAGAACCTTCGACACAGTGCCTGCGCTCGAACGGCGATACCTGGCTCGCGCGGGTGCTCGTATCGGCACCCTGCGCGCTGCTGGTGCGGCATCGATGCTGCGCGAAACTGCACCGCCGGACGCCCTGATTGCGATCGGCTCAGCGGCGCAGCGCGAAGAGTCGACCCCCGGCCTATGATGCTGCGTCGAGCGGACACGGATGCGCTAGGCTTGCAACAGTGTGCGGGAGGGGTGCGATGGAGCGGCGGTCGTTCATTGGTGCGGGGGCGGCAGGGATGGCGGGGCTCATTGCGGGCGATGTGGCGGCGCAGCCGCTGGCGGCGGGCCGGATCGGCGCAGGGGGTGCGATGACGGCGGATCCGGAGTGGGAGGCGCTATCCGCCTCGATGCGCAGCGAACCGCTGCTGAACTATGCGCGCGCGCGCGAGGTCATGGAGAAGCGCGGACTCGACGGCTTCGTGCTGGTCCGCGCGCAGAATGTCTACAACGCGGCGAACTTCTGGCCGCTGACGGATCGCATGGGCCATGCGCCGAGCTGCGCGGTCGTTCTGCCGCGCGACCCGAAACGTCGCGCGGCGCTCGTGATTCCGCAGTTCACGTTCTATTACATCTACTCGGACGCTGGGCCGCGCAGTTTCCTCGAGCACTACCTCTACGCGCCCGATGGCGCGCTGCGCGTCTTCAACCAGGTCGACCCGGCGGCGCTGAGCGACAAGGAGCAGCGCCGCCTCGCCGATCTGGCGCGGATCGGCACCAGCATGCAGAAGCAGTTCGTCGACGCGCTCGCGCTTGCGATCCGGGACACCGGGCTCGAGCGGGGCAGACTCGGCGTGGACGACGAGCTCGCCACGCGCATGATCGCCGCAGCGCAGCTGCCGGCGACGACGCAGCCGGCGCAGGAGGACGTGGCCTTCGTGCGCATGGTCAAGTCGCCGCTCGAGGTCCGCATGATGCGCGCGGCCGCGACGCGGAACGTCGAGGCGGCGCTCGCGGCGGTGCGGGACCTGCGTGACGGCATGACGATCGTGGAGCTGCGCACGCGCTATTTCATGGAGGCGGCCGCGCGTGGCTTGACCGGCGTGTTCATGGTGGTCGACAAGAGCTCGGTGCCGGGCTACGACCAGCCGCTCCGGGCAGGGCAGGGCATCCTGATCGACTGCGTCAGCCATCTCGGCAACTATCACGGCGACTACGGACGGACGGTGGTCATCGGCGAGCCTTCGCGCGCAATGAAGCGCGCGACCGACGCGATGAATTTCGCCTGGAGCGCGATCCGTGAGCAGCTCCGGCCTGGCCTCACGAGCGCTGATATCCGCCGCATTGGCTCCGAGGCTCTCAAGAAAGGCGGCTACACGACCACCATAGGCTTCACGCCGCACAGTGTCGGCCTGCAGCATTCCGACGCGCCGCGCCGCTCGGACACGGTCGTGCCGGCGCCGATCGAACTCACTCTCGAGCCCGGGATGATCCTGTCGGTCGACTGCCCGCTGTTCGACGAAGGCATCGGTGGCTCGGGTCACCTCGAGGACCTGACCCTGATCACGGCCGACGGCAGCGAGCGCATTCATCAGGACACGCCGCACGTTTTGGTTGTCTAATGGATACGATACTCGCAGAGAACGAGCTAATTGTTTCAAATATGAATTAACATCCTGCCTTGCGTTTGAAACAGTTGTTTCATACACTTGTTTCAGCCATGGCTGTCCCCTCCGCGCAAGTCCACTCGGACCTCGACGGTGCCCGCGAGCGATTGCTCGAGTCGGCCGCCGGACTGTTCGCGCTGCACGGCTACGAACGCACCACCGTCCGCGACATCGTTCGCAGCGCTGGCACCAACCTCAACGCGATCAACTACTATTTCGGCGGCAAGCGGGGCCTGTATCAGGCCGTCATGCTGCGCGAGCTCGAGCGCGCGCGGTCGTTCACCGAGGGTCTGCCGCGCGCCGCCGCCCACGATCCGCTCGAGGTTCGGCTCGAGTCGCTGGTGCTGCGCATCCTGACGTTCTTCGTCTCGCAGCACTCGAGACTGCCGCGGCTCGTCTCGCTCGAGGTCGTCAACCCCAGCGACGCGCTCGATGACGTCTCGCCGTCGATGAACGAGGCCGAGAGCCGCGAACTGCGCGACATCGTCTCGGACGCGCTCGGTCCGGCGGCGCCGGCCGAGACGCTCGACGAATGCGCGCGCAGCGTTTACGCGCAGTGCGCCTACTTCATGTTCATGGGCGAATCCCTGCAACGCGCAGGCTCGCCGGTGTTCTCGAGTTCGGCGGCCGTGCGCCGGCTCGCGTCCCACATCACGGCGTTCTCGCTCGGTGGCCTGCGTGCGCTGAGCACTTCCCCCAATACAATTGGAGTTGTTCGATGAAACTCGCTTCGGCACTCGCCTTGGTCACGGCTGCCCTGATCACGACCGCGCCCGCCCGCGCCTCCGACACCGTCGGGCAGGCGCTCGCAAGCAATCCCGCACTCAGCACGCTGAGCGCGGCGGTGCAGGCCTCAGGCCTGGCCGAAACGCTCGCCTCGGCGCCCGCCATCACGGTGCTCGCACCGACCAATGAGGCCTTCGCGGCGCTGCCAGCCGGCACGGTCGAGAGTCTCCTCAAGGCAGAGAACCAGTCACAGCTGCAGGACCTGCTGAAGCGGCACGTGCTCGGGGCCGCCTATGACGTCAATGGGCTGAAGACCCGGCGCGTCGTCACGACACTGGCCGGCAACGAGATCCGGCCCGGGCTCGTGCGCGGGAAGCTGCGCCTCGACGGCGAGGTCAGGGTGGCGACCAAGGCGGTCCGTATCGCCAACGGCTACGTGATCGTCATCGACAGGGTCCTCACGCCGTAACCGTCGGCGCGCGAAAGACGCAACGGCGATGTTTCCGCAGGGATTCCTCGGCACGCGCGGCGACCTGTTGATGGACATCGTCATCGTCGCGCTCGTCGCGGTGGTGCCGATCGTGCTCTACAACTGGCACCTCGCTCGCAGCCAGCGCTATGCCGAGCACAAGCGCATGCAGATCGGCCTCGCCGTGCTGCTCGGCGTCGTGGTGGGCCTGTTCGAGTTCAACCTGCGACTGCAGGGCGGCATCTTCGAGGCAACCCGGGCGAGCAGCTACGCCGGCACGGCGACGCTGAACTTCTGGATCTGGTTCCACACGCTGTTCGCGATCACGACGATCTTCATCTGGGCCGGACTGATCGCCGCCTCGCTGCGCCGCTTCCCGAACCCGCCGGCGCCTGGCGCATTCAGCGCCACGCACCGGCGCTGGGGACGGATCGGCATGATCTGGATGCTCGTGACCGGCGTGACCTCGCTGCCGGTCTACCTCTACGGCTTCGCTCTGTGACTAGGTCTCGCGCGGGCTAGGTGGCGCCGGCGCTACGAGCGCCCTCGCGCGTCCGCAGGTGCAGCTCGCGGGTCCGGTAATCGATGATGATCTGGTCGAGCAGGCCGAGCACGTCCATGCCAAGCATCAGCGCCGGCTCGCGTGTCATGCGCCAGTGACGGAAGATGTGCACGTCGCCGAACGTGAAGGCCGCGCCGCGCACGGTGACGTTCTTCATCCGGATGGTCGGCATGCGCACGCGATTGCCGCGCTCGATATCGAGCGTCACGCCCTGGATCTCGGTCTCGGGGGCATCCTTCGCGCTGCGGCGCAGCGCCTCGAGCAGCGCCGTATTGCCGAGCGAGTCCGGCGCGCCGGTGTCGATGATGGCCTTGGCGGGCACGTTGCCGATCACGACATCGACGACGATCAGATGGTTGTGCCGGAACGTGATCGGCAGTGTCTGGAAGTCCGCGCCCACGCGCTCGCGCTTCGAGCGCTTGACCGTGATCGAGTCGCGGCGAAAGTCGATCACGATGCGCTTGTCGCGCAGGCCCTCGTTGCCGAGGATCCCGTCGGCACCGCCGAATACGTCGGCGACGATAGGCAGATTGACCGGCGCAATGCGCAGGTCGCCGATCTCTAGGCTGTCGACCCGCGCGACGGGCACCACCGCCTCGCCGGTCACGCCGCGCACGCGGACACGAGTGTCGGAGCGCGCGCTCTCGCCGAGCTCCTGCGCCACGCGGTCGACGATCACGGATCGGTTCGCGCCGGTGTCGAGCACTAGCCGGTATGGGCCACGGCCATCGATGTAGACCGGCGCCCAGATGCGGCCGATCCGGTCGCGCCGCGTCGGCGCGACGTAGCGCGGCTCCGGCGCCGAGATGGTGACCTCCGGCAGCGCCGCCTCGGTCGCAGGCGGCGGGGCCGGCACCGCCGCCGTGCCCCCCTCCTGGGCAGAACCCAACGCCGCCCAGGGCAGTAGCAGGGTTGCGGGCCAGATGGGCCGTCGAGCCGGGAGCGCGCGTACATGAGGCATGGCAGCTGCAATCCTACGCCGGGAGGACTCTCGGGCGTTGGATCCGTGCGGGCCGGCAGGGTTCAGCGGTCGTGCCCCGTCTACTCCGATTCCAGTCGGTAGCCGACGCCGCGCACGGACAGGAACCAGCGCGGGTTCGATGGGTCCCGCTCGAACCGCTTGCGCAGGCGCAGGATGAAGTTGTCGACGGTCCGCGTCGACGGGAACATGTCGTAGCCCCAGACGCGCTCGACGAGGTCGTCGCGCGAGACGACCTGGCCGCGGTGTTCGGCCAGGACCTTGAGAATCATCGCTTCCTTCTCGGTCAGGTCGTGCTGCGTCCCATCCCACGACCTCGCGCGGAACGCACCGAACCAGACCTCGTTGCCACCGAAGCGGAAGGCTTCGTCGCCGGCGTTGATGCCGCCCCTGTACCAGGCCCAGCGGCGCAGCACCGCGCGCACGCGCAGCAGGAACTCGCGCAGGTTGAACGGCTTGGTCAGGTAGTCGTCGCCGCCGGCTTCGAGTCCCTCGATGCGGTCCGCTGGCGTGCCGCGAGCGGTCAGGAACAGCACCGGCACGGTGAGGCCGCGCTGCCGCAGCTGGCGGCAGACCTCGAAACCATCGCAGCCCGGCAGCATGACGTCGAGGATCAGCAGGTCATAGCGCGTGCTGCGGAGGTGCTCGAGCGCGGCCGGCCCGTCGTTCAGGACGTGGACATGATACCCCTCGACCGCAAGGTTCTCGCGGATGCCGGCCGCGAGCGGTGCATCATCCTCGACGACCAGGATGCGGGCGGAAACCGTGTCGCTCAAAGGGACTCGGGCTCCGCGCGCGGCCAGACGATGCAGAAAGAGGCTCCCTTGCCGAGCCCCTCGCTGTGCGCGCGGATGTCGCCGCCGCCGAGCCGCATCAGCCGCTGCGCAATGTTCAGGCCCAGCCCCGTGCGTTCGCTGCTGCGATAGGCCGGATCGGTACGGTTGAACTTGTCGAAGAGGCGCGAGGCGTCGGCAAGATCGAAGCCGACGCCGGAGTCGACGATCTGCAGCTCGACACGGTCGGCGATCTCGCGGCCGCCGATCCGGATAGTGCCTTTGCCGAGCGGCGCGATCGCGGCGATCGCGTTCTCGAGCAGGTTGCGCAGCACCGCGTCGGTGGCCACGGGATCCGCGAGTATCTCGAGCTCGGGCGGCACGTCCAGTTCGAACGTTGCGCCGGCACGTCGCGCGCGGTCCGACAGCCGCTCGACGGTCTGCGCGACGAAGCGCCCGATCGCGAGCCGCTCGCGTGACAGCCTGACGCGTCCCTCGTCGAGTCGCGCGCTCTCGAGGATGTTCGCGATCAGGTTCTCGAGCCGCTGCACGTCGTCATGGGCGCGGCCCACCAGCGGCTGCAGCGTATCGGGCAGCTCGCGACGCATCAGCAACGACTCGATCGCGACCTTCAGGCTCGCCAGCGGTGTCTTGAACTGGTGCGAGACGAGCTCGAGGAAGGCGTCCTGGCGGCGGCGTACGCTGAGCTCGACATAGAAGCTGCGCCAGACGCCGGCAAGGCAGGCCGTGAGCACGGTCAGGAAGAACGCGCCCTCGAGCGAATACTGCCGGTGTCGCGCCTGGTATGCGGCGCGCTCGGCCGCGACCGTGGCGGCGTCCACGACGAGGCGCCCATCGACGATCGCCTGCAGGCGCGCGACGATGTCGGCGGCGTACTTCTGCTGGTCGGTGATCCACCACTGCACCTGCACGACGGCGACGACGGTGAGCCCGACGAGCAGGAGAAACAGCAGTCTCTGGGAACGCGGGATGTCGCGGAAGCCGGGGATCTTCATGGGAAGGATGATACCCAGCGAACGCACCAAGTCGCGGAATCTAGCAGCCGCGCCTTGCGGATTTGTCATCGGTCTGTCACCAGAAAAAATATCGCCTCGATGGACGTCTTGCGCCGTCGATCCGCATTGACGCTTCTCGCGACGCGGGTCTAGGTTCGACGCGCCATGACGATCGGCGCGACAGAATCGACCTGCATGACAGCCGTGCCGCGTACCGTGCTGCGCGAGCGCGGTCAGCGCGAGGTCTTCTGCGGGCTCACCGGCATCGTCTGGTTGCACCGCAAAATCCAGGACGCATTCTTCCTCGTCGTCGGCTCGCGCACCTGTGCGCACCTGATCCAGTCGGCCGCCGGCGTGATGATCTTTGCCGAGCCGCGTTTCGGCACTGCGATCATCGACGACCGCGATCTCGCCGGGCTCGCCGACGCGAACGAGGAGCTCGACCGGCTCGTGATGCAACTGCTCGAGCGTCGTCCCGACATCCGGCTGCTGTTCCTGGTCGGTTCCTGCCCCTCGGAGGTCATCAAACTCGATCTGTCGCGAGCCGCCGCACGCCTGTCGGCGCGATTCGCGCCGCATGTGCGCGTGCTGAACTATTCCGGCAGCGGCATCGAGACGACTTTCACGCAGGGCGAGGACGCCTGCCTCGCCTCGCTCGTGCCCACCCTGCCCGATGTAGGCGGGCGGCGTCGGCTGCTCGTCGTTGGCACGCTGGCCGACGTCGTCGAGGACCAGTTCGCGCGGCTCTTCGCGGAGCTCGGCATTGCCGACGTGCGGTTCCTGCCACCGCGGCGCAGTAGCGAGCGACCCGCGGTCGGACCGGGCACGCGCTATCTGCTCGCGCAGCCTTTCCTCGCCGACACCGCGCGCGCGCTCGAGCAGCGCGGCGCACGGCGGGTCGCTGCGCCCTTTCCGCTCGGCGTCGAAGGCACGACCGAATGGCTGCGTGGCGCAGCGCGCGAGTTCGGCGTCGACGACGCCCATCTCGCGCGAGTCGTCGCGCCGCATGCACGGCGCGCCGGCGCGGCGCTGGCGCGCTTCCGTGCGGAGCTCGAAGGCAAGCGGATATTCTTCTTCCCCGATTCGCAGCTCGAGCTGCCGATCGCGCGCTTCCTCGCGCGAGAGCTCGGCATGCGGCTCGTCGAGGTTGGCACGCCCTATCTGCACCAGCAGCACATGGCCGAGGAACTGGCCTGGCTGCCCGAGGGAACGGCGCTCAGCGAGGGCCAGCACGTCGAGCGCCAGCTCGACCGCTGCCGGGCCGCCGGGCCCGATCTCGTCGTCTGCGGCCTCGGTCTCGCGAACCCGCTCGAGGCGGAGGGCATGACGACCAAGTGGTCGATCGAGCTCGTGTTCACGCCGATCCAGGGCTACGACCAGGCCGCCGACCTCGCGGAGCTGTTCGCCCGGCCGCTGGTGCGCCGCGCGCGACTGGTGGCCTGAGATGCAGCTGACGGTCTGGACCTACGAAGGACCGCCGCACGTCGGCGCGATGCGCATCACCACCGCGATGCGCGGCGTGCACTACGTACTGCATGCGCCGCAGGGCGACACCTACGCAGACCTGCTGTTCACCATGATCGAGCGGCGCTCGAAGCGGCCGCCGGTGACCTACACGACGTTTCAGGCGCGCGATCTCGGCGGCGACACGGCCGAGCTGTTCAAGACCGCCGCACGCGAAGCGGTCGAACGATTCAAGCCCGAGGCGCTGCTGGTCGGCGCCTCGTGCACGGCCGAGCTGATCCAGGACGATCCGGGAGGGCTCGCGCAGGCGCTGCAGCTGCCGATCCCGGTCGTGCCGCTCGAGCTGCCCGCGTACCAGCGCAAGGAGAACTGGGGCGCCTCCGAGACCTTCTATCAGCTCGTCCGCAAACTGGCTGCACCCCTCGCTCCGCCGCCTGGGCACAGGATGACCCCACCTGTGCCCGGCGAGCGGTGGCGATGCAATCTGCTCGGGCCGACGGCGCTCGGCTTCCGTCACCGCGACGACGTCACCGAACTGCGCCGACTGCTCGACTCGATCGGTGTCGATGTGCACGTGGTCGCGCCCTACGACGCGACAGTGGCCGATCTGGCCGCCCTCGGCGCGGCGCACTTCAATGTCGTCATGTATCCCGAGATCGCGCTGAGCACGGCGCAATGGCTGCAGCGCACGTTCGGCCAGCCGTTTACGCGCACGGTGCCGATCGGCATCGGCGCGACGCGCGATTTCCTCGACGAGGTCGCGCGGATCACGGGGCAGCAGATCCCGGCTGCGGTCCGCGACGGACACTCACGCCTGCCCTGGTATTCCCGCTCTGTCGACTCGACTTACCTGACGGGCAAGCGCGTGTTCGTGTTCGGCGACGCGACGCACGCGATCGCCGCCGCGCGCATCGCGACGCAGGAGATGGGCTTCACGGTCGTCGGGCTCGGCACGTACAGCCGCGAGTTCGCGCGCGAGCTCCGCGAGGCGGCGAAACTCCATGGAGTCGAACCGCTGATCACCGACGATTATCTCGAGGTCGAGGCACGCGTGACCGAGCTGCAACCCGAGCTCGTGCTCGGCACGCAGATGGAGCGCCACATCGCCAAGCGGCTCGGTATCCCCTGCGCCGTGATCTCGGCGCCGGTTCACGTGCAGGACTTTCCGGCGCGCTACTCGCCGCAGATGGGTTTCGAGGGCGCGAACGTGATCTTCGACACCTGGGTGCATCCGCTGATGATGGGGCTCGAGGAGCATCTGCTGACGATGTTCCGCGGCGATTTCGAGTTCCACGACGGCGCCGCGCCCTCGCACCTCGGCAGCACGCGGCGGGCCGAAACATCCGCGGCGCCGACCGCCACTGCCGCATCGGCGCGGCCGGAGATCGTCTGGTCGGCCGACGCCGAGCGGGAACTGCAGAAGATCCCATTCTTCGTGCGCGGCAAGGCCCGCCGCAATACCGAGAGGTATGCGGCCGAGAGGGCGGTCGCGACGATCACGGTGGAGACGCTCTACGATGCCAAGGCGCACTTCAGCCGCTGAGCGACCGGTCGGCACTGCGCCGGTCCGCTTCGTCATCGTCACGCTCGACAGCCATATCGCGAGTTCCGCGGAACGTGCACAACGCTCGCTGGCGCGCGAACTGCCCGGGCTGCGTCTGTCGGTGCATGCGGCTTCGGAGTGGCACGACGATCCGGCCGCACTCGAGCGCTGCCGACGCGACATCGCCGAGGCCGACATCGTCGTGGTGACCATGCTGTTCGTCCAGGATCACATCGAGGCGGTGCTGCCCGCACTGCAGGCGCGGCGCGCCCGTTGCGACGCGATGGTCTGCGCGATGTCGGCGGGCGAGGTCACGAAGCTGACGCGCATCGGCCGCTTCGACATGAGCCGCGAGGCACGCGGTCCGCTCGCGATGCTCAAGAAACTGCGCGGCAAGGATCGCGATCACTCCGCCAGCGCCGGCGAGCGGCAGATGAGGATGTTGCGCCGGGTGCCGAAGATCCTGCGCTTCATCCCCGGCTCGGCCCAGGACGTGCGCGCCTATTTCCTGACGCTGCAGTACTGGCTCGCGGGTTCCGAGGAGAACGTCGCCAACATGGTGCGCCTCCTCGTCGATCGCTATGCCGACGGCGAGCGGCGTGCGTTGCGGGGGACGCTCGAGGCCGCGCAGCCGGTCGAGTATCCCGAGGTCGGCGTCTATCACCCGCGTCTCGCGCCGCGCATGACCGAGGACGCGGCAGCCCTGCCGGGCACCGGCGACAAGGGAACGGTTGGGCTGCTGCTGCTGCGCTCCTACCTGCTGGCCCGCAACACCGATCACTACGACGGCGTGATCGGCGCACTCGAGGCACGCGGCCTACGGGTGATTCCGGCGTTCACGAACAGCCTCGACGCCCGTCCTGCCGTGGCGCGGTATTTCCAGCGCGATGGCCGTCCGATCGTCGACGCGGTCGTCTCACTGACCGGGTTCTCGCTGGTCGGCGGACCCGCCTACAACGATGCCAGCGCCGCCGAGGGGATGCTGGCCGGACTCGATGTGCCCTGCCTTGCCGCGCAGCCGCTCGAGTTTCAGACGCTCGAGCAGTGGGCCGAGTCGGGCCGCGGCCTGACGCCGGTCGAGAGCACGATCATGGTCGGAATCCCTGAGCTCGACGGCTCGATCGGTGCGCTCATCTATGGCGGCCGCAGCGATGCGAGCGGCCGGCAGTGCACCGGTTGCGAGCGCGGCTGCCGCTTTGGTGGCGAGCACCATGGCCGCGACATGCGCGCCTGCATCGAGCGCAGCGAGACACTCGCGCGTCGGGTCGAGCGGCTCATCGCGCTGCGACGTACCGCGCGGCGCGACCGGCGCGTGGCGATCGTGCTGTTCAACTTTCCGCCCAACGCCGGCAACTCCGGCACCGCTGCCCATCTCGCCGTGTTCGAGTCGCTGCTGCACACGCTCCAGGCAATGCGCGCCGCGGGCTATACGGTCGACCTGCCGGAGTCGGTCGACGCGCTGCGTGAGCGCATCGTCCGCGGCAATGCCAGCCGCTACGGCGCGACGGCGAACGTGCACGCGCGCATCCCGGCCGATGACCAGGTGCGGCGCGAGCGATGGCTCGCCGAGATCGAGGCGCAGTGGGGCCCGGCGCCGGGCAGGATGCAGAGCGACGGGCGTTCTATTTTCGTGCTCGGCGAGCGCTTCGGCAACGTCTTCGTCGGTATTCAGCCCTCGTTCGGCTACGAGGGCGACCCGATGCGCCTGCTGTTCGAGAAGGGCTTCGCGCCGACGCACGCGTTCTCGGCGTTCTACCGCTGGCTGCGCGAGGACTTCGGCGCCCACGCGGTGCTCCACTTCGGCACGCACGGCGCGCTCGAGTTCATGCCCGGCAAGCAGACCGGGCTGTCGGCGCGCTGCTGGCCGGAGCGGCTGATCGGCGACCTGCCGAATTTCTATCTCTACGCCGCGAACAACCCGTCGGAGGGCACGATCGCAAAGCGGCGCTCCGGGGCGACCCTGATCAGTTACCTCACGCCGCCGCTTGCGCATGCAGGCCTCTATCGCGGGCTGCTCGACCTCAAGGCCTCGATCGATCGCTGGCGCGGGCTTGCGCCCGCGGAGGCAGCCGAGCGCGGGCCACTCGCCGCCACCATCCAGGCGCAGGGCGCGGCGCTCTCGCTCGCCGCGGCCGAGCCGGTCTGGCAGGAGCACGAGCTCGACGCGCGGATCGCCGAGCTGCACGGCAAGCTGGTCGAACTCGAGTCGACGCTGATCCCCGATGGCCTGCACGTGGTCGGTGCGCCGCCGGCGCCCGAGCAGCGCATCGAGATGTTGCTGGCGATGGCCGAAGCCGATGACCCGGAGGAGTCTCAGCGCATCAAACGCGAGGCGATCGAAGCCATCGTCGCCGGCGCCTCGCCCGAAGCGATCGCGCAGAGGGCGCGCGGCGTGGTCGCGACGGACAGCGCCGCGGTCGATCCGCAGGCCGAGCGCTTCCTCGAGCGGCTGCGCGCCCTCGCGCGAACCAACGCGCTGCTGGCCGAGGATCACGAGACGCGTGCCATCCTGCATGCGCTGGATGGGGGCTTCGTCCCGCCTGCGCCGGGCGGTGACCTGTTGCGCACGCCGGACGTGCTGCCCACGGGCCGCAACATCCACGGCTTCGATCCGTTCCGGATCCCGAGCGCGTTCGCGATCCGCGAGGGCGCAGCGCAGGCCGAACGCCTGATCGAGCGTCATCTCGCCGAAGGCCACGGCTATCCGGCGTCGATCGCGATCGTGCTGTGGGGAACGGACAACCTCAAGAGCGAGGGTGCGCCGCTCGCACAGGCGTTGGCACTGCTCGGCGCGCAACCCCGCTTCGACGGCTATGGGCGTCTCTGCGGCGCCGAGCTGATTCCACTCGAGCAGCTCGGCCGGCCGCGCATCGATGTCGTGATCACACTGTCCGGAATCTTCCGCGATCTGCTGCCGCTGCAGATACGGCTGCTCGCCGAGGCCTGCCATCTTGCCGCCGCGGCCGACGAGCCGCTCGAGCAGAACTTCGTCCGCCGGCATGCGCTGCAATTCGCCGAACGCACCGGCTGCGACCTCGAGACCGCTGCCTTGCGCGTGTTCGGCAACGCGGACGGCGCCTATGGCGCGAACGTCAACCACCTCGTCGAAAACGGCCGCTGGGACGACGAGGAAGAGCTCGCCGAGACGTACCTGCGGCGCAAGAGCTTCGCCTTCGGCCGCGCGGGCCGCGCCATGCCACAGCCGGAGCTCCTCAAGGAGATGCTGGGCTCGGTCGAACTCTCCTACCAGAACCTCGACTCGGTCGAGCTCGGCGTCACGACGATCGACACGTATTTCGACACGCTGGGCGGCATCAGCCGGGCCGTCGAGCGCCAGCGCGGCGCCGCAGCGCCGGTCTACATCGGCGACCAGACCCGCGGCACGGGCGTGGTACGCAGCCTCGCCGAGCAGGTCGCGCTCGAGTCGCGGACACGAACGCTCAACCCGAAGTGGTACGAGAGCATGCTGCGACACGGCTACGAGGGCGTGCGCCAGATCGAGACCCAGGTCACCAACACGATGGGATGGTCGGCCACGACGGGCGACGTGGCGCCGTGGGTCTACGAGCAGGTCTCGAAGACCTTCGTGCTCGATCGCGAGATGCGCGAACGCCTCGCGCGGCTCAATCCGGACGCGACGGCGAAGATCGCCCATCGGCTCCTCGAGGCGCATCGTCGCTGCTACTGGAGCCCGGACGACGCGACGCTCGAGGCGCTGCGCGAAGCCGGCGATGAGCTCGAGGACCGGATCGAGGGCGTCTACGTGGAGCCGCGCATGGAGGCCAGCGCATGAGCATCGTGACCGAAGTGCCGGTCAGCGATCTGCGCGTCAAGGGACGAGGCGCACTCCCCTCGCGACCCGACGGCGAGGGCAGCGTGCAGGTCGCGCTCGATCCAGCCGACCGGATCGGCAACGCCAAGGTGTTCGCGGTCTATGGCAAGGGCGGCATCGGCAAGAGCACGACCTCGTCGAACCTGTCCGTTGCCTTCACCCGGCTCGGCAAGCGTGTGCTGCAGATCGGCTGTGACCCGAAGCATGACTCGACGTTCACATTGACCAAGCGGCTCGTCCCGACGGTCATCGACGTGCTCGAGTCGGTCGACTTCCATCCCGAGGAGCTGCGCGTCGAGGACTTCGTCTACGAGGGCTACAACGGCGTGATGTGCGTCGAGGCCGGCGGACCGCCGGCTGGCACGGGCTGCGGCGGCTATGTGGTCGGGCAGACCGTCAAGCTGCTCAAGGAGCACCACCTGCTCGAGGAGACGGACGTCGTGATCTTCGACGTGCTCGGCGACGTCGTCTGCGGCGGTTTCGCGGCGCCGTTGCAGCATGCGGACCGCGCCTTGATCGTCACCGCGAACGATTTCGACTCGATCTTCGCGATGAACCGTATCGTCGCCGCGATCCTCGCGAAGTCCAGGAACTACAAGGTGCGGCTCGGCGGCGTGATCGCCAATCGCAGTGCGTCGACCGATCAGATCGACCGGTTCAACGAGCGGATCGGGCTGCGCACGATGGCGCGCTTTCCGGACCTCGATGTGTTTCGCCGCAGTCGCCTGAAGAAGGCCACGCTATTCGAGATGGAACCGTCGCCCGAGCTCGAGGCCGTGCAGAACGAGTACCTGCGCCTCGCGGCGACGCTCTGGGAGGGCGTCGAGCCGCAGCTCGCCGAACCAATGCGCGACCGCGACATCTTCGACCTGCTCGGGTTCGACTGAGGCTGGATTCGATCATGAACGAGAGCTACCTGGCGCGCCGCGGGGAGCTGGAGACCTACTTCGACCGTACGGCCGCGGAGGCCTGGTCGAAGCTGACGTCCGATGCGCCGGTCGGCCGGATCCGCGCGACCGTGCGCGCGGGCCGCGACCGGATGCGGCGGACGCTGCTCGGTTGGCTCCCCGAGGACATGAGCGGCTGCCGGCTGCTCGATGCGGGCTGCGGCACCGGCGCGCTCGCGCTCGAAGCGGCCCGACGCGGCGCCGAGGTCGTTGCGGTCGATCTGTCGACGACGCTGATCGCCGTTGCGCGCGAGCGCCTCGAGCCGCTGCTCGCCGACAGCAGGGTGGACTTCCGCGTCGGTGACATGCTCGATCCGGCGCTGGGCCGTTTCGACTACGTCGTCGCGATGGACTCGCTGATCCATTACGCGACGCCCGACATCCTGCGCGCCGTGGTCGCGCTCGCCGACCGCACGGAACGCGGGATCCTGTTCACGTTCGCGCCAAGCACGCCGGCTCTGGAGCTCATGCACTTCGTCGGGCGGCTCTTTCCGAAAGGCAACCGGGCGCCGGCGATCGAGCCGGTGCGCGAATCGACGCTGCGTGCCGCGATCGCACGCCAGTCGGCGCTCGAGGACTGGCAGGCGTTCCGGACGCAGAAGATCTCCAGCGGTTTCTACCAATCACAGGCATTCGAGATTCGTCGGAGGACAACATGAGCGGCACGGTCACCGAGCGATCCATCCCGGCATGCGCGCCGAACGAGACCACCGAGAGGGCGACGGCAACGACGGTCCTGAACCCGCGCTTCTATACCACCGACTTCGATGCGATGGACCGCCTCGACATGACGCCGATCCGCGCGCAGTTCGACGCCCTGCTCGAGGAGTTCCGCGCCGACGCGAACAGGAACTTCTTCGAGCGCACGCCGGATTTCGTCGACGAGATCCGCGATCTGGACGGCCCTCTGCGGCAGGAGTTCATCGACTTCCTGGTCAGTTCGATCACGGCCGAGTATTCGGGGTGCCTGCTCTATGGCGAGATCAAGCGCCGCGCGACCAATCCCGACGTACAGAAGCTGTTCGGCTACATGGCGCGTGACGAGGCACGGCACGCGGGCTTCATCAACAAGTCGCTGAAGGACTTCGGCGTCGCGGTCGATCTCGGTTTCCTCTCGAAGGCCAAGAAGCAGACCTACTTCAGGCCCAAGTTCATCCTGTATGCGACCTACCTGTCGGAGAAGATCGGGTACGCGCGCTACATCACGCTGTTCCGCCACCTGCAGAGGAACCCGCACAAGCGCTTCCACCCGATCTTCAAGTGGTTTGAGAACTGGTGCAACGACGAGTTCCGGCATGGAGAGGCTTTCGCGCTGCTGATGCGGGGTGATCCTAAGCTGCTGACGGGCATGAACCGGCTGTGGATCCGCTTCTTCGTGCTCGCCGTCTTTGCGACCATGTACGTGCGCGACCACTCGCGTCATGCCCTGCACGATGCGCTCGGGCTCGACGTGACGGAGTACGACTACCGCGTGTTCGGCATTACCTCGGAGATCACGCGGCAGGTCTTCCCGTTTACGCTCGACATCGATCATCCGGCGTTCCGCGCCGGCATGGAGAGGCTGTCTCGGCTCGCGGCGCGCAGTGCCGCGGCACAGCGGCGACGGGGCCTGGTCGGCGGGATCGTCGGTGGCTTGACGCGAGTCGGTAGCGCGCTCGGTGCCGTGGCGACCTTCATGCGCCTCTACCTGCTGCCGGTCAAGCCGAACCGGGCGCCCGAGCAGGTGCGCCTCTCGCCGGCGTGGTGACCCGGGCCGAACTGCGCGCCGTGGGCGTCGACGCGGCGCCGGGCCGACCGGCGCCGTTCCCGTTCACGGCGATCGTCGCGCAGGACGAACTCAAGCTCGCGCTGCTGCTCGCGGTCGTCGATCCGTCGATCGGCGGCGTGCTCGCCTTCGGCGACCGCGGCACAGGCAAGTCCACCGCCGTGCGGGCGCTCGCGGCACTGCTGCCGACGATGCGCGTCGTCGACGGCTGTCCTTATGGCTGCGACCCCGCATCGCCCCAGTGCGGCTGCGAAGCCTGCGCGGCGGCGCAGGCCGCGATCACGGCCGGGCGTCGTCCGCGGGTCCAACAGGTGCCGGTCCCGGTGGTCGATCTGCCGCTCGGCGCAACCGAGGATCGCGTCGTCGGTTCGCTCGACCTCGAGCGCGCGCTCTCGCAAGGCATCAGGGCATTCGAACCGGGGTTGCTCGCGCGCGCAAATCGCGGCTTCCTCTACGTCGACGAGGTCAATCTGCTTGAGGATCACCTGGTCGACCTGCTGCTCGACGTGGCCGCCTCGGGCGAGAATCTCGTCGAGCGCGAGGGACTCAGCGTGCGACACCCGGCGCGCTTCGTGCTGGTCGGCAGCGGCAATCCCGAGGAGGGGGAGCTGCGGCCGCAGCTGCTCGACCGGTTCGGCCTGTGCGTGAGCGTCTCGACGCCGGCGGATCTCGCGACCCGCATCGAGGTCGTCAAGCGGCGCGACGAATACGAACGCGCGCCAGCACGGTTCAACGCGAAGTGGGCCGGCGCCGAAGCCAAGCTGCGTCGGCAGCTCGTGGCGGCCCGCAATCGCCTCGAAGACGTCGAGGTCCCCGATGCGGTGCTCGAGAAGGCGGCGATGCTGTGCATGCGGCTGGGGACCGACGGCTTGCGCGGTGAACTGACCCTGATGCGCGCGGCGCGAGCCCTCGCCGCGCTCGAAGGTCGGGCACAGGCGACCGCGCTGGACCTGCGCCGCGTCAGCGGTCTCGTCATGCCGCATCGCCTGCGTCGCGATCCGCTCGAGGAAGTGGGCTCCGCGACGCGCGTCGAGCGAGTCGTCACGGAGCTGTTCGGCCCGTGAGCGGGCAGCCCACTGCCGAGGAGGCAGCACGCGTCGCCGAAGTGCTGGCCGTCCAGCCCGACTGGCTCGGCGGCGTCGTGCTGCGCGCCCGTGCCGGTCAGGTCCGCGACGTCTGGCTCGAGCGGCTGCGCGCCCTGCTGGGTCCCGAGTTGCCCTGGCGCAGGCTGCCTCACCACGTCAGCGACGAGCGGCTGCTCGGTGGCCTCGACCTGACGGCGACGCTGCGAGAGGGGCGACCGGTCGCCGAGCGCGGCGTGCTTGCGCAGGCAGACGGCGGCGTGGTCGTGGCAGTTATGAGCGAACGGATGGGCCCCGGCGCCGCGGCGCGGATCGGCATCGCCATGGATCGCGGCGAGGTCGCGTTCGAGCGCGACGGGCTCGCTGGCCGCGCTACCGCCCGGTTCGGCGTCGTGCTGCTCGACGAGGGCATCGACGACGAGCGGGTCCCCGAGGCACTCGCGGAGCGCTGCGCGTTCCGGCTCGAGCTGGACGGCCTGACAATCCGCGATCTCCGCGAAGCGCTGCGCGAGCCGCTCGCGGATGCGCGTCGTCGCGTGCTGCTGGCCCGCGAGCGCTGGCTGCAGGTCCGCGTCGGCGCAGCGACGCGCCGTGCGCTCTGCGCGACGGCGCTCGCGTTCGGCGTGGACTCGCTGCGACCGTCGCTGTTCGCCGTGCGCGCCGCGTGCGTCGCGGCTGCGCTCGATGGCCGACGTGACGTCGAGGAGGAGCACGCGGCGCTCGCCGTCAGGCTCGTGATCGCGCCGCGCGCGACGCGACTGCCGCCAGCGCCCGAGCAGATGCCGCCGGAGGAGACGGCGAGCCCGCCGCCGCCGAGCGACACGGCCGGCGACTCGCAGACGGACTGCAGCGACGGCGATCGCGCGCTCGAGGATCGACTGCTCGAGGCGACGCGAGCCGCGCTGCCGCCGGGACTGCTCGCACTGCTGCGAGCCGGCCAGGGGCCGCGCGGCGTGGTGCGCCCGCATTCGAGCCGCGCCGGCGCCGAGCTGCGCTCGCACCAGCGTGGTCGACCGCTCGGCTCGCGCCCCGGTTCGCCGCGGGGCGGTGCCAGAGTCCACGTCGTCGACACGCTGCGCGCAGCGGCGCCGTGGCAGCCCTTGCGGCGCCGCGAGAGACCGGGCCTCGGCCGCATCGACGTGCGGCCCGACGACCTGCGCATTCGCCGCTTCTGCCAACGCACCCAGACGACGCTGATCTTCGTCGTCGACGCCTCAGGCTCGTCGGCACTGCACCGTCTCGGCGAGGCCAAGGGTGCCGTCGAGCTGTTGCTTGCCGACTGCTACGCACGGCGCGATCAGGTGGCACTGATCGCCTTCCGCGGGCAGGGCGCGCAGCTGCTGCTGCCGCCGACACGGTCGCTGAGTCGCGCGAGGCGCAGCCTGGCCGGACTGCCGGCCGGCGGCGGCACGCCGCTCGCGGCGGGCGTCGCTGCCGCGACGACCCTGGTCGAGCAGGCCCGGCACCGTGGCGAGACGCCCCTGCTCGTGATGCTGACGGACGGACGCGCCAACATCGCGCGTGACGGTACACCGGGCCGATCCGGTGCGGAACGTGACGCGCACGCTGCGGCGCGCGCGCTGGCGGCTCGCGAGGTGGCGGCACTGCTGATCGATTCGGCGCCGGCGCCGCGGGCCGCGGCCCGGCGGCTCGCCGACGAGATGCGGGCGCGCTACCTAGCGCTGCCGCACGCCGACGCGCGCCTGCTCCGGCAAGCTGTGCGCACTGGGCTCCTCGGCGCGGACTGACTCTGCGTCGCCGTCGGCACCCGCGGTGCGGTAGCGGCGCATCATCTGGGCCAGGGCATCGGCCTGTCTGACCATCTGGCCGCTCGCGAGGCGCGTCTCATCCGCGAAGCCCGAGACGTCGCGAGTCAGCAGGTCGAGCTGGGCGACGGCCTCGTTGACATGGTCGATGCCGGAGGATTGCTGGCGGGTCGAGAGTGCGACCTGCTCCATGAGCTCGGCGACGTGCGAGAACGAGCCGACCACGCGCTCGAGCGTCTGGCCGGATTGCGACACGAGGCGCGAGCCCTCGGTCACGCGCTCGCGGGTGTTGTGCACGCGCTCGGAGATGTCGCTGGCCGCCGCCTTGGCGCGCGCGGCGAGCGCGCGCACCGCGTCGGCGACGATCGCGAAGCCACGGCCCTGCTCGCCGGCGTGCGCGGCCTCGACGGCGGCGTTGATCGCGAGCAGGTGGATCTGCAACGCGATGCCGTCGACGACCTCGACGATGTCGGCGACCTCGCGACTCGCCCGATCGATGCTCTGCATCGCGTCGGTGGTGGCAGACACCAGAGCGAGTCCCTCGCTGGCCTCGGTGCGCGTGCGGGCGGCGATCTCGCTCGCTGTCGTGGCGCTGCCGGCCGTCTGGCGCACGGCCTGCGAGATCTGCTGCAGGTTCGAGGCCGTGCGTTCGAGGCTCGCCGCTGCAGTCTCGACCCTCGTGGCGATCTGCGCGCTGCGATCGGCCATGCCCGTCGCCTCGGCGCGCACCGCGGCGGTCGACTCCGTCACCGCAGCGACGAGGCCACCGAGACGCGTGACGATCTCGTTGATGCCGGTGGTCACGGTGTCGAGGAAGCCTTTCTGCCCGGCGGCCGGAATGCGCCGCGTCAGATCGCCGCGCGAGACGGCCTCGAGCACGTCGGCGATGCTGCGCTCGATGCGATTCTCGTCGGTCTTGTCGATCCAGAGCAGCAGATCACCTGCGTGTCGACCGTGTTCGTCGTCGATCGGTGTGGTGACGACGCGGATGCGGTAGTCGCCGAAGGCGAGATCGACCGTCTGGGGGCTGAGTCGCCCGTCGGCACCGAGTGCCCGCGCGCGCAGCGCCTGTTCGAGCCGGCCGCTCGGGTCGAGCGCGGCCAGATCGCGGCGCGGGGTCGCGCCGGAATCGGCCGACGCCGGCGCGATGCCGAGCCGCCGCACGAGCTGGTCGAAGCGCCGATTGGCGAAAACGGGCTGCAGGGTTTCGTCGAGCACGAGCACGTGGGTCGCGCTGTGCTCGAGCGCCTGCTCGATGCGGCGCGCCCGCGCCTCGGCGCGCTGCCACTCGCGCTCGCTCGCCTGCCGCGCGGCGGCGTCGGTTTCGCGCAGCAGCCGCAACTGTGCCACGTCGGCCTGCGCGGCGCGCAGCGCCTCGTGCGCCGCCGCGAGTTCGGCACCGTGGCGGCGCGAGAGCACGCCGAAGAGCAGGGCGCAGCAGAGCGCTGCACCCAGCAGGGCGCCGACGAGGGGCAGCCAGAATATGTCGAGCATCGATCCGTCCGCGGCAGTGTCCGACCTGCCCTGTATCGGCCGCGGCCGCGCCAGCCTCAGCCGCGCAACTGTGACCGGATCGACGGCCCGGCGGCGGCGCTCAGCCCGGGCCGGCCGACTCGATCTCGACCGGCTCCTGCTGTACCACACCCTCCTGGACGTCGTGGAGCGCCGAGGGTGCCGATCGCGTCCGGGCCGGTCTGCGCCGCCGGGGCACCGGCTGGTTCGCCGCGCTCTTCTGCGGCGGGCGGGGCTTCGCGGTCGCTGCACTGCTAGCCGGCTTCTTGCCCGCTCGGGCGGGCCGGCGCCGCGCCGCAGACTTCTTCGCGGGTTTCGCGCCGACTGCAGTCGCGGCGCGCTGCGCGACGCGGCGAGCCGTGGCCTTGCCCTGGCTGACGGCTTCCTCGACGCTCTTCGGCGCCGCCTTGCGCGCCTTCTTGAGCAGCTTCTTTGCGCTCTTAAGTTCTGCCTTGGCGAGCTTGACGGCCCGCTTCGCGGCGGCCACGGCCTGGGTGAGGGCGGGGATCGATGTCGTCTTCTTCATGGCGATTCCTTCTGCCTCCGGCACTCGAGAGTGATGCCTACGCTCAGGGGCGGCGTGACAGCGGCGCCCCGTTTGCCTAGTCTGCCTGATGTCATGGGTCTGCTGAACTTCTGGGCGCGACGGCCGCTCCCCGCGCGCCGGGTGCTCGAGGGACGGTATGCGCGTCTCGAGCCACTCGACCCGGTGCGCCACGGCGACACGCTGTTCGAGGCCTCGATGGCCCCTGGCGCCGAGCAGCGCTTCCGCTGGCTCACCGAGATGCCGCGGCCGCGTGCGGAGTTCGACGACTGGCTGAGGACGGCGGCAGCGAGCCGCGATCCCCTCTATTTCGGGGTGGTCGACGCCGCGAATGGCCGCTGCGAGGGTCGCCAGGCGCTGATGCGCATCACGCCCGAGCACGGTGTCATCGAACTCGGCTGCATCCTCTGGGGGCCGTGGATGGCGCGCACGCGGATCGCGACCGAGGCGGTGTATCTAGCGGTGCGGTACGTCTTCGACGAGCTGGGCTACCGGCGCCTCGAGTGGAAATGCGACAGCGAGAACGGGCCATCGCGGCGTGCCGCGGCGCGTTTCGGCTTCGTCTACGAGGGGCTGTTCCGCCAGCACATGGTGCACAAGGGCGAGAATCGCGACACGGCCTGGTTCGCGATGACGGACGGCGACTGGGCGGCGCTCCGGACCGGCTACGAGCGCTGGCTCGAGCCGGCCAACTTCGACGCGGCGGGCCGGCAACGCCTGCGGCTCGCCGACTGTCTCGCGCCGCGGCTCAGTCCCTGAAAGGCTGAATCAGCAGCCGGTCGAGCCGCAGCTCGGCGGGGTCGCGGAACTGCGGCAGTCCGATCGTCATGCGCTCGTGTCCGTCGCGGGGCTGGTCGACGTAGGTGCCGGACAGACGGTCCCACCAGCTCAGGTTGAAACCGAAATTCGAGTGCGTTTCGCGCGCGTGCCAGGAGTGGTGGACGCGGTGCATGTCGGGCGTGACGACGAGCCAGCGCAACGCGGCGTCGACCCTCGGCGGCAGGCGTACATTGGCATGGTTGAACAGCGAGGTCGCGTTGAGCAGGACTTCGAAGGCGAGCACGGCGATCGCCGGCGCGCCGAGCAGCAGTACGACGCCGATCTTGATCAGCATGGACAGCACGATCTCGAGCGGGTGGAAGCGCAGGCCGGTCGAGACGTCGATCTCGATGTCCGTGTGGTGCATGCGATGCAGCCGCCAGAGCACCCGCACGCGATGGAACAGCAGGTGCTGAGCCCAGATCGCAAAGTCGAGCGCAACGATCGACAGGGGGATGGACCAGGTGCGCGGTACGTCCAGCCGGTTCATGATTCCCCAGCCGGCCTGCTCGGCGAGCATGGCCGCGCCGACGGCCGCGATCGGGAAGATCGTGCGCAGAAGGAGCGTGTCGACGATCACGAGGGCGAGGTTGTTGGACCAGCGCCAGGCGCGCGGCACGGCCTGCGTGCGCCGTGGCGCAGCCCGCTCCCACGCTGCCATGAGCAGCAGTACGGCGGCGAACGCCGCGAGCCGGATCCAGGGCTCGCGGTCTAGGATGTCGGTCATCCGCCGTCCGTTGCCGGCACGAAACGCAGCGCGACGCCGTTCATGCAGTAGCGCAGGCCGGTGGGTGCCGGGCCATCCTCGAACACGTGCCCGAGGTGGCCGCCACAGCGGCTGCAGTGCACCTCCGTGCGCGTCATGAAGAAGCTGCGGTCGATGCGCGTCGCGACTGCGTCGGGCAACGGGCGGAAGAAGCTCGGCCAGCCGGTGCCGCTCTCGTACTTGGTATCGGACGAGAACAGCGCTTGACCGCAACCCGCGCAGTGGAACACGCCGGAGCGCTTCTCGTCGTTGAGCGGACTCGTGCCAGCGCGCTCCGTGCCGTGCTCGCGCAGCACGCGGAACTGTTCGGCCGTGAGCTCGGCGCGCCACTCGGCTTCTGACTTCGTGACCGGAAATGATTCGGTAGCGCTTTTCATGGCCGCAGTGTGCAGCGGGACCGGCCGAGGCTCAATCGGCAGTGCGCCGCGCCGCGGACACCCGCTCGCCCCGGGCCTCCTCACCCCAGACCTCTTCGAGCCGCGCATCGCGGCCGCAGCGGCTGCGGTAATAGCGGTAACGAAGCGGATTGCGGCTGTGGTAGTCCTGATGGTAGGCCTCGGCCTCGTAGAATGGCGCCGCCGGCGAGATGCGCACGGCGAGGCCGCGTCCGAAGCGCTTCTCGAGCGCCGCCTTCGACTGTTCCGCGAGCTGGCGCTCCTCGTCGCTCGCGACGAAGATCTCAGGCCGGTAGCTGTCGCCGCGGTCACAGAACTGCCCACCCGCGTCGAACGGATCGACGTTGCGCCAATAGATCTCGAGCAGGGTGGCATAACTGACCAGCCTCGGGTCGTAGGTGATCTGCACGACCTCGGCATGGCCGGTGCCGCCACGGGTGACCTGTTCGTAGCTCGGCCGTACGGTACGGCCACCGGCGAAGCCGGAGCGCACGTCGAGCACGCCGACGAGCTGCTCGAACGGGGCCTCCATGCACCAGAAACAGCCACCGGCGAAGACCGCAGTGCGAGTGCCGTCCGCGGCCCTGGCCGGCCGGTCGGGAAGGGCCGCCGAAGCGACGAGCAGGGCGAGGGCGACGATCAGGGGACGGCGGCACGTATTCATGGGGACTCCGGCCGCGGCTCAGGGACTGCTGATGAGACCGGTGCAGGCGCCGGTTTGTTTCAGAGCAGTCGCAGCCAGCCGAGTGGATCATGCGCGCGGGCGATGCCGAACATCAGACCGTAGCTGGCGAGCGCGCCAAGAAAGCAGAGTCTCCTGACCCGAGCCGTGCGCGCTCGCCGGAGCGCCAGCGAGCCCAGTACGATGTAGACCCCAAGCAGTGAGATCTTGGCCGCCAGCCAGCCCGTCTCGAGCGGCGAGAGCCGCAGCATCGTCAGCAGCATCAGCGCGGCCGTCAGCAGCGCCGTGTCGATCGTGTAGCTGAGGTAGCGCACCGCGACGTGGTTCGCGAGCCGCCCCTGTCCGCTCTGCACGAGCAGACCACGCGCTGCGAACAGCACACCCGTGGCGATCGCCAGCGCGATGTGCAGCAGCCGTACCTGTGGATAGAACTCGATCATGTCCGCGTGCCGACGAAAACGGGCGCGCGCCCGGGAAGACGCGCGCCCGTGCCGGGACCCGGGGGGATCGTCAGGCCCGAACCTCTGCGACCTCCTTGCCATCCTCGCCGCCTGCCGCGGGTTGCGGCGCGAGCGTCTGCGGCCGCTGCCTCGGCGCGATCCACAACCGGGCAACGAACCAGGCGATGCAGAGCGCCCCGATCGAGAAGATCACGTCGCCGGGAACGCGTAGCCAGACGAGGGTCTCGATGATGGGCCGTTGCATGAACTCGGCCGAACGCGCATACCAGTAGCCGTGATCGATCGCGGCGGTCACCTGCAGCACACCCATCGGCAGCAGACACATCAGCGCCATCAGCATCAGGCCGATGTTCAGTGACGCGAAGCCACGGCCGAGCAGGGCATCGCTCCATCTGGCCTCGGGTTTCATCAGGCGCAGCGTGAACAGCATCAGACCGATGCCGAGCATTCCATAGACGCCGAACAGCGCGGTGTGACCGTGCAGAGGCGTGAGGTTCAGCCCCTGCATGTAGTACAGCGCGAGCGGCGGATTGATCAGGAAGCCAAACAGGCCTGCTCCGACCAGGTTCCAGAATGCCACGGCCGTGAAGAACAGGATCGGCCAGCGGTAGCGCGCCATCCATGGCGTCGCCTGGCTCTGCCGCCAGGTCTGGAAAGCCTCGAAGCCCACCAGCGCGAGCGGCACGACTTCGAGGGCGGAGAACGATGCGCCGATCGCGATGACGGCAGTCGGCGTCCCGGCCCAGTACCAGTGGTGCGCCGTCCCCAGCACGCCTCCGCCGAGGAAGATGACCGTCGCGAACAGCACGGCAGCGGTCGCAGTGCGGCCGAGTACGAGACCTAGCCTGGTCATCAGGAAGGCGATGACCGCGGTCGCGAACACCTCGAAGAATCCCTCCACCCACAGATGCACGACCCACCAGCGCCAGTACTCGACCATCGAGATGTGGGTATGTCGGCCCCACATCAGGCCCGCGCCGTAGAACAGTCCGATCGCGACCGTCGACATGAACAGCAGCGAGACGATCGAGCGCTGCTCGTCCTTGCGGCGCATCGCGGGCCACAGTGCCCGGCCCACGAGCGTCAGCCAAACCAGCAGACCGACGAACAGGAAAGCCTGCCAGAACCGGCCGATGTCCACGTACTCCCAACCCTGATGGCCGAACCAGAAGTTCTCGGCGAGGCCCATCTGCTGCATGACGGCGAACCACTGGCCTGCGAAGGCGCCGACCATGATGATCAGCAGGCAGACGAACAGGAAGTTGACGCCGAAGCGCTGGAAGCGAGGCTCGCGACCCCCGATCGCCGGCGCGATGAACAGGCCCGTGCCAAGCCAGGCCGTGGCGATCCAGAGCACGCCGAGTTGGGTATGCCACGAGCGCGTCAGCGAATACGGGACGTATTCTGAGAGGGCGAAGCCGTACAGGTCCTGGCCTTCGACCTGATAGTGCGCGGTGACAGCGCCGAGGACGATCTGCACGAGAAACAGCGCGGCAACCACCCAGAAGTACTTCGCGGTCGCGCGCATCGACGGCGTGATCGCGAGACCTGCGAGCGGATCGCTGACCGGTGGCACGGCCGCCTCCGTCCTGCCGTCGTGGGCGGCGTGATACCAGACGAGCGCCCCGACGCCGGCGATCAGGAACAGCACGCTGAACACCGTCCAGAGGAAGATGCCGGCAGTCGGTTCGTTGCCGACCAGCGGATCCGAGGGCCAGTTGCTCGTGTAGGTGACGTCGCTGTTCGGTCGCTGCGTGACCGCCGCCCAGGCCGCCCAGTGGATGAAGGCGGCGAGCTTGGCACGACGTACGGCGTCGGGGATCGTTCCTTCCTTCATCGCGTAGTTCTCGCGCAGCTCACTCATCGAGCCATCCGTGCCGAACAGCGCGTCGTAATGTGTCGCGACCTCACGGGCCGCCGCGATGCGATCTGCGCTCAGTGTGACCTGCCCCGTCGCCGGGTTGTAAGTGTTGCGCCGTACTTCGGCGCGGAGCCGCTGCTCGAGCCTCGCGCGGTCGGCACTGTCGAGTTCGGCGTAGCGTCTCGCAAAGTCGCGCCTCGCCCAGATGTCCATCAGCGCGATCGCTTCACGGTGCAGCCAGTCGGCGCTCCAGTCCGGGGCAACGTAGGCGCCATGCCCCCAGATCGACCCGAGCTGCATGCCACCGATCGACTGCCAGACCTCGCGGCCGGTCTCTATGTCGCTGCGCGTGTAGAGCGTCTCGCCGAGGTCGGACCTGAACGCCGTCGGCACCGGGGGTGCCTCCCGGTAGATTTCGCTGCCCATCCAGAGCAGCACGCCGAACGCCGAGACGAGTAACACCGTCAGCAGCGTCCAGAGTTTGCGGATGTCGGTCATGGCCGTCTCCCTATTAAGATATATTCTGGATATATCTTAAAATCTCCCTGCGACCCGCGCTCTACGCATAAATGCGGACATGCTCGCGGTCCCTTTCTCGAACATCGTGGAGGCGAGCGAAAGATGAGACTGACCGTATTCACCGACTACGGGCTGCGCGTGCTGCTCGTACTGACTGCGAGGAGCGGCGAGCTCGTAACGATTGCGGAGGTCTCCACTGCCTTCGACATCTCTGAAGCGCACCTCATGAAGGTCGCCAACACCTTGGCAAGGACCGGCTGGGTCGAGACCGTCAGGGGTCGCGGCGGCGGCATGCGCCTCGCGACCGACCCCGAGCGCCTGACCTTGCGTCGTATCGTCGAGACCCTGGAGGCCGAGTTCGCGCTGGTGGAGTGCTTCGGTGAGCACAATCTGTGCCGATTAAGCGGTGGCTGCGGTGTCGAGCCGGTGCTCGGCAAGGCGCTGAGGGCTTTCTTCGAGGAGCTCGAGAAGCATACGCTCGCTGGCCTCGCCGCAAGAAGCTCTGCACTGAAGCGCGTCTGCGCCCCATGAGCATTCCCTCGTAGAAATACCTATCTCGCTGCGGTGAGTCGCGAGGAGGCAGGCGTCGCCGCGACTGTAAACTGGTACTGAAAATATTGCTTTAAGACGCGCAGGACCTCTGAGGGAGCAAGCCGATGAACAGGATCTCGATGACCGCAGTCGCCGCGCTGGCCGTGCTCATGCCAGCGGTGTCCTGGGCGCAGAGCGCGCCCGCGGCGCGTATCGCGCCGTCCGTGCACGCCGCCGAAGCTGCGGCGCGGACGCCGTCCGCCGCGCAACTTAAGGCCGGCGAGGACGTCTACAAGGCAGCCTGCCTCGCGTGCCACCAGGCCAACGGCAAGGGGCTGCCGGGCGCCTTCCCGCCGCTCGCGCAATCCGACTACCTGCTCAAGGACAAGACGCGCGCGATCGCAAGCTCACGCAACTGATCGACGTCGAGAAGATTCCCCATCCGGGGCGAGGGGCCAACTTCCGCGATCCGAAGTTCGGGCCTGTCTGGGTGACGAGTGCGCTCGGCAACGAGAACGTGACCGTGACCGGCACCGATCCGGAGAGTCATCCGCAGCATGCCTGGAAGGTGGTGCGGACGCTGAAAGGCCAGGGCGGCGGTTCGCTGTTCGTCAAGACGCACCCGCAGTCGAAGCATCTCTACGTGGACACGCCGCTCAATCCGAACGAGAAGATCAGTCAGTCGGTCGCCGTGTTCGACACGACCAATCTCGACGACGGCTTCAAGGTGCTGCCGATCGCCGAATGGGCCCAGCTCGGCAAGGGTCCGAAGCGGGTCGTCCACCCGGAGTTCAACAAGCGGGGCGACGAGGTCTGGTTCTCGATCTGGAGCGGCAAGGAGGAGGAGTCGGCGATCGTGGTCGTCGATGACAGATCCCTAGCGCTCAAGGCCGTCATCAAGGACAAGCGGCTCGTGACGCCGACCGGTAAGTTCAACGTCTACAACACGACCAACGACATCTACTGACCCCGTGTCAGTCGAGCTGCAGCGTGACGCCAAGCGTCACGCTGCGGCCCGGCCGGGTGAACAGGTCGAGCGAGGGATCACTTGCCGCCCGCGCTCTGATGTCGGCCCACTCGACGTAACGGCGATCGAACACGTTGAAGACGGCCGCACGCAGATGCACTGCCTCCGTGACCTTCCAGCCGCCGATCAGTTCCAGCGTCGCATGGCCGTCGGCGCGCGCGAGCGGTCCCGCAGAATCGTCGACGCGCCGCCGCGCCTCGACGAGGGTCAGAACGCCTTCAATGCGCCAGTCGCCACCGGGCGGCGCGTACTGCAGACCGAGCACGGCGCGAGGCGATCGACGTTGTTGAGCGGTTGATCGCGCGTGGTGTGGTCGCCCCGTGCCCAACTCGCCGCGAGCGTTGCCGTCCAGGGTCCGTCTACCGACACGGCATCGCCGAGCGCGGCGCGCACCGCGAGTTCCGCGCCCCAGATGCGCGCGCGGGCGCGGTTCTGCGACTGGAAGATCGTATGGCCGCTGGCCGGATCGCGGCCGAGGTTGACTTTGGACTCGATGAAGTCGCGATACCGGGCGAGATAGACACTGGCACTACCGGAGAGACGCGGCGCGGTCGTGCGCAGCCCGAGTTCGAAGTGGTCGCTCCGCTCCGGGCGCAGTTGCGGATTCGGGATTGCGCGCGTGAGGAACTGTGGCAGCTCGAGTCCGATGTTGACGTCCTCGAATGGCGGCGAACGAAAGCCGTGCGTGTACTGGCCGAAGCCAGTCCAGGCGGGGCCAAACCGCCATGCGGCACCAAACCGCGGCGAGAGCGAGGTCTCGCGGATGGCGACCGGCGACTGCGTGGGGTTGTCGGCCAGATAGATGGCGTCGGGGCGTGGCGTCAGACGGTAGTGATCGATGCGCAAGGCGGGACTGAGTCGCAGGCGCGATTCGCCGCGTTGCATCTCGTCGAAGACGAACACGCCCGATTCGACGATGCGGCTGCGCGGAAAGTCGCGCAAAGGGAAGGCCTCGCCAAGGATCGTCGCCGTCGTGGTCAGCGACGGCAGTGTCGTCTGCAGGCCGTCGCGCAGCTCGTCGACGTCCTGGCTCGCAAGGTCCGCACCGAGGCTGATGCGGTGCGCCCAGTCGCCCCATGCGGCGTCGAGTGCCGCAACTAGCTTGCCGCCGATCACGCGGGCGTCGTAACGAAAAGCGCGGTCGATTCGCAGCGCTGGCGTACGCGGAGGCGCTGCCCGGCGTTCCTCGAAGGTCAACTGATCGACCGCGACGTCCTGGCGATAGATCCGCCAGTCGACCTGCGAAAAAGCGCCCACCTTGAGAAGCCGCTGGTCGATCACGAACGAGATCTCGTTCGCGCGGTCGTCTCCGCGCATGGCGATCGTGTTCGCAAACCGCCCCGGCTGCAGCAGCAGCGAGTTGACGTCGATTCGCGACCGCCGCTCGCTCCCGGCAAGGGTGAAACGCACAGGCGCTGCGTCGGCGGCCAGGACGGTCCTTGCGAGCCAGCTCTGCTCGCGCTGATCGCGCGGGTTCGCATCCAGCGTCGCCCATTCGTTCTGCGACTCGCCGGCATCGCGCCGTCGGTAGCCGGTCAGCCACTCGAGCCCCTGCGCACGCGCGGCGAGAAGACCGCTGACCGTGGTGCCGTGATCGTCGCTTGCGTACTGCAGCCGGCCGCGGGCGATCCAGTCCCTTGCCTCGCCGAGCAGGTCGACTGGATCAAGGGTTTCGACCGCGACGATGCCGCCGATCGCTGCGCTGCCATAGGTGGCCGACGCCGGCCCCTTGAGGATCTCGATCCTGCGCACGAAGTCCAGCTCCGACAGGGTGCGGCCGGCGTTCGCGAAGCTTCCGACCGCGAAGGCGCTCGGCCGGGGCACGCCGTCGGTCTCGAGTCGCACGCGATTGCCGCCGATGCCGCGGATCGAGATCGATTCGTCGCCGAACCGGGCTGGATCCCCGCGCACCGAAAGGCCCGGTTCGTAACGGGCGAGGTCACGCAGATCGCGCGCCAGACGGTCTTCGATGCGCGTTGCGTCGATGATTGCGACGCTGGCATCGGTTGCGGCGAGCGGTCGCGGCACGCGCGCGACGATGGTGACCGTATCGAGCCCATCCTCGACCGTCTCGCTGGCTGGCGCGGGACTTCCGGCCAGGGCGAGCGCCACGGCGAGCGCGACCGTCGAGCGGGGAGCGTTGCGATGAAGGTTTCCGTTCATGGGCCGCATGGTAAGGGCGGCTCCCACAGGCGTCCTCAGGGAGAATGCTTATGAAATCGATACGCAGTCTGCTCGTCGCGGCCGTGGCGCTCGGCACGGGATGGGCCCATGCGGCGGACGCGCCGGAGAAGGTGGTGCCTGGGACCGCGCAGTTGCAGCTGCGCCTGCGCATCGAGAACGTCGAGGAGGCCTCACTCGACGACGAAGCGACGGCGACGACGCTGCGCACACGTCTGACCTGGACGAGTCCCCTCTGGCGCGGCTGGCAGGCCGTGATCGAGGCAGACGACATCCGCGCGCTCGACGAGAGCGCCTACAACAGCACGGTAAACGGCATGACGACGCGTCCAGTCGTGGCCGATCCAGTCGACACGGACCTCAACCGCGCCGTGCTCGAGTTCCGGCACCCGCAGTTCGATGTCGCTCTCGGTCGGCAGCGAATCGTGCTCGACAACCAGCGGTTCATCGGTAATGTCGCCTGGCGCCAGAACGAGCAGACATACGATGCTGCGACGCTGCGCTGGCATGCCGGCAAGCGGGTCGACGTCCTCGTCGGCTGGCTCGCCAACGCCAACCGAGTGTTCGGTCCGCGCAGCGGCAGCCAGCCGGCGGACTTCCGCGGCGACAGCTTCCTCGCCCAGATCGCGGCCAGGCCCGGCCGTTTCGGCACCGTCAGCGCATTCTGGTACGGCCTCGCGTTCGACAACGCGCCTGCGGCGTCGAACGCCACGCTCGGGCTGCTGTGGGCTGGCACGGCCGATCTGGCGGGTGGCTGGAAGATTCCACGGGCGCTATCGTTCGCGAGCCAGTCCGACTATGGCGACAACCCCACCGACTATTCGGCGCACTATTCGCAACTGGAGCTCGGCATCGGCCGCGGCCCTGTCACCGTGCGCCTCGGCCGCGAAGTGCTGACCGGTGACGCGACCCGACAGGAACGGCGCTTCCAGACGCCGCTCGCGACCTTGCATGCCTTCCAGGGCTACGCCGACAAGTTTCTCGCGACCCCGCCGCAGGGGATCGACGACAGGTACGTGGCACTCGACGCGAGTGCCTGGGGCATCACGGCGCAACTGCGTCGGCACGAATTCCGCGCCGAGGCCGCGAACCGCCGCTACGGCACTGAGTGGGATGCATCGCTGGTGCGCAAGTTCGGTTCCCGTTACGAACTGCTCGGCAAGTTTGCCGACTACGATGCCCGCGAATTCGGCGTCGATACCTGCAAGGTCTGGCTGATGGTCACGGCCAGTTTCTAGCGGGGTGCCGCGCAGGTGACCAGGCCCGGCCGGCTCGTCCTGTTCGCTTACGGCTTCCGCCCGATGTTCCTCGGCTGCGGACTGTTCGCCCTGGTCGCGGTTCCGGTCTGGTACTGGGTGTACGCCACGCAACCGCCGCTCTGGATGCCGGTACCGGCGATGCTCTGGCACGGACACGCCATGATCTTCGGGTTTGCCGGCGCGGCGATCGCTGGCTTCCTGCTGACGGCGGTATGGCTGGCCGCCCGGGTGCTGCTGCCGCTGGGACCCGGACCGGCCTGGTGGATCGCAAGCTCGGTCGAGGTTGCGTTCCTGCCGTTGCTGGCCGTGCTGGTCGCGCCGCCGATACTGCGCGAGCGCAACCGCAACATGGTCATGCTTGCATTGCTGGGAGCGCTCTGGTGCGCCGATGCACTGTTCCTCCACGCCGTTGGCGCGCTCGAGATCGAGCTGGCCGAACGGGCGCAGCACGCGGCTCTCGATGTGATCCTGCTCCTGATCACCCTCATTGGGGGGCGGATCGTACCGGCGTTCACGAGCAACGCGCTGCGGCGTGGCGGCGCTGCCGTCTCGCCGCGTACGACGCCCTGGATCGAGCGCTCGCTGGTGCCGCTGATGGCGCTCAACGTGCTGGTCAGCGCAGTGGCGCCGACCGCCACGGCCACGGGGGCGCTCGCGATCGCGGCCGTGTTCTGGAGCGGTGCGATCGCGATCTTCGTCGGCGTCTACACTCCGATACCGACCCGGCCGCGGGTCGACGGCAAGCCGGGCCGATGACGCCTCAGGCGGCGCGGCCGATCTCCATGGCTCGTGGCACCTCGACCAGCCGCCCGCTGCGCACGTCATAGACGAAGCCGTAGATCGGGATATCGCCCGGTACGAGGCGGTGACGCCGGATGCGCTCGACGTCCTCGATCACGCTCTGCTCGAGGTTCGTGAACGTCAGCCAGCGCAGGTAGCGGCCCTCGTCGCTGCCGCCCTCATGGCGCGGATTGCGCCATCCCGCGTCCGTGAGCTCGGCCGTGTGCAGGCTCGTGGCCAGCAGTTCGCCGATGACCGCATCGTCGAACAGCTGCATGCCGCAATCCGTGTGATGCACCACGAACCACTCGCGGGTGCCGAGCAGCTTGTGCGAGATCACCAGCGAGCGGATCGCGTCGTCGCTGGCGCGCCCGCCGGCATTACGGATCACGTGCGCGTCGCCCTCGGCGAGGCCGGCGTACCTCGCCGGGTCGAGACGCGCGTCCATGCAGGTGAGGATCGCGAATCGACGGGCTGGCGGCAGCGCGAGCTGCGACCGGTCGCCGAACCCGCGGGCGTAGGCGGCGTTGGCTGCGAGCACCTCGCTGAGCACGTTGGACATGGGGCACTCCTCGGCAGTCGGGCCGTGTCGGGGATGCCCTGCAGCCTAAGCACCGACCGGCAGTCGACCCAAGACGAATCCGGCATGAGCTCAGAACCAACGGGTCACGCGCCGCGACGCCGTCGGATTCGTGGCGGCGCGCCCCGCGAAGGTCTAATCTCACGGTCAGCTCGAGCCTCGGAGAGCCGTCATGCGCTACTGGATCGGCACGGTCACCTTCGCCCTTGCTCTGGCCCTGGTCGCCTATGCATTCGTGCGGCGACGTCAGGTGCTCTCGGTGGTCAGCGAAGAGGCGCTCAGCCGGCGCCTCGAGCAGCTCGCCAACGATCCGAAATCCCTCTCGTCCTTCGGCGAGATCATGCGACCGATCGTCTGGTTCGCGCTGGTCGTCATCGGCATCAAGTCGACGATCGCTTACCTCTGGATCGGCGGCGCGAGGGTGCTCTCCCCGTTCGATCTCGGCGGTGTGCTCGCGATGCTCGCTGCATACGGCTACTTCATCCACGTGCAGACCCGCTACCGGCTCTCGGCGGTGGGTATGCTCGCCGATGCGGGCCGGCGCGACGAGGTCAGGGAAGAGCTGTCGGGTCACGCCTGACACTTCAATGTCGACCGTAAGGGCTGCGCCGGGAACTCGACAACGACCGCGGATCCGACTGACGCGACCAGCCGCGTGTCGGCGCGACCCGATTGGTGCTACGCTCGGGACCCAAGCAGCCGGAGCCGGACCATGAACACGAGCATCCGCGTGGCGCTCATCCTGATGCTGGCCTTTTTCACGGCCTACGGGCACGCGGCGGCGCGCTCGCCGGCGGATGCGCAACTGGTGCGGCTCGCAGGTGCCTGGCATGTCGTAGGCCGGATGGCCGAAGAGCAGGTCTCTTACGTCGCGACCGCGTCTTACTCGGTTGCCCGGCGTTATCTGCGATTCGATCTGACTCGCGATGGGCCTCACCCCGGGCCGCCGCTGACATGGATCGTCGGTTTCGATGCCCATCGCGACAGCTTCGTCTGCTTCGAGATCGGCGCCGACGGCTGCGCACTCGGCCCGATGGCGGTCCGATTCAGCGAGCGCGCCGACGGGGTCGTCGACGTCGAGATCGAGCCGGAGGCATCGGCGGGCGCCCCGAGCCGCCGTCTGGAGCTGCGCAGGGCCTGACGCGGGCGCAGCCGTGGCATGCTGCGCAGATGCCGTTCGTCCGCGGTCGACACTCGGCTGTCGCCAAACGCCTCGCCGCCGCTTTCGCGGTGATCTGGTTCGCTCTGGCGATTTCGCCCTGGTACCGGCAGGACTGGCTGCTCGAGAACATGCTGGTGTTCATTGCCGTACCGCTGATCGCCCGCTATGGACCGAGCCTGCGGCTCTCCGATACGTCATACGTCCTGCTCTTCTCGTTTTTCACGCTGCACCTCATCGGTGCCCATTACACCTACTCGGAAGTGCCTTACGACCAGTGGTACGAGGCGCTGACCGGGCGCTCGTACACGGCCGATTTCGGCACCGGCCGCAACCACTACGACCGGCTCGTGCACTTCCTGTACGGCCTGCTGCTCGCGCGCCCCGTCATGGAACTGATCGATTCGCGTGCGCGCCCGGTCGGGATCTGGCGCTGGCTGCTGCCGGTGCTGTTCATGATGTCGCATGGTGCGCTCTACGAGATGATCGAGTGGCTCGCCGCGCTGCTGTTCGGCGGGGAACTCGGCATGGCCTACCTCGGTACCCAGGGCGACGTCTGGGACGCGCAGAAGGACACGGCACTGGCGGCGCTCGGTGCTGCGCTGGGGGTCAGCTTCTGGCTGCTGCGTTTCCGCTTCAGCGCTTCCAGCCCTGTTTGAAGTCCGGTGCCGGATGCAGCGCAGCGGTCGGGTGCGGATCGAAGCGCGTGAACCGTTCGGGATCCGAGAACAAGACACTGCAACCGGCGCATTGAAAAACCGGCGGCTTGCGCACCCTGACGGGTTCGTCGGGTGCCGCAAGCCGCTCGGGTGTCAGCAGCACACAGACCTGACAACGGCAGATCGGACAGCGAAACGGAATCCGGCTGGCGATCGACATGCCGCGAAAATTACGCAGACCGCTCGCACGAGTCCATCCAGTGTCGGGTACGCGACGGGACTGTATGCCGGCCTCCGGGTCGCCGTGGCGCCGATCGGGCCGCCTGCGCTCAGCGGTTCAGACGGCGCCGCACCAGCCACGCGGCGAGCGTGACGCCGGCCAGGGCATAGAGCAGCAGCACGCCGACGCTGAGCACGGGCCAGGGCATGGGGTCGCCGAGCGTCAGGCCGCGCGCCAGCGAGGCAGCGTGCGCCAGCGGCAGGCACCAGGCGACCTGCTGCGCAATGTCCGGCAGCTGACGGAGCGGGAAGTAGATGCCAGACAGGAAGGTCATCGGGGTCACGAGCAGCACGAAGTAGTAGGTGAAGAAATCGTAGGAGCGCGCGAGCGCCGTCATCACGAGCGCCATGCCGGAGAACGCGAGACCGACTAGCAGGGTCACGGGCAGCACTGCGAGCGGCGCGATGCCGCTGACGATGCCGAATCCGTACATCACGAGCAGGATCGCCGTTCCCGAGAAGAGCGCCTTGAGGCCTGCCCAGAGCCACTCGCCGATGACGACGTCGTCGCTGGTCAGCGGCGCGTGCAGGACACCCTCCCAGGTCCGCTGTATCTGCAGCCGCGCGAAGGCCGAGTACAGCGCCTCGAACGAGGCGCTGTTCATGGTGCTGTAGCAGATCATCCCGGCGGCGAGGAAAGTGATGTAGGGGCGCCCGTCGATCTCGCCGATCAGCGCACCGATGCCGTAGCCGAGACCGACCAGATAGATCAGCGGCTCGGCGAGATTGCCCATCAGCGAGGTCAGCATGAGCTTGCGCCAGACCAGGAAGTTGCGCTGCACGAGGTGCAGGCAACGCAGCGGCAGGATCTCGCCGTGTGTACGAGCGGGCAGCGCGGCGTCAGTCACGGATGTCACGCCCGGTCAGCTTGATGAACACGTCCTCGAGGTTCGCCGCGCGGCGCAGCACGCGCAACGCGGGCTCGCGGGCCACCGCCTGCAGCAGTTCATCGGGTGCGCGCGTGTAGCAGAACGCGGTCTCGCCGCTGACCTCGACACGCTCGACCAGCGCCCGCGCATGGCTCTGTGCCCACCCGGCCACGCCCTCGCCGTAGATCTCGAGCACGATGGGCTCGATCAGCGATTCGATGAGCCGGCGCGGCGTGTCCATGGCGATGATGCGGCCGGCGTCCATGACGCTGAGCCGGTCGCAGAGGCGCTCGGCCTCGTCCATGAAGTGCGTCGTCAGAATCAGGGTCTTGCCCTGCTTGGCGAGCCGGCGCAGCGCATCCCAGATCAGGTGTCGAGCCTGCGGATCGAGCCCGGTCGTCGGCTCGTCGAGGAAGAGGACGTCGGGGTCGTTGACCAGTGCGCGGGCGAGCGTCAGCCGCCGCTTCATGCCTCCCGAGAGCGAATCGATCCTGGCCTCGGCACGATCGCCGAGGCCGGCGTACTCGAGCAGCAGCGGCGCGCGCGCGCGTGCCTCGCGAGCGGGGATGCCGAAATAACGCGCATACATCACGAGATTCTCGGTGACCGTGAAATCGGGGTCGAGGTTGTCGAACTGCGGCACCACACCGACCCGATAACGCGCCTCGCGTGCAGCTTCGGGTACAGGCAGGCCGCCGAGCCGGATCTCGCCCGCGTCGAGTGCGGTCAGGCCGAGGCAGCAGCGCAGCGTGGTCGTCTTGCCGGCGCCGTTGGGGCCGAGCAGGCCGAAACACTCGCCGCGCTCGACACGGAAGCTCACGCCATCGACGACTCGACGGCCGCCATAGCTCTTGACCAGTCGCCGGACGTCGAGCACGGCGCGGTCAGCGCGACTGCAGCGCGGGACGGATACCCAGCACCTGACAGTAGCGCTCATTGCAGGCGCCGCAACGCCCCTCGGCCCTGCACCAGCGCAGGCTCTTGCCGTTGACGCGGCCCCAGAACAGGCCGCGAGGATCGGCGTCGAACTCGCGCAGCAGTTCGACGAAGTGGCGGCTGCGCGGCAGGGGCCGATACCGCCGCCAGCGCGGTGGCTGCTCGGCTCCCGCTTCGGGCGAGGCCGCATTGAAGAAGAACGCCCAGTCGTTCTGCGCAGCACGGAAGCGGAACTGCGCCAGCGGAAACGGCTGGCCGGTGCCGGGCACGCCGCAGATCCGGCGCAGTTCGTGGATCGTCGCGCGATCGGGGTCCAGCCGGTGGCGCAACACGACCGCGAAGCGCGCCGTCGGCGGGCAGATGCGCTCGCAGTACGCTGACAGGAGGTGCTCGACGAGGCGGGCGGTGTGCTCGGGGATCGCGTTCACGAATGACGTCCGATGTCGCCATCTAGACTAGCCTGCGGGCAGGCCGCGTGGAAGGATGGGAGGGTGAACAGCCGCGCCCGGTTTCTGTCTGCCCCTCGTCTCGCGCTCGAAGGCCCCGTCACCTGCGACGCCCGAGCACGCGGGCAACTGCGGCTGCGAGGTCGCCTGGCCGCGCCGGACGGGCGCGCGGCGATCGTCGACATCGAGTTCGGCGGCGCCGCAGCGTCCTGGCCGCTCGCGCTCGACGGTGCGACGCTCGAGTTCGCGATGCCGCCAGTGCGTGGCGTCGTGCTGCGCTCTGCCGGGCAGGAGTGGTCACTGCCCGACGCGACCCTCTTCGTGCACGTCGATTTCGGCGCAGAATCGGCGGCAGCGATCGCGCCCCGCCCCGTTCCGTGGCGCAAACGCCTGTTCTGGTGGGCGCTGCTCGCCGTGCTGCGTACGAGGCTGGGGCGTCGCTGGCTGAGTCACCGCTACGGAGTCTGAACGTGCAATTGGGCCTGATCCTGCTCACCTTCGTCGCGGGCATGGGGCTCGTGGTGCAGGTCTCGATGAATGCCGCGATCGGGCAGGCGCTCGGACGCCCCGTGCTCGGCGCGCTGATGAATTTCGTCGTCGGCCTGATCGCGCTGTCGATCTATGCCGCCGCGATTCGCACCCCAGTGCCGACGCGAGAGATGATCGCGAGCGCGCCGGCCTGGGCCTGGCTCGGCGGGCTGATGGGCGCGTTCTACGTCGCGATCACCACCGTGGCCGGGCCGCGTCTCGGTGCCGTCGTCATTCTCGCGGCGGCAGTGACTGGGCAGATGATCGCCTCGCTGATCGTCGATCACTACGGGCTGCTCGGGTTCCCCGAGCAGCCCATCACCGCGGCGCGGCTGCTCGGCGTGCTGCTGCTGTGCGCCGGCATTGCGCTGGTCGCGCGATGAGCCTCGACCGCCGCGCACTGCTCGCGACCCTGCTCGTGACCGGCGCGACGCGAGCGGGCGTCGCTGTCTCGGACGCGGCCGGCGCGCGGCCGGTGCCTGCCGGCCTCTCGCGCGATCGGCTGCGGCGGCTCGACGCCTGGGCAAAGCGCTTGGTCGACGGCGGCGAGCGAGCAGGGGTGTCGGTCGTCGTGGCACGTGCCGGGCGGGTCCGGTTCGCTGCGCATCACGGCCATGCCGACCTCGAGCGACGCCGGCCGATGACTGCCGACACGCTCGTACGCCTCTACTCGATGACCAAACCCGTGACCTCCGTGGCCGTTATGCTGCTCATCGAGCAGGGGCAGTTGCAGCTGGTCGATCCCATCGCGCGCTACCTGCCGGAACTCGTTGAACTCGAGGTGCTCGAGCGTGCGGCCGACGGGACGTCGCGGCGTGTGCCGGCGCGGCGTCCGGTGACCATCCAGCATCTGCTCACGCACACGGCGGGGCTTTCGTACGTCTACCCCGAAGAGGTGGGCTACCGGCGCGACGACCTGCTCGGCCAGCAGAACTCGCTCGCCGACCTGATTCCGCGGCTCGCACGCCTGCCGCTGCTGCATCATCCCGGCGAGGGCTGGAACTACGGCACCGCGACCGACGTGCTCGCACGCCTCGTCGAAGTCGTTTCCGGTGCGAGCTTCGACGAGTTCCTGCGCAGTCAGCTGTTCGAGCCGCTCGGGATGCGCGACACGACCTTCCGCCCCTCAACGGCGCAGCGTGCGCGCCTCGCGGAAGTCTACGCACTCGGACCCGATGGCAGGCTGCAGCGCGCCACGGAGCGTGCGCCGCACTCGGGTCCCTGGGACGGCGAGGGCCGCTTCCTCTCGGGCGGCGGCGGCCTGCTTTCGACGGCGCTCGACTACGCGCGCTTCGCGCAGATGCTCGCCGATGGCGGCACACTCGACGGGGTGCGCGTGCTGGCGCCAGCCAGCGTCGCACTGATGCTTCGCAACCACGTGGCCGAGACCCATCTGCCACCGCGTTTCGCGGGACCGGGCGGCGCCGAGCTGTTCGCGGGCCACGGCTTCGGTCTCGGTTTCGCGGTGCTCGCGGACCCGGCGCGCCACGGTGCTCCCGGCGCGGTGGGGCTGGCGCGCTGGGGCGGGCTCGCCGGCACGACCTTCTGGGTCGATCCCGCGAACCGGCTCGCGGTCGTCTTCGTGAGCCAGTATCTGCCGAGCGGTGCGTCGCGGATCGAGCGCGATCTCCAGGCGCTGGTCTACGGCGCGCTGCTCGAGCCCGCGGCCAGATAATCGAGCTGCGCAGCGCTCTCCCGCGCCGCGTAGCGTGCGCGCTCGAGCGCTTCCTCGACATCGCGCAGGGCGCGTTCGGCGGCGAGCCGTTCGAGCAGCGACAGCCGCCCTGCCTCGTGGCCTCGTACCGCGAGCGAGGCCGCCAACTGCGCGGCCGGCAGCCCCGATTCGCGCAACGCGCGCAGTTCCGCGGCAGCGGCCGCCTGCGCGGCGCTGGCGGTCGCAAAGGCGTCGGTCAGCTCGCGGCGCGCCTCGGCGATCGCGAAGCGTGCCTGCACGAGTTCGCTGCGGGCCGATGCGACGCCGACGGCGTTGCGGTCCCAGAGCGGCAGCGGCATCGACACGCCGAGGGTCAGGGCGCGATCGTCGCCGGGCGGTGCATCGGCGAAGTGGCGCACGCCGACCGATAGCGTCGCGTCGGGGATGGACTCACGGCGTGCCAGCCTCGCGAGGGACTCGAGCTCCGTCTCGCGTGCGCGCTGCCGTCGCAGAAGCGGATGCTGCTCGGGATCGAACGCGGCCGCCGCCGGTGCCGCGGGCGGCTGGTCGAACCAGGCATCGTCGAGCCGCTCGGGCACTGTCTCGACGCCGAGCCAACGGCCGAGGGCGCGTCGTGCGATCGTCGCTTCGCCGCGCGCACGGTTCAGCGCGCCGAGGGCGGTCGTGGCCTCGACTTCGAGGCGCGCGAGCTGCAGCTCCGCGTCGAGACCGGCATCGACGCGCCGCCGGACCGCATCGCGCAGCGTCAGCGTCGCCGCATGGCGATCCCGCGCCAGAGTCGTGAGACGGTCGGCGAGCAGCACGCGCGCATAGGCGATCGTGACCTCGCGCCGCGTCTCGTGCCGCGCGAGCTCGAGACCGAGGCGTGCCTGCTCGACGCCGGCGGCGGCGGCCTCGACGCGTGCGCGCCGCTTGCCACCGACCGACATCCGTTGATGGAGTGCGATGGTCGTCTCGGCGGCGTCGAAGTCCCGATACGCGCCCTCGCCAAGGACGTTCTCGGCCTCGACCGACAGCTCCGGATTGGACGGGCGGCGCGCCTGGCCGAGCTGAGCGCGCGCCAGTTCCGCAGCCGCGTCGGCCAAGGTGAGTGCGGGACCCGCCTCCAGCGCGCGCTGCAGGGCGGCCTCCAGCGTCAGCGTCTCCGTCGCCGCGCCAGACGCGGCAGTTGCGGCCGCAATCACCGCCGTCGCGAGCAGCAGCGGCGCGGCGCGACGGCGGCGTTCAGCGCGCATGCGCATCGGCCCTGGTCGACGTGAAGTGCGTCTGCGCTTGCTTCTGGCCGGGCACGTGCAGCGTCACGAGCAGTGTCGCCTTCGACTTTGCCCGGCTCAGGTCGACCGCCTTGTGGCTGACGGCGTCGTGCACGTGAACCTCGAAGCCGTTGCCGAGCGGCACGAGATGCACGGGAAATGCTCCTGCCCTGACGTCCCGGCTGCCGGGGCCGTGCTCCGGCTCGTCGTGAGCGCGTGCGCCGCCGGCTGCGATCACGCAGAGCATCACTGCGAGCGTCAAATCACGGATGCCGCGCTGGACCATACGGATCTCCTTGCGTTGTCGTGCGGATCAATAGGCATTGGCGGGCGTGCCCTGCGCGCGACGCTCGGCGAGCCGGGCGAGCGCCGGGGCGCCGAACCGCTCGAGCAGCAGGGGCGTGACGACCGCATCGAGCAGCGTCGCCGTGAACAGGCCGCCGAAGATGGTCACGGCCACCGGATGCAGGATCTCCTTGCCCGGATCCCCGGCACCGATCAGCAGCGGCACGAGTGCGACTCCGGCCGAGACGGCGGTCATCAGCACCGGTGTCATGCGCTCGAGGCAGGCGCGCCGGATGGTCGCCCGATCGAAGGCCTCGCCCTCGAGCAGCACGAGATTGAGCGTGTGACTGATCTTGAGGATGCCATTGCGCGCCGTGATGCCGGTCAGCGTGATGAAACCGACCATCGTCGCGACCGACAGGTCGAGCCCGGCGATCCGGATCGCGGCGACCGAGCCGACCAGTGCGAGCGGCACGTTGCCCATGACGATCAGCGCGAGCGGTGCGGATTCGTAGCGCGAGTACAGGACGAGGAAGATCAGCGCGAAAGAGACCAGCGAGAGCATCAGGATCGTGCGGGCCGCTTCCTGCTGGGCGCGGAACTGTCCCTCGATCCGCAGCGCATACCCGGTGGGCAGCTCGAGCTCGGCGAGTCGCTGCTGCATCGCTGCGACGACGCGATCGGCCGCGCCGCCCTCGAGATTGCCCGAAACGACGATGCGGCGCCGCCCGTCCTCGCGCTGGATCTGGTTCGGGCCGTCGGCGACCTCGACCGCGGCGAGGCGCGCGAGCGGCACCATGCCGCGCGGGGTGTCGATCAGCAGCGTCTCGAGCGCTTCGCGCGTGCGGGCCGTTTCGTCGAGCTGCATCGTGACGGCGAAGCGTCTCGAGCCGTCGATGATCTCGGCGATGCGCTCGCCGCCGGACAGCATTTCGATGTGGCGGGCCACCTGGGCGGGCGTCACGCCGTGCCAGCGCGCCGCGTCCTCGTCGACCCGCACGTGTATCTCAGGCGCCCTGACCTGCCGCTCGAGGCGCAGATCGACGAGTCCGGGCACTCCGGCGACGAGCTGTTCGGCGCGTGCGCCCAGCGCCCGCAGCGTGTCGAGATCGTCGCCCGAGATCTTCACGACGACCTGTGCCTGAACGCCGGACAGCAGATGGTCGAGTCGATGGCCGATCGGCTGGCCGAGCGAGACCGACGCCGGCAGCACCTCGAGGCGCCTTCGGATGTCGGCGAGCACCGCATCCAGCGGACGCCCGCCGTCGCCGATCTTCACGTCGATCTCGCTGTAGTGCACGCCCTCGGCGTGCTCGTCGAGCTCGGCTCTGCCGGTGCGTCGGCCAACCGATTCGACTTCGGGCACGGCGCCGATCAGACGCTCGGCCTCGGCGCCGAGCCGTTCCGAGTCGCTGAGCGCAATCCCAGGACTGAAGATCACCGAAACGACGGCCGTGCCCTCATTGAACGTCGGCAGGAAGCTGCGCGGCAGCGTCCATGCGCCGATGACCGCGATGGCGACCGCCGCGGCAGCGATGCCGAGCACGGGCCCGGGACGCGGCTGCGACCAGTCGAGCAGGCGTCCGTAGTGGCGTTTGAGCCAGCGCACGAGGCCGCTGTCGGGTTCCTCGAGGCGCCTCATGGACGGCAGCAGCCAGTAACAGAGGACCGGCGTCAGGGTGATCGAGACCACGAGGCTCGCGAGGATCGACACGATGTAGGCGATGCCGAGCGGCGCGAACAACTGGCCCTCGATGCCGGAGAGCGCGAACAGCGGCACGAACACGAGCACGATGATCAGTGTCGCGTAGAAGATGCCGGAGCGGACCTCCTGGCTGGCCGCTGCCACGACGTCGAGCAGCGGGCGGGGCTGCGCGCGGACGCGGTTCTCGCGCAGTCGCCGGAAGATGTTCTCGACGCCGACTACGGCGTCGTCGACGAGTTCGCCGATTGCGATCGCGAGGCCGCCGAGGGTCATCGTGTTGATTGACAGCCCGAAGACCGCGAACACGATGGCGGTGATGCAGATCGACATCGGGATGGCGACCAGCGAGATCACGGTCGTGCGCACGTTGAGCAGGAAGGCGAACAGCACAACCGCGACGATCAGCAGCGCCTCGAACAGCACCTTGCGCACATTGCCGATCGAGGCTTCGATGAAGTCCGCCTGGCGGAACTGCACCTTGACGGTCGTGATCTCGGGCGGCAGCGTCGCCCGAAGCGATGCAAGCTGCCCCTCGATCTCGCGGGTCAGTGCCACCGTGTCGATGCCCGGCTGTTTCTGGATACCGAGGATCACGGCGGGCATGCCGTCGAGGCCGGCACTGCCCCGGCGCGGCCGCGCGGCGAAGCCGACGTCGGCGACGGCTTGCAGCAGCACTGGCGTGCCGTCGTGCACGGCGACGACGAGTCCAGCGAGCGACTCCGGATCGCGCGTGCGACCGAGCGTGCGGATCACGTATTCCTGGGAGAGCTGCTCGATGAAGCCGCCGCCGCCATTCGTCGCGAAACCGCGAACCGCGGCCTCTATCTGTTCGAGCGTGACGTCGAGCGCACGCATGCGCGCCGGATCCGGCGTGATGCGGAATTCGCGCACGAGCCCGCCGATCGGAATCACCTGCGCGACGCCCGGGATCGACAGCAGCTTGGGTCGCACGACGAAGTCGGCGGTCTCGCGGAGCACCATGGGATCCGCCTTGGGACCGGCGAGCGCGAGCAGCATGATCTCGCCCATGATCGAGCTGATCGGGCCGATGGCGGGGACGATGCCCTCGGGCAGCTGCGCGGCGACCGCACCGAGTCGCTCGGCCACCTGCTGGCGCGCGCGGTAGATGTCGTAGTTCCAGTCGAACTCGACGTAGATGAACGACAGGCCGAGGCTCGACGTCGAGCGCACGCGCGTCACGCCCGGCAGTCCCTGCATCGAAGTCTCGATCGGAAAGGTCACGAGCTGCTCGACCTCTTCGGCCGCGAGACCGTGCGTCTCGGTCTGAATCGTGACGGTCGGACGGTTGAGGTTCGGCAGCACGTCGATCTGCAGGCGCGGAATCACGACGAGGCCCAGCAGCACGAGCAGAAGCGAACCGGCCAGGACGAAGACCCGGTGGCGCAGGCTGGCGCGGACGAGGAAGTTGAACATGACGCGGCTCAGCGGACCTGGGCGAGCAGGCCGGCACCCTGCACGACGACACGAGTGCCGGCCTCGAGACCCGCGACGATCGCGACGCGCTCGCCGGAAACCGGTCGCACGCGGACGGTGCGCGGCACGAAGCGCTCCGCAGAGCGCTTCTCGAATACCACCGTCTCGCCGTTGGCGAGGCGGACCACGGCGCCGGCCGGCAGCAGGATCCCGTCGGTCGTGACCGTCTGTTCGAGCCAGGCGGTCACGGGCTCGCCGACGAGCAGTCCCGGGGCCGCTTCGGTGAGTCGCAGGCGCACGGGCAGCGCGCCGCCTGTCTGCGCGACGCCGACGCCGGCGAGTTCCGCGGCGAGCATGCGACCGTCACGGAGTGTGACGCTCGCGCGGCGCACGGCCGTGCGATCGAAACGCGAGAAGGCCAGCGCCTCGACGGCGAGTCGCGCGGGATCGACGATCTGCAGCAGGTCGACGCCCGGGGCCACGACTTCGCCGGGACGGACGGCAATCGCCGCGACCACGCCATCGATCGGCGCCGTGATCGCCTCGCCGTCGCCGGCGGTCCTCCGCCAGGCATCGCGCTGTGCGGCGAGGCTCGCGACGCGGGCGCGTGCTGCTTCGATCTCGGCCCGCGCGACGACGCCGGGCAATCCTTCGAGCCGTTCGAGCTCGAGCCGCGCCTGAGCGAGCTCGACCTCGGTGCGCGCCGCTTCGGCCGATGCGCCGGCGCGCTCGGCGGCCGAGCCGCTCGGCGTGAGGCGCAGCAGCGCCTGGCCGCGGCGGACGCGCGCGCCGAGCTCGGGCCAGCCTGAGGGGCCCGCGGCGACGCGCCCACCCTGCAGAGTCTGCAGCGCGACGCTGGCGCCTGGATCGCCGCGCAGCTCGCCCACGAGCTTGACCGACACGGGCACCGGGCCCTCGCTCGCGATCATCGTGCGCACGGCGAGGATCCGCTGTGTCGCCTTGGGCAGAAACAGGCTGCCGTCGGGGGCGCGCGCGGGGCGATGGCCGCCGGGCGCCGCGGCAGGGCTCTCTTCGGCGTGATCTTCGTGCGCGGACGCCTCGGGCGAAGTGACGAGACTGCAACCAAGCAGCGCGACGCACAAACCCGCGGTGCGCCGCCTCCGCAGCAGCACGAAGCCGCAGGCTGCGAGCACGGCGGTGCCGAGCACGAGCCACGGCCAGCGCGTCTCGAGCAACCCGTGATCGTGCTCGTCGCCCTCGACCGGGGCATCGAGCGTGCCGCCGAGCAGATCGTCGCCAGCCGCGCCGGCAATCTCGAGCGTGATCCCGAGCGTGCGCCCGATCGCGGCCTCGGGCACGTCGACCTCGTAGACACCTGGTTCCTCCTCGCGGGCGAGGCTCGCGTCGATGACGCCGTCGATCGACACCTGCACGCGCGCACCGGTGACCGGCTCGTTGGTGTCGTAGAGGTCGAGCCAGATCGCGACGTGGTCGCCGTGCGGCTCGATCACGGCCTCATAGCGCTCGGAGGACAGCACCGCGACACGGCGTGCTTCGGTGCCCTGCGCCATCCCGGCTGCGGGCTCCTCGCGCGCAGGGTCATCGTCACCGTGCGCGGCGGCGAGCGCAGGCCACACGGAAAGCAGCGCGACACAGACGAGTCGGAAGCGGTTTTTTTTCATGGAGCACGACCTCGAGACGACGGAACAACGGGGCCGCAAGGCCCGGACGTCGACGGAGATCGGCTAGATCAGCAGGCGTTTACTGTGCCCGAATCGGTGGTCGAGCCATGCGGGTGGTCGCGTCTCGGCGATCCGCAGGTGAGCCGGTGGATCCCGCGAGCCATCGGCGAGCCAGTCGGCGAGCGACAGCCTCGCCACGAGGGCGAGGCAAGGAGCGCTCCCACTGGAGCTGTGCGCGGCCGATGCGCCCGGCGGCTCGGCGTCGAGCATCTGATGCTGAGGGTCCGCGTGGTCGCAGTGCGTGAGTGCCGACTCGAGATGGGCGGAGGCGTCGTCGTGCAGGCACCAGGCGAAAGCCGGCGTGGCGGCCTGCAGGGCAAACACGGCGACGCAGCCCGCGAGCCAATGCCGCCAGGCGGCGCGCCGATGCCCGCAGATGGCCCCAACGCCGGCCATGGCCCGATTCTAGCGCGCTGCCGGCTTGCGGAACTTCAACGTGAAGCGGTCGCTGTAGCCGGCGATCGACGGGCGCGCGGTGTCGTAGCGCAGCTCGTCGTCGGGCCGGTAGTGTAGATCGCTGAAGCCGGCGAACTCGAAGCCGGCATCCAGCGCTTCCTTGATGACAACGACCGGGTCGATGCGCCGCCAGTTCTCGACCGTACCCGGTTCGTTGTGCCGCCGGGTGTGGTCGACGACTCCATAGATGCCGCCCGGCTTCAGGGCCGCCAAGACGGCGCGATTGAGATTCGCGCGCGTCTCGGGCGTCAGGTTGTGCAGGTTGCGGAACGTGAGCACCATGTCGAGGTCCTTCACGCCGAGATCGACGCTGTCCATCTTGAATACGCCGAACTGTCCCGAGGGCTGCGGCGTCGCCCTCGCGGGCGCGACCTCGACCTTGTCGAGCTTCCATTCCTGCAGCCGCGGGGCGAGCCGATCGGCGCCGATCGCGATGTAGAGCTTGCCCTGCTCGGCGAGCACCTGCCCGAGGATCTTCGTGTACCAGCCGCCCCCCGGGAACAACTCGAGGACACGCATGTTGGGCTGCAGCCCGAAGAACTCGAGGGTCTGCATCGGCTTGCGCTCGGTGCGGTCGCGCGCACGCTCCTCGGCGGTGCGGATGTCGCTGGCGAGCGCAGCCTCGATGCGCTTGGCGATCTCGCTCTTGGGCGGCGGCGGCGCCATCTGTGCACCGACCGGCATCGCGGCGAGGCCGAAGAGGATGCCGAGCGCAGCGGCGCCGCGCAGGGCGGAAGAGTTCGCAGTGATTCTGGTCATGAGGCGTGACTCCTTGCGGGGGCGGTGAGGGAGGACGGCACGGCATCCATGCAATCGTTGCACAGGCCCTTGATCTCGAGCGGGGCCGGCTCGACCCTGAAGCCGGCGGCGCGGCAGCGATCGGCGAGCGCGCGCTGCAAGGCCGGATCGTCGATCTCGACGACACGATGGCAGCGCCGGCAGACCAGGAACTGGCCGACGTGGTCGCGCCGCGGCGCGTCGCAGCCGACGAAAGCGTTCAGGGAGTCAATTCGGTGGACCAGTCCCGCGTCGATGAGGAAATCGAGCGCACGGTAGACGGTGGGTGGCGCGGCCTTGTCGCGCTCCTTGGCCAGCTCGGCGAGGATGTCGTAGGCGCCGATCGGCTTGTGAGCGCGCCAGACGATCTCGAGCACGCGCTGGCGCACCGGCGTCAGTCGCAGGCCACGCGCGGCGCAGACCTCGGTGGCCGTCGCAACGGCGCGGGTGATGCAGGCGGCGTGATCGTGGCGACGGGCCATGGCCGGCAAGATATGCCGCGGCCCCTGGCCGGCGCAACCTCGGCAGTCGTTGACTCGCGGCGGGTACCCACGGCCGTGCCAAGCGCGGCGTCAGCGCCTACAATCGCGCGCCATGACCTCCAGGGATCGGATCCCCGTCACCGTACTGACGGGCTTTCTCGGGTCGGGAAAGACGACGCTGCTCAACCGCATCCTCTCCGAGAACCACGGCAAGCGGATCGCCGTGATCGAGAACGAGTTCGGCGAGGTCGGCGTCGACCATCAGCTCGTGATCGGCGCCGAGGAAGAGCTCTTCGAAACCAACAACGGCTGCATCTGCTGCACCGTGCGCGGCGACCTGCTGCGCATCCTCGGCCAGCTCCTGAAACGGCGCGACCGGTTCGACTACGTGATGATCGAGACCACCGGCATGGCCGATCCGGGTCCGGTGGCGCAGACCTTCTTCCTCGACGACGATTTCAGGAACCAGTTCGTGCTCGACGCGATCGTTACCGTGATCGACGCGCGGCACATCGAGGAGCACCTCGACCGGATGCAGGAGCCGAAGGAGCAGGCGGCCTTCGCCGACGTGATCCTGCTCAACAAAATCGACCTCGTGGCGCCTGCCGATCTCGAGCGCATCGAGCGCCGTCTGCGCGCGATCAACGGCACGGCGAAGATCTTCCGCACGCGCAACTGCGACGTCCCGATCGACAAGGTGCTGAACGTCGGCGCATTCGATCTCGGGCGGGCCCTGGCCGTCGATGGTGCCTTCCTCGAACCCGAGTATCCGTTCGAGTGGGCCGGCCTGTACGAGCTGGCGGCGGGTCGCTACACGCTGCGGACCGGCGCGGAAGCGCACGCGCATCACGCCCATGGCCACGAGGGACGGGCGTGCCACGACCACGATCACGGGCATGCGCACGATCATGCGGCCGGCCTGGCCATCGCGCTGCTGCCCGCGGGCGGCGCCACGCCCGAGGCGCTCGCGGCACAGATCGAGCCGGCCGTACGCGTCTTCGCCGAGGACGGTGTCCGCGTCGACTGTGGCGGCGTCGTGCAGGCGGGCGCCGGACTCGCGCGTATCGATGTCGGGCACGACGGCAGCCAGTTCGAACTCGTCGTGACGCAGCCGGGGCCGTATGCGCTGTTCTGCGAGCACGCGCCGGCAGAGTTCAACCTGCGGATCGACGGGCTGCAGCCCGTGGCGGAGCGCGCGTTCGCGTCGCACCACCACGACGACGAGATCGCCTCGATCGGCCTCAGCGATCCGCGTCCGCTCGATCCGAAGAAGGTCAATGACTGGCTGTCCTACCTGCTGCAGAGCCGCGGCGCCGACATCTTCCGCATGAAGGGCGTGCTGAATCTGCGCGGCGAGGATCGCCGCTACGTGTTCCACGGCGTGCACATGATGTTCGACGGCCAGCTCGAGCGGCCCTGGGGCGGTGCGCCTCGGCAGAACAGCCTGGTGTTCATCGGCCGCAAGCTCGACCGGCAGGAGCTCGAGGCCGGCTTCCACTCCTGCCTGGCCTGAAGCCGATGCAGGCCGCCCTGCTCGAGCCACGCGCTCGCGTCAAGCTCGATGACTACATCGTCGACGTGGCATGGTCGCCGGATTCGCGCGCGCTCGCGGCGATCGGCGGCGAGGGGCGAGTGGCGCTTGCGCAGTTGACGGGCGAGTCGCTGACGGCGCGCACGCTCGGCGAGCACGCGATGGGTGCGCTGGCCGTCTCGTGGCAGCCGCGCTCGGTCTCGGCGCCCGGCGATCGCTTCGCGACCAGTGGGCAGGATGGCGCGCTGGTGCTCTGGAGTGCGGCGGACGGCAGCGAGTTGCGCCGCTGGCGTCCGGCGATCGCCGCGACCGAGCACGTCGCCTTCCGGCCCGATGGCACCTCACTGGCCTCCGCAGCGGGTCGCACCGTGACGCTCTGGAGCGCGACGGGAGAGAAGCTGCATGAGCTGCCCGCGGCGCCAGCAACGGTCGCGGCGTTGGCCTGGGACAAGACCGGCCGCGATCTCGCTGCGGCCGTCAACGGCGGTCTCGTGATGCACCGGTTCGAGGGGCCGCAACCGACCCGGCGCCTCCTGAAGTGGGACGGCGCGGCGCTGACGGTGGCGTTCAGTCCGAACGGTCGGGCCGTCGCGGCCGGCATGCAGGACGGCTCGGTGCACTTCTGGTACCTGGCGACGGGCCGCGATTCGCAGATGCGCGGTTACCCAGGACGCGTCACGCAGGTTGTCTGGAGCCACAATGGCCGCTACCTCGCGACGGGCGCGTTGGACACCGTCGTGATCTGGGATTTCGGCGGCAAGGGCCCAGAAGGCACCCGGCCGCTGCAACTGCGCGGGCATACGGACCGCATCGAGACGATGGCTTTCCAGCCGGCGGGTCCCTATCTGCTAACAGGCGGCCGCGACTGGCGCGTGTCGTTGTGGCTGCCCGGCAAGGCGACTGCCGCGCTCGACGCGCACCTCGCCGGCGCCGCGATTTCGGCGATCCGGTGGGCACCCGACAACCGGCATGTCGCGGTCGGCGAGTGCGAGGGCATGCTGACGATCTACGAGCTCGTCGCGGTCGGCCGCTGATCAGCGGCGCGCGACGACATTCCAGCGGCCGTCGTCGTCGCGGCAGGCGCGCAGCCGCTCCTTCTGGCCTTTGCCCTTGCCGAGACGCGAGTGCAGCTCGAACTCCCGGCAGCGCCGGTCGATGTCGCGGAGCGGCCGCACCTGATACCAGGCACCGGTCGCCGGATTCTGCCACTCGACATATCGACCGGTGCCCACGAGCTCGAGCGAGTGGCCGATGCAGGCGCGATCGCGCTCGTCGATCGCTTCGCCGATGCGATGGCCGACCACCCCGCCGATGATGGCACCGGCCAGCGTGGCAATGGTCCGGTTCTCAGGGCTCGAAGTCCGGTTGCCGATGACGCCGCCGGCCACTGCGCCAACGACCGTCAGCACTTCCTCGGTGTTGCAACGACCGCCGAGCACGCCATAGTCGCGCGACCACTCGCGCCCGGAGTAACCCGCGTAGACGCTACCATCCTTTGCGCGGCGGCCGTGGGCCGGGGCCCATGGTGGCGGGTCGGCCAGCGCCTCGAGCGTCAGCAGCGAGCAAAGGCTGGCGGCGATCACGATCGCAGGACGCGGCATGTCAGGCTCCGATGCTCGAGCCGAACCCCGAGCATAGCGCCGCCGCCGCGTCGCGTCAGCGGCCGCTCGAGACAGGGCCCAATAGCGCCTCGATCCGTCGATTGACCGCCTCACGGCGCCGCGTGGCATGTTCGAGCCGGCGCGCGGCGGCCATCGCAGCCCGCAGATCCACGACGGTCGCATCCTGCAGGCGAGCGACCTCGTTGCGGGCGGCAAGCCACTCGCGCGTCGCGGCGCGCCAGAGTCGGCGAAGCGAATCGAAGTCGGGCGGAGCCGTGGATTGCAATGCGTCATCCATGGCAGAGGAGGTTAGTCGCCCACCGTGACAGCGACGTGGCGACTCCGTGTCGATCTCGACAAGCCGGCGCGGCGTCGAGTATGGTCCCGATTCATGCGGTTCGGGTCGCGAAGGCGAGGTCGTGTGCTGCGAGGCATTCTGCCGCTGCTCGCGCTCGTCTGGGCCACGGCGACCTGGCACGACTGCTACCTCGCCGGGGGTGTCGTTCCGAGTCCTGTGGCCGGCATCGAGCACTGTGCGCATCATGCATTGCCCGACGTTGCCGCGGAGTTCGCGCTCGATATGCGGGCCGACCACGGACTGCCGAGCTGCGACCAGGTCGCGAAGACCGCTCCCGATCTCAGGCCCGATGTTCCGGATCTGACCGCCGTCCGCGTGGCCGTCAGCTGGCCGGCCCGACTCGACGCGCACGCACCCCTGCGCGCAACGAGCGCGGCGAATGCGGACGCACCGGCGCCCGACACTCCACTGCACCAACGCCCCGCCCGCCTGCTGATCTAGCCTCGCCTCACGCGAGGGGGGTGGCCCGTCGCCGTTGGCGGGGGCCGGGTTCGGATCATCAATCGTTCAGGCAGACATCGAGTCCATGGTTCTGACGGCCGCTCGCAAGGAGTTCCGCGGCGTGTTGCGCGACGGTCGCGTGCTGGCCGGTGCGCTCGTTCTGTTGCTGCTCGCGGCGGTGGCGCTGGCGAGTGCCGGCGCTCGCTACGAATCGCTCGCCCGCGAGCGCGCCGTTGCGCAGGCGCTGATTGCTGAGCAATGGAGCCAGCAGGGCGAGAAGAACCCGCACTCGGCGGCGCACTACGGCGTCTACGCATTCCGACCGGTCCTGCCACTGGCTTTCTTCGATCCCGGCGTCTTGCCCTACGCCGGGGTGTCGATCTGGCTCGAGGCACACAAGCAGAACTTCGCCACGGGCCGGCCCGCCGACGACATGACGCCGCTCGCGCGCTTCGGCGAACTGTCGCTGGCGTTCATCCTCCAGGCCTTCGTGCCGCTCGGCGTGTTGCTGATGAGCCATGCCGCGTTTGCCGGCGAGCGTGAGCAGGGCACGCTGCGCCAGGTGCTCGCCTCGGGCATCACCCCTGCGCGGCTCTTCATCGGCAAGTTCCTCGGCATCGGCGCGGCCGCGCTGCTGCTGCTCGCGCCACTGTGGGCGCTGTGCCTGCTGGCGCTCGCCCTGCTCGGTGCGCAGGCGCCATGGGCTGCGGCCTTGTCGCTTTCTGCGGTCTATCTCGCTTACTTCGCGATCCTGCTGCTGCTCGCGTTGGTGGTTTCGGCGCGAGCCTCGTCGTCGCAGGCGGCGCTGCTGACGCTGCTCGCCTTCTGGGCGCTCATGACCTTCGTCCTGCCGCGCGTCGCCGCCGACGTCGGCCGTCTCGTCGCGCCGACGCCGACTGCGGCCGAGTTCCAGCGCGCCGTCGACGAAGACATCGCGACGGGCATGGGCGGTGAGCCGCCGGCCGAGCGCATCGCGCGGCGCCGTGAGGCGCTGCTGCGGCTGTACAAGGTCGGCAGCGAGAGCGAACTGCCGATCAATTTCCAGGGTGTCGTCCTCGCCATCCAGGACGAGATCGGGAACGCGGCCTACGACAAGCATTTCGCACAGTTGCACGGTGCGATCAACCGTCAGGCCGACGTTTTCGAAGCCGCCAGCGTGCTGTCACCGCGCATGGCGCTGGCGCTGATCTCGCAGGAGCTCGCGGGCACCAGCCTCGCGCATCAACGTCATTTCGAGCGAGGCGCCGAGGTGTTCCGCCGCGGACTCATGGAACTGCTCAATCGCGACATCATGCTGAACTCCAGGCCCGGACAGACCGACTACCGCGCCGGGCCCGAGCTCTGGCGCCGCACGGGCGAGTACCGGTATCTGCCCGAGCCGCTGCGTCTGAGCTGGGCCCGTTGCGCAGCGCCGTTGACCGTACTCGCCCTGTGGACGCTGGTCCTGTTGATCGCGGCGACCGCGACCGTCCGTCACCTGAGGGTGATCGCCGCATGAGCCCGAGCTGGGACCGCTTTGCCGAGGAGATGCGCCTGCTGCGACGTGAAGGCGTGGCGCCCTGGGCGCTCGTCGGCCTCTTGCTGCTGATCGCCGCCGCCGCGCTGAACGGGCGCGCGCTGCTCGCCGCCCAGGATGCGGCGTCCGCCTCGCTCGCGGCCGAGGCGGCCACGCTGGTCGAGGCGCTCGCGGCCCAGGCTGCGCGCGGCGTGCCAGCCGCGCGGGATCCGGGTTCGGTCGGTTTCAGCGTGCTGACCCGGCCCGTCGCGCTGCCGCAGGCGACGCTCGCGCCGCTGGCCATCGGGCAGGGCGATCTGCTGCCGGCGCGCTACGAGCTGACGGCGCGCGGCGCGCACCAATTCCTGGTCCGGACCGAGCTCGACAGCCCGCTGCGGCTCAGCGTCGGCAACTTCGACGTCGCGTTCGTGATCGTCTGGCTGCTGCCGCTGCTTGCGATCGGGTTGTCGTACGGCATCGTGTCGGCCGAACGCGAGCGCGGCGTGCTCGCGCTCGCCGTGGCCGCGGGTGCGAGCCCGGTGCGCTTCGTGCTCGGCAAGTGGGGATCGCGGCTGTTGCTCGTCATCGCCTGCGTCTGGCTCGCGACGCTGCTGGCGGGTGCAGCCGGCGGCGCGCTGACGCGCCCCGGCGCGTGGATCCTGCTCGCGATCTGGTCGCTGGCGGGCACGCTCTACGCGATGTTCTGGTTCGCGCTCGCGCTCTGGGTCAACGCCGGCACCGGCGGCTCCGAACGCAATGCGACGGTGCTGACCGGCGCCTGGCTCGTCTTCGTGATCCTCGCGCCCGCGATGACCAATCTCGCAGCGACAACGGCGTTTGCCGCGCCCTCGCGGATCAATCTGACCACCGAGCTGCGCGAAGCGACCGAGGCGGCTGATCGGGAGGCTGCCGCGGCGCGCGATAGGTATTTCTTCGACCACCCGGAGATGCAGGGCGGTGAGATGGACAAGCGCGCCTACTTCGCGAGCGTGGCGCGCTCCGAGCAGCGGATCGCCGGCGAGATGCTGCCGATGCTGCTGGCCTTCGATGTCCAGGCGCTGCGCCAGCAGCGGCTCGTATCGCTGCTGCAGTACCTGTCGCCGGGGACCCTGACCTACCAGGTGCTCACAGCGCTCGCGGGCAGCGACGGCGCGCGCCACCGGCTGTTCCGCACCCAGGTGCTGCGCTTTCACGAGCAGTGGTCGCGATTCTTCGTCGCGAGGCTCGACGCGGGTCGCGACCTGACGGCCGACGACTATGCGCGGCTGCCCACTTTCGTGTTCACCGAGCCGCCGCTCGCCGAGTCGCTGCGGCAGGTCGCGCCGCCGCTGCTCGCGCTGGCGTTGATCGTGACGGCGCTGTTCGCGGGCGCGCTCCGCCGCCTGCGCCGGCTCGTGGTGGTCTGACGCTCCGGAGTGAGGAGACATGCTCGAGACACGCAAGCTATCGAAGTCCTACGGCGGCGTCGCGGCGCTGCGCGAGCTCGACCTGACGGTTCGTCCCGGTGAGATCTACTGCCTGCTCGGCGCGAATGGTGCCGGCAAGACGACGACCATCAACCTGCTGCTCGGCTTCATCGAGCCCACCTCGGGGAGCGCCTTCGTCGAGGGCATCGAGGTCGCGCGCGACCCCGACGCGGCGCGGCTGCGACTCGCCTACATTCCCGAGACGGTGATGCTCTACGGCGCGCTGAGCGGTCTTGAGAATCTCGAGTATTTCTCGGCGCTCGCCGGCCAGCACCACCCGGAACGGGCACTGCGCGAATTCCTGAACCGGGCCGGTCTCGCCGCCGACGCGCATGACCGGCCGCTCAAGGGGTACTCGAAGGGAATGCGCCAGAAAGTCGGTGTCGCGATCGCGCTCGCCAAGGGTGCGAAGGCCCTGCTGCTCGACGAACCCACCTCGGGGCTGGATCCGAAGGCGAGCAACGAGTTCTCGGCGCTGATTCTCGGCCTCGCGCGCGACGGTGCCTCGATCCTGATGGCCACACACGACCTGTATCGCGCCAAGGAGACCGGCACGCGCATCGGCATCATGCGCGAGGGCGTGCTGCGCGCGGAGTTCGATGCGTCCGCGATCGGTCACACCGATCTCGAACGCGCTTACCTCGAAGTGATGCAAGACTGATGCTCCAAAACGGAGGGTTGCCATGAAGAAGACGACACTGATCGCTGCGGCCGTGACGGCCGCGCTGACCGCCGTGCCCGCTGCGGCGCACAACGTCATGACCTCTTACTACGCACCGGCGGGGTATCTGCACGACCTCGAGCTGCGGGTCACCCACGGCTGCAAGGGCAGTCCGGTCAAGGAGGTCAAGGTCCGGATTCCGGAAGGTGTCATGCGCGTACAGGTCGCCAACAACCGCGACTGGCAGATCGAGACCAAAATGCGCAAGTTGCCAAAGCCAGTCCCGGGCGAGGGCGGCAACATGATCACCGAGACCGTCGAGGAGATCGTCTGGAAGAACCCCAAGTCGCCGCTGCCGGCCGGCGGGTTCTTCGAGGGTTTCAAGTTCCGCGCCGCGCTGCCGGACAAACCGGGCGAGATCCTTTTCTTCCGCTCGATCACCGTCTGCGTCAACGGCGAGGAGCGCTACATCGACCTGCCGAAGGAGCCACTCAACGCACGCACGCCCGATCTCGGCCGCAAGCTCATGGACTTCATGACCGCGACGCCGACGCCGTCGGCCTTCGTGATCCTCGAGAAGCCGAGCCGGCCACAGTACCCGTTCACGATGCCCGAGCGGCCGGCGGCCGCGGCGGCTCGCTGAGGCGGCCATGCGCCCCGCCCGGTACCTCGTCCACTTCGCGCTGGTGCTGATGGCCAGCGCGCTGCCGGTGGTGGCCACGGCGCACGCCGTGCTCATGGACTCCGCGCCGAAATCGCGTGAGCAGCTCGATGAGTCGCCCAGGGAGGTGTCGGTCACGTTCAACGAGAGCGTCGGGCCGGTGTTCTTCCGCGTCTTGGACCAGGACGGGCGCGAAGTCGGAGCGCCCGGCGAGATCCGGCTCGAAGGACCGAAGATGGTCATGCCGCTCCGCGAGGCACTGCCCAACGGCACCTATGTCATGACGTACCGGGTGATCTCGGCCGACACGCATCCGGTCGGCGCGACGATCGTGTTCTCGGTCGGCGAGCCGATCGCGGAGGCGGGAGCGCTCGCGGCCGCGCAGGCGCAGGCGAAGTCGCCGTGGACCTGGGTTGTCGCAGCGAACCGCTGGGTGCTCTACGCGACGATGCTGATCGCGGCGGGCTCGGCACTGTTCCTGGCGCTGTTCAGCGTGCCGCCGGCGGTGGTCGCGGCGACGGTGGCGCTGGCCCGCGCTGCCGCGCTGGTCGCCGCCTTCGCGTACGTCGTCGCGCTCGGCGTCGGCGGCGCGGAGATGCAGCTTGCGGGCGCCGGGGCGCTCCTAGACGGCGCCGCCTGGTCGCGCGGCATGGCGAGCACGCTGCTGCCGAGCGCTGTCATCGGCGTGCCGGCGATGCTGCTGCTCTGGTGGGCGCTCGGTCGCAGTCGCGGGAAGCCGGCGTCCGGCGTGCTCACGGCAGGCGCCGCGCTCGCGATTGCGAGCTTCCTGGTGACCGGGCACGCCGCGACGGCCGCGCCCGTCTGGCTGATGGCGACGATGGTCGGTGTGCACCTGCTCGCCACGGCTTTCTGGATGGGCGCCCTGTTTCCACTGCAGCGTGCCACGACGGCGCTGGCCCCCATCGAGGCCGGCGCGCTGATGACGCGCTTCTCGCGCTTCGGCGTGCTGGCCGTCGCGGCGACGCTGCTCAGCGGCATCGTGATCTCCTGGGTGCAGCTTGGCGAACCGGCGAACATCCTCGGTAACGACTATGGCTCGAGTCTGATCCGCAAGCTCGTGATCGTCGCCCTCGTGATCGGCATCGCGCTGTACAACAAGTTCCGACTGACGCCCGCGCTCGAGCGTGGCGAGCCCGGGTCGCCGGCCCGGATCCGTCGCTCGATCCGCATCGAGTATGCGCTCTACGTGCTCGTGGTCGGCGCAGCCATGTCCCTGACTCTGCCGACTCCGCCGCGTGCGACGGCCGCACAGGCCGGCGCGGCTGCCACGATGGGCGGCATGGCGATGGCCGGCGAGGGGTTCAAGACGACTGTGCAGTCGGCCGAGGGTTACAGCGTCGAGGTCGATCTCTCGCCGGCGCGTCCCGGCGAGAACATGCTGATGGCCACCGTGCGTGATCAGGCCGGCACGGTGGTCACCGAAATGGTCGCGCTCGAGGTCGTGATCGCGCTCGAGGCGGCAGGCATCAGCGACGTGCGCATCAAGGGCGAGAACGTCGGCAACGGCATGTGGCACGCGATGATCCAGGAGATGCTGATTCCGGGCGAGTGGACGATGTCGTTGGAGGCCTACGTGACCGACTTCGACAAGATCACGTTCACGACGCCCGTGACGATCCGGTAGACCGGGGAGGAGAGGATGGGAAGGAACCTGTCGGCGCGCCTTGCGTTTCTCGCGGTGTGTCTCGTGACCGTCATGGCCAGCCTGTCGGGTTGCGCCGCGTTGGCGATCCGCGCACAGCAGGACGTGATGGCCATGTTCGCGGAGCGCGAGCTCGGCGTGCCCGTGCGCTGGAACTCGAACCGCGAGCGCCGCGCGGCGGCCGAGGCCGAGGTGGAACGGCTGCTGGCCGGTCCGCTCGCCGCCGACGACGCGGTGCGCATCGCCCTGGGCTACAGCCCCAAGCTGCAAGCGATGCTCGCCGCGCAGGCGCAGGCCGTCGCCGAGGCGGTGCAGACCGGGCGGCCGCCGAACCCGCTGCTGAGCTACGAGCGCGTCAAAGGCGAGGTCGTGGAGATCGATCGCAAGCTCGCGCTGTCGGTGCTGGACCTTCTGCTGTGGCCGACGCGCGCCTCGCTGTCGTCGACTCAGCGACGACAGATCGCTTTCCGCGGCAGCGCCGAGGTGCTCGAAGTCGCGACGGCGACGCGCTCCGCCTGGATCGAGGCGGTGGCGGCGGCGCAGTCGGCCGCATACGCGGCACAGGTGCTCGAAGCCGCCGAGGCCGGCGCGGAGCTCGCGCGCCGCATGAAGCAGGTCGGCAACTACTCGAGGATCGAGGAGGCGCGAGAGGAACTGTTCCTGGCCGACGCGCGGGCTGAACTCGCGCGCGCGCGGTTCGAGTCGCAGCAGAAGCGCGAGCAGCTCGTGCGCCTGCTCGGCCTGCGCGCCGAACTCGCCGCAAAGCTGACGCTGCCGGAGCGACTGCCTGACCTGCCGGCCGCGCCGCTGCCACCGGAGCAGATGGCGCGGCGCGCCTTCGACGAGCGGCTCGACGTTGCGCTCGCGCGTGCCGACCTCGACGCGACGGCGCGCGAGCTCGGCCTGAGGCGCGTCACCGGCACGGTCGACGTGTTCGAGGCCGCTGCGGTGCGCAAGACGGCCCCAGGAGAACGCGAGACCGGCTGGGAGGCCGACCTGCGTCTGCCGGTGTTCGACTTCGGCGATGCCCGGCGATCCGCTGCCCGCGCGCGCTACCTGGCCTCGCTCGAGCGCACGGCACTCGTGGTCGTGGAAGCGCAGTCGCTGCTGCGCGAGAGCCATGCCACCTATGCGACGGCATGGCAGATCGCCGCCAACTATCGCGACGAAGTCCTGCCGCTGCGGCGCGCTGTCGCCGAGCAGAACCTGCTGCTCTACAACGGCATGCTGATCAGCGTGTTCGAACTGCTCGCCGACGCACGCGAGCAGATTTCCGCGGTACGCCAGGCGATTGCCGCACAGCGCGACTTCTGGCTCGCCGAGACGGCGCTGCGCGCGACGGCGATCGGTCTGCCGCAGGCCGCGCCGACTCTGACGACACCAGGACCGGTGGCTGGCGCGGCCGCGCCCGCGGGTCATTGATTCCACGGAGAGGACCATGACCACACGCAGAGGACTGCTCACGGGCGCCGCGTTGCTCGGCGCCGCCACTGTGGGTCGCGCGGCGCTCGCCGCGCTGCCGGAGCTGCACAGTCGCGGCGACGCGAGTTCGGCGCCGCCCTTGCTGCCCAGCGCGGGGCGGCCATACCGTCCCGTCGTCACGCTGAACGGCTGGAGCCTGCCGTTCCGGATGCGCAACGGCTGGAAGGAGTTCCACCTGGTCGCGGAGCCCGTGGAGCGCGAATTCGCGCCGGGCATGGTCGCGCGGCTATGGGGCTACAACGGCCAGTCACCGGGCCCGACGATCGAAGTCGTCGAGGGCGACCGCGTGCGCATCTTCGTGACCAACCGGCTGCCCGAGCACACGACGATCCACTGGCATGGCCAGCGGCTGCCGAATGGCATGGATGGCGTCGGCGGCCTGACCCAGCCGCACATCAAGCCGGGCAAGACTTTCGTCTACGAATTCGTCGCGCGTCGTGCCGGCACCTTCATGTACCACCCGCACGCCGACGAGATGGTACAGATGGCGATGGGCATGATGGGCTTCTGGGTCACCCACCCGCGCGACCCGAACCTCATGCGCGTCGATCGCGACTTCTGCTTCCTGCTTGCCGCCTACGACGTCGTGCCGGGCAGCGGCACGCCGCGCATCAACACGATGACCGAGTTCAACCTCTGGACCTGGAACAGCCGCGTGTTTCCTGGCATCGATCCGCTGGTCTGCCGGCGCGGCGATCGCGTGCGGGTGCGCATCGGCAACCTGACCATGACCAACCATCCTATCCACCTGCACGGTCCCGAGTTCTACGTCACCGGCACCGACGGCGGCTGGACGCCACCCGGCTCGCGCTGGCCGGAGGTCACCGTCGACGTTGCGGTCGGCCAGATGCGGGCGATCGAGTTCGACGCGGTTGATCCCGGCGACTGGGCGATCCACTGCCACAAGAGTCACCACACAATGGGGCCGATGGGTCACAGCGTGCCGACAATGATCGGCGTGCCGCAGGACGATCTTGCCGATCGCATCGCCAACCTCATCCCGGGCTACATGGCGATGGGGAGCGCTGGCATGGCCGAAATGGGCAAGATGCGCATGCCGCTGCCCGAGAATACCTTGCCGATGATGACGGGTCGCGGCCAGTTCGGCCCGCTCGAGATGGGTGGGATGTTCTCGGTCGTCAAGGTCCGCGAAGGGCTCGCGCGTGATGACTACCGCGATCCGGGACCCTATCGCCATCCTGCCGGTACGGTGGCCTACGAGTGGACCGGCGAGGAACCGGCCGTGCAGCGCGAGGCACCTGCGCGCACGACGGCACCGAAGGTCGAGCTCGACGTGCGCAAGCCCGGCGCGCACGATCAGCACAACCACTGACACGGCCAGATCCCCGGACAGCGGATGTACGAGCTCTACATCGCCAACAGGAACTACTCCTCGTGGTCGCTGCGGCCCTGGGTGCTGATGCGCACGCTCGCGATTCCGTTCACCGAGCGGCTGATGCCGTTCTCCGAGGCCGGCAACTGGGAGGTCTTCCGCACGTTCTCGCCAACCGGCAAGGTGCCCTGCCTGCGCGATGGCGCGATCGCGGTCTGGGACTCGCTCGCGATCGCGGAGTACCTCGCCGAGCGGCACGCGGGCGTGTGGCCGGCAGATCCCATCACACGGGCCTGGGCGCGCTGTGCCGCGGCCGAGATGCACTCCGGCTTCGCCGTGCTCCGTGAGCGCTGCTCGATGACGGTCGGCCAGCGAGTGCGCTTGTACGAGGTGACGGCAGCACTGCAGAAGGATATCGATCGCATCGACGAGCTCTGGTGCGAGGGCCTGCGGCGCTTCGGCGGTCCGTTTCTCGCCGGTGCGGAGTTCACTGCCGCCGATGCGTTCTATGCGCCGGTCGCGTATCGGGTCCGAACCTATTCGCTGCAGCTGTCGGCGCCGGCGCTCGCCTACTCCCAGCGGCTGCTGGCGCTGCCGGCGATGCGCGAGTGGGAGGAAGCCGCTCTGCGCGAGACCTGGCGTGAGCGAGCGCACGAAGAGGACGTCGCCCGTCACGGCGAGGTGATCGAGGACCTGCGGTCACGCTGAGCCCAGTCGCAGCGCATTGCCGACCACCGAGACGGACGACAGCGTCATCGCAAGCGCGGCGATCATCGGCGAGAGCAGCAGACCGAGCGCCGGATACAGCGCTCCCGCCGCGATCGGCACGCCGAGCGCGTTGTAGGCGAGCGCGAAGCCGAGGTTCTCGCGCATGTTGCGCACCGTCGCCCGCGACAGCGCGTGCGCGCGGACGCCGCCACCCGTAACGGAATCGAACGCGGTGGCCTAGGCCACTGGCAGGCCCCGCTTACCGGCCGCCGCCACCATGGCCCGGGCGAGCGGATGCTCGCTCGCGGCCTCGGCGCCGGCAGCCAGCGCGAGAACGTCGCCGGCCGCGAACCCGTGCTGCGCGAGCACCTGCTCGAGCTGCGGCTTGCCCTCGGTCAGCGTGCCGGTCTTGTCGAGCACCAGGGTGTCGATCTCGCGGAGTTTCTCGATTGCCTCGGCATCGCGGAACAGCACGCCCGAATGCGCGGCCCGGCCGCTCGCGACCATGATCGACATCGGGGTCGCGAGACCCAGTGCGCAGGGGCAGGCGATGATCAGCACCGCCAGTGCGTTGACGAGTCCGTAGACCCAGGACGGCTCCGGGCCCGCCAGTCCCCGGATCACGAAAGTGGCGACGGCGACCGCGAACACCGCGATCACGAACCAGCCGGCGACGCGGTCGGCCAGCCGCTGCAGCGGCGCGCGCGACCGCTGCGCCTCGGCGACGAGCTGCACGATCTGCGCGAGCAGCGTGGCCTGGCTGACGCGCTCGGCGCGAATGAGCAGGGATCCCTGGCCGTTCAAGGTTCCCCCGACGACGTGATCGCCGCCGGCGCGGTCGACCGGCATCGACTCGTCGACCGCGCTCGAGCCTTCGAGCACCAGCGCGTCGACGGGGATCTTCTCCCCCGGACGTACGCGCAGGCGATCGCCGACGTGCACGTGCGCGAGCGCGCGCAGCTCGAGTATCTGGCCTAGCAGCGTCAGCGAGACGATGATCGCCGAGGCTTCGAAGTAGACGCCCACGGTTCCGTGGTGACGCATGTCCTGCGGGAACCAGGCCGGCGTGAGCAGCGCCGCCAGGCTGTACGCGTAGGCTGCGCCGACGCCGATGCCGATGCCGATGCCGATCAGCGTCCACATGTTGGGGGTGCGCCGGCGCAGCGATTCGAGGCAGCGCCGGAAGAAGGGCAGGCCTGCCCACAGCACCACGGGCGATGCCAGCAGGAACTCGAGCCACACGCGGACGCGAGGTTCGACGATCTGCAGCGCATCAGCGGACATCGCGAGCGCGAACACCGCGAGCGAGAGCGGCAGCGTCAGCCAGAAGCGCCTGCTGAAGTCGACGAGCTCGGGATTCGGTTCGCTCTGCGGCACGGGTAGCTCGGGCTCGAGAGCCATGCCGCAGATCGGGCAGTCCGCCGCGCGGCCGTGTCCAGGCACTGCTCGACGAGCGTCTCGAGACCGGCGCCGATCCGCTCGAGTTCGGCGATGCGCTACCGGATGTCGTCGAGCTTGCGCTGTGCATTGCGCCGGATGCTCGCGACGTCACGCCGCGAGCTCAGGGCGAGCAGCTCGCGGATCTCCTCCAGCGAGAGTCCCAGCGCCTAGGCGTGCCGGGTGGAAGCGCAGCCGGGCGACCTCGGGCTCGCGGTAGCGCCGATACCCGGAGGCGCTACGAACGACCGGCAGCAGCAGCCTGTGCCTCTCGTAGTAGCGAACGGGGTCGCTTGCGACGCCGGTGCGCCGCGCCAGTTCGCCGATGCCGATTTCCTGCATGTGAGTTCCCCCTGCCGACGAGTGGCGCCAAGCCTAGACCGTGGAGTCTGGTCCAGAGTCAAGAGTCGGCGGTGAGACGAGCGTGCGCGGGCCGCGTGCTGCAGCGCAGCGGGCGTGCGCCTACACTGCGCGTCATGGCGACCACGTTGGCGATTCTCGGTAACTCCCGCTCCGGCAAGTCGACGCTGGCGCAGGCCGTCGCGGCGCGCCTCGGAGCCGAGGTGCTGGACCTGGATACCGTGGCCTGGCAGACGGGCGAAGTGGCGGTGCCGCCGGCCGCGGCCGCGGCACAGGCGGATCTCGAGGCATTCTGCGGGCGACGCGCCGCCCGGGTCGTGGAGGGCTGCTACGGCGACCTGATCGCCACCCTGCCGCACCGGGCGCCGCTGCTGGTCTTCCTCGAGCCGGGCGAAGCGGCCTGCATCGCGCATTGCCGCGATCGACCGTGGGAGCCGCACAATTACGCTTCGCGCGCGGAGCAGGACCAGCGTCTGGGATACCTCCTCGAGTGGGTCTCGGGTTACTGCACGCGTGGCGACTCGATGTCGCTGCACGCGCACCGCGCGCTTTACGAAGGTTATCCGGGTCGCAAGTTCATGCTGCAGCGACCCGGGCAGTACCTCGAGGATCTGGAACCATGGCTGCGCTCCTGACAGGCCCCCGCGTCTCCGTCTACATCGCCACGTCACTCGACGGGTTCATCGCTCGAAGCGATGGTGGCCTCGACTGGCTCGAGGCGCAGCCGCCGCCGCCGGGCGAGGACTTCGGCTATGCGGAGTTCTTCGCGACCGTCGACGCGCTCGTGATCGGACGCTTGCCGTCGGACCTCTCGCCGCGGCATCGTGAGACGCGTTCGTTCGCAAACGGCTATGTACAGAGTCGCTTTGCGCCGGGGCAGGAGTCGATTGCAGCATGATGATCGGAATCGTTCCCCTGCTGCTCGTAGTTGCCGGAGCGCTCGCGGTCACCTCGGCTGCAGACGCTGCATCCGCGTCGATTGCCGAGGAGCTCGCCGAGCGCGTCGACGCCGTGCAGCCGCGCATCATCGCCTGGCGCCGCGACTTCCATCAGCACCCGGAACTGTCGAACCGCGAGTTCCGCACCTCGAAGATCGTTGCCGACCACCTGCGCAGTCTCGGCCTGCCGGTCGAGACGGCAGTGGCGAAGACGGGCGTCGTGGCGCTGCTCGAGGGCCGCCTTCCGGGCCCGACGATCGCGCTGCGCGCCGACATGGACGCGCTGCCGGTCACCGAGCAGACGGACCTGCCGTTCCGGTCGCGCATGACGACGACCTATCGCGGGGAAACCGTCGGCGTCATGCACGCCTGTGGACACGACGTGCACACGGCCGTGCTGATGGGCGTTGCCGAAGCGCTAGTGGCCATCCGCGAACGGCTGCCCGGCCGGATCGTGTTCATTTTCCAGCCGGCGGAAGAGGGCGCGCCAGCCGGCGAAGAGGGCGGCGCCGAGCTCATGCTCAAGGAGGGCCTGTTCGACCGCTACCGGCCGGAGGTGGCCTTCGGGCTGCACGTGCACTCGACGCTGCGGACGGGGCAGATCGGCTACCGCTCCGGCCCGTTCATGGCTGGCTCGGACTCCTGGCGCATGCTCGTCAGGGGCAGGCAAACGCATGGCGCACGACCGTGGAACGGCGTCGATCCGATCGTGACGGCCGCGCAGATCGTCAACGCCCTGCAGACCATCGTCAGCCGTCAGCTCGACATAGCCGCCAACCCCGCCGTCGTCACGGTCGGAGCGATCAAGGGCGGCATCCGCAACAACATCGTGCCCGACGAAGTCGAGATGATCGGCACGATCCGCAGCTTCGATCCGGCGCAGCGGGCCGAGATCATCGCGCGGATGCGTCGGACCGCGGAGGGGATCGCCGCGGCGAACGGCGCGACGGTGAGTTTCGAGGTCGATCCCGGCGGCAACCCGGTCGTCGACAACCATCCCGAGCTGACGGCACGGATGCTGCCGGCACTGCGTCGCGTGGCGGGCGAGGGTAACGTGCGGCAGATCCCGTTGCAGACCGGTGCGGAAGACTTCGCGTTCTACGCGCGGCGCGTGCCGAGCCTGTTCTTCTGGGTCGGTATCACGCCGCCCGATCGCAATCCGCTCACCGCGCCGACCAACCACTCGCCGCTGTTCTACGTCGACGAGGACGGTATTCCGCTCGCCGCGCAGGCATTGGCCGCCGTCGCGATCGACTACCTTACTTCCGCAGCGCAGCGCTGACCGGCAGCCGGCGGAAGCGGGCGGCCGCCATCCGCACTGAGTGACTTTCAGCCGTGCCGGTTCTCCGTATCGCTGCCAAATATCCGCGCGATCTCCATAGGGAAGGGGAACACTATCGTCGAGCTGTTCTGCATGCCAATGGAGCTCAGCGTCGCGAGATAGCGAAGCTGCATGGCTGCCGGTGAGCGCGAGAGGATTCGGGCGGCCTGCAGAAGTTTCTGCGCGGCCTGTTCCTCGCCCTCGGCGTTGATCACCTTCGCGCGACGTTCACGCTCCGCCTCGGCCTGACGCGCCATGACGCGTACCATGCTCTCGCCGAGATCGATGTGCTTGAGCTCGACGTTCGCGACCTTGATTCCCCACGCGTCGGTCTGCTGATCGAGGATCGCCTGAATGTCACTGTTCATTTTGTCGCGTTCAGCGAGCAGTTCGTCGAGCTCGTGCTTACCGAGCACGGAGCGCAGCGTCGTCTGAGCCAGTTCACTGGTGGCCTGCTGATAGTTCTGCACCCGGATCACCGCCTTGTCGGGCTCGACGACGCGATAGTAGATCACGGCGTTGACCTTGACCGAGACATTGTCGCGCGAGATCACGTCCTGGCTCGGCACGTCGAGCACGGCGACGCGCAAATCGACACGGGTCATCTGCTGGACGAACGGAACCAGCAGAATCAGTCCGGGCCCTTTGACTCCAGTGAACCGTCCGAGAGTGAAGACGACGCCGCGCTCATACTCGGGCAGGATGCGAATCGACATCCCGAGCAACACGAGCGCGAGCACGAGAAGGGGTGCATAGAGCACGAGATTAGACAACATGGCCAGTCCTTCCATCCGGGTTCTCCTCGGCCGAAGCCGGTCCACCGGTTGCAAGCGGCGTGACCCGCAGACGCAACCCGTCGACCGCAGTCACCAAAACCTGCTCTCCGACGCGCAGGCCGGCAGGGCCCTGCGCGGCCCAGCGTTCCCCCTCGACGAACACGTGTCCTGCCGTGTCGCGCCAATCCGTGACTTTTGCGGTTGCGCCGATCAACGTCTGTGTGCCCGTGGTCACCTGTCGGCGCCGTGATCGCAGTGCCAGCCGGCCGACCAGCATCGCGAAAGCGAACCCTGCGATCGCGACGCTCGTGACCAGCGGAACCGACACCTGCATGCCGGGTACCTCGGTATCGAACAACACGATCGCGCCGAGAACGAAAGCGACGACGCCACCGATGCCGAGCACGCCAATCGACGGCGTGAATGCCTCGGCGATCATCAGCCCAATCCCCAGAACGAGCAATGCCGCGCCAGCAAACGTCACCGACAAAGCCGACAGCGCGTAGAGGCCCACCAGCAGACTGATTGCTCCTATGGTTCCTGGCACGAGTGCACCGGGATTCATGAACTCGAAGAAAAGACCGTAGACGCCGACCAGAATCAGGATCAGCGCCAGATTGGGATTCGTGATCGTCGTCAGCAACCGCGTCCGCCAGTCGGGATCGAGACGGCTCACGACGAGATCGCGCGTGTCGAGTCGCACGCGGGTGCTCCCGCCGAGCGTGACCTCGCGTCCGTGTGCCTGGGCCAGCAGATCTTCGAGCGAGACCGCGACGATATCGACGACATTGCGTTCGAGAGCCTCGCGGGCCGGCAGGCTGGCTGCCATGCGCACGGACGCCTCCGCCCAGTCGGCATTACGGCCGCGTAGCTCCGCCAGCGAGCGAATATAGGCGACGGCATCGTTGAGCAGCTTCGACTCCATCGCCATGCCGCGCGGCGCTGCCTCGCGGTCGCGGGATGGCGGATCCTGCGTTGGCGCACTGCCGGATCCCTCGGGCGGTCTGTCGGTTGCCGAGGGTTCGCGCGCGCGTCCTGGCAGCGGGGTCTCGCCGCCGATCTGGACCGGGGTGGCGGCGCCGAGATTCGTGCCCGGAGCCATGGCGGCGACATGGCTGGCGTAGAGCATGTAGGTGCCGGCGCTCGCCGCGCGGGCACCACTCGGGGCGACATAGGTGACGACCGGCACGGGCGAGGCGATGATCGCACGGATCATTTCGCGCATCGACGTATCGAGGCCACCCGGCGTATCGAGTTGCAGCACGACGACTGCCGCGCCTTGACCGCGCGCGGAATCGAGCCCGCGATTGAAGTAGTCGGCGCTGGCGGGGCCGATGGGTCCGTCGATGGTCAACACGAGGGCTGTGCGCCCCGCATCTTCTGGCAGGGTCGGCCAAGCGCCCGCGAGCAGCGTGAGAAGCGCGAGGGCTTGCGCCCTACGGCCGGACTGCCTCGTAGCCAATACGCGACCGCCCATGGCCCGATGGTATGCGCTCCCGCCAGCCTTGTCAGTACGGTGCGCAAGTGGCCTCGAGGCGGCGCGCTGTTCGCCGTAGCGATCGATGCCCTCAGGTCCGCAACGCAGCCTGGATCGGGAGCCGGCGGATGCGGCGCCCGGTGGCGGCGAAGATCGCGTTGCAGACCGCGGGCGCAATCGGCGGCGTGCCCGGCTCGCCGATGCCGCCGATCGGTCCGTCGCTCGGCACGATGTGCACGTCGATCGCGGGCGCCTCCGACTGACGCAGGATCGGATAGGTGTCGAAGTTGGACTGCTGCGGCACGCCGTTCTCGAGCGTGATCTCGCCATAAAGTGCCGCGGAGAGCCCGTACAGAATGCCACTCTGCATCTGCGCAACGACCTGATCCGGGTTGACCGCGAGGCCGCAGTCCACGGCGCAGGTCACGCGATGCACGCGCACGGCGCTTCCTTCGACCGACACCTCGGCGACCTGCGCGACGATGCTGTCGAAACTCTCCTGCAGCGCGATGCCGCGTGCCCGCCCGGCCGGCAGCGGCTGCCCCCAACCGGACTCCGCGATGGCCTTGTCGAGCACCGCGAGATGGCGTGGCTTGCCGGCGAGCAGCGCGCGACGCAGCTCGACCGGATCGCGGCCACCGACTGCGGCAAGCTCGTCGAGCGCCGAGTTGGTCACGAAACCGTTGATCGAGTGACCGACCGAGCGCCACCAGAGGATCGGCACGGGTTCGCCGGTGTTGTGCACCTCGGCACGCAGGTTCTCGATCGCGTAGGGCATGTTGGCCGAGCCCTCGAGCGTCGTCGGATCGATGCCGTCCTTGACGACGAAGGGCGCGAAGATCGACTGCGCGAGCACGGGTTTGCTGACGGCCGTGTGCACGTAGGCGATCGGCAGACCCATCGCGTCGATGCCGGCGCGAATGCGGTTGAGGCTGAACGGCCGGTAGTAGCCGCCGCGCATGTCGTCCTCGCGCGTCCAGACCGTCTTCACGGGCTTGCCAACGCCATTGGCGACGTGCACCGCCTCGACCGTGAAGTCCGAGGCGGTGCTCGCGCGGCGCCCGAAGCCGCCGCCGAGGAACTGCGTGTGCAGCCTGATCCTCGCGGCATCGATGCCGAGGGCCTTGGTGACGAACAACACGTCCTGGGACTGGTTCTGCGTTCCGACCCAGATCTCGCAGCCGTCGTCGCGGACGTGCGCGACACAGTTGAGCGGCTCCATGCACGCATGCGCGAGGTAGGGTAGCTCGTATTCGACGTCGATCGTCCGCGCTGCCCGACGCAACGCCGCGATTGCGTCGCCGCGGTTCAGCGCAACGAGTCCGGGCTGACGCGCGAGCGCACGCCACTCGGCGCGCTGGGTCTCCGTCGACAGCGTGGCGCCCGGACCCGCTTCCCACTCGACGCGCAGCGCCTCGCGGCCGCGCAGCGCCGCCCACGTGTGTCGCGCGATCACGGCGACGCCGCTCGGGATCTGCTTGACCTCGACGACACCGGGAACGGCGAGTGCGGCCGTCGCATCGAAACTCGCGACCCGGCCACCAAACACCGGCGGGCGGGCGACGACTGCGGTCAGCATGTCCGGCAGGTCGACGTCGAGCCCGAAGCGCGCGCGTCCGGTGACCTTGTCGAGCCCGTCGAGCCGCTTCTGCGGCCGCCCGATCCAGCGGAACCGGTCGCGCGACTTCAGCGGCGGCGGAGTCGACGGGGCCGGCAGTGTCGAGGCGAGCTCGGCGAGCGAACCGTAGGTCGCGCGGCGCGACCCGTCCGTGACGACGCCGTCGTCGGTGCGCAGCGTGGACGCTTCCACACCCCATTGCCGGGCCGCCGCGGCGATCAGCATGTGCCGCGCGAGCGCGCCGGCCGCACGGAGCGCATCGAAAGTCGAAAGCGTGCTGTTGCTGCCGCCCGTGAACTGCATGCGCAACGTGGGGTGATTGAACGCCGGATCGACCGGCGCGAACTCGACGCGCAGCCGCTTCGGATCGAAATCGAGTTCCTCGGCGAGCGCCATAGGCAGGCCGGTGTAGACGCCTTGTCCCATCTCCGACTTGCCGATGATCACCGTCACCACTTCGTCGCTCGCGATGCGCACGAACGCATGCGGCTGGAAATCCGCCGCGGGGCGCGGATCGCGAAGGATCCTTGGCACGAGCTGGATCCCGGCCGCGGTGCCGGCGGCGATGACGCCGATGCCGATCAGGAAGTGGCGACGGCTCGTCGCCGGGCCCTGCAATTCAGCCGCCATGGTTCAGACCTCGCCCCGCTTGAGCGCCGCGGCGCGCTTCACCGCGGCACGGATGCGTGGATAGGTGCCACAGCGGCAGAGGTTGCCATCCATCGCGGCGTCGATGTCGGCGTCGCTCGGGTCCGGATTGCGCTCGATGAGCGCCGCCGCGGCCATGATCTGCCCCGACTGGCAGTAGCCGCACTGGACGACGTCGAGCTCGAGCCAGGCTCGCTGGACCGGATGGCTCGCGTCGCCCGACAGACCTTCGATGGTCGTGATGCGCGCAGCGCCGATGCTCGATACCGGTGTCACGCAGGCGCGGATCGGCTCGCCGTCCAGATGGACGGTGCAGGCACCGCAGAGCGCCGCCCCGCAGCCGTACTTCGTGCCGGTGAGCTTGAGCAGGTCGCGCAACGCCCAGAGCAGAGGCATGTCGGGGTCGGCGTCGATCTCGCGCGTCTGTCCATTGACGTTCAGGGCAATCACGATCAAATCCTTTTAAGCTAGCGGTCGGGCGCGGCCGAGCCACGGATAGTACGGGCCATCCGGCCACCAGGGAAGCGCCGCGATCCGCGGAACTTCGCCTGTCTGATCCGGATTCGGGAGTCTCGATGGAACTGGAGTTTTTCGGCGCCGCGGGCGAGGTCACAGGGTCCTGCCACGTGTTGCGGGTCGCAGGCAGGGAGGTGCTGCTCGACTGCGGCCTCGTGCAAGGCAACCCCGACGCCTACGAGCGCAACCGCGAGCCCTTTCCGTTCGAGGTCCAGGCGCTCGACGCGGTGATCCTGAGCCATACCCATGTCGATCACTGCGGCCGGCTGCCGCTGCTCGTCAAGCGTGGCTATCGCGGCCCGATTCATACCAACTCCGCCTGTGCCGACCTGTTACCCGTCCTGCTGCGCGACTCGGCCCAACTGGCCGCGCGTGACGCCGAGCGCAGCAATCGCTGGCGCGACCCGAAATTGCCGCCCGTGCGTCCTCTCTACGACCTCGACGACGTCGAGCGGACCCTGGACCTCGTCGAGCGCCTGCCCTATGACCGGGTTCGGCGTCTGCTGCCCGGCGTCCACGTTCGCGTGCGCGACGCCGGTCACATCATGGGATCGTCGAGCCTGGAACTCTGGCTCAAGGAACGGGGCGTGCGCCGCAAGCTCGTCTTCAGTGGCGATCTGGGGCAGTACGGGTCGCCCATCCTGCAGGATCCCCACCGCTTCGAGACGGCCGACATCGTTCTGATCGAGTCGACCTACGGCGACCGTCTGCACCGTGATCGTGAGGCGACCGAGATCGAGTTCGGCGAGATCCTCGCGGCTGCCGCCCGCGATGGCGGCAACGTCATCATCCCGGCTTTCGCGATCGGCCGCAGCCAGGAGGTGCTGTACATGCTCGGAGAGAACTTCGATCGGTGGCACGTCGACCGTTGGCAGATCTTCCTCGACAGCCCGATGGCGATCGAGGCGAGCCGCGTCTACTGGAAGCACGTGGACCGCATGGACTCCGACGCGCGGCACCTGCGCGCCTCGTTCCGCGACATGCCGCCCCTGCCGAACCTCACGCTTTGCCGGACTGCGGAGGAGTCGCAGCGCATCAACCGGATCCGCGGCGGCGCGCTGATCATCGCCGGCAGCGGCATGTGCAATGGTGGCCGCGTGCTGCACCACCTGAAGCACAACATCGAGCGCGAGGAATGTCACGTCGTCATCACGGGTTTCCAGGCCCCCGGGACCCTCGGCCGGGCCCTCGTCGACCGGCATCCGACCGTTCGCATACACGGCGAGTCCCTCCGCGTGGCGGCCAAGGTCCATACGCTCGGTGGCCTTTCGGCACACGGCGATCAGGATGACCTGCTGCGATGGTTTGGATCGTTCCAGCCGACACCACCGGTGTATCTCGTGCACGGCGAGGAACGCGGCGCGACCGGGCTCGCGCGCAGACTCGCGGAGCGGGGAGCCGACGCGCACTTGACGCGCCCGGGGCTGCGCGTCGACCTCGCGGCACTACCCGCACTGGCGGACGATCATCCGAATTCCGAAGCTGCCGCCAAGGAGGTATAGCCGATGACATCACAGGCGACCGAGCCGACAGCCCTGCAGCGCGCGATGTCCCGTTACGTGAGGATCGAGGCGCGGGAGACCGCGACGGTCATCGTCGCGTTCTTTCTCTTCTTCTTCGTGCTCGGTAGCTACTTCGCGGTGCGTCCGGTACGCGAAACGATCGCGACCGTCCTCGGCCGCGAACGCGTCGCCGATCTGTGGCTGTACACGGCGCTGTTCTCGATCCTGATCGTGCCCGTTTACGGCTGGCTGGTCGGTCGCGTGCGGCGCAGCCTGCTGCTGCCGTGGATCTACGCCTTCGTGGCGATCGTACTGGTGCTGATCGGCTTCTCGCTGTCGGTGGATCCGGAGAACACGGCCGTCGGCGCGTTCTTCTACGTCTGGATCAGCGTGCTGAATCTCATGCTGGTCTCGGTCTTCTGGAGCTTCCTGCTCGAGATCTTTTCGAGCGAGCAGACCAAGCGGCTGTTCGGGTTCATCGCCGCGGGCGGCACCGCTGGCGCTCTGGTCGGCCCGCTCGCCACGCGGCTCGTCGTCGACGCGATCGGCAATCCCGGCGTGCTCTACATGGGGGCGGGTGGCTTCGTCGGCGCGATCTTCTGCCAGCGCATCCTGCTCGGGATCTGGGCACGGGAGCGCAGCGCACTCGCGGCCGTGGCCGCTGGCGAAGCGGCGCGCGACGCCGCGCGACCGCCCGTCGTCGCCAGGGACGACAAGGGCCTTGGCGGCAATCCGCTCGCCGGGCTCGCCATCGTGTTCCGTTCGCCTTACCTGCTCGGCATCGCGCTGTTCGTGACGCTGCTGTCGTCGGTCAACACTTTCCTCTACTTCGAGCAGTTGCGGATCGTCGAGGAGACGTTCAGCGACCGGGCGCGCCGCACGGAGGTCTTCGCCAACATCGACATCATCGTCCAGACGCTGACCATCCTCTCGCAGGTGTTCGTAACGGGCAGGATCGCATCCAGACTCGGCGTGCGCATGCTGCTGACGATGGTACCGGTCGTGATGATCGGCGCCTTCCTCGTGCTGGCCGCGTTCAACACCTTCGCGGTGATCGCCGTTGCACTCGTCGCGCGCCGCTGGGGTGAGTACGCATTCATCCGCCCTGGCCGCGAGATGCTGTTCGGCACCCTCGACACCGAGACGAAGTACAAGGCCAAGAATTTCATCGATGTGCCGGTCTATCGCGCCGCGGACTACGTGGGCGCTCAGGCAAAGACTGCCATCGAGGTCGCAGGCGTCTCGGCGGCAGGTGCTGCAGTCGTCGGTGCAGGGCTCGCGGCCGCGTGGGCGCTCAACGGCTGGTGGCTGGGCCGCTCGCACGATCGCGGGGCCGCCGCGGGTGCAAAGGCCACTCAGGCGGCGGCGACGCGCGCGGAGAGCGCCTCGTAGACCTCACGCGCCGTGTCGAACCGATCGTTGGGTCGCTTGGCGAGCAAGCGGTCGATGAGCGGCTGCAAGCCCGCGAGTTCCGCTGGCAACGGCGGCGGCATCTGCGTGACGTGGGCCTGCAGGATCTCCATCGCGGTCTGGCCGTGAAAGGGCTTAACGCCGGTCAGCATCTCGTAGAGGATCACGCCCAGGCTGTAGAGATCCGAACGGCCGTCGACGGGCAGACCCTGGGCCTGCTCCGGGCTCATGAAGTATGGCGAGCCGCGCAGCATGCCGGTGCGCGTCGAATTGTGCGTCCTGTTGAGATCCTTCGACAGGCCGAAATCAATCAGCACGACGTCGTCGTTCTCGCGCAGCATGACGTTCTGCGGTTTGAGGTCGCGATGGATCAAGCCGGCCGCGTGCACGACGTCGAGCGCCGCGGCAATGCGCCGTGCGTAGTCGATGCTGGCCGCCACCGAGAGCGGCTGCTTCATCCGCTTGGCAAGGTCACCGCGCGGGAAATACTCCATCGCGAGATACTCTCGTCCGTCGTGTATGCCGTAGTCGTAGATGTCGACGACGCAGGGATCATCGATCGCCGAGATCGCGCGGTACTCCCGGGACAGCAGTTCGTCGACGTTTTCGGCCGTCAGCTCGGTCTCATGGCAGACCTTGAGCGCCACGTTCGATTCGCCGTCGGGCGCCGTGGCGAGGTACACCGTCGAGGACTCCGAGCGACCTATCTCGCGCAGAATCTCGTAGCGCGGCACGTTCGGCAGCGGCCGGTCGGTCGCCAGGCTCTGCCCAGGCAATTCGCGGCGCGCGAAGGCGGCGCGGCGCTCCGCCGTCTCGAGCGCCTCGCGCAGCGCGGCGTCGAGGCGAGCGGGGGTGATCGCCGCACGCGGCAGGTAGTCCGCCGCTCCCTGCTTGAGGGTGGCGACGGCGGCGAGCTCGCTGCCGTCGTCGGCGATCGCGACGAGCACGGGACAGTCGGGCGAGGGTCGCAGCCTGCGCAGCCAATCCATGCCGGCACATTCGGCCGTCGCCGGATCGCCGGCGAAAGAGGCGTGCAGCAGCAGCACGTCGCAGGACTCGGTGCGGGCCGCCAGGGCACCCGGCTGCAGCGCGGCGAGATCGACGATCGTCACCTCGGCGTATGGCCGCACGGTGCCGACCACCTGAGACAGCCAGGTGGCGACGTCGTGCCGCGGGCTCGCAATGCTGATGCGCTCGGCCACGGCCTGCCTATTCGATGTTGAAGCGCATGCGCAGCCGTGCACGCTGTTCGACTGGCGCGCCGTCGCGACGGACGGGCTCGAATCGCCAGCGCGCGAGGGCCGCGGTGGCGGCTTCCTCGAAGGTTCCCGCCGGCTCGGCGGCGGTGACACGTATCGCATCGACCGAGCCGTCGGTACGCACGGTGAACTCCAGGTCGACCCAGCCCTCGACGCCGGCGTCCTGTGCCGCGCGCGGATAGTTCGGCTCGACGTAGCGAGTGCGGCGCAGCGATCCTGCGCCGACGATGGACGCCTCGACTCGCGGCCGTGCGCGCAGCGCCTCGAGTTCGGCCGCGAGCGCGGCGAGATCGGCGGCGCCAAGGCTCTCCGCCGCGTCGAGCAGGCGCTGCGCGCCCGCTGCATCGCTGCGCGCGATCGCGGCGCGCCCGGCGCCGACCAGCGCCCGCCCGAGCGCCTCGCGAGCGCTGGCTGTCGCCGCGCCAGAGGCGTCGAGTCGCTGCAGCGCCTCGAACCAGTGACGAGCGCTGTCGTCGGCAGGCTCGAGCAGCCGATCCTCGGCGATGCGCCGACCGACGAGGCTCGCAAGCCGCGCCGCTTCCTGGGAACGCGCGGCGTTCTGCGTCGCCGCAAGCTGCGTGCGGATCGTCGCAATCTCCGCCGCGGTCGCTCCGCTCTCCGCCGCGGCCCGCAGCCAGGTCTCGCTCATCGCTGCATCGCCGCTGCTGGCTGCCTGGCGCGCTTCCGACAGCAGGCGGGCCCGCAACTGCTCGCCGAGGCGCGACACGCGCGGGTCACGCGGCGCAACGGCTCGGGCGCTCTCGACATAGAAGCGGGCGTTGTCGGAAGCCGGCTCCAGCAGTGCGCCGCGCTGCAAACGCGCTGCCGCCAGGTCGAGCAGGACGCGAACCCGATCATCGAGCTGCTGGCGCTGCAGCGCGCGCCTCGTCTCCGCAACCGATGGGTCGGCCGAATCGCCCCCGGTGGCGCCATCCAGCGCGGCGAGCGCAGCGGCGAGATCGCCACTGGCGGCGGCCGTGCGAGCCCGCGCCAGCAGCGCACGCTCACGCTCCCGCGCGATCTGTGCGTTCAGGAATGCGATCCGCACGTTGTCGGGCTGCAGCGCGCGTGCCGCCTCGACGCTCCGTGTCGCCGCATCGAGCTGGCCGGCGAGAATCGACTGCTCCGCAGTGGTCAGTATGGCATTGACCACGCGATCGAAACCGGCGCGGGCCGCGGCATTGGCGCTGTCGGCCGCGAGCACGCGCCGATAGAGCTCCGCGGCGTTTTCGCCGGGCGGGGCGAGTAGCGCACCGCGCTCGAAGGCGGCGTCGGCGCGCGCGAGCAGCTCGCGGACCGCAGGATCGGTCGCGGTGGCGGCGTTCGAGGCAGTGGCCTCGGCGGGCGCGGATGGCGCCTCGTGGCGCGTCGCGAGCCAGGTACCGGCGACGAGCAAGGCGCCGATGAGAGCCGCGGACAGCAGCCAGCGCGGCGTCCTCGCCGAGGCGGTGCCGCGTGGCGCGGCCGGGGCTGCTGTCGGCGGGCGTGCCGCGACGCTCACATGTTCTTCGTCGTGACGCCGCATCGCCGCCTCGACGAACAGTCGCACGCGTTGGGCCGACACCGGCTTGTGCAGGAATCGATAGACTTCCCCGGTGGCGATCTGGCCGGCGAGCTGCGACTGGTCATCGCCACGGCCGACGACCACCAGCACGAGGTCGGGGAACTGCTCGCGCAGGCGCTGCGCGAACTGCGGCAGCGGACCGGCGACCGCGCCGGCATCGATCAGCGCCACGCCGCAGCGGCCGGAGACGATCTGTGCGGCGAGCTCGCTGGCATCGGCACAGATGGCGATGGCGTGGTCGGCGGTGACGACACTCTCGATGGTGTCGAGCAGCGATTCATCGCTCGAGAGTACGGCGAGGCCTATCCCGGCACCGACCCCGGCGCCCGGCATGCGCAGCTCCTCCCGGTCAATGTCGGGTGGGACCATCAGGCCCGGCTTCTCCACGCGCCCTGTCTCCCTGTCTCAGCGTCGCAGTGTAGGGACGGCTGTGGGAGCGTAAAGCGGATTCTGTCGCATCGCCGCGGGGGCGGCCGGGAAACGGGAACCGGTTCGCAGTTTCAGTCCGGCGGGGCACCGGCCGGTGCTGGGCGCGCCTCGACGAGATTGGTGCTGCGGCAATCGAAGACCGTCTCGCCGCGCTGATTGACGAGCGTGTAGCGGAACACGGCGACACCGCGGCCTGGGGTGGAGCCAGACGGTCGCGTCGAGAGGCATTCGGCGCGCGCCCGCAGCCGGTCGCCGGCGCGGACGGCGACGGGGAACCGTACCTCGTCCCAGGCGACGCCGCAGATCCACGCGACATCGCCACTGATCTCATGATCGAGCCTGCGCCAGAGCGCCATCGTGTAGATACCCGAGGCGATGACCTCGCCGAAGATCGAATCGCGCGCCGCCACCGGATCGGTGTGAAAATACTGCGGGTCGTACCGGCGCGCGAACTCGAGCATGGGCTCAAGCTCGACGACGAGTTCGGCCGATTCCCGCACCTGACCGACGACGAGATCCTCGAGGTAGCGCCTCTGCATGACCCACATCCGTGATGCCGCGCGCGATGTTGCGAGCCGCACCTGGACAATGCAAGCGCCGGCGCGCCGGCTGGTGCGCGGCGGGAACGTACTGGCACTTGGGCTGCCGACGGTCTCGCTGCTCGCCCTCGCCGCCTCCCGCTGGTGGTGGGCCGACCTGCTCGTGCACTTCCGCCTGCAGTATCTCGCGCTGGCTGTCGCGTTGACCCTCGTGGCGCTGCTCTGGCGCCGCGCCTCGTGGCTGCTGGCGGCGGCCCTCACCGTCGCACTGAACCTCGGACCCGTGCGCGCGCAGGTCCAGCAGGCACCAGCACCATCTGCCTCCGCAGCACCGAAGCGTCCCATGCCAATTCGTGTGGCCGCGGCCAACGTGTACTTCGGGAATTCGAGATACGAGGCTGCGCTGCGCTGGGCCCGCGAGTCGGGCGCCGACGTGCTGGTGTTCGTCGAGGTCGATGCGCGCTGGCGGACCGCGCTGCGCGCGCTGCAGGACCGTTATCATTACGAGCACTTTCGAGCTGTGCGGTACCGAGACGGCATCCTCGTGCTCTCGCGCCTGCCGCTCATGCCGGGCGGAACGGCAATGGACAGCGGGTCGGGGCTCGCAGTGCTCGACGTGCACGGGCCGGGCTCGACATGGCGCCTCGTGGCCGTGCATGCCAGCTGGCCGTTGGGGCCGCAGGTCTCGCGCCGACGAGCCCGCGACCTCGAAGCCGTCGCGACAGCGGCCCGCACGGCATCCGTGCCGGTGGTCGCTGTCGGCGATTTCAACGTCAGCCCATTCTCACCGCATTTCGCGGCGCTGCTGGCCGGCGGGAGGCTGCGGGACGCCGCTTCGGGTCGCGGTTGGCAGCCGACCTGGCCGACCTTTCTGCCGCCTTTCGGCATTCGGATCGACCACGCGCTCGTCTCGGAAGGGGTGGAGGTGAACTCTTTCCGCCGCGGCAGGCTCGAAGGTTCCGATCACCGGCCGATCGTCGTCGACCTCGCGCTGCCGGCGCCAAGGGCATGATCGGCTGGTGTCGATGACGAGGAGAAACCCATGAGGTCCCACCTGCCCGCACGTCACACAGTCCGAGCTCTAGCGATGTTCGTCGTGACGATCTGCACGACGGGGCTCGCCGGTGCGGCCGACGCTGATGAGGTCAGCGCTGCGCAGCGGCGCGGCGCAGCGGAGTACCTCGCCGCGATCGCCGGCGGCAGCGCACAGGCGGTTGGCTTTGCCATCCACCCCGACGAACTCGAGCGCTTGCGCCTCGGACTGCTCGCGCAGCTGCGCGAGGAGGCGGCGCGCGGCGACGGCACGGTGCGTGCGCGCCTGTTCGGCACGGCAACCCCGCTCGCCGACGTCGAGCGCTGGACCTCCGTCGTGTTCTTCACACAGCTCGCGCGCCGGCTGGAGCTGCCGCGTGGTCGTCTCTACGAGGACCTCAAGGGCGTGGCGGCCGTGCGCGATTCGAACGGCAGGGTGCACGTCATCGTGAGGGGGCGCCAGCCGCGCGATCGCGGCGCCACCGAAGTCGTCGAGCTCGTCACGCTGCTGCCCTATGGCAAGGACTGGAAGGCCGCAATGCCCTCCGAGCTCGAGGCGCAGATCGAGGACCTCATCGACGGACGCGTGCGACGCACTGGCAGGAACGATGCAGGCGATGCCTCCAAGACCGGCGCGCCAGGCGTTGCGGCAAATACCTCTCGTGAGGGCAATCCGCCTGACATCCTCGCCATGCTCGGTGCCGCCGAGCAGGCGCTCGTCGGCGGCCGTTGCGACGAGTACTACACCGAGTATCTGAGTCCCAACTTCCGTCGCACCCTGTCGAAGCGGATGCTGGACGCACTGGTGGCCGGTTGCCGCAACAGCCTCGGCACGCGCGAGTCGCTGATCGCGGCGCTGCGGATCGTCAAGCGGACGCCACCGCGCTTCGAGAGCGAGGGCAGCCGCGCCGTCTATGATGTCAGCGGACAGGGACTGGCCTTCGACCGCTTCGTGCTCGAGCGGATCGAACGCCGCTGGTTCGTTGCTGAATAGCCATGGAGGCGGGTCCGGTCCGATGCGGCCTCGGCCGGGTTAAGATCGACGAACGGAGGGAACATGAACGCTCGAATCCGTATCGCGCTGATTGCACCGCTGATGATGGTCCTCGGAGCCTGTGCCGTGTCGCCTGAGAAAGTCACGATCACGCCGCTGCCCGCCGTCGATCTGCAGCGTTTCATGGGCCCGTGGTACGTGATCGCCAACATCCCGACCGTGATCGAGCGCGGCGCGCACGACGCCATCGAGAGCTATCGGCTCGACGACGACGGCACGATCGACACGACGTTCACGTTCCGCAAGGGCTCTTTCGACGGTCCCCTCAAACGCTACAACCCGCGCGGCTTCGTCGTACCCGGCACGCAGAATGCGATCTGGGGCATGCGTTTCGTCTGGCCGATCAAGGCCGAGTATGTGATCGCTTGGGTTGACCCTGATTACACCGAGACGATCATCGCGCGCAGCAGCCGCGACTACGTCTGGGTGATGGCGCGATCGCCGATCCTGCCGCAGGACAGGTATGAAGCACTGCTCGAACGCGTCCGTGATCTCGGCTACGACATGTCCAGAGTGCAGAAGGTGCCGCAGAGCGGCAATGCGCGTCCGACTTCCTGACCCTGCAGCCGTCACCCGCAACAGGAGGCCGTTCATGCTGTGTCGAGTTACCGTCATCGCCTTCATCGGCCTGACTGTCTCCGCCGTCGTTCATGCCGGGCCGCCCGAGCAGGCCGCAGCGCCCGCGGCGAGTGCCGCTGCGCCCGTTCAGGGCGCCGTGACGGCTGCCGCGCCAGTGGTGTCGATCGACCAGCGGAGCCTGCTCGCGCGGCTCGAGCGCGCCGACCCGGACATGGTGCTGCTAGATGTGCGCACCGCCGAGGAATTCGCGGCCGGACACGTGCCAGGTGCGCGCAACATCTCGCACGATGTACTCGGCACACGCCTCGACGAACTCGCCGATGCGCGCGATCGCGAAGTCATCGTCTATTGCCGCAGCGGGCGGCGCTCCCGGATCGCGCTCGAGGCACTCCGTGCTGCCGGCTTCAACCGGCTCGCGCACCTCGAGGGGGATTGGCTCGGCTGGGAGGCCGCCGGCCGTCCGATCCGCAGGCAGCCGGCGTCGACGGCCGCTCCGGATCAGGCCCCGCGCGGCACGCGAGACGCGGTCGATCGGTAGCGTCGATGACCGTGGTCGCGGTGTGCCTTCAGGTCTGCCTGGGCGCGCTCGCGGCAACCGGCGGCGCGCAGCGTTCGACGCCGACGACGAGCATGCCCGGCCCGCCATGCACGCCGAGCGCCGTGCCCAATGTCAGCACCTGCGCCATTTCGATCCGCCCGCCGATCGTCTCGATGGCGTAGCGCAGTTCGCGCTTCAGTTCCTGCGCGGCGCCTTCGGCGTTGCCGTGCCCGACGAGCACGCGGTAGGTGGCGCGCGGCTCGAGCCGCCGGGTAATGAAGCGCGCGAAGCGGCGGCGCGGCTCGCGACCGCCATAGATCACACCGCAGGGTTTGACGAAGCCTTCGGGCGTCGTGTGCAGTACGGGCGACAGGCGCAACAGCTTCGACAGCGTGCGGGCCGCAGGCGGAATCCGACCGCCGCGGACCGCATAGTCGAGGGTGGCCGTGACGGCGAACGTGCGGATGCGCCGGCGCGCGGCGAGCACGGCAGCCTCCACTTCGTCGGCCGACGCGCCGCGCTGGGCGAGTTCCGCGGCACGGATCGCCAGAAGTCCCTGGCCGAGTGAAACGCTGGCCGAATCGACAACGCGCACGCGCCTGTCGGCGATCCGTTGCGCTGCACCGGCTGCGGCGCTGTACGTGCCACTGACCCGGCTCGACAGCGAGATCGTTACGACCGATTCGTAATGCGAAGCCAGGAACTCATAGAGGCGGCGGAAATCGCCGGGCGGCGGCTGCGAGGTCTTCGGGTGCTCTGGATTGCGCTCGAGCTCGCGGTAGAACTCCTCCGGCGTCAGCGTGACCTTGTCGAGGTAGGACCGCGCACCGAAGTGCACGCGCACCGGTACGACGTGGATCTCGAGAGACTCGAGCAGCGTCTCGGGCAGGTCGGCCGCGGAGTCGACGACGATGGCGACGCGGCGGCTGCGGGCGTGGTGTGCCGCCGCCGCCTGTGCGCGCATGTCGTCGGCTTTCTGGCCACTGACCACTCCGAACTGCGCGACAAACTCGAACAGCCGCTCCGGGTCGTTGGTGTGGATGTGGATGCGGAGCTTGGTGCGCGTGCCGCCGACGACGAGGCTGGAGCCGAAGCTGCCGAGGCTCTCGCGCACGCGCCGGGGCTCGAGCGAGGAACCCGTGATCGTGCACTCGGCGCAGTAGCGATGCGCGGTGTCGCCCGGGCCACCGGCGACCATGGCCTCGTCGTCGCTGTGAACCGGCGCAGCGACGACCTCAAGCTCGCCGCGCTCGAGGAAATCCGTCATGCCCTCGAGCATGTCGACGAAGCCCTGCGCGCCGGCGTCGACCACGTCGGCGGCCCGCGTTTCCTCGAGCACGCCGCGCGTGCCGGCCAGCGAGCGGCGCAGCGGTTCCATGACAGCCGCGAACAGCCCCCGCGGCTCGAGGCCCGGAGTCTGCTTCGTGAGCCGCTCGAGCGCAGCCGCGAAGTCGGTCAGCACGGTCAGTAGCGTGCCCTCGCGGGGCTGTGTCAGCGCCTCGCGCGCATAGGCTGCGCCGGTGCCCGCTGCCGCGGCGAAGTCGTCCGCGCCGATCTGCTCGAGGTGGCCTAGCCGATCACCGAGTCCGAGCAGGAACTGCGCGAGGATCGCTCCCGAGTTGCCGCGTGCGCCGTCGAGCGCCGCGTCGGCGACGCGCACGAGCAGCTGGCCTGCATGCGCCGGCGGGTCGCCGTCGAGGACGCCGAGCACCGCGGCGAGCGTCATCGACATGTTCGTACCGGTGTCGCCATCGGGCACCGGAAACACGTTGATCTTGTTGATGTGATCGGTGCGGGCGAACAGGCGATAGATCCCGGCGCGCAGCGCATCGGCGAGCCGCGCGCCATCGAGTGTCGGGCCGAGCACCGCGCTCACTGCAGCGGGACTAGGAAGCGATTGCCATTCCACGCGAGAATCACGCCCTCAGGCACGATCTGTTCGACGCGCAAACCATCGGGCAGTGTGTCTCCTTCGACGGCACGCTGGCCGTTGACGAACACGAAGCGACGCGACGGCTCCGGATCATAGACGTGCAGGCTCAGTGCCGCTTCCGGCACCTGCTGCCCGCGAGCGAGCAGGGACTCGCGGGTCGCGGCGGTGCCTGTCGCGGCGCTGGCTACTCCACCGCCGGCGGCGGTCGGTGTTCCCGAACCGGCAGCGGCAGGCGGTTGTGCAGGCAGGAAGTCATTCGGATTGGGCGCCGCGCCACCCGGAGCACCGGCAGTCGTTGCAGTGCTCGCGGAAGGTTCGACGATCAGTGGCGGATTGAAAGGCGTCGCCGTGCCGATCGCCGGGCCGGGCGCGGCGGGCGCCACTGCTCGAGGCGCCGCGGCCGGCGGATCAGCGGCGGGTGGCGTCACAACCGGGGCAGCGGCCGCCGCCTGACGTGGCGTCGGCTCGAGCGCGACGGGCGCCAGGGGCGGCTGATCGGGACGGGTCATCAGCCAGATCAGCACCAGCAGGTTGACGCCGAGCAGCCCACCGAGTGCGAGGGCCCAGAGTGGAAAGCGCGCTCGCGGCGATGCGATGCGCGGCTGAAACACGCCGGGGCCACTTTGCCGCTGCCGCTCGTTCTCGCTCTTCTTGAGTGCATCGAGGATGAACGACATCTCAGACTCCCGGCGCCTGCGCTCGCGGTGCGATCAGCCGCGGCGACTCACCCGGCAACGCACTGTCGATCATGACTTGGGTAGCGATGCCGGCGACGCCATCGGGTTCGAGGCGATGCCGACGCTGGAAGTCTGCCACGAGGCGCATCAGTTCCGCGTCGTAGACGGTCGACGTCGGCGCGTTGGTCGACGGCCCGGTCGTGGCGGCCGCCGAGTCGGCCAGGGCGCGCAGGTTCTGCAGCAGCCGCTGCACGGCCGGTCCGCGAGCCCCCGGTTCGAGCGGGCGCGGTTCCTCGGGGCCGGCGCGCCAGAGGAGCACATAGTCGCCAAACCAGCTGCGCGTCAGGTCCGCAAGGCGCACAGCCCGCGGCATGCCTCCAAGGCTCAGCAGCGCCGTCTCACCATCGAGGGCCGCAAGGACCACCTGATGGTCGGTGCCGTTGGCGTCGCGCAGCGTCAGGATGGCCGGACGGTTGAACTGCAGCAGTTCGGCGAGCGTGCCGCGCTGTGCGAGGCAGGCGAGGCCCTGCTGGAGCGCCTGGCTGCAGGGATCGACCCCGCCGACGACGTAACGGGCATTCCAGAGCGCGAACAGTTTGTTGAAGGCGTTGTCGGCGTCCGTCTCCGTGGCGAAGCGGCGCAGCAGCTCATCGATGGTGACCACGGGGTCCTGGCGGGGCCCGGAGTCGCCGGCGACCGGTGTCGCGGTCGGCGCGGTCGGCGCGGTCCCAGACGGCGCCGAGGACTGCGCCGGCGCGACTTCGTTCGCGATAGGCGGGGCCGGCGCAGGCTCGATCCCGATCCTTGACATCCGCCAGAGCAGTAATCCGGTCAGCACGGCTGCGGAGAGGCCGCCGACGCCGAGTGCCCACGGCAGCCAGACGGGTGCGATCGGGCGGTCGAAGACCTCGCTCGCGGCGCGGCGCACGATCGACGGCGTGACGCGATGGCGATCCTGCGTATAGGCCCCGAGCAGCGCGCGGTCGCAGATGATGTTGATGAGCCGCGGCACGCCGCGCGATTGTCGATAGGCCTCGCGCAGCGCGGCCGGCGAAAAGATGTCGCTGGTCGCGCCGGCCACCCGCAGGCGATGCCGGATGTAGGATGCCGATTCGTCGACGGACAGCGGATCGAGGTGATAGCGGCCGGTGACCCGCTGCGCCAGCTGCCGCAGCTCGGTGCGATCGAGCATCTCGCGCAGTTCTGGCTGTCCGATCAGAATGATCTGCAGCAGCTTCTGGGTCTCCGTCTCGAGGTTGGTCAGCAACCGCACCTGTTCGAGCACCTCGGGTGAGAGATTCTGCGCCTCGTCGACCACCAGCACGACACGCTTTCCCTGCGAGTGCGCGCGCAGCAGGTAGCTGTTGAGGATGTCGACGAGTTCCTTGACGCTGCCGACGGCCGAATCGGGCACCCCGACGCCCAGCTCCTCGCAGATCGTCAGCAGGAACTCGGGTGCGCTGATACGCGGGTTGAGGATCAGCGCGACCTCGGCGTTCCTGGGCGTCTGCGCGAGCAGCGAGCGTATCGTCGTCGTCTTGCCGGTGCCGACCTCACCAGTCAGCTGGACGAAGCCACCGGCTTCGTTGATGCCGTAGAGCAGGTGTGCGAGCGCTTCCGAATGTCGCTCGCTCAGGAACAGGTAGCGTGGATCGGGCGTGATCGAGAAAGGCTTCTCGCTGAGCCCGAAGAACGACAGATACATGGTCGAAGTATTGCACGGCACTCCGCCGGCGGGCAGCCGCAGGGCGTCGGGTCACTCCGACGCGGGAAACGGACCGGGCCGCCGCAACGGGCGGCCCGGGCGCACATGGCCGTCACGCCGACTTGCGCGCAGCCGGGCAGGTGTTGACGCCGATCAGAGAGTAGAGCGCACAGAAGCGCAGCAGCCCGGTGGCGAGCGGCACGATGCCGACCAGGCCCCACCAACGGTTGGGCTCCGGCAGCAGAAACACGAGAGAAAGAATGCCAAGACCGGCGACGATGCGCAGCGGTCGATCGATTCCACCGACGTTCGCTTTCATGATGCCCTCCTGTTCGGATGATGCGAGGCGAGATTACGCGCTCGATGCGCGATGGTATGTAACCGTGGTTACACAGGCCGCTAAGGAGTTTCCGGGGGGTCGCGTCCGGGTTCGTCGGCCTCGCCAGCCGCGATGCGCCGCAGCAATGCGGCGTCGATGATCTCGATGCGACCGCGGCCGAGGCGCAGTGCGCCGCGCTGTGCGAACTCGCCGAGCAGCCGCGAGATGATCTCGCGGACGCTACCGAGCTCCTGCGCGAGCTGCAGGTGCGAGGTCTCGATCGATCGGCCACGGCCGAGGAGCCGGTTGGCCAACCGCTGATCCAGTCTTTGAAACTCCACGGCGTCGACGAGCGACATCAGCTCGGTCAAGCGCGCCGCGAACAGTTCGAAGACCTCGATGCGGAACGCGGGCACGCTGTCGAGCAGCTCCAGGAACAGCGAACGCGGCATTGCCAGCACGCGCAGGTCGGTTTCCGCGATCGCGCTGGCCGTGTAGGCACGCGCGCCGAGCAGGCAACTGCTCGTGAGGATGCAGCTCTCGCCGGGTTCGACGCGGTAGAGCAGCAGCTCCTTGCCACGGGACGAGAGCTTGCGGACGCGAATGGTGCCGTCGAGGACCAGGGGAAAGTGCGCGCATGGGCCTGCCTCGGCGAACACCGTCTCGCCTGCAGACAACCGCAGCAGCGTCGACTCGGCCAGCACTCGCTGCAGCGTGGCCTGATCGGTGGCGGCGCACCATCGGTAGCGCTGCCGCAGTGTGGGGGGATCGACGCGCGGCTCGAGGCTCATCCTCGGCGAGGGTCGCCGGCGCGCGCAGCCCGCGACGCCTGCAGGCGGCTGCCGCGCGTCACGGCGAGCTGACCGAATTTCTCACGGATCCGGTCGAGCGCCGTGTCGAGCGCCGGCTCGCGCGGCGCGTCGAGCGCACCGCGAGCAGGCGTCGCCGCGAACAGCTCGGCCTGCGTGCCGGCGCTGCGGCCGGCCGGCGCAAGATCGCTGGCGCCGATGCCGAGCAGCCGAAGCCTCGCGCTCGGGTGCTGCCGGAGCCAGCGCATGAGCAACTCACGTGCCAGGGGTGCGAACACGGCCGACTCCTGACTCGCCGGCGCAAAGTGCCGCTGCCGCGTGCACGTGGCGAAATCGTGCTCGCGGATCTTGACGGTCACGCAGCGTGCGACGAGATCCTTGGCGCGCAGTCGCGCGGTCATGCGGTCGCAGAGCGCGAGCAGTTCGGCCTCGAGTCTCGCGGGATCGCAGAGATCGGTGGCGAACGTCTCTTCCGCGCTGATCGACTTCTCTTCCCAATCGGTGACCACCGGTCTGTCGTCGATCCCCGCGGCGCGGGCGCGGATGCGCACGGCGTCGCGCCCGAACAGCGACCACAGTCGCTCCTCCGGTGCAAGCCGCAGGGAACCGAGGGTCGTGATGCCGGCCGCAACGACCTGTGCGCCCTTCTTGCGGCCTAGGCCCGGCAGCCGGCTGACTGGCAGGGGATCGAGCACCGCGTTAACACGCTCCGAAGTGACGACCGTGAGCCCGTCCGGTTTGTCGAGATCGGAAGCGATCTTCGCAACCAGCTTGTTGGGTCCGACGCCTACCGATGCCGTCAGGCCGGTGCGCTCGCGGATACGCCGCTTGATCTCGCGCGCGATCGAGACTTCGTCGCCGAGCAGGCGCCGGCTGCCGGTCACGTCGAGATAGGCTTCATCGAGGGACAGGCCCTGCACGAGCGGCGTGAACTCGTGGAAGATGCCGAACACCTGCCGCGAGACCTCCTTGTAGCGCGCCATTCTCGGCCTCACGCAGATCGCCTGCGGGCACAAGGCGAGCGCGCGCCGGATCGGCATCGCCGAACGCACGCCGTAGCGACGCACTTCGTAACTCGCGGCCGCGACGACGCCCCGGCCGCTAGTGCCCCCGACGATCAGCGGCCTGCCGCGCAGCTCGGGATGATCGAGCTGCTCGACCGATGCGTAGAACGCATCCATGTCAACGTGCAGGATCGCGCGCGGGGCTCCGTTCACGGGGAAATGACGCCGTAGAGGGCAGTGAGGACCAGCGTCGTGCCGCCGAGCACAGCGAACTTGGCGAGCGTGCGCTGGCGGCTCTGCCCGTACATCGGGCGCATCGGCGCGAGCAAGTACCAGAGCAGATGGATGCAGAGCGCGAACCGCAGCCAGCGTATCGCGCCCCGCCAGGGCAGCAGCGCGCTGAAGATCATGTAGAGACCGGGCGCAGTGAACACCGCGGTGTGGTTGTGCACGAAGAACAGCAGGTGCTCGACATCATGGCGGCGCGGTCGCGAGTAAATCAGCATCATCCCGGCGGCGAGCAGCGGCAGAAACAGGAACAAGGCGCGCGGCAGGTTCTGTTCGAAGCGCGCCGCGAGTGTGGCGCCGCCATCGCGTACGGCGCGTTCGCAACGGCGTGTCAGCAGCGGCTGGATCCAGTCGCTGCCGAGTCCCTCGTACTTCAGGCCGGTGCAGGGCGGCTGGCGGTGGTCGCGCCCCTCCGCGGTGCCGATGACCACCACCGGCGCGCCGTGCGTCGCGTCCGGGACGCCGGCTCGAAGCCCATCGCCCGGCAGCGCCGCGGCCAGCACGAAGAAGCTCAGCGTCACGACCAGGTAGAGGCGAAACGGCGGCAGGTGGCGGGCGCGCCGGTCTGCGAAGAACTCTCGTGTCAGGAAACCGGGCCGCGCCAGCAGCGCGGCCGGCGTACGCCAGAGGCGGGAGTCGGCATGCGTGATGCTCTCTATGGCCTCGCGCAGGAAGTGGCCGATGCTGCGCACGGACGGCTCGTGACGCTGGCCGCAGGCCGCACAGTACTCGCCCCAGAGCACTGCGCAGCAGTTGAGGCAGCGCGAGGCAGGCCGGACGATGCCCGTCTGCGACCCGGCGCCGCTCACGCCACTTGCAGCCCACTGGCCGTCTGCGGCGCCGCAGCCTCTTGCGCCGGGGATGCGCTCTGGGTGCCGAGCTCGTGCGGCGCGAAGTCGTCGACGTGGATCAGTTCCATGACCTTGCGGTCGTAGTCGCGCAGCTGCGCAGCCTCGGTCTCGGAGATGATGCCGGCAGCCAGCGCCTGTGCGATCTGCCCGGGCACGTCGAGCGCCGTCACGCGCCCCGTCTTGATGCCCTCGACGCGGATCCGCTTCTCGATCGGTTCGGCGCCCGGCGCGAGCTCGAGCGCCTCCTGCAGCAGGCCGAGCGGATTGCGCGGCTGAATCTCGCGGTAGACGGGGTAGCAGAGGCGGTCGCGCACTTCGGTCGGATTCAGTACGAGATCGGCGAGCTGGCGGCCGAGGCGATCACTCGGCGCGGAGTACTGCAGGCCGCGCGGAAAGATGAAGAAGCGCATGAAGCCGCTGATGAACGGGCTCGGGAAGTTGCGCAGGAAACCGTGCAGCTGCTCCTGCGCGCGGTAGAGCAAGTGGCGGCAGGCCCACTCGACGATCGGCAGATCCTCGGGACGCCGCCCCTGGTTCTCGTAGTGCTTGAGCACCATCGAAGCGATGTACATGTTCGACAGCACATCGCCGAGCCGCGCGGAGAGGTTCTCCTTCTTCTTCAGGTAGCCACCGAGCGTCAGCATCGCGACATCGACCGCGAACGCGAACGATGCCGAGAAGCGCACGATGTGCTGGTAATAGCGCTTGGCCGGACCCGTGTCGGGCACCCGCGTAAAGCGCGCATTGGTCAGCGCCATGAGCAGCGAGCGAACGGCGTTACTGATCGTGAAACCGATGTGCCCGAACAGCGCCCGATCGAAATCGTCGATCCCGCGCACGCGGTCGGGGTTACGGGCGGCCTCCATTTCCTTGAGGACGAATGGGTGGCAGCGCACGGCGCCTTGACCGAAGATGATCAGGCTGCGCGTGAGGATGTTGGCCCCTTCGACGGTGATCGCCACTGGCACGACCTGATAGCCGCGCCCAAGGTAGTTGCGCGGCCCAAGACAGATGCCCTTGCCGCCCTGCACGTCCATCGCGTCGTTGGCGACCTGACGACTCATTTCGGTGACGTGGTACTTGAGCATGGCCGACGGCACCGAAGGCTTCTCGCCACCGTCGATCGCACCGGCGGTGACTGAACGCGCTGCGTCCATCGCGTAGGTATATCCGACCATGCGGGCGATCACGCTCTCGACGCCCTCGAACTTGCCGACCGGCATGTTGAACTGGCGGCGGATGCGCGCATACGCACCCGTTGCGAACACGGCTGCCTTCGCACCGCCGGTGCCGTTCGACGGCAGCGAGATGCAGCGGCCGACCGACAGCTGTTCGACGAGCATGCGCCAGCCCTGGCCGGCCATCTTCGGTCCGCCGACTATGAAGTCGAGCGGGACGAAGACGTCCTTGCCGTGGATCGGTCCGTTCTGGAACGGGATGTTGAGCGGGAAGTGGCGCCTGCCGATCGTCACGCCCGGCACATCGCGCGGAATCAGCGCGACCGTGATCCCGAGATCGGTCCGGTCGCCGAGCAGCTTGTCGGGATCGAACATCCGGAACGCGAGACCGATGACGGTCGCGACCGGTGCGAGCGTGATGTAGCGCTTGGAGAAATCGAGCCTCAGGCCGACGATCTCGCGACCCTGCCATTGACCTCTGCACACCACACCCGTGTCCGGCAGCGAGGCGGCATCGGAACCGGCCCGCGGGCCGGTCAGCGCGAAGCAGGGCACTTCCTCGCCGCGCGCGAGCCGCGGCAGATAGTGGTTCTTCTGCTCCTCGGTGCCGTAGTGCTGCAGCAGTTCGGCGGGGCCGAGCGAGTTCGGCACCGCGACCGTGGAGGCCACCGTCGCGCTGCGGCTCGCGAGCTTCGCAAGCACGCACGAGTGGGCATAGGCCGAGAACTCGAGGCCACCGTACTTCTTCTGGATGATCATCGCGAAGAAGCCCTTCGACTTCAGGAACTGCCACACCTCGGGCGGCATGTCGCCGCGCCGGTGCGTGATGTCGAAGTCGTCGATCATGCGGCAGAGGTCCTCGCAGGGACCGTCGAGGAAGGCCTGCTCCTCCGCCGTGAGCTGCGGCGGCTTGGCCGACATCAGCTTGGACCAGTCAGGTTTGCCCGTGAACAGCTCGCCATCCCACCAGACGGTACCGGCCTCGAGTGCTTCCTTTTCCGTCTGCGACATCGCCGGCAGCAGCCGTCGGTAGGTGCGCAGGAAGGGGCGTGTGATCAGTGCCTTGCGCAGCGGTCGCAGGTTCAGCAGCCAGAGCGTGGCGAGCAACAGCCACAGGAAGCCCTTCCATGCGCCTGCCGGTGCGCCAAACAGCGTGTACGCGGCGAGCAGCACCGTGAACGTGATCGTGAAGCTGAGCAGTCCCATGCGGCGGTAGGCAAGGTAGAGCACCGCCGCGACGAACAAGAGCGCGATCACGCCGCCAGGCATGGTCAAGGCGTAGAGGGCGCCGGCGAGCAGCGCGATGACGACGACGGCACGAATCATGGGAGTGCACCGGCAGGATTTCGGATGCCGGTGACTATAGCCCTGCCGCGTCGGTCGGCGTAAGGGACACGGCCCCGGGCCGTGCTCTCAAGACGCCGGTTGTGGCAACGGAGCGACAGCCTTCAGCCGAGCAGGTCCTTGACGCCGTCGCGCTCCTCGAGCAGCTCCGCGTGGGTGGCGTCCATGCGCTGGCGGCTGAACGCATCGATCGACAGCCCCTGGACGATCTCGTAGTGACCGTTCCGGCAGACCACCGGATACGAGTAGATCACGCCTTCCGGTATCCCGTAGCTGCCGTCCGACGGGATCGCCATCGACACGAAGTCGCCGCTCGGGCTGCCCTTGACCCAGTCACGGATGTGATCGATCGCGGCCGAGGCGGCCGAGGCGGCCGACGAGGCACCGCGCGCCTTGATGATCGCCGCACCGCGCTGCTGCACGGTCGGAATGAAGTCCTGCTCGATCCACGCCTGGTCGACCAGCGACTTCGCGGGCTTGCCGCCCACGAGGCAGTGGCTGATGTCGGGATACTGCGTCGCCGAATGGTTGCCCCAGATGATCATCCTCTGAATGTCGTTGACGTGCCGGCCGGTCTTGGCGGCCAGCTGCGACAGCGCGCGGTTGTGATCGAGGCGGGTCATCGCCGTGAAGCACTTCGGGCTCAGCGATGGCGCGTTCTTCATCGCGATCAGCGCGTTGGTATTGGCGGGGTTGCCGACCACGAGCACGCGCACGTCGCGGCTTGCGACTTCGTTCAAGGCCTTGCCCTGCGCGGAGAAGATCTGGGCGTTGGCGAGCAGCAGGTCCTTGCGCTCCATGCCAGGGCCGCGTGGCCGCGCGCCGACGAGCAAGCCGACGTGCAGGTCCCGGAATGCGACGCGCGCATCGTCGGTCGCGACGATGTTGTTCAGGGTCGGGAAGGCGCAGTCGTTGAGCTCCATGACGACGCCCGCGAGTTGCGGCAGCGCGGCCGTGATCTCGAGCAGGTGCAGGTTCACGGGCTGATCGGAGCCGAGCATGGCGCCTGAGGCGACGCGGAAAGCGAGGGCGTAACCGATCTGGCCGGCGGCGCCGGTGATCGCGACATTGACCGGGGTCTTCATGAGATGACGACGCTCTTGGCTGGTGAAAGGCGCGCGAATTCTAGGCGCTTTCGTCCGCCGTTTCATGCCGCGAGTCGCGCCGTCGCGCGGCGTCGGCACCGCTCAGCGGTCACCCAGTGCGCGCAGACGCTCCGGTAGAGCGGTCTGCGGATACCGCTCGCGAAACGCCGCCAGCTCCCGTCGGGCCGCCTCGAGCTCGCCGGCCGCCTGCAGTCGCTCGATTCGCGCGATCCAGGCCAGCGGTGTCTCATCCGGATTTCTGGCGTCGCGCGCCGACTCGACCGTCATGCCGAGCGTGGCCGCGGACGGGACAGTAGGCTGTCCGGATTCGGCAGGCGTGCTCCGAGCCATTGGCGTCGGAGCCGCGCTTTCTTCGGCCGGCGCTGGGCCGGCGCGACGGTCGACGGCCGACCCGGCAGGGTCTGCGCCGGACGTTGTGTTTCCCTTGCGGCCGTCCATCTGCAGCACGAGGGCAAACGACAGCACCAGTGTCGCAGCCAGCGCGAGCGGCAGCGCCCAGCGCGACGCACGCGCGAAACGCGGTGCGGGAGCGCCGCGTGGCCGCTCGCCGAGCGCTGCATGCGCCCGTGCGAGCACGAACCTGTCGGTCTCGGCGTCGGGCCCGTCGCTGTCGCACTCGAGTTCTGGCAGCAGTCGGCCGCCCCGACGCAACCGCTGTTCGAAGTCGTCATGCCCGTTGCCGCCCGTCATCGCGAGCCCTCCGAGTGCACGGGCGCGAGTGCCGCACGCAGCTTCTGGACCGCGTACCGCAGGCGGCTCTTGACCGTCTCGCGACCCACACCGGTCACGGCAGCGATCTGCTCGAGGGACAGGCCACCTTCCTCATGCAGCAGGAAGGCGTCACGCTGTTCGAGCGGCAGCTCATCGAGCGCGCCGCGCAGGCGCCGCTGCAGTTCGTCGTGCCGCAGGGTCCGCGCGGGGTCGCCGTCCACCCGGTCCTCGCTCTCGAGCTCGGAACCGTCGGCCAGAGTCGCGGAGGTGACAGGGCGCACGGCACTGCGTCGGCAGTGATCGATGAAGACGTGGTGGGCGATCGTGTACAGGTAGGTCCGGAAGCGCGCGCGGACCTCGTAGCGTTCGCGGGCGTCGATGACCCGACTCCACGCGTCCTGGAACAGGTCATGAGCGAGCTCACGGTGTCGGGTCTGGCGCAGCAGATAGCCGAACAGGGGCTGACGATAACGGGCGTAAAGGCGCTCGAACGCGCGCGCGTCGCCCGCGACGTAGGCCAGCATCAGCGCTTCGTCGCTGTCATCGTCCGGCATGGTTGCCACTGTAGCCATGCCGCCTCGGGAAGTCGTCTCCAGCCGCGCAACGGCGGACCGAGACGCAAGGCCAGCTTGGTACCGAAACCTGGCCTGCGACGCGGGCATCGCCAGTAAAGCGTCCGCGCAATGCGTCCGGGGTCGAGAAAATATCTCATCAGAACAGTCAGTTATAGATTCCGACCGGATGATGCAAGAAAACTCTTGATTCCGTAATGGTGTTGTAGTGATATAAAACACCATTAGATCGAGGGAAAACGCATGGTGCGATCCCCAGGGACATTCGAAGGAGACGACGATGGAAACGATCAGCAAGGGCGGCTTTCCGGCGACGGTGGCGGCGGCGATCGCGGCGGCCGCGTTGACGTGGGTGATGGGAACGGCCTTCGTGGAGTCGACCGCGGTGGCCCGCTGGGTTGATGCGGCTCAGGTGGCCGGTCAGGTCGTCGCGAGCACAGCCGAGTCCGGTGGAGCCTCGGCCAAGGCGGTGGCCCTGCTAAAGTAGTGTTGTAGCCGGCTGCAACACCGAGAGAGCCGGCATGGAGCACGGTCTGATGGACCCGCAATGGGACGAAGGCTCGCCGATCTATCGGCAGCTTCGCGACCGGGTGGTGGCGATGATCCTCGAGGGCGTGCTCAAGGAAGGAGACCCCCTGCCCTCGGTGCGCAACGTCGCCGCGGAGTTCCGTCTGAACCCGCTCACCGTGCTCAAGGGGTACCAGCAGCTCGTCGACGAGCAGCTCGTCGAGAAGCGGCGCGGCCGAGGCATGTACGTCAACGTGGGCGCGCGCGCCGCCCTGATGAAGGACGAGAAGCAGCGCTTCCTCGACGAGGAGTGGCCGAAGATCCACGCCCGCGTGATCCGGCTCGGCCTTTCGCTCCGGGACCTGATGCGGGTGCCGCCGGCACGAGGCGAGGCGCAGACCTGGCCGGCCGGCAGCGCCCCCGGTCCGGCGGGCGACGAGCAGCGAGGTGAGCAAGCGCCATGACGACCCGGGTCATCGAAGCCCACGGCCTCAGCAAGTCCTACGGCGCGCATGGCGCGCTCGACGGCCTCGATTTCCGCGTCGACAGTGGCCGGATCGTCGGCCTGATCGGGCCCAACGGTTCGGGCAAGACCACGGCGCTGAAGGCAATACTTGGCCTGACGCCCTACGAGGGCGAACTGCGCGTGCTTGGACTCGACCCGTTCAAGCAGCGCGACGCGCTGATGCGCGACGTCTGCTTCATCGCGGATGTCGCCGTGCTGCCGAAGTGGCTTCGCGTCGCACAGGCGCTCGACTACGTCGAGGGCGTGCACCCGCGTTTCCGGCGCGAGACCGCCGAGGCTTTCCTCGGCAAGACCGACATCCGCGTGCAGAGCCGCGTGCGCGAGCTCTCGAAGGGCATGGTCACGCAGCTGCACCTCGCGCTGATCCTCGCGATCGACGCCAGGCTGCTCGTGCTCGACGAGCCGACGCTGGGCCTTGATCTGCTGTTCCGCCGGGCCTTTTACGACTCCCTGCTCAACGACTACTTCGACCACGAGCGCACGATCATCGTCACGACGCACCAGGTCGAGGAGATCGAGAACCTGCTGACCGACGTGATGTTCATCAATCACGGCAAGGTCGTGCTCGACTCGCCCGTCGAGAACATCGGCGAACGGTTTCTGCAGCTCGTGACGACGCCCGACCGGGCGCCGGCCGCGCGTGCGCTCGGCCCCCTGCACGAGCGCGAGGTCTTCGGCCGCATCGGCATGGTCTTCGAGGGTCGCAGCGCCGACGAGCTGCGCGCATTCGGCGAGGTGCGCGCGCCCTCACTCTCGGACCTGTTCATCGCGCGGATTCAGGGCGGGAAGTCGTCATGAAGTACTGGATCACTCTGGTGCGCCGCGAGTTCTGGGAGCATCGCGCGCTGTGGGTCGCGCCGCTCGTCGTGGCCGCACTGCTGATCGTGCTCACGGCCGTGAGCGGCGGCGTACACCTCGCTGCCGACGCACGCATCGAAGTCGACGGTCAGGCGATCGACTTCGTCAAGGCGATCACGCCAGAACGCGCCGAGAAACTGTTCGGCGTGCTGGTCGCGGGGCTCTACGTGCCGCAGCTCATCGTCGTGCTCGTCGGGCTGTTCTTCTACCTGCTCGATGCGCTTTACAGCGAACGCAAGGACCGCAGCATCCTGTTCTGGAAGTCGCTGCCGGTCTCCGACTCCCACACGGTGGCCGCGAAAGCCCTCGTCGCGCTGGTGGTTGTCCCGCTCGGCGTCTGGGCGGTCTCGGCCGTCACGAGTCTTGCAACGATCGGTGTGCTGACGAACAAGCTCGCCGGCACGTCGTTCGCGCCGATCGTGCAGTGGAACACGGGCATCTGGCTTGCCGTCCAGGCTGCGATGTTCGCAGGGACGCTGGTCGCGGCGCTCTGGTATGCGCCGGTCGCGGGCGCGCTGCTGCTGATCTCCGCCTGGGCGCGCCGCAACGTGTTCCTCTGGGCGGTGCTGCCTCCCGTCGCGCTGATGCTGCTCGAGAAGACCGCCTTCGATTCGAACCGGGTCGCGAGTTTCCTCGAATACCGGCTGGGCGGGTTCTTCGACGCGATGGGCATGGGCGTGAGTCCAGGCGAGCGCGCGGTCGGCATGACCGATCGCGAGTTCGCGCGCATCGGCGAGGTCTACAGCCGTCTCGACACGACCCCACTGCTCGGCAACGTCGATCTGTGGCTCGGGGTCGCCGCGGCCGTGCTGATGCTCTGGGCTGCGGTGCAGGTGCGCAGGCGTCGCGACGACACCTGACTCGGTTAGGCTGCACCCAGTGTCTGCAGCGCGACGACCGTCATCAGCGCGCCCGCGACCAGTGACATCCAGCGCGAGAAATGCGCAATACGCCGGGTGGCGCGGGCCAGCGGCACGCTAAGGGCGAGCGCGACCAGCGCCATTCCGGCGATCGAGCCCAGCCCGAACACGGCGACGTAGCTGAGCGCGAGCGCCGGCCGGCCCGCGGCATCCATCGCAAGCAGCACGAGCGCGCCCGAACCGGCCAGTCCCTGCACGAGGCCGATCAGCAGCGTTCGCGCCTGTGCAGCAGGTCGGACGGACCTCGGCGGGCCGGCCCCGTGCGCGGGACCAGTGTCCGTCACGGCGTGTCCACGGCGCGCGATGCCTAGCCCGCGCAGCAAGGCGCCGACACCCAGTGCGAGCAGCAGCAGCCCGATGACGACATGCAGCGCGCGGTCCCAGCTCCCGGGCAGACTCTGTCCGGCAAGCACGACGACCAGCGCCAGCGCCAGCAGCGAAAGCGAGTGTCCGATCGACCAGATCAGCCCATGGCGGATGAAGCCGCGCGCGGGATCCTTCCCCGCAGCGAGCACCGAGACGACTGCCAAGTGGTCGGGCTCGAGCGCATGGCGGAGGCCGAGCACGAACCCGGCGGACAGGATGGCTAGCAACGGTCACCCGATCGGAAAAGTAGGAAGAACCGCTGCATTCTGCATAACATGCGGCTGAGCCGAAATCCGGGCGGTGCGCGGCTTTTGCCGCGGTCCGACCTGCGGCGCCGATTGCCGGAGTACCACCATGCCACGTCGTTCTGCCTTCTTGCTGTCCCTTCTGCTGCTCGGTCTCGGGGTCGGTCCGGTCCATGCCCACGACGGGCACGGCATGGCGGGCGGCTTTCTCGCAGGACTGCTGCATCCGGTGACCGGACTCGATCACCTGCTCGCCATGGTCGCCGTCGGCATCTGGGGCGCGTTCCTCGGCCGTCCGCTGATCTGGCAACTGCCGGTCGCTTTCCCGCTCGTGATGCTGATCGGCGGAGTGCTCGGCATTTCGGGCGCCTCCCTGCCTTTCGTCGAAGCCGGCATCGCCCTGTCCGTCGTGGTGCTCGGCGCCGCCATTGCGCTGCGCTGGAGCGCGCCGACCGGGGTGGCGGTCGCGATCATCGCCGTGTTCGCGATCTTCCACGGCCACGCCCACGGCACCGAGTTGCCGCAAGCGGCAGCGCCACAGGGCTACGCCGCCGGATTCGTGCTGGCCACGGGGCTGTTGCACCTCGCGGGAATCGCCCTCGGTCTGCTGATCGGCGTCCGCGGCGGCACGCCGCTGCTGCGCGGCGCCGGCGTAGCGATCGCGCTCGCGGGCGGCGGGATCCTGCTCGGCCAGTCAGGTCTGCTCTGAGCGAGGCGCTGTCTGCCCGCGCGATGCGCCGCGTCGTCACGGCGTGCCTCGCCTCGCTGGGGGCGATGCTCGCGCCCGAGGTCTCGGCCCACGCGAATCTCGGCGATCTCGCGCCATTCTGGGCCGGCGCGTTCCACGTCGCACTGACGCCGCTCGCGCTGGCCGCGGTCGTCGGCCTCGCCGCCGCGACCGTCATCACGAGCGAGGCGCTGCAGTTGGAGGTCGCGCTGCTCTGCGCGGCTGCGGCGTTCGCGGTCGCTGGGCTCGCCCCGCCACGTCTCGATCCCGCGGCACCACTGGGCGCTGCAGTGACCGGCCTGGCGGCCGTCCTCGCCTGGACACCGCAGCGTCCGGGGGCATGGACGCTTGCATGCATCGCCGCGACGACGGTCGGCCTCGCGGCCCGACCGGAGTCGCCGAACGTCTGGGAGGCGCTCGGCAGCGGCGCGACGAGCGGCGTGCTCGTCCTGTGGCTGCAGGAGGGACTGCGCCGGCTCGAGCGGCGCGCGCCGCTCGTGCGCCGCGTGCTCGGCGCGTGGGTGACCGCCCTGGCACTCCTGCTCGCCGCGTTGGCGCTCGTGACCTGACGCGGCCGGCATACGGGTGCAGCGCTTGACTCAGAGCTGCACGCCGGCGCCGAGCGTGGCGACCATGCGCCGGGCCTTGTCGCGGGCGACGTCGATCGAGGCGCCGCGGGCCAGCGCCACGCCCATGCGCCGCCGTCCGCGGACCTCCGGCTTGCCGAACAGCCGCAGCTGCGTGTCGGGCTCGGCGAGCGCGGCGGCGACGTTGCCGAAGCGGACGTTCGCGCTCTCGCCCTCGACGAGCAGCGCACAGGATGCCGACGGACCAAGCTGTGCGATCGCCGGGATCGGCAGACCCAGGATCGCGCGCACGTGCAGCGCGAACTCCGAGAGATCCTGCGAGATCAGCGTGACGAGGCCGGTGTCGTGCGGGCGCGGCGAGACCTCGCTGAACCAGACACGGTCATTCCTGACGAACAGCTCGACACCGAACAGTCCGCGGCCGCCGAGACTGCCGGTGACGGCGGCAGCGATGCGCTGCGACTCGGCGAGCGTCGCTTCGCTCATCGGATGCGGCTGCCAGGACTCGCGGTAGTCGCCGTCGACCTGCAGATGGCCGATCGGCGCGCAGAACCTCGTGCCGCCCGCGTGACGCACCGTCAGCAGCGTGATCTCGTAGTCGAAGTCGATGAAACCCTCGATGATCACCTTGCCCGCGCCGGCGCGGCCGCCGCCCTGGGCGTAGTCCCAGGCGGCGTCGATCTCATCAGCGGAGCGCACCACGCTCTGCCCCTTGCCCGAGCTTGACATCACCGGCTTGACGACACAGGGCATGCCGAGCTCGCGCACCGCGGCGCGGTGGTCCTCGAGGCTGGCAGCGAAGCGGTATGGCGAGGTGGGCAGACCGAGTTCCTCGGCCGCGAGGCGGCGTATGCCCTCGCGGTCCATCGTCAGGCGCGCGGCCCGCGCGGTCGGGATGACGGTGTAGCCCTCGGCCTCGAGAGCGAGCAGTTCGGGAGTGGCGATCGCTTCGATCTCCGGCACGATGAACGTCGGCCGCTCGCGCTCGACCACGGCGCGCAGCGCGGCAGCGTCGAGCATGCGGATCACGTGCGAGTGGTGCGCGACCTGCATCGCCGGGGCATTCGGGTAACGGTCGACGGCGACCACTTCGACGCCGAGGCGCTGCGCCTCGATCGCGACCTCCTTGCCGAGTTCGCCGGCGCCGAGCAGCAGCATCCGGGTAGCCGAGTCCGACAGGGGCGTGCCGATGGTGGTCATGGAGTGCCTCGCGATAGACTCGCGGCAGTCTACGCGTTCTGCTCAACGTATCGGGAGAGAGGCGGGAATGAACGAAGCGAGCATTGCCGGTCGCGCGCCGCTGGTGGTCGAGGTCGAGGCTGGCAAGACCTACTGGTGGTGCCGCTGCGGGCTGTCGAAGCAGCAGCCGTTCTGCGACGGCAGCCACAAGGGCAGCGGCTTTACGCCGCTGCAATACGACGCTGCCGCGACCGGGAAGGTCTGGTTCTGCGCCTGCAAGCGTACCGCGAACGCACCGCTCTGCGACGGTTCGCACCGGGCGTTGCCGCCCTGAGGTAGACCGCGGCGCTGCCATGCGATTCGCGACCGAGACCGCCGGCGGCACGCTGCGGGTGATCCCCGAGGGCGACTGGTCCGCCATCGACGTCGGCGCCATCATCCGCGCGCTCGAGGCGCTGCCGCTCGCCGGGCAGTCGCAACTTTCGATCGCGACGTCGCGTCTCGGCCGACTGGATCCGTCCGGCGCGTGGCTGCTCTGCGACCTCGAGCGGCGTGCGACGCGCAGCGGTCTTGAGGTGCTGTGGCCGGACGGCCGTCCAGAGGCGGTGCGCCTCGTCGCCGACACCCTCAGCGACGCCGATATCGCCGAGCTCGGCGAAGCGGACGGCGGTTCCTCGGCTCGTCGGCGACCGCATACCGTCGCGGCCGAAGCCGTCGGCAGGCGCTTCCTGCGCGGCACTCGCGAGCTGCGCGACGGCCTCGCCTTCATCGGCGAGACCGCCGCGACGCTCGCCGGTGCGGTCCCCCATCCGCGCCGCTGGCGCTACACGTCGATCGCGCGCCACGTCTACGACACGGGCATCACCGCGATCCCTATCGTGGCACTGATCGCCTTCCTGATCGCCGTCATTACCTCCTACATGGGCGCGCAGCAGCTGCGCAAGTTCGGCGCCGACATCTTCGTCGTCGACCTGATCACGGTCGGGACGCTGCGCGAGATGGCCGTGCTGCTGACCGCCATCATCGTCGCCGGCCGCTCCGGCAGCGCATTTGCGGCGGAGATCGGTGCGATGCGCCTCAACGAGGAGGTCGATGCGCTGAAGGCGACGGGTGTCAGTCCGTTCGAGGTGCTGATCCTGCCGCGGATCCTCGGACTTGTGATCGCCCTGCCGCTGCTGACGGTCGTCGCCGGCGCGGTCGGGCTCGCCGGCGGCGCGCTGCTGTGCCGCTTCCTGCTCGACATGCCGTTCGTGCAGTTCGTGACCAGGATGGATGAGGCGATCGGCCCCTACACGTTCTGGGTCGGCATCTGGAAGGCGCCCGTGTTCGCCGTCCTGATCGCGGCGGCCGGCTGCTATCGCGGCCTGCAGGTGCGCGGCTCCTCGCGCGAGCTCGGCCGCCTGACCACGGTGGCGGTCGTGCAGGCGATCTTCCTCGTCATCCTCGCCGACGCGCTGTTCGCCGTGCTGTTCATGGAACTCGACATCTGATGACCACGCCGGTCATCTCCGTGCGCGGCATCGTCAACCGCTTCGGTGCGCAGGTCGTGCACGACGGACTCGACATGGACGTGTTCGAGGGTGAGGTCTTCGGCATCGTCGGCGGCTCGGGCTCGGGGAAATCGGTGCTGCTGCGCACCATACTCGGGCTGCAGAAGCCCCGCGCCGGCGAGGTGCGGCTGCTCGGGCGGGATCTGACGCAGATGTCCGAGAAGGAACTCCGCGCGGTCAAGGCGACCTACGGAGTCACGTTCCAGGCCGGCGCGCTGTACACGTCACTCACGGTGCTGCAGAACGTGCAGCTGCCGATGCTCGAGTTTCTCGACCTGCCGCGGCGTGCGCTCGACGAGCTGGCGATGCTCAAGGTACGGCTGGTCGGTCTGCCGGCCGACGCGGCCTTCAAGTACCCGGCTCAACTCTCGGGCGGCATGGTCAAGCGCGCGGCGCTGGCGCGTGCCCTCGCGCTCGATCCGCGGCTGCTGTTCCTCGACGAGCCGACCTCCGGTCTGGATCCGATCAGCGCCGCGGCCTTCGACGGGCTCGTCATGGCCCTGCAGCGCGAGCTGCAGCTGACTGTCGTGATGATCACGCACGATCTGGACACGATATTCCGGACCTGCAATCGTGTCGGTGTGATCGTCGACCGGAAAATGATCTGCGATACGCGCGAAGGCATCGTGCACAACGACCACCCCTGGATCCGCGAGTATTTCCACGGCGAGCGCGCTCTGCGCTTCGTCCCCGCGAGAAGGGAGGATATCCGTCATGGAGCGTGAGGCGAATTACGCGGCCGTCGGTGCCTTCGTGCTGCTCGTCGTCGCGATGGCAGGGCTGTTCGTCTATTGGTACACCGACAGCCGTGACGCACGCAGCTACCGGCGTTACGAGATCTATTTCGAGGGGTCGGTGAGCGGCCTTACCCTGGGCAGCACGGTCCGGTTCCTCGGCGTGGACGTGGGCCGCGTCCACGACATCCGCGTCGACCGACGCGCCGCCGGCCGCGTGCAGGTCATCGCCGATATCGACAGCTCTGCGCCGATCACCAAACAGACGGTCGCCGAGCTGTCGCTGCAGGGCGTGACGGGTCTGCTCTACATCGATCTGCTCGGGCAGCCCGGCACGAAGAAACTCATCGACAACGTGCCGAGCGAACGCTACCCGGTGATCCCCTCGGTACGCTCCAACTTCGACATGTTCGTCGCCGGTCTGCCAGACGTCGTGTTACGCGCCGGCGAGGTCGCCCAGCGCGTCAACCTGCTGCTCTCCGATGACAACATTGAGGCGGTCTCGCGCGTCGTCGCGAACGTCGAACTTGCGACGCGCAGCCTGCCCGGTACGCTGCGCGACATCGACGCCCTGGCCAAGGAGATGCGTGCCGCGGCGGCAGAGGTCACGGCCGTGACCGGCACGGTCCGTGGCGTCGTGCAGAGCGCCGCGCCCGAGGCCACGGCTGCGCTGCAGCGCGTGCGGGTCGCGGCCGAGAACCTCGCCAGCACGACCACGCGACTCGATCAGCTCGTGGCCGAGAGCCAGCGCGACGTCCGTGCCTTCGCCCGCGACGGTCTGCCCGAGTTCGAACAGCTGCTGCGCGAGAGCCGGGCTGCGGCTGGCGAGTTCCTGAAGCTCATGCAGTCCCTGCGCGACAATCCCTCGCAACTCGTCTACCAGCCGCCGGCGAGCGGTGTGGAGATCCCGCGATGAGCAGACTGCGCCCGGCGTATCTCGTCAGTCTGTCGAGCCTCGCGGTCGCGGCCGTGCTGACGGCGTGCAGCGGCTTGCGCAGCGACGCCCCTGCGCCCGTCACCTATCTGCTGCGCGCGCCCGCCGTCGGCGCGCCGAGCCCGACACTCTCGGGCATTGCGCTGCGCGTCGAGCGCGTGCAGGTGCCGCCCGGCTTCGACACGGACCGCATCCTCGTCCTGCGTGAGCCGCGCGTGCTCGATCACTACGTCGCGAGCCGCTGGACCGGCCCGCTGCCGGCCGTGCTGAGCTCGCTGACGGTCGAGACGTTGCGCGGGGCCGGGGCATTCGGCTCGGTGCACGACGCGGCCGCCGCGCTGCATTCGGACTACTCGCTGCGCGTGGTCGTGCGCCGTTTCGAGGCCGACGCCACCGGCGGCGGCCCCCCGCTCGTACGCGTGCAGCTCGACGGCACGGTCAGTCGACGCGCCGATAGGGGCGTGGTCGCCACGTTCGTCGCGAGCGCGGAGGTTCCGTCGGCGGCGCAGCGCATGGGCGCGATCGTCGCGGCATTCGATACGGCGGTTGGCAAGGCGCTGAGCGAAGTCACGACGCGCGCGGTCGAAGCGGTTCTCGCCGACGTGACGGCGCAGTAACCGGTCCGGCCAGGCCGGCCGGTGATCGACGCCGGGCGGGGGCAGGCGACCGCCCAATCAGAAGCTCGACAACCCGGTCCACTCCAGCAGTCGGTATGCCCAGTAGCTCGACTGGGCCGGATCGGCGAAGGTGCCGAAGTCCGTGGTGTACTCGACGCCCGCGGGCCCGCGGTTGCTCCAGAGCGTCTCGAACCAGCGCTCGACTGCGAGCGCGATGCCAGCAGTGGGCGCGGCCTCGACTGCAAGGTTGGCTTCGAGATTGAAGTCCGCCACGTTGCGCCGCGTGAGATTCGCCGACCCGATCGTCAGCCAGACTCGATCCGGGTCACGTACAGCGAGCATCTTGACGTGGAACTGCTCGCCGTGGGTCCGGTACCAGCGCAGGCGGATCGCGCCATCGCTGCGCGCCACGAGCTCGGAGGCCGCCGGGCGGTTCGGGATGCCCGACTTCTCGCGACCGAACGCGTCCTTGTTCGGATCGAGCAGCACGCGCACCTCGGCGCCGCGCGCGGCGGCTGCGAGCAGCGCCGCGATGACTCGCCGGTCGGAGAGATAGAACATCGCCACGTCGATCCGCGTGGTGGGGCCGGCCTGCGCGAGGCGCTCGAGCACTGCGTCGGCGATCGCGCCCTCGGTCAACGCGCGCACGCGGACCCGCTCGCCGCGCGCGAAGCCGGCAGCGTCCGCATCCGGACCGCCACGGCCGGCGGCGCCGGGCAGTGCCCGCGCGGCGTCCGCGGCCGCAATCGGCTCGGGCCACTCGCCGCGCCAGCCCGAGAAGCGCGCAACCGCGAGTTCGCTGGCGAGCAAAGGCTCGAGCGCTGCGCCCCGCACCTGCAGCGCGAGATTGGAGTGGGCGCTGCTGGCATCGTGCGGATTCATGGAGCCGACGAGTCCGACGAGACCTCCCAGGCCATCGTCCGCGATCACGACCTTGCGGTGATTGGCCTTCATGTTCAGCAGACGTGCCCAGGCGCGGAACGTCACGCGCGAGGGACCGAAGGACAGGGGATTCGGCAGCCAGCCGTCGCCGCGGCCGTCGCCGCTCCACCAGCGGATCGCGAGCCGCCAGAGGCTCGAATAGATCGGATTGGGATCCCGCAGCCTGTCGAGATCCGTGACCACGACGTCGACGCCGGCCGCACGCAGCGCATCGAGATCACCGGACGGCATGCCGCCATACACGTCATTGATCGGATCGGTGATCAGCAGCACCTGGAGCTGCGGCTGCGCGCGGCGCGCGGCGATCAGCGCCTCGCGCAGTTCGGTGGACAGCGACCGGCCGGCGGCCATCGTCTCGGCCCCATCGCGCGACCCGGCGCCCTGGTGGGCGTTGAACAGGAACTGGTCGAGCAAGACGAAACGCCGCGCGTCGCGGATCGTCCGCAGCAACTCGTCGAAGATCTCCTGCCGCACGACCGGCTGCCCATACGCGTCTGCTGCCGTCACGTCGGCGAGCAAGCGGACGTCGCCTGCCGGGACGCTGCTCCAAGGCGAGGCGACGCGCAGTCCAGGAGGCAGGGGCTTGACCGCGTGCCACGTCCCGACGGCCACGAGCGCGGCGAGGACGCCGAGCAGTGAAAGCGATGCGAGACGCCAACGTCGGCCGGCCGGGCGACCGGCTGAGGCGGTCGACGGCGCGTCCGCACGGGGCTCCATTGTGTCATTTTAGCAACGAAGCGGGGTTGATCTGAGCTATAGGTCGCAGGGTTTCAAGCTCGATGTAGCCTTTCTGTACAGGTAAATCCTGTACGAAATCTTGACAAACTTTGTTGGCGAGGTATCCTATGTCTCGTCAAGCGTCCAACCTGACGAGTGACCCCCCGTTGAGGCGGACCGCAAGGTCCGCCTTTTTATTTGCGGGTCGAGCTCTTCGCAAAACGTCGGTCCCTCACCTGTCAGAGTCCGAGTGGCTGATTGCTCGCCCGGACCGTGCAGCTTCCAGCGGGCTGCCCAGCGCCAGCCGGCGCTCCTCGAGATCCTCGATCTCGCGGCACACCGCGCCGTGTCGCCGGGACGGCTCGCGCTGCGCGGGGGCGATGCGCCGGCGAAGAAATCGCCCGCAGCGGTGCGAGCTGGGCATGCCGGGCCGCTGCGCGGCGCTTGGCCTCCGCGCCCCGCTCGCGCACACCACCGGTGTCAGCGCCGGGCCGGGCAGTTGCAGTCTCTGCCGGCACCCTCTCCGGTCGCGCCGGCGCACCCCGCTGGTCAGCGTCCCGTCGGCCGAGCCATCGCGCATGGTTCTCTAGATCGCCGTCGAACGCGGCGACGTGGCCGCCGGCGACGCTCAGGAACTCGTTGCAGACACCGCGCAGCAGCGCGCGATCATGCGAGACGATCACGACCCCGCCGGCGAACTCCTGCAGCGCGAGTAGCAACGACTCGCGCATCTCGACGTCGAGGTGATTGGTCGGCTCATCGAGCAGCAGCAGGTCGGAGCGGTGCATCAATGCCCGCGCGAGACTCGCGCGCATGCGCCGCCCACCCGAGGACTCCTCGAGCGGCCGGCCGACGTCGCCCGGATCGAATCCCAGTCCGTCGAGCAGCGCCGCCGCCCAGCTTTGGGCCGTGTAACCCCCAGCGTACTCGTACTCGCCGAGCAGCTCAGCCTCGCGCAGACCGTCACGGGCGGCCCGCGCCTGCGCGAGCCGTCGTTCGATGGAATGCAGTTCGACATCGCCGTCGATGAGGTAGTCGATGACCGCCGCGGTGGAATGCGGGACTTGCTGGGCGACGCTGGCGATGACGCAATCGGCGGGCAGCTCGACTTCGCCGGCGTCGGCGGCGAACTCGCCACGGATCAGCGCGAGGAGAGTCGACTTGCCGCAGCCATTGGGACCGACCACGCCGACCTTCTCACCGCGGGACACCTTGACCTGCGCGTCCTCGATCAGCGGCTCGGGACCGCGGCGCAGCGTGACTTGGCGTAGGTGCGGCATCGGGTGGCGGCGATCTGTGCAGGGCGCGGCAGCCGCGACGTGCCGGCCGCACTCGATGCTTCAGGCCGGGGCTGCTCCGGCCGTGCCGGTCGCCGCGTGCGCGCCGAGCAGGGCCGCGTAGGGAGCTTCGCGGGCCTCCTGGCGGATCATCAGCGCCTTGAGGTCCGCGACGACGCAAGGCTCGCCGAACAGGCGGCCCTGGGCGAACTGGCAGTGATGCGCGCGCAGGAATTCGACGTGACGCGCGGACTCGACGCCCTCGGCAACGACCTCCATGCCGAGGCTGCGACCCATCTCGATGATGGTGCGCACGATGGTCGCATCGCCTTCGTCGTCACCGAGATCCCGCACGAAGGACTGATCGATTTTCAACGTGCCGATCGGGAACTGCTGTAGCGCCGACAGCGACGAGTAACCCGTGCCGAAGTCGTCGATCGACAGGTGCAGCCCCATGCCATAGAGCTCGTTGAGCAGGCGAAGCGTGCGTTTGGCGTCTGCCATCAGTGTCGTCTCGGTGATCTCGAGCTCGAGCGCGGTTGGCGAGACGCCGTGCCGGCGGAACACCGAGCGGCAGCGCAGGATGAAGCTCGCCTGCTGCAACTGCTTCAGCGACAGGTTCAGCGAGAAGCGGCCCGGGTTGCGCACCTCGCCGAGCATCTCGCGGTAGTCGGCGCAGACCTTGTTCAGCACCCACTCGCCGAGCTCGCCGATCAGGTTGGTCTCCTCGGCCAGCGGAATGAACTGCGACGGCGGGATGTCGCCGTGGCCGGGCAGTCGCCAGCGCAGCAGCGCCTCGGCGCCGACGATGCGTCCGTTGCGCAGGTCAACCTTGGGCTGGTAGTGAAGCACGAGCTCGTCGCGCTCGAGGGCGCGCCGCAGCTTGCTCTTTAGCATGAGCCTTTCGACGGCGGCCGCGTTCATCTCAGGCGCATAGAACGCGAAAGTGTTGCCCCCGTTCTGCTTCGAGTAGTACATCGCCGCATCGGCGTTGCGGATCAGATCGATGACGTTCTCGGCGTCGCGCGGCGCGAAGGCGATGCCGAAGCTCGCCGTCAGGAAGACCTCCTGATCATTGAGCTGGAAGGCTTTGCCGACTTCCGTGAGCACGGAGCGGGCGAGGTGCGCGATCGGGCCGCGGTTGTCGGCCGCAGCCGGCAGCCCCTCGATGAAGACGGCGAACTCGTCGCCGGCCAGCCGTCCGACCACGGCCTCCCTGGGAACCGAGCGCGTCAGCCGCTCCGAGAGGATCTCGAGCGTCCGGTCGCCCGCCGCGTGACCGAAGGTGTCGTTGACCTCCTTGAAGCGGTCCATGTCCAGGTAGAGCAATGCCAGCGAGGTGCCGTTCTTGAGCGCGCGCGCGATCGCCTGCTGCAGCAGGTGCTGGAACTGCATGCGGTTGGGGATCTTGGTCAAGGCGTCGTAGCGCGCGAGATAGCGGATGCGGCGCTCGGCGCGCTTGCGCTCGCTGATGTTGCGCGCGACGAAGATCACGCCCTGGAACTGCGGATCCTCGCTCGCGATCTGCGAGCCCGACAGCGAGACCGGGATGGACTGGCCCTGGCGCGTGCGGACCAGCGTCTCGCGGGTGTCCTGCGCGGCCTGCAGCAGGTCGAAGCCCGCGCGCTCCGTCTCGTCGAGGATGTGCTGGATGCCCTTGCCGACCAGTTCCTCCTCCGCGTAGCCGAGCAGGCGGCAGGCGGCGAGGTTCACGACGCGCATCACGCCATCCGGCGAGGTGACGAACACCGCGTCGTTCATGCTGCCGAGGACGCTGTTGAGGTAGTCGCGCGTGATCGTCGTGCTGCGCAGCCGCTGCCGCATCCGCTCGAGCGCCGCCTGCAGGTCGCCGATCTCGTCGTCGCGCTGCACGTCGAGCGGGCGCGTGTAGTCGCCCTGACCGATGCGCTGCGCGCCACGAGCGAGCGCCGCGAGCGGTTCGGCGATGCGTCGGCCGGCCCACCAGGCGATCGCGCCACCTAGCCCGAGGCCGAGTGCGAGGAAACCGGCCACGATCGCACCGAGCGTGCGCAGCTGGCGCAGGCGGGCTGCTTCGAGTTCGTCCAGGGCGCCGTTGACCGGAAGGCCGATGCTGCGTACGGCGATGGCGACGCTGCCGACCGTGCGCGGCAGGTTGACGCCAGCCTGCGATGGCACCAGCACGCGCGCCGGGGCCACGTGGCGGGCGACCAGCGCCGTCCTGCCCTCCGCATCGTCGGTCGAGGAGCTCGCGAGGCGCCACTCGAGGACGCTCTGGCCGTCCGGGTCGAGTACGATGACCTCGAGCAGCGAGCCGTCGTCGAGAAAGGGCTGCACGGCACCGGACAGTGTGGCGCGGTCGCGGCGCGCCAGCGACGGGCCGACCGCGCTGGCGATATACCCGGCCAGCGTCGCAGCGCGCGCTTCGAGTTCGCGCGAGATCTGCTGGCGGGATTCGCGGCTGACGATGCCGGTGATCAGACCGGAGTCGGACTGGATCTGGTACCACAGCGCGCCGGCCACCAGCAGCCCACCGGCGACGGTCGAGAGCACCGCGGCGAGCAGGAATTTGCGTTGTAGGCTCGGCTTGCGCAATGCGTTCTGCCAGTGACACGCTACCCCTGATGCGCGGCCGGTCTCCCTCCCGCACCACGGGAGGCAGCCGGCAACCGATCTTAACCGCCTGCGGCCCCGGCCACCACCTGCCGAATATGTCCGACGGGCGCAGATTGTGGGCGAGGCGATGCTGATCGAGGTCTATTCCGATACCGTCTGTCCCTGGTGCTACCTCGGGTTTGCGCGGCTGCAGCGCGCTCTCGCCGAGCGCCCGGCGCAGGCCGTCGAGCTGCGCTGGCTGCCCTTCGAGCTCAATCCCGGTCTGCCGGCCGAGGGCCGCGACCGGGCCGAGTACCTTCGCGAGCGTTTCGGTAACGTGCACCACTTCGCCAAGGCGCAGGCCACGTTGCAGGCGCTGGGCGCCGAGGCAGGCATCTCCTTCGATTTCGCGGCGATCCGCCGCATGCCCAACACGCGGCGATCGCATGCGCTGATCGCGTGGGCCGCCGGCCAGGGTGCGCAGAACGAAATCAAGCGCCGCGTGCTCGCCGCCTATTTCGCGGAGGGTCGCGACATCGGCGATCCGGATACGCTCGCGTCGCTCGCCGGCGAGGCGGGTCTGGATCCCGTCGGCGCGCGCGCCGCCGTCGACGATCCGCGTCTGCACGAAGGCATCGCGGCGCTCGAGGCGCAGGCGCGGGCGTGGCAGATCCATGGCGTACCGACGTTCATCTTCGGCCGCCGATACGCGTTCTCAGGGGCGCAGCCGCTGCCCGTGTTCCTACAGGCGCTCGACGCGGCCACGGCCGAACCGCCACGCTGATGCGACTCGAGCTCGATCCGGCCGAGCTGACCGGCCGCGCACGCACGCACGTCGTCGATCTCGAGTCGCCGCCGTGCACGCTGCACCGTGCCGCGGTGGAGCCGTTCCTCGCCATGCGCGCGGCGGCGGCGCTGGACGGCATCGATCTCGTGCCGGTGTCCTCGTTCCGCGACTTCGCCGGCCAGGCCGCGATCTGGAACGCGAAGTTCCGCGGTCAACGCACGCTGCTCGACCGCGACGGCGAGCCGCTCGATCCAAGCCGCCTCGGTGGCGCGGAACGCGTCGAGACCATCCTGCTCTGGTCGGCGCTGCCCGGCGCGAGCCGCCATCACTGGGGCAGCGAGATCGACGTGATCGACGCCGCGGCCGTGCCGCCCGGATACCGGGTCGAACTCGTGCCGCGCGAGTTCGCCGCTGGCGCGGTCTTCGAGCGGCTCGACCGCTGGCTCGAGCGGCACATGAGCCGCTTCGGGTTCTTTCGGCCTTATGCGACGGATCGCGGTGGTGTGCGCCCCGAGCCCTGGCACCTGAGCTATGCGCCGGTGTCGGTCCCGGCGCTCGCGGCCATGAGCGCAGCGTTGCTGCGTCAGGCGCTGCTGCACGAGCCGATCGAAGGGCTCGCGGAGGTCATCTCCCGCCTCGAGCGCATCCACGAGCGCTACGTCGCACGCGTCGATGCGCCAGCGCCCGAGGCGCTGCGCGAGACCTGAGGCCTCACCCCCCGGTCCAGACCCTGCGGATGTAGCCGGCCATCAGGCTGCGGACGCTACCTACGGGGTCCGGCACCGCCGCGAATATCGGCGGCGAGCGCCGCAGCATCCGCCAGCTCTCGCTACGCAGCACCTCACGCAGGTAGGCCTCGTTGCGCTCCATCGCCTCGATGTAGGGGTTGCGGCCGTCGAACAGCACCTCGAGATAGCGGTAGGCGCGCTCGAACTCGCCGTCGAGGCGCTTGGCACGAACCGCCTGCATGAAGTCCGGGGTCTGCCGCAGCAGATCGAGGCCCGAGGCGTAGACCACGCGCCGGTAGCCCTCGGCGTCCGTGGGCAACGCGACGCCGCCCAGCACGAACTCGGGGTAGAGGCAGTCACGGCACTTCTCGAGGTAACAGCGGTCGGCCATCTGCGCGATCATGTCGGCGGTGCCGAGCAAATGCCCGAGCTTGCGGTCGCGCGGGTCGTCGAGCCGCAGCGCGGCGAGCGGACGCTCGTAGCCGGTGTAGTGGATCAGCTCGGCGACGATTCCGACCCAGTGCCCGAGCCCGATCTGCGGCAGCCAGCGTTCGAGGAAACGCGCGCCGCGCGAGACGTGCAAGCGCGTGTACTCCGCGCCGTTGGTGGCCGCGTCGACCCCGCGCTCGCGCAGGTAGCCGACATCGTGAAACAGCGCCGTGACGATGCCGACCAGGGCCCGCTCCGCGCCGAAACGCTCGGCGGGCGCCACTTGCCGCTCGTACCCGGCCATCAGACGCGACATCGCCAGGGTGATGTCGAGCGTGTGCTGGGTATCGTGATAGAGCGTATCGACGCCGACATACTCGGGTGAGCGGCCGGCGAACATTTCCTCGAAGCGGGCGAACGAGGCGTCGACCGCGTCGAGGGGCGCGCGCGGCCAGCACTCGCCGAAAAGCTGTGCGATCGCCAGACGCACGGCGGCGGGCGAGCTGACCTGCACCGTGTTCGTGACGTCGTAATCGCTGCGCCGCGGATTGTGCATCGGAAGCGCAGTCTGGCGCCCCGCCGCCGGCTGCGGTGGGGTGCGGTTCGCGGTTTGCGCGGGCGGCGGGGAATTCATATGTCAAAGGTCGCCACGACGGGCGCATGATCGGACGGCCGCTCGGCGCGCCGCGGCTCGCGGTCGATGTGGCAGGCCGTGCAGCGCGCGGCGAGGCGCGCGCTCGCGAGAATCAGGTCGATCCGCAGACCGTGGTCGCGGCGGAACGCGCCGGCGCGGTAATCCCACCAGCTGTAGCTGCGCTCGGGCTGCTCGAAGCGGCGGAACACGTCGATCAGGCCGTCGTCGAGCAGGGCGCGCAGTGCGGCGCGCTCGGGCTCGCTGACGTGCACGCCACCCGCCCAGCTCTGCGGGTCGTGGACGTCGCGGTCCTCCGGCGCGATGTTGAAGTCGCCGAGCACGACGAGGCGCTCGTGCGCGACGGCTTCGGCGCGCAGCCAGCGTCGCAACGCCGCTAGCCACTCGAGCTTGTAGGCGTACTTCTCGGAGCCGACCGCCTGGCCATTGGGCACGTACAGGTCGATCAGACGCAGCGCTCCGCCCGACAGCTCGAGCGTGACCGCGAGCACGCGGCGCTGCGGATCCGCGAAGCCCGGGATCGATGTGGCGTCGGCCGCGAGCGCCGCGCCGCCGAGCAGCGGTTCGCGCACGAGCACGGCCACGCCGTTGTAGGTCTTCTGGCCGGCGAAGGCGCAGAGATAGCCGAGCTCGCGCAGCTCCCCCACCGGGAACTCCTCGTCCGTCAGTTTCGTCTCCTGCAGCGCGAGCACGTCGGGGCCGGCGCTGCCGATCCAGTCACGCAGCTGCGGCAGCCGTACGCGCAGCGAGTTGACGTTCCACGTGGCGATGCGCAGCGCGGTCACGGGAGAGTCAGGCGGCGATCCCATGGTGCCGCAGCAGCGCATCGACGTCGGGCGGCCGGCCACGGAACTCGACGAAGGCCTCGGCCGCATCGCGGCTGCCGCCCGTTTCGAGGATCGCGCGCCGGAAGCGCGCCGCCGTGACCGGATCGAACACGCCGCGCTCCTCGAAGGCCGCGAAGGCATCGGCGGCGAGCACTTCGGCCCACTTGTAGCTGTAGTAACCCGCGGCGTAACCGCCCGCGAAGATGTGGCTGAAACTCTGCGCGAAGCGATTCCATTCGGGCGGCTCGATCACGGCGACCTCACGGCGCACCTCGTCGAGGATCTGCGCGACGCGGCCGCCCGATGCCGGGTCGTACTCGGCATGCAGCCGGAAGTCGAACAGCGCAAACTCGAGCTGGCGCGCCATCGCGAGGCCGGCGTGGAACTTCTGCGTCGCGATCAGCTGCGCGCGTATCGTCTCCGGCAGGGGTTCGCCGGTCTGCCAGTGCGCCGCCATGCCGGCGATGACCTCGGGATGCCAGGCGAAGTTCTCGAGGAACTGGCTCGGCAGCTCGACGGCGTCCCAGGCGACGCCATTGATGCCGGCGATCGACGGATAGGCCACCTGTGTGAGCAGGTGATGCAGGCCGTGTCCGAACTCGTGGAACAGCGTGACGACATCATCGTGGGTGAGCAGCGCGGGCCGCTCCTGCCCGTCGTTCCCGCGGGCAGGTGGCAGGAAGTTGCAGACGAGATAAGCGACGGGGCGCACCTCGCGCCCCCCGATCGCCTTCGCACCGATGCACTCGTCCATCCAGGCGCCGCTGCGCTTGTCGGCGCGCGCGTAAGGATCGAGGTAGAACGAGCCGATCGGCTGGCCATCTGCCGCGCGGATCTCGTAGTACCGTGCGTCCTCGTGCCAGACGGGCGCGTCGCGGCGCTCCTCGATGCGCAGCCCGAACAGGCGCTCGGCCGTGTCGAACAGTCCCGCCAGCACGCGCGGCAGCGGGAAATAGGGCCGCAGCTCCTCCTGCGACACCGAGTAGCGGCTGCGCTGTAGCCGTTCGGCCTGGAACAGCACGTCCCAGGGTTCGAGTCGCGCACCCGCGAAACGCTCGAGTTCCGCGAGCTCGCGCAGCGCCGCGGCGCGCGCCGCGCCCGACAGCCGGCCCAGGAACTGCAGCACTTCGTCCGGGTCGCGTGCCATGCGCCGTGCGAGCGCGAGCTCGCCGAAGCGACGGAAACCCAGCAGCCGGGCGGCCTCGTGGCGTAGCGCGAGAATGCGCTCGATGACCGGAGCGTTGTCCCACTGCCCGGCGAACGGACCACGATCCGAGGCGCGCGTCAGCCATGCCTCGTAGAACGCACGGCGCAGCTCGCGCGAATGGGCATCGGTCATGACCGCGGCGTAGGTCGGCTGATCGAGCTTGAGCAGCCAGCCGTCGCGGCCTGCCTCGCGCGCGTTGCGCGCGGCGCGTGCGACGATCGCATCGTTGAGACCCGCGAGTTCGGTGACGTCGTGCACGGCATACTGCCAGGCCCGCGTCGCATCGAGCACATTCTCCTCGAACTTCGCTCCGAGGCGGGCGAGTTCCGCCATCACCTCCTTGAAGCGGCGCTTGCGCTCGGAATCGAGCGCGACCCCAGCGAGGCGGAACTCGCGCAGCGCGAGCTCCAGCACGCGGCGCTGCGGTCCGGACAGCCGTTCGCCCTCGGTCTCGGCGACCCGCAGATAGTTGCGATAGAGCGCCTCGCTCTGCGCGAGGTCGGTCTGGAAGTCCGACAGCAGCGGCAGGCAGGCGTTGTACGCGGCGCGCAGCGGCTCGCTGTTGCGTACACCGTTGAGATGGCTGACCGGTGACCAGGCGCGCGCGAGGCGGTGCCGCAGTTCCTCGAGCGGCTCGACGAAGCTTGCGAACGACGGGCACTCGAGGCGCTCGAGCTCGGCAACGCGGGTGCGCAGGGAGTCGAGCAGCTCGCGGATGGCCGGCTCGACGTCTTCCGGCACGATCGCATCGAACGGCGGCAGTCCTTGCGCGTCGAGCCAGGCGCGGTAGCGTGGCATGTCCATGGCGGTCGATTCTAGAGCGTGTCGCGACGCCTCGCATGCGCGGCCCGGCCCACATCGGAGCGGTCCCGCGCAAACCTGCGATAATTCCCGATATGCAGCATGAATTCGATCTCGCCGTCATCGGCGGCGGCAGCGGCGGGCTGGCCTGTGCGCAGCGCGCCGCCGAGTATGGTGCGCGAGTCGTGATCGTCGAAGCGCAGCGGCTCGGCGGCACCTGCGTCAACGTCGGTTGCGTGCCGAAGAAGGTCATGTGGAACGCGGCCCAGATCGCCCACGCGATCGACGATGCGGTGGGGTACGGCTTCACCATCGGCGGTGTCGCGCTCGATTGGGTGGCGCTCAAACGCGGCCGCGACGCGTACGTGGAGCGGCTCAACGGGATCTATGAGCGCAACCTCGCCAAGCGCGGCGTCGAGTGGGTGCGCGGTCGGGCGAGCTTCATCGGGCCCGCGGAGCTGCAGGTCGGCGCACGACGCCTCACGGCCGGGCAGATCGTGATCGCGACCGGCGGCAGGCCGCATCTGCCCGCCGTCCCCGGTGCGGATCTCGGCCTGACCTCCGACGGCTTCTTCGAACTGCCGGCCCGGCCTCGGCGCGTGGCCATCGTCGGCAGCGGCTACATCGCCGTGGAACTCGCCGGGGTGTTTCTCGCGTTCGGTTCCGAGACCACGCTCGTGATTCGCACCACGCAGGTGCTGCGGCATTTGGATGCGATGCTCGGCGATGCGCTGCTGCGCAGCATGCAGGAGGACGGTCTCGAGCTCGCTGCGCAGACCGTGCCGGCAGCGCTGCACGCCGGCGCCGGCAGCGAGCGGTGGCTCGAAGCCGTCGATGGGCGCAGGCTCGGACCGTTCGACGCCGTCATCTGGGCGATCGGGCGCGATGCCGCGACCGGCGGCCTCGGCCTCGAGCGCGTCGGTATCGCGGTAGACGCGACCGGCCACATCGTCGTCGACGCGTGGCAGCAGACCAGTCTCGCCGGACACTATGCGATCGGCGACGTCACTGGTCGTGTCCCGCTCACGCCCGTCGCGATCGCGGCGGGCAGGCGGCTCGCTGATCGGCTGTTCGGCGGCATGGCCGATCGGCATCTCGATTACTCGAACATTCCGACCGTGGTGTTCAGCCACCCGCCGATCGGCACGGTCGGCCTGTCCGAGACGGAGGCGCGCGCGCGTTACGGCGATGCCGTGCGCGTCCACAGCGCGCAGTTCGTGCCGATGTACCACGCACTCACGACGCGCAAGCCGCGCGCCGAGATGAAGCTCGTCACCGTCGGCAGCGAGCAGAAAGTCGTCGGCTGCCACGTGATCGGGGCCGGCGCAGACGAGATGCTGCAGGGCTTTGCCGTCGCCGTGCGCATGGGCGCCACCAAACGCGACTTCGACGACACGGTCGCCATCCACCCGACCAGCGCCGAGGAGTTCGTGACGATGCGTTGAGCGCCGGCCCCGGTCGTCGCCAGGGCGGACGATCCCGTCAGCGGGGCCCGGCCAGCAGCGAGAGCACGGGAGCGGTCTGCGGACGCACGCCGCGCCACAGTTCGAAAGACTCGGCGGCCTGTTCGACGAGCATGCCCCAGCCCTCGACGGCCTGCGCGCAACCGTGCTGCCGCGCCCAGTTCACGAACGGCGTTGCGCCCCTGCCGTAGGAGAGGTCGTAGCAGGTCGTCGCGGCGCTGACGACCGCGCTCGTGATCTGCGGCATCACGCCCGAGAGGCCCGCGGAGGTCGCGTTGACGATCAGGTCGAAGGGGCGGCGCGGCACATCGTCGAAACCGCAGCCGCGCAAGCTGCCGAGATCGCCGAAGACGCCGGCGAGACCCTGGGCGCGCTTGGCGGAGCGGTTGGCAATCACGATCTCCTCCGGCTGCTGCTCGAGCAGCGGGGCGAGGATGCCGCGGGTCGCGCCCCCGGCGCCGAGGATCAGGATGCGGGCGCGCTCGAGCGTGAGGCCGAGGTTCTGCACGAGGTCGCGGATCAGTCCAGCCCCGTCGGTGTTGTCGCCGAGCACGCCGCCCGGCCGCCTCGCGAGCGTGTTGACCGCGCCGGCGCGCGCGGCGCGCGGCGTCAGTTCGTCGGCGAAGGTGGCGGCCGCCGCCTTGTGCGGCACCGTGACGTTGAGTCCACGGCCGCCGGTGCCGAAGAACTGCGTGCAGAAAGCGGCGAAGTCCTCCGGTCCGACGTCGTAGAGACGATATACGAGATCCTGTTCCGTCTGGCGTGCGAAAATGCCGTGAATGAATGGCGAACGACTGTGCGCGACGGGATGCCCGACCACGCCATACCGGTCTGGCCCGTTCCTGCCTGCTGCCTGTGGCTCCATGCGGGCCGAAACAATACCTGCAATGAGCCGGTCTTGTACATGAACGACTGGGAGTTCGAGCGCTGGCTCGATGGCATGCGTCCGCAGCTGTTGCGCTTTGCGCTCTGGCTGGCGCGCGATCGCGGCGTCGCCGAGGACGTCGTTCAGGAGGCCATGTTGCGGGCCTGGAGGGCGCGGGATGAACTCAACGACAGCGGCGCGGCACGCGCCTGGATCCTGACGATCGTGCGTCGCGAGCATGCCCGGCTCTACGAGCGCAAGCGCCTGGAGGTGACCGACATCGATGCGCTCGTTGCGGCCGAGGATCCCGCGCTCGCCGCGGCCGATCAGCAGCAGATCCGCGAACTTCGCGCGGCCATCCTGCGCCTGCCGGCCGAGTATCGGGAACCGCTCGTGATGCAGGTGCTCGGTGGCTTCTCGACGCGCGAGATCGCCGCCGAGCTCGGGCTGACGCAGGGCGCGGTGCTGACGCGGCTGTTCCGCGCGCGTGACCGGCTGCGAGGTGTGTATGGCCTGCCGTCACGCGGTGCCGACGACGTCGAGGAGGAGCCATGAGGTGCGCCGAGGTACGCCGCCGTCTCGGTGCGGAGCCGCATGCCTCCAATGCCGAGCTCGACGCCCATCTTGCCGAGTGCGGCGACTGCGCGGCCTATCGGCGCGAGATGCGCATGCTCGAGGCGGGGATCGCAGCGGCGTTGGCCTGGCCCGCCGTGAAGAGCGGGTCGGGCGCGGCGGTCGAGCACACCGATCGGTCGTCTGCGTCGGCCCTCCCGGCAGCGCGGGCGGGTACCGCGGCGCCGCGCTGGCGGACCGGGCGTGTCTGGGCAGTGGCGGCCAGCGTCGCGCTCGCAGCGCTGCTCGGGCTGCTGTTCGTGGACGGCCGAGGCGGTGACGCGCTGGCCGCCGACGTGATCGCGCACATGGCCGGCGAGCCGCGGAGCTGGGAGTCGTCGCGGTCGGTGCCGCAGTCGGCTCTCGATTTCGTGCTGCGCCGTTCGGGTGTGCGACTCGAGCGGGCCGAGCTCGGCGAAGTCGTCTACGCGCACGCGTGCTTCTTCCGGGGCCGCTGGGTGCCGCATCTGGTCGTGCGCTCGACCGAGGGTCCCGTTACCGTCATGGTGCTGGCGGGCGAGCGGGTCCGGGCCGAGACGCCCTTCGCGGAGGGAGGCTACTTCGGAGTGATCGCTCCGGCGGCCGGCGGTGCGGTGGCGGTGCTGAGTCGGGAACCGGGCCAGGTGGCCGAGCCGCTGCGTCGCGTCCGCGCCGCGCTGGCGGAGCCGGACTAGGCGACAGACCAGCCGCCGGCCGACGGGGCAGGCGCGAGCCGTGCATGCAACGCGGGCAGCGCCTCGCGCAGCCGCGTGCCGAGCTGCCACGGCGGGTTCAGCACGAGCACGCCCGAGCCATTGAGCCCGACGCGCGAGTCACGCGGGTGCAGCCACAGCTCGGTGCGCAGCGCGGGCACCGCGAGCCGACCCGTCAGCGTCTCGAGCCAGCGGCCGCTGTCCGCCTCGCGCTTGATCGGATACCAGAGCGCATAGACGCCGGTCGCGAAGCGCCGCAGTGCGTGCTGCAGCGTCGCCGCAATCCGGCGCCGGTCCTCACGGCCCTCCTCGTATGGCGGATCGATCAGCACGAGCCCGCGTCGTTCCGGTGGCGGCAGCCAGGCTGACAGTCGCGCGTAGCCGTCGGCGTTCTCGCAGTGCACTTGAGCGGCATCGCGCATCAACCGGCGCAGGGCGACGAAGGCTTCGGTACGCCACTCGCACAGGACCGCTCGATCCTGCGGTCGCAGCAGGCTGACCGCGATCCACGGAGAGCCGGGGCAGGCGTGGCGCAGTCCGCTGCGGCGGCGCGCGTCGGCCACGAGATCGAGATAACGTGCGATCAGCGTCGGCGTGGCGCCGCCGCCGGGCGATGGCGCGCGCAGCAGGTGCCCGATGCCTCGTGCCGATTCGTGCTCGCCGCGGGTGTCGGGGTCGGGACGCAGATCGTAGAGACCCTCGCCCGCGTGCGTGTCGACGTAAAGAAACCCTTTTTCCTTGCGCTGCAGGGCCTCGATCAGGGCGATCAGTACGACGTGCTTGTGCACGTCGGCGAAGTTGCCGGCATGGAACCCGTGCCGGTACTTCACACGTCGGCCGTCGCGCTCCTGGACTTGCGCGCGCCGTTGCGGCCGCGCACCGGCTTGCCGGCCGCTCGAGGCTTGCGCGGCGCCTTGCCGCGCGCGGCAGTGGCCCGGCGGACCGGCTTCGTCGAGCCTGTCGCCGGGGCCGACTTCGGCGCCGTCTGCGCCGTGGTCGCCGCCGGCTCGTCCTCGGCACCGCGGCCGACCGCAGCGGCGCGGGCAGTGGACTTCGCTGATGGTTTGCGGTCGGCCTTGCCGCGACTGCCGAAGCGGCCGCCTCGACGGCTGGTCCTCGCCGGGGCGGCCGCGAGCAGCTTCTGGCATTCCTCGAGTGTCAGCGTCTTCGGGTCGCGATCCTTCGGGATGCGCGCATTCTTCGCACCGTCCGTGATGTAGGGCCCATAGCGGCCGTCGAGGATCTGCACGCCGCCGTCGCCGAAGTCGCGGATGACGCGATTGGCGTCCGCGATCTGCTTGGCACGGATCAGCTCGATCGCGCGCGCTGGTTCGATCGTGTACGGGTCCTCGCCGTCCTTGAGCGAGACGTACTTGCTGCCGTACTTGAGGTAGGGCCCAAAGCGGCCGACGTTGGCGGTGATCTCGGCGCCGGCACCCTCGAGTCCCTCCGGCACGGGACCGAGCTTGCGCGGCAGCTTGAACAGCTCGAGCGCCTCCGTCAGCGTGATCTGGTCCATCTTCTTACCGGGACGCAGGCCGGCGAATCTCGGCTTCTCGGCGTCGTCCTTGGTGCCGATCTGGACGAACGGGCCATAACGCCCCATGCGCACGCTAACCGGCTTGCCGGTGACGGGATCGGTGCCGAGCTCACGCGACTGCGCGACTTCCTCGCGCGATACGTTCCTGTCGGTGCGCTCGACGAGCTCGATGAACGGCTTCCAGAACTTCTCGAGCGGTTCCGTCCATGCCTCCTCGCCGCGCGAGATGGCGTCGAGTTCATCCTCCATCGCCGCAGTGAAGCCGTACTCGACGTACTTGTGGAAGAACTTCGACAGGAAGGCATTGACGATCTTGCCCATGTCCGTCGGGATGAAGCGACGGCCGTCCATCTCTACGTACTCGCGGTCCCTGAGGGTCGAGATGATCGATGCGTAGGTGGAGGGCCGGCCGATGCCGTGTTCCTCGAGTGCCTTGACGAGCGAGGCCTCCGTGAAGCGCGGCGGCGGCTCGGTGAAATGCTGTTCGGCATGCACCCCGAGCAGCTTCACGGCATCGCCCTCCTGCATCGCCGGCAGGATGCGGTCCGAGTCGTCGGCGGCGCCGTCGTCCAGGCCTTCCTGGTAGACGGCCATGAAGCCCGGCTTCACCAGCGTCGAACCGTTGGCGCGCAGCAGATGACGCCCTGCGCCGTCGGTGCCCGCTACCATATCGACCGCGACCGTATCGAACACCGCTTGCGCCATCTGGCAGGCTACCGCGCGCTTCCAGATCAGGGCATAGAGCCTGTGCTGATCCGGGTCTATCCTGCCCTCGAGCCGCGACGGCAGGATCGAAGCCGAAGTCGGCCGGATCGCCTCGTGCGCCTCCTGCGCATTGCGGGACTTCGTCCTGTAGACGCGGACCTCGTCGGCGAGAGCATCCTTGCCGTACTGCTGCTCGACGACGCTGCGGATCTCGGCGACGGCCTCGCTGGCGAGATTCAGCGAGTCGGTGCGCATGTAGGTGATCAGCCCGACGGAGCCTTCGCCGAAATCGACGCCCTCGTAGAGCTGCTGCGCGAGGCGCATGGTGCGCTGCGCGGAGAAGCCGAGCTTGCGCGCGGCCTCCTGCTGCAACGTCGAGGTGGTGAACGGCGGCGAGGGGTTGCGCCGGCGCTGCTTGCGGTCGATGGCCACCACGCGCAGCGTGCCGCCCGCGGACGCGGCAGCGGCGCGGATTGCGCTTTCGGCTTCGCGCGCGCCGTGCTCGTTCGTGAAGGTGAACTGTTCGACCTTGCGCCCCGCGTACTCGATGAGCTTGAGCGGGAACGCCTCCGACGTGTGCTCGCCCTCTGCTTCGAGCGTCCAGTATTCCTGCGGTACGAACGCCTGGATCTCGGCCTCGCGCTCGCAGATCATGCGCAGCGCGGGGCTCTGCACGCGCCCCGCCGACAGTCCGCGCTGCACCTTCTTCCACAGCAGCGGCGACAGATTGAAGCCGACGAGGTAGTCGAGCGCGCGCCGCGCCTGCTGGGCATTGACGAGGTCCAGCGAGAGGTCGCGAGGGGCTTCGATCGCCCCGCGCACGGCATTCTTCGTGATCTCGTAGAAGACGACGCGTCGGACGTTCTTGCCGGCCAGTTCGCCGCGTTCCTTGAGCAGCTCATGCAGGTGCCATGCGATGGCCTCGCCCTCGCGGTCCGGGTCGGTCGCCAGATAGAGCGACTTCGCCTTCCGGAGGGCGCGCGCGATCGCGTCGACGTGCTTCTCGTTGCGTTCGATGACGTCGTACTTCATCGCGAAGCGGCGCTCGGGGTCGACCGCGCCCTCCTTCGGGACGAGGTCGCGCACGTGACCGTACGAGGCCAGCACTTCGAAGTCCTTGCCGAGGTACTTCTTGATGGTCTTGGCCTTGGCGGGCGATTCGACGATGACGAGGTTGTCGGCCATTTCAGGGGTGCGAAATTCCCGGTGTTCCAGAAACGAAAAACCGCGGTGGGACCGCGGTCGATGCGGCGCGCAGCCGTGCCGCGCCGGACGCCGCGGGGCTCAGTGCACGAGCTCCGGGCTGCCCCAGACCAGATCTTCCATCCGTGAGCAGGCGAGCTCCGAGCCTGGCTGGCTCGACAGGACCATCAGCGCCACCCACTTGAGCTGGTCGACGCCGAGGTCCTCGCAATCGAGCGCGAGCAGGCGCTCGATGACGATCTCGCGCTGGGCCGCCGAGAGGATGCCGGTGTGCTCGAGAGACAGCAGATAGCCCCGGCACTCTGCCGGCAGACGTGCGTGCTCGGCGTCGGTGAAGATGCGTATCGAAGCGCTGCCGACGCCGGTTGCCCCGACGCCGTCGGTGCCCGTGGCGCGGTCACGCTCGCCTGCCAGATCGGCGAGCCAGTCGAGGGCGCGCTCGACGTTCGACTGCTCGAAGCCGGCGCGCTCGAGGTCTTCGGCGAGTTCCTCGCGCTCGGGTACGGCCGGATCGTCGCTGAGCATGTAGCGATCGAACACGTAGATCAGGATGTCGAGGACGGTGCCGCTGTTTTCGGTCATGGGGTGTCTGTCGTGTGCGGTCGACGGCTGTAGCGTCCACCCGCTTCCGTGGTGATCTCGCCCTCGAGCTCGAGAATCAGCAGCATCGAGGCCACGGACTCGCTCGGCAGGCCTGTCCGGGCGACGAGATCATCGATCCCGGTCGGCCCGAAGCCGAGCGCATCTAACAGGATTTCGTAGTCCTTGTCCAACCGCCGCGTCACCGAGCGGGGGTCGTCGGCGGCCCTGACGGGAGCGTTAAGTGATTGATTCAAAATAGGAAGTTTCAGTGCGGAAAGCACTTCGGCGGCGTCCTCGACGAGCATCGCCCCGTCGCGGATCAGCCGATGGCAGCCGCGCGAGAGCATGCTGTGGATCGATCCAGGGATCGCGAACACTTCGCGGCCGAGTTCGGCCGCGTGGCGCGCCGTGATCAGCGAGCCGCTCTGCTGTCGCGCCTCGACGACGAGCGTGCCGAGCGCGAGACCCGCGATGAGCCGGTTCCGGCGCGGGAACTGATGCCGAAGCGGCGGCGTGCCGGGCGGAAACTCGGAAACCAGGGCGCCGCTCGCCGCGATACGCGCCGCGAGCGGCTCGTGTTCCGGCGGGTAGATCCGGTCGAGGCCGCCGCCACAGACCGCCACGGTCAGGCCGCCGCCGCCGAGGGCGCCCTCGTGACAGGCCGCGTCGATACCGCGCGCGAGTCCACTCGCGATCGTGACGCCCGCGCGCGCGAACCAGCCGGCGAAGTCCCGCGCCGTCGAGGCACCGAGCGCGGTCGGGTGCCGGGAGCCCACCATCGCGAGTTGCGGGCTCGACAAAGCCGCCGCATCGCCCCGCACCCAGAGCACTGCCGGCATGCCGGCATGGCCGGCCAGCAGGGGCGGATAGAGCGGATCGCCTGCATGGAGCAGCGTGAAGCCGTGCCGCCGGATCGCCGCGACGTCGGCGGCGATGGCGGCGGCGTCGCCGCCGTGGAGCGCCTGCGCAGCGCGCGGATCGAGGCCGGCCTCGACCAGGGCGACGACGGGCGCTGCGGCGACGGCCTCGAGCGAGCCGAATGCGCGGAGCGCGTCGATGAGGCCTGGGGCATCGAGTGCCGGCGTGCGGGCAAAGCGCGCGAGCAGGGCGGGATCGCTGTTCACGACCGCAGCATAAACTCAGGGGGCCGTGCAGGCCCCCTGTGAATCTGCCGCGATGCCAGCCTTAATCAGGCCGCCCGATCACGGCGTGCGGACGACGTCGGCAACCCGCACCGGCATTTCGGCCGAGACGATCAGGCCGTAACTCATCCGGTCGTAGACACGGAAGACGAGCAGCGTGCCGTTCCGTTCGTCGGGCAGCTTGACCTTCGGTGCAAACGAACTGCCGAGTCCGAAACCCGAGAACCGGCTCGATCGGCTGGTGTCGCGGATCGTCGCGCCTGCCGTCTCGATCGCGAGCACGTGACCCGGTTGCAGGCCGTGCCGGCTGCCGCGGTTGAGTGCGACGATGCGGTACTGGCCGATCAGCGTGACGCCATCGACGACCGAGACGATCCGTCCGCGGATGTCGCCGCCCGGTGAGCGCGGCACGAAGTTCAGCGGCACCTCGGCCTCGCTGCGAATCAGCGGGTCGCCCGCATAGGCTTCGCGCGCCGACTCGGTCAGCAGCGCCGTGCCGGGGTCGCCGGGCCGCTCGACGATGGCGGTCGCGGCGTAGGTGCCCTGATAGCCGAGCACGTCGCCGTCATCGAAATCGCGGATCGGATCGCCGATGTGCACGACGGCGTAGCGGCTGTCCGCGGCGGCCGCTTCGAGACCACGGACGTAGGCCTCCTGCCCGGAGGCTCCCATCGTGTGCTCGTTGCGGAACGCGACGATGCGCGGCGCGGCTTTGAGCTGTTCCTTCGAGACGACCGTCGGTCGGTCGAGGAAGGCGGCGATCGCCTCGTACGGAATCGTCGTGATCGCGTCGTCGACCTCGCCGGCGCGCAGCATCGGCTGGAGGCGTGCGCCCGGGCCGCGGGTCAGACGAATCTCGGGCCGACCGTCGGCGCCATAGGCCAGTGTCAGCACGTCGCCCGGGTAGATCAGATGCGGATTCTCGACCTGCGGGTTGACCTGCCAGATTTCGGGCCAGAGCCAGGGATCGCGCAGGAACATCGCCGCGATGTCCCAGAGCGTGTCGCCCCGCTTGACCGTGTAGCTGCTCGGTGCCGTGGGATTGACGATCGAGCGCGCCGGCTGTTCGGCCGGCATCGAATCGTCCGCGGGGCTCGCGGCGACGGCGGCCTCGGTCGCAGTCATCGCCACGGCGGGCTGCTCGGCGACCGGCTCCTCGCCGACACCCGCGCTGCGATCGGCGGGGGCATCGGCACCGGCGCCAACGGTCGCGCAACCGGTCAGCGCGAGGGCCGTCAGCATGGCTAAGCCGAGCGTCCGCACTGTCGAGCTAAGTGACTGATTCAAAAGCATCCTCCACTCCTCGATGCGGGTGGGGCCATGAGCCTTGGCTGTTATACTCGCACGGCCCCGTGACGCGCATCGTCAAATCGCTGCTTTGTGCTGTGGTTCACGGGGCCGCCTGCGACGGAGCCGGCAGGCCTCGCTCGCGAGGTCTTCCGCGACAATTCTCAACGAAAAGAGAATATTGGCAACCAATTTGAGTCCAATGCGCGCATGACTTCAGGAAATCCCGCATGGCCCGCCTGACCATCCTCGAGTACCCGGACCCGCGGCTGCGGACCCGCGCCGCACCGATCCACACGTTCGATGCCGAGCTCGATCGGCTCATCGACGACATGTTCGAGACGATGTATGCCGCCCCCGGGATCGGTCTCGCGGCCACGCAGGTCGACGTGCATCGTCAGCTCATCGTGATCGACGTGTCCAAGGAGCAGAAGGAACCCCAGGTTTTCATCAACCCGGAGATCATCGCGCGGGACGGCGTCGAGGTCATGGAGGAGGGCTGCCTGTCGGTGCCGGGCATCTTCGAGGAGGTCGAGCGTGCTGACCGCGTGCGCGTCCGCGCCCAGGACCGGCATGGCGTGTCTTTCGAGCGCGACCTCGAGGGGATTGCCGCCGTCTGCCTGCAGCACGAGATGGATCATCTCAAGGGCAAGCTGTTCGTCGACTACCTGTCCGAACTCAAGCGCGAGCGCATCCGCAAGAAGCTCGAGAAGGACCGCAAGGAACGCGCCGCGCGCGCGCGCGACGCCGGACCGCCCGGCGCCGCCGCGCTGTAAGGTCGGACCGCGGCGCGGCCGTTTCTGATGACGCTGCGCGTCGCCTTCGCCGGCACGCCCGACTTTGCCGTGCCGCCGCTCGCTGCGCTCGCCGCCAGTCCGCACACGGTCGCCGGCGTGCTGACGCAACCGGACCGGCGCGCAGGACGCGGGCGCGAACTGCGCGCCAGCCCGGTCAAGCGCTACGCGCAGCAACACGGCTGGCCGCTCGATCAGCCGCAGACGCTGCGAACCGAGGAGGGCCGCGCGCGCCTCGCAGCGTGGTGCCCGGACGTGCTCGTAGTGGTGGCCTACGGGCTGATCCTTCCCCAGACGGTGCTCGACATCCCACGGCTCGGCTGTCTCAACATCCATGCCTCGCTGCTGCCGCGCTGGCGCGGTGCGGCGCCGATCCAGCGGGCGATTCTGGCCGGGGATCGCGAGACCGGCGTCTCCATCATGCGCATGGAGGCAGGCCTCGACACAGGCCCCGTACTGCTCGAGCGGCGCACGCCTATCCTCACCGACGACACCTCTGGCAGCCTGCATGAGCGACTCGCGCAACTCGGCGCGACGGCATTGATCGAGGCGCTCGAGCAGGTCGAGACGGGTCGCGCGGTCGAGACGCCACAGCCTGAGGAGGGCGTCACCTACGCACGCAAGATCGACAAGAGCGAGGCGCGTATCGACTGGCAGCGCTCGGCCGCGGAAATCGACCGGCAGGTACGCGCGTTCCATCCCTGGCCGGTCGCCGAGATCCGGGTCGGTGACGAGACCGTGCGTGTGCACCGCGCCGCGCCGGTCACGGAGGGGACGGACCCGAGGCTCGCCGGCGCGGAGCCCGGTCGGGTGCTCGCGCTCGACGAGCGCGGGCTCATCGTCGCCTGCGGCGGCGGTACGATCGCCCTGCAATCGCTGCAGCGTCCCGGACGTCGGCCGGTCAGCGCGCGCGAGTTCGCTGCGGCCGTGCCGGTCGTCGGCGCAAGGTTGCCATGAGTGCGGCGCCGGCCAGGCGTCGCGACGCGCTCGCGCCCGGCGCGGCGACGCTCGCCGCTGCCGCCGGCGTCGTCGAGGCCGTTGCGCATCGCGGGCGGTCCGCTGACGAAGTGTTCGAGTCGATCGAGGCGCGCGCTGATCGTGCCGCCGTCCGTGCGATCGCGCTCGGCACCTTGCGCTGGTATCTGCGCCTGGCTCCCGCCATCGAGCGCCTGCTGACGCGCCCAACGACGCGGATGGCACCCGCGTTGCACGCATTGCTGATCTGCGCAGCGCATCAGATCGAGTACTCGCGCGCCGCGCCCGAGGTCAGCGTGCACCTCGCCGTCGATGCGGCGCGCGCGCTGGGGCAGCGGCGCGCGGCCGGGTTCGTCAATGCCCTGCTGCGCCGCTTCGTGGTCGGACGCGCGGCACTTTTCGCCGAGCTGGAGCGCGATGAGGCCATCGCATGCGCTCATCCGGGCTGGTTTGTCGCCGCGGTGCGCGCGGCATGGGGCGAACGCGCGACTGCACTGCTGGCTGCCAACAACGTCCACCCGCCGATGACCTTGCGTGTCGACCTCACGCGCGGCAGCGTCGATGTATACCTGCGGGAGCTCGCGGCGTCGGGTCGTTCGGCGCGCGCGCTCGACTGGGCGCCGGCGGCCGTAGTGCTCGAGCACCCGGTTCCGGTCCAGACGCTGCCGGGATTCAGCGAGGGCCGCGTCTCGGTCCAGGACAGCGGAGCGCAGTGCGCCGCGCTATTGCTCGGACCTCGGCCCGGCGAGCGTGTACTCGATGCCTGTGCCGCGCCGGGCGGCAAGACCGGTCATCTGCTCGAGCTGCAGCCCGCCCTCGCCGACCTGCTCGCGGTTGACATCGACGGCGCCAGGCTGCGCGAGTTCGAGGACAACCTAGCACGGCTTGGTCGTCGCGGACGCGTGCGGCTGCGGCGGCTCGACCTGAGCTCGCCCGAGGCGCTGGCCGACGAGCCGGCGTTTGACCGCATCCTGCTCGATGCGCCCTGCTCGTCGACCGGAGTGATCCGGCGCCACCCGGACATCAAGCTGCTGCGCCGCCGCGGCGATCTCGCCCGGTTCGCGGCCCGCCAACGTGCGCTGCTCGAGAGCCTGTTCGCGCGCCTGGCGCCCGGCGGCCTGCTCGTCTACGCCACCTGCTCGGTGCTGCCCGAGGAGAACGAGGCCGTCGTCGCCGATTTCCTCGCCAGCGAGCCACGGGCCGCGTCGGAACCGTGGCCGCACGCGCTGCCGCGACCGCCCGGCGCCATCGCCACGGCGCACGGCACGCAGCTGCTGCCGGGTGCCGAGGCGGACACCGATGGCTTTTACTATGCTCTGCTCCGGCACGGTCGGGTCAACGGATGACGAAGCGGACACCTAGACAAGCCAGGCGCTCGGCGACGTGCGGCGCGGTGCTGCTGGCGTTCCCGTGCCTGCTGCCGGCCGGCATCGGTGCGGCGTGGGCCGACGCGCTCGACGGCGAACTCGCCGTGCAGTCGGCCTTCGTCAGTGTCGAGGACGGAGTGTACCAGTTGCAGGCCCGCGTTCAGTACCCCGTCAACGACCAGATCCGGGCCGCCCTGCGCGATGGGGTCACGCTGACGTTCGATCTCGAGGCGCGGGTCGAGCGCGAGCGGCGTTTCTGGACCGATGCCGAGGTCGTTTCGCTGCGTTTGCGGCGCGAGCTCGGCTATCACACCGTCAGCGACCGCTATGTCGTGCGCGAGGCGGCTCGTGCGGCGCAGGACTCGTATCCGACCCTCGAGGCCGCGCTCGCGGCGCTGGGCCGGGTCGACCGCTGGCCCATCCTCGTCGAATCGCAGATCGACCGGGGTCGCGACTACGTGGTCAGCGTCAGGGCGGCGGTGCGACGGGGCCGGATGCCCGACGCGCTGCGCGTGCTGCTGTTCTGGACCGACGACTGGCAGCGGGAAACCGGGTGGTATTCGTGGTCGCTGCCGAAGTGAGACCAGGCCGCAACGTGCTGCGCATCGCGGTAGCCGTCGCCGCGGTGATCGTCGCCCTCGCCGCGCTCGCGCTGTCGGCGCAGAACTCGGCACAGTTCGGGCGGCTGCAGCCGTGGATCCTGCTCGTCAGCCTGGCCGGCGTGGTGCTGTTCGGCGTGCTGATCGCGCGCAAGATCGTCCAGCTCGTGCGTGCCTGGCGGGAGCATGCGCCCGGCTCGCGGTTGACGACGCGCACGGTGGGCGTGTTCGGCATGCTGGTCGTGTTGCCGCTGATCACGGTCTACGTGTTCTCGCTCGAGTTCCTCGACCGCGGCATCGATAGCTGGTTCCGGGTCGAAATAAAGCAGGGCCTCAACGACGCGCTGGTGCTGTCGCGGGCCGCGCTCGACCTGCGCATGCGCGAACACGCCGAGCGCACCGAGCTCTATGCGCAGCGGCTCGCCGCGGCAGGCGACCTCGAGGCGATCCTGACCCTCGATGCCGAGCGGCGTGCAAGCGGCGCCCGCGATCTCGTGCTCTACGGCGAGCACGAGCGCATCGTCGCGGCGAGCCTCGGCGGGGCGATCGAGGCCCTGCCGGAGCGGCCGCCCGCCGACCTCGTACGCCAGGTCAGTGAAGGCCGGCCTTTCGTGATGCTCGAGCCGCTCAACGAGGGCGAGTACGTGATCCGCACCGCGGCGCCCGTGCCGCGCGGTGGCGAGAAGCGCTACCTGGTCGCGACTTACGAGGTGCCGCGGCAACTCGCGGCGCTCGCCGATGCCGTGCAGCGCTCGTATTCGCAGTACGGCGATCTCGCGGCGCTGCGCGAACCTCTCAAGTACAGCTTCCGCCTGACGCTCACCATGGTGCTGCTCGTGACCATGCTCGCGGCGATCTATGGCGCGATCTTCTTCGCCCAGCTCCTGTTCAAGCCGGTGCAGGATCTCATGCAGGGCACGCGCGCCGTCGCCAAGGGCGACTTCGGCACGCGACTGCCGCTGACCTCGCGGGACGAAATGGGCTTCCTCGTGCACTCATTCAACGACATGACCAAGCGTCTGCGCCGCGCCCGCGAGGAGACCGAGCGCAGCAGGCAGGAGGTCGAGCGGGAGCGCGAGCGCCTCGCCGTGATCCTGGCGCGCCTGTCGACGGGCGTGCTCGTGGTCGATCGCGATCTGCGGCTGCGGATCGCCAACGATGCGGCCGGCAGCATTCTCGGGGTCGACCTCGCGAACAGGGTCGGCCAGTCGCTGGTTGAACTCGCGGCGGGCCGCGAGCCGCTGCGGCAGTTCGTCGAACCCGTCCGGGCGCGCTTCGCCGGCGGTCGAGAGGAGTGGCGCGAGCAGATCGAACTCGCGGCCGATTCGGGCACGCGCGTGCTGATCTGCGCCTGCGTCGCGCTGCCCGACGACGGCGGTGGCGAGCGTAGCTACGTGCTGGTGGTCGACGAGGTCACGCGGCTGCTGCAGGCACAGCGCGACGCGGCCTGGGGCGAGGTGGCGCGCCGCCTCGCACATGAGATCAAGAATCCGTTGACGCCGATCCAGCTCGCGGCCGAGCGGGTGCAGCGGCGCATCGGCGGCAGCCTGCCTCCCGCCGACGCGCAGGTGCTCGAGCGCGCCACGGACACCATCGTCCACCAGGTCGAGCACATGAAGCGCATGGTCAACGCCTTCAGCGAGTATGCGCGTGCGCCCGAGATGCACGTCGCCGCATTCGAGCTCAACAGGCTCGTGGCCGAGACGGCCGAACTGTTCCGGCCCGGCGAGGGTGCCGTCGAGATCGTCACGCGGCTCGACCCGGCCGTCGGCGTGATCGAGGCCGACCGTGGCCGGGTGCGCCAGATCCTCAACAACCTGCTCACGAATGCGATCGAGGCGCTCGAGGGCGTCGCCGGTGCCCGCATCGAGGTCTCGACCGAATCGCTCGCCCGCGAGGATGCCGCCGGTCTAGTCGTGATCACGGTCTGCGACAATGGCCCGGGCTTTGCGCGCGAGCTGTTACCCCGTATCTTCGACCCGTACGTGACCAGCAAGCCGCGCGGCACCGGTCTTGGGCTCGCGATCGTCAAGAAGATCGTCGAGGAGCACGGTGGCAGCATCGAGGCCGAAAACCGTCCCGAAGGCGGCGGGCGTGTGCGTGTTATGTTGCCGGTCAGGCATGGCGCGCGGCTGACGGTCCCGCTCGAGCGGCGGGTGGAGCTGCGCAAGGAGCGGGCATGAGTGCTGCGCGGATTCTCGTCGTCGACGACGAGTCGGACATCAGGAGCCTGCTCCGGGAGATCCTCTCCGAGGAAGGGTACGAGGTCGAGGTCGCGTCCAATGCGGCCGAGGCTCGCGCCCTGCGCGCGCGGGCCGCACCCGATCTCGTGCTGCTCGACATCTGGATGCCAGACACCGACGGCATCACGCTGCTGCGCGAGTGGTCCGACACGAGCGAGGACGGCTGCCCCGTGGTGATGATGTCGGGTCACGGCACGGTCGAGACCGCAGTCGAGGCAACGCGGCTCGGCGCTTTCGATTTCGTCGAGAAGCCCCTTTCGCTCGCCAAGCTGCTGCGTACGGTCGAGCGCGCGCTCGAGGCAGGCCGTCGCCGACGCGGCGGAGGCAGGCTGTTCGCCGCCGGAGTCGTGGCGCCCGTGGGCAGGAGCCGCGCAATGCAGGCGCTGCGCGCAGAGTTGCAGCAGTTCGCGCCGCTCGACACGTCCGTCATGCTGATCGGCGAGCCCGGCACGGGTCGGGAGACCTTCGCGCGCTTTCTGCACGGCTCGTCACCGCGCGCCTCACGCCCTTTCGTGACGGTGGTGGGCAGTGCGCTGCGCGACGTCGATGCCGAGCTCGCGCTGGTCGGCCGGGAGGGCGCGGGCGAGCCGCGGGGGCTGCTCGAGCAGGCCGGCAGCGGCACCCTGTTCGTCAATGAGCTCGAGGAGCTGCCCGTGGCGGCGCAGCGAGTGCTGCTCGGCGTGCTCGAGAGCGGGCGGTTCACGCGTCTCGGGGGCACCGAGCCGGTCGCGTTCACTGCCCGCGTCGTCAGCTCTGCACGCCCCGGTGTCGAGAGCCGTGCCGGTACGGCGCCGGAGTCCCTGCGGCGCGAGCTGTTTGCGCGGCTCAGCGGTCTGATCGTGCGCGTGCCGGCGCTGCGCGACTATGCCGAAGACGTACCCGAGCTGCTGCGTTACTACGTCGACCGGCTCGTCGATGCCGAGGGTCTGCCGTTCCGGCGCTTCAGCGTCGCCGCGCAGAACCGGTTGCGCAACTACCCCTGGCCCGACAACGTGCGCGAGCTGCGCAATCTCGTCCAGCGGTTGCTGATCCGTGGCGGCGCCGAGGAAATCCGACTCGAGGAGACCGAGGCGGAACTCGCGACCCAGGTGCCGAGCGCCGAGCCGCTCGTCAAGCAGGATCTGCTCGCGCTGCCGCTGCGCGAGGCACGCGAGCACTTCGAGCGCGCCTACCTGCAACAGCAGCTCCTGCTCTGCAACGGCAAGGTCGGGCAGCTCGCCAAGCGCGTGGGCATGGAACGCACGCATCTGTACCGCAAGCTGCGATCGCTGGGGGTGGATTTCCGCAGCGTTGGCGACGACGAAGGCTGACGCGACCGTCGCGATGCATGACGCGGTTGTAGACCGAGCGGACCTCGGCGGCGAGCGACGGAGGGGCGGGAGTGTCGATGAACGCTGCTGAGGGGCGCAGCGCGCCCCGCGGTCGGCTCGCGCGCGCGCTCGATGCGATCGAGCGGCTCGGCAACAGGCTGCCCGATCCGGCCCTGCTGTTCCTGCTGCTGCTGCTGGCGGTCGCGCTGCTGTCGGCCTGGCTGTCGACGCTGACGTTCAGCGAGATCGATCCGCGCAGCGGCGAGCCGATCGTCGTGCGCAACCTGCTCGCGCCCGACAGCCTCACGGCCTTCATGTCGCAGCTCGTCAGTACCTTCGTCGACTTTCCGCCGCTCGGTGTCGTACTTGTCGCGATGCTCGGCATCGGCGTCGCCGAACACACGGGCTTCATCAACGCGGCGCTGCGTGCGCTGCTCGCCGTCACGCGGCGGAGCCTTCTGACCCCGGTGGTCATCACCGTCGGCATCGTCAGCCACGTCGCCGTCGATGCCGGCTACGTACTGGTGATTCCGCTGGGCGGCCTGATCTTCCACACCGCGGGACGGCATCCGCTCGCCGGTATCGCCGCAGCCTTTGCCGGGGTCTCCGGTGGCTTCAGCGCCAACTTCGTGCCGTCGTCGCTGGACCCTATGCTGTCCGGCATCTCCCAGGCGGCCGCGCAGATCCTCGATCCGTCGGCGAGCGTCAACCCGCTCAACAACTGGTTCTTCACGCTTTCGTCCTCGTTCCTCATCATCGCGGTCGGCTGGCTGCTGACCGACCGCGTCATCGAACCGCGGCTGGCTGGGACGGCCGTCGACGGGGACGTCAGCGAGCTGCCACGGGCGGAGGCCGTCGATGCCCGACAGCGGCGCGCACTGGCGGCCGCGAGCATCGCGCTGCTCGCAGGCCTTGTCGCGCTCGCGGCGAGCGCCGCGCCGGCCGGCTCGGCGTGGCGAAACGCGAGCGGTGCGCTGACGGCGACCGATGCGCCGCTGATGAAGTCCATCGTCGCGCTGATCTTCGTGCTGTTCGTGATCCCAGGCGTGGTGTACGGCTATCTCGCCGGCACCGTGAAGTCGCATCGCGACATCATCGCTGGCATGGCCAAGGCGATGAGCGGCATGGGCTACTACATCGTCATGGCGTTCTTCGCCGCGCAGTTCATCGCCGCCTTCGGGCAGTCGAATCTCGGTGCGCTGCTCGCGGTCAAGGGCGCTGATGCGCTGCGCAGTGCCGGCCTGCCGCTGCAGGTGACTCTTATCGGCATCGTGCTGCTGACTGCGTCGATCAACCTGCTGATCGGATCCGCCTCGGCGAAGTGGGCATTGATCGCGCCGGTGTTCGTACCGATGCTGATGCAGCTCGGCGTCTCCCCGGACCTCACCCAGGCGGCCTACCGGGTCGGCGATTCAAGCACCAACATCATCACGCCGCTGCTGCCGTACTTCCCGCTGATCGTCGTGTTCTGCCGCCGCTACGTCCAATCCGCCGGAATAGGCACCGTCGTCGCGCTGATGCTGCCCTACTCGGTCACGCTGCTCGTCGCCTGGTCGGCGTGGCTGATCGCGTTCTGGTCGCTCGGCTTGCCGCTCGGCCTGCAGTCGTCGCACGACTACCCGACGGCGCGCTGAACGTGCGGCCAGTCGGGCAACGCGGCGTGGGCAGAGCTGTCACGTCCGCGCAATGAACCCGAGTCACTGTACGTGCCCATGTCGGAGCGATCACCTTCCCGTCACGGCACAGCCCTGCGAATCGGCGTGTCGGTCGCGTTGGGCCTGGCCATCGGCCTGTTCTGGGCCCGTCGCGACCCGGCAATCGAGACGATCGCGTCAATCGCTCCGCTTGCCGGGAGCGTGCCGTCTTCGACCGTGCCGGAGGCGCCCGCGGCAGTGGTCAGATCGCCGACGGACCTTGCCGCGGCGCTGCTGCCTGCTGAGGGTCGGTCGTCCTACGCAGAGATGGATCGCGAACTGGATCCCGCCATCGCGGACGTGACCGACGAGGGCGAGCACGTGATGTGGCCGGCACCGCCGGCCGCACCGGGGACCGGGACCGGGGCCGAGGACGTCGAGCTGATCGAGGGCGAGCCGGTCGCGGCGGGTCGCTAGCCGCGTCGAGGGCTGGGCCGCGGGGCGCCGCGGCCCAGCCCTGCGCGATACCATGCAGTAAGCCCTTTACTGCGCTCGGCTCGGCGCGCGCTGCGCATCCGGATAGGGCAGCAGTCGGCCGAACATCGTCAGGTACATGATCCGATACACGTCGATGTTGTCGAAGCGCTCGCTGAAGGTCGTGTTCAGGAGTCGCGCGTTCAGGCCAGCCGCTCGCGCGATGATGCCGCCCGAGTAGTCACCGGTTCCCGGCCAGACGACGCCGAACTGCATGCGCTGACCGAACTGATCGGGCTCCGTCACGAACAGCGGCGACTGCCGTCCTTCCACACCATCGACGAAGCTCGCGACCGCCGTGCTGTCCGGCATGCCGGTCGGCGAGACCGAGGAGGGGTTCACGCCGACGGTACCGGCGACGTCCGGATCGCGTCCGGGCGGCAGCACGTTCGTCGGCGGCGAGAGCCTCGAGACGTTCGGCGAGATGACCTGCATGCCGCCTGCGTCGCTGTCGGCAGCCGTCAGGATCAGTGTACGCGGTCGCTTCCTCAGAAAGTCCAGCGCGACGCCGAAGGCCTCGTCGGCATCCCGCATCGCTTCGAGGAGTCCCACCGCATTGTCGTTATTGCCGAAATTGTCGGTCGACTCCGGTTCGGCGACCAGCATGAAGCGGCGAGCCTCGGCCCGCTTCTGCTGACGCGCGGCACGATCGAGGATCGTGATCGCCACGTCGGTCATCTCGGCGAACGTCGGCGGATTGAAGCCCGGCTCGGCGGGATCGAAGTCGCCACGCAGGATCAGCCGCGACAATTTGCCCGGCACCACCGTATTGGCCGGCACGCCAGGACGCACGAAGCCGCGATTGATCAGGTCCTGCTCGTTGCGGTCGTTGAAGAGGTCCTGGAAGGCGAACAGGCCCAGCACTCGCGGCGCGTAGCGCGGGTTCCTGGCGAGGGCCTGGCGCAAGCGCTCGAACTCGGCCCGCGTGCGCACGACCACGTAGTCGTCATACTGCCGCGGATCGTTGCTGAGGTCGCCGCGCCCGCGTGCGTTCCACTCGGCCTGCAGGTCGAGGCCGTCCTGGCGCAGGCTCGTCCGGCTGTTGAGCGGGGCGCCGCGTTCCTGATTGACGTTGCGATGCGTGAGCGTCGCGCCCTGTGGCAGCGTGTCGGCCTCGCCGCCGCCCATGATCACCCATGGATCGACGTCGCGCCTGCCGGGCCGCCCTTGGATCATCTGTCGCGTGATCTCCTGCCAGTTGTTGCGGTTGCCGACTTCGGCGAGAAACGCGCCGGTGCCGGGCTCGCCGATGTGTCCGTCGTTGACGACGCCGACCGGGATGCCGCTGTTGGCCGCCTCGCGCATCAGCGACCCGTCGAAGCCGGAGAGCGAGAAGATGAAGCGATCCGTGGGCACGGCGAGATTGCCGTCGCCGTCCTTGCCGAAGGAGCCTAGGCCGTCGACCTTGTAGCCGAAGGCGTGCGTGGTCGCGCCCCCGTTCGAGGTGCCGTTGATCGCGTTCGCCATGTGTCCGCGGTAGAAGGCCATGTGACGCAACCGATCCCAGTTGAGGCTGCCATCGAGGCCCTTGTAGTACATCCGGGCGACGCCCCAGTGATTGGGCCCCGTTCCGTCGGGATGGAAGAAAATGACGTTGCCCGGCGGAAAGTAGCGGGTCTCGGCTGTCGCTGCCTGGTCGGCCTCGTACGACTGGTCAGCCAGGGTCGGATCGATCTGGCCGATCCCGAGCACCAGCGCAGTCGCGATCGCCATCGTCGAGGTGCGCAGAAGTCTCTCGTTCATGAACACGCTCCTTGGGTTCTGATGGGGTGGACGCCTCGACCGTGCGCAGGCGGGGATGGCAGCGCACGGTCTGTGGCGCACTCCATGCTCGGACGGCAAGGTGACGCGCTGTTGACCGATCAGTGACGGAAGTCTGGCGCATGGCAGCGCCGGCGAAGCGGAGCCGCGTGCTGCGCGGAGGTTCAAGTGGGGGAGAGCCCCGGCTTGGCCGCCGAGCGCCCGCCAGCGCGGGACGGTCAATCGCCGACGCGGATCACGAGCGGATCGAAGTCCATGCCCTGCAGTTTGCGGCGCGTCGCGTTGACTTCGGCGAGGTCGGTCAGCGGCCCGATCCGCACGCGGTGCCAAACGTTGCTGTCGACCGCGACGCGTTGCACAGTCGCGGTGATGCCCGCGAGCGCGAGCTGGGCCCGGACGCGATGCGCGTCGTCGGCCTTCGTGAACGTGCCGGCCTGCAGCACGTAGGCGCCCGGTCGCTCGATCGTCGCCGCGGGCAGTTCCCGCCGGACCTCCGGTTCCTTCTCGGGGACGACCACCTCGAACTTGGGCAGCATCTCGTAGAAGTCGTACTGCGACGCCGTGTCCTCGGCGCCGGGCTCCGCCGCAACTTCGGCCGCCGCGCCGGAGTCGGCGCGCGGTTCCGGTCGCGGCACGGCCTGGTCGCGCAGCAGCTGCTGCATAACGTTGCGCTGCCACGCGAAGACGGCGAGGGCGACCAGCAGGCCGGCACCGAGACCGAGACCGAATTCGCGCCAGCGGCCGGGATCGAACTGGCCGTGGCGAGTCCGCTTGTAATCGCGGCTGAGCGGGCGCGGGCTGGCCATGCCGCGAATCTACATGCTTTCCGGCGCCGATGCGCCGAGGATCGCAAGACCGTTGCGGATGACCTGCTGGGCGCCGCGGAGCAGGAAGACGCGCGCCGCGCGCGCCGACTGCTCGGGCACGAGCACGCGCTCCGCGGCGTAGAAGCTGTGCACCTCGTTGGCGAGGTCGCGCAGGTAGTGGGCGAGTATGTGGGGCGCGCGCTGCGCGGCGGCGTGCTCGATGACCTCGGGATAGCGCGAAATCGCCACGAGCAGCGAACGGGCGGCGGCGGAGCCGAGCAGCGCGCCGCCGTCGGCGAGCGCGGCGGCGCGGCCAGTCGCATCGTCGTATGGGAGGTCGCGCGCGCGGAGCTCCTTCATGACCGAGGCGACGCGCGCGTGCGCGTACTGCATGTAGAAGACAGGGTTCTCGTTGCTCCTCGACTTGGCGAGCTCGAGGTCGAAGTCGAGCGGCTGGTCGTTGCTGCGCATCAGATAGAACAACCGGCAAGCGTCGTTGCCGACCTCCTCGCGGAGCTGCCGCAGCGTTACGAAGGTCGCTTCGCGCTTGCCCATCTGCAGCTTGACGCCGCCGCGGAGCAGGCTGACGAGCTGGATCAGACGGACCTCGAGACAGTCGGCCGGTTCGCCCATGGCCGCAAGGCCACCGCGCACGCGTGCCACGTAGCCGTGGTGGTCTGCGCCGAGCACGTCGATCAGGATCTCGAAGCCGCGCAGGCGCTTGTCGAGGTGATAGGCGATGTCGGAGGCGAAGTAGGTCTTCACCCCGTTGTCGCGTACCACCACGCGGTCCTCATCGTCGCCGAACTCGGTGGCGCGAAACCACTGCGCCCCGTCCTTTTCGTAGACGTGGCCCTGGATGCGCAGCCGCTCGATCGCGCGGTCGATCGCGCCGCTGCGATTGAATTCGCGCTCCGACGTGAAGGTGTCGAAGCGGACCCCGAAGCCGTCGAGATCGTCGCGGATCTCCGCCATCATCGCATCGAGACCATGTTGCAGCACGCGCTCGAAGGCGGCCTCGCCGAGCAATTCCCGCGCGCGCGCGATCACGGCGTCGATGTAGCTGTCCTGGTCGCCGGCCGGGGCATCCGGGGGCAGGCCCGAGAAGACCTCGGCGGCCGCTCGCTGCAGCGCTTCGCCCTCGCGCGCACGCAGTGATGCGGCAACGGGGCGGATGTAGTCACCGCGGTACGCGTTATGTGGGAATTCGAAGCGCTCGCCGCCGAGTTCCAGGTAGCGCAACCAGACGCTGACCGCGAGGATGTCCATTTGCCGTCCGGCGTCGTTGATGTAGTACTCGCGATGCACCGAGTAGCCGGCGGCCTCGAGCAGGTTACCGAGCGCGGCTCCGTAGGCGGCCTGGCGTCCGTGACCGACGTGCATTGGCCCGGTCGGATTGGCCGAGACGAACTCGAGGTTGACCTTGCGCCCGCCCCCCGCGGTGCTGCGTCCATAACGCTCACCGAGCTCGACCGCACGCGCCAGTTCGCGCACGTACACGTCATCTGCGACGAAGAGGTTGATGAAACCCGCGCCCGCGACCTCGGCCCGCGTGAGCAGCGGCGAGTCGGGTAGGGCTGCGACGATCGCCTCGGCGAGCTCGCGCGGCTTGCGGCGTGCCGGACGGGCGAGGCGCATGGCGATGTTGCAGGCGAAATCGCCGTGCGAGGGATCGCGCGTGCGCTCGAGCGTGAGCCAGTCCGGGTCCATGACGATTCCGCCGAGACTGGGCGCGACCCTGTCGAGGGCCGCGGCGATCAGGCGCTTGATGTCGTGTTTCAAGGGCTGTGGATCCTGCGCAGACTCTGCAGCGGTGCCGCCGCGTGGCGGCCGTGCGAAAGCCGCACATGATACGGACTGGTTCGACGAGGTCGAGGGGTCAGAACAGATCGAGCGGATCGACGTCGATCGCCCAGCGGACCCGGCGCGCCTCGGGCAGCGCCTCCACGACCGGCACCCAGGCGGTCAGGGAGCGGTGCAGCGCCGGCCGGTCGGCACATTCGAGCAGTAGCTGCGCATGGTGCCGGCCGGCCCGGCGGGCCATGGCGGCGGGCGCCGGTCCGAGCAGGCGTAGCCTCCTGCCGGACGGCGCCGCCTCCTGCAGCGCTTCGGCCGCGGCGCGCGCGGCACGCAGGAAACGCATCGGCGCCTCGGGAGCGGGCGCCGATGCGCGCAGCACGGCGAGTCTCGAGAACGGGGGCCAGCCGGCGGTGCGACGTTCGTCGAGCGCGGCACCAGCGAACCCGTCGTAGCCCGAGGCCAAAAGCTGCGTCAGCAGCGGATGCTCGGGGTACTCGGTCTGTATCAGAACCTCTCCCTGACGCTGTGCCCGGCCGGCGCGGCCGGCCACCTGTACGACGGTCTGCGCGAGACGCTCCGCGGCACGAAAATCGGTGCTGAAGAGTCCCTGGTCGGCATTCAGTACGAGCACGAGGGTGACGTTCGGGAAGTCGTGGCCCTTGGTCACCATCTGGGTGCCAATCAGCATGCGTGCCTCGCCACTCGCGAGACGCCCGACCACGGCCTCGAGTTCGTCGGCATCGCGGACGACGTCGCGGTCCAGCCGCATGATCGGTACCGCGGGGAACATCTCCGTGAGAGCCTCCTCGACGCGCTCGGTGCCCTGCCCGACCGGCTTGACGGCGTAGCCGCACTGGGGGCACTGCCGCGGCAGCGGCCGTTCGGCGCCGCAGTGATGGCACTGGAGCTTCGCGGCGCTGCGGTGCACGGTGTAGCGCGCGTCGCAGTTCTGGCACGGCGCGATCCAACCGCAGGCAGTGCAGAGCAGCGTCGGCGCATAACCGCGCCGGTTGAGGTAGACGAGTACCTGACCGTCCTCGCCGAGGTGGCGCTCGATCGCGGCGATCGCCGTGGTCGACAGACCGGCGTGCAGCGTCTCCTGCCGCAGATCGACGAGACGCAGCCGTGGCGGCGGCGCCTGATCCCCGCGCCGCGACAGTGCCACGCGGCGATAGCGACCGAGCGCGACGTTCTGCAGGGTCTCGAGTGAAGGCGTGGCGGACCCGAGCAGCACGGGCCGGTTCTGCATCTGCGCGCGCATGACCGCAACGTCGCGCGCCGAATAACGGAAGCCGCCCTCCTGCTGCTTGAAGGAGGCGTCGTGTTCCTCGTCGACGACGATCAGGCCAAGGTCCGGCACGGGTGCGAACACGGCCGAGCGGGTACCGAGAACGATACGGGCCCGTCCCGACAGCACCGTGCGCCAGGCGTGGAGCCGCTGCGTGTCGGTCAGTCCCGAATGAAGCACCGCCAGCGGCACGTCGAAGCGCCGCGCGAAGCGGCTCACGAGCTGCGGTGTCAGGGCGATCTCTGGCACGAGCACGAGGGCGCGGCGCCCGCGTGCGAGCGTGTCGGCGACGGCGTGCAGATAGACCTCGGTCTTGCCGCTGCCCGTGATCCCGTGCAGCAGCACGGCGTGGAACCCGTCGGGACGCTCGCCGACGGCGGCGACCGCCGCGGCCTGCTCGTCGGTCAGCGGGGGCGGCGCATCGCAGCCTTCGCGCGTCGCATGCCCGCGATCAGCGACCGGCTCCGCGAACGACTCGACCGAGGCGATCCAGCCGCGCGCCGCGAGTGCCTTTGCGCTGTCGCGCCAGTTGCCGAGCGCTGCGCCGAGCGTCGACGCGTCGACGCCGTCGCCGGCAGCGTTCGAGAGCCGTTCGAGCAAGGCGCGCTGCTTCGGCGCGCGCCGCGGCTCGCCGGCTCGAAGCGCGGCCTCACCTTCCTGCGTCAAGTGCCAGTGTTCGATCCGCTCATACGGGGGTGCCCCGGCACGTGCGAGACGCGGCAGCGCGGCGGCCAGCACCTCCCCGATCGGGTGATGGTAATAGTCCGCGCACCAGCGCAGCAGGCCGAGCAGCGTCGCGTCGAGCACGGGCGACGGGTCGAGCAAGGCGTCGACACTGCGCAGTCGCTCGGCGGGCAGGCTGCTCTGATCGGTGACTTCGACGACCACGCCGACCGCGCGGCGGCGACCGAAAGGCACGCGCACGCGCATCCCGGGCTCGGCGAGGCCCAGGTCCGGCGGCGGCGCCCGGTAGTCGAACAGCGACCGCAGCGGTGTATCGAGCGCCACGCGGAGGATCATCGTCGGCAGCCGGCACTCCACGTTGAATGCGCGCTTGTCCACAGAATCTGTGGGTAAGTCTGTGAGGAACGGCGCCCGTCGCGGCGCAAATCACGGTTTTTGCGGAGTTTCGTGCGGGGCTGCTCGGTTCGTGACCATCGCACCGAAAATGCATGATTTTCAGTGACTTGCATGTTTAGCGGACGCGCGATGGTTTCATTTATGACAAACACGTGAAGCACGGCCTGCAACAGTGTTTGTAAGTGCTTGATTCGGGCTGATGGCGGTCTTGGGTCGGTCGGGGTCAACCGCAGCGAGGCGGCCGCGTTCTGCTCGCCATGAGCCCGATAGCTGCTACGCTCGGCCCGATTTATAGCACGCCGGCCGCCTGCCGCGGCCCACGGGATGTGGCCGCCACGAACTCGGAATCTCGCGCTCTCGAGGCTTTCCTCGCCGGCGTCGAGCGCAAGGCCTTCAAGATCGCGCAGCTCGCGCTGCGCAACGAAGACGATGCGCTCGATGCGGTACAGGATGCGATGCTCTCGCTGGTGCGGCGCTACGCCGCCAGACCCAGCGAGGAGTGGAAACCGCTCTTCTACCGTATCCTCGAGAATCGCGTTCGCGACATGCAGCGGCGTCGCACCGTCAGCGGCCGAGTGATGGCCTGGCTGCCGGCGCGCGCCTTCGACGACGATGAGGTCGACGATCCCGTTGCCAGCGCCGCGGACCACGAGCCCGCCGTCGTCGACAAGCTGCAGATGGAAGAGGCGATCGGCGCGCTCGAGGCGCGCATCGCCGCACTGCCTGCGCGCCAGCGCCAGGCCTTCCTGCTGCGCAACTTCGAGGGTCTGGACGTCGCCGCGACCGCGGTGGCGATGGGCTGCTCGGAGGGCAGCGTGAAGACGCACTATTTCCGCGCGTTGCAGACACTGCGCGCCGAGCTCGGAGAATTCTGGTCATGAACGAACACGACAGCGACGGCAGCGAGTTCGAGCGCCGCAGTCGCGCCACGCTCGAGGAGAGCGTCGAGCGGCTCGATGCGCGGACGCGCTCACGGCTCAATCAGGCACGCCAGCGGGCGCTTGCGGAATATGCGGCGCGCCGCGCCTCACCGTGGCGGCGCTGGTTGGGCGCGGGCGCGCTGCTGCCGGCAGGCGCAGTCGCCGCCGCGGTGCTGTTGGCAGTGACGATCTGGAATGCACCGCGCGGACTCGAGCCGGACGCGGTGGTAGCTCGTGGCGAAGTGGCGACAGCCTTCGAGGACCTCGAATTGCTCGCCGACGGCGGCGCCCTCGTCGACGGCGGCGAGTCGGTCGACTTCGACTTCTACGAGTGGGCCGCGGCCGAAGCGGAGGCGGTGGGCACATGAGCCGGCGCAAGCGCGCCGGGCTCGTCGGCGTAGCAGGACTTGCGCTCGCGCTCGGCGCCAGCGCGGATGCAGGCGCCGCCGAACCGGCTAGTGCCGCGAAGGCTCCGGCGAAGGACGTTGCTGCGGAGCTCGCAGCCGATGAGGATCTGCTCGAGTTCCTCGGCGGTGCCGATGGCGAACTCGAGGAGGGCGGAGACTGGCTCGATTTCCTGTCGAGTGCGGACATCCGCAAGGTGGCAGGAGCGAAGAGATGAACATCGAACGACGTGATGCGCTGCGCACGCTGGCCTTCACCGTGGTGGCGGCGGGCGTGTTCTGCACGGCCGCCGTGCGGGCGGCCTGGGCCGAGGACGCACCGGGCCCGCAGGCAGACGCGGCTGCGCCGGTCGCGGCGAATCCGGTGCCGTGGAGCTCGCTGAGCACGGAACAGCAGCGGCTGCTTGCCCGCTTCGAGTCGAACTGGGACGCGCTGCCGGCGGCGCGGCAGAATGCGCTCGCACGCGGCAGCGAGCGCTGGCTGTCGATGACACCCGAGCAGCGCGCGCGGGCCCGCGCGAGCTTCAACCGCTGGCGAGACCTGACGCCCGAGCAGCGGGCTGCGGTGCGCGAGCGCTGGCGACAGTTCCAGCAGCTCTCGCCCGAAGAGAAGGCGCGCGTGCGGCGAGCCTTCGAACGCTTCCAGAGCCTGCCGCCGGAGCGCCGCCGCGAACTGCGACACCGCTGGCAGCGACTGCCGCCCGACGAGCGTGCGCGACGTCTGCAGCAGCTCCGCGAGATGCGCGAACGACGCCAGCAGCGGATGATGCAGCGGCCTTAGGCGGCGCAGGCGCCGCGGTCGTCCGGGAGGCGGGGTGCGTCAGCGCCGCCCGGCCCAGGCGGAGTTCGTCAGGCTGACGCCGGCGAGCGCGATCGCGATGCCGAGCCAGCGAAGCGGCGCGATCCGCTCGCGGAATACGCGCGACATCGCCACGGCGGTCAGGATCGGATTCAGCGCGACGACGAGCGCGGTGCGACCCGCCGGAATCAGCTCGAGCGCACCGAAGAAGAACAGGTTGTAGGCGAACAGGCCGAACGCCGCGACGACGGCCGTCAGCGCCAGCATGCGCGGTGACGGCCGCGGCCAGCGCCGCTCGGCGAGTCAGAGCACAGGGGCGAGGATTGCGAACGCGCACCAGAAGCGCAGCGCCGCGAGCGTGAAGTGCGGCAGCTGTGGCGCGGCATACTTGCCGGCGGCGAAAGTGCCGGCCCAGAGCAGCGCGACGCCGAGCAGCTTGGCGTAGATCACGGCGGACTCAAGCGCGGGCGCCGCGGGTCGTCGGATCGGCCGACGGACTGCGCATCAGCGCCCGGATTCTTCCATCCGCCTGTCCGTGCCGCGCAGCGCCGCGACCTCCTGCCGCAGCGCGCGGATCTCGGCGAGGATCTCGCCGCGCTCGTCGTGGGCGGCGCGCTCGTCCGCGGCGCGCTCCGCATTGGCCGCGGACTGCATCGCGCCGACGACGACGCCGATGAACAGGTTCAGGATCATGAAGGTCGCGACCAGGATGAAGGGCACGAAGAACAGCCATGCGTACGGGAACTGCTGCATCACGGGCCGCACGATGCCCATCGACCAGCTCTCGAGGGTCATGATCTGGAACAGCGTGTAGAGGCTGGCCCCTACCGAGCCGAACCAGTCGGGGAAGGCGGCCGAGAAGAGCTTCGTCGCCATGACGGCCGCGACGTAGAAGATCAGCGCCATCAGCGCCATGACCGAACTGATTCCGGGGATTGCCGAGATCAGTCCCTGCACGACCGAGCGCATGCTCGGCACGGCCGAGATCAGGCGCAGCGCCCGCAGCACGCGCAGCGCGCGCAGCACCGCGAATCCCTCGCCGGCCGGGATCAGTGCGATGCCGACGACGAGGAAGTCGAACACGCTCCACGGGTCGCGGAAGAAACGCAGTCCGTGGGCGGCGATCCGCAGTGCCACCTCGAGCGTGAAGATCGCGAGCGCGATGCGATCGAACGCGATGATGACGCCGCCAGCCGACTGCATGGCGGCCGGCCAGGTCTCGAGGCCGAGCGTGATTGCGTTGACGACGATCAGCGTCAGCACGAACTGCTGGAAGCGCCGGTTCTCGACGAGCGGTCGCAGCGCGGGGATCATGTCAGCCGCCCTCCTAGGCGGGAGCAGGGTCGGGGGACGCGTTCCTTGCGTGACGTGCAGTGCGTTGAATTTCCGAGCAAAGCTGCCTTATCTTAGCAGTACACATGAAGCGGATGGGTGCCCCCGGGCTTGGCTTCGCGGCAGACGATGACTTCCGCATCGTCCCGCGTCCGCTTGCGTCCGGCATTCACCATCACGTGCTGCGCACCGACATCTCCGGCATGCCGCTCGAGTGGATCGACTACAAGGAAGCGGCCCGGCTCTATCATCAGGACCAGATCGCCTACACCTGTGGCAGCCCGCTCTACCGGCTGTACGGCGGCACGAGCGCGCGCACTGGCCTGCGCACGGTGCTCGAGGTCAACTCGATCGTCGCGACCGTCGGCCACACCGGCAATCCCGGCAACAGCCGCCACGACTACGTGCCGCCGCTCAACAACCGGACACTGTTCCGGCGGGACGCCTACCTGTGCCTCTATTGCGGCCAACGCTTCGGCGCGCGCGAGCTCTCGCGCGATCACGTGCGTCCGTTCAGCAAGGGCGGCAAGGACGTCTGGACCAACGTCGTCAGCGCGTGCCGCCGCTGCAACAACTACAAGGCTTCGCGCTCGCCCGAGCAGGCCGGCATGCAGCTCCTGGCCGTGCCATTCACGCCGACCTACGCCGAATACATCTTCCTGAAGGGCCGGCGCGTCCTCTTCGACCAGATGGAGTACCTGCTCGCGCATTTCCCGCGCAGCAGTCCGCTGCACGAGCGCGTGCGCGGCATGATGTCCTGAGCGCCGGCGCTACAATGCGCCGGTGATCTATCTCGTCGACGCCTCGGTCTACGTCTTTCGCGCCTACTATTCGCTGCCGCCGCAGATGCAGGATCGGGACGGGCGGGCCGCGCACGCGCTGTTCGGCTTTGCGCGCTTCCTCGGCGATCTGATCGAGCGGGCGAAGCCGCGCTACCTCGCGGTCGCGTTCGACGCGAGTCTCACGGACTCGTTCCGTAACCGCCTCTATCCAGCCTACAAGGCGAACCGCGACCCTGCTCCGCCCGACCTGCTGCACCAGTTCGCCCGCTGCCGCGAGTTCTGCCGGCTGCTCGGTGTCGCCGAGTTCGCGAGCTCCGGGTACGAAGCCGACGACATCATCGGCACCCTGCACGAGCGCTTTCGCCGCGACGGCATCCGCTCGACCGTGGTCACGCGCGACAAGGACCTCGTGCAACTGATCCGCGAAGGTGACGTCTACTGGAACTACACCGACAACCTGCAGCTGCGGCACGGCGACATCGAGACCCATTTCGGCGTGGTGCCCGAGCGCTTCGCCGACTATCTCGCGCTGACCGGCGACAGCGTCGACAACATTCCGGGCGTGCCGGGCGTTGGTCCCAAGACGGCCGCCGTCCTGATGAGGGAGTTCGCCTCGCTCGAGGAGCTCTACTACAACCTCGATGCGGTGGCGAGGCTGCCGCTGCGAGGCGCGGCGAAGTTGCCGGCGCGTCTGCTCGAACATCGCGAGGCCGCTTTCCTCGCCCGGCAGCTCACCGGGATCTCGCGCGACATGCCGCTCGAGTTCCGCCGTGAGTCGCTGCAGTGCGCGGCGCCGGATGTCGCGGCACTCGGTGCCTTCTTCGACCATCACAACTTCGGCCCGATGCTGCGCCGTCAGGTCGAACGGCTCGCGCAGCAGGCGCGCGCCGGCTGACGCCGTGCGTGATCGCGAACCTCTGAGTGCGCGCGTGCCGGCGCGCCTGCTGCTGCCGTGGTACTGGCCGGCATGGTGCGCGCTCGGCCTGACGCGCCTGCTCGCGCGCCTATCCTACCCGTCGCTGCTGCGCGTCGGCGCCGCGCTCGGAACGCTGGCGCGGTGGGTCCTGCCTGCGCATCGGCAGGTGGTCCGGCGCAACATCGAGCTCTGTCTGCCCGAGCTCGACGCGGCGCAGCGCGAGCACATCCTCCGCGATCACTTCCGCAGCCTCGGGATCACGGTCGGCGAGACCGCGCTGGTGTGGTGGGGCGATGCAGCGGTCGTCCGCTCGCTCGCGAAGATCGAGGGACTCGAGCACCTCGACGCGGCGCAGGCGCGCGGCAAGGGCGTGATCCTGCTCGCCGCGCATTTCACGACGCTCGAGATCGGCGCACGCATCATGACCGTGACGCGCCCGATCCATCCAGTCTACAAGCCGACCCGGAACGCGCTAATCGCGCACTTCATGGTGATGCGGCGCAGTGCGCAGTCGGACGGCGCGATCGCCAACGACGACATCCGTTCGGTGGTGCGCGCGCTGCGCGCGGGCTGCATCGTCTGGTATGCGCCCGATCAGGCCTATCGTCACAAGGGTGCGCAGCTCGTGCCTTTCTTCGGCATTCCCGTGGCGACCAACACGGCGACGTCGCGGCTCGCGCGCTCGACCGGGGCCGCCGTGCTCCCGTACCTGGTCGAACGCCTGCCGGGCACGGCGGGCTATCGGGTCGTGATCGGCGCGCCGCTCGAGGGCTTCCCTTCGGACGACCCGATTGCCGATACGCTGCGCTACCACCAGATCATCGAGGCACAGGTACGGCGTGTGCCCGAGCAGTACCTCTGGGTGCATCGGCGCCTCAAGGGCCTCGGCGAGGACGCGCCCGACTACTACGCGTGAGCGCTCCGAGCGCGCCAACAACCCCCTGATGCAGATCGCTTCGTCGCCACGGGCGCACGCCGCCAAGGCGGCGCGGCGCCGCGCGGACACCGCGGCCTTGTATGCTTGGTCTAAGTATGCCATATTTGGGAATATTAGACCCAAATATGGAATCAGCTGTCAAAAAGGCCGCGCTTTCCGCCTGCCGCCGGCTGCTGCGACCGCTGGTGTATCTGCTGCTCAAGAGCGGCGTCTCGTGGCGCGAGTTCGCCGAGGTGTCGAAGACCTCGTTCGTCGAGGTGGCAAGCAGCCGCTTTGGCATCCGCGGCCGGCCCACCAATGCTTCGCGGGTCGCGATCCTGACCGGACTTGGCCGACGTGAGGTCGCGCGGCAGCGTCGACTGCTTGCGAGTGGCTGCCCTCCGGAACCGCCCCACCTCAATGCTGCGACGCGCGTGCTGTCAGGCTGGCACCAGGATCCGGATTACCTCGACGGTCAGGGTCAACCGCGAACGATTCCGGCCAGCGGCATCGCGCCTTCGTTCGAGGACCTCTGTTGCCGCTACGCCGGCGACATCCCGTCGAGCGCGCTGCTCAAGGAGCTGAGCAGTGTCGGCGCCGTTAGCCGCGGCGACGACCAGGCGCTGCGCGCGCTGGGCCGCGTGTACATCCCGCTGCGCGTCGATACGGGAAAGGTGCTGCGCGCCGGCAACGTACTCGAGGACGTCGGCGCGACAGTCGTGCACGACCTGACCTGCCCGCCGCGAGAGCCGCTGCGATTCGAACGGCGCGCAGTCAACGACCGGGTCGCCCAGCGCCACCTGCCGGCCTTTCGCGCTTTCCTCGAGCACGAGGGCCAGGCTTTTCTCGAGCGCGTCGACGAATGGCTTACACGCCACGAGGCCACCGCCGAGGAGCGTTCACGCGGTGACACGCTGCGCCTCGGGGCGGGCGTTTACCACTTGCAGTCCGATATCAGAAAAGGAAGCCCGCCATGAAAAAGCGATGAAGTCCGCCGTCAGAACGGTTTGTGTCGGCATGTTCACCATTCTCAGCGCCTGCGGTGGCGGGGGCGGCGATGGACCCACCCGCGCACCGCAGGCGCCGTCGATCGGCGGCATCGATGGGGGTGGCTTCGCGCGAGGCGCCATCGCGGGCTTCGGCAGCGTGATTGTCAACGGCGTGCGCTTCGCGACCACGAGCGCCGCGATCACGATCGATGGCCAGAGTGGTGCGGTCGAGAGCCAGCTCAAGGTCGGTCAAATCGTCGACGTGCGTGGCACCTTCGACAGCAACGGCACGACTGGTACGGCCAGCGCCATCGTCTTCGACGACAGCGTGGAAGGGCCGGTGTCCCGCATCGACCTCGCCGCCGGCACCCTCGTCGTGCTCGGTCAGACCGTTCGCGTCGTCGGCGCAACGGTCTTCGACGACCGTTTCTCCCCTGCTTCGCTGTCGGGAGTCTCCGTCGGCCGGGTGGTCGAGGTCAGCGGATTCCCGAGCGCAGCGGGAGAAATCGTCGCCTCACGCATCGAACCGAAAGCGGCCGGCGGCACGTTCGAGTTGACGGGCATCGTGTCGCAGCTTGACACGACGGCGCGACGCTTCAACATCGGTGCGACCACGGTCAGCTACGCCAACGTCACGCCGCGTGACGGCACGCTCACGAACGGCGGCTGCGCTGAGGCCAAGGGAACGCAGTTTGCCGGCGGGGTATTGACCGCGACCAGCGTCGAGGTGAAGTCCTGCACGGGGGGCGCGAACAACCAGCGCGGCGAAATTGAGGGCGTGATCACGAGGTTCGTCTCGGCCTGCGATTTCGATATCGGCAGCCAGCGCGTCGCGACGACCGCATCCGCCATTTACGAGAATGGCGCCGCCGGCGATCTGCGCACCGGACTCAAGGTCGAGGTCGAGGGCCGCTTCGACGCCAATGGCACCCTCGTGGCGAGCAAGGTTCAGGTCAAGCCCGACACCAGCCTGCGTCTGCTCGGCACCTTCGACGCGATAGACACCACCGCGAGCACTCTGCGCATCTTCGGCCTGACCGTGACCGTCAATGCCGGTACCTCTTTCGAGGACGAGTCGGCCACGGGCCTGCGGACCTTCGCGTTCGCGGACCTGCGCACCGGAGACTACCTCGAGGTGCTCGGCTATGCAGGCACGACCGCCAACAGCATCGTCGCGGCGCGCATCGAGCGGGACGATCTCGCGTCGCGTCGCGAACTGCAGGGCGTGGCCGCGAGCCCGGCGACGGCGCCGAACCTGATCATCCTCGGCATCACGGTCGTCACGACGGGCAGCACCGAGTTCCGTGACGAGGCCGACCAGCCGATCACTGCGGCGCAGTTCTTCGCCGCCGCCGGCAACCGGCTCATCAAGGTGCGCGGCAGTTGGGATGGCAGCTCGTTCACGGCGACGCAGGCGGAGCTCGAAAACTTCTGAGCGAGAGGACCGGTGCACCGGGTGCGGTGCACCGGCCTGTCTCACCCACCTGTCGAACGGCTGCGGTATCCTCGCGCAACCTACCCGGGGGATACCGTGTCCGAGCACGCCATCGAATCCGTCCTGCACGAGAACCGCCGGTTCGCGCCGGCGGCCGAATTCACGGCCCGTGCGCGCCTCAAGCCCGCCGACGTCGCTGCGCTGCGGGCGCGAGCCGAGGCCGATCACGTGGGCTACTGGGCGGAGCACGCCCGCCGCGAGATCGTCTGGCACAAGCCGTTCAGCGTCACGCTCGACGAATCGGGCGCGCCGAACTACCGTTGGTTCACGGACGGCGAGCTCAACGTCTCGGTCAACTGCCTCGACGTCCATCTCGGTTCGTCGGGCCACAAGACCGCCATCGTCTTCGAGGGCGAGCAGGGCGATCAGCGGCGCCTGTCGTATGGTGAGCTGCACGCCGAGGTCTGCCGTCTGGCCAATGCGCTGCAGGCCGAGGGCATTCGCGCCGGCGACCGGGTCGTCATCTACCTGCCGATGGTCCCCGAGGCCGTGATCGCGATGCAGGCCTGTGCGCGCATCGGCGCGATCCATTCGGTCGTTTTCGGCGGCTTCTCAGCCGTCTCGCTCAAGGACCGGATCGAGGACGCCGGTGCGCGGCTACTGATCACCGCCGACGGCGGTCGTCGCGGCGGACAGATCATCGAACTCAAGGCGGCCGCCGATCGGGCCCTCGCCGAGGGTTGCCGGAGCATCGAACGGGTGATCGTCCTGCGGCGCACGGGCCACGAGGTGCCGATGACCGCGGGCCGTGACCGCTGGTGGCATGACGTCGTCGACGGCCTGGACCCGCGCTGCGAACCAGTCTACGTCAACGCCGAGCATCCGCTGTTCCTGCTCTACACCTCCGGGTCGACAGGCAAGCCCAAGGGCATCCAGCACTCGAGCGCCGGGTATCTGCTCGGTGCCAAGCTCACGAGCCAGTGGGTCTTCGACCTGCGCGACGACGACGTGTTCTGGTGTACCGCCGACGTCGGCTGGGTCACGGGGCACAGCTACGTGGCCTATGGACCGCTCGCGGCCGGCGCGACCATCGTCATGTACGAGGGCGCGCCGACCTGTCCCGACGGCGGCCGGTTCTGGCGGATCTGCGAACAGCACGGCGTGACGATCTTCTACACCGCGCCGACGGCGATCCGTGCCCTGATGAAACTCGGCGACGAGATCCCGGCACGCTACGACCTGTCGAAGATCCGCCTGCTCGGCTCGGTCGGCGAACCGATCAATCCGGAGGCCTGGATCTGGTATCACCGAGTCATCGGCCGTGGCCGCTGCCCGATCGTCGACACCTGGTGGCAGACCGAGACCGGCGCGATCATGATCACGCCGCTGCCGGGCGTCACCGCGACGAAGCCGGGCTCCTGCACACTGCCGCTGCCCGGCATCGTCGCCGACATCGTCGACGACGAGGGCCAGACCGTGACCACGCCCGACGCGGGTGGCTACCTCGTGATCCGCAAGCCCTGGCCCTCGATGCTGCGCACGATCTGGGGCGACAACGAGCGCTATCTGCGCACGTACTGGGAGAAGTTTCACCACCGCTTCTACGTCGCCGGCGACAGCGCGCATCGCGACGCCGACGGCTATTTCTGGATCATGGGCCGCATCGACGACGTGCTCAACGTCGCCGGCCACCGGCTTGGCACGATGGAGATCGAGTCGGCGCTGGTCGCGCACCCGCGCGTCGCCGAAGCCGCGGTCGTCGGCCGTCAGCACGAGATCAAGGGCGAATCGGTGTTCGCCTACGTGGTCTGCAAGGGCGCCCGGCCGACGGGCGACACCAGCGCGCTGGTGGCCGAACTGCGCGCGACCGTGACCGAGCAGCTCGGCGCAATCGCCAAACCCGATGAGATCCGCTTCGTCGACAATCTGCCCAAGACGCGCTCGGGCAAGATCATGCGCCGACTGTTGCGGGCGATCGCGCGCGGCGAGCCGATCACGCAGGACATCTCGACGCTCGAGAATCCGGCGATCATCGACCAGCTGCGCGGTATCGAGGGGTCGCCGAGCCCCGCCGCGGGGCGCGGTGCCGTCAAGAGCCGGCGCAAGGCGAAGCCGAGGACCTCCCGGAGGAAGGTCGCGACGGCCGCGAAGGGCAAGCCCAGAACGACGCCTGGGCGCGAGGCCAAGACCCGCGCTGGGACACAGGCGCGAGCCAACCCGACGGGCGGCCGCAAGGCGCGACCCGCGGCCGGCACGGGTCGCGGTGCGACGGGGGGGACTGGCAAGTCGCGTCGCATCGCGCAGAGTCGCGTGTCGGCCAAGCGGGCCGCGAAGCGCAAGACCGACGAGCGGCGCGCTGCCGCGCGGGCGCGTCGCGTGCGTCGCCGTCCGGGGCGGCGCTGATGTCGGTCGCGATCGACGAGTTCGTCGCGGCCGCTCGCTCGGTCAATCCCGACGCGAGCATCGGTCACGTCAAGGTGCGCACCTTTGGCAGTTCCGCCGCGATGGCCAACGTCATCGTGCCGCTGATCCTGACGGGCCAGAAGACCGGCACGTTCGCGCTGGCCAGTGAGTTCGAGGCCGATCCCGCGGCGGCGCCACACGTTGGCGACGATTACGTCGTGACCTGGTTCGAGGGCCCGCCAGCGCTGCTGTACCGGGTCACCGAGGTGCAGCACGTGCCATTCGAGGGCATCGGCCCCGAACACGTGCAGGTCGAGGGTCCGAATGCGCGCGACGTGGCGACGTGGCGGCGCATCCACTGGGAGTATTGGGGCGAACTGCTGCGTCAGCAGGGGCGCGAACCGAGCATGACGATGCCCGTGATCTTCCACCGGTTTCGGGTGCTCTATCCGCGCGTCGCACCCGGCTGAGGGCGCGGGGCGTGTCGATGACGGCCGTGCTCAGCGGCCGGTCCCGGCGCGAAACGCGGCGCGCGCGGCGACCGCCGTGTCCGGGAAGTCGCTGAACAGCCCGTCGATGCCGAGCGCATAGAACTGCGCGTACTCGCGCCGTGGATCACCGCCGTAATCGGCCGCCAGCGTCGCCGGCTCGTTGCGGAACGTCCAGGTATGAACCGCCAGCCCGGCGCCGCGCGCGAGTTCGACGAAGCGCGTTGCGGGCGTGAGGCGATTCGCGGCGTCGACGCCGATCAGGTATCGCTTCCACGGCGCGATCACATCGGCGTAGGCCGCCACCTCGGCGAAGTGCTCCGGGGCGTCGAAACTCCGCGGCAGCTCTCCCTGCGGGTACAGACGGCAGGTGCCGGCGGAGGTCCACGGCGGCGCGCGCAGCGGCCGACCGTCTGGTCCCGTGCCGGCCGCGTCGACGAGCTGGACGAGACGCAGATCGGTCCGCGAGCGCAGCCAGCGCAGGTTACCCGACTCGAAGGACTGCAGGAATACGGGGTCGCTGCGCTGCGTCCAGCCCGCGGCGCGCAGCGCGTCGAGCATCGGTTCCTCGAGCGGCAGTCCAAGCTCGCAGTGCCAGGTCGGATGCTTGGTCTCCGGGTAGACGCCGATGCGGCGACCGCGCCGTGCCGACTCACGCTGCGCGAGTTCGATGACCTCCTCGAAGGTCGGGATCGCGAAGCGGCCGTTGTACTGCTGGGGCCGCTCGGGTCGCGGCTGCACCGCGCGCAGCGTGCGCAGTTCCGCGAGCGTGAAGTCGATCGTGAACCAGCCCTCCTCTTCGCGGCCGTCGATGACGTAGCGACGGCGACGCGCCGCGAACTCGGGCCGACTCGCGACGTCGGTGGTCGACGTGATGTTCGGCTCGTGGCGGGCGACGAGCCTGCCATCGCGCGTCGCGACGAGATCGGGCTCGATGTAGTCCGCACCCTGCTCGATGCCGAGCAGGTAGGCCTCGAGCGTGTGCTCGGGCAGGTAGCCGGAGGCACCGCGGTGCGCAATGACGAGCGGCCCGATGCCGGTCGGAGCGTCGCTCATGGGCGCCGCCGGGCCGTCGACCGCGAGGGCGATCGACGCCGCGAGAGCAAGGGACGCGAGACCCGTGGCGGTGCGGGATCGGCAGACCGAACGGAGCATGCGGCCATTGCAACACCCGATTGCGACAGCGGTGCGACAGACTCGCGATTGTGCCGCATCCGGATGGCCGTGCAGCCGCACGGCGCGCCGCTCAGCCGCCCGGGTCCCACGTGCGGCTCAGCACCTCGAACTCGAGGTCGGGGCGCTTTGGCAGCCCGAACCGCGGATCGCCGTACGGAAACGGACGGCGTTGACCCGTGCGCCGATAGCCGCGCCGTTCGTACCAGGCGATCAGTTCGCTGCGCTGCCTGATCACCGTCATGTACATCTCGCGCGTCCCGAACTGCTGGCGCGCGAAGCGCTCGGCGGCCGCGAGCAGCCGCTTGCCGAGGCCGCGCGCCTGCGCCATCGGGCGGACGGTCAGCATGCCGAGGTAACAGCGCGTGCCCTCGGGCGCGAGTTCGACACAGGCCGCGACGCCGGCCTCGTCCTCGTGGACGAGCATGACCGTACCGCCATCGGTCGCGCCGCGCGCGATCGCGGCCTGCACACCGTCGAGGTCGACCCGCTGGCCGCCGAGCAGGTCGGCCTCGGTCGTCCAGCCGGCGCGGCTGGTGTCGCCGCGATAGGCGGAGTTCACGAGCGCGACGAGCGCCGGCGCATCGGCTGCCGTCGCGATCCGGACCGGCAGTGGCGCGACATCCGGCAAGCGATCGTTCTCAGCCGCGCGGCGGGCGGCCGCGCGTTTCAGCGATCTGCTGCATGCCGATCCGCAGCTCGAGGCGTCGGTTGAACTCGGCCTCGCCGAACGCTCGCTGTGCGAGCACGTTCATCGGATCGGTCCGATAGCCGATCTCCCGCACGTAGTAGTCGTAGTGCTGCTGGGCCAGACGCTCGGCGTCGGGCAGCGGTTCCCGCTCGGCCTCGTCGAGCCACTCGAACCAGCGGTTCACGAAGCCCTCGAGATAACGCTCGCAGACGTCGATGTTCGCGTCGTTGAGTTCCCCCATGATGCTCGTGCAGACGGGCGACATCAGCGCGCGCAGGTAGGTGCCGTGGCTCCAGTTCCAGGTGAAGTTGGGGTGGCCACGCAGCCGGATCGCCTCAGCATTGGCCGGCTCGTAGTAGCGGTTCACGTACTCGAGGTTCGTGCGCAGATCCACGCGCGGCGTGTAGTCGGCGTAGAAGAACAGCTTCGGCACGGTGCCGAAGATCACGATCAGGTGCGGCACGCGGTTCTGCTGCGAGAGAAACACGGTGGCGTTCATGTCGAGCAGGCTCGCCTTACGGTTGCCGAGCCAGGAGTGCACGAGCCAGTCGACCCGGGGCCCGGTCCAGGCGTTGAAGGAGCCCTCCATCGAACCGTCCGGGGACGTGAAGTACTCCTCGCCTGCGGTCGACGGGTGCCGCGTCAGCGGGAAGCGCGCCTTGACGCGCTCGACGATGCCCGAATGGATGCCCCAGCAGCGCTCCCACGCGCGGCTGACGTCCACGTTCGGCTGTTCGGCGAGGAACTCAGTGATGGTCTTGATGTCGAGCTTCGTCGTGCTCATGATCGATCGATCCCCCATTCGATGGTCGGCGCACGGTAGGACCTGCCGGCGCCCGGCGCATGCGTCGCAGGCCGCCGCGCCCGAGACGCGGACGGTTCGCGTGGTCGTGCCCCACTTTGCTAGGCTTCCGCGTGCATTCTCGGGCACGAGGAGGGTTCACGATGCACGGATCGATCGACACGAGACAGCGCGCCGCGTGCCGCACCGCTGTGGTCGCGGCGGTGATCGGCTCGGTGGCGGCCATGGTGGGCACTCGCGCGCAGGAGGCACCGGCGGCGGCGAGCGGCGATGCCGTTCTCGCGGCGGTCATCGGCGGCGAGTGGCGTAGCGCCGAGCAGAAGGCGCGAGATCAGTTCCGGCGTCCGCAGGCCGCGCTCGAGTTCTGGGGCCTCAAGCCCGGGATGAGCATTCTCGAGGTGCAGCCGGGTGAGGGCTGGTGGACGCAGATCCTCGCGCCGTATGCCGCGCGCACGGGCGGCCGCTACACGGCGACGGCCGCCGACATCCTCGATCCCGGCCTCAGCGCGGCCGCACGGCTCGGCCGTCAGCAGTTCGAGCTGCGCTTCTACAACCCCGCAATCTACGGCCAGGTCCAGCTCGTGAACTGGGGTCCGAAGGCGACGCCACTCGCGCCGAACCAGTTCGACTTCATTCTGGTCTCGCGCTCGATCCACGGCTGGATGCGTACCGAGGGGCAGCCCGAACATTACATGGGGCAGCTCGCGCGCGCGCTCAAGCCGGGCGGCGTGCTGGCGATCGAGCAGCATCGCGCCAATCCGGGGCTGCAGGACCCGAAGGCGACCAACGGTTACGTGACCGAGCAGCATGTGATCCAGCTCGCCGAAAAAGCCGGACTCAGACTCGACGGCCGCTCCGAGATCAACGCCAATCCGAAGGACACCAAGGATCACCCGTTCGGCGTCTGGACGCTGCCGCCGACCCGTCAGAGCGTGCCGCCAGGCTCGAAGGGACCGCCCGATCCGAAGTTCGATCGCGCGAAGTACGACGCGATCGGCGAGTCGGATCGCATGACGCTCCGTTTCGTCAAACCGGCATGAACGCCGCGCCCGTCGACCGACGCCGGTTCCTGCTGGCGGCGCCGGCCGTGGCGGTCGCGCCGTTCGTCGCGTCGTGCGCGCGCGGCGAGGACGAGCTGGTTCAGAGGCCACCCGGCGTGCCGCTGAGCCGCTTCGGGCCCGAGTCGACCGCTGAGGAGGTCACCGCAGATATCGACTTGACGGGCCGGACCGCGCTCGTGACGGGCGCCACCTCCGGCCTCGGCCTCGAGACGATGCGCGTGCTCGCGCTGCGCGGCGCGCACGTGATCGCCACCGGTCGCACGCTCGACAAGGCGCGGGAAGCCTGCGCGAAGGTCTCCGGGACCACGACGCCGATCGCGCTCGAGCTCGAACGCTGGGACAGCGTCGCAGCCGCGGCCGATCAGGTGCGCGCGCTCGGCATGCCGATCGACATGCTGATCTGCAACGCGGGCATCATGGCGTTGCCGAAGCTCGAGCAGGTCTATGGGCTCGAGAAACAGTTCGTCGTCAATCACCTCGGCCATTTCATCCTCGTGCACCGGCTGCTCGACCGGGTTCGCGCGGCGCCGCAGGGCCGCATCGTGGCGGTCTCGAGCCTCGGTTACCGCTGGGCCCCGGCGGCCGGCATCGAGTTCGACAACCTCTCGGGCGAGCGCGACTACCAGCCGAACAAGATGTACGGACAGTCGAAGCTCGCCAACGCGCTGATGACGCTCGAGCTCTCGCAGCGGCTCGCGGGCACGACGACCACGGCCAATGCCGTCCATCCTGGCGTCATCAACACCAACCTCGGCCGCCACTTCGAGACCTGGAAGCGCGTCGCCGCGTCGCTGATCGGCTGGACGTTCATGAAGTCGGTCGAGGAAGGGGCCGCGACGACCTGCTACGTGGCGACCGCGCCCGCGCTGGCGCAGACGAGCGGTTACTATTTCGAAGACTGCAATCCGGTGGTGCCGATGGCCGGCAAGCACATGGACGATCGTGAGCTCGCCGCGCGGTTGTGGGCCCGCTCCGAGGAGCTCACCAGGGATTACCTCGCATGACCGGTGCCTCGCGCCTGCTCGTCCTCGGACTGCTTGCGGCGCTTGCGGCCGCGCCGGCGCGCGGCGCCGACGATCCGGCGACGATCGGATCGCGGGCGCTCGCGGCCTATCTGTCCGGTAACGCCGCCGAAATCGCACGGCTCTCGGCGGCAACCGCGCCGTGGGATCGATCCACGAATCCGAACGAACTCTACGCTCGCGCGTTCGTGCAATTCCGCGCGCTGCAGCTCGCCGTTGCCGCGCAGAACGAATCGCTCGCCGAGAAGAGCGGAGCGAGTTGCGTCGCGGCGCTCGATGCGGCCGTCAAAGTCGATCGGCGCTTCGCCGAGGCATTTGCGCTGCAGTCGACCTGCCACGGATACCTCGCCCACCTCGGCGGCTTTGCGGCGATTCGCAACGGATCGCGCAGCGGCAAGAGCATCGAGGCGGCGCTGCTGCTCGATGGCAAGAGCCCGCGGATCACGCTCGTCGAGGGGTTCGGGCTGTATTTCCGCCCGAAGTTCGCCGGTGGCGACCCCGCGCTCGGCTGCGCGCGGTTCAAGGAGGCGGCGGCCGCCTTCGACGCAGGAGCGGGCCAGAACGGGCCGGCGGGCATCGCCTGGGGTCCTGCCGAGGCGCACTACTGGGTCGGCCGCTGTGCAGAGCAGGCAGGCGATCTGGCCGGCGCGCGTCGCAGTTACGAGCGCGCGCTGCAGCTCGCGCCGGAGTTCGCCGCCGCGCGGCGCCGGGTCCGGCGCTGAGGCGCGGACGGCTGCGAGTGAAGGGCTAGAAAACGCCGGCCACGAGGCCCGCCGCGAGCGTCGCGCCGAGCTCGCGCGCCCTCTCTAGATCCGTCTCGCCGGGTTCGCCGACCACGACGAGCGGCGGCACGACGAGTTTCCAGCGGTAACCTTTCGCGATGCGCTCGACGGCGAGCACGGCTCCCTGTCCGTCGTTGCCGGCGCTGACGAACAGCGCGACCGGCAGCCCCTCCGTGCGGCCCTCGGCGGGATAGAACGTCCGGTCGAAGAAATCCTTGAGGGCGCCGGACATGTAACCGAAGTGCTCGGGTGTGCCCATGATCAGCGCGTCGCACCAGAGCAGGTCGGCGGCATCGGCCTCGAGTGCCGGCTTGAGCCGAAGTTCGAGCGATTCTCCGGCAGACTCGATGCCCTCGACCACGGCCGCCCGCAGCCGCTCGGTGCGACCGCCGGCGTGCCCGCCCCAGACCAACAGCAATCGCCGCGCGCCCATCGTGCGAGCTTAGCGTCGCGGCGGCACTGGCGCTCAGGCGGCCAGCGGCGGCTCGTCGGGGACCCGGCCGGCCGCGTAAGTCGTATAGACGATGACCGGTCTCGCGAGGCTGCCGAGGTGCTGCTGGACCAGCGGCTGCACATCCTTCCAGTCGAGACCGCCGACACCGGTCGCGATTCGCGGCAGCGCCAGACTCCGGATGCCTTCGGCCTCCACGAACCTGCGCAACTCCTTGAGCGCATGGCTGATGTGAGAGACGGTCGCCCGTCCACCGCGCTCGCCATGGCCTGCGCCGGGCGCCTGGGTGAAGAGGCTGATCACGCGCCTGCCGTCCGCTCCCATCCACGCCCAGAGCGTTCCCGGGTGCGGCGTGCGGGTTTTTTCGAAGTGACGGAAGTCCTTGTAGAGCGCCGGCCAGCGCTCGCGCAGCGGCAGCGCGAGTCCCGGGGCGAAGTGGTCATTGGGGCTCACGCCGTGCGCGATGGCCTGTGCCCGCGTGAGCAGGATGTCACCCGCGACCTCGTAGATCATTTTGACGATGCTCCGAATGTACCCTCGGCCGATTCCAGCACCGGGAGGCGGCGGCTCCCATACGCACAGTCCGAAGAACTGGACGCCCGGTCCTGGCGAGGATGCGCGATGACGCCTGCCCCTCCATACTCGCCGCAGGATGGCACGGTGGCTCACAGCAGTGCAGCGCAGGACCGCGATCGCCGTGCTGCTGTGCGCGGCCGAGGCAGCGCTCGTGCCGGTGGGGCGCTCCCAGGTCGAGATCCCCGAAGAGCCGGCGGCTCCGCCGCCCGGGTATCGCGTGAAGTCGGTCGACATCGTCCGCTTCGACACGGCACCGCGGATCGACGGACGGCTCGACGATCCGCAATGGCGCACGGCGAGGCGTATCGAGGACGTCGAGCAGTTCTCGCCAGGCAACGGAGCGCCACCGACCGAACCGACGACCTTCCTGCTCGCGATCGACAACGAGAACCTGTACGTGGCGGCAGACTTCCGCGACTCGAACCCGGCGCTCATCAAGCGCTCGCAGCTCGTGCAGGGACAGGCGGTCTTCAACGACGACTACGTGCAGCTGTTCGTCGATCCTTACAACTCGAAACGGACCGGCTACATCTTCTACGTCAACCCCAACGGCGTGCAGCGTGACGGCTTGCTGCTCGGCGGACTGACGTACAACATGGACTGGGACGGCATCTGGGACGCGGCAGCGGTGGTCACCGAGAGCGGCTGGACGGCCGAGATCGCGATTCCCTTCAAGACGCTGTCGTTCGATCCGCGCAACGACGTCTGGGGCCTCAACCTGTTGCGGTCGATCCGGCGCAAGCGCGAGGAACTCGCCTGGTCGCAGCGCGACCGGCGCATCACGCTCGACGTCGCGGGCGAAGTCCGGGGCATGCGCGGCCTGCGCGAGGGCAGCGGTCTCGATGTCGTCCCCTCGGTCGCATTCACGCAGCGCGACCAGATCGCCATCGGCCAGACGAGCTTCGTCCCCAAGCCCTCGCTGGACGCCTTCTACCGGATCACGCCGGCGCTGACGGCGGCGCTGACGATCAACACGGACTTCTCTGCCACTGAGGTCGACGACCGCCAGGTCAATCTGACGCGTTTCTCGCTGTTCTTCCCCGAGAAGCGTGACTTCTTCCTCGAGGGCGCGGAGTTGTTCGAGTTCGGCGGGCTGGCGCAGAACGGGCGGCCGTTCTTCTCGCGCACAATCGGCCTGTCGGCGAACGGTCAACCGATCGATCTCGAGGCCGGGCTGAAGCTCACCGGCAGCATCGGGCGCTACTCGGTCGGCGCGCTCGCCGTTCGGCAGGAGGCAAACGGTCCCGTGCCTGCACGGGACCTGTTCGTCGGCCGCGCCTTCGTCAGCCTGTTCGAACAGTCGACGCTCGGCATCATCGCGACCGCGGGCGATCCGGTCGCCGATCGCCACAGCAGTCTGGTCGGCGTCGACCTGAACCTGCGCGACCAGACCCTGCTCGATGGCCAGCTCGTCGAGGCGCGGCTCTGGATGCAGCAGTCGGACACCGAAGGCATCGACGGCGAGGAGGGCGCCTGGGGGGCGCAGCTCGCGTATCCGAACGATCGCGTCGAGGCATCCGTCGGCTACACGCGGATCGAGCCGCAGTTCCGTCCCGCGCTCGGCTTCGTCAACCGGACCGGAATCCGGCAGCTCGACGCGGTGACCAGATACCGGCACCGCTTCGCGAACGGCGGCGGCTGGTTCCGCAGCTGGCTTGGCGGCGCGACGCTGACCCGCGTCGACAACGAGGCCGGCTCGCTCGAGTCGCGCGCGCTGGTGTTGACGCCGTTCACGCTCGATACGCAGCCCGGCGACCAGATCGCGCTCGATCTTGTGCGCTACACCGAGGTGCTGCCGCGACCGTTCTTCCTGCCAGGGAGCCTCGTGGTGCAGCCCGGTCGCTACGACTGGGATCGGGTGCGCCTGTACGGCAGCACGGCGGGCTTTCGCCGACTGGCCCTGACGTTCGATCTCGAGTCGGGCGACTTCTACGACGGCCGGCGCACGGATCGGAGGCTCGGGCTGCAGTGGCGGCCGAACGAGCACCTGTTCCTTGCGGCGCAGCACCAGACCAACGAGCTGGAACTACCCGGCCGCTCCTTCACCGCGAGGATCTATTCGATGACTGGCAACGTCGCGTTCAACGTCCGCTGGGCCTGGCTCAACGTCGTGCAGTACGACAATGTCTCGGGGCGGCTCGGCGTCAACAGCCGGTTGCGCTGGTTGCCGAAGCAGGGTCAGTCGGCGTATTTCGTCGTCAACTACGACTGGCGCGAGGACGCCTTCGGTGGCTTCGAGCCCTTCCTTGCCGAGACGACGCTGAAGTTCAGTTACACCTTCCGTTTCTGAGTACCATGAGGCCCGCGCTCGACACTCTGATCTCCACCGTCGCCGCACGTTTCGGGCCGCGCTGCAGCGTCGTCGAGTCCGTGCGTCGCCAGCACGGGCGCGGCGAGGCACTCGACGCCGGCCGGCCGCCCGATGTCGTGGTCTGGCCGGAGAGTACGGCGGAGATCGTCGAGATCGTGAAGCTCTGCGCAGAAGCGCGCATGCCGATCGTGCCGCACGGCGCCGGCACTTCGCTCGAGGGCCATGTGAGCGCGCCGCACGGGGGGGTCTGCATCGACCTGACCCGCATGAACCGTATCGTCGCGGTGCGTCCCGACGATGCCGACTGCACGGTCGAACCCGGGGTGACGCGCGAGCAGCTCAACGCCTACCTGCGCGACACGGGGTTGTTCTTTCCCGTCGATCCAGGGGCGAATGCGACGCTCGGCGGCATGGTGGCGACGCGCGCCTCCGGCACGACTACGCTGCGCTACGGCTCGATGTGGCACAACGTGCTCGCGCTGCAGGTCGTGCTCGCCGATGGCCGGGTCGTGCGCCTCGGCACGCGGGCACGCAAGTCCTCTGCGGGTTACGACCTCGTGCGGCTGCTGATCGGCTCGGAGGGCACACTCGGCATCGTCAGCGAGATCACGCTGCGGCTGCACCCGCAGCCGGAGCAGCTGGCCGCCGCGGTCTGCAGCTTCGCGAGGCTACGCGGCGCCGTCGGCGCCGTGCAGGAACTGGCGATGGCCGACGCGGGGCTCGCGCGCATGGAGTTCCTCGACGAGGTGCAGGTGCGCGCCTGCAACCGCCATGCGAGGCTCGCGCTGCCGGAGCAGCCGACGCTGTTCCTCGAGTTCCATGGCAGCGCTGCCGGCGTCCGCGAGCTGGCCGGGCGCGCCGAGCAGGTCGCACGCGACCACGGCGGGCAGGGCTTCGCCTGGGCTGAGCGCGCCGAGGATCGCTCGCGGCTGTGGCATGCACGGCACACGGCCTATTTCGCGGCGCTCGCCCTGCGGCCCGGCGCCGCGTGCATCGTGGCGGACGTCTGCGTGCCGATCTCGGAACTGGCCGACAGCGTTGCGGAGACGCGTGCCGAGCTCGAGCGCGAACGGCTCCTGGCGCCTATCGTCGGTCACGTCGGCGACGGCAACTACCACGTCCTGTTCCTGCTCGACCCCACCGACCCGGCCGAAAGGGCGCGTGTCGACCGTGTGTACGACCGCATGGTCGCGCGCGCGCAGGCCGTGGGTGGCACCTGCACTGGCGAGCACGGGATCGGGATCGGCAAGCGCGACAAACTCCGCGACGAATACGGCGACGACGTCGTCGAGCTGATGCGGGCCATCAAGGCCGTCTGGGATCCGCACGGCATCATGAATCCGGGCAAGGTACTGCCCGAGGCGCGCGCACGAGCCTGAACGTCCGGCACCTCAGGGCTTGGGCGGCGCGACCTCCCCGCGCAGCAGGCGCGCAAGGTACTGCGGCGCGACCAGGTGGCAGTAGCGCGTGCCCTTGAAACGCGCCGGCGACTGCGCGTAGCGAGGATCGAGCCAGTCGTTGCGCATCGCCCTGGCCTTCAGGTGCAACGCGCCGTCTTCACCGATGTACGCGAACGCATACGGCGCGAGCCAGACCGGCCCTTCGGTCGTACGCTCCTCGGCGTCGAAGACGACGTTGCGGCCGCCTTGGAAGGCGAGCTGGCGCCGCTCGGCCGCGCTCATCGACTCGAGTACGCGCTCGAGCGTGCGGCGGTTGATGTCCGCGCAGAGTCCTTCGCCGCGAACCTCGCCGGCGCCGTACTCGGTGGCGATGTGGTCGGCGGTCTTCATCTTGCAGGAGATCATGCGCGGCTGCGTGCGCGCCTCGTCCTCGTACCAGACGTACTGTTCGGTGCGCAGCGGCCGCACCTCGGGCTTCGAGAGCACGAAGGCATCGTAGTCGGAGTGGACCACGTTCTCGGGCCGTAGCGGCGTGCCAGCGATGACCTGTTGAGCGTCGGCACAGAACCCGGTCAGATCCATGACCGAGGGCGCCACTCGCGGGGGGTTGATCACGCAGCCGCAGAGGCCGAGCAGCGCGGCGGTCGTCAGAAGGTGAATGGGGCGAGTCATGCGCCTGATCCTAGCCGCGCGCCGCATGCCTGCGGCCGGAGGGGGAGGCGGCGCTCGCAGGGTGGACTGGCTCGTCGATTCCCCGTCATGGCGCGGGCTGCTCAGGCATTAAGGGATGATGTCCAAAGCGGCTCCTGCACAGAAACTCGGTCCGATCGAGCTGATGCCCGGCGTCACGAGACGGCACGCCCTGTGCTACCTCTGGGCCGCGTTCGTCAGCATCGGCATCTTCACCTACATCACGACGCTGCAGCCGTTCGTGCTCGAGGTTTACGTCGGCATCCCGCCCGGCGAGCGTGGTACGGTATCGGGCAACCTGCAGTTCTGGCAGGAGATCGTCGTGCTGGCCACGGTGGGGCTGATCGGCGCCTGGTCGGACCGCGTCGGGCGCCGCACCGTCTATGTGCTCGGTTTCCTCGTCACGGGCCTCGCCTACGCCGCCTATCCCTTCGCGGACGACACGGGGCAACTGCTGATCTACCGGCTGATCTTCGGGGTCGGGGTCGCGGCGCTCGGCGGCATGCTCGCCACGGTGCTCGCCGATTACCCCACGGACAAGGACCGCGGCAAACTGACCGGTATCTCGTTCTTCCTCAACGCGGTCGGTGCGCTGCTGTTCTTCGTGGTGCTGTCGCGGCTGCCGCAGATCTACCAGTCGGCCGGCCTCAGCGAGGACTGGGCCGGACGCGCGTCCTATCTGACGGCCGCGAGTATCTGCGCCGTCAGCGCCGTCGTCATGTTCGGCCTCAAACCGGGCCGGCCCGACCAGGTCAGCGAGCGCTTGCCGCTCGCGACGCTGGTGCGTCAAGGTCTCGCGGCTGGCCGCCGGCCGCGGATCGCGCTCGCCTACGCGGCCTCGTTCGCCGCTCGGGCGGACCTCGTGATCGTCGCGCTGTTCCTCGCGCTCTGGGTGCAGAACGCAGCGATTGCGGATGGCTACACGGCGGCCGAGGCCGCGGCGCGGCAGGGCGCACTGTTCGGCATCGTGCAGGGCTGCGCGATGCTCTGGGCACCATTCTTTGGCTGGCTCGCCGACAAGATCGATCGCGTGACGCTCGTGATCCTCGCGATCGCGCTGTCGGTCGTCGGCTACGGCTGGATGGGTCTGATCCCTGACCCGACCCAGCCGGCCGCCTTCGGTGCCGGCGCGCTGCTCGGCATCGGTCAGGCCAGCGGCATCCTCGCCTCGCAGGTACTGATCGGTCAGGAGGCGCCCGGGCCGATCCGCGGTGCCGTGATCGGCATGGTCGGCTTCTTCGGTGCACTCGGGATCCTCGCCATCTCCAAGGTCGGCGGCTGGGCGTACGATGCCTGGATGCCCGGCGCGCCCTTCGTGATCATGGCGCTCGCGAATCTGGCACTGCTCGTCTTTGCGGCGTACGTGCGGCTTGCCGTGCCACGCGCCCCGAGGGAGGTCGAATGAGGTCATTGCGCCGCTGGCCGACGTTGTTACTATGCGTATCGGGCCTCGCCGTCGGAACCTCGTTGGCCCCAGCCGTTGCCACCGCGCAGTCGGGCCCAACGGCGCGCGCTGCGGTGACCGAGAACCTCGGCCCGAATGCGGCGATCGTGCGCCGCGCAGCGGGTGTCTATCGGTACGAGACCATCAGCGACGGGCGCGTGCGCGGGGAGGAGCGGTTCCAGCTCTTCGTACACCCCGACGGCAGTCGCACGCTGAACGTCTGGCACGATCTCGCGGCGCGCAACGCGCAGTTCACGGTCGTGCTGCGCAATGCCGAGGATTTCCGCCCGCTCGAGGCCTACGTCAGCTACTGGAATGCGGCGCGGTTCAAGGGCTCGGCGCATTTCCTCGTCGACGGTGCGATCGTGACGACGACCAGTCGCGGCCCCTATGGGCTCGTGCCGCAGCGGCTCGAGGCGCCGGCCGTCTTCTCGATCGGAACACATCCGGTCGCCGGCGACGGCTGGCACACGGCGGGATACGATCCTGCGCGCGGCGGTGTCCAAACGCTGCAGTTGCTTAGCGTCGAGGCCGGCACCGACCTCACGAAGCCGGTGCACGGCACGTTCGTGCCGCTGTCGGTCGAACGCCTCGGCGCGGAGACAGTCGAGGTCCCGGCCGGACGCTTCGACGCCGTGCGCTGGCGGCTCTCGGGCGTCAACGATCTGTGGCTGGTCGGCGAGGACCGTTTGGTGGTCAAGTCCGTGATCGCGTCGCGTGACCTCCAGTACGTGCTGACGCAGTGGGAAAGCAAACCGGCCCACCGCTGAGCAGCGCGCGCCGGCGCGTCGGCCTCGCGCTCGCCGCCGCACTGTGCGGCTTCGCTGCGCGCGGCCCCGGCGCAACCGATAATGCGCGGGCCATGACGGCTGACCGACTGGTGTTGAGCCGCTTCGACGGCGACGGCGAGTATCTCGCGCCGGGAGTCGCCTGGCGCGGCTTCTCCGACCGGGTCATGGGCGGCGTCTCGGACGCCGAGTTCGGCCGCGACGTGATCGGCGGCCGCCGCTGCATCCGTCTGACTGGCACCGTGACGCGTGATTTCGGCGGCGGTTTCGTGCAGATGGCGTTATATCTCGGCGGACGGAGCCGGCCGTTCGACGCCGCGGCCTGGCGCGGCGTGGAGCTCGAGGTCTTCGGCAATGACGAGGACTACAACGTCCACGTGCGCACATCTGACTGCGGCTGGTACGACGACTCGTACCGCCACACGTTCCGCGCGCCCGCGCGCTGGGTGACCGTGCGGATCGCGTGGAGCGATTTCGTCCCCAACCGCGTCCGCGTTCCGCTCGACCCCGCGCGGCTCGAGCGCATCGCCGTGCTCGGCTGGATGCGCGAGTTCGAGGCGGACATCGCCCTCGCGGCATTGTCTCTGTACCGCTGACGCATGCTCCGGCCGTCGTTGCTCGGACTGCTGCCGTGGCTCGCGTTCGCAACGCCCTCGCATGGCGCAGACTGGCCCGCGGCTCGCCTGCTGACGGGCGCCGATCGCACGGATGCCGCAGCGGTGCTCGGCGGCGGCCGCGATGCGCAGCTGCGCGCCTACTCGCTCTACGACGCACGACGCGCCGGCGGTCCGTTCTGGCTGCGGCTCGATCTCGCGACCGCTGCCGGCGCCGCCGGCGAGCCCGTGCTCGTCGTTCGTCGCGGGCGCCATCTGTCGGTCACGGCCTGGATCGCCGGTGGTCCGTCCTCGGCCACCCTGCCGAGGGCAATGTTGCGCTCCGACCTGCGCGGCACAGTGGAGGAGACCCTGATGCTGCCACCCGTCGCGACTGGACCGGCCTCGGTGTACGTGCTGGTCGAGCCGGTCGGAAAGGGCGCCGAGGAGCTCGAATTCCGCCGCTCGACGCTCGAGGCAACGATCGAGCGGAGTTTCGGCCGTGCGCGCGTCGTGGCGGGGGCGTTCGCCGCACTCATGGCGATGTCGATCGCCGCGTTGCTGATCTGGTTCGTGCTGCCGGACCGTTTGTTCCTGTTCTACGGCACGCTGTTCTCGCTGCAGGCCCTCTACGTGGCCTTCCTGACCGGCCAGGGTTTCGACTGGCCCGTGCTGTCGCTCGCGACGCCGCTGCTCGAGCACGCGTGGAACGTCAGCGCCGCGCTGAGCGGCACCGCCGCCTGCCTGTTCGTGCGTGAGATTGCCGACCTCCGGCGCTACTCGCCGCGCGTTTATGCCGCATTCGGCGCGCTGGCCATTGGCTTCGTGCTGCTTGCCGCAGCGAACGTGCTCGACATCTTCGGCGCAGGGGGCGTGGTCGCCGACGTCGGCAACCTGATGTTCGTCGGCAGCGCAATCTTCACTGTGGTGGTCGCTTTCCTTGCCTGGCGTCGCGGCAGCCGTGCAGCAGGCTGGTTCCTGATCGCCTGGGGCCTGCTCGAAGTGATGACGATCGCGACGGCGGCGAGTTTCCTGCTCAGCGACACCGAGCCGCATCGGCTCTACACGGCGCTGCCGCTGTCGATGGTCGCGGCGGCGATCCTCGTCGCGCTCGGCGTCGCCGACCGCGTCCGCGAACAGCGGGTGGCGCTCGGCGAGGCGCAGCGTCGCGCCCAGCTCGATCCGCTGACCGGCGTGCTGAACCGTCGCTCGCTGCTCGAGCGGCTCGATGCTGTCTGCCAACGCGCGCAGGCGCGCGGTCTGCCGCTCTCGCTGCTGTTCATCGACATCGATCACTTTAAGTCGGTCAACGATACCCACGGCCATCTGGCGGGCGACGCCTGCCTGCGGGCCGTGATCGCCTCCATCCTCGCGGAGCTGCGTCAGTCCGATGCGGTCGGTCGCTACGGCGGCGAGGAGTTCGTCGTGCTGCTGAGCAGTGCCGATACGGCGGCGGCAACGGCCATCGCCGAGCGCATCCGCGTGCGCGTCGCGGATCTTCGCATCGAGGGCTTCGCGGCGCCCATAGGACTGACCTGCTCGATCGGCGTCGCCGGCAGCGATGGCAGCGGCGTCTGGGGCGAGGCGCTGCTGGCGGAGGCGGACGCGGCGGTCTACGCGGCCAAGCGCTCGGGACGCAATCAGGTCCGGACCGCGGCCCAGCGCGCCCTGCGGCTCGCGGACGCCTGAGTCGCCGTGCTGCGGCGCGCTGCGCGGTGCCGGCTCACGGCTCGCGGCGCAGCGTCCAGCGGCGCTCGAGTGCGGCAGGCCGGCCGCGCTCGATGCCCTCGGCACGGGCATGCAGCAAGTTGCCGGCTCGCCAGTACGTGAGGCGCCGCGGGAAGTCGTGCGCAGGATTCTCGAATACGACGCGCATCGACTCGAGGTGCACGAGCGCAAACTCCGTCGGTGTCCGGCCGCCCGGACTCGCGACATAGACGATTCGGCCGTCGTCTCGCTGTTCGATCCGCAGATACTCGAACGAGGTCCGGCCGCTCTCACGGACTTCGCGGTTGAGGCCCGGCATCAACGTGCTCTGCGGGGCGAGCCAGATCTCCTCGCTCCAGCCGCCTCGCTCCCCGCTGCTGGCCCAGTGACCAGCGAGCCAGGCGAGCTGATGCAGGCGCGGCGTCGCGTCGACGGTCGTCCTGACCGGTCGCGGACGTTCGTTGTCGCGCGGCAAGGACCGCAGATCCGTCCGCCAGGCCTCGGGATCGCCGACGCGATCGCCGATCAGGGCAAAGCTGCGGCCCTCGGCGTCGGGATTGACGAGAGCATCCACCGCGACACGCGCGACATCGGCGCGCGAAACGTTGGTGGACACATAGTGCTCGCGAAGGATCGCGTGCAGGCCGTCGCGCCGGGGTGGCGAGTCGAGCAAGCCGGCGGGACCGATGATCACGTAGGGCAGGCCGCTACGCTTGAGGTGCTCTTCGGCCTCCGTCTTCCATTTGCGCACATAGCCGAGCATCGGCGCCTGCGTCTGGTCGCGGTGCGAGCCCGCGGCGGCCGACGAGACCAGCACGAAGCGGCGCACGCGGGCCTCGCGCGCGGCGTCGACGAGGTGGACATTGCCGCGATAGTCGACGAACTGCGGACTCGCCGGCCCCTCGAACACGCGGGCGCCGATGGCGCTGATGACGTAGTCCGCGCCGCTGATGGCCTCGAGAACCCCAGCCGCATCGCGCACGTCGACCTTCCGCCACTCGGCGCGCTCGTACAGCGCGCTACCGAGCTCGGCGCGCGCGCGAACCGGGTCGCTGGTCAGGCCGCGGACGCGGTAGCCGGCCGCGAGCGCCTCGGCGACGATGAGTCGGCCCGTCTGCCCGGAGGCACCGGCGACGACGACGAGCGGCGCCGGCCGCGTCGGTTTCGTGGCCAGCGCCGGCGCGACCAGCGCACACAGCCAGAGCGCGAGGCCGAGCCGGCGCGCGGACATCAGAATCCCGGAGGGCGGTAGTTGCCGACGTGCCGCGCCCAGTTTGCATCGGCGATACGGAACGACTCCGGCGCGAGTCGCTCGAGCTCGGCGCGATTGAGGGCCTGATAGACCTGCGGGCCGCCCTCCTCGGGCCACTGTCGCGTCGCATCGATGACGATCTTCGAGGTCATCGGACGCTTCGTCAGCGAGGGATCGAGCGGCATGCCGCGCGACTCGGGAATGATGGCCGTCGCCGGCTGCGGCTGCCATCGCGAGCCGAGCGCGTGCATGACCTGGGTACGGTCGAGCACCTCGATGTCGTCATCGACCATGACGACGACCTTCGCGATGCCGACGATCTGCGCGATGCGTTTGCCGATCTCGAGCGCCTCGCCGGGCTTCTGTTTCCTGATCGAGACGAAGCACAGCCCGGTCGCCTCGACCGGCGTGTGGATCATCCGGACGTTCGGCAGGAAGCGCCGCACGCCCGACAGTGCGATCTGCTCGAGTGGCGCGGTGACGAAGCCGCGGGTCACGCCGGTGAACTGGTTGACGATCCACGGGTTGCGACGATGCGTGATCGCCGTGACGTTCATCCAGAAGTTCTCGGCCTTGCGCGCCCCCATGTAGCCGTACATCTCGCCGAACGGCCCCTCGGGCTTGAACCCCTGATCGAGCGGCACCTCGCCCTCGATGACGATCTCGGAGTATGCGGGAATCAGGTGATCGTTGGTCTCGCTGCGAACGACCTTCAGGGGCCGGCCGCGGATCCCCGACACCACCTCGAGTTCATCGGCCTTCGCGCGATTGAGCTTGCTGCTCGAGACGGTCCACGTGACCGGATCCTGCCCGAGCGCGATCGACACCTTGACGGACTTCTCGCCGCGCTCCCTGGCCTTCATGAACGCCTGCCAGGCGCCCTGGCCCTCTTCGGGATTGACGCCGAGCAGCCGCGGTCCCTTGATCTCGCAGCGATAGGTGCCGAAGTTCTTGCCGAGTTCCCTGTCGTTCGTGAACACCGATCCGGTGTTGACGTAGCGCGCCGAGTCGGCGGGATTCGACTGGATGAACGCGAACTTCGTCAGGTCGATAGCGTCGCCGGTCAGCACGACCTCCTTGCACGGCGCGGCCTCGCGCGCCACGACCTCGAACGGCGCGGTCGGGAACGCGCCGCCCTGGCCGTGCTTCAGGTATTCCTCGCAACGCGCGAGCGCCTTGTAGTAGGTCTGGATGTGATCGCCGGGCACGGGCTCGATGCCGAAGGCCAGGCACTCGGTGTTCCAGTGGCCGAAATGATTGGTGATGATCGGGCCCTTGTGCCACTTGCCGTCGATCCTGACGTTCTCCAAGTAGAGCGCCGGCGCGAAGTACATGCCGAAACGGTCGATCAGCCGATACATCAGCGCCGTGCCCTCGTAGCGGTCCTGGTCGATGTCGCGGACCTTGAGCAGCAGTCGGCGACGATCGAGCTCGCGGATCCAGCCGCGCAGGTCGTCGAACGGCCCGAATTCCCAGCGGGGGGAGGTGGGGCTCGGTGGGCTGCCCGGCGGCGGTGCGCCGCGCGCGGCGGCCTCGCTCTGCGCCGAGGCGATCCTGGCGTCGGCGGCCGCCAGCGTCGCGGCCGACAGGCCGGCGGCGCCCGCCAGGAAATCGCGACGCGAGAACGGGTTCGGCAACGGAACGTCGTGGGATGCGGCCATGCAGCAGTACCTCCTTGCTGGTCTTGCACGCTGCCACCTCACGAAGAGGCGGTAAAGGCAAGGCGCAGGCGCGTCCGAGCTACGGTTCTGACGCCTGTGCTAGCCTTGTGCGTGCATGGATGCATCGCCCACGCGGCAGCTCGTGGTCGTCCTCGGCGACCAGCTCGACCGTCACTCGCCCGCGTTCGCGGGCTTCGACCCGCGGCAGGACATGGTCTGGATGGCCGAAGCCCACCCTGAATCGACCCGCGTCTGGTCCAGCCAGATGCGGATTGCGGTGTTCCTCGCCGCAATGCGCCACTTCGCAGACGCGTTGCGTGCCGAGGGTTGGCGAGTCGAATACCAGACCCTCGACTCCGTGGATCCGCGGGCGACGCTGGCCGAACTGCTTGTCGCGGCCATTGCGCGCATCGCGCCACGACGGGTCGTGATGGTCGAGGCCGGAGAGTGGCATCTGCGCGCGGCGCTGCGCTCGGCCGTCGCCTCCACCGGCGAGCCGCTCGACGAGCGCGAGGACACGCACTTCTATTGCTCGCACGCCGAGTTCGAGCGTCACGCCGCCGGGCGCCGGCAGTTGCGCATGGAGTACTTCTACCGTGAGCTGCGCCGCCGCGAGCGCGTGCTGCTCGATGAGTGCGGCGAACCCGAGGGCGGCGCATGGAACTACGATGCGCTCAATCGGCGCAGTTTCGGCCGCGCGGGTCCGCAAGGGCCAGCGGCACCGCTGCGCTTCCCGCCCGATCCGCTGACGCGGGCGGCGCTCGATGACGTGCGTCGCTGGTTTGCCGCTCACCCCGGCTCGCTCGACGAATTCGACTGGCCGGTCACGCGCGCGGCGGCGCGCGAGGCGCTCGACGATTTCATCGAGCATCGCCTCGCCCATTTCGGCGAGCATCAGGACGCGATGTGGACAGGCGAACCGTGGCTGTTCCACTCGCGACTCTCGTCGGCGCTGAACCTCAAGCTGCTGAACCCGCGCGAGGTCGTGGCGGCGGCTGAAGCGGCGTACCGGGCCGGGCGCGCGCCGCTTCCCGCCGTCGAGGGCTTCATTCGGCAGGTGCTTGGCTGGCGCGAATACGTGCGCGGGGTCTACTGGCGGCACATGCCGCAGTACCTCGACTGCAATGCGCTCGGCGCCCACGAGCCATTGCCGCCGTTCTACTGGACCGGCGAAACGGACATGAACTGCATGCGCGAGGCGATCCGCCAGACGCTGCGTTTTGGCTACGCCCACCACATCCAGCGGCTGATGGTCACGGGCCTGTTCGCGCTGCTGCTCGGTGTCGAGCCGAGGCGCGTGCACGAGTGGTATCTCGCCGTTTACGTCGACGCCGTCGAGTGGGTCGAACTGCCGAATACGGTCGGCATGTCGCAGCATGCCGACCGCGGCATCATGGCCTCGAAGCCGTACGTCGCCTCGGGCCGTTACATCGAACGCATGAGCAATTACTGCGCGAACTGCCGCTACCGGCCGGCGCTGGCCGTCGGGGCGACGGCCTGTCCGTTCACGACGCTGTACTGGGACTTCCTCGATCGACATGCCGACCGGCTGAAGTCGAATCGCCGCATGAGCATGCAGCTGCGCAACCTCGAGCGCATGGGACCTGCGACGCGCAGGGAGATCGGCGAGCAGGCCGCGGCGCTGCGGCAGTGGCTGCGGACGCTCGGGGCAGGCGCGCAAGGGAGCTGAGACCATGCGCGGCGTGGCCAAGCGGGATTTGCCGGCCAAGATCTGTGCGCATTGCGGCAGGCCGTTCAGCTGGCGCCGCAAGTGGGCGCGCGACTGGGAGGCCGTCCGCTACTGCAGCGACGCCTGCCGGCGCGGTCGCCCCCTGCGCCGGGGACCGGCGTGAACGGCTTCCCCGCGACGCGGGCCGAAGCATGGGCTCGCTGGCACCGATTCCTGTCAGATGCCCCGCAGTATGCGCAGCGGCGCAGTTTCGTGCGGCCAGGGCATCCGTTCGTGACGCGCCTGTCGGGATCGATCCGTCATCGGCTCGTGCTGGAGCGCGAGCTTATCGAGTCGCTGCTGGCGACCCATGCGTTCGCAACGGTCGAGAAGCTCGTGCAGGAGCTCTGCTGGCGCGCCTACTGGAAGGCGTGGCTGCAGAGGCGTCCGAGTGTCTGGCGCGACTGGGTCGAGTCGGTACCGCGAAGACGCGCGGCGCTCGATGCAACCGCCCGGCGCCGGCTCGCGCGGCTCGAGGCCGGCGAGAGCGGCGTCGCCATTATGGACGCCTTCGCGCGCGAGCTCGTCGACACCGGTTATCTGCACAATCATGCGAGGATGTGGTTCGCGAGCTTCTGGGTGCACGTCGAGGAGCTGCCGTGGGAACTCGGCGCCGAGTTCTTTCTGCGGCACCTGCTCGACGGGGATGCGGCGAGCAACACGCTGTCGTGGCGCTGGGTCGCCGGGTGGCACACCGCGGGCAAGCGTTACTTCGTGCGCCGCTCGAACCTAGAGAGGTACCTCGATCCGCACCTGCTCGAAAGCCAACGTGCGGGACTCGAGCGGCTCGAGGACGCGCGAATCGCCGAGCTCGAGGCGCGCCGCGCGCCACCGACGGTGACACACCCGCCCCCGCTGCCGCCAGAGCCGCCGCCGCAGGATCCGCTGGCCGGTCTCGAGAGGCTGCGCGCAGGTGTCTGGCTGCACGACGAGGACGGCTGTCCCGAGCTCTCGCCGCTCGCCGCGCTGCGGCCGGCGGCCCTGCTCATCACCGGCGATGCGCTGACGGCGCGCGAGTGGCGCTACGGCGCGGCGCGGTGCGCTTTCGCGGCGCGAGCGCTCGACGATCTCGCGGCGCGTGCCGCGGTACACTACGGTGCCGGGCTGCCCTGCGAGAGGAGTAGCATCGCCGACGAGCTGTCGGTCACCGAGGCGCTCGAGCGCGCCGTCGAGCGCCACGCGCTCGCTGCCGTGATCGCGCTGGCGCCCGCAGTCGGGCCGCTCGCGGACCAACTGCCGTTGGTCCGCACGCGGCTGGAGGCGCGTGGCGCGAGGCTCGTACTGCTGAGACGTCCCGACGACGTCGCGTCGCTCGAGCATGCCGGCGCCGGCTATTTCAGTTACTGGACGCGGATCGCTGCCGCCCTGCGCGCCGGAGCGGCGTCTGCATGAGCGGCGTCGAACTGGTCTGGTTCAAGCGCGACCTGCGGCTGCGCGACCATGCGCCGCTCGCCGCCGCGGCGGCCCAGGGGCCGCTGCTGTGCGTGTTCGTGCATGAGCCGGCATTCGAGGCGGCCGCCGAGTACGACCCGATGCATGCCTGCTTTCGCGACGACTGCCTGCGTGAACTGCGCGCGCGGCTCGCCGCGCTCGGCGCCGAGCTGCTCGAACTCGAGGGGCCGTTGCCCGAAGTCTTCGATCGGCTGCACGCCGTGGAGCCGATCGCGCGCCTGTGGAGCCATGAGGAGACCGGGTCGGGCTGGACGTATGCGCGCGATCGCGCCGTCGCGCGCTGGTGTCGCCAGCGCGACATCGCATGGCACGAGTTGCCGCAGACCGGGGTCGTGCGCCGGCTCGAGTCGCGCGATGGCTGGGCGCGGCGCTGGGAGCAGCGGATGGGTTCGCCGGAGGCGGTTCTGCCGCCGCGCCTGATCGCCGCCTCGACGCGGCGCATCGTGGCGAGCGGCGTCGTGGTGCTCAGGCGGCCGCGGGCCGCGACCGATCCGACGCGGCCGCTGATGCCGCGCGGCGGGGAGTCGCTGGCGTGGCGCACGCTCGAGGACTTCCTCGAAACGCGCGGTGTCGACTACCGGCGCGCGATGTCGTCGCCGGTGACGGCCTTCGAGCGCTGCAGCCGGCTCGGCCCGTACCTCGCCTGGGGTGCGATCTCGATGCGCGCGCTGCACCAGCGCGTCGAGCGGCGCCGGGCGGAACTCGCGGCCATGCGCGAGGTCGGCCTCGTTGTCGACCGAAGATGGGCGGGCTCGCTGCAGTCCTTCTCCGCCCGCCTGCGCTGGCACTGCCACTTCATGCAGAAGCTCGAGGATGAGCCGCGCATCGAATTCGAGAATTTCAGTCGCGCTTACGACGGTCTGCGCGAGCAGGACTTCGACAAGTCCCGGTTCGAGGCCTGGTGCTCGGGTCGCACCGGTTATCCGCTGGTCGACGCCTGCATGCGCGCGCTGCGGGCGACCGGCTGGATCAACTTCCGGATGCGCGCGCTGCTGGTGTCGTTCTCCGCCCATCACCTGTGGCTGCACTGGCGCGAGCCGGCCGTGTTCCTCGCCCGGCACTTCGTCGACTTCGAGCCGGGGATCCACTTCAGCCAGTTTCAGATGCAGTCGGGTACCACCGGGATCAACACGCTGCGCATCTACTCGCCGTTCAAGCAGCAGCTCGATCAGGATCCGCAGGGCGAGTTCGTCCATCGCTGGGTGCCCGAGCTCGAGGCCGTGCCGGCCGAGTGGCTGACTCGCCTGCCGGCGATGCCAGGCAACCTGCAGCGCCGCTTTGGAGTGGTGCTGGGACGGGACTACCCGGTGCCAATCGTCGATCACGAGCGCGCGGTCGCGGTCGCGCGCGAGCGCCTCGTCGCCCTGCGCCGTACCGAGGCGGCGCGGGCCGAGGCCGATCGGGTACAGGCCCGGCACGGCAGCCGTCGCAGCGGTCTGCCACAGTCGCCGCCACGTCGCGGCCAGCTCGACCGCGCATCGCGGCGGCGAGCGACCGCATCGCCGCAGCGGGCGCTCGATTTGGGCGCGGCGTCGGGCGAGGATGAGGGCGGGACTCGCGCATGACGGCTGCCACGCACAATCTCTCCCAGCGCTTTCCACGTCGGCGTGCCTTCATCACTGGCGCGGCCAGCGGGCTCGGGCTCGCCTGCGCCGAGTCGCTGGCGCGCGAGGGCTGGCGGCTGTTTCTCAGCGATGCCGATGAGCCGCGGCTCACGCTGGTGGCGGCGAGCCTCGAGCGCGAGGGTGCGACCGTCGCTGCGGCGGCTTGCGACGTCCGCGATGCCGGCGCGCTCGCGGCGCTGGTCGGACAGGCGGCGGACACTGCCGGTGGCATCGACCTGTCCCTGCATTGTGCCGGCGTCGCCGTCGCCGGCGCCTTCGTCGACACGCCGGAGGCCGACTGGCGCTGGCTGTTCGACATCAACGTGCATGGGGTCGTGAACAGCTGTCGGGCCGTCGTGCCCGTCATGCAGGCGCAGCGCAGCGGTGGCCTCATCATCAACATCGCGAGCGCTGCGAGCTTCGTCACCCCTGGGCAGATGAGCGCCTACAGTGCCGCCAAGGCTGCGGTCGTCGCGCTGTCCGAGACACTGATGCAGGAGCTTGCACCGTTCGGCATCCAGGTCACGGTCGCGATGCCGGGCTTCTTCACGACGCGACTGCTCGAGAATGCGCGCGGTCCGCTGCGCACGCTCGAGAGCGCGCGACGGATCATGGCGAACTCGGACCTGTCCGCCGAAGCGGTCGCCGACGCCTTGCTGATCGCGGCGGCGCGCGGTCGCACGCACTTCGTCTACCCGTCGCGTTACGCCTGGCTCTGGCGCCTCAAGCGGCTGATGCCGATGCGCTTCCAGCGGTTGTCGCCGCGATTGCCGCGACTGCCGCGACGCCCGGAGGGCGTGAACCGCTGAGCGGGCCCCGCTGCCGCAGCGCGATGCCAGCGGTTCGCCGTCCGCTTCGGCGCGGTATGCTTGCGCAGCCCTACCTCCGGAGTCGCCATGTTTCGCCGAACTGTCCCGATCAACGCGCTTGCGCTGATTTTCACGGTCGCATCCGTCGACGCCGCTCCGCTGCCCGAGTCGCAGCGCATTCCGGTCGATCTGCGGCGCACGACGCTGGTCGTACGCGACATCGAGCGTTCGCTCCCTCTCTACCGTGACGCGCTCGGTCTGCGCGTGATCTACGACGAGAAGCTCGGTGGTCCGGTCGGGCCCGACGGCAAGCTCGTCGCGCCGACCACGAGGCTCGTGCTGTTGCGCGCCAACGACGACTTCATCGGTGTGCTCGGTCTCATGCAGCGGCTCAACCTCACCGACCCTGTGCCCGAGCCGGTCTATCGTAAGGCGCAGCCCGGGGGGCTGATCCTCGTGTTCAACGTACGGGACCTCGAGGCGCGCTTCGAGCGCATCCGCGAGACGCCACACGTCAAGGTCGCCGAACCGCCGCAGCGAGTCGAGTACCCGGGTCCCGGCGGCGGCGTCATCCCCGTGATGTTCAGCGCAGTCTGGGACGCCGACGGCAACTTCATCGAGCTCAATCGCATCCTCGGCACGCCTGCCGGGCAGGTGCCCGCTGCGGCGCAGGACGCTGCCGCCGACCGCCAACCGTGAGCGGGCGTCGACTCGCGCCGTTTCATGTTGCGGTACCGGTGCACGATCTCGCGGCCGCCCGCGCCTTCTACGGCGGGCTGTTCGGCTGCGCCGAAGGTCGCAGCGACGCGTCGTGGGTCGACTTCGACTTCTTCGGGCACCAGCTGGTGGCGCACCTCGATCCGCGACTCGCGGCATTCACGCCGCCCGCCCAGCACAACGAGGTCGACGGGCAGGCGGTACCGGTGCCGCATTTCGGCGTCGTGCTCGACTGGTCGGACTGGCACGAGCTCGCGCAGCGGCTGCGCGCTGCGGGCATGCGCTTCGTGATCGAGCCTGGCATACGCTTCGCCGGACAGGTCGGCGAACAGGCGACGTTCTTCGTCTACGACCCCAGCGGCAACGCGCTAGAGTTCAAGGCGTTTCGCGACCCGGCACGACTGTTCGCGAAGTAGCGCCGCGGCTCATTGGGCGGTCCAGCCGCCGTCGATGACGATGCACTGACCGGTGATGTTGCGGGCCGCCCGCTGGCAGAGGAACTCGATCGTGCCGGCGATCTCGTCGATCTCGATGAAGCGCCCCTTGGGCATCGGCTTGAGCATGACCTCGCGGACGACGGCCTCGCGATCGAGACCGCGAGCGCGGGCCTGCGCTTCGATCTGCTGCTCGACCAGCGGCGTCTGCACGTAGGCCGGGCAGACGAGGTTGACCGTGATGTCGGTGTCTGCCGTCTCGAGCGCGAGCGTGCGGGTCAGCCCCACGAGTCCGTGCTTGGCGGCCACGTAAGCGCTCTTGTACGGTGAGGCGACGAGAGAGTGGATCGACCCGATATTGACGATGCGGCCATGGCCTGCCGCGCGCATGCGCGGCAGCACCGCGGCGCACAGCCTCGCGCTGCCGGTGAGCATGACGTCGACGAGCGCAGCGAAGCGGCCGACCGGCAGGTCCTCGAGCGGGGCCACGTGCTGCAGGCCCGCGTTGTTGACCAGCAGTCCGATCGGTCCCTCTAGCGAGGAGATTCCGCGCGCGACGCTCTCGTCGCAGCTCACGTCGATCTCGAGCGCCCGGGCATCGTGACCGTCGCCGCGCAAGCGCGCGGCGGCGCACTCCGCGGCCGCCACGTTGCGGTCCGCGAGCACGACGGCGGCGTCGCGCGTCGCCAGCGCCTGCGCGAGACCGAGCCCGATGCCGCTCGCGGCGCCCGTGATCAGTGCCCAGCCGCGCACGTTCATGTGGCCGCGCGCGCTGCGGTGCTGGTGCGCCGCGGACTGCGACGCGCCGCGTCACGCCGGCGCTGCGCCGCGCTGCGCAGGCACAGGGCGCGAAATCCTGCCGCGACATAAGGAACGAGCCGCTCGTGCACGCTGTCGAGGTCCGACGAGCGGCATAGTCCCCGTGACAGATTGTCGATCCGGCCCGTTTCCGCGAACGTCAGGGTCAGCGCGCCGGAGAGAAAGTGGTAACTCCAGTACAGGTCGCGCTCGTCGCAGCCGGGCATCGAGGCGCGCAGGGCGTCGATGAATGCGTGCACGACCGGATCGAAGTAGCGGGTCATCATGAGACCGCCGAACTCGGTCGAGTTGTTGACCTGCGCGATCAGCGCAAAGTAGGCCTTCCAGCCCGGCCCGCCGCGCGCCGAGCGATCGAGCAAGGGATGCGTGAACGCGTCGATGATCGCCTCCACCCGCGGCGGCCGGGGCGCGGATTTCTGCACGACGGCCTCCAGGCGGCGCAGTCGCTCCTCGTTGAGCACCGCCGCGCGACGCATGAACACGTCCTCGAACAGTGCCTGCTTGCCGCCGAAGTGGTAGTTCACGAGCGCCACGTCGACTCCGGCGGCCTGGGTGATGTCGCGCACGGAGACGGCATGGAAGCCGCGCTGGGCGAACAGCCTCTCCGCGGCGTCCAGGATGCGTTCGCGTGTGGAGCGCCCGCCCGCCCGGCGCGGGCCGCGCGTCGCGCGCTTCTTTTGCGCTGCAGTAGCCACGGTGACTCCCTCGATGCGCTGACTAGTCTGTCCGCTGCGGGCCGTCGATGCAATCGGCTCCGCTTGTGTTTCAACGAATGTTGAATTAGATTTCAGCGAGCGTTGAATCAACCGAGGGGGTAGAAACGCCATGCTCTCCGCATCCGTCTTGGTGCGCCGCGCGCTCGCCGCGGCTCGTCTGATCCCGTTGGCGGCCGGGTCGGCCGCGGGCTGCCTGGTCCTCGGCATCGGTGCCGCGCCAAGCTTCGCACAGCAGGCGAGCGAGACCGACGGCCCGGCCATCGAGGAGATCATCGTCACGGCGCGGCGCCGTGAGGAATCCCTGCAGGACGTGCCGATCGCAGTGACGGCGTTCTCTGCCGCCGATCTCGAACGCTCGGGTGCCACGGATCTGACTGCTCTCCAGCAGAACACGCCGAACCTCACGCTGCAGGTGGCGCGCGGCAGCAACTCGACGCTGATCGCCTTCATCCGCGGTGTCGGGCAGCAGGATCCGCTCTGGGGCTTCGAGCCCGGCGTCGGTCTCTATGTCGACGACGTGTACATCGCGCGCCCCCAGGGTGCCGTGCTCGACATCTACGACATCGAGCGTGTCGAGGTGCTGCGTGGTCCGCAGGGCACGCTCTACGGCCGAAACACGGTCGGCGGGGCGGTCAAGTACGTGACCCGGCGCCTCGGCCGCGACCTGGTCCTCAGCGCCCGCGTGAATCTCGGCACCTATCAGCAGCGCGACGTGATCCTCAGCGGCGCGACGCCGGTCACGGACACCGTCTCGCTCGGCGGTGCGGTCGCGGTCTACCGGCGCGACGGCTTCGGCAAGAACCTCCTGACCGGTGCCGAGCACTACAACAAGGACGTGCAGGCGTTCCGCGGGTCGCTCGAGTGGACGCCGTCCGACAGCCTCTTCGTGCGGATTGCGGGCGACGTCCTCAACGACGATTCGAACCCGCGGCACGGGCACCGCGAGGCACCAGGGTCGGGGCTCGCCACCGGCGAGGGCGTGCTGCCGGATGTCTACGACACGCGCGGCGGTATCGGCGACCGCAACACCGTCGAGACCAAGGGTCTGTCCGCGCTCGTCGAGTGGCGGATCAGCGATGCGCTGACATTCAAGTCGATCACGGCGTGGCGCGAGGGTGATACGGACACGGTCATCGACTTCGACACCGGCCCTGCCGTGGCGCTCGATGTTCCCGCCTTCTACGACGACAGTCAGGTCACGCAGGAGTTCCAGCTCCTCTATCAGGGCGAAAGACTGTCCGCCGTTGGCGGTCTCTACTACCTCGACGGCTCGGCGTCCGGTGCATTCGACACGATCGTCGGCATCGCGAACCTGACGATCGCCACCGCCGGCAGCGTCGAGACCGAGAGCTACGCCGCGTTCGCAGACCTCAGCTACCGGCTGACTGACTCGTTCTCGGTCTCCGTCGGCGGCCGGTATACGAACGACGACAAGACCGGCGAGGTGTATCGCCAGAACTTCACCGGCATCCGTAGCCCGCTGTTCGGCAATCCCGCGGCCGTGCCCGGCGTGCTGCGCACGCGTTACACGAACTCGCGGAGTTTCTCCGAATTCACTCCCCGAGTGAGCGTGAGCTGGGAGCCGAGCGACGCCTGGACGCTCTACGCTTCGTGGAGCCAGGGGTTCAAGTCCGGCGGCTTCGACATGCGCGGCGACGCGTTCCTGTACCCCCAGACGGTCGATGGCTACGAGCCGGAGACTGTCGAGACCGCCGAACTGGGCGTCAAGGCCACGCTCGCCGATGGGCGGGTCCGCCTCAACGCCGCCGTCTTCTCGTCCGACTACGAGGATCAGCAGATCACCTCGCAGGTGGCGATCGGGACCGCGATCGCGAGCTTCGTCGACAACGCCGGCAGCTCCGAGATCGACGGCGCCGAGCTCGAGGGCAGCGTCCGCTTCACGGATAGCCTGTCGGCGAGCTTCCAGGTCGGCTACATCGATGCGAAGTTCAACGAGTTCATTACCTTCGATCCGGCCACGGGCACGCGGCGCAATCGTGCCGCCGAGTTCGACTTCCAGAACACGCCCGAGTGGACCGCGGCGCTGGCGCTGAACTGGATCAAGGACCTTGGCGACAGGGGCTCGCTCGCGATCGTGCCGGCCGTCTCCTATCGGGACGACTACCAGTTGTTCGAGGCAGCCAATCCCGCGATCGACCAGAAGCCTTACTACCTCTACGACCTCGGTGCGACGTGGAGGTCCGCGGACGGCCGGCTCAGTGTCGGCGCCCACGGGCGCAATCTCGGGGATGAGCGCTACCGGGTCGGCGGCTACTTCTTCCCGGGCGCCACGTTCGGCAACGTGGTCAACGGCTTCTACGGCCCGCCTCGCACATTCACGCTGACTGTCGGTTACCGCTTCGACTGAGGGCCGCAGGAAATGAGCGGGTTCGACGCACCCGCGCCGCTGCTGCCGGATCTAATCGACCGGCAGTCGCGGTGGCTCGGCGACAAGCCGGCACTGATCTGCGGCGAGACGGTACGGAGCTGGCGGGACTTCGGTGCGGCAGTCCGGCGTGTCGCGAATGCGCTGCAGGCGGGGGGTGTCCGGCCTGGCGATCGCGTGCTCGTCGTGATGCGCAACGGCCTCGAGATGGCCGAGGCGATGTTCGGCACGATCCGCGCAGGCGCCTGCGTGGTGCCACTGAACGTCTCGGTCAGCGACGAGGCGGTGCACGGCATGCTCGTCGACAGCGGCGCCGTCGCGGTGATCGCCACGGCGGATCAGGCACCGCGGCTGCAGGTTGCGCGTGCCGACCGGGTCCGGCTCTGGGTCTGTGTTGATTCGGCAATGTCCGGCGTCGACTCCTCGTGCTGGCAGGACTTCGCCGCCTGGCGGGATTCGGTCACTGCCGAGGCGTCACCCGCCGCGATCGGCGAGGATTCGCTCTGCAACATCATCTACAGCAGCGGCACGACCGGAGTCCCGAAGGGCATCGTCCACACGCATCGGCGGCGCATCGACTGGGCCATGGCGCTCGCGATCGCGCTGCGCTACGACAGCCGCGCCATAACGCTCTGCCCGATCGGGCTCTACTCGAACATCAGCTGGGTCAGTCTGCTCTGCACGATCGTCGCGGGCGGCACGATCGTCATCGAGCCAGCCTTCGACGTCGCACGGACCTTCGAAGTCATCGCCCGGCGACGGATCAGCCACACCTCGATCGTTCCGGTCATGGTGCAGCGGCTGCTCGAATCGGCGCTGCTCGCCTCCGCGGACCTGCGCTCGCTGCGCGGCATCATGTGCTGCGGTTCACCGTTGTCGATCGAACTGAAGCGGCGGGCGCTCACGGAGTTCGGCTGCGACTTCATCGAGCTCTACGGCCTGACCGAAGGCGTCATCACGACGCTCGCTCCCGAGGACGCGCCTCACCGGCTGTCCTCGGTCGGCAAGCCGCTGCCAGGAACCGACATTCGCCTGCTCACCGAGGACGACAGCGAAGCGGGACCGGGAGGGGCGGGCGAGATCGTCGGCCGCGGCTTCATCACGATGGCGGGCTACTTCAACCGACCGGAGGCCGATGCCGAGGCGACCTGGATCGACGAGCGCGGCCAGCGCTGGCTGCGTACCGGCGACATCGGCCGCCTCGACGAGCAGGGCTTTCTCTACATCGTCGACCGCAAGAAGGACCTGATCATCTCGGGTGGCCAGAACATCTACCCGGCCGACATCGAGGCCGTAATCGTGACCCATCCCGAGGTCGCCGAAGTCGCCGTCATCGGCATCGCGAGCGAGCGCTGGGGCGAGACGCCGCTCGCGGTGGTCGTGCCGCGGCAGCCGGTCGCGCCCGCGCAGGCGCCCGAGCGGGCGAAGGCGCTGCGCGACTGGGTCAATGAACGCGTCGGGCGTCAGCAGCGGATTGCCGGTGTCGAGTTCGTCTCGCAGCTGCCGCGCAATCCGAACGGCAAGATACTGAAGCGGGAGCTGCGCCGCAGGTATGCTGCTGCGCATGGCTGAGTCCGCCCACTGGATCGAGCACCGCATTCCCTCGGCCGACGGTCTGTCGCTGTACTGCCGGGAGTATCGCCCGCGAGGCCCTGCGCCGGTATCCGCCCCGGACGTGCTCTGCGTGCCGGGCCTGACGCGCAACTGTCGGGACTTCGAGTCGCTGGCCCTCTGGCTGTCCGCGACGCACCGCGTGCTGACGCCCGATCTGCGCGGCCGCGGCCGTTCGGACTACGATCCCGATCCGCGCCGCTATCAGCCGCTGACCTACGTCGGCGACATCGCGACGCAGCTGCAGGCGCTCGGCACACAGCGCGTGTTCTGGATCGGAACGTCGCTCGGCGGCCTGCTCGCGATGCTGATGGCCGCGCTGCGCCCCGGATGGCTCGCAGGGGTCGTGCTCAACGACATCGGTCCGCAGATCGACCCGGCCGGCGCCGCGCGCATCGCCGGTTACGTTGGCCGATTGCCGCTTGTGCGCACCTGGCAGGAAGCCGTCGAGCAGGCGCGCCTCGTCCATGGCGCCGCGCTGACGGATTTCACCGACGAGGACTGGATGCGGTTCGCACGCTGCACCTACCGCGACGACGGCACGGGTCACCCGGTCATCGACATGGATCCGCGCATCGGCGACGCGGTGCGCGAGGCGACGGGGCCCACGCCGGATCTGTGGCCGGCCTTCCGCGCCCTCGCGCCCGTGCCAACGCTGGCGATCCGCGGTGCGCTGTCCGACATCCTGAGTGCCGAGACGCCCGCGAGGATGCGCGAGGTCAAGCCGGATCTCGAGACACTGGTGCTCGAGGGACGAGGTCACGCGCCGACGCTCGATGAGCCAGCCAGCCGCGCGGCCATCCGTGCGCTGCTCGACCGGGTGTCTCGATGACGGACCACGCACCGGCCGGATCGCGTGCCAGCGCACGACGGCGCGCGGCGGCGACGCTCGCCTGCATGGCCGGCCTGTCTGCCGGCCTCACGGTCGCCGACGCCGGGCTCGTCGCCGAGCCGCGCCGGGAAGTCTATGACGGTGTCGGCGACGATCTGTTGACGGCGGGACTCGGGCCGGCCGGGCTGCGCGGCGCCGTGCCGGAGTTCGCCGATCCGCTACGGCCAAGCTGGCGGGAACTGCGGCGACGGGCGATCTACCAGAACTACCGCGCGCTCATTGACGTCAGCTCGGAGGGTGGCTATGGCCGCCGCTACGGAGCGCGCGACGGTGAATTCATCGCTGGCGTCGAATACCTCGCCGCGTCGCGCGGCCCTGACGGTCGCGGGACCGTCACCGTGCTGCTGCAGATCCCCACGGCATTCGACCCGCAGCGTCCCTGTCTGGTCGTCGTCGCCTCGTCCGGCTCCCGCGGCATCTACGGCGCCTTGCCGACCGCAGGCGAGTGGGGATTGCGACGCGGCTGCGCCGTGGTGCACACCGACAAGGGCACCGGCATCGGGCTGTACGACATCGACCGCGATCTGGCGATCGCATTCGACGGCCGGCTCGTTCCGGCTGCCGACCCGCTCTCCAGCTTCACGCCGCCGCGCGAGGAAGTGGCAGGACTGCCACGCTACGCGCTCGCCCTCAAGCATGCGCATTCGCGCAGCAATCCAGAGTCGCTGTGGGGCGCTCACGTGCTGCAGGCCGGTCGCCTTGCGTTCGAGCTGTTGAATCGGGAGTTCGCCTCGCGCCAGCGCGAACGCTTCGGGCCAGGCAACACACTCGTGATCGGCGCCGGGATTTCCAACGGCGGCGGAGCCGTGCTGCGCGCACTCGAGCGCGACCGCGACGGCCTTTTCGATGGCGCAGTCGTCGCCGAACCCAACGTCTCGGTGGAAGCGATCGCGCGCGAGATCCGCGTGCGCGAGGGCGCCGAGACGCTTCGTATCGCGGTTCGCGGACTCTACGATTACGTGACGCTGCATGCACTGCTGCAACCCTGCGCCGTGCTCGCCGAGGATGGGCTCGCGACGTCGCTGGCGACGTCGGCGGCGGGTCATCAGGCGTGGTGCGCGGCGCTCGAGCGCGAGGCACTGGTCGTCGGCGCCGACGCTGGAGCGCAGGCGCACGCCGCCCGTGAGCAACTGCTCGCCGCCGGGATTCATGCCGATGCGCTGCGGCTCGGCGCGCTGAATTTGCAATTCGCCCTCTGGACGTCGGTGGCCTCGACGTATGCGGCGGCCTACGCGCGCGCGTCGGCCGTGGCGCACCCTTGCGGACTGATGTTCGCCGCCGTCGACCCGCAGGGCCGACCCCGCGCCCTCGACAAGCACGAACTCGCACGCAGCTTCGCCGATTTCAACGGCATCGCCCCGGGTGGAGGCGTTGCGGTCCTGCGTCGCATCGACGGCCGCGAGCCGTCCGCGATCGCTGCCGCGGGATTCGATGCCGTGCGTTGCCTGCGCGCGCAGCGGCCCGCCTTGCGAAAGGGTCTGACGGAGATCGCCATGACGGCGCGGACCGGTCGCCGTCCCGTCGTCGTGCTGCATGGTCGGGACGATTCGCTGATACCCGTCAATCACGCCGCGCGGGCCTACGCCGTCGCGAACTGGCGCGTTCTCGGCGTGCGCGACGGTCTGCGTTACTACGAGCTCCCGCGCGTACAGCACTTCGACGCCTTCCTTGCACTGCCCGGACTGCGCAGCCGCTATCGCCCGATGCAGCCGTACCTCAACGCTGCGCTCGATCTGCTGTATGAGCGGCTCGCCGCCGGACGCCCCTTGCCACCGAGTCAGGTCGTTCGCGAGACCATCGTGCGCGAGCCCGGCGCCGATGCGATCACCTGGCGGCACGGATTGCTGTCGATTCCCCGCTGAGACGACCGCCGGCGCTGCCCCACGAGGCGAACAATGCTGAGCCTGCTTGGACTGCTGATCGGACTCGCACTTCTGATCTACCTGACGATGCGCGGCGTGGAGCTGCTGATCGCCGCGCCGCTCTGCGCGCTGCTCGTGGCGGTGACCAGCGGCTTCGCGCCCTTCCCGCAGCTCGCCGCCGAGGGCGCGCCGAGTTTCACGGGCACCTACATGAACGGGTTCGTGGGCTTCGTCCAGACCTGGTTCTTCATGTTCCTGCTCGGCTCGCTGTTCGGCAAGGTCATGGAGGCGAGTGGTGCGGCCGACAGCGTTGCCGCATGGATCGTCGCGCGGCTCGGTGCGCGTCGTGCCGTGCTCGCGGTCGTCGCGGCCTGCGCCGTGCTGACCTATGGCGGCGTGAGTCTCTTCGTCGTCGCCTTCTCCGTCTACCCCATGGCGCTGGCGCTGTTTCGCGTCGCCGATGTGCCGCGGCGCTTCGTGCCCGCAGCGCTCGCCTTCGGTTCGGTCACCTTCACGATGACTTCGGCCGGCTCGCCCGAGATCCAGAACTGGATCCCGACGAGGTTCCTCGGCACGACGCCGTACGCGGCCTGGGAAGTCAGCCTGGTGGTCGCGGTCGCAATGGCCCTCGGCGGCCACCTCTGGCTGCGCTGGATGGTGCTGCGCGCAACGGCGCGCGGCGAGCGATTCGAGTCGCGCGTCGACGATCCGTCGACCGAGGCCCGCGAGCTGCCGTCCGTCTGGCGCAGCGCCTTGCCGCTGCTCGCCGTGCTGGTCGTCTCTTTCCTCTGGCACGACGCGCTCAAGGAATCCGCGCTGATCGTCGCGCTCGGTGCCGGCGTGCTGGCGGCCGTGGCCCTCAACTGGCGTTTCGTCGCAGGGCGGCTCGGCGCTGCGGCCGCGGGCGGCGCGCTCGGCGCGCTGATCGCCATCGCCAATACCGCGGCCGTGGTCGGCTTCGGTGGGGTCGCTCGGCTCACGGCGGGGTTTCAGTCGGCCGTCGACTTCATGACGCACCTGCCGGGCGACCCGCTGATCGGCGCTGCGCTCGCCGTGAGTGTCATCGCGGGCCTGACCGGCTCGGCGTCCGGAGGACAGAGCATTGCGCTGCCGCTGATCGCGCCGCACTATCTCGACCAGGGCGTCGATCCCGAGGCGCTGCATCGGGTCGTGGCGATCGCCTCGGGGGCACTCGATTCGCTCCCGCACAACGGCTACGTCGTGACGACCGTACGCTCGATCTGCCGCGAGAGCTATGCCGCTGCGTACCCAGCGGTCGCGGCGCTGACGGTCATCGTCCCTGCGCTCGGCGCCGCGCTCGCGGTGCTGATGCTTGGTCTGTCCACCTGAGGGCCAAGCCGCACCATCGTGTAAGCTGCGCGCTGCACACTCCCGGCGGGGCGAAAGAGGCAGCGATGGCGCAGGCGAGGATGAAGTCTAAGTCCTGGGACGTGATCGTGGTCGGGGCCGGTTCGGCGGGGCTGCCGCTCGCGATCCGTGCCGCGGAGCGAGGCGGGCGCGTGCTGCAGCTCGAAGCCGACTATCGTGTGGGTGGCACGCTGTTCTGGTCGTCCGGCCAGATTGCCGCGGCAGGCACCCGGCTGCAGAAGCTGCATGGCATCGACGACAGCCCCGACGAGCATTTCCGCGACGCGCAGCGCATCGCGCATGGCCGGATCGATCCCGTCGTGCTGCGGCTGTTCGTCGACAATGCCGCCGCCACGATCGACTGGCTCATGGATCTCGGCTTCCAGCCCGCGCCGGGCACGCCTGTGGCGGGTGAGGCGCACGAAGCCTATGCAACGCGCCGCTATCTGTGGGGGCACAACAAGGGGATCTCGATCCTCGAGACGCTGAAACCCGTGCACGACCGACTGGTCGCGGGCGGCCGCATCGACCTGCGCCTGCAGCATCGCATGACGTCGCTGCTGGCCGATGCGCACGGCGGGGTCATCGGTGTGCGCGCCGCGACCCCGAACGGCGAGTTCGAGTTCCACGGCGCGAACGTCGTGCTCGCCTCGGGCGGCTATGCCGCCGCCCCCGACCTGTGGGCCGAACTGACGCCGCGCGTGCCGTTGTGCTCGCACGCCAACCCCTACTCGCGCGGCGACGGCATCGTCGCGGCGCGCGCGCTCGGCGCGCGTGTCGACGGCAGCGAGAAGTTTCTCTGCACTTTCGCGGGCTTCCTGGAGGATCCTCGCGACCCGTGCAGCGGCCAGTTCCTGCTGCTGTCGCCGAAGGCGCGCTCGGTCTGGGAGATCTTCGTCGACCACGCCGGCCGGCGCTTCATGCAGGAGGACCATCCGAGCATCGACTACCGGGAGCGCGCGCTGCTGGCGCGCCGCGGCATGGCGATGAACATCGTCTTCGACGAGGCCATATTGCAGAACGCCGCGACCATGACGCCCGAGCCGCGGCCAGCTTATCTCGCGCGCTTCGGTCGGCACCCGGCGTTCGTCAAGGCCAGAACCCTCTCCGGGCTCGCGCGCGCGCTCGACGTGCCGGCCGTCAACCTGCGCCGCACGGTCGCCGACTACAATCGCGCCGTAGACGCCGGCATCGACCGACGCCAAGGCAAGCAGTTCCTGATCCGGCGCATCGAGCAGCCGCCGTTCTACGGGATCCGGGCGCAGGGCCTCACGGTGCTGAGCCCGGCGGGGCTGCAGGTCGACCGCGAGCTGCGCGTGCGCGGCGCGAACGGGCGACCGATTCCCAATCTCTATGCCGCCGGCGAGGTGCTCGGCTTCGGCCGCACATCGGGCGACGCTTTCGTCGGCGGCCTGTCGCTGACGCCGGCGCTGACGTTCGGCAAGCTCCTGGGCGAAAGCATTCTCGACTGGTGACGTCCTGGCGCGCTGTATCGACGCGCCGCGCGGATGCGCCGCTCAGGCCGCGCCGCCGCGGCCGACGACGCGATTGTAGGCCAGCGAGACGAGTATCGACACGCCGAGCACGGTGCCGATGAAGCTCAACGAGTAGCCGATCGGGAACTTGCCGCCGAAGGCATTGTTGAGCCAGACCATCTTCAGGCCGACGAAGATCAGGATGACGCCAAGGCCGTACTTGAGGAACTGGAAGGCCTTGACCATGTGCTGGAGCACGAAGAACAGCGAGCGGAGGCCGAGGATCGCGAAAATGTTCGAGGTGAACACGATCAGGGGCTCGTTGGTCAGCGCGAAGATCGCCGGCACCGAGTCGATCGCGAAGATGATGTCGCTGAACTCGATGAAAACGAGCGCGACGAACAGCGGCGTCACCCATTGCTTGCCATCGATCTCGATCCAGAACCGGTCGCCGTGATAGGCCGGCGTGACCGACCAGACGCGGCGCACGAGTCTGAGGAGGGGATTGCGCTCGGGGTCGATCGGCTTCTCCGGCAGGAAGAGGATCTTGATGCCGGTTGCCAGCAAGAAGACGCCGAACACCACGACGATCCAGTGGTACTGCATCAGGATCGAGCCGAGCGAGATGAACAGCGCGCGGAAGGCGATTGCGCCGAGGATGCCGTAGAACAGCACCTTCTGCTGATACTGCGCGGGCACGGCGAAGTACGCGAAGATCGCGACGAACACGAACACGTTGTCGACGGCGAGCGCGTACTCGACGACGTAGCCCGCGAGGAACTCGAGCGCCGTCGTCCGCGCGAGCTCGACATGATCCATCCCGGCCAGATCGGGTCGGGTCGGGAAAGACCCGAGCATGTACCAGAACAGGGCGGCGTTGAACGCCAGCGCCAGCAGGATGTAGGCGAGGCTGCGGATCGCAGCCTCGCGCACCGTCGGCATGCGCGCCGTGCGCGCGAACACACCGAGGTCGAAGGCGAGCACCGCGGCGATCAGGGCGACGAACAGGCCGTAGACCCACCAGTACTCGGCGAACGGAAACAGCAATATGTCCTGCATGGACGCTGGGGCTTCCTCGGCGGGCCGGCCTATGGGGGCCGCATCGTAGCCGACTCACCGGTTTCGAGTATTTCGAAAATCGTTTATCGAGGATTCGATCTTTCCGAAGCAGGAGGCGGCGGCCGGTCGCCGCCACGCCGCGCCAGCACCGCCTTGACGAGCAGGTGGGCGCTGACCGGGGCCGTCATGAACAGGAACAGCGCGATGAGGACCTGCTCGGTGCCGCCGCGTCCGGCGGCGATGAAATGGACGCAGGAGGCGAGCAGCACGCCGCCCACTCCGAGCGTGGTCGCCTTGGTCGGGCCGTGCAGTCGCTTATAGAAGTCGCCGAGCTTCGCGAGACCGTAGGAGCCGATCAGCGCGAACACGGCGCCGCCGACCAGCAGCGCCGCAACGATCAAGTCGAGCCAGCCCGCGCTATTCAATGATGTCTCCCCGCAGCATGAACTTGGCCAGCGCGACCGTGCCGACGAAGCCGAGCATGCCGATCACGACGGCAGCGTCGAAGAACGAGGGATCCGCGAGCCTGATGCCGGCGGTCATCAGGGCGGCCAGCGAGTTGATGTAGAGCGTGTCGAGCGCGAGGATGCGATCGGCCATCGACGGTCCGCGCAGCAGACGGAACAGGCACAGCAGCATCGCCAGCGCCAGCATCGCGAGGGTCAGGTCCGCGGCAGTACCGATCACTGCGCTCACGTGAAGATCTCCCGCAGCGGCCGTTCGTAGCGCTGCTGTATGTCGCGAATCAGCGCGGCTTCGTCATCGACGTTGAACACGTGCACGAGCAGCCAGCGTCGATCGGGCGTGATGTCTACCGAGAGAGTACCCGGCGTCATCGTGAGCATGGCCGCGAATACCGCGATGCCCTGCGGATTCGTGATGCCGAGCGGCACCCAGACGAAGCGCGGCCGGATCGCGCTCTCGGGTCCGAGGATGCGTCGTGCCACCTCTAGGTTGGCGACGACGATGTCCTTGAGGAATACGCCGAGCAGCGCGAGTGCGAGTCCGCCGCGGCGCAGCGTCGTCGTGCGCGGCGTCAGGGACGCGAACGCCGGGGGCAGGACGAGACCGAGGACCGCTCCGAGCAGCCAGTGCGCGGGATGCAGCGACTGGACGAGCGTCAGCCAGCAGACGAGCAGTGCGGCGCTGCGTAGCGGGAATGGCACCAGACGTTTCATGCGCCCACCAAGGCGCCGGCGGCGCGCAGCAGAAAGTCGAACAATGGCCTCGCCAGCACGACCATCGCGAGGCCCCCGCCGAGCAGCAGCACGGTGGCCGCGGTCAGCCCGCGGCCGGGGATCGGGGCGGGGCCGGATGGGCCAGCCTCTGCCAGCGTTTCCGCAGACGCTGATGCGCGCGCCATCGGCTTCCAGAACACGGTACTCGCCGCACGCGCGAGCGCGACCAGCGTAACGAGGCTGCCGAGCAGCACGATCACGAAGACCCATGCTCTGGCCGGCGCGGCTGCTGCCGCATCGAGCAGCAACGCCTTGCCGATGAAGCCCGAGCCCGGCGGCAGGCCGGCGATCGCGAGCGCTGCAGCGAAGAACAGCGCGCCGACCCACGCTGCGTCGCGGACACGCTCGGCCTCGCTGACGAGGTAATGCGGCTCGTCGGGTGCGGCCGGCGCGGCGCGGGCGCGAGCGATGCGTTCAACGACGAGAAACGCCGCGCCGGCGGCGAACGTCGAGTGCGGCAGGTAGTAGAACGCGGCTGCCGTGGCTGCGGGCGAGCCGAGGCCCAGCGCCGTGAGCAGCGTGCCCGCCGAGCCGATCACGAGCCAGGCCACGAGCACGCGCAGGTCGCGAGCCGCAAGCGCACCGGCGGCGCCGAGCAGCAGGGTCGCGAGACCCGCCGGCAGTAGCCACGGCAATGCGAGCCCGGCCAGCGGCTCGCCGGCGGGTCCGCCGGGAGTTGGCGCCGCGAACAGCGCGCCGTGTACCCGCGCGATCGAGTAGACGCCGACCTTGGTCATGATCGCGAACAGCGCCGCCACGTGTGCCGGTGCTGCGCCGTAGGTGCCGGGGAGCCACAGGCCGAGCGGCAGTGCAGCGGCCTTGATCGCGAAGACGACCAGCAGCAGCAGTCCGGCGATCCGCGCGAGCTCGAGATCGGCGGCGGGCAAGGCCTGCAGCCGCACGTCCAGATCAGCGAGGTTCAACGTACCAGCCACGCCGTAGAACAGGGCCGCAGCGATCAGGAACAGCGACGATCCGAGCAGGTTGACGGTCACATAGTGCAGCCCGGGGCGCAGCCTCGCGGGGCTCTGCAGGTCGAGCAGCAGCGCATAAGAGGCTGCGAGCAGCACTTCGAAGAACACGAACAGGTTGAAGAGGTCGGCGGTCAGGAAGGCGCCGTTGAGTCCGGCGAGCTGGAATTGCAGCAGCGCCGGAAAGCGGAGGCTCGCGCGGCCGTCCGCGGCGAGCTGGCAGGCGATGCCCATGACGGAACTGACCGTCAGCATCATCGCCGTGAGCCGGTCGACGGCCGTCGCGATGCCGAAAGGCGCCGGCCAATTGCCAAGCGCATAGGACAGCGTCGCGCCACCTGCCGTGTAGCCGACCAGCGTGACGGCCATCGCCAGCAGCAGCAGCAGCGACAGCATCGAGATCGCTCGCGCCGCAGCGGCCTGCCGGCGCAGCAGCAGCAGCGCGGCGCCGGCCAGCAGCGGCGCGACGATGGGCAGCACGGCGAGGTGCGGCAGCAGGCCGGAGACGGGTCTCATGGGTCCTCTCCGGCGCGTTTGCCGTCGGCGCCGTCGACATGATCGCCGCCCGAGGCGGCGCGGAGCTTCAGCGAGATCACGATCAGCACGGCGGTCATCGCGAAACTGATGACGATCGCGGTCAGCACCAGTGCCTGCGGCAGCGGGTCGGCATAGTTCGCGAGCGTCGGCGGCAGGCCGTCGCGAAGGATCGGCGCTCGACCGGTCACGGGCCGGCCCATCGCGAAGATGAACAGGTTGACCGCGTAGGAGATCAGCGTGAGGCCGAGCACAAGCTCGAAGGTCCGCGAGCGCAGCGCGAGGTAGATTCCGGCCGCCGTCAGCGCTCCGATCCCGGTCGCGAGCAGGACTTCCATCAGCGTGCCTCCGCGCCGGGTTCCGGGCCCGAGAGGCGCCCGAGCCGGGTCAGCGCCAGCATCGCGGCCCCCGCGACGGTCAGGAACACGCCGAGATCGAAGAACATCGCCGAGGCAATCGAGACCTTGTCGACGACCGGCAGCACCGGCGCGAAGTACGTGCTGGTCAGGAACGGGTAGCCAAGAGCGAGACTGACCAGCCCAGTGACCGTGGCGCAGGCCAGGCCCCAGCCGATCCAGGCCTCGAAGCTCGGCAGCGAGCGGCGCTCGACCCATGCGGTCCCGCTGCCGAGATACGGCAACAGCAGCCCGATCGCGAGCACGAGTCCGCCGATGAATCCGCCGCCGGGCAGATTGTGGCCGCGCAGGAAGAACCAGATCGCGACCAGCGAGACGAGCGGCAGCATCGCGCGCGAGGTGAGCTCCAGCATCAGCGAGCGATCGCCGCCCGGCTCGACCTCGGGGAGCCCGCGGGCGCGTGGCAGCAGTGCCGCGACGATCACGGCGGCGAGTCCGAGAACCGTGATCTCGCCGAGCGTATCGAGGCCGCGGAAATCGACGAGGATCACGTTGACGGCATTGGTGCCGAAAGCTCCGGGCACGGCGTTCTCAAGGAACCAGGGGGCGAGCGAATCGGGTTTCGGGCGACTCAGCACTGCGTGGACGATCGCGCTGACGCCAACGCCCGCGCCGAGCGCGACGGCCGCGTCGCGCCAGCGCCGCCGCGGCGCATCCGTCCGTGCCGACTGGAGCGGCAGGAAGTGCAGAGCGAGCAGCAGCAGCAGGATCGACGCGACCTCGACCAGCAACTGCGTCAGCAGCAGATCGGGTGCGGAGAGGCCGCCGAACGTCAGGCTGACGACCAGCCCGATGACACCGAGATAGACCAGGGCCTCGAGTCGCTCGCGGTGTCGGGTCAGCAGCGCCGCGAGCGCCACCAGCGCGATCAGCCAGAGCGCCCAGGCCAGCGGATGCGCGGCGAGCGGCATCACGCGCCCGACGTGATCCGGACGACCGCTGCCAAACACCATCCACCCGGCGACGAGCAGGGAGCCGAGCGTGATCAGGAACACCGAGCGCTGCAGGCTGCCGTTGACCAGCGCTTCCGTCAGCGCGCGCGCGCCACGAACCGCCGCGGAGACCGCCAGATCGAAGACCTCGCGGCCGCCGCGCGGCAGGTGGATCAGGTCGTGCAGGCGGAACAGCCGCTGCAGCATGAGATAGAACACCGTCCCGACGCCGAGCGCGATCACGCTCATCAGCAATGGCAGGTTGAAGCCGTGCCAGATGGCGAGCGAGTACTCCGGGAGTGTGCCGCCGACGACGGGGGTCGCAGCCAGCGCCAGCAGTGATCCGATGGTGATCGCCGGCAGGATGCCGACCAGCAGGCAGAGCAGAGCGAGAGCGCCGACCGGTACCAGCATCCAGAATGGCGGTTCGTGCGGCCTACGGGGCAGGCCCTTGGGCTCCCCGTTCCAGAAGACGTCGTGGATGAAGCGTACGGAGTACGCAACCGAGAAGGCAGCGGCCACCGTCGCCAGCAGCGGGATCGCGATCGCGAGAATGGGGTGGGCGTCGAGCCCAAGCGTCTCCGCGAAGAACATCTCCTTCGAGAGGAAGCCGTTCAGCAGCGGCACGCCGGCCATCGCCGACGAAGCGATGATCGCAAGGACGGCCGTCACGGGCATGTATTTCCACAGGCCGTTGAGCAATCGCATGTCACGCGAGCCTGCCTCGTGATCGATGATGCCCGCCGCCATGAACAGCGAGGCCTTGAATGTCGCGTGATTGAGGATGTGGAACACGCCCGCGACCGTTGCGAGCGGCGTCGACAGGCCGAACAACAGCGTGATCAGGCCCAGATGGCTGATGGTCGAGTACGCGAGCAGGCCCTTGAGGTCGTGCTGGAACACGGCGACATAGGCGCCGACCGCGAGCGTCGCCAGACCAGTCAGCGAGACGACGTAGAACCAGAGCTCCGAGCCGGCGAGTGTCGGATGCAGACGGGCGATCAGGAACACTCCGGCCTTCACGAGCGTCGCCGAGTGCAGATAGGCGGAAACCGGTGTGGGCGCCGCCATGGCCTGCGGCAGCCAGAAATGCAGGGGGAACTGTGCCGATTTTGCGAAGGCGCCGAGCAGAATCAGCAGCAGGGCCGGCGCGTACCAGCGATGCGCGCGGACTGTCTCGCCGGCGGCGAGCACCGCATCGAGGCTGAAGCTGCCGACGATCTCGCCGAGCAGCAGTACGCCGGCGAACAGTGCGAGCCCGCCGAGTGCGGTGATCGTCAGCGACAGGCGCGCGCCCTGGCGGGCATCGGCGCGACCCTGCCAGTAGCCGATCAGCAGGAAGGACGAGATGCTGGTCAGCTCCCAGAAAGCGACGAGCAGCAGCAGGTTGTCGGCCAGCACGACGCCGAGCATCGCGCCCATGAAGACCATGAAGAACGCGTAGAAGCGCGCCATCGGATCCGAGTCCGACAGGTAGTAGCGCGCATACAGCACGACCAGCGCGCCGATGCCCGTCACGAGCATCGCAAATGTCCACGCGAGTCCGTCCGCGCGAAGGCCGAAGTCGGCGTCCGCGAGCGGCAGCCAGGGCCAAGACACTCGAGGCACGGCGCCGGCGAACACGGCTGGTCCGAGCGTCGCGAGCAGCACGACGGCGAGCAGTGCGGCGCCGCCTGCGATCGCGGCCGCCGCGTTGCGCCGCTCGTTCGGCAGCGCGAACAGCGCGAGTGCGGCGAGCCAAGGGAGCGCGAACGCCCCGAGCAGGGGGAGCGGCGAGGCGTTCATGCGGCCTGCCGGGCACGCCAGGCCCGCAGCGTGACGACGAGCAGCGTGATCACGGTCAGCGGCAGCACCACGGTCTGCATCGCGAGCGCGAAGGTCGCGGCTGCGGCGTGCTGCTGCGCAGTCATGACGAGGAAAGCCGTGTACGCGACGTAGTAGCCGAGGAACACCGCCCCTTCCCAGCGCGCGATGGTCGCGCCCGTGAAGAACACGGGCAGGCAGGCGAACGCGACCGCGAGCATGACCAGCATGTCGAATTCGAGCAGCGCCGGCTGCACGACGATCGGCAGCGGCGCGACCAGGCCCGAGAGCCCGAGCACGCCGAGGATGTTGAAGGTGCTGCTGCCGACGACGTTGCCGACCGCGATGTCGCGCTGGCCGCGGACGGCCGCCATGACGGAGGCGGCGACCTCGGGCAAGGAAGTGCCGGCCGCGACGATGGTCAGTCCGATGACGAGCTCGGAGACGCCGAGGGACTTCGCGATCGTGACGGCGGCCACGACGAGCCAGCGCGAGCCGAGCGAGAGCAGCGCGAGCCCGCTGACGATCAGGGCGATCTGCACGGGCAGGCGGTCGTCCCAGCCGCGCGCGACGGCAATGTGGCTCTCCGCGGCGTACTCGAGCTGGATCGACTGCGTCTCGCGCCGGCTCTGCCAGATCAGGAAACCCGTATACGCGAGCAGCAGTCCGAACAGCAGCGCCGCCTCGAGCCGGACGATGCGGCCGTCCAGTGACGTCCAGAGCAGCAGCAGCGAGGCGCCGATCATGACCGGGACCTCCTGGCGGACCACCTGCGCGGCGACGATCAAGGGCGCGATCAGTGCCGACAGCCCGAGGATGAACAGCACGTTGAAGATGTTGCTGCCGACCACGTTGCCGAGCGCGATGTCTACCCTACCGGACATTGCCGCCTGTAACGAGACCGCCAACTCCGGCGAGCTGGTGCCGAAGGCGACGACCGTGAGGCCGACGACGAGCGGCGAGATGCCGAGAGATATTGCAAGCTTGGAAGCTCCCCGGACCAGCGCCTCACCGCCGGCGATCAGCAGCGCGAGTCCGCCGAGGAGCATCAGAATCGTCATCGTCGCCTCCTTGCGAGCCGGCGATTCTAGCGTGTACGGGCGATGCTGCGCGCGACGAGCCGCTGCAGTGCCAGCTCCCGTATGCCGGCCGGCCGTTCGAGGCCGAGCCGACGGAGCAAGGGTAATGCCTGCGTGCCGGGTGGGCGCCAGATCGTTGCAGCGATGGCCAGCGCGCGCCCGGGGCGCGTGCTCGTCGCGGCGCGCAGGTGCCGCAAAGCCCGCGCGAGGACGATCTCGTCACCGTTGAGATCGGTGCCGAAGGGATACTCGCCGAACAGACTGGCGCGCTGGTGTGATGCCAGTGCACTCGCGAGCCGATCCGGCAGGTTCTGGCGCGCGGCGTCCGGGATCACGAAATCAGCCGAAAGCTTGCCGGCCCGACGAGCGGCGTGTACCAGATCGGCCTGGAAGCGTGAGTCAGCGACCGCGACCAGCGCGGCGATGCACTCGGCATCGGTGCGCCCGCGCAGGTCCGCTATCCCGTACTCGGTGACGACGATGTCACGCAGGTGACGCGGTATCGTTGCATGGCCGTACTGCCAGCGAATATTCGATTGCAGCCGGCCCTCGTCTCTTCGCGTTGCGCGCAGGCAGATCACGGAGCGCGCCCCGGGCAGTGCGTGAGCCATGGCGACGAAGTTGTACTGCCCGCCGACGCCGCTGACCACGCGTCCATCATCGAGGCCGTCGGAGACCGCGGCCCCGAGCGCCGTCACCATCATGGTCGAGTTGACGAACCGCGCGCGGCGCCGCTGCAGCATCCGCAGCTCCTGACCCTCACCGTAGAGCTGGTTGATCCAGCCGACGCCGCGCATGTTGAATTCGCGGCGTTCGGAGTCGGGCAGTGCACGCAGCGCGGCGTAGAAAGCCTGCGGTCCGAGCAGGAAGCCCGCCTCGGCGACGACACCGTTGCGCAGCTCCCTGCCCAGACAGCTTCGCTTCAGCGCGAGCACCGAGTCCCCATCGAGCAGATCGGCCTCGATCCATTGACCGTCAGGCGCACGGATCCTGCCGTTCTCGTAATGGCATTCCGCGCGAAACACGCCGTGATGCTGCAGATCGGCGAACTCCGCGGCGGAAAGCCGTGCACTGACACCCACCCTCGGCAGGGCGTCGAGTATGTCCGGACCGAAACGGTCCGATCCCTGCTGGCGGATCTCTCCGCTCTCGATCAGGCGCGTCAGTGGCAGGGAGTCGTAAACGCGCCGACACAGTATGCCCGCGCGCCACAGATCCAGCATCTGGTCGACCAGCATCTCGGTCGACGCAAAGAGTCCTTCCCGGAACGCTTCGCGTCCGCCCACCGCATCGATCACGTCGGCGTGACGCTCGGCGCCGACGTCCGCCAGTGCACGGCGCCACGCGGCGTTCTGCTGGTGGCGCAGCAACAGTGCATTGCAGATCGCGTCACCGAGTTCACCGATGCCGATCTGCAGGGTTCCGCCGTCCGCGATCAAGGCGCTGACGTGCAGGCCGATCGCGTGATCGACGTTGCCGAGGGCCGGGTTCGGCGGGCAGAACAGGCGCTGCTGGTAGCGCGGCTCGTCGAGTACGAGATCGAAGGTCTCGGGTGGCACCACCGCGGCACCGAGCATGAAGGGCATCTCTGCATGGGTCTGGGCCATGCAGACGACCTTGCGACCGGTCGCGCGCTCAGCATGCAGCATGGACAGGAGGTCGAGCGTGACGTCGGGATTCGAGCCCAGCGAGAATTTCAGTGCGCCCGCCTCACTCCGCTGCGCAACGAGCTGCGCGATGACATTGACCCCGCGCGCGACGATCTCGCGCGCAACGTGCGTGTAGTTCTCGCACAGCACGTTCTGCTGCCGGTGCCCCGATCCGAGCGCGGAACCGGGCTCGACGAAGAACTCGATCAGCCTGACGTTGGGGGGCATGTCGTCCGCGCGCGCCGCACGGAGATACTCGGGCTCCGCATAGTCGCCAAAGATGCGCTCGACCAGCGGACCGAGGAAACGACGCTCCAGCTCGCTCTTTCCGACGGGGCGCGAGAGCGTCAGTGCGGTGATGATGGTCAGGTCGATACCCGGTTCACGCAGTGCCCGCCGCCAGAACTCGTCGGCGATCGCCACCGGCTTGCCGATGCCCAGGGGCAGCGCGAGCACGATCTGCGGTCCAACGCACCGGATCGCGGCCTCGACGCAGTCACCAACGTCGCCGAAGGTCTCCATCGGCTAGACTCTAAGCGAGCAGGAATCGGGTGTCACGGCAGCGCCGAGGCGGTCGCTGGCCGGGAGTCGTATGAGCGAGCGCGCGCTGACGATCGCGACGATGGCGCTGTACATGGGCATCTGCCTGGGGCTCGGTTTCGTCGCCTGGCGGCGCACGCGCGATCTCGGCGACTATATCCTCGGTGGCCGCAGTCTCGGCAGCTGGGTCACGGCGCTGAGCGCTCAGGCCACCGACATGAGTGGCTGGCTGCTGATGGGCCTGCCGGGTCTTGCCTATGCGTCGGGGTTCGACTCGGTCTGGCTGCTCGCCGGTCTCGCCGCCGGCACCTGGCTCAACTGGCGCCTCGTCGCGCCGCGGCTGCGCGCCGCGACCGAGCGACTCGACGACGCGCTCACGCTGCCCGACTATTTGGAGCGTCGTTTCGCGGACCGTTCGCGGCTGCTGCGAGCGCTCTCGGCGCTTTTCATCCTCGTGTTCTTCGTGTTCTACACGAGCTCGGGCTTCGTCGCGGCCGGCCGGCTGTTCGAGTCGCTGTTCGGTCTGGCTTATGTGCAGGCGATGCTGTGGGGCACGGCGGTCATGCTCGCGTATACGTTTCTCGGCGGTTTTCTCGCCGTGAGCTGGTCGGACGTGCTGCAAGGGACGCTGATGTTCGTCGCGCTCGTGCTCGTCGCGATCGCTGGCGTCGCGCTCGCCGGGGGCGCGGCGGAGATGCTCGTGCGGCTCGAGCGCCTCGACGCCACGCTGCTCGACCCGCTGGTCGCCGACAACGGCGAGCAGCTCGGCCTGATCGGCATCCTCTCGCTGCTGGGCTGGGGGCTCGGCTATGCGGGCCAGCCTCACATCCTCGCGCGTTTCATGGCCGCGCGCTCGACCGCGCATCTCGTGCTCGCGCGTCGCGTGGCGATGGGCTGGGTGACGGTGACGCTGGCCTCGGCGGTCGTGGTGGGGCTCTCCGGGCGCCTGCTGCTCGGCGAACCGCTCACCGGCACCGACACCGAGAAGGTTTTCATCGTCATGGCAACCACGCTTTTCCACCCCGCGATCGCCGGGATCTGCCTCGCGGGCATCATGGCTGCGATCATGAGCACGGCGTCGGCGCAACTGCTGGTGGCCTCCTCGGCGTTCGCGCAGGACCTCTATCGCGGACTGCTGCGCCCGGCGGCCGCGCGCGGCGAGCTGCTCTGGGTCGGTCGTCTCGCGGTGCTCGCGATCGCGGCGCTCGCGTTCGCGATCGCGCTCGATCCCGGCAGCAAGGTGCTGGACCTCGTGGCCTGGGCCTGGGCAGGTTTCGGTGCGGCATTCGGGCCGGCGATCCTGCTGTCGCTCTACTGGCGCGGGATGACGCGCGCCGGTGCGCTGGCGGGAATCGTGACGGGCGGCCTGACGGTCATTTTGTGGAAGCGCGGTGCGGGTCCGCTGTTGCAGCTCTACGAACTCGTGCCGGGTTTCCTGTTCTCGCTGCTCGCGATCTGGCTCGTCAGTCTGCTGCGACCCGCGGGTGCGGCCGTCCTGCCGGCTCGGGCGATGGACTCCTGACGCATGCAGTATGGGTCTGGCCGCTGGTCAGTCGCGCGCGACCGGCTCGCCGTCGCCGCACAGACTCGCTACCGTTGGCGGTCGCCGCCCATCGCCTGCGGCCACAGACCGGAGAGCCCGCGCTTGAACTCCAGCATCGATCTTCGCTTCGGCCCCATCCGCCTCGCACCCGGCTACACGCCGACGAACGCTGCGACCTACCTGTTCGCGGCGTTCATCACCATCGGCATGCTGGCCTTCGTCAGCTTCATCCAGCCCTATCTGCTGAACGCGAACCTCAGGATCCCCGAGGACGCGCAGGGGCGGGCGCTCGGCCTGCTCGGCTTCAGCAACGAGATCGTCTCGCTGCTGCTGGTCGCGCCATTCGGCGCGCTGGCCGACAAGATCGGCCGTCGACCCGTCTACGCGCTCGGTTTCGTCTGGCTCGCCGCAGGCTTCTTTCTCTATCCGCTGGCGCGTACTTTCCCGCAACTGCTCGCCTGCGCGCTGTTCTTCTCGGTCGGTGTCGCCGCGGTCGGTACCATGCTCGCGACCGTGCTCGCGGACACGCCAAAGGACGAATCGCGCGGTCTGCTGGTCGGCATCACGGGGTTCTGCCAGGGGCTCGGCGCCACGCTGGCGGTGCTCGTGCTCGGCCGTGTGCCGCAGCGACTCGCCGCGGACGGCATGGACGCGGTCGCGGCCGGCCGCGTCACGCTCGGCATCGCGGCCGCGCTGTGCCTGCTGACGGCGTTGCTGTGCTGGCTTGGCCTCAAACGCGGCACGCCGAGCCGGGTCGCCGAGCGCGAGCCACTGCGGGCGCTGTTGCGTACGGGCGTCGCAGCGGCCCGCGCCAATCCGAGGATCTGGTTCGCCTGCATGCTGCAGTTCGTCTCGTTCGCCGATCGCATCGTGCTCGGCACGTTCTTCTCGGCGCGGCTGCAGCAGACCGCGATTGCGCAGGGTCTGTCGGTCGGCGAGGCCGCATCGCTCGCGACCAGGCCCTACGTGCTCGCCAGCGTCTCGGGGCTCGTGTTCGCGGTCGTATTCGGTCTGCTGCTGGACCGGGTGAACCGTATCATGGCCGGCGTCGTGGCGATGGCGATCGCGGGAATCGGCTACTTCGCCGGCGGACTGGTCGGCGATCCGACCAGCCCCGGCATCATCCCGGTCGCGATCCTGCTCGGGCTCGGGCAGATCTCGGCGATCATCGCCAGTCAGACCGTGCTCGGGCAGGAAGCACCGATCGAGGTGCGCGGCGCAGTGTTCGGGCTGGCGGGCATCTGCGCCTCGCTCGGCATCCTGTTCACGACCTCGTTCGGCGGCTGGCTCTATGACTCGGCCGGCAAGGGCGGACCTTTCTTCCTGATCGCGGCGGTGAACTTCGCGATCATGGCGTTCGGCGCCTGGCTGCTGCTCAGAAGGCGCTGAGCGAGCCGTCGCTTCACGCCTCCCCGCTGAGCAGCAGCAGGGGCGTGCCCTCGGGCGCGATCAGCAGTGCATTAGCGGCCGGATCGAGCCCCGGCGGCAGTTCGCCGCTCGGCGAGAAGCCGTCGGCGACGAGCGCCGCGAGCCGCGACTCCATGGCTGGATCGCTGAACACGAGCATCGGCCGGTCCAGCGTGCGCGGCCGGTGCAGCGCGAGCGCCAGTCCATCGCCGGTGATTGGGCGATGCGGATAGGGAGTCTCCTCGATCGGATGGGCGACGAAGCCGAGTCGCTCCCAGAACGTGCCCGTCGCCTCGAAGTCGTTGGCGGGCATGCTGAACTCGAGGAAATAGCCGCAGCGCGCGAGTTCGAGCGGCGAGCGCTCGGAGGGGAAGTAGGTTCGCGCCTCGAGCAAGGTGATCATCTGGCCGGCCGGATCGCGGAAACCGATCTCGTTGAAGCAGTCATCGCCCGTCTTGTCGAAAGCGAGGTTGATGCCGAGTGCCGTGATGGCCCGGGCATGGCGCGCGACGCCTGCGCGTACACAGGTGATCGACGGCGAGGGGAAGCGATACTGATGCAGCCCGAGATGGATGCGGCCATCCGTCAGCACGCCATAGGGATGCGGCCAGGTGTCGCTGGTCCGGCACTGGCTGAAACCGAGCCGTTCGTAGAACTCGACCGACGCGCGGATGTCGTCGGTCGTGATGCTGATCTCGTGGAACTGACCGAGCATCCGCCGCGGCTCGAGCCCGCCGGGCTCAGCCGGCCGGCGAGGAGGAGTCCGGCGCCACGGCCGTACGCGACAGCCACTCGACCTGCACGGCGGTCCAGCCCTGCACGTGCTGCGCGATGAGGTCCGCAAGCGCGACGGCATGCTCGGGCCGCGCGTTCAGGGCGGGCACGTACTGGAAGTCCGTGCCGCCGGCCTCGAGGAAGCGCTCGCGGTTCTCCATGTCGATCTCCTCGAGCGTCTCGAGGCAGTCGACCGCGAAACCCGGACAGACGACGGTGACACTACGGATGCCGCGTGCGGGCATCGCCGCGAGCACATCCTCAGTGTAAGGCTTGAGCCAGAGACCGGGACCGTACCTGGACTGGAACGAGACCGTCCAGCTGCCGTCGGGCAGGTTCAGCTCGTCGGCGAGCAGGCGCGAGGTCTTCTGGCATTTGCAGAAGTAAGGGTCGCCCTTGCGAAAGTATTTCTCCGGGATGCCGTGATAGGACATCAGCAGGTGCTCGGTCTGACCGTGCCGCTGCCAGTGCTCACGGATGCTCGCGGCGAGCGCCGCGATGTAGCCCGGATGCTCGTGATACTCGTTGACGATGCGAAGCTCCGGCACCCAGCGCCAGCGACGCAATTCCGCGGTCACCTGATCGAACACCGGCGCCGTCGAGGCGCCCGAATACTGGGCGAACATCGGCAGCACGAGGATGCGGCGCGCCCCCGCCGCGCGCAGCCGCTCGAGCGCCGCTGGGACGGTCGGATTGGCATACAGCATGCCGTACTCGACCACGGTCGGCGCGATCACGCGCTGGGCGAGTTCCTCGGTCAGCCGGTCGCGCAGCTGCGCAGTGTGCAGCAGCAGCGGCGAGCCCTGCCCGGTCCAAATGCGGCGGTACTTCCGGGCGCTGCGGAACGGCCGCGTGCGCAGAATCAGACCGTGCAGCAGAGGCAGCCACAGGGCGCGCGGCAATTCGACGACGCGCGGGTCGCCGAGCAGCCTCGCGAGGAAGCGGCGAACGTCGCCGGTGCGCGGCGAATTGGGGGTGCCCGAGTTGACGAGCAGGATCCCGAGCCGCTCGGTCGACTCGTGATCGAATTCCCTGACACCCTTGTAGCGCATGCGCGAACGATACCGGAGCCGCGCGGCCCTGACCATCGGCCTTCGCGTCGTTCGACGGCGACGCTCGCGTGGATTCAATACCTTGCGTGGTCGACTTTGCGTAAAGTACCTAGCGAGAGCAGCGACATCGCCGCGCAGAAGCCGAGCACGGGCAGCGGACTGCCGGTCGGCGCGAAACCCATCGCCTGCACGGAGACCGCCGTCACAGCCTGCTGCGAGAAGCCGATCAGGCTGGAAGCGACTCCGGCGTTGGCAGGCGAGAGCTGGACCGCCGTCGCCATGATATGCGGCAGCGCGAGCCCCTGACCGACCGCGAGCGGCACCATCGGCAGGAACCAGAAGGCCGGATGGGTGAAGCCCGCGACGACGAGCAGGAGCGCGGCCAGCGCCGCGCCGGCCTGCAGCAGCGAGCCGAGGCGCGCGAGACGCGCCATGTTCAGCGCGCTGCCGCGCCGCGATACGTAGAGGTTCCCGGCAAAATAACCCGCCGAGATCAGCAGGCACCACAAGCCGAACTCGGTCGCAGGCCGGCCAAGCATCTCGCTCATGACGTACGGCGCGATCGAGATGAACACGATGTAGACGGCGTAGATCACGCTCGAGTCGAGCGCGCAGGCGAAGAAGGTCCGGTTGCGCAGCACATCGACCGAGGCGCGCGCGAGCGCCGACAGTGACGCCGCGCCGGCAAGGCCGGGGCGGGTCTCGGGCAACGCGCGCCAGCACGCGATCAGGATCGGCAGACCGCTCGCGAGCAGGATCAGGAACACCGACTGCCAGCCCGCGTACTCGGCACCGAGGCCACCGAGATACGGCGAGACCGTCGTCCCGATCATCATGAACAGCGTCAGGTTGGCCAGCGCCTGAGCCAGCCGCCAGTCGCGGTACAGGTCGCTGACGATCGCGCGGGCGACGACCAGCCCCATCGACGCGCCGAGCGCCTGGATCACGCGGCCGGCGACCAGCGCCGTCAGCGTCGGTGCGACGGCGCAGAGCAGCGTGCCGAGCACGAACACCAGCAGGCCGCCGAGGATCGCCGGTCGCCGGCCATGACGATCCGAGAGCGGACCGCCAAGCAGGATACCGACCGCAAAGGCGATCAGCGAGGAGCTGATGACCGTCTGGGTGGCGGCGGTCGAGACGCCGAAATCGGCGCGGATCACTGGCAGCGCGGGAAGCACCAGCAGGTTCGAGACGGGCCCGAGGGCACTGCAGCCGGCAAGCAGCAGCAGCAAGGTCCGCGCCTCGCTCGCGGCCGGCGCTCCGCGCGAACTGGCGTCGCTCACGTGCGGGCGCTCACGCGCCAAGACCGCCGACGCAGACGTACTTGATCTCGGTGTAGTCGAGCAGACCCTGGCGTCCGCCTTCGCGTCCGATGCCCGATTCCTTCATGCCGCCAAAGGGTGCGACCTCGGTTGAGATCAGCCCCGTGTTGACACCGACCAGGCCGTACTCGAGCGCTTCCTGGACGCGCCACGAGCGCGCCAGATCGCGCGTGTAGAAGTAGGCGGCGAGCCCGAACTCCGTGTCATTCGCCATGCGGATCGCCTCCGCTTCGGTCTCGAAGCGGAACAGCGGCGCAACCGGACCGAAGGTCTCCTCGTGAGCGATGCGCATCTGCGGCGTCACGCCGGTGATCACGGTCGGCTCGAAGAACTGGCCGCCGAGCGCATGCCGCTTGCCGCCCAGCGCGACACGCGCGCCTTTGGCGACGGCGTCGGCAATGTGCGCCTCGACCTTGGCGACGGCCTGGCTGTCGATCAGCGGTCCCTGATCGGTCGGACCCTCGAGCCCGGGGCCGACGCGGAGCTTCGCGACCGCCTCGACGAGCTTCACCGCAAACGCGTCGTAGATGCCTGCCTGCACGTAGAGCCGGTTCGCGCAGACACAGGTCTGACCGGTGTTGCGGTACTTGCTGGCGATGGCGCCCTGCACTGCGGCGTCGAGATCGGCGTCATCGAAAACGATGAACGGCGCATTGCCGCCGAGCTCGAGCGAGAGCTTCTTGACCGTGCCCGCGCACTGCGCCATGACCTTCTTGCCGACGGCCGTGGAACCCGTGAAGCTGAGCTTGCGCACGCGCGGGTTCGAGGTCAGTTCGCCGCCAATCGCCTCGGCCTCGCCGGTCACGACATTGAACACGCCGGCCGGCACACCGGCACGCACGCCGAGTTCGGCGAGCGCCAGCGCCGAGAACGGCGTCTGCGGCGCTGGCTTGACGACGAAGGTGCAGCCGGCGGCGAGGGCCGCGCCGGCCTTGCGTGTGATCATCGCGGCGGGGAAGTTCCACGGTGTGATCGCCGCGGCCACGCCGACTGGCTGGCGCAGCGCGATCAGCCGCCGGTCGGGCGCGAACGTCGGGATCACCTCGCCATAGAGGCGCCGGCCCTCTTCGGCGAACCACTCGAAGAAGGCCGCGGCGTACGCGACTTCGCCGCGCGCCTCGGCCAGCGGCTTGCCCTGCTCGGCGGTCATCAGCGTCGCGAGGTCGTCGACGTGGGTGTGCATCAGCTCCGCCCAGCGGCGCAGAGTCACGCCGCGTTCCTTGGCGGGCTTCGCGGCCCATGCGGGCAGTGCCGCGGCCGCCGCATCGATCGCGCGACGCGTCTCGGCTGCGCCCATCACCGGGACGGCGCCGAGCGCCGCGCCATTGGCGGGATTGCGGATCTCGACCACCGCGCCGGAGTCGGCGAGCGTCCACACGCCGCCGATCAGGGCCTGCTGCCGCAGCAGCGTCGCGTCGCGCAGCTGCACGGCGGTCATCCGACGTGCTCGGCGAAGAAGTCGAGCGTTCGCTGCAGGGCGAGCCGGGCACTCGGTTCGTCGTAATCGGCGCGCTCGCTGCAGTTGAAGCCGTGACCGGCCGGGTAGAGGTGAAAGATCCCGGCGGGATGCGCGGCGCGCACCTTCTCGACGTCCTCGAGCGGAATGTGGCCGTCCTTCTCGCCGTAGTGATAGAGCACGGGCTTGTCCGGAATCCTGTCGAGATTGCGCGCGATCGGTCCGCCGTAATAGGCGACCGCGCAGGCGACCGGCAGCTCGCAGGCGGCGAGGTATGCGACGTAGCCGCCCCAGCAATAGCCGACGATGCCGACGCGTCCGGCATGCCGGACGGCCGCGAGCGCGGCCGAGACGTCGGCCAGGATGTGCTCGCGCTTCATCTGCAGCATGTAGCCGATGCCTTCCTGCATCGCTTCCTGGGTGTAGCCGAGCTCGATGCCGCGCCGGATTCGATCGAACATCGCCGGCGCGATCGCGACGTAGCCGCGCGCGGCATAGTCGTCGGTGACCGCGCGGATATGCCGGTTCACGCCGAAGATCTCCTGCACGACGATCACGGCGCCGCGCGGTTTGCCCGGCGGCGCTGCGAGCCAGGCCTGAAACTCGTGGCCGTCACGGGCCATCAGCGTGGTGAACTCGCCCATCGGCGCGACTCCGTTCATCGGCTCGGGGAAGGGCGCGCAGGATAACGCGAGCGGCGCGCGTGGCCCAAGGGGGTCGTGGACGCCGGCGGCGCCGCGCGCGGCGAGTAGCGTGCTGCCGTCAGGCGCGCTCGACGATGGCCGTCACACCCATCCCGCCCGCCGTGCAGACCGAGATCAGGCCGCGACGGGCACCGGGATCCTCGGCCAGCAGTTTCGCGAGCGTCGCGACGATCCGGGCACCCGTCGCGGCGAATGGATGGCCGATCGCGACGCTGCCGCCCTTGACGTTGAGCCGGGCGCGGTCGATCACGCCGAGCGGAGCATCGAGCCCGAGCCGCTCGCGGCAGAACCCGGCAGATTCCCACGCGCGCAGCGTGCAGAGCACCTGCGCCGCAAAGGCCTCGTGGATCTCGTAGTAGTCGAAGTCCTGCAGCGTGAGGTCCGCGTCGCGCAGCATCGCCGGCACCGCGTAGGCCGGTGCCATCAGCAACCCCTCCCGGCCGCCCGCGAAGTCGACCGCCCAGCTCTTGCCGTAGCGCAGCCAGGCGAGGATCGGTAGTCCGCGCGCGCGTGCCCAGTCCTCGGCGGCGAGCAGCACGGCGGAGGCGCCGTCCGTCAGCGGCGTGCTGTTGCCCGCGGTCAGCGTGCCGGCACCCGAGGTGTCGAAGGTCGGCCGCAGCCTGGCGAGTTTGTCGAGCGAGGTGTCGCTGCGCACGTTGTTGTCGGTGGCGAGGCCCTGGAAGGGCACCACGAGATCGGCGAAAAAGCCTGACTGCCAGGCCGCGGCGGCGCGCTGGTGGCTCTCCAGCGCGAGCTGGTCCTGCTCGGTGCGCCCGATTTGCCAGGTCTTGGCCATCAGCTCGCAACTTTGACCCATCGACAACCCGGTGCGCGGCTCGACGACTCCCGGCAGCACGGGTTTGAAGTGCCTCGGGCGCAGGCCGAGGAAAGGACGGATCCGCTGCCATACGCTGCGGCCGCGATAGGCGCGCAGCAGCAGCTGCTGGTAAGAGCGCGGATAGACGACGGGCGGATCGCTGATCGAGTCGACGCCGCCGGCGATGCCGGCGTCGATCTGCCCGAGCGCGATCTTGTTGGCGACGCCGATCGCCGCCTCGAGGCTCGTGCCGCAGGCCATCTGCAGGTCGATGCCCGGGGTCTGCGGATCGAGGCCCGAGGACAGTACGCATTCGCGCACGAGGTTGAAGTCCTTCGAATGCTTCAGCACGGCTCCGGCGACGACTTCACCGAGCCGGACGCCGCGCAGCGCGAAGCGGTCGACGACGCCGCGCAGCGCGGCGGTCAGCATCTCCTCGTTGCCGACCTCGGCGTAGGCTCCGTAGGCGCGGGCGAATGGGATGCGCGAGCCGCCAACGATGGCGACACGACGAGGCTGTGATCCGACGAGCATGCAGGTATCCCCCGGGCTGGCTGAGCGGTCGAGCGGCGGACCGCAGCGACAGTGGCCTGTAGAATGCCACGCCCCGCCGAGGCCGGCCACGCATGTCCGATCATCCGCAACACGCCAAGAGGAACCTGCGTCTGTCGTGGCCGCTGATCGTCAGCAATCTCTCGACCGCGGGGATGATGACCGCCGACACGCTGATGGCCGGGCACCTCGGCGCCGAGGCGCTCGCTGCGGTCGCAGTCGGCAGCAACTACGTCTCGATCTTCTACCTTGGCGGTCTCGGCTTGCTGATGGCGCTCTCACCCACGGTCGCGCATGTCTACGGTGCGGGACGCAGTAGCGAGGTGGGCACGTATGTCCGGCAGGGACTCTGGCTGGCCACCGCGGTTGCCGCACTCGTCACGCTCGGTCTGGTGCTCGCGCACCCTGTGCTGCGCGCAATCGGTACACCTCCGCAGGTCGCCGACGTCGCCGCGCGCTACGCCCACGCGGTCGCCTTCGGCATGCCGGCGATGTTCGGTTTCCTCGCGCTGCGCTTCGCCACCGAGGGGCTCGGCTGGACGCGCCGCCGGGGTCTGGACCGGCCTCATCTTCGGCCTGTTCGCCTGCGCGCTGCTGCTTTCAGTACGCTACCACCGGATCACCCGCGACGGAGCCGCCGCATGAGAACCCCGATCGACTTACGCGCTGCTGGAGTCGCGCTGCTGGTCGCAGCGTTGCTCACGGGCTGCATTGGCACCCCCGTCGACGCTGCGTCCGGGGCCCGCCCGGTGGCGGTCGCTGCCGAGGCGCGTACGGTGCCGGCAGCCGACGACCCGGCGCGCACGCTCGAGCTGCTCTACGAAGAATTCTTCGAGGAACAGTTGCGGCTGTTGCCGACCATGGCGACGTATCTCGGCGACGAGCGCTACAACGATCGCCTCGAGAATCCGGCCGACCCGGCCTTCAGCCGTGCGCTCGAGGACCTCAATCGACGCTACCTCGAGCGAGCCCGTCGCGTCGACCCGACCGTGCTCGACGGCGGCGCGCGCATCAGCTACGACATCTTCGTCCGCGAGCGTGAGCTCGCGCTCGCGGGGCTGCGTTTCCCCGCGCGACTGCTCGCCATCGACCAGATGGACAGTCTCGCGACCACGTTCGCCGTGTTCGGTTCGGGGGCCGGCGCGCAGCCGTTCCGCACTGCGCGCGACTACGATGCTTTCCTCGCGCGCAGCCTCGATTTTGAGCGCTGGGTCGACAGCGCGATCGACGCGCTGCGTGAGGGTCTTGCGCGCGGCGTGACCCAGCCGAGGGTCGTCGTGACCAAGGTCATTCCGCAGCTGCGCGACGTCGCGCGGACCGATCCCGAACAGACGATCTTCTGGCAGGCCATCCGGGCGATGCCCGAGTCCATCCCGTCGGCGGAGCGGGCGGCGATCGAGGCGCGCTGGCGTCGCGCCATCGCCGAGCGGATCGTGCCGGCCTATCGCCGTCTCGCCGATTTCCTCGAGAATGAATACCTGCCGCGTGCGCGGACCAGCGTGGGCTGGAGCGCCTTGCCGCAGGGCGCGGAGTGGTATCGGCATCAGATCCGTGTGCAGACCACGACCTCGCTCGGTGCCGAGGAGATCCATGCGATCGGCCTCGCCGAGGTCGCGCGGATCCGCGCAGAGATGGATGCCGTACGCCGGCGGGTCGGCTTCGAGGGCGATCTGGCGGCCTTCTTCCGCTACCTGCAGGACGATCCGAAGTTCTACTTCACGAGCGCCGAGCAGCTCGTCAGCGGTTACACCGAGCTCAAGCGCCGCATCGACGGGCTGTTGCCCAGGCTCTTCGCGGATTTCCCGAAAGCAGATTACGAAGTCCGGCTCGTCGAGCCGTTCCGCGCCGCCTCGGCACCCGGTGCGTTCTACCAGCCGCCATCCGCGGACGGTCGGCGGCCCGGGATCTTCTACGTCAACGCCCACAACCTCAAGGCACAGCCGATCTTCGGCATGGAGACGCTGTCGCTGCACGAGGCCGCGCCCGGGCACCACTTCCAGGTCGCGATCCAGCAGGAGCTGACCGGACTGCCGCGTTTCCGGCGCTTCAACAACTACGTCGCCTATGCGGAGGGCTGGGCGCTCTACGCCGAGTCGATCGGGCCGGAGCTGGGCCTGTTCACCGACCCATATCAGTGGTACGGCCGTCTGTCCGATGAAATGCTGCGCGCGATGCGCCTGGTCGTCGACACGGGCCTGCACGCCAAGGGCTGGAGTCGCCGACAGGCGATTGAGTACATGCGCGACAACTCGTCGATGGCGCCCTCCGACATCGAGGCCGAGGTCGAACGCTACATCGTCTGGCCCGGGCAGGCGCTCGGCTACAAAGTCGGGCAACTGCGCATTTCGGCGTTGCGAGAGCGTGCGGAGCGGGTGCTCGGCGCGCGCTTCGACGTCCGCGAGTTCCACAGCCAGGTGCTGCGCGATGGAGCCGTGCCGCTCGATGTGCTCGAAGCCAAGATCGAGCGCTGGATCACAGCTCGCGCAGAAACCACCGATCGCAGCTGAAGTGGCCCGTCGCGTGGCTCAATGGAGCGAATGCGCGCTGCGGTAGCCATAGCCGAGCGTGTCGATGCGAACGACGATGCCGTCCTCGAAGCGGACCCGGCGCATGAAGCGATGCGGGCCGAAATTGTAGGTCCACTCCTCGATGACGACTTCGATCGGGCCGTCGCCGAGGCGGTAGGGGCGGCCGTGCCGCCAGACGACGAGCGGGGCGAGTCGCGTGCGGCGCGAGACGTCCTCTGGCGGTCCGCACTTGGTCTCGACGGCGGTGCGCGTGTCGCCCTCGGCGACTAGCTTCGCTCCGCAGCGCAGGACGTCCGCGCGCAGCGGCACGGCCGCGCACAGCGCCACCATGACGAGGATCGCTGCTGCGCGGGGGGTGTTCATGGCCGTCGAGGGTGCCCGTGCCGGCATGAACCGAGCATGAACTCGCCGCGACGCCCGTGGCAAGGAGTGGCGCAGGCGCAATAATTGCGCTGGGCGGCCGGTCTGGGCATTCATGCGAGCGAAACACTGGGTCGTGGTGCTGATCGTCGTCATGCTGGTGGTGGCTGGGTTGACGCTGCCTCTGCAACAGTGGCTGCGTGCCGCCATCGAGTGGACGGCCACCCACCGCGAGCTCGCCGGGCTCGCCTTCGTGGCGCTCTATGTCGTCGCCACGGTCGCCTTCGTACCGGGGCTGCCGCTGACGCTCGCCGCCGGCGCACTGTTCGGGCTCGTCGAAGGTTCGCTGCTCGTCTCGATCGGCAGCACGCTCGGCGCGACCGCGGCGTTCTTCGCGGGCCGCACCGTCGCGCGCGACTGGGTGCGCAGACGGATCGCCGCGTGGCCCCGTTTCGCCGCCGTCGATCGCGCTGTCGAGTCGCGCGGCTTCCTGGTCGTGTTGTTGACGCGGCTGTCGCCCCTGTTCCCGTTCTTCCTGCTCAACTATGCCTACGGCGTCACCGCTGCCCGGCCGCGCGACTATGTCCTCGGTTCCTGGCTCGGCATGATGCCGGCGACCGTGGCCTATGTGTACGCGGGCTCGCTCGCGGCCGACGTCTCGGCGGCGCTCGCCGGCGAAGCCGAGCTCGGCCGGGCGGGCTGGGTGCTGCTCGGGCTCGGCTTTGCAGCAACGATCAGCGTGACGGTGCTCGTCACGCGCGTCGCGCGCGGCTTCCTCGAGCGCGAGATCGGCTCCGGCGGAGTGTCGGCATGACTGCGCCCGGTTCGGCAGGCGATGGCGATGCGGACGCGCTCTGGCGCGAGCTCGTGTTCCCGGCGAACTGGCGCAATCCCGTCCCCTCGGGCCGCTACAACCTGGTCGTGATCGGCGCGGGACCCGCCGGGCTGATCACCTCGATCGCCGCTGCGGGACTCGGCGCACGTGTCGCACTGGTCGAACGCCACGCCATGGGTGGCGACTGCCTCAACGTCGGCTGCGTGCCGTCCAAGACCCTGCTCGCCGCCGCGGCACGCGGTCTGTCGTTCGCGGCGGCGATGGCGCGCGTGCGCGCCGTGCGGGCCGCGATCGCACGCCATGACGCGGTGCAGCGCTACACCGCCGCTGGCGTCGACGTCTTCCTCGGCACCGCGCGCTTCGAGGACGCGCACCGGATCCGCGTCGGCGAGAGCCTGCTCGAGACGTGCAAGACGGTCATCTGCACGGGCGCGCGCGCCGCACTGCCGCCCGTGCCTGGCCTGGCCGAGGCGGGTGCGCGCACCAACGAGACGATCTTCGATCTCGAGACCGCGCCGCGACGTCTCGCCGTGCTCGGTGCGGGGCCGATCGGCTGCGAACTTGCGCTCGCGTTCGCGCGCCTGGGCGTCGAAGTGCACCTGCTCGAGGCGCAGCCGCGCGTGCTGCCGCTCGAGGATGCCGACGCCGCGGCGCTGGTGGCTGCCGCGCTCGAGCGCGCGGGCGTGCGCCTGCACCTCGGCGTCCGGATCGAGCGCGTCGAGCGCCACGCCGGGCTGCGGTGCGTGCTGCTCGCGGACGGCGACGCCGTCGCAGCCGAGGAACTGCTGGTCGCCGCCGGTCGTCGCCGCAACGTCGAGGATCTCGCGCTCGAGCGCGCCGGCGTGCGCTTCGATCCGCGCGAGGGCGTGCTCGTCGATGCGCGACTGCGCACATCCCACCGCGACATCTACGCCGCTGGCGACGTCTGCTCGCGCCTGCAGTTCACGCACAGCGCCGATGCCCAGGCGCGCATCGTGATCCGCAACGCGCTGTTCATGGGCCGCGCGCGCGTCGATCGGCTGGTCGTGCCGTGGTGCACCTACACGACACCGGAGCTCGCGCGCGTCGGCGCCTCGCGGCGCGAGCTCGATGCCGCCAGCCGCGCCTACGACGCTCTGCGCGTCGACTTCGGCGAGCTCGACCGTGGCCGCACCGACGACGGCGGCGACGGCTACGCGGAGGTGCTGATCGAGCGCGGCGGCGATCGCCTGCTCGGCGCGACGATCGTCGGCAAGGACGCGGGCGAGCAGCTCGCGCCGCTGGTGCTGATGATGACGACAGGGCTGGGCTTCGCTGCGCTGGGCTCGCTCGTGCTGCCGTATCCGACTCGCTCCGAATACCTGCGCAGGCTCGCGGATCTCTGGAACCGGCGGCGCCTGACACCGCGAGCCGCCCGCATGCTCGCTGCCTGGCTGCGCTGGCGTCGCTGAGCGGGATTTGCGCCACCCGGTGCCGCGCGGCAAGATGCCGCACCGGATGCTGGAGGTCGTCGTGGCCGAGACTTTCCCTTCGCTCAATCCGCCCCGCTGGCCCGCGACGCTGACGCGTGTCGGCCTGTGGCTGCTCGCGGTCGGCATCGTGCTCGTCGTGATCGCGGGGCCGCTCAACCGCTTTGGCATCACTGGGTTCCAGCCGGCGCTGCTGACCCTCGCTGGCGGGGCATTGCTGCTCGTGCTCGGTGTGCTGCTCGCGATCGTCGGGTTCCTCGGTGCCCTGTCGAGACGCACGCCGATCCCACGCGGGCCGGCGGCGCTCGCGATCGTCGTCGGCCTCGGCTTGCTCGGCTATCTGCTGTCCTGGCTGCAGGCGGGCCGCGGCGCACCGCCGATCCACGAGATCAGCACCGATCTCGAGTCGCCGCCGCCCTTCGTGGCGATCCGCGGGATCCGCGAGCGCATCCCAGGCGTCAACCCCAGCGACTACATCGCTGAGCAGTCGATCCGCGGCGGCAAGCTCAGCGTGCCCCAGGCGCAGCGGCGCGCCTATCCCGACATCCAGCCCCTGCAGCTCACCGCGCCTCCGGCCGAGGCCTTTGCGCGCGTCGAGCGCGCGGCCCGCGCGCTCGGCTGGGAGATCGTCGCCGCGGTCCCCGAGGAAGGCCGGCTCGAGGCGACCGACACGACGCGCTTTTTCGGCTTCAAGGACGACGTCGTCGTACGGCTGCGCGCCGAGGGCGGCGGCACACGCGTCGACGTGCGTTCGAAATCGCGCGTCGGCGTCGGCGACGTCGGCGCCAATGCCGCCCGCGTCCGCGCCTTCCTCGCCGAGCTCGGTGCGACTTCGTGAGCGAACGGGCCGTGCAGCGGCGTTATGACAGCTTCGCCGAGTTCTACCCGTTCTATCTGGCGGAGCATGCGAACCGGACGTCGCGCCGGCTGCACTTCGCCGGTACGACCCTGTTCGTGCTGCAGTGGCTGCTCGCCGTACCGCTCGGTCTGCCCTGGCTGTGGCTCACCGGCCCGATGACGGGCTACGCCTTCGCGTGGGTCGGCCACTTCTTCTTCGAGCACAACCGGCCGGCGACGTTCAAGTATCCGCTCTATAGCCTGATCGGCGATTTCGCGATGGCGCGCGACATCCTGAGCGGCCGCATCCGCTGGTAGGTCCATGCCGGTTTCACGGGTCGATCGCGTCTTCGAGCGGCGCCTCGCCGCGCTGATCAACAGCGGCGGCGCGCGCGCGCTGTCGGGCGGCCGCAAGGGCGTAGAGAAGGAATCGCTGCGCGTGACGCCCGCCGGGCGGATCGCGCAGACGCCGCACCCGCGCGCACTCGGCGCCGCACTGACGTCCGAGCACATCACGACCGATTACTCCGAAGCGTTGATCGAGCTCGTCACGCCGACGTTCACTACGAGCTGGGAGCTGCTGCAGTACCTCTGCGACCTGCACCAGTTCGTCTACCGTCACCTCGGTGACGAGCTGCTCTGGGCGACCAGCATGCCCTGCGCGCTCGAGGGAGACGCGAGCATACCGATCGCGCAGTATGGCCCGTCGCACATCGGCCGGCTCAAGACGATCTATCGCGAGGGGCTCGGGCTGCGCTATGGCCGCGTGATGCAGGCGATCTCGGGCGTGCATTTCAACTATTCATTCCCGGAGCGCTACTGGGAGGCGCACGCGGCGGTGCGCGAATCGCGCGACACGGGGCAGGCCTTCATCTCGGCATCGTATTTCGACCTGCTGCGCAACTACCGGCGGCACGGCTGGATCGTGCTCTATCTGTTCGGCGTGTCGCCGACGGTCTGCAAGTCCTTCCTGCGCGCACGCGACCTGACCCTGCCCGAATTCGGTTCGGGAACCGCCTGGGAACCGTATGCGACGAGCCTGCGCATGAGCGATCTCGGCTACCGCAATCGCAACCAGGCGGGCGTCAACGTCTCGGTCAACAGCCTCGAGCACTACGTGCGCGACCTCAAGCGTGCCATTTCCACTCCCCACCCGCCTTACGAGCAGCTCGGCGTCAAGGTCGATGGGCAGTATCGCCAGCTCAACGCCAATCTGCTGCAGATCGAGAACGAGTACTACAGCTTCATTCGCCCGAAGCGCGTCGCCCGCCCCGGCGAGCGTCCCACCAAGGCACTCGAGCGGGCCGGCGTCGAGTACGTCGAGGTGCGGGCCCTCGACGTCAGCGCCTTCGATCCAGTCGGCGTCAACCAGAACAAGCTGCGGTTCCTCGAGGCCTTTCTTGCGCTCTGCCTGCTCAGGGACAGCCCGCCCATCGAGCCCGACGAGGAAGGGCGCCTCGATCAGAACCACGTGACGGTGGCGCGACGCGGGCGCGAGCCGGGGCTGATGCTGCAGCGCGACGGGCGACCCTTTCCGATGCGCGACTGGGCCCGTGAGTTGCTCGAGGACATGCAGGGCTTGTGCGAAATCCTCGACGCCGACGATCCGTCGCGCCCTTACACTGCGGCGCTCGCCGCCCAGGCGGCCAAGTTCGACGACGTGGCGCTCACGCCGTCTGCGCGCCTGATCCGCGAGCTGCGCGAGACGGGCGAATCGTTCTTCGAACTCGCGCTGCGCATGTCTGTGACGCACAAGCGCTATTTCCTCGATCTCTACGCGCCCTATGACGAGCGCTTGCGCGAATTCGCCGCCGAGGCCGAGCAGTCGCTCGAGGAGGCGGCTGCGATCGAGGCGCGCGACGAGGGCAGTTTCGACGACTATCTGGCGCGCTACCTGGCGTGACAGTGAGACTCCTGGCGGTCGCCAGGGGCGCGGCCGCCAGGATTGCCTTACACTGGGTTCCCCGCGTCCCCCGTGAGGCCGGATGGCTCACACCGGATCGCAGATTCCCGCCGATTCGCTCGCCGCGCGCACGCTGCGGGGCGGTTTCGGCCGCCTGGGCTTCGAACCGCCGCTCGAGCGCGAATTCTGGGCCAGCCACAACGCCGCGAACCGCTCCCGCGTGCGCGTGGCCGTCTTCCTCGCGCTCGCGACCACCCTGAGTTTCGTGCTGCTGGACCACTGGCTGCTCGGGCAGCCCTGGCAGGCGCCGCAGGACCTGATCCGTTTCGGGGTGCAGATCCCCATCATCCTGGTCTGTCTCGCGCTGACCACCGAGCAGCGCTATGAGCGCGCCTACCTCCCGGCGATCAAGATCGGCGCGCCCCTGTTCGGCGTCGGCTCGGTCATCATGGCGACGGCCGCCCCCGAACCGCAGGCGGCGCTGATGGCGACGCGGCTCGTGCTCGCCGCTTTCTTCTTCTATTTCATGCTGGGCCTGTCGTTTCATGCGGCGCTGCGCGCGAACCTCGTGATGCTGGCGGCCTATCCGGTCGCGGCCTGGGCGAATTCACTGCCGCCCGCAATCGCCGTGTACTGCCTGTTCGCGCTCGCCTGCGCGAATCTGTTCGCCGGCGCCGGCTCCTACGCTCTCGAGCACGCCAACCGCCTCGCGTTCCTCGAGCGCAAGCTGCTCGCGGAAGTCGCGAGCCACGATGGACTGACGGGCCTGCTGAATCGATCTGCCTTCGATGCGGAGATGCGCCGCATCTGGGACGGCGCCACACGCACGCACGAGCCGGTCGCGGTGCTGCTGCTCGACATCGACCACTTCAAGGCCTACAACGATCGCTACGGGCATCCGGCCGGTGACCAGTGTCTGCGCGAGGTGGCGGCAGCCTGCCGGCAGGTCACCCGCCGCGCGCGCGACATCGTTGCGCGTTATGGCGGCGAGGAGCTCGTCGCCGTCCTGCCGGGCGCCGATCGCGCACATGCGCTCGCGACCGGGCGGGCGCTCGTCGATGCGGTCTGTGCGCTGGGTCTGCCGCACGCGGCCTCGCCGACCGCGGCGCACGTCACGGTCAGCGTCGGCGTGGCGGTCCGTGACGCGGGCGATGAGATGTCGGCCGAAGCGCTGATCCGCAGCGCCGACGACGCGCTCTACGCGGCCAAGGCGCAGGGCCGCAACCGGTGCCTGCTGCACGGCGCGCGCGAAACGCAGATGGCCGCTGCCTCCTGAGCCCGCGCGGCCGCGCGAGGCGCCGTGCCGAGTTCAGTCCCGGTACAGGGCGACCGCGCGGCGCCCGCGCGCATCGCGCATCGCGCGGAACATCCCCTGACTGTTGAATTCCATCACGATATTGCCGCGCGCATCGACGGCGATCAGGCCGCCCTCGCCGCCACCCATCTTGAGTTTCTCATGAATGACCTCGCGCGCGGCGCGAGCGAGACTCCAGCCGCGGTACTCGACCAGCTTGCAGACGTCGTGCGCGACGACGTGACGTATGAAGTACTCGCCATGCCCAGTCGCCGAGACCGCGCAGCTCGAGTTGCTCGCATAGGTACCGGCACCGATGATCGGCGAGTCGCCGACGCGGCCCCAGCGCTTGTTCGTCATACCGCCCGTCGACGTTGCCGCGGCGAGGTTGCCCGCGGCATCGAGCGCCACGGCGCCTACCGTGCCGAGTCCGACGAGGTCGCTGCCGGTCGCGGTCAGGCCGGCACGCACGCGATCGAGTTCGGCGCGCCGCCTCGGTGTGATGAACCAGCCGTTTGGCACGAACTCGAGACCCTGCTCGAGTGCGAACTCCTCGGCACCCTGTCCGGCGAGCATCACGTGCGGCGACTGCTCCATGATGCGGCGGGCCAGCAGCACGGGGTTGCGCACGTGGCGCGTGCCCGTGACGGCCCCGGCGCGCAGGTTCCGTCCATCCATGATCGAGGCGTCGTGCTCGACGCGACTGTCGGCAGTCAGCACGGCACCGCGGCCGGCGTTGAACAGCGGGTCATCCTCGAGCAGACGTACGGCTTCGGTGACGGCCTCGACGCTCGAGCCGCCGCGCTCGAGCACCGCGAAGCCCGCTTCGAGGGCGGCCTCGAGCGACTTGCGGTACTCGAGGTCCTGCCCGGGCGCGAGCCGGCTACGGTCGATGCTGCCGGCGCCGCCGTGGATCGCGATCGCGTACATCCGTTCGTCTTGTGCGAGGGCTCCGTGCTGCAGCGTCAGACAGAGGCACAGCAGGGCGACACGCCATCCGTTGCCCGGGGACATCGAGGGCCTCCTGCCGCTATGATGGTCCGCTCGCGGAAGATAGCCCTGAGCGGCTGCCGGCGCCAAGTCCGCTCGGCGGCCCGGTGGGTTCTTGCGCTGCCGGCCCAGGGGGGGGACGCTTGAGTCATTCATCCGCCGATGCGCCGCGGCTCGTGTTCGACCGGCGCTTCCTCGCGGCCGCCGCGGTCGCCCTCGCCTGTGTTTTCGTGGTACCGCCGCTGTTTCGCGGCGCGCTGATCGCGATCGCGATCGCTGGCGTCGTGCTCGCGCCGCTGCCGCTCGGCACGCGCGGCGTCGTGTTCGCGGTCATGACGGGCCTCGCGACCGGCATCGCCTCGGTCAACCTGTTCGCGATCGGCATCTTCCAGGGTCCGATCACTCAGGAGTTCGGCTGGAGTCAGACGCAGTACTCGATCGTCACGCTGATCGGCACCATCGTCACCGTGGTCTCGTCGCTGTGGATCGGACGGCTGTTCGATCGCCAGGGCGTGCGGCGCTGGGCGCTCGTCTGCATCGTGCTGTTCGCGCTCGCGCTGGTCTCGCTGTACTGGCTGACGCCCAGCCTGCTGCACTTCTACGCCGTGTTCGCGCTGATCCCGCTGATCGGCGCCGGCACCTCTTCGGTGGCCTACTCGCGCGTCATCGCGAGCTGGTTCGATCGACGCCGCGGGCAGGCCTTCGGCGCCGCGCTGGCTGGGATCGGCATCGGCGGGGCCGTACTGTCGTCCGTCTCACAGTTCCTGATCGGTTCAGTGGGCTGGCGCGGTGCCTACGTCGGGCTCGGACTGCTGTCGCTGCTCGTGACGCTGCCGATCATCTTCTGGAAGCTGCGCGACTCGCCGGCCGAGGTCGGACTCGGGCGCGACGGCGAGCCGCTCGCGGCGCGGACGGCGACCCCGGGTCGCGGCGAGGCGCCGGACGCGGCAGCGACGCCGCTCATCGCGCCGATCGGCTACACGGCCGCCGAGACGCGCCGACTGCCGCGTTTCTGGGCGATGCTGTTCGCCTTCCTGCTGCTCGCCTTCGGTATCGGCGGCGTGATGATCCCACTCGTGCCGATCCTGCGCACGCACGGCGTGACGCCCGAGCAGGCGGCCGCGGTGCAGGGCGCGCTCGGTCTGGCGCTGATCGTCGGCAGGGCGTTCGCGGGATTCCTGATGGACCGGATCTTCGCGCCCTACGTCGCTGCCGCGATCCTCGTCTTCCCCGTGATCGGCGTGACGCTGCTCGCCCTCGATGCGACCGGCGTCGCGGCGATCGTCGCCGCCGTCTGCCTCGGGCTGGCCGCCGGTGCCGAGCTCGACGTGATCGCCGTGCTGATCACGCGCTATTTCGGCACGCGCGCCTACGCGGAGAACTACGGCTGGCAGTACGCCGCCTGGACGCTCGGGTCCGGCACCGCGCCGATCCTCACCAATTTCGTCTTCGATCGGGTCGGCAGCCACACGCCGGTGCTGTGGGTGTACGTCGCTTTCTTCGTGGTCGCGGCGCTGCTCGTGCTGCGACTCGGTCCTTACCCGCAGCTGCCCGGCCCCGGCGGTCCGGCTACGCGCAATCCTTGAGCGGAATCGACGCGTCGGCGAGTCGCGCGGGATCGGGCCGGAAGCGGGCCGCGATCAGCTTGCGCGCCGCGAGTTGATCGCGCGCATTGTTGACCGTATCGATCGCGATCAGCTCCCCGTCGCGAAGGTAGCAGGCCGAGAACGCGTGCGCGGCCGGATCACCCCGCAGCACGATGCGCTCATAGCCCTGCGACAGCCCGACGATCAGCAGCTTGTGGTGGTACTGGTCCGACCAGAACCACGGCACCCGGTCGTGAACCGTGGGTATGCCGAGGATGTTGAGCGCCGCGGTGTTGCCCTGCTCGAAGGCGTTGTCGACCGATTCGAGGCGGATCCGCGTGCCATAGCGTGGGCTCGGATGGAAGCTGCAGTCGCCGATCGCGTAGATGTCGGGGTCGGAGCTGCGGCAGTGCGTGTCGACGACGATGCCATTGCTGCATTCGAGTCCGGCCTCGCGCGCGAGCTGGTCTTCCGCCACGACGCCGATGCCGACCACGACGAAGTCAGCCGGGTACTCGCTGCCGTCTTCGCAGAGCACCGCGCGTACGTGTCCGGCGTCGGTGTCGTCGCCGAGGAATTCCTGCAGGCGCGTCTGCAGCACGATGTCGACACCGTGGCGGGCGTGCTCGGCCTCGTAGTAGCGCGACACGGGTTCGCAAACGACGCGGCCCATCACACGGTCCGCCATCTCGAGTATGGTCACCTCGACGCCGAGTTCGCGGCACGTGGCGGCGACCTCGAGGCCGATGTACCCGCCGCCGATCACGACCGCCCGGCGGCCCGGCCGCGCCGCCTCGCGCAGCCGGTCGGCATCGGCGAGCGTCTTGAGGTAGTGAATGCCGTCGAGGTCGCTGCCCGGCACGGAGACACGACGCGCGCGGCTGCCGGTGGCGAGCACCAGCGTGTCCCATGCGATCACCGACCCGTCGTCGAGCCGCAGCTCGTGGCGATCCCGGTCGATGGCCGTCGCCTGGCGACCGAGACGCAGCTCGATATGATGTTCGGCGTAGAACGCCGCGTGACGGATCAGCAGCCGATCGCGCTCGAGGCTGCCGGCAAAGTACTTCTTCGAGAGCGGCGGCCGTTGATAGGGCAGGTGGGGCTCGTCCCCGACCAGCGTGATCGGGCCGTCATGGCCGCGGCGCCGCAGGGTCTCGATGGTTTGCGCCGCGGCCTGCCCGGCGCCGACGATGACGATGCGGCGGCTCATGCGGCATAGAATACGTGGGGTGGCCGCACCACGCACGAGCGGAGCTTGCGGCGACTGCGCCATAATGGTGCGGCTGCCGTCGCGTTCGTCCTCGCCGCGGCCCCGCCGGGCGGTCCGCACGTCGCGCGCGCGCTGGCACGAAAGGTGCTGTTGCACTGGGCGACCGGGGATGCCACCCCGGTCCTGCGACGTGGTGATTCGAAGATGGGAGCAACAACGACATGAAACTGGTCACCGCAATCATCAAGCCCTTCAAGCTCGACGACGTTCGGGCGGCCCTGTCCGAGATCGGCGTGTCGGGCATGACCGTCACCGAGGTCAAGGGCTTCGGCCGTCAGCGTGGCCATACCGAGCTCTATCGTGGCGCCGAGTACGTCGTCGACTTCGTGCCGAAGACACGCATCGAGGTGGCCGTGCGCAGCGATCTCGTCGATCAGGTCGTCGAGGCGATCGTCAAGGCGGCCAAGACCGGCAAGGTCGGCGATGGCAAGATCTTCATCACGGGCATCGAGCGCGTCATCCGGATCCGCACGGGCGAGACGGACGAGTCGGCGCTCTAAGGGAAGCTCTGCGTCGGCGGCTCGACCGCAGCGGTGCCCGCGGCCGTTGCCGCCGAGGCGGCGCTCGGTTACGTTGCCGCATCATGCAAGATGCCGCCGTCACTGCCGCCGCCAAGCTGCACCTCGAGTCGGCAACGCGCCACATCCTGCTCTGCACGGGCGGCAAGTGTGCGCCGGAGGCCGCGCACTGCGCCTCCTGGGAGTTCCTCAAGCAGCGTCTGCGTGAACTCGGCCGCGTCGATCGTCCGGCGCCGGTGTTGCGCACCCGGGCGGACTGCCTGCGGATCTGTGTCGCCGGCCCGATCGCGGTGGTCTATCCGGAGGGGATCTGGTACCGCGACTGCACGCCCGAGAATCTAGAGCTCATCATCCAGGAACACGTGATCGGCGGCCGGCCCGTCGAGGCGTTGCGCATCGCCACGGCACGCCTGGCGGGCGCTGGCTGACTCCGGAGGGTCTCCGTGCCCAAAGCCATCCGTCTGCATGCCACTGGCGGTCCCGAGCAGCTCGCGCTCGAGGAATTCGATCCGGGCCCACCCCCACGCGGCGAGGTCCAGGTGCGGCACACGGCGATCGGGCTGAACTACATCGACGTGTACGACCGCACCGGCCTCTATCCGATGCCTTTGCCAAGCGGGATTGGTCGCGAAGCGGCCGGCATCGTGACCCGTCTCGGTCCCGGCGTGCGTGGCCTACGGGTCGGTGATCGCGTCGCCTACGTGCACTCGCAGCCAGGGACTTACAGCGAGTTGCGCAACGTTCCGGCGCGAGTGCTCGTGCGTATCCCGCGCGGGATAGACGACGAGCAGGCCGCCGCACTCATGCTCAAGGGCCTGACGGCCCACTACCTGCTGCGTCGTACCTACCGTGTCCGCAGGGGCGAGTGGATCCTCGTGCATGCCGCGGCGGGCGGGGTCGGCTTGCTGCTGACGCAGTGGGCCCGCTCACTCGGCGCCAGGGTCATCGGCGTGGTCGGCAGCGATTCGAAGGTCGCGCTCGCCCGCCGGCACGGCTGCCACCACGTGCTCGTCACGGGACGCGACGATCTCGTCGCGCGCGTGCGCGAGCTGACCCGCGGCGCCGGCGTGCACGTCGTTTACGACTCGGTCGGCAAGGACACCTTCATGGATTCGCTCGATTGCCTGCGGCCGCTCGGCATGATGGTGACCTACGGCAATGCCTCGGGCCCACCGCCGGCCATCTCGCCGCTCGAGCTCTCCAAGCGCGGCTCGCTGTTCCTGACGCGACCCTCGCTGTTCGCCTACATCGCCGAGCGGCGCGATCTCGAGGCCGCCGCGAAGGAGCTGTTCGCGGCAGTCCGAACCGGCCGGATCCGCGTGCGGATCGGTCAGCGGTATCCTCTCTCGCGGGCCGCCGATGCCCACCGCGACCTCGAGGCGCGGCGCACGACAGGCTCGACGGTGCTGCTGCCCTGATCGTTGCGAGCGGCGATCAGTCGAAGGTGACGACCTGGCGCACCGTGGCGCCGCCGGCCAGCCGGTCGAAGCCGGCGTTGATGTCGTCGAGACGCAGCTTCTCGGACAGCAGCCGGTTCACCGGCAGCCGTCCCTGCAGGTACCAGTCGATGTAGCGCGGGATGTCGCGCGACGGAACGCAACTGCCGAGATAGCTGCCCTTCACGGTGCGTTCCTCGGCGACCAGCGTCACGATCGACAGCGGCAGCATGTGCTGCGGGTGAGGCAGGCCGGCGGTGACCGTCGTGCCGCCGCGCCGAGTGATGCGCAGCGCGAGGTCCATCGCGCGCGGCGAGCCGGCCATCTCGAAGGCGTACTCGACGCCGCCGCGCGTCAGTTCGCGCACGTGTTCGATCGCGTCGGGCGCCGCGGCGTTGACCGTGTGCGTCGCGCCGAGTTCGCGCGCGAGCGCGAGCTTGGTCTCCGAGAGATCGACGGCGATCAGCGCGCGCGCCGACTGCAGGCGCGCACCGAGCAGGGCCGAGAGCCCGACGCCGCCGAGGCCGATGATGGCCACGCTGCGCTCGCGCGGCAGCTGTGCGGTGTTGATGACCGCACCCGTGCCGGTGATGACCGCGCAGCCGAACACGGCAGCTTGGTCGAAGCCCAGCGACCGATCGACCCGGACCAGTGATTCGCGCGCGACGGTGGCGAACTCGGCGAATGCCGAGACGCCGAGATGATGATGCAGTTCGACCGGTCCGCGATGCAGCCGCCGCGCGCCGGAGCGCAGCGTGCCGGCGGTATTGCTCGCGGCGCCGGGTTCGCAGAGCGCGGGCCGCCCGGTGCTGCAGGGTTCGCAGCGCCCGCAGCTTGGCACGAAGGCGGTCACGACGTGATCGCCCACCGCGAGGTCGGTGACGCCCGCGCCGAGTTCCTCGACGACGCCCGCGGCTTCGTGGCCGAGCACCATCGGCAGCGGCCGGGGCCGGTTGCCGTCGATGACGGAGAGGTCGGAGTGGCAGAGCCCGGCGGCACGAATGCGTATCAGGACCTCGCCGGGTCCAGGCGGATCGAGGTCGACTTCGGCGACCTCGAGCGGCTTCGTGCGCTCGTAGGGAGTGTCTGCGCCGGAGCGCACGAGGATGGCGGCACGGGTACGCATGGGCGGCATTGTCGCTGACGCGCGGCCGCCGATCCTGACAAAATGCACCGATGTTCACGCTTCGCCCACGAGAGCGGTCCAGGGCCGCATGTCCCGCGGAGGATCGCCGATGAGCGTCCGCGAGCCGCTGCCGACGCGCGCCGACTATCGTGTGTTCCGCGGCATGGCGACGCGCTGGATGGACAACGATGTCTACGGCCACGTCAACAACGTCGTCTTCTACTCGTACTTCGACACGGCCGTGAATGCCTACCTGATCGAGGCCACGGGCGTCGACATCCGCACGCTGCCGCAGATCGGCGTCGTCGTCGAGACCGGCTGCCGCTACTTCAGCTCGATTTCCTTCCCCGACGCCCTCGAGGTCGGCATCGCCGTCGAGCGGCTCGGCAGCAGCAGCGTCGTCTATCGGATCGGTATCTTCGTCGTGGGCTCCGCAGCACCGGCCGCGGCGGGGCGCTTCGTGCACGTCTATGTCGATGCGGCGACGCGCCGACCGGTTCCCGTGCCGCCCCTGATCCGGCAGGCCGTGCAGCCGCTGCTCGCCGCGGCGGCGGCGGATTCCTGAGCCCGATCTTGGAGCTGCGCATCGCGACCTGTCGGCCGCTCCCCGAGCCCGACGTCGACGAGGAGCTGCTGCTCGCCGCGCTCGCCGAGCGCGGCGTCCCGGCGCGCATGGCCGCGTGGAACGACCCGGAGGAGGACTGGGACGCGCCGGGCGCGACGCTGCTGCGCTCGACCTGGGACTACATCCACGCGCCCGAGGCCTTCAGCCGCTGGATCGGGCGCGTGGCGGCGGCGGGCGCGCTCTGGAACCCTGCCGAAGTCGTGCTCGGCAACCTGCACAAGCGCTACCTGCTCGCACTCGCGGCGCGCGGCGTGCCCGTCGTGCCGACCGAACTGCTCGAGCGTGGCGCGATCGGCACACTCGCGGAGCTATGCGCGCGGCGCGGCTGGCAGGACGTGGTCGTCAAACCGGCGGTCGGCGCGGGATCGTTCGCGACCTACCGGATCAGTGCCGACGAGCGTGACCAGGGCGAGCGCGTGCTGGCCCAGCTCGCGGCGGACCGCGACGTGCTCGTGCAGCCGTATCAGGCCAGCGTCGAGCACCATGGCGAGCGTGCGCTGGTCTGGATCGATGGCAAGCTGACCCACGCCATTCGTAAGGCGCCGCGCTTCGCGCACGGGGTCGAGCAGGTATCCGACGCCGTGCCAGTCTGTGCCGATGAGAAGGCCGTCGCCGAGCGGGCGCTCGGGTCCTGGAGCGGCGACCTGCTCTATGCGCGAGTCGACGTTGCGCCCGATGCGGACGGGTCGCCACAAGTGATGGAAGTGGAACTCATTGAACCGTCGCTGTTCCTGCGCCAATCCACCGAGGCTCTGCGCCGATTCGCCGATGCGATTGCCAAACGTTGGCGGCTATTGGCTCTTTCATGAAACAATAAATCAAGAAGATCGATAATTAGGCTTTTATATAATCCAATCTCGTATTTGAGATTCATTCTCATTTTAATGTAGAGTCTCGGCGTCGCAGCCTGTTACGGAATGCCGCCGATGCGTCGCGCTCTCGGGATCCTGCTCTGTCTGCTCGCTGTGCCAGCGGCCGCAGCCCGCGACGAGCTCGTGTTCGTCTTCCAGAAGCAGAAGGACCCCGACCAGCTGCGGCAGGCGGCGGAGCGACTCGGCAGCGCGCTCGAGCAGGGTACCGGCCGGCGCGTGCGGGTCGTCGTGCCCATCGATTACTCGGCGTCGGTGCAGGCGCTGGTCAGTGGCCAGGCCGACTTTGCCTACCTGAGCGCATTGCCCTACCTGCTCGCCCGCCGTGACGGCGGCGCCGAACTGCTGCTCGCCGAAGAGCGCGTCGATGCGGCTGGCCGTCCCCGCACCGACTACGATTCGATTCTCGTCGTCAGGGCGGACTCGCCACTGCGCAGCTTCGAGGACTTCAGCAGCGAGGCGCCGAAGCTGCGCTTCGCGTTCACCAGCGCGACGAGCACCAGCGGTTATCTCTTCCCTTATCGGCGCTTCATCGAGGCCGGGCTGCTGCCGCGGCGTGGCGATCCCCGTCGCGCGTTCCGGTCGGTGGTCTTCGCGGGATCGTACACGCAGGCGCTGCGTGAAGTCGCGCAAGGCCGGGCCGACGTTGCCGCGGTCAGCGATTACACGCTCGAAGGACCGCGCGCCGACGTCTACCTGCCGCCTGCGGAGCGCAGCGGGCTGCGGATACTGGCGCGCATCCCCGGAGTGCCGACTCACCTGATCGCCGTCCGGCGCGGCCTCGATGCGTCCACGCGTGAACGCGTCAGCCGCACACTGACGAGACTCGCGGACGAGCAGCCCGCACTGCTGGCCGACGTGTATGGCGCGGCCCGCTTAGTGCCCGCGGACGGACGCCGGCACGTGGCGGCCGCGGTCAAGGCCATCGACGACACCGGCATCCCGATCGAAGGACTGGCGCGCTGAGCGCCAGCCCGCAGGGATGCTCCGCGACGACTTCTGCTTGCGCGGCGTGGGCCTCGTGCTCGGAGCGGGCGTGCGAGTGCTCGAGGACGTTTCGCTCGACCTCGGACCCGGCGAGCATGTCGCGATCGTCGGTGCCTCGGGCAGCGGCAAGACGAGCCTGCTGCACCTGCTGTCCGGCGAACTCCAGCCGACCCACGGTGAGCTCCGCCGCGCCGGGCGTGTCGCCAGCATTTACCAGGACTTTCGCCTCGTCGGTGTCGCCTCGGCGCTCGCCAACACGCTGCACGGCGCCGCTGCGGACGCCGGGCTCTGGGCCAGCCTGACCGGCTACCCGGCGGCGACGCGGGCCGAGGCGGTCCACTGGCTCGAGCGCGTTGGACTCGGTGCGAGGCTGCACACGCGGGTCGATCGGCTGAGCGGCGGCGAACAGCAGCGCGTCGCGCTCGCACGCGCGCTGATGCGCCGCCCGGCGCTGCTGCTGGCCGATGAGCCCGTCTCCGCGCTCGATCCCGCCTCGGCGCGGGCGCTGCTGTCCCTGCTCGATGAACTGCGGCGCCAGCACGGCCTGACCGTCCTGTCCGTGCTGCACGATCCCGGGCTCGCGCGCGAGTTCGCCGATCGCGTCCTGACGCTGGAGCGCGGCAGACTGTCGCCTGTGACCGCTTCAACCTCCTCGGACGGCGCGGCGGCGTCGCGTGCGGTCGAGGCTCTTGGCTCAGTGCCGGCGCCGATCTCGCTCGACTCGACGCCCGCGCCTGCGCGAGGCGTCGAGCCGCGGTTCGCCGCGGCCCGTGCCAGCGAAGGCGGAATCGGGCCGTGGCAGTGGCTCGCACGCGCCGGCGGGACCGCTGCCGTCGCGCTGCTGTCTGCCTGGGCCGTCAGCGCGCTCGAGCTTGAATGGCCCGGTGACGGCGGCGGGGCGCGTGTCGCCCGCTTCGTCGGCGATCTCGTGCCGGGCGCCGCCGAGTGGCAGCGTATCGACTGGGCTGCGCTGGCGGCCGCCATGCGCGATACGCTGCTGATGGCATGGCTGGCGACGCTCGCTGCGGTGGCACTATCGCTGCCGCTCGCAGCGGCCGCGGCCCGCAACGTTGCCCCGCCGTGGCTGCGCGTGCCCACGCGCGCCATCCTCAATGCGATCCGCGCGGTGCCCTCGCTGCTCTGGGCATTGCTCGCGGTCGGGGCCTTCGGGCTCGGCGCGCTGCCGGGCGTCGTCGCCCTCGGCATCTACTCGCTGGGCTACCTGACCAAGTTCTACTACGAGGCGCTCGAAGCCACGCCAAGCGAGGTGCCCGCGGCCCTGCGCGCGCTGGGCATGGGTGAAGCCCAGACTTTCCTGGCGGCCATCCTGCCAGCGAGCCGCCTGGCGCTGCTCTCGGCCAGCGTGTTCATGCTCGAGTACAACTTCCGCACCGCGACGGTGCTCGGCGTTGTCGGCGCGGGAGGCATCGGCTACGAGCTCAAGCTCGCCATCGACTGGGGCAACTGGCACGTCGTCGGCGTGATCGTCGCGGGGCTCATCGTTGCCGTGACGCTGTTCGACGCGCTGGCCGCGCGCCTGCGGCGCGCGCTCGGCTAGGACGCGCCTTCGAGGGTGCTGCGGAGCGCGTCGCGAACGCGCTGCGGCGCGTCCGCCCGCGCGCGGTACCTCAACTGCCGGGGGCCGCCGCGCTGCCGGGGCCCGCTGCGCGCCAGACTACGGGGAAGAGTTCCTCGGGCGGCGGAGCGTCGCGTCGCATCCGCGGATCGCGGTCGAAGGGGGCCAGGCCAAAGGTCAGCGCATTCGGCCGCCAGACGACGTCGCTGCCGATCCAGCGCAACGTGAACGCGAGGCGGCGCCCGGCGCGCGCGGCGCTGCGCGGCGGCGCGCCGTGGATCGTGCGCGGATGGATCAGCAGGATGTCGCCGGCGTTGGCGGTCCAGGTGCGGATGTCGGCAACGTCCGAGTGCACGCGCGCGAGCAGTTCGTTCCACGGTCGATAGTCGGGTGGGCGCTCCACGTCGCGCGGGAAGAAGGTCGAGTGGTACCGGTAGACGTCGCGGTGCGAACCGGCAAGCGTCTGCAGCGGCGAGTCGTCGGCCGAGACATCGGTCAGCGCGATCCAGAGGCTGGGCAGATGCTCGCCCTGCAGGCTGAAGGTGCATTCGTCGTTGTGCCACGGCGTCGCGGTCTCGGCGGCGTTGCCGACCTTCGAGAACGTCGCGTCGAGCCAGATCCGCAGGCTCGTGGCGCCGGTCAGCGCGGCGACCGTCTCGGCCGCCGGCGAGGCGAGGAGGGCCTCGCGCAGAGGCGGCAGTTGCGGCATGAGGTTCACGAGCCGCGTGTAGCCATCGTGGTCCTCGAACTCGATGTCGCGGAACACCGGATCGGGCGCGGTCCGTCTCGGAAAGCTGCCCGCGCGCAGCCTCGCGATCGCGTCGTCGAGCAGCGCGGTCAGGTGTCGCACGAAGCGTGCATCGAACACGCGCTCGACGCGCACCGCCCCAACCTCCTGGTAGGTCCTGACGTGTGCGGCGGTGACTGCGCTCATCGTGAGGCCTTCCGCTGGCCGTTGCGGGCGGCGAGGATCGGGGCCAGGAACTCGGCGGCGCGCGCCGCATCGTGGATCGGATGATCGCCGGTGAAGACATGCCCGCGTGCGTCCGGCACGCGCCGCAGGATCTCCTCGTGGCAGTTGCGCAGCGGATCGTCGTCCGCAGTCAGGGCCAGCACCGGCACGCGCACGCCCTCGAGTGCAGCGAACACGTCGTACTCGAGCAGCGCCTGGGCCGGGCGCATGTCGAAGCCTGCCAGCATCCGGGCCTCGAGCAGCTGCATCGCGAACTCGCCGAGCGCCGGACTCCAAGGGACGTTCGGCCGCCACATGTGCACTTCCCAGAGCAGGTGCTTCCAGAGGTCGACGAGATGACTGCCGTCCTCACACAGCGCGTGTTCGGCCGGCATGGCTTTGTCGAGGATGCTGCGCCGAGTCGCCGCGTCCCAGGCCGGCGTGCCGTCGAGCACGAGCAGATCGACGGTCGCCGGGGAGCGCAGCGCCATCTCGAGCGCGATCAGCGCCGACAGGTGCCCGCCAACGAGCGTCGCGCGCTGCACGCCGAGCGCCGCGAGCCCTTCGAGCTGATTCGCAGCGAAGTCGCCGATGCTCCAGTGGCGCTCGCGGCGCAGCGACATGCCGAAGCCCGGCAGGTCCGGGGCGATCGCGTCGACGCCGGCGGCGCCGAACGCCTCGACGATGGCTGCATACTGGGCCGAGGAGCCGGGCGCCCAGTGCAGCAGCACGACCGGCGGCGTCGCCGCGGTGGTCGCCGATTTCGCGCCCGGAACCGAGCGCCGGTAGTGCAATTGGCCCTGCGGCGTGTCTACGTAGCCGAAACGCTGCATGCGCACTCCATTGCCGAACGAGGTTTCCACGGGGGTCCGAAATGTGCGGCGCCCGGAGGCCATCGGTCAATACGGTCGACTCTGCCACCGTGCGCTCTGGTCGAGCCGCCAGATCGCGGCCGGCGCGACTCAACGCACCACTTTGAGTGAGCGCGCATGCCGCGCGATGCCGAGGGCGCCCGAGCGCACGACCTCCTGGATGTCGGCCCCGCCGGCCAGGTCCTCGATGAAGCGGTCGACCTCGGCTTCGCTCGCCGTCAGCTCGACGATGAACCCCTCGACGACCGGGTCGAGCACTCGGCCTCCGGCGCGCACCACGTAGCCGCGCACCGCATCTGCCTGTTCAGGCTTGACCTTGAGTTTGAGCAGCACGAGTTCGCGCTCAAGGTGTTCACCCTGGGTCATGTCGTCGACCGAGACGACGTCGACGAGCTTGTTGAGCTGGCTGACGATCTGCTGGATCACGGAGTCCGAGCCGCGGGTGACCAGCGTGATGCGGGAGACGGTCGGATCGTCGGTCGGCGCGACCGACAGCGATTCGATGTTGTAGCCGCGGGTCGAGAACAGGCCGGCCACGCGCGTCAACGCGCCGGCCTCATTCTGCAGCTGGATGGCAATGATGTGGCGCATGCGGACGGCTGGCACGGCTTCCGAGGATAGGCGACGACCCGGAGAATACTGGATCCGCAGGGGTCGATTCGCCGAATTTTGCGCCGCGTCGGGCACCTGATACGCTCGCATGCCCCGGGGTTGCATGCCCCGACGTCCGCCGCCGCCGCCATGAACTCGCTGCCCCAGAACGCTGCGTCCGCCACTTCGCCGCACCCGCTCGCGGGGACGATCATGACCGGCGCCCAGATGATCGTCCAGGTGCTCGCCGACGAGGGCACGACCGCGATCTTCGGCTACTCGGGTGGCGCGATTCTGCCCACCTACGATGCCGTCTTTCTCTACAACCAGGAGCAGGCCGCGCGCGGCGCACCGCAGATGCCGCTGATCGTGCCGGCCAACGAGCAGGGCGCGGGCTTTATGGCAGCAGGCTATGCGCGCGCGAGCGGACGCGTCGGTGTCTGCCTCGTCACCTCGGGACCCGGCGCGACCAACACCGTGACGCCGGTGCGCGACTGCATGGCAGATTCGATCCCTATGGTCGTCATCTGCGGCCAGGTGCCGACCAGCGCGATCGGCTCGGACGCCTTCCAGGAGGCGCCGGTCGCGGCGCTGATGGGCGCCGTCGCGAAGCACGTCTTCCTCGTCACCGATCCCACGAAGCTCGAAGCGACGGTGCGCACGGCTTTCGAGATCGCGCGTACCGGTCGGCCGGGCCCGGTCGTCATCGACGTCCCCAAGGACGTGCAGAACTGGAGCGGCCCGTTCGCGGGCACCGGCAAGCTGCCGATTCCGGGCTATCGCAAACGCCTGTTCGCGGTCAACAACGGCCACATCGAGGACGACGAGGCGGCCGAGTTCTTCGCCGCGCTCGGTGCCGCGCGCCGTCCGCTGATCTATGCCGGTGGCGGCGTCGTCAGCTCCGGTGCGTCGCGCGAGCTGCGTGACTTCGCCGCTGCGTTCGACATTCCGGTCGTCACGACCCTGATGGGCATCGGCGCCGTGGACACGACGCATCGTCTGTCGCTGCGCATGCTCGGCATGCACGGCGCGGCGTTCGCGAACTATGCAGTCGAGGACTGCGACTTCCTGATCGCGGTCGGCGCACGCTTCGACGACCGGGTCGCCGGTGTGCCGGCCCGTTTCGCGCCCAATGCGCGCCGCATCGCACACCTCGACATCGATCGCGCCGAGATCAACAAGGTCAAGCGCGTGCACTGGAGCCACGTCGGGCTGCTCGACGATGCGCTGCGGACGCTGACAGCCTATGGCCACCGCATCGGTTTCCGCGGCGACTACGCGGCCTGGCATGCTCACCTCGACGACCTGCGCGCCCGCTACGCGATGAACTACGACCGCGACAGCGAGCTGATCCAGCCCTACTACGTGATCGAGGAGATCAACAGGCACACGCGAGGCGAGGCGATCATCGCGACGGGCGTGGGACAGCACCAGATGTGGGCGGCGCAGTACTGCGACTTCCGCGAGCCGCGCCTCTGGCTGACCTCCGGCAGCATGGGCACGATGGGCTTCGGCCTGCCGGCGGCGATCGGCGCCCAGTTCGCGAACCCCGGCAGGATGGTCATTGACATCGACGGCGACGCCTCGATCCGCATGAACATCGGCGAGCTCGAGACCGTCACGACCTACGACCTGCCGATCAAGATCGTCGTGCTCAACAACTTCGGCGACGGCATGGTCAAGCAGTGGCAGAAGCTGTTCTTCAAGGGGCGGCTGTCGGCGAGCGACAAGTCACTGCACAAGAAGGACTTCGTGCGCGCGGCCCAGGCTGACGGTTTCAAGTACGCCGTGCGGCTCGATCGAAAGGCCGACGTGCCGCGTGTGATCGAGGAGTTCATCCGTTTCGAGGGGCCCGCCTTCCTCGAGGTGATCATCGACCCCGATGCCGGCGTCTATCCGATGGTCGGTCCGGGCCAGTCCTACGACGCGATGATCACGGGCGATCACATCGCCTCGCGCACGCGGGTCGAGCCCGAGCAGCCCGGTCCGTCCGAGATGTTCTGACCCCAGACGCGCTGCCGCGTCTGCCCTGGACCCTTACCCGATGAACACGGCCTCCAGCTTGTGTCCGTCGGGATCGCGGACGAAGCACGCGTAGTACTGCGCGTGATACTCGGGGCGCGGGCCAGGTGGTCCGTCGCAGCGGCCACCCGCGGCCAACGCGGCGCGATGAAAAGCATCGACACTGGCCCGGTCGGGCGCCTGGAAGGCGACGTGTGTGCCGTTGCCCGTGCCTGCGGCGGCGCCGTCGAGTGGGCGCTGGATCCAGAATTCGGGAAACACCCTGCCATAGCCGGTCGCCCCGGCGTGTTCGACGATGCGCCGGCAGCCGATGGTCGCGAGCACCGGATCGTAGAACGCGACGGCGCGCGCGTGATCGTCGGTGCCCAGCGAGACGTGTGAGAGGATGCCCGTGCCCTCGCCCGACATCTGCGTTCCCCGATGTGCCGCTGACGCGAATGATAGCTATAGTCGCACCATGAAATACCTGCATACGATGGTCCGCGTCAGCAATGTCGACGCCTCGCTGCGCTTCTACCGTGACGCGCTCGGTCTCGAGCTGCTCTCGAAGCGCGATTTCCCGCAGGGACGCTTCACCCTGATCTTCCTCGCGGCGCCCGGCGACCACGGCGCCCAGCTCGAGCTGACCTACAACTGGGATGCCGAGGTCTACACCGGGGGTCGCAACTTCGGGCACGTCGCGTACCAGGTCGAGAACATCTACGCGACCTGTCAGCGCCTCGTCGATCATGGCGTCACGATCCTGCGTCCGCCGCGCGACGGACGCATGGCCTTCGTCCGCTCGCCCGATCAGATCTCGATCGAGCTTCTGCAGGCGGGCGCGCCGCTGCCGCCGGCCGAACCCTGGGCATCGATGCCGAACACGGGCAGCTGGTGAGCGCCCCTCAAAGCCTGATCCTCGACTGCGACCCCGGCGTCGACGATGCCGTGGCGCTGATGCTCGCGTTCCGCTCGCCGCGCGAGCTGCGCCTACTCGGTGTCACGACGGTATCAGGCAACGTCGGCCCGTCGCTGACCGCGCGCAACGCACGCCTGATCCGCGAGCTCGCCAGCCGCGAGGACGTGCCGGTCCACGCCGGCTGCGAACGGCCGCTGGTCCGGCCGCCGGTCGACGCCGGCCACTTCCATGGCGCGACCGGACTCGGTTCGCTGCCGGTGTTCGAGCCGCGCGCGCCGCTGGCGCGCGGTCATGCGGTGCCGTTCATCGTCGAGACGCTGCTGCGCGAGCCCGCCGGCAGCGTCACGCTCGTCATCACCGGTCCCATGACGAACATCGCGCTCGCCATGCGCGTCGAACCGGCGATCGTGCCGCGCATCGCGCGCATCGTCTTCATGGGTGGCGCGCGCAGCGCCGGCGGGAATGTGACGGCCTCGGCCGAGTACAACATCTACGCCGATCCGCACGCGGCGCGCATCGTCTGCGAATCGGGCTGCCCGCTGATCGCGATCGGCCTCGACGCCACGCATCAGGTCCGCGCGACGCCGCGCAGGATCGCCGCGCTGCGCGCTCTCGGCACGCCGCTCGCCGCGGCCGCTGTGTCGCTGCTCGAGTTCTCGAACTCGCTCGAACCGTATCGAGCGCCGGAACCGGGCGCGCCGCTGCACGATCCATGCACGATCGCCTGGCTGCTGCGACCGCAGCTCTTCGAGCTCGCGCGCGCCCGCATCGGCGTCGAGACGGACGCGACGCTGACCCTCGGCGCGACCGCCGTGGAGTTCCGCGTCGCCGCCGGGGAGTCGGTACGGAGCCAGTGGGCGACGCAGGTCGATGCGGACGGCGTGTTCGCCCTGCTCGCGGAGCGACTCTCATGAGCACCGTCATGAGCGATTCGCCGGTGCGCGTCGTCGTCGTCGGTTCCGTCAACCTCGACCTGGTCGCTTCCGGCTTGCCTCTGCCGCGGCCCGGCGAGACGATCATGGGGGCGAGCTTCGCGCGTCATCCGGGCGGCAAGGGCGCCAACCAGGCCCTCGCGGCATGCCGCCTCGGGGCGCAGGTCAGCCTGATCGGCCGCGTCGGTCGCGGCCCGTTCGCCACCGAGGCCCTGGCGCTGCTGCGCGCGGCCGGCGTCGAACTGACCCAGTGCGCTGTGGACGATTCGGCGCCCACCGGAGTGGCGCTGATCGTGGTCTCGCCGCAGGGCGAGAACCAGATCGTCGTCGCTCCCGGCGCGAATGCGAGGCTCGCCATCGAGCACGTCGTGCTGCCTGCCCACGACGCGCTGATCTGCCAGCTCGAAGTGCCGGTACCGGTCGTGGCGCGCGCGGTCGAGCTCTCCAACGCCTTCGTCTGCGTCAATCTCGCGCCGGCGACCAAAGTGCCAGACGCGATCTTCGAACGTTCCGACCTGCTGGTCGTCAACGAGACCGAGGCCGCGTGGTACGGTGAGCGTCTGCACAGCGCTCGTGGGCTGGTGGCGATCACGCGCGGCGCGCGCGGTGCCGAGCTGTGGCGCGAAGGCGCGCTGATCGCGACGGCGACACCGCCGCCGGTGCAGGTGGTCGACACGACCGGCGCCGGCGACGCGTTCGTCGCCGCGCTGACCATGGACCTGCTGCGCGGCGAGCCACCCGAGACCGCGCTGCGCTTCGCCTGCGCGGCCGGCGCGGCCGCTACGCTGCAGCGCGGCGCACAGCCGGGGCTGCCGACCCGGACCGCCGTCCACTCGATCGCGGGTCTGTGAGTCGTGCGCCGCGAACGCGTGCCCGAGCTCTCGCTCGCCGACTATCTGCACGGCCCGGCCACGGCCCGGGATGCCTTCGGCACGGAGCTGCTGCACGGCCTGCAGCGCTTCGGCTTCGTGATCCTGCGCGACCATGCCGTGTCGCTCGATCTGCTCGACGAGGCCTACGCGCTCGCGCAGGCGCTCTTTGCACGCAGCCTCGCGAACAAGCTCGCCCACCGCGGCGGGCTGCGCGGCTACACGGCCTTCGGCACCGAGCATGCGAAGGACTCGCCGCACCCTGATCTCAAGGAGTTCTGGCAAATCGGTCGCGAGGCAGTACCCGGCAGTGCTGTCGCCGAGCCGCTGCCGCCCGACGTCTGGCCGCAAGGCTGGCCGCGCTTTCGGGAGGTCTTCCTCGCCTTGTACGCAGGACTCGAGCAGACCGGGCGCTCGTTGCTCGGGGCGCTGGTACCAGGACTCGGCCTCGCGCCGGGGTATTTCGAGCCGCTCGTGCGCGACGGCGATTCGATCCTGTGGCTGATCCACTATCCGCCGGTACCGGCAGATGCCGATCCGCACTGCGTCCGCGCGGCGGCGCATGCGGATATCAACTTCCTGACCATCCTCGTCGCAGCGCGCGGCCCGGGGCTGGAACTGCTCGACCGTGACGGACAGTGGCTGCCGGTCGAGACCAGGCCGCGCAACTTGATCGTCGACTCGGGCGGCACGCTCGCACGACTGACCAATGGCGTGATCCCGGCGACCAAGCATCGCGTCGTCAATCCGACCGGACCCCACATCAGCCGTTACTCGATGCCGATCTTCATGCACCCGACGTCGTCGACGTCGCTGGCCTGCCTGCCGAGCTGCCGTGGCGCCGGCGAGCGTTGGCCGCCGATCACGGCGGGTGAGCTCCTCGCGCAACGACTGCGCGAGATCGGTCTCGCCCGCTGAACGCCTCTCAGGTCGGTGGTGTGGGTGGCGGCCAGGCCAACGACTCGTCGCGGACGTGGTAGACCTTGCCGTAGCAGTCGGGATTGGTGAGACAGCGCAGCGTGAAGATCGCGAGATCGGCGCGCGTCATCGGCGTGATCACCGAATCGTCCTCGGTCAGCTCGGCGCGGCCGGTCGAGGGTGTGCCGTCGGCGTAGAGTCGCGCATTGCGGATGATCGTGAACGGGACTCCGCTCGCGCGCAGCAGGTCCTCGCCGACTCCCTGATCGCGCAACCGTTCGAGCAGACCGGGTACGCGCTCCCAGCCGAGGTGAGCGAACTTCGCGGCGTTGGCGCCGGCGCCCACTGCGCCATGGTGGATCACCTGGCCGACGCCTGCCGCGGCGAGCTGTCGCGAGAGCGGCGTCAGCGCTTTCTCGTAGAAGTGCACGTCGCCGTCCTGGACGCGCAGCGCGATGACGACCACATCGTAGCGTCTGGCACGTAGTACGGCGCCGATACTGTCCGCGTCGAACAGATCGCCGACGGCGTAATCGACCGGCAGGCCGGCGAGCCGCGCGCGGCTCGAAGCCGGCCGCACGAACACGGTGACCCGGTGGCCCGCTGCCGTGAGTCGCCGGACGATCTCCGCGCCGAGCTGGCCGGTGCCGCCGAGCACCAGCACCTGCCTGCCCGCATCCTGCTGGCCGGCCGCCCCGTCGGCCGAGATCGGCAGGCCGGTCAAGGCCAGACCGGCAGCCGCGGCCAAGGTCAGCAGCCGCCGTCGCAGTTTGCCGCGCTGCACGTCGTCCATAGACATCCCTCCCCCTCCGAATGACTCCGTGGCCGATGGTCGCAGGTCTCGGCGCGCACGGCGAGCCCCCGGCCGCCGGCTGCGGGAGCCGGAGTACGGGCAATCCCGCATGCCCCAAGGCGGCCGGCGCGCCGATACTCCGGTCAGCTCGGAGAGCAGCCATGATCCAGTCGAAACTGCCGCGATTCCTCGAGACCCTGGTCGATGCACTGTGGTTGATCCTGCTGCTCGCCGCGCTGAGTTCGGTGGGTCTGGCGCAGTCGCGCCTCGGTGCGCCGGCGACGGTGACGGCCGAGTGGAACCGTGAGCTCGGCGAGGCCATGCGCGCGACCCCCGACCTGCGTTCGGGCGAGGACGACTATGCGCCCTGCGGTGCCTGCCACGGCGTGGACGGGCGCGGCGTGGCCGACGGCTCCGTGCCGGCGATCGCCGGGCAGCACTTCACCGTGATCGCGAAGCAACTCGTCGACTACCGGCACGGCCGTCGCTGGGACCTGCAGATGGAGCATGCCGCGAAGATGCGTCACCTGCAGGGCGGGCAGGACATCGCCGACGTTGCTGCGTTCGTCGCGCGGCTGCCGCGCGGCTTCGGCAGTGGCACCGGGCCCGGCGACTATCTCAACGAGGGTGCGCGCGCCTTCTTCCGCCACTGCGAGCGCTGTCACGGCGCCCTGGGCGGCGGCGATGCGCTGCGCGGCGTTCCGCGCCTCGCTGGACAGCACTATGGATACCTGTACCGGCAGTTCTTCGACGCCGTCGAGCAGCGCCGCCCCAACATGAGTCGCGACCACATCGAGCTGATGTCGAAGCTCGAGCGCGAGGAGATCATCGGCATCTCCGATTATCTGTCGCGGACCAGCGTCGAGCTCACGCAGTCGCCGCGCTGATCCGCGCAAGGACCCGCCCGGCCAGGTCGCGATCCGTCGACTGGCTGCACCGGAAGCGTGCAGCCGTCTGGCGACGGCTTGCGCGCCCGACGCGAGCCGCTAAGATCGCGTCCCCGCCGGCGCCCTGCCGGCCTAGCCGGAATTCCCGCGATGCGCCTGTCGAGCCTGATCGTCGCGACGATTTTCGCCGCGCTGACCTTTGCCTTCTGGGCTGCGCTGAATCAGCCGACCCCAGAGCCTCCGTGGCCGTCGCGCATCCAGGGATTCGCCTTCTCGCCCTACCGCGAGGATCAGGACGCCGTGCGCGGCGACCGCGTCTCGCCCGAGCAGATCGACGCGGACCTGCGCCTGCTCGCCGGTCGGACCAATGCGGTACGCACCTACAGCACCATGGATGGCCTCTATGCCGTGCCGGCGCTCGCGGCCCGGCATGGCATCAACGTCGCGCTCGGCGCCTGGCTCGATACGCGGCGCAACCGCAACCAGCAGGAGATCGCCAACGCCATACGGCTCGCGCGCCAGCACCGCAACGTGGTCCGCGTCATCGTCGGCAACGAGGTGCTGCTGCGCGGCGACATCCCGCTCGAGGAGATGTTCGAGTACCTCGATCGCGCGCGCGAGCAGATCGGCCAGCCCGTCAGCACGGCCGAGCCGTGGCACGTCTGGCTCAAGCACCCGGAGCTCGCCGAGCACGTCGATTTCCTCGCGGTGCACCTGCTGCCCTACTGGGAGGGTGTCGAGGTGGAGCAGGCCGTGCTCGAGTCGGTCGCGCATGTGCGCCGGCTGCAGGAGCGCTTCCCCGACAAGCCGGTGGTGATCGCCGAGGTCGGCTGGCCCAGCAACGGTCGCACGCGCGAAGCCGCGGTTGCGAGCGAAGCGAATCAGGCGCTGTTCCTGCGGCGCTTCCTCGCGCAGGCCGAGCGCGAGGGCTGGATCTACTACGTCATGGAGGCCTTCGATCAGCCCTGGAAGCGTCAGACCGAGGGAGCCGTTGGGGCGTACTGGGGTGTCTTCGATGCGGCTCGCGCGCCGAAGTTCGAGTTCAGCGGACCGATCCTGCGTTTGCCCGAATGGCCAGTGCTGGCCGCTGCATCGGTGACGGTGGCCTTCGTGCTGCTCGCCGTGTTCCTGTTCGGCAGCCGGACGCTGCGCAATCGCGGTCGCAGCTTCCTCGCCGTCGTGGTCTATGCGACCGCGACGCTCGCCGTGTGGATCGCGCATGACTACACGCAACAGTATCTGACGCCGCTGGGCATCCTCGTCGGTCTGCTGCTGTTCGCGAGCGCGCTGGGCGTGATCGCCGTACTGCTCGCCGAGGCGCACGAGTGGGCTGAGGCCTGCTGGGTCACGGCGCGCCGGCACCTCATCGACGTGCCAGCGCCGCGCCGCGATGCGCATCTGCCGAAAGTGTCGATCCACGTGCCGGTGCACGACGAGCCGCACTCAATGGTGCGCGAGACACTCGAGGCGCTCGCGCGGCTCGACTATCCCGACTTCGAAGTGCTTGTCATCGACAACAACACGCCCAGGGAGACGGTCTGGCGGCCCGTGGAGGCGCTGTGCGCATCGCTCGGTGCGCGGTTCCGTTTCGTGCACGTCGACGGGCTCGAGGGTTTCAAGGCCGGCGCGCTCAATCTCGCGCTGCGGCTCGCCTGCCCGGACGCCGGCATCGTCGCCGTCATCGACAGCGACTACCTCGTCACGCCGAACTGGCTGCGTGACCTCGTGCCGGCTTTCGACGATCCGCAGGTCGCCATCGTCCAGGCGCCGCAGGACTATCGTGATGCCGATGCGAGCGCCTTCAAGGCGATGATGTATGCCGAGTATCGGGGCTTCTTCCGCATCGGCATGGTTACCCGCAACGAGCGCAACGCGATCATTCAGCACGGCACGATGACGATGGTGCGTCGCAGCGTCCTCAATCAGGGCCATGCCTGGGCGGAGTGGTGCATCACCGAGGACGCCGAACTCGGCCTGTCGATCCTCGAATCGGGCTGGCAATCCCGCTACACGCCGCACAGCTATGGCCGCGGCCTGATGCCGGACACCTTCGTCGACTTCAAGAAGCAGCGCTTCCGCTGGGCCTACGGCGCGGTGCAGATCCTCAAGACGCACGCACCCTGGCTGTTCGGGCGCAGGACCAGCGCGCTGAATGCCGGCCAGCGTTACCACTTCATCGCCGGCTGGCTTCCCTGGCTCGCCGACGGGTTCAATCTGGTTTTCAATGTCGCGGCGCTCGGCTGGTCTGTCGCGATGATCATCGCCCCGCAGACCGTCGACGCGCCGCTCGCGGCCTTCGCGCTGCTGCCGCTGAGCCTGTTCGGCTTCCGCGTCGCGAAGCTCGTGCACCTCTATCGTCGATGCGTCGGTGTCGGGCTGCGCGAAACGCTGGCCGCCGGAGTCGCAGGTCTTGCGCTCACGCACACGATCGGCGTGGCTGTCCTGCAGGGCCTCGTGACGCGCGGCCTGCCGTTCTTCCGCACGCCGAAGCGCGCCCACCGCGCCGCGCTCGGACAGGCTTTCGAGGCCGCTCGCGAGGAGACGCTGATGTTCGTCGCGCTGTTGCTGGCCGCGGTCGCCGTGGCGCAATCGCCCGTGGTGTCGAGCCCGGACCGGACCGCGTGGGTCGTCGTGCTCTGCGTGCAGGCGCTGCCCTACCTGTGCGCGTTGCTCGTCTCGCTCGCCAGCGCGTTGCCGCTGCCTGCGCACTGGGTGCGCGGGCGACGCGGCGGGCAGGGAGGCGCCGAGCTTGTGCTCACCAGGTCGCCGTGACGGCCTTGGTCTTCAGGTAGGGCTCGAGCCCCTCCATGCCGAATTCGCGACCCCAGCCCGACTGCTTGTTGCCGCCGAACGGCACGGCCGGGTCAATGGCTGCGTGCATGTTCACGCTGACCTGGCCCGAGTCGATCATGCGGACCATCTTCATCGCCGTGCCGAGATCGCGCGTCCAGACGCTGCCCGAGAGTCCATAGATCGTCGAGTTTGCCTCGCGGGCGACGGCCACGAGGTCATCGTCGCCGAAGGTCTGTACACAAAGCACGGGTCCGAAGATCTCGTTCCTGACCGGCGTCATGCCGGAGTGCGTGCGGGTCAGCACCGTTGGCGCGAAGAAATAGCCGGGGCGCGCGGGTGCAGTGCCGCCACAGACCACCTCGGCGCCCTCGCGCCGTCCGGCATCGACGAAGCCGGTGACGCGCTCGCGCTGCCTCTCCGAGATCAGGGGCCCGAACTCCGAGGCCGGGTCGAGACCGGGACCGAGTTTCATGCCGCGGGCGATGGCCGCAATACCTTCGACGACCCTGTCATGGACCTTCTCGTGCACGAACAGCCGCGTGCCGGCCATGCAGTTCTGTCCCTGCAGGAAGAAGCAGGCCCGCGCCGCGCCCGGAATGACCTGCTCGAGGTCGGCATCCGGGAAAACGACCACCGGCGACTTGCCGCCGAGCTCGAGGGTGACCTTCTTGAGGTTGCCGGCCGCGGCGCGCACGATCGAGCGGCCGACCTCCGTCGAGCCCGTGAAGGCGATCTTGTCGACACCGGGATGCGCGGCGAGCGCGGCGCCGGCTGATGCTCCGTAGCCGTTGACGAGGTTCAGAACACCGTCCGGGACGCCGGCCTCCTGACAGAGCTCCATGAGCCGCATTGCGGTCAGCGGGGTCAGTTCCGCGGGTTTGAGGACCATCGTGCAGCCGGTCGCGAGTGCCGGGGCGATCTTCAGCATCACCATCGGCAGCGGCGAGTTCCAGGGCGTGATCGCGCCGACGACGCCGATCGGTTCGCGCAGCGTAAAGGTCAGCGCCTCGCCAGGCAGCTTGCCCTGCGGCGCCGCCGGGATCGTCATGCCGTGGATCTTGGTCGGCCAGCCGGCGTAGTAGCGGAAGAACTCCGGTACGAACAGGCCGACGACGTACTGCGCGAGCGGCATCGGCAGGCCATTGTCGAGAATCTCGAGCTCGATCAACTGCTGCGCGTTGCGCTCGATCAGCTCGGCGATCTTCCAGAGGATGGCGCCGCGCTGCGCGGCGGTGAACTTCGACCAGGTGCCTTCGAGTGCGGTGCGTGCCGCGGCGACCGCCGCATCGACGTCCGGCGCGTCGCCCGAGGCGACCTCGGCGATCTTCTGCCCGGTGGCGGGATCGAACACGTCGAGCGTCGCGCCGCTCGCCGACGGCACCCAGCGCCCACCGATGAAGTGACCGTGCCTGCGGCGCAGGAAATCGAGCGTCGCAGCTGAGACGGATGGAAGGGCTGCTGCATCGTTCATGGCCAAGTCTCCGTGAATGCACGGATGCTACTGGCTCGCGTCGGACGCTTAGCCGCCGGACGGGCGCAGCGGCCGCGGCTCGGTCGGCCGCGCCGCTTGAGCGCCGTGCGAAGGGTCGCTACGCTCGCTCGATGATTCCCGAGGCGATCCTGCCGCCATCGAAGGCGCGGTTTGCGGCGCACGTCGCCGTGATCGTCGTTGGTGGGGGTGGCTGTGGCCTCACGGCTGCGCTCGCTGCCAAAGAGTCGGGCGCCGAGGTCATCGTGCTCGAGCGCGATACCAGTGCGCTCGGCACGACTGCGATGTCGACCGGTCTGATTCCGGCCGCGGGCACGCGCGCACAGCGGGCCGCGGGCATCGAGGACACCCCCGAACTCTTTGCCGCCGACATCGTCAAGAAAGCGCGCGGCCAGACCGACGGGCGCATTGCACTCGCGCTCGCGCGCGAGTCGGCGGCCACGGTCGAGTGGCTGATCGACCGGCACCGGGTGCCGCTGACGCTCGTCGACAGCTTCCTCTACCCCGGTCACAGCGTGAAGCGCATGCATGGCACGCCGAACCGCACGGGCTCGGAACTCATGGGGGCGCTGTCGGCCGCGATCGAGCGCGAAGGCATCGACGTGCTGACTGAGGCGCTCGTCGAGACGCTGTTCGCCGCTGACGACGGCCGCGTGCGCGGCGTGCGGATGCGCCGCCCCGATGGCAGCTTCGAGGACCTCGGCTGCGATGCGCTCATGCTCGCCTGCTGCGGCTTCGCCGGCAACCCCGAGATGGTCGCGCAGTACATCCCCGAGATCGTCGGTGCGACTTTCTTCGGTCACCCCGGCAACAAGGGCGATGCGATCCGCTGGGGACTCGCGCTCGGCGCCGCCGTGCGCGACATCCACTCCTATCAGGGGCATGGCGGGCTGGCTGCCGGCCGCGGCATCCCGATCCTGTGGCCGGTCATCGTCGAGGGCGGGTTCCAGGTCAATGTCCACGGCGAGCGTTTCTCCGACGAATCGCTCGGCTATTCCGAGCAGGCCGTGAACGTCGTGGCCCAGCCGGGTCATGTCGCCTGGGACATCTACGATGAACGATTGCACCGTCTGATGCTCGAGTTCGACGACTATCGCGATGCGGTCGAGGTACGGGCGATCGTTTCCGCGCCGACCGTCGCCGAACTCGCGCGCCTGACCGGCATCGACGCGGCCGGTCTCGCCCGCACCGTCGCGGCAGTCGATGCGCAGGTGCGCACCGGTGCCGTCGATGCTTGGGGCCGGCGCTTCGCCGACCGGCCGCCGCTCGCGCCGCCGTATTATGCGGTCAAGGTCACCGGTGCGTTGTTCCACACCCAGGGCGGACTCGCCGTCGACGCAGAGGGCCGTGTGCTGCGCGACGATGGCAGCGCCTTGCCCAATCTGTACGCTGGCGGCGGAGCGGCGCGGGGCGTTTCGGGGCCCTCGTGCTGGGGCTACATCGCCGGCAACGGGCTGCTGACGGCGACCACTTTTGGCAGGCTCGCCGGCCGCGCGGCAGCCCGTCAGGTACTGACCGGCAACTGAGCCGCGTCTGTGCCAGGGTCCGCGCATCGACGGGGGTCGAGATGAGCACCGAAGCGATCGACATGCCGGCGTCACGTGCCACCAGCTGGCGCCTGCACCTCGGCTGGGGCATCGGCACGCTCGGCGCGTCGCTGCTGCTCAACGGCTTCTCGATGCTGGCGGCGTACTACCTGACGACGGTCCTCGGCATCGCCGCAGCCACGGCGGCGGCGGTTCTGTTCATCGCCAAGGTCTGGGACATCGTCAGCAATCCGATCATGGGACTGATCAGCGACGGCACGGAAACGCGCTGGGGTCGCCGGCGGCCGTACCTGCTGCTCGGCGCGCTGGTCGCCGGAGGCGCCTATGCGCTGCTGTACAGCTCGGCGCTCACGCCGCTCGGCAGTTCGCTGCCGGTCGTCGCGCTGGTCGTGGTGCTGGTCGGCACGGGCTACACGATCTTCAACGTGCCCTACATGGCGATGCCGGCCGAGATGATCGACGACTATCACGAGCGCACGCGGATGTTCTCGTATCGCGTCTTCTTCATCGCGATCGGCACTTTGATCGGTGGCGCCGCCGGGCAGAAGATCGCCGAGTTCTTCGGCGGCGGCGCCGAGGGCTACGCGATGATGGGCCTCGTCATCGGGGCCGGCATCTTCGTATTCATGTCGGCCGCCTTCGTCGGCACGGCTGGCGCGCGCTTCACGAGCCGCACCGGCCCGCGGATCGGCTTCGCGGAGCAGGTGCGCCACGGTCTGCAGAACCGCCCGTTCGTTGCCTTGCTGCTCGTGAAGTTCACGCAGTTGTTCGGTCTGTTCACCGGTACGGCGATGGCCATCTTCGTCGTGCGCTTCGTGATCGGCAAGGAAAACCCGGGCGACTGGATGCTCTGGTTCGGCGCGATGAGCCTCGTCGGCCAGATCGCGACGATCCCGCTGTGGCTCGCGCTCGCGCGCCGCATCGAGAAGCAGTGGACCTACATCGTCGCGACCATGCTGTTCTGCGTGGTCTCGCTGAGCTGGCTGCTGGCCGGTCCCGACGAGGCTTTGTGGTTCTTCTGCCTGCGCGCCTTCCTCAAGGGCGTCGGCGCCGCGGGTCTGCTGCTGATGGGCCAGTCGATGCTGCCCGACACGATCGAGTACGACTTCAGGCGCACCGGACTGCGGCGCGAAGGAGTCTTTTCGGCGCTCTACAGCTTCGTCGAGAAAGTCGCCGCCGCGATTGCACCGTCGATCCTGCTGCTCGTCTACGCGGCCTATGGCTTCGAGTCCCGGTCGCCCGTGCAGACGGCTGAGGCGATCGACGGCATCCGCATCAGCGCAGCGCTGCTGCCCTGCGTCTACTTCGGTCTGTCGCTCGTTCCGCTGTGGTTCTACCGGCTGACCGAGGCCGAGCTCAAGGGGGCGAAGGCGGGCTGAAGGTCGCGCGCCAGGTCATCACGCGTCGCTGCGCTTCTAAGGGATTCGTACCACGACCTTGCCACTGTTGCGGCCCGCGAGCAGGTGCTCGACGGCGTCCGCGACCTGCTCGAGACCGGTGAACGGTGTCGGGTCGACGAGCACACGCAGCTTGCCCGAGTAGTAGAGGTCGAGGATGCGCCGCGCGGCATCGTCGAAGAACTCGGGAAAGGCCTGATTCTGGAAGCCGCGGACCGATGCCGACTTCCAGTACAGCTTGCGGTAGATCCGCGGCTGCGACAGGTTCTCGACGGGCTTGTCGAAATCCGAGGTATGGCCGCTGATCACGAGCCGTCCGCGCATCGCCAGGTGATCGAGGAAGGCATCGAAGATCTCGCCGCCGACCGAGTCGTAGGCGATGTCGACACCTCGCGGGTACTCGCGCTCGAGCACTTCACGAAGCTTCTCACGCCGGTAGTTCACGACGCGGTCGACGCCGAGCGAGCGCAGCAGCTCGACTTTCGAATCGGCGCCCGTCAGGCCGATCACATGACAGCCGGCGAGCTTCGCGATCTGCACGACGATGTGGCCGAGGCCGCCGGCGGCCGCCGAGACGGCGACCGTCTCACCGCCGCGCAGCTCGCCGATACGTTCGAGACCGACCATGGCCGAGATGCCGGTCGGCACGAGAGTGAGGATTTCGGGCGAGGCCTCGCGGACCCGGATCGCCCGCTCGACGGGCGCGAGCTGGTACTCGCGATATCCGTTGCCGAGCTTCGTCGTGGCGACTGCGTCGCCGATACTGAAACCAGAGACCCCGGGTCCGACGGCGACGACCTCGCCGACCGCCTCGATACCCATGTCGAACGGCGGCACGACGTTCACGTATCGGATCGTGTTGCGGCAGAGGTTCTTGTCGAAGATCGCATTGCAGCCCGCCCAGCGGTTGCGCACCGCGATCTGCCCGGATGCGGGCTCCCGCCACGCCTGTTCGACGATCGCCGTGGAGCTGCGAAAATCGCCGGTCAGCTCGCGGATCACGAGCTTGCGATAGTGGGTGGGATGCGTGGACATCGCTGCGCGAATCGCCTAGAAAGGAACGCGGCGCATCATAGCCAAAAGGGGAACTCGACGATGCCGACGGTGCTGGTGACGGGAGCAGGGCGCGGACTGGGACTCGAGTTCGCGCGCCAGTACGCGGCCGCTGGCTGGCAGGTCGTTGCCACGGTCCGCGACCGGTCCCGCGCCAGCGAGCTTAACGCCCTCGCCGACGCCGCGGGGTCCCAAGTGCGGATCGAGACCATGGATGTGACCGATCATGGCTCGATCGACGCGCTGGCGCAGCGGCTCGAGGTGAACGGTGCGCCGCTGCCGATCGACGTGCTGATCAATTCGGCCGGCACGATGGGAGCCGGGAGTTTCGCGCAGTCGGGCCTCGCCTTCGGCCGTTTTGGCGCGTCGGACTTCGCCGACTGGGATCACGTATTCCGCGTCAACGTGATGGGACCGATGAAGATGGCCGAGGCCTTCGTCCGGCACGTCGCGGCGTCCGGGCAGCGCAAGATCGTCGCGCTGTCGAGCATCCTCGGCTCGATCGGCAAGAACGAGATCGGTGGCCTGTACGCCTATCGCGCGACCAAGGCCGCGTTGAATGCGGTGATGCGCTCACTGGCGATCGATCTCGGCCGCAAGTACAAGATCGTCGCCGCACCGATCCACCCCGGCTGGGTCCGTACGGACATGGGTGGTCCGCGCGCCGACCTCGATGCGGCCACCAGCGTGGCGGGTATGCGCCGCGTCATCGAAGCGCTCGACGCCGAACGCGCGGGGCGCTTCTGGATGTACGACGGTACCGAGCTTCCCTGGTGACGGGAGTCCGGCTGGGTCAGTCGTTGAACATCTTCCAGAGTGTGCGGCGCTCGGGATCATATGCGGCGTAGGTCCTGCCGATCGTGGCCGGATCGCCGAGTGCCGCGACCGCGAGCTGCGCGAGATCCTTGCGCGAGATGTAGCTGAACGCCTTCGGGTCTTCGGCGAGATAGGCCCGGCCCGTGGCGCCACGGTCGCTGAGTCCCCCGGGACGGATGACCGTGTAGTCGAGGCCAAGGGTCTTGAGATGGTCCTCGGCACGTGTCTTCAGTTCGAGGACCTCTGCGAGCGCGCGCCGCGCCGGGAGCGGCGCGGTGTCGCGCGAATCGCCGGCGCCGATCGAGCTGATGAACACGACCCGGCGCACGCCCGCGGCCTTGGCCGCATCGAAGACGTTCCGATTGCCGACGTAGTCGGGGCGATTGGCCTGATCGCCTCGCGTGGTACCGAGCGTCGAGATCACGGCCGCGAACGGACCGCTCGTGAAGGCGGCGTTGACCTCGTCGGCATTCAGCGCGTTTGCGATGGCGGTCCGGACGCCAAGGCTGCGCAGCTCCGCCGTGTTCGATGTCGGCCGTACCGCGACGACGACGTCCTCGCCGCGCGCGCGCAGCTCGCGGACGATCTCGAGCCCGGTCGCGCGGGTGCCGCCGAAGACGAGGATGGGACCCCCGGGGGATCGGTACGGTGCCGGCTCGAGCACGTTGACGGGTGTATGGAACGAGCCACTGAAGACGAAGACGTAGCTCGCGACGAGCAGCAGCAGCGCCGCGACCAGATAGCCGAACCAGAGCAGCAGTCGCATCATCGAGTCGTTCTCCGTGGGGCCTTGCGATCCGATGGTGCCACAGTGCTGCGGCAGCGTGCGCCCGCGGCTAAGATCCCACCAGGCAACGGTCAGCGGAGGCGAGCCATGCAAGCGAGAGCGGGCTGGCGGAAGCGCGGCGCCGCGCTGTGCATCGCGATGCTGCCCGGCATGGCGATGACGCAGCCATCGGCGTCCGGGGAGTTCGTCGGTTTCAGCGGTCGGCGCTGGAGCACGGACTACGGCATCACGCAGGGGCGTTGCGACCACGCACGGATCCTGCTCGTCACGGGCGACGCGCGCCGCGACCTCGTGGCCGAGCACGAGACCCACCTGCGCAACCGCACTGTTGGGGCCATCGGCGCACCGGGCAGCGCGATGCTGCTGTCGGCTCGGCCGCTGCGTTCCGGCGCACAACCGGATCAGCGCGACCGCGCCTGCATTGGCCACCTGCTCGAGCTCGGCTCGATAGACCGTGAGGTGAGCTGGCTCAATCCGGCGACCCGGACACACTTCGTCGCGACGCTGGCCGACGAGCCGGAGCCGGCCGGTGCGCTGCGCTGCCGTGTGCTGCTGTTGACCGCCCTGCCGGCCGGCCGCGGGCCCGCGGCGCAGGCCGGCCGGATTCGGCCCGAGCGCCTGGTCACTTGTCAGACGGGCACCGGCGTCTGGAGTCTACACTGAGCGTGCGCGCCAGGCGGCCAGCGCGGCCAGCTCGCGCTCGGCGGAGAGTCCCGCCTCGAGTGTCTCGCGCTCTGCAGCAGGCCGGCCGAGATGCCAGCGCAGCGTGTCCGCGACCGTCTCGCGCAGCGGTCGGATCCGCAGTCCGACCGCAAGCGCTCGCGCCACCGGCGTCGCCGCGAAGGCCGCACCGCCCTCACGCGCGGGCGCCCAGGCCGGCAGGTCGCTCCAGCCCTGAATCGTCTGCGCATCGAGGAACTCGAGCGGCACCCAGATGGGTCGCGGCAGCAAGGTGGGACGGGCAAGGCGACGTGCGGCGCGCACGCTCGCGTCGACCAGGTTGCCGAGCGTGAACTCCCCGGGCGGCGAGACGACGTTATAGACGCCGACCGTCTGCTGCTCTATGCAGCGCAGCGTGAAGGCCGCGAGGTCGCGCGCATCGACGATCTGTATCGGTTCGCGCGGGCCAACCGGGGCGATGAAATCCCCGCCGCGTGCGGCGCGTGCCGGCCAGTACGTGAACCGATCCGTATTGTCTTCCGGGCCGACGATGAGACCTGGCCGCAATACGCAGCAACGTCCGTCGAAGGCGCGCTGCGCGGCCTGCTCGCACAGCGCCTTGAGCGGACCATAGGTCGCCCCATCGACCTTCTCGACGCTCTCGTCCGCGAGACGGCCGACCGGCGCGTCCTCGGCGCGCGGCTCCGCGAAGTCGGCATAGACGGAAATGGTCGAAACGAACACGTAATGGCCTGCGCGTGCGGCGAGCAGCTCGGCGGAGAGCCGCACGTGCCGCGGCATGAATGCCGAGTTGTCGATCACCGCATCCCACGCACCATCTCGCAGGGCATCGAGCTGGCCGTCACGGTCGCCGGTCAGGGAGACCACGGTCGGGAAACGGCCGCGGCCACTGCGGCCGCGCGTGAAATGGGTGACGCTGTGCCCGCGTGCGAGCGCCAGTTCAGTCATGTGCACGCCGATGAAACGCGTACCACCGAGAATAAGGATGCGCAGCGGTCGAGCGGCGCGACGCGCGCCCGTTGCCGTCGCGTTTGCCGTGCCGAGGCCGGTCACGAAGGCGGCAGCCGACTGGCAGAACAGACGACGCCGCATGACGGCCTCAGCGCGCACCGGGCGGTGCGTACTGCTGTATCCACTCGCGAACTGTGGAGTACCAGAACAGCGAGTTCTGCGGCTTGAGGATCCAGTGGTTCTCGTCTGGGAAGTAGAGGTACTTCGACGGGACGCGGCGCTTCTGCAGCGTGTTGAACAGCTCGATGCCGTGATTGACCGGCACGCGCAGGTCGTTCTGTCCATGTATCACGAGAGTCGGTGTCGCGAAGTTGCCGGCGCTCGTGTGCGGCGAATAGCGCGCGAACTCCTCGGGTCGCTCCCAGAACTCGAAGAACCGGTCCTGCTCGGCGCCATAATCCGCCGCAATCTGCGTGAAGCTGTTGTAGACGGCGGCGTGCGCGATCAGCGCCTTGAACGGGTGCGGCCGGCCGAGCAGCGTGCTGGCGAGGAAGCCGCCGTAGCTACCGCCGCCCGCGACCATGCGTTCGCCGTCGATCCATGGCTGGCTCCGAAGCCACTCCGCGGCCTTGATGGTGTCTTCATACGGCAGCGAGATGCGGTCCGGATTGATCGAGTCCGTGAAAGCCTGGCCGAAGCCGCTCGAGCCATGAAAGTTGTGCCAGGTGACGACGTAGCCCCAGCTCGCGAACACATGCGCGTTCCAACGCCACTGCACGGCATCCTGGATGGCGTTGTGAGGTCCGCCGTGCAGCAGCATGAAGGCGGGGTACCTCTTCGACGGGTCGAAGTCGGGCGGGTAGATCACCCACATCTGGATGTCCGCATCGCGCGCGCCCCGGTAGGTGACGCTCTCGACGCGGCCGAGCTTCACGGTCGCGAGCGCGGCGTCGTTGAATGTCGACAGACGCGCGTACGAACCGTCGCGAAGGTCGAGCCGCACCAGTGTCGGCGGATCGCTGAAGGTCTGGCGCAGCGCCACGGCGCGCGGGTAGGCACCGCCGGTCGCGGCGAGCGCGACGTCGCTGAAGCTGCCGACGCCGGTCACGGCGCGCGGAGGGCGCCCGCTGAGGTCGAACCGATAGACGCGTTGGGTCGCGGCGTCGTCGATCTCGGCGATCATGCCGCGCGAGTCCGGCAACCAGCGTACGCCGGTGACGCTGCGATCCCAGTCGCCGCTCAGATCGCGCTGCGTGCCGCTGCGCCGATCGACGAGCATGAGCCGCGCGCGGTCGGCATAGAAGGCGCGGATGCGCTGCTGCGCGAACGCGAGCCAGCGGCCATCGGGGCTGTAACGCGGCGCGCCGTCGTCGGCCGGGTTGTCGGCGGTGAGTACTGCGGCTGGCTTGCAACCGCAGGCCGCGACCGTGATGACGTCGTAGTTCGAGCGCACGCCGGTCCGGTCCGTGTCGGCCGCGAAGGCGAGCTCGAGACCATCCGGCGAGATGTCGTATGAGCCCTGACTGTATTCCTGCTTCGAGAGATAGAAACCCGATTGGCGCGTGATCGCGGTGGGCTCGCCGCCTTCTCGGGCGACCGAGAACAGGTGCGGCTCGCGGTCGTCGAGATAGCGATCCCAGTAGCTGATGGGCGCGCGCTCCCAGATCCGGCCCGTCATTTTCGAGTCGGCGCGTTCCTTGATGCGTTTGCCCTGATCGTCCCAGTTGACGAGGTCAGTCCAGATCTCCGAAACGAAGGCGATCCGCTTGCTGTCGGGGAACCACTTCGGCGCGCCGGCTCCCGTCGGCAGGTTCGTGACCCGCTGCGCCTCGCCACCGTCGACGGCGATCACGTAGATCTGGTTGGCCTCGTCCTTGCCGCGCTTGGAGACGAACGCGATCCAGCGGCCGTCGGGACTGAAGGTCGGCTGTGTGTCGGCCGCCTCGTCGGCCGTCAACGGTCTGCCCTGGCCACCCTCCACCGGGAACAGCCAGAGGTCCGTGTACCCCTTGTTCTCCTTGACGTCGTGGCGCGTGACGGTCACGACGGCGAGGCGCCCATCCGGCGAGATCGCGGTCGCGCCGAGCCGCTGCAGCGCCCACATCCTCTCGGCGGACAGCAGCTCGGTGCCGGCGGCCGCGGCCAAGGCGGGCAGGGCAGTGGCGACGAGTGCGACGAGGCCGGCCGCCGGCCGCGAGGGGTGCAGCCCGCGGCTCGCGCGGGCGTCGCGGGTCTTCATCGGTTCAGCTCCTCTGGGCGACGCGTCGCAGCGCGTCGATGAGATAGTCGGTTTCGGCCGTCGTGCCGATCGAGATCCGGCACCAGTCGGCGTAGGGCTCGAACGGGCGGCCGACCTCGATCTGCTCCGCGCGCATCCTCTCCGCGAACCTGGCGACCGGCATGCCAACCTGGACGAACACGAAGTTGCCCTCTGGCGCCGCGTAGCGCAGGCCGAGTTCGTCGCAGGCTGCGCAGAACCGCGCGCGGTCGGCGAGCAGGGCGGCGCGTGTGCGCGCGAGGAACGCGGTGTCGCCGAGGCTCGCAGTTGCGGCGGCGAGCCCGAGCGTACTCGGCAGCGTTGTCTGATAGCGGCGCAGACGTTCGGCGATGTCGGGCCGGGTCAGCGCATAGCCGACGCGCAGGCCGGCGAGCCCGTGGATCTTCGAGAACGTTCGCAGCACGACGACGTTCGCATCCTCGCGCACCAGTGGCAGCATCGTCGTCGTGCGACCGGGATCGGCGAGATCGAGATAGGCCTCGTCGACGACCACCAGCGTGCGCGCGGCGGCCTCGAGGCAGGCGGCGCGGAGCGCCTCGCCGCCGACCACGGTTCCGGTCGGGTTGTTCGGGTTGCACAGATACAGCAGCGAGGTGTTCGGCCCCGTGGCGCCGAGCAGCGCCGGCAGGTCGTGGCGCAGTTCGGCGTCGAGTGGCAGCCTGCGGATCACGGCACCGAAGCGCTCGGCATAGGCCATGAGCTGATTGAAGGTCGGCCAGGCGCAGACGACCTCGCCGCGCTCGCACCAGCCGAGCGCGAGCAGCTGCAGCAGTTCGCCCGAACCGCTGCCGATGACGACGCGCTCGCGCTCGACACCCTCATGCCGCGCGATCGCTTCGGTCAGTGCGCGCAGCTGCGGCATGCCGTAGCGGCAGCTCTCGCCGACCGTGGCGGCGATCGCCGCGCGTGCCGCCGGTCCAGGTCCCCAAGGGTTCTCGTTGCCCGAGAGCTTCAGCGGCAGACGCAGCGCCCCTGCCGCCGTAGCGGCGGGGCGCGCAGCGGAGTCGGCGACTTGCGCCTGCGCAGCGGTCGCGAGCGCAAGACCCGCGGCCAGCAGCCGGCGTCGATCGAGGGTCGCGTCGGAAGGCATCTTCATCATCGGCTCCTGCGCGCAGTGCGTCGTGCGGGCGTCTGGTGCAGCAGCCTAGGCTCCGGTGAGGAGCGGGTCAAACCGGCATCCTTGACAGGTTTGCGCCACGCGCCGACGCTAGCGACAGTTGCCGACGACCTGCCGCATGAACGCCGAGCTCTCTTTCGCCGCCGCGCCCGGTTATGCCGACATACTCGCACGAGCGCGGGCGCTGAAGCCGGCAATCCTGCAGCGCGCCCGGGCCGCCGAGGCGGCGCGCAGCCTGCCCGCCGAAACCGTCGACGATCTGCAACGGTCCGGCCTGTTCGCGATCCAGAAGCCCTCGCGTTTCGGCGGATTCGAGCTCGGGCTCGTCGAATTCGTCGAGATCGTCGCCGAGCTCGGTCGGGCCTGCGGCTCGACCGCGTGGGTCTATGGCGTAACGGCTGAGCGGGCCTGGCTCGCGGCGAAGTTCGCGCTGCAGGCCCAGCGCGAGATCTGGGAGCCGAATCCACGCGCGCTGATCACGTCGTCGATCACGCCGAACGGCGTCGCGACACCGGTCGCGGGCGGCTGGCGCGTCACGGGCCACTGGCAGTTCGTCAGCGGCATCGACATCGCCGACTGGTGCGTGTTCTGCACGCACCGCCCACGCGGCGACGGTGCGCCGACCGAGGCGGTCTATTTCCTGATTCCGAAAGCGCAGTGCGAGATCATCGACACCTGGCATGTCGCCGGTCTCGCTGCGACCGGCAGCCGAGACGTGCGCGTTCGCGACGTGTTCGTGCCGGATCACCGTTTCGTGTCCGTCGAACTGCTCCGCGAGGGCGGAGGGCCGGGGCTCGAGGCGAATCCCGCACCGCTGTTCCGCCTGCCGCTCATCGCAATCAACCCGTACGCGATCCTCGCGCCGATGCTCGGTATCGCCGAGGGGGCGCTCGAACAGACGCTCGACGGCGTCAACTCGCGTCGGCTGGTCAAGGTCGCAGGCACGGCGGCGGAGCAGCAGGTCGTGCAGCTGCGGATCGCCGAGGCCGCGGCCGAGATCGACGCGGCGCGTGCGCTGATCCTCGCGGACTGCCGCGAATCGATGGACTGCGTCGCGAGCGGCAGGCCGCTACCGGTCGCGCTGCGGATCCGCGTCCGCCGCAACCACGGTTTCGCCGCGAAGCTGCTGATGTCCGCCGTCGACCGGCTGTTCACGACTGCCGGCGGGCGCGGCATCTACCTAGATCACTACATGCAGCGCGCGTTCCGCGACGTGCACGCCGCGGGCTCCCATCTCGGGCTCTCGTGGGACCTGGTCGGCACGATGTGGGGACAGCACGCGCTCGGACTGCCGTTGTCCTCGACGGCATTCTGAAGTGCACAAGCAGTCTCCGGGCATCGCTTCGGACGCCTATCCGTCGCGGATCTACGCCTGGTACGTGGTCGTGCTGCTGACGATCGCCTACGCGATCTCGCTGCTCGACCGCTGGATCCTGTCGCTGCTGGTCGGGCCGGTGAAGGCCCACTTCGGCGTCAGCGACACGCAGATGGGCCTCCTGATGGGCTTCTGGTTCGCGGTTTTCTACGTCACGATGGGTCTGCCGTTCGGTTGGCTCGCCGACCGCTTCGACCGTCGCCGCCTGATTGCCTGGGCGATGGCGTTCTGGTGCTCGATGACGGTCTTCTGCGGCCTCGCGCGCAACTTCGGCCAGCTCGCCGTCGCGCGTCTCGGCATCGGGCTCGGCGAGGCGGCGCTGACACCGGCGGCCAACTCGCTGATCGCCGATCTGTTTCCGCGCGCCGAGCAGAACCGCGCGATCACCTTCTACAACATGGGCATCTCGACCGGCATGGGGATTGCCTACCTCATCGGCGGAGCGATCGTCGCGTGGATGGCGACCCAGCCGCCCGTGTCGTTGCCGCTGGTCGGTCGGCTCGAGACCTGGCAAGTCGTGTTCATCGTCGCCGGGGCGCCCGGTCTGCTGGTCGCGCTGCTGATATGGCAGGTCCGCGAGCCGCCGCGCCGCGAGCGGCTCAAGGCCGGCGACGACCAGGTGTCGGTCCGCGACTGCGTAGCCTATCTGCGCAACAACTCGCGGGCCTATCGGCCGCTATTCGTCGGCATGGCGGCCTCGCCATTGATCGGGTACGCGTGGAACTGGCTGCCGACGCTCTTCGACCGGGTCTGGGGCTGGAACGTCGCCCAGTTCACGGGCTCCTACGGCTGGATCCTCGTCGTCTTCGGCCCGCTCGGCGCCGTCTCGGGTGGCTGGCTCGCGACGCGCTGGTACCGGACCGGACGCAAGGACGCGCCGTACCTCGCGGCCCTGCTGGGGCTCGTCGTCATGACCGTGCTGGCGGCCGCGCTGCCGCTGATGCCCTCGCCGGAGATCGCCGTGCTGTTGCTGATTCCGGCCACCTGGGCCGGGGCCCTCAACGCGGCGGCCGGCGCCGCTGCGGCCGTGTTCATGACACCGGGCGAGTTCCGCGCCCAGGTGTCCTCGCTCTATGTGTTGACGATCAACGGTCTGGGGTTGACCGTCGGCCCGACGGCCGTCGGTCTCCTCAACGACCGGGTCTTCATGGGTCCCGAGGGCGTGCGCTACTCTCTCTCCGCCGTCGCGATTGTCGGCGCCGCCGTCCTGACCCTCTACCTGGCCTCGGGACGGCGCGCCTACGCGGAGTCGGTGACCCGGCTCGAAGCGGCGCAGGCGGCGCGAGGAAGGGGCCCATGAGTTCACCGGTCGATGCAGCCGGCATCGTCGTGGCCACGGCACGCGGGCCGCGTGCCGAGGCGATCGATGTCGCACGTGACTTCATGGATGCGATGGAGCGCGGCGATCTCGTCGCAGCCGCCAGCCTGCTCGGCCCAGGCTTCGTGCTGCGCGCGCCCGGCGGTCTGCCGTTTCGCGAGCTCGCCGAATTCACGGCCTTTGGTCGCCGCCGATATCTCGAGCTGCGCAAGACCGACAGGCAGTTCGATGCCGCCGAGTCTGCGCACGGCATCGTCGTCTATGCCCATGGCGTGATGGCCGGTCGCTGGCTCGACGGTGCGAGCTTCGCGGGACTGCGTTACATCGATCGCTTCCTTATCCGCGACGGCCGGATCCTCGAGCTGTCGGTGCTCAACGAGCTCGCCGAATTCATGCCGCGTTGAGTCGGCAGCGGCGCCGGCGTCCGTCACCAGTCTGCAACGAGGCCGTCAACGACCCGCAAGCTGCGCTGCCTAACGTGTGCGGTCTCGACAACCACACGTTCAGGGGGCTCCCATGTCAGCAGATCCGATCACGCGGTCCGTGCGCAGCGCGCTTGCCGCGGCGGCGCTGTGCGCCGCATTCCACCCGTTGCCCGCCACCGCCGCGGAGGAGGCCGCGGCGCAGGAGGAGACGGAGCTGCAGGAAGTCGTCATCTTCGGGCGCGGCGAGACGCGCCAGTTGCAGGGTGTCGAGGCCGCGCAGATCGAATATCTGCCCGCCGGCACGAGTCCGCTCAAGGCGCTCGAGAAGCTGCCCGGCGTCAACTTCCAGTCCGCCGATCCCTACGGTGCCTACGAGTGGTCGACGCGCATCGTCGTGCGCGGGTTCAACCAGAACCAGCTCGGCTTCACGCTCGACGGCGTTCCGCTCGGTGACATGTCCTATGGCAACCACAACGGGCTGCACATCAGTCGTGCGATCCCTACCGAGAACGTCGGTCGGGTGCTGCTGTCGCAGGGTGCGGGGGCGCTGGCCACGACATCCAGCAACAATCTTGGTGGCACGATCGAGTTCTTCTCGGTCGATCCGGCACGCGAGTTCGATGGGCGGCTCGAGCTGACGGGCGGCAGCGACTCGGCGCGCCGGATTTTCGGCCGCATCGAGTCCGGTGAGCTCGGCGGCGCCGGCACGCGTTTCTATCTCTCGGCGATCGACGGAACCGCCGAGAAGTGGAAGGGTGCCGGGGACCAGGACCAGCGCATGGCGAACCTCAAAATCGTGCAGCCGATCGGTGCCGCCACACTGACCGGCTACTACAACTGGTCTGACCGCGCGGAAATCGACTACCAGGACCTCTCCTTCGATATCCTCAACCGCCGCGGCAGGGACTGGGACAACTACTTCCCGAACTACGCCGCAGCCGTCGCGGCGGCCCAGGCCTGTGCCGCCGGCGCCTTCGCGGTGCCGATCTGCGACGACGCCTACTGGAACGCCGCGGGACTGCGCGAGGACCGTCTCGGCTACGTCGCACTCGACCTGCCCGCCGCGGAGGCGCTCGAGTTTCGCATCACCGGATACACGCACCGCAACGAAGGGCAGGGACTCTGGGGCACACCGTATGTGCCGACACCGGGCGGCGCGCCGCTGTCGGTTCGCACGACCGAGTACGACATCGACCGCAAGGGCCTCATCGCCAACGGCACGTGGAGTGTCGCCTCGCACGAGCTGCAGGCGGGTGTCTGGTTCGAGGAGAACGAGTTCCGGCAGGCACGGCGCTTCTATCCGGAGCGCAGCCTGACGGCGCCGACCCAGGACTTCACGAATTTCCTCCGCGATCCATTCTTCACGCAGTGGGAGCATCTGTTCGACACGTACACGCTGCAGTTCTACGTGCAGGACACGTGGCAGGTCAGCGACGCGCTGCGTGTGGACTTCGGCTTCAAGTCGATGGACGTCGAGAACAAGGCCTGGACGATCCAGGCGAACAACGCGCCGCGATTCTCGGCGTCGATCGACGCCAAGGAGAGCTTCCTGCCGCAGGTCGGCTTCGCCTGGTCGCTGTCGGACCGCAACGAGCTGTTCGGGCAGGTGGCGCAGAACGCCCGCGCCTTCGTCAGTGCGAAAACCGCCGGGCCGTTCAGCTCGAGCGCGGCAGCAGCACCAGGATTCCAGCAGGTGCTCGATGCGCTCGAGCCGGAAACCTCGACGACGGTCGAACTCGGCTGGCGATTCCGTCGCGACGCGCTCGAAGGCGTGCTCAGCGCCTATCAGGTCAAGTTTGACGACCGCTTGCTCGCCATTCCGCAGGGCCCCGGCATCGTCGGCAACTCGCCGATCCTCGCCAACGTCGGCTCAGTCACGAGCAGGGGCCTCGAGGCTGCGCTGGCGTGGCGCCCATTGCGTCATCTGACCTGGTTCAACTCGATCGCCTGGAATGACTCCCAGTACGACGACGATTACACCCGCTTCACGGTCAGCGGTCCGGTCGTCGTGCGCGTCTCGGGCAAGCAGGTCGTCGACGCACCGAAGCTCATGATCAAGAGCGAACTGGCCTGGGACAACGGCACGTTCTTCGCGCGAGTCGACGGCAGCCACATCGGCAAGCGCTACTACACCTATCTCAACGACGGTGGTGTCGATGCCTACGAACTGTTCAACGCGAGCGCGGGTTACCGCTTCAGGGACCTCGGCCTTCTCGAGGAGCTGACCGTGCAGGGCGCGGTGACGAACATCACCGACGAGTTCTACATCTCGACGATCGGCAGCAATGGCTTCAGCGAGTCGGACGCAAGCGGGACGAGCCAGACCTTGCTGCGCGGCGCGCCGCGTCAGTTCTTCGTCTCGGTCAAGGCCCGCTTCTGATGCACCGCCGCGACCTGCTGGTTGGCGCCGGTATCACGGGTTCGCTCTCTGCCCTCGGCCTCACGTCGCCTCCCCCCGGACGTGCAGCCGAGGGCGGCGGGCGGGCGCCAGCGCCACTGGCTGGGCCGGTTCGCGCGGGCGTACGCCGGCCACCGTCGGGTGTGCTGCCGCGGCGCATCGCGTTCGGTGCCTGCGCAAGGCAGGACCAGCCGCAGCCGATCTGGGATGCAATCAATGCGCTCGAGCCCGAGCTGTTCATCTTTCTCGGTGACAACATCTACGGCGATACGCGCGACATGGGCGTGCTGCGCGCCAAGTACGCGCAGCTCGCGGCGCAGCCCGGCTTTCGCCGTCTCTGCGAGCGCACGGCCGTGCTTGCCACCTGGGACGATCACGATTACGGCGAAGATGACGCGGGCGCAGACTACCCGTTCAAGCGGGACTCGCAACGGATCTTCTGCGACTTCTGGGGCGAGCCTGCGGACTCGCCACGCCGTGTCCGCGACGGCGTCTACGACGCCGTCATGTTCGGAGCCGGCGATCGCCGGCTACAGATCCTGCTGCCGGACCTGCGATTCAACCGCACGCCGATCCGCCGCCTCGATCTGGGAGGCAAACCCTATCGCGACTGGTCGCGGGAACTCACCGACGCCGGGCGCGAGGTGCCGGGCCCGTACGAGCGCAACCCGGATGCCGGGGCCACCATGCTCGGCGAGGCCCAGTGGCGGTGGCTGGAGTCGGAACTCGCGAAGCCCGCGGATATCCGGATTCTCGCCTCGAGCCTGCAGGTAGTGGCCGACTTCCCGGGCTGGGAAGCGTGGATCAACTATGCCGACGACCATCAGCGCCTGATCGAGACGATTCGTCGCACGCGGGCCCATGGCTTGTTCTGCATCAGCGGCGACACGCACTACGCCGAGCTCTCACGGCTCGATCGCAACATCCCCTATCCGCTCTGGGACCTGACCTCGAGCGGTCTGACCGAGGTCTGGCCCGTGACGCCGCCGAACTCGCGGCGGATCGGTCCGGTGCTGCGGGCGCGCAATTTCGGCTGGATCGAGATCGACTGGACGCCTCGGGTGCCCCAGGTCACCCTGCAAATCCGCACGGATACGGGCGAACCCTGGCTGACGCAGCAGCTCGACCTCGCGGCGCTGCGCGTCAGTTGACGACGTAGCCAATCGCGAATACGCCGAGCATCGCGAAGACGAGCGCGATCTTCGCGAGCGTACCGACGGCGAGCCCGAGCCACGTGCCGAGTCCGACACGAGCGGCCTGATCGACGCGTCGCTGCGTCACGAACTCGCCAACCACGGCGCCGATGAATGGTCCGGCCAGCAGGCCGGGTAGTCCGAAAGGCAGCCCGGCGAGCGTGCCGAGTGCCGCGCCCGCGAGTGCAAGCCGGCTCGCGCCGACCCGGCGCGCGCCGAGCAGGCTGCCGAGGATGTCGGCCGCGAACGCCAGCGCCGTCAGCACGCCGAGCACAATCAGCGTCGGCCAGCCGACACGCGTGAAATCATCGAGCCACGCGGCCAGCAGCATGCCGCCGAAGACGGCCATGGCGCCCGGTACGCCCGGCAGCACCGTGCCGACCACGCCGACGGCGATCAGCGCCAGCGCGCACAGCCACAGGAAGGTCGGGTCCAGCGGCATCGGCGGCCGTCAGCTCTCGAGACCCTTGAGCGGGTCCTGCCTGCGGAAATCCGCCGGCACCTCGAATTCGGATGCCGCGAGCGACTGTTCCCTCCGCGTCTGCAGCACGATCTCCCGACCGGTCGGCTTGCCGCCTTCGTATGCGCGGATCAGGAGGGGGTAGCCTTTCACGTTTTCCCTCGCCTCGAGGTCGCGGCTCGAACCGACGCTGCCGCGATCCGGCAGGGCGTCGGCGAGCGGGCGCATCAGCGCCATCATGCGCTTCGACAGGGTCAGCAGGTCTTCCTTGCCGGGCATCTCGCCGAATGGTACGACGCAGAGCTGCGGTTCGACCACGCCGGCGCCGCTGAGCTCCCAGAGCCGGCAGCGGCGGCCAGCCGCCTTTTCGCTGCGACCGAGGTCGCGTGCCTGCAGCGGTGCGGGAGCGGCACGCGGCGCTGTGCCGGCTCGACGACGTAGAGCACCTCGTCGCGGACAATGACGTAACTCGAATCCGACTCACCGCCAGAATGCCCCATGCGTGCCGCGCCGCCCTGGGCCACCAGCCGCTGGGTGCCGAGCGTCCGTCCGCTGCCCGTGTCGCGTGTGACCGACTCGATCACGAGGCCGGCCTGGGCCGTCGAGACGACGAGAGAGATCACGATCAGAGCGAGGCGCCGGCGCACGGGCGATCTCCTGGGTACCAAGATGCCTCAATGATACGACCGAACCGGCCCAGACTGGCAAAAGGCCGGCAGCGCGCGCTGCCGGCCCTTCGGCGCCGCGTTGAGCGCGGTCCTCAGAACTTGTACTTGGCGGTGAGTCCGTAGCTGCGGCGTTCGCCGAGGCCGACCACGTACGAGTTCGCGAAGGCGATCACGAACGAATTGGCCGCGTACTTTTCGTCGAGCAGGTTGCGGGCCCAGAGCGCCGCCTCCCAGTGCGCACTCGAGAGGCCGATGCGCAGGTTCGTGACCGTGCGCGGCGCGGTCCAGCCGAGGTTCAGCGCCTCGATGTACTGTTTGCCCTGGTAGTTCACATCGAGGTTCGTGTAGTAGCTCCAGTCGTCGTTGATCGGCCGGCCGTAGCTCAGCAGCAGTGCGCCGGAGACTTTCGACTGACGCTCGAGGCTGTTGCCGTCGATGCTGCCGTCGGCAGGGCAGAGCACGCCGTCGCAGCGGATACTGCCGAGCGGCGGATTGTCGCGCGACGGATTTCCGACTGGCGGGATCGCATTGGCCGCGAACAGCCGCGCGTCCCTGTACTTGGGATCGTTGAACGCAAGCGCCAGCGTCGCGTTGAAGTGCGGCGTGAACACGTAGCCGAGCTCGAGCTCGATTCCCTTGGATTCGGCTCCACCGATGTTCGAGATGATGGCCGGGTCGTTCGGCGTCAGCGGCCTCAGGACAGGATCGTCGGTGAACTGCGGCGTGGAGGCCTGCAGATCCTTCCAGTCTATGTAGTAGACCGCCGCGTTAAGGCGCAGACGCCGGTCCAGCCAGTCGCTCTTGATGCCGAGCTCGTAGGTGGTGTTCGTTTCCGCCTCGAACTCGCCCTGGTTCAGGAATTCCGGATACCGGGCGAGATTGAAGCCACCGGTCTTCTCGCCCTTGGCTGCCGACAGGTACGTGAGTACGCCTGGCAGCGGCCGGAAGTTGACCGAGGCGCGCCAGGTGAAAGGCTTGTAGTTCTCGGTCTGGTAACTGCCGGGACCGACGAAGGCACCGCCGGTGGCGGTCGTGAGTCGCACGATCTCCTTGTCCTCGTCGCCGTAACGCGCCTCCGCCGAGATCGACCACGCGTCGCTGAAACGGTAGTCGACGAGCCCGAAGACGTTGCGGATGCGGTCCTCGAAACGCACGACATTGAGGTTGCTGTTCGCGATCAGGCTGAAGATCGACGTCAGCTGCAGCGGCGGCACGCGGCCGGTGAATACGGTTTGACGCTCGCGAACGTCGGAGTAATAGAGCCCCGCCATCCAGGTGAAGGCCGTATCCGCGGCGGACTGCAGTCGCAGCTCGTGCGAGGACGAGCGCAGCGTGCCGTTGGGTCGCGAGTCGATCGTGTTGCAGGTCGTAAGACCGCTAGGGCACGGCGAGAAGACCACCGAATTGTTGCCCGTCACGGCATTGCGGTCATTGGGGCCGCCGCCGAGCCCGAAGTAGTCGTTGCGGCCGTACAGGTAGAAAAGTTCGACGGCGTCGTTGAGGTCCCAGTTGATCGACGCGGTCGTGATGGCGCTGTCGGCCTGCAAGCCGAGCTGGCGTGGGTCGATCACCACGCCCGGCGGACGCGTATCCGTCGGATTCGGCGGCGGCGCGAGCGGCAGTTCGCCGCACCACACCTGGTTGCCGACCAGCGGCCCAAGGGTCCGCGGCAGGCAGTTGAGGTCGTTGATCGGTTGCAGGCCGAACAGTTGGACGGCGCCGAAGCCCTGGATCGTATAGTTGCCGTTCGGCTCGCGCGAGATATCGGACTTGAAGTAGCCGAGGTTGACCTCGAGACCGTCGCGCGGCCTGATGGTCAGGCCGGCGGTCCAGGTGTTCGTGTCCCAGCCGCCGACGTTGCCGCGGTTACCGGGGCTCACGCCCTGCGCGGCGAGCGGGTGGTTGTTGGGCCAGGTCCCGTCGAACTCGGTCTGGCCATAGGACAGCTTGAACAGCACGCGCTCCGGCGACAGCGGGCCGCTGAGGAAGGCGTTGTAGTCGCGGCGATCGTCAGACCCAACGGTCACGCCGACCTCGGCCTTCCACTCGTCCGAGGGTTTGCGAGAGATGTAGTTGATCGCGCCGGCGAAAGCATTGCGACCATAGAGCGCGCTCTGCGGGCCCTTGAGCACCTCGACGCGCTCGATGTCGAAGACGCCGATGTCCTGCAAGGCCTGGTTCTGCAGGTAGACGCCATCGTAGAAGACCGCGACATTCGGTATGCGGTTGGTGAGCTGGGTCGGTGCGAGACCGCGGATCACGGCCGCGCCGGCCTGCCCGGCGCTCGCGTAGCCTTCGTAGTTGAGACCCGGGGTTCGCAGCGCCACGTCCGTGAGGCCCTGGATGCTGGCGCGTTCGATCTGCTCCGCCGTCAGCGCGTTCACGACGAGTGGAACGTCCTGCACCGACTCCTCGCGCTTGCGCGCGGTGACGACGATCTCCTCGAGGCCGTCCGCCTCGGCACCCTGCTCCTGCGCGAAGCCAGTCGGCGCCATCCAGGCGACTGCCGCCGCAGCCACCGTGACCCAGCACTTGTGCGTCATCAGATACTCCCTGTTTGCCGAAACGTCCGCGCGAAGCGCATCGCGCGTCCCCGTATGTACGCGACCGGGCCCGGCGTGGTCAAGGCGCCACAGGACTGTCGCTGCGGTGAGCGCCTGACGGGCCGCTGCGCCTGAGGGGCCGCTGCGCCTGACGGGCCGCTGCGCCTGACGTGCGGCATCGTCCGGCGTGGCGCGGCCGCAACCGCCAGATGGCGCCTCAGGGCCCGATCGGAGGTGGCGCCGCGGGCGGCACGTCGCCGCGCCCCGCGCGGTAGGCCGCCACGCCCGCCGTCAGGGTCGCGTAGATGCGCTCGGCCTCGCCACCGATGCGTGTGACGAGCTCGCGGTGGGCGGGCCAGGCCGCGCGCCGCCACGCCTCGCGTTGCTCGGACGTCGGTCTGTAGAGCCTGACGCCCCGTTCGGGCAACGTCCGTTCGAGCGACGCGACCGATTCTCGCGCCGTGCGTCGCGCGTTCGCGGCGCCGCCGAAGCTGCCATCGACGATCCGCCGCGCGCGCGCGTCGAGAGCGGCGAACCAGCGGCCGTTGGCGAGCATCACACCCATGTCGTAGCTGTGCTGCGTCAGCACGAAATGCGGCGCCTCGTTGAGGATGCCCGACAGCGAATACATCGTGGTACTGGTCACACCGCCCTCGATGAGGCCGGTCTGCAGGCTCGGTACCACGTCGGAGAAAGGCATTGTGATCGTGTCGGCGCCGAGGGCTGCGACGAACGCCTGCGAGGCGATCGACGAAGAGGCACGTATGCGCCGACCGCGCAGGTCTTCCGGCGCGGGCAGCGGCCGCTGGCCGTAGAGGTTGACCCAGCCGACGTCCGTCCATTGCATCAGGCGCAGCCCCTTGGCGGCGAACAGCTCGCGGAAGGGCTCGAGCATGAAGCGGTCCATGACGAAATCGACCTCATCGGCGCTGTCGAACAGGAACGGCACCGACAGCAGCGCGATTTCGGGAACGAGCGTCGCCACGCCGGCGAACGAGCCGCCGGCGATCTGCAGGCGACCCCGTCGCAACATGGCCAGCATCTGTTCCTCGGGGCCGGTCTCGCCGCGGATCAGCAGCCGTACGTCGAACTCCGGCAACTGCGATTCCAGGCGCCGCTCGAACTCGAGCCACAGCCGTTCGTCCGCCGACTTCGGCAGCGAGAACCCGCTGGCGTATACGACCGTGCGACCGTCGATCGCGCGCGGCTCGCAGGCCGCGGCGAGCGCCGCGATCGGCACTGCCGCAGCGCGCTCGAGGAACTGCCGACGTGAGGATCGCGGTGGCCGATGCATTGACGCTCCGTGCGAGCGCCGACTATAACCGCGGCGGGAGGATTCATGAACGAAACCAGACTGGAACGCTACGTCGCCCTCGCGCTGCAGATCGACTGCGACGGTGTGCACCCCGATCACGATCGCGCCCACGCCAACCTGCGGATCCAGGGCTGTCTGCGCCGCATCGACGAGGCGGTCGGCGGCGCAAGGCGCTGGATCGGCCCGGATCTCAAGCTCGTCGTGCTGCCCGAATACGTGCTGACCGGCCCGCCATGGGGCGAGAGCATCGCCGAGTGGACCGACAAGGCCGCTCTCGCGCCCGACGGCGCCGAATACGAGGCGCTCGCGGCGATCGCGCAGAATCACTCGCTGTATCTGGCCGGCAATGGCTACGAAACCGACCGTCACTTCCCCGGGCTCTATTTCCAGGCGAGCTGGATCTTTGCGCCGAACGGCGCGCGCGTGCTGACCTACCGTCGTCTGATCTCGATGTTCGCACCGACGCCGCACGATGTCTGGGATCGTTACCTCGACATCTACGGCCTGGAGGGGGTGTTCCCGGTGGCCGATACCCCGATCGGACGGCTCGCGGCGATCGCCTCCGAGGAGATCCTCTACCCGGAGATCGCGCGCTGCCTTGCCGTGCGCGGTGCGGAGGTATTCGTCCACTCGAGCAGCGAAGTCGCGTCGCCCAAGCTCACGATCAAGCAGATCGCGCGGCGCGCCCGCGCGCTTGAGAATCTCGCCTATGTCGTGTCGGCCAACAACGCCGCGCTGCGCGGCATCGACGTGCCGATCGATTCGAGCAGCGGTTACTCGGACATCATCGACTATCACGGCGAGCAGCTCGTCGTGGCGGGCAGCGGAGTGTCCTCGGTCGCCAACGCGACGCTGGATCTCGCGGCGCTGCGGGCCTGGCGACGCCGCCCCGGCATGAGCAACCTGCTGTCGCGCCAGGCGCTCGACCTGTATGCAGAGATCTATGCGACCGCGGACATCCGCCGGCGCAATGGACTGCTCGACGGCGACCGGATCGTGATCCCCGAGCGCAGTTACTTCGCACAGCGTCAGGCCGAGGTCCTCGCCCGCCTGCGCGAGCGACAGCTCATCCTTTGATGCCCGGGACACCGGTCGCGGAGCGGGACTGGCGGGTCGATCCGCTCGGACGCGGCGTCTACCTGTTCCGCTGGCAGCGCGGTTTCTACCTGAGCCCGTTCGTCGTCGGTGATCGTGGCGTGACCGCTTTCGATCCGATCAACGAGGCCGCTGCCGGGGCCTACCGCGCCGCCATCGCCAGCGTGACCGACCGCCCGCTCGTGCGGCTCGTCTACTCGCACGACCACCGCGACCACATCTGCGGCGGCGCCGCGCTCGCCGCGGGCGCCGACTGCGAGGTCTGCGCGCACGAGGCCGCGCACCGGCGAATCGAACGGCGCGGCGACCGCGACGTGCTGCGGCCGACCGGCGTGATCGGCGATGGTGCGGTGATCGCCGATGGCGCTGCGCGCATCGAGGTGCGCGATTTCGGCCCGAACCACTCGGACTCCAACCTGCTGTTCCTGCTGCCGACCGACCGCGGCCGGCTGCTGGTCTGGGTCGACGGCGTCGAGCCCGACGTCGCGCCGTACCGCAATCTGCCCGACACCGACTTCGGCGGCTATCTGCACTCGCTCGAGGAGGCCTCCAAGCTCGATTTCGACCAGGTCGCCGGTGGGCACACCGGGCCCGGCGACCGACGCTGGGTTGCCGACTACCGGGAGTATCTGCTGCGGCTCCTCGAGGCGACGCAGCGGGCTTTCGCGGCGTCCGGCGGTCAGGTCCCGGAGCCTGGCGAGGACGGCGTCGCGATGACCGAGCGTGTCCGCGGCGAGGTGGCGCAGGCCGCCGCGCGATCGATCGAACCGCGGTTTGGCCACTGGGCCGGCTTCCGTCAATGGGCGCCGCAGACGGCCGACCGGATCCTGAGCTTCTTGATCACTGGCAACTGAGCCGCGATACCGGAGTGCACGATCGATGAAGAGTGTCGTCCACGACCGTTTCGGCTCGCCGCGCGAGGTGCTGCGTGTCGTCGAGGGACCGCCCGAGCAGCCGCTCGCGGGCGAGCTCGTCGTGCGGATGGAGGCGGCGGCGATGCACATCGCCGATCTGCGCACGATCGAGGGTGCCGGCGACTTCCAGCTCCCGCTGCCCCGCACTCCCGGTTTCGAAGGCATCGGCCGCGTCGTTCGCGTCGGTCCCGGTGTGAGCGGCTTCGCGGTCGGCGATCGGGTGTTTCCGCCGCTCGGCAGCGGCACGTTTCGCGAGGAGGTCCGCTGCCGCGCCGCGGGCTGCATGCCGGCCCCCGAGGGCGACGCCGTGCAACTGTCGCTGCTGACTGTCAACGGTCCCACGGCCGAGGTGCTACTCGAGGACTTCGCCGACCTCGAACCCGGCGACTGGCTGATCCAGAACGCCGCGAACTCGAGTTGCGGCCGCTATCTGATCCGGCTGGCGCGCCTCAAGGGCGTGCGCACCGTCAATGTCGTGCGTCGCGCCGAAATGGTTGCCGAGCTGCGCGAGCTCGGCGCCGACATCGTGCTCGTCGACGGACCGGACCTCGCTGCGCGCGTAGCGGAGGCAGTCGATGGTGTGCCCGTGCGGGTCGGCATCGATGCGGTCGGCGGCGCGGCGACGCAGCGCATCGCGGAATGCCTCGCGCCGGGCAGCACCGTGGCCAGCTACGGCTGCATGTCGGGCGAGCCCTGTCATCTCGACTTCTATCTGATGTTCCGGCGCGACATCCGGCTCGTCGGCGTGTCCTTCGTGCGGCAGTTCGGGCGGCGCTCGCCGGAGCAGGTGAGGCAGATGTACGCGCGCCTCGCCCGCCACATTGCCAGCGGTGAGCTGCGCGCCAAGATCGCCGGCGTCTATCCGCTCGAGCGCATCGTCGAGGCCTGCGAGCGCGCCGGCCGGACCGGCGCCGAGCGCGACGGCAAGGTCGTCGTGGGCTTCGGCTGGAGCGGGGAGCCCGCCCCGATCGTCACGGGTTGACGAGGATGATCTTTCCGAAGTGCAGGCGTGCATCGACCATCGCGTGCGCGCGCGGCAGATCCGCCATCGGCAGCACGGTGTCGACGACGGGGCGGAACTCGCCGGCCGCGAAGCGTGGCAACGCGAGCCGGCGAAAACTCGCCATCGTCTCGGGCAGGAACCGGGCACTGGTCGAGATGCTCATCGAGGACAGTCGCAGGTTGCGCGTGCCGATGTTCAGGCTGAAACAGACCTGGCGCCCCCCCGTGCTGCCGTACATGACGATGTGCCCTTCGGCCGCCATCGAGTCGAACAGGGCCGCGGCCGTCTCCTCGCCGATGGTCATCAGGCCGACGTCGATGCCGTGGCCGCCGGTGTCTCGCATCACGGCGGCAGGCACGTCTTCGGACTTGTAGTTGTACGCCGCATCCGCGCCCGCGTTGCGGGCCCGTGCGCACTTGTCATCGCGGCTTGCCGTGCCGGCGACCCACGCGCCGCGCCAGCGCGCGATCTGCAGTGCAGCGCTGCCGACGCTGCTCGCGATCGCCTCGATCAGCACGCGTTGTCCCGGCTGCACGTCGGCGACGGTGATCAACGCATGCCAGGCCGTCAGCCAGCCCACCGGAATCGCGGCGCCCTGCTCGAACGACAGTCCAGCCGGCAGCGGCAGCGCATGGGCGGCCTCGAACAGCACATGGGTTGCGTGCGAGCCGCGCGCGCGACCGAAAACGCGGTCACCGACCGCAAAGCTGGCGACGCCCGGCCCGAGCGCCTCGACGACGCCGGCGGACTCCATGCCCATGACGAAAGGCAGCGTCTGGCCCGAGTAAGTGCCCGCGCGCATGCGCGTCTCGGCGAAGTTGATGCCGGAGGCCCGCACGCGCACGAGCAACTGCCCGGGGCCGGGCACCAGCGGTTCGAGCGCGCTCCAGCGCATGGCCTCGACGCCGCCGAACTCCCGGACCAGCCAGCCGTGCATGCGCTCAGCGTCGCGCGGCGAAGAATGCCTGCATCGCGGCGTTGTACTCAGCGATGAACGGGCCGGCGATCGGATCCTGCTGCATGTGCGCGAACCACGCCTTGAGCCGCGGCCGGTCGGCGTAGAGGTCGGTGATGCCAAATGCGGCGACGACTCCGCTCATCATCAGCAGACAGGGCAGCATCGCGCAGTCGGCCTGGGTCGGCGCACCGTAGAGCGCAAAGGGGCCGCCGCCCATGAAGTGCTCGAGGTCCGCCATCGCCTTGGCGAGCCCCTGTTTCGAAGCCTCGACTTCGGTCTGATTGCGCTGCGCCGGATTCATGTTGCGGAAGAACCCCGCGCCCTGCGACATGACGTAGAGGTCGGTGATACGGCCGAGCAGACGGACCCGGGCGCGGTCGAGGGCCGCGGGCGGCAGCAGCGACTTCTGCGGATACGCGTCGTCGAGGTATTCGAGGATGACCATCGACTCGGCGAGATAGTGGCCGCCATCCTCGAGCGTCGGCATCTTGCCCATGGGGTTGATCGCGAGGTACTCGGGCGACTTGATGCCGCCTCCCGGCGGCGTCTCGGGCGAGAGCGAGAGACCCTTGTAGCGGGCAGCCAGCACGACGCGCGCCACGTAGGGCGACACGAGACTTCCATACAGCTTCATGGGCGTTCCTCCGGAGCGGCCGCTTGGATTTGCTATTGTGGCCGCGATCGCCGATGACTATAGCGCGCGTCGGCCCGGCAGCGTGAGCGGCCGGCCTCGCGGAGGGACCAGCATGCCCAGAGCCGATCGCCGAGCCACCGCGCGTCGACCCGCCGCGCGAGCCGCGCCGCGGATCCGCCGCAGCTACTTCGAGTGCCGCTACGGCCAGCTGCACGTCCACCATGCGATCCCCTCGGGCGGTGGCTTCGATGAGGCCACGACGCTGCTGTGTTTTCACCAGAGCCCGATGTCGGGACGCGTGTTCCGGCGTTTTCTGCCGATCGCCGGCATCGACCGCTCGGTGTATGCCCCCGACACGCCGGGTTATGGGGAGTCCGATGCGCCGCCGGCGCCGCCCTCGATCGCCGAGTACGCGGGCGCGATGCTCGACTTCCTCGACACGATGCGCTTCCGTCACGTTGACCTGCTCGGCTACCACACCGGTTCGGCCATCGCTGCCGAGATCGCGATCGCGCGTCCCAACCTCGTTCGCCGTCTCGTGCTGGTCGCGGTGCCGGTGCTCCTGGACGCCGAACGCGAAGCGTTCTGGCGCGCGCCCTGGCCGATGCCGCTCGCCGAGGACGGTTCGCACCTGCTCCGCGAGTGGCAACGCAGCCAGCAGTGGCGTGGACCCGGTGTGACACTCGAGCAGCTCGCCGCGTCTTTCGCGGAGAAGCTCCGCAATGGGCCGAATGCCTGGTGGGGCGCCAACGCCGTCATGAACTGGCCCGCCGACGAGCGGCTGCCGCTCGTGCGTCAGCCGGTGCTCGTGCTGCGGCCGCGCGATGACCTCTGGGAGGCGACGGCGCGCGCACGTGGGCTGATACCCGATGCGCGTTTCGTCGACCTGCCCGAGGCCGGCTTTGGCGTGTTCGAGGCCAAGCCCGAACTCGTTGCCGGTCGGCTCGCCGGGTTTCTCGGCGACTAGTCACGCGTGTTGCGCGCCCGCGACAATTGCGGGTGCACTGTGAGCAGATCTATCATGACGCCGGCCGCACCCGGTCGCAGCCAAGCACCGGATAACTGCCGTCGTTGCGGTTTTCGCGGTTTCAGGGGTCAAAGCAGTCCAGGGGAGGAACCGTGTCGCCCATGTCACATCATCGTCAACGGTTGCTACTTGTCTCATCTGCGCTACTCGTTGTCGCGAATGCGGCGCAAGCGCAGGGTCAAGGGGGCAGCGAAGTCGCAAGCGACGGTCTCGCGCTCGACGAAGTCGTGGTGACGGCGCGCAAGCGCGAGGAGTCGCTGCAGGACGTGCCGGTCGCGGTAACGGCGCTGACGACCGAGCAGATCGTCGAGCGACAGGTGCAATCGATCGACGACGTCGCGAAGTTTACGCCGGGTCTCGTGTTCTCGAAGGCCTTCGGCCGCGCGACCGAGCGGCCCGTGATGCGGGGTCTCGCGAGCGTGCTGGCCGGCACGAACCCGACCGTCGAGACGGGTGTCGCCTATTTCGTCGATGGCATCTACTACCCGGGCGACATCCAGAGTCTCGATCTCAACGACGTCGAGCGGATCGAAGTCATCCGCGGGCCGCAGAGCGCGCTCTACGGCCGCAACACCTACTCCGGTGCGGTGAACTTCATCACCCGCGGCCCCGGCGAAACCCTCGACGGCGCCGTGACCGCCAACGTCGATTCCGACGAACGACAGATCAGCGCGCGGCTCAGCGGACCCTTGTTCGGCGAGCGCCTGTTCGGCTCGCTCGCGGCGCGCCTCTACGACTTCGACGGGCAATGGAAGAACCTCGCCACCGACCGAACGATCGGCGATGAGCAGACCAAGTCGGTCAATGGCGTGCTGCGCCTCGTGCCGAGTGACAACACCGAGTTGCGGCTGCGCGTGCAGTGGAGCGAGGACCGCGACGGCACCCGCCCGCTGTTCTTCCAGTCCGCCGAGAGCAACAACTGCTTCCCGGGCACGCGCTCGCTCGACTCGTACAACTCGACGGCATCGACCAACCGGAACCAGTACTACTGCGGCGCGATCGAACCGCGGCCGATCTACCTGAATGACGCACCGGTGACGCAGACCGTGCCGATCGTGGCCGGGATTCCTGCGACTCTGAACCCGTTCCCCAACGTCGCGACGGGCGGCATCTACGACACGCGCCAGGGAGCCGCGTTCTCCGGCGTCGAGCGCGACCTGGCGCTCGCAAGCGTGATCTTCAAGTGGGACATCGGCGGGTCGGGCTATCGGCTCACCATCGACGGATCGGCCCGCAGCGAGGACCGCTGGACCGGTGCGGACAGCGATCATTCGCAGGTCAACATCATCGGTGCGCCCATCAATGGTGTGCAGCGCGAGGCCGTCGGGGCCGGTACCGATTATGACGAGTTCCGCGACTGGTCATTGGAGGCGAAGATGGAGTCGCCGGCGGACCGCCCGTTCCGCTGGCTGCTCGGCGTCTATCACTTCGAGTTCCAGCGCGACCAGTTCGGGCTCGACTTCCTGAGCCCGCGTGGCCAGGACAACCCGACCCAGATCAGCGACATCATCAACAACGCGGTGTTCGGCTCGATCGAGTACGACTTCACCGAACGCTGGTCGGCGACCGCCGAGCTGCGCCGCGCCAAGGAATGGAAGGGCCAGACCGACTGGACGGCCGTCACGAACGTGCAGTCTGGGCCGACGACGGCGGCGACGTTCTCGCAGAAGGGCTCCTGGACTTCGACGACACCGCGCGTCACGGTGACCTTCAAGGCCAATGACGATCTGACCCTCTACGCGAACTACGCGCAGGGCTTCAAGCCAGGTGGTCTGAATGGCGCCACCGCACTGCTGAACGGGCGGCCCGATGACGTGTTCTTCGATCAGGAGGAATCGCGCAACTACGAGCTCGGCCTCAAGTCGACCTGGTTCGACCGCCGCCTGCTGCTGAACGTCGCGCTGTTCCGGATCGACGTCGACGACGTGCAATTGACGACTCCGATCGTCAATGCGATGGGGGCCGTCACCTCGCTCTCGACCAACCAGGGCTCCGGCAAGATCAATGGCCTCGAGCTCGAGACGCGCTGGCGCGCGACCGAGTCCCTGACGCTCGGGCTCAATTACTCGCTCGCCGACACGGAGTTCACCGAGGGTTGCGACGATTTCCAGTTCCAGCTCACTAGCGGTGGTGGCGTCTTCAACCCCGCGAATCCCAACGACCCGGCGCGAAACCTGAACGGCCAGGGGACCTGCTCGATCGTTGGCAACGAGTTCCCGCTCGCGGCGAAGCATACGGCGAGCCTGACGGCGGATTTCCGCCGACCGGTGCTCGACGGCCGGTTCGAGTTCTACGCGAATGGCGACGTCTCTTACACGTCGAAGAAGTTCGTGCAGGTCCACAATCTGGCCTACACGCCGGCAGCGACGCTGGTCGGCGCCCGCTTCGGTCTCGAGACCGAGCAGTGGCGGATCGGCGTCTACGGCCGCAACCTCACCGACGAGGATGCGTCGCCGTCGGCAACACGTTGGCTGCATCCGTACCTGATCGGCATTCCGGGGCTCACGCTGGATCCCGGCCTGCCGCCGACGACGATTGCCTCGTACTCGCTGCCGCGCGGATTCTTCGGAATCCTGCGCCGCGAGCGGCAGATCGGACTCGAGGCCAGCTTCCGCTTCTGACAGGGAGCCGGGTGCCGCCACGGCGCGGGCGGCTCCCGGCGCTCATCGCTGGTCGAGCGTCGCGCCGGCGGCAGCACCCGGCGCGCTGCCGGCGGCCGACGGGCGCTGGCGCCAGAGCAGCCACAGCACGAGCAGCAGCAGCGGGGCACTCGCGAGGTTCAGTGCCTGCCAACCCAAGGTCTGCATGGCGACGCCGGCCAGCAGGGAAGCCAGCCCCTGCGAGCCGAATACGGCGAGATCGTTGAAGCCCTGCGCGCGGAACTTCTCCGCGGGCGCGTAGGTGGTCGTCAGCAGCGTCGTGCCGGCGACGAACAGCAGGTTCCAGCCGAGCCCGAGCAGCACCAGACCGCTGAAGTAATGCGCGAAGGCATGCCCGATCGCCGCGCTGATGACGATGCAGGCTCCCATCGCGGCGATCCCCGACAGCATCATGCCGCGGATGCCGAGGCGCTCGATCAGCCACGGGCTCGCCAGCGATGGCAGGTACATGCCGAGCAGGTGCGCCGTGATCACGCTGGTCGTTTCGGCACTCGAGAAGCCGTCGTGCACGTGCATGCTGATCGGCGTCGCGGTCATGATGAAGCTCATGACCGCGTACGCGGCGACGCCGGCGACGACCGCGAGGCGAAACTCCGGTTGGCGCGCGATCGTCGCGAGCGAGCGCACGGCGCCGGCGTCCTGCGACGCGCGGGGCGTCGCATCGGCGAGGCGCGAGAGGATCGCCGCCGCGACCAGACAGAGTCCGGCGAGGACGACGTAGGACCCCGTGAATTCCGGCCAGCCGCCGAGCTCTCGCGCTGCGGTGCCGATTGCCGGCGCGATCAGGGCCGCAGCGAGCGTACCGAGGATCACGGTCGCCACGGCCTGACCCGAGCGCTGCGGGTCGACGTATTCGATGGCCGCGAAGCGGTACTGCTGGACGAACGCCATGTTGCAGCCGAGCAGGAAGCCGGCGATGCAGAAGCCGACGAAGTCGGCATGCGCGACGCTGTAGGCGCACAGCAGCGCGGCGGCGGCCGCGACACAGGCGCTGCCGACGAAGGCGCGTCGCCGCCCGACACGCTGCATCAGCAGCGCGGCGGGCACCGACATGGCCGCGACGCCGATGATCGACAGCGACAACGGCAGCGTGGCGAGCGCCGGGTGGGGCGCGATTCGCGTGCCGATGATTCCGCCGAAGGCGACCAGCATGATCGTGCCGGATCCCGAGAAGGCCTGGGCGACCGTCAGGATCCAGACCGGGCGTGAGGGTGGGGCCAGCGTGTGATCTCCGTACTGGAAATGCCGACAGGATTGCGTTACCGATAGCGGATGGTATCCGAACCGCAGTCGAAGCCTCCCGAAGCCGACGACCTCGAAGACACCCAGGAACTGCCGTTGCTCGATCTCGAGGCCTACGAAGCTGGTCTCGAGCCGGCCGACTCCGCCCTGACCGACCACGTCGAGGTCACGCTGGTGCAGCCGCGGCCGGTGCTGACCGACGGCGCCGCCGCGACGGACTTTGCTGCGGTCGAGGCGGAAGTCGTGGCGCTCGGCGCCGATGTCGAACGGTTGCGCGGTCTGCTGACTGCCCGTGAGGCCGCACTCGCCGCAGCGAGCCAGGAGCTCGCGGGCGCGCTGCAGCGGGCCTCCGATGCCGAAGCCGCGCGCGCCGCGGCCGAAGCGCGCCTCGCGGCAGCCGCCGCCGAGATCGAGGTCGCGCGCGAGGAGCGAAGCGCGCTCTGGCAGCGGCAGGAGTCGCTCGAAGCCGAGCTGCGCTCCTCGCAGGCGCTGGTCGAAGCCCTCAATGCTGCCGTGGCAGAGCGCGCTGCAGCCCTCGCGGCCATCAACACCCGCGTCGCGAACGCCGAACGCGCCGCCGCCTGGGCCGAGGCCGATACGCGCGCGTTGCGGGCACGGTTGGCCGCGGCGCACGAGAGCCTGCGTAGCCGCGAGACCCGCCGTGGCATCTGGGAATCGATTTGGCGCGATGCCGACGCTGCACTGGCGGCTTCGAGCCTCGCCGGCGGGGAACTCGCGCAACGCCTGCAGCAGGCCGAGGTCAGGATCATCGCCACCGAGCGCGACCTCGCGGCGTCGCAGTCGGCTACCCAGGCCGCACGCTCGGCAGCCGAGGAAGCCCGCGAGGCCGCTGCCTCCGCGGTGGAACGGGCGCGCCTCGCGGAGGAGCAACTGGCGTCGCTACGTGCGGCACTGGCCGGCTCCGAGCAGCGTGGCGAGCGGCTCGCAGGTGAGCTGCAGGCTGCGCGCGAGGCGAATGATCGTCTGCGAACCGAGCTCGGCGCCGCGCGTGAGTCGCTGCAGGCCCTCGAGCACCGTCTGGCCGATAGCGAGTCGCGCGCCGAAGCGCGAATCACCGAGCTGCAGGCACACCTCGCGGAGGCCGAGGGCCACGTGCATCGGCTCGAAGTCGAGCTCAGCGCGAAAGCGGCGCGGATCGAGGCGCTGAGCACGCTCGAGTCTGCGCGCGACGTCGGTCCGGGCGCGCCGCCCGCGCCGACCGCGGCGCCCACCGAACAGTTCCCGACCGCCTCGGCGCTGCACGCGGCGGACGGCGCGACCGCAGCCACCGGAGGGGTTCGCGATCCGCCGCCGGTGCGCCGCGAGTCCGAGCTGCTGCCCGATGGGCCGCCGCGCTTCCTGATCCTCAGCGAAGGCAATGCCGAGACCGTGTTCCGCCTCGGCCGGCGCACCACCATCGGTCGTGCCGAGGACAACGACATCAGCCTCGGCCGCGCGTCGATCAGCCGGCATCATGCCGTGATCCACTCCGGGCCCCGACAGACGGTCATCGAGGACCTCAACAGCACCAATGGCGTGCTCGTCAATCGCCGGCGCGTTCGCGAGGCAGCGCTGCGCGACGGCGACGTCGTGCACATTGGGAAGTGCAAGTTCCGCTTCTCGCAGCGCCAGCGCGGCGGCGAGGAAACCGCCTAGGGGATCGCTGCGTCGTTCCGTGTCGCCGAACGGCGATATCTGGTTTTTTGCGACCGGATCGGCTAAATCTTTCACGCCATGAATCGTGAAGGGCAGGGGACGAAATCGGGGCGGGGCGACCTCGAAGCCACGTCGGAGAGCCTGCCGCCTTCGTTCGACCTCGATGCGCCGTACGCCGGTCCCGGACTGCAGCTCGAGGCGATCCGTGTCTTACCCGTGCTGCGCCCCGCTGAGCGCGGGTTCGATCTCGAACAGCGGCTGCAGGCGCGCGAACAGGAGCTCGCCGCTGCGCTCGCCGAGGTTGCCGAGGCCCGGCAGGGCCGCGAAGCGCTGCTGGCCGAGAACCGTGCGCTCGCCGATCGCTGCCGATCGCTCGAACAATCGCTCAGCGAGGCGGTCGAGCGGATAGCGAGTGCCGAGGCCGCCGCGGCGGATCATTCACCGACGGTCCGTCTTCTGCGCGAGGAACTGCGTGGACAGCGCCAGCGCGTGGCCGAGCTCGAGGCCGACCTGCGCGCCGCCGAGAGTCACGTGCATCGCCTCGAGGCCCTGCTGCGCCAGCCCGGCGCGCGGCAGGGCCACGCCGGGGCGGCAGCCGACGTCGCGACGGGCGAGCCCGCGGAGCAGGCGGCACGCAACGCCACCGGTACCGAAGTTCCCACGCGCTATCTGCTGCTGCTCGAGGGCGATACCGAAACGCTGTTTCCGTTGCGGATGCGCACCTCGATCGGTCGCGAGCCCGACAATGACATCCAGATCGACTCGCGTTTCATCAGCCGCCACCACGCGGTCGTGCACGTTGGCGTGCATCACACCGTGGTCGAGGACCTCGGTAGTACCAACGGCGTGCTCGTCAACGGCCAGCGGGTCCGGCGCCGCGCCCTCAGCGATGGCGACCTGCTGACCATCGGCAAGTCGCAGTTCCGGTTCCTCGAGCGCAGCCCTCGGCCAGATTTCATCTGAATCCCAATCGCGTCGCGCCCCAGGCCCGCGCGTCCGCCTCTGCCCTCTTGCTAGGAAGCGCCGGCACGAGCGGCTATGCTCCGCATCCATGTCCACTCCAGCCCCAGACCGCGCCAGCGCGCCCGCACCCGCCCCCGAACCCGCGTTCTTTGACAACCCGGCGATCGACAACCTGATCGCCGTCACGCTCGAGCTCGGCGCCGAGCTCTGGGTGCAACGCGAGCGCATGCGTGTCATCGAGAAACTGCTTGCGGAAAAGGGCGTCGTCACGCCCGAGCTGATCGAGCAGTACCAGCCCTCCGACGAGGAGGCAGCGCGCGCGCGCGTCGAGCGCGATGCATTCGTCAACCGGATTTACGGGGCTTTCGCCCGGCAGACGGTCAAGGCTACCCCCTGACAGCCGCGATGTCCGCGCACGTCAGCGACTACGTCGAGCGTATCCTCAAGGCGCGGGTCTACGAAGTGGCGATCGAATCGCCGCTGGAGCGAGCGCGCCTGCTCTCGAGACGGCTCGCCAATGAGGTCCTGCTCAAGCGCGAGGACCTGCAGCCGGTGTTCTCGTTCAAGCTGCGCGGCGCCTACAACAAGATCGCGCAGCTGGCGCCCTCGGCCGCCTCGCGCGGGGTCATCTGCGCCTCCGCCGGCAACCACGCGCAGGGCGTCGCGCTGGCGGCGAAGCGCCGCGGCATCCGCGCGGTGGTCGTCATGCCGCAGACGACGCCGAGCATCAAGGTGCAGGCCGTGGTCGACCTCGGCGGCGAAGCCGTGCTGCACGGCGACGACTACGATGCCGCGTACGAACGCTCGCTCGAGCTGATGCGCGAACAGAATCTCGTGTTCGTCCATCCGTTCGACGATCCCGACGTGATCGCCGGTCAGGGTACGATAGGCGTGGAACTCGCTCGACAGAGCGGCGGCGACATGGATGCGGTATTCGTGCCCATCGGTGGCGGCGGACTGATCGCCGGCATCGCCGTCTACCTGAAATTCCTCTATCCGGCCCTGCGCATCGTCGGCGTACAGCCCGCCGATTCCTGCGCGATGCTCCAGTCGCTGCAGGCCGGGCGGCGCGTCACGCTAGAGCGCGTCGGCATCTTCGCCGATGGCGTGGCGGTGCGGCGGGTCGGCGAGGAGACCTTCCGGCTCGCCCGACAGTATGTCGACGAGATCGTCACCGTGGACACCGACGAGATCTGCTCGGCGATCCAGGACATCTTCGAGGACACGCGGGCGATCGTCGAACCGGCCGGCGCGCTCGCCATCGCCGGCATCAAGAAGTGCGTCGCGCGCGAGGGCTGGACGAACCGACGGCTCATCGCCATCAACTGTGGCGCCAACATGAACTTCGATCGGCTGCGGCACGTCGCCGAGCGCGCCGAGATCGGCGCGCAGCGCGAGGCGCTGGTGGCCGTGCGAATTCCCGAGCAGCCCGGCAGTTTCCTGCGCTTCTGCGAAACCCTCGGCCGCCGCAGCGTCACCGAGTTCAACTACCGCTACGAGAAGGCCGAGTCCGCGCAGATCTTCGTCGGTTTCGCGCTCTCGCAGGGCCGCGCCGAACGCGAGCAGGTGATCGCACGGCTGCGGGAGGGGGGCTACGCGGTCACGGACATGACCGACAACGAGATGGCCAAGCTGCACGTGCGTTTCATGGTCGGCGGCCATGCGCGCGGCATCGAACACGAGCTGCTGCTGCGTTTCGAGTTTCCGGAGCGGCCGGGCGCGCTGCTGCGCTTCCTCGAGGCCGTCGGTACACGCTGGAACATCAGCCTGTTCCACTATCGCAACCATGGCTCGGATTACGGCCGCGTGCTCTGCGGCATCCAGGTTCCCCCGGCCGAGCGCGAGGAGTTCCGGCTGCACCTCGACGCGCTGCACTACCCGTACATCGACGAGACGTCGAACCCTGCCTACGCGATGTTCCTCGGGTCGTGAGCGAGCCGAGGCACGAATACCTGACGATCCGCGGCCTGCGGCACCGTATCACCCGCTGGGGTCCGGCGGAGCGGGAGCCGGTGATCCTGCTGCACGGCTTCCTCGACTGCGCCGAGACCTTCCAGTTCCTCGTCGACGCGCTGCCCGCGGACTGGAGCTTCGCAGCGCCCGACTGGCGCGGTTTCGGCGGCAGCGATGGCACCGGCTCACCTTACTGGTTCCCCGACTATTTCGCCGACCTCGAGCGGCTCCTCGATGCGCTCGTGCCCGGCGCACCGGCGCGCGTCATCGGTCACAGCATGGGCGGCAACATCGCGCTGATCTATGGCGGGGTGCGACCGACGCGCATGCGCTGGATCGTCTCGCTCGAGGGCTTCGGCCTGCCGCGCAGCGCAGCCGCCGACGCGCCGGAGCGCTATGCGCAATGGCTCGACCAGCAGCGCGAACCGCCGCGACGTTCGCGCTATCCGTCGGTCGAGGCCCTCGCACATACGCTGCGGATACGCAACCCGCGGCTGACAGCCGAGCGCGCCGCCTTCATCGCGCGGGCGTGGACGCGTCCCTGCGCCGACGGGGTGGAGCTCGTCGCGGATCCCTGGCACCGGCTCGTCAATCCGCTGCTGTACCGACGCGACGAAGCAGAGGCCTGCTGGCGTCGCGTCGAGGCGCCCGTGCTGCTGCTGCTCGCCGAGCTGTCCGAATACCGTCCGGGGCTCGGTGATGACGGACGTGACGAGCGTTTCGCCGATGCGCTGCGGCGCCTGACGCTGCGGACGCTCCCAGGGGTCGGCCACATGATGCACCACGAGGATCCCGCGGCGGTCGCTGCCGCGATCCGCGAGTTCGTGGCCACCTGCCCATGAGCGGCACCGGGCGTCAGCCGGAGATCCGCAGCATCGTGGCGACGCGCTTCGGTCAGATGCACGCCCGGCTCCGCGGCATGGGTTCCGATCGCGGCGACACGGTCGCCACCCCACGGCCGCTGGTGCTGCTGCACATGTCGCCCCGCTCGAGCCAGATGTACGTGGCGTTGCAGGAGTCCCTGCGTCGACCGAGCGTGGCGCTGGACCGGCTCGGCTACGGGTTTTCGGATCCGCCGGTGCGGCCGCTCGACATGACCGAGTACGCCTCGGCTGCGCTCGAGGCGCTCGATCGGCTCGGACTGTGCGGCCATTTCGACGTGCTCGGCATGCACACCGGCGCACTCGAGGCGATCGAGATGGCGCATCTCGCGCCGCAGAGGATCACCCGCGTCGGGCTGATCGCGTTGCCGTGTTTCGATGCGGAGGAGAAGGCGCGCGGTCTCGCGGGTTTTGCCCGCATAACGGTCGATCCCGCCGAGGACGGCTCGCATCTGCTCGCGGCCTGGCGCGGCCGGTTCCAGTATCGCGAGCCACCGTGGGATCTCGCGGACGTGCAACGGCGGCTCGTCGACTATCTGCTGGCAGAGCGGCCCGGGGCGGCTTACGAGGCCGTCTTCCGCTACGATGGACCGGGGCGGCTGCGCGCCTTGCGCGTTCCGGTGACCGCTTTCGCGCCGCGCGACGATCTCTACGAGGTGACGCTGCGGTCGCGGTCGCTGCTGCCCGAAGGTGCCGTCTACGTCGATCTGCCGGATTTCGGGCTCGACTTCCTGCGGACGCACACGGCACAGTTTGCGGCCTTGCTCGACGCACGGATGCCCGCCGGATGAGCAAGGTCTGCCGAACCTGAGTAAGGAGGACGAGATGGCCCACCCTGTTGCACGCCGACTGGCTCGGCGCCCGTCATTGCTGTATCCGCTCGGCGCCGTGGCGGCGCTGCTGATGTTGACGTTCGCGCCGGCGGCGCAGGCCGAGGTCACCGACTGCGATCGCGTCGCGGCCCACCCGGCCGACCCCGACAAGGTGCTGCCCGGCTTCAACCGCGACGAGATCGACCTGCCGAAGGCGATCGAGACCTGCCGTCGCGTCCTCGCGGAGCGTCCCGGCCATGCGCGTACGCTGTTCACACTGGGCCGTGTCCTCTATTACAGCAAGCGCACCGACGAGGCGATGCCCTACCTCGAGCGCGCCGCTGCCGCCGGCTATCGTCAGGCCATCTTCGTGCTCGGCTTCGTCCTCTACGATGGCTCGCAGGTGCCGCGCAACGATTGCCGCGCCGCTGAACTGTGGCAGCGCTCGGCCGCGCTCGAACACCCGTGGACCGGTTACTACCTCGTCAGCGGATATCTCGACGGGCGGTTCGACGCCTGCGGCCTGAAGCTCTCGGAGGCCGAGATCGCCCGGCTCGCGGCGCTGTCGCGCGATCACGTCACGGTCGGCGCCTCGGCCGGGCGGATCGAGGCGCTCGAACAGCGGCTCAAGGTCCGCGCGGCAGAGCAGGCCGCGCGCGCCAATCCGGCGTCGCCCATCAAGCTGTTCGACAAGTCACAGTATTCACAGGAAGTCACGGAGTGCGATCTGCTCGCTGCGCACGGCGACGATCCGTTCGCGGTCGCTCCCGGGCGCGAGCGCGCGGAGATCGACCTGCCGAGGGCGATCGAGGCGTGCCGCGAGGCCGTGCGCAAGGATCCGAAGAACCCGCGCCTGCACTACCAGCTCGGGCGCGTGCTCGGTTACAGCGGCCGCGGCGCCGAAGCGCTCGCGAACCGCCAGGCCGCGGTCGACGCCGACTACCCGCAGGCGCTGTTCGTCATCGGCTACATCACGCTGTTCGGCATGAACCAGCAGCCGCAAGATACCTGCAAGGCCGGCGACCTGCTGCGTCGTTCCGCGCAGCAGCAGCGGCTCGCGGGTCAGCTCGGCTTTCCGTTCTACGTGCTGCAGGGACGATTCGACGCCTGTCCGAACGTCCGACGCGACACGGCGGAGATGCTCGGCTTCATCGCCGCTGCCCGCAAGCAGATCAAGGGCGACTACTACCAGGGGCTGCTCGCCGACGAGCTCGAGGCGAGGCTCAAGGCACGCCTCTGAGTCGCATCAGGGGGGCAGGGCGTGCAGGTGCGTCGCGCCTACGTGGACGGCCGTTTCGGCCAGGTGCACCTGCGACTCGCGGCGCCCGCGACACCGGCCGGGATGCGCTCGCGGCCGGTGCTCTGCTTCCACCTGAGCCCGGTCTCGGGCGCGATCTACGAGACCCTGCTCGGCCTCCTCGGCGAGGACCGCATCGCCGTGGCGCCCGATACGCCAGGCTACGGTGCAAGCGATGCGCCGCCGGTGCCGCCCACGATCGCCGACTATGCCACGGCGATGGGCGAGGTCATGGACGCGCTCGGACTCGACGAAGCGGACTGCGTCGGCATGCACACCGGATCCAAGATCGCGCTCGAGCTCGCGCTGCAGCGACCTGATCGGATCCGCCATCTCGTGCTGATCTCGGCCCCGGTGTATACCGACGCGGAGCTCGAGGCGATGCGGCGCGAGTTCGCGCCGATGAAGCTCTACGACGACGGCCGGCACCTCGTCGAGTACTGGAATGCGCTGGCAGCCTGGCGCGGTCCCGGCCAGACCAACGAGGACCTGATGCGCTACTTTCCGGATCACCTGCGGGGAGGATCCCACCGGCACTGGGGGCATCGCGCCGCGTTCGACTATTCCTACGCCGAGAGGCTGCCACTCGCGAGGCAGCCGATCCTCGTGCTCAACAACGGCGACGATCTGCAGCGCTACACCCCGCGGGCCATGGAGTACGTCCGTCACGGCCGACTGGTCGAACGGCCGGACTGGGGGCATGGCTTTCTCGACCACCACGCGGCGGAGTTCGCGGCGATGCTTCGCCAGTTCTTCGACATGCCGCTGCAGTCCGGAACGGGAACCTGAAGCCGTGCCGTCGGCTTCCTTGCGTGCCCTGCAGCTCGCCACCGTGGTGGCAGTGGTCGGCCTGGTCTGGTCCGGGATCGGCCCGTACGACCGCGCCACCTGGCTGCTCGAGGTCGCACCCGTGCTGATTGCACTGCCGCTGCTGTGGCTCACGCGCTCGCGATTTTCGCTGACACCGCTCGCGTACGCGTTGATCGCGCTGCACGCGGCCATCCTGATGCTCGGCGGCCACTATACCTATGCGCGGGTGCCGCTCGGCGACTGGGTCCGCGACGCATTCGACCTCGCGCGCAACCACTACGACCGGCTCGGGCACTTCGCCCAGGGCTTCATCCCGGCGATCGTCACGCGCGAGATCCTGCTGCGGCGGACGCCGCTGCGGCCCGGTGCGTGGCTGTTCGTGCTGGTCGCGGCGACCTGTCTCGCGATCAGTGCCTGCTATGAATTCCTCGAGTGGTGGACGGCACTGCTCGTCGGTGGCGCCGCCGAGGCCTTTCTCGCCACGCAGGGCGACGTCTGGGACACGCAGTGGGACATGTTCCTCGCGCTCTGCGGCGCGCTCGCGGCGCAGTGGCTGCTCGCGCGCTGGCATGATCGTCAGCTTACGCGCCTCGGGTTCGGCGATGCTGCGGCAGTCCGTCGGCCGGACGATCCCAGCTCACTGCATCCTCCATCCAGATGTGATCGACCGGCGCGATGAGGTCGGGCTCATCGAGCGTCGCGATGGTCAGGTCGATCCGCTCGCCGTAACTGTCGTGGAAGTAGGTCATTGGGGTCCCGCAGGCCGCGCAGAAGCCGCGTTGCACGCCCGGCGACGAAGCGAACAGACGCGGCTCTGCGCCGAGCCAGCTCAGTCCGGCGCGTGCGACCGTCATCCACGCGACGCCGTGGGCGCCGCTGGCGCGCCGACAGGAGGCGCAGTGACAGAACGCCGGTCTCGAGACCGGGAACCCGGTCGCGTAATGAATGGAACCGCACAGGCAGCGGCCTGTCAGAATGTCTCGACCCACGATACCCCCTCACCGATGCATGGACAGGCAAGACCGTTCGACGCCGAGCATAGCCGAGGGCGTGGCGCCACCGTCGCGGCAGCCGAGTCGGTGTTGACCCGATGAACGCGCGCGATGCCTACGCGTTCGCGAAGCGCGTCGTGGTGACCATCGTCGGGTCAACGGTGCTCGCGATCGGCGTCGCGATGCTCGTGCTGCCCGGGCCGGCATTCGTCGTGATCCCGGTGGGGCTCGGGATTCTCGGTCTCGAATTCGCCTGGGCCCGGCGCTGGCTCGTCAAGGTACGGGCCAAGAGCGAGGAACTGGCCCGTGCAGCCTTGCAACGTAACGGCTCGGGCGGCGGCCCTGGGGGTCCCGAGCCGCCTTAGGGTGAGCCGGCCTGCCACGGAGGCGTGCCTGGCGGTCCTCGTCAGCGGCCCGAGCAGTGTGCCGCGAGGCTCGCCCGATGTCGCGTTGCCTGCCACAATTGAGCTCATGGCGGCCATTGCCCGTGCTGCATGAGCGATTCCGAAACCCGGTTCGCGAGCGCGCCCCTGTCGCGCGCGGCGCGATGGTCCGGCTATGCGGGCGTAGCGCCATTCGTGACCTGCCTCGCGGTCCTTCTCTGGGCGCCGCGGCCGCATTGGCGCGAGTTCGCGCAGCAGGCCTCGGTCGCCTACGGCGCCGTGATCCTGAGTTTCGTCGGCGCCCTGCACTGGGCGCTCGCGCTCGCCGGCCGCTTGCCGGGTGACGCGCGCACGATCATCGCGTCCGTGCTGCCGTCGGTGGCCGCGGCGATCGCGGTCCTGCTCGAGGGCCAGCGCGGACTGGCCCTGCTGATCGTCGGCTTCGGCGCGTTCTGGATCTACGAGAATAGGCACTGGCGTGGCCGTCTTCCCGCGGACTATCTCGCCCTGCGGCGCAGCCTGACGCTGGCGGCGTGTGCCACGCTCGCATTGACGCTGTTCGCGAGTGATGCAGCGGGTCTGCGTTGAGGAGACTGCCATGAGCCAGCAACCGGGCGACGGTGTGCCCGCAGTGGATTGCGATCTGGAGCGGCGCCGGGCCCTCGGCTGGATCGGTGGCGCGGTCGCGGTCGGCACCGCGACCCGCGCCACTTCACCGGCTCTCGCGCAGAACCCTGGCGCTCCGCCGGTGACGGTGCGGCGCCGAGGCGCCTGGGCCTGCGCCATCCAGATGCGGGTCGACGCCGTGAACGGCGACGCGACGCGCGAGGCGGCACGGCGCCGGATGCGTGCGAGTATCGGGCGCGCGGCGCGCCAGATACGCGGCGCGAAGTCGTGGATCGGCGCTGACCTCGGCCTCGTGGTCCTGCCCGAGTATTTCCTGACCGGGTTCCCGACGACGGAGACGATCCCGCAGTGGATCGACAAGGCCGTCCTCGACATGGACGGCGAAGAGTACGCGGCGCTCAGCCGCATCGCGCAGGACAACGCGGTCTACCTCGCCGGCAACGCCTACGAGCGCGATCCGAAGTTCCCCGGGATCTTCTTCCAGTGCTCGTTCCTGATCGCGGCCGGAGGGGACGTCGTGCTGCGCTATCGACGGCTCGTGTCGAACCTCGTGCCGACACCGTACGACGTTTGGGATCGCTATCTCGACGTCTATGGCCTCGACGGTGTCTTTCCGGTCGCGCGCACGCCGCTCGGGCACTTCGCCGCGATCGCCTCCGAGGAGATCCTCTACCCCGAGATCGCGCGCTGTCACGCGATGCGGGGCGCCGAGATCTTCCTGCACGGTTCGAGCGAGGCCTACACGACGACGCTCGCGCCGAAGCGGATCGCACGCATGGCGCGCGCGCTGGAGAATCTCGCCTGGGTCGTCTCGTGCAATTCCGCCGGGGTCGATAACATAGACATCGCGCTGGGCTCTGCCGACGGCGGCTCCGAGATCGTCGATCACATGGGCAGCGTCGTCGTCACGGCCGGGCAGGGCGAGACCCTGACCGCGCACGCGCGTATCGATCTCGATGAGCTGCGCGAGTACAGGCGGCGCCTCGGGATCGCGAACCTGTACGTGCGCCAGCCTTTCGACCTGTACGCCGGCAGCTACGCGGCCGCCGATTTCCGCCGCCCGAACGGACTGCTCGACGGCGGTCGCATCGTCGTGCCCGAGCGGCGCTGGTTCCGCGAGCGTCAGCAGGAGACGCTGCAGCGGCTCGAGAGGCGTGGCCTCGTGCCCAAGGAGGATCGACCATGAGAGGTAATGCGACGGGCGCCCGGCTCTCGCGGCGCAGGCTGCTTGGCGCCGCTTCCGCTGCTGCCGCCACGCTCGTCACCGCGCCGGCCACCTCGGCGGCCGCAGCCGGCTCGCCCGCAGCCGCGACGACGCCGGATGGCTGGCGCCGGATCCGGCGCGTCGTCACCAGTGAGGATGCGAGCGGCCGCGGCGTGCTGCTGGCCGATGGCGAACCGACCAATTCGATCGTGCTGAACGGCACCCGCATCACGCGACTCTGGGAAGCGCCGGGCCTGCCGGCGAAGTTGCCTCTCGAGGGCGACGCCGGAGCGACCGCGGGTAATGCCTACCGCGACGATTTCCTCGGTACGAGCTTCTATGTCGCCGAGTTGCCGGGCGGTCAGCGGGCCCCGTCGATCCCGATGCACTCCAACTCGACGCTCGACTACATGGCGATCCTCTCCGGCCGGATCCTGCTGCGCATCGAGGGCCGCGAACTCGAGCTCGGACCCGGCGACGTGATCGTGCAGGGCGGCAACCTGCACACGTTCGAGAACCGCTGGGAGGAGTCGTGCCTGCTGCTGTTCGTCGTCGTGACGGGAGCGAAGCGGCGGCCTGCCGGCGCGGGAGCCGGCTGAGCGATGGAGGATCTCGCGCGCGCCTTGTGGCTGCGCCGCCTGATCGTGGCGGCGCTGCTCGCGGGCCTCGTGTTGCTCGCGTTCCAGGTGCTGCAGCCGTTCATCGTACCGGTCATCTGGGCCGGCATCCTGGCCTTCGTGACCTGGCCGATGCACGAACGGGTGTTGCGCTGGGTAGGCGGGCGACGCGCGCTCGCGGCCTCGATGATGACCGTCGCCATGATCGTCGCCATCCTGCTGCCGCTCGTCTGGCTGATCGTTCTGCTGCAGACCGAGGCGCTCGCCGCCTACCAGCGCTTCGTCGCGCTGCTCGCGCGTGGGCCGACGTTGCCGGAATTCCTGCTGAAGCTGCCGGTCGTGGGGCCGTGGATCGCCGAGCAGCTCGCGCGGGTCGCCGAGGATCCGGCGGCACTCGGCGAGACGCTGCGCGCCGGTCTCCAGCGCTGGGTCGGCCAGTTTGGCACGATCGTCGGCGGCGTCGGCCGCAACATCGTCAAGATGGCGATCGCGCTGTTCAGCCTGTTCTTCATGTATCGCGACGGCCCGCGACTCGCAGCTCAGGTCTCGCAGATGCTCGCGCAATTCCTCGGTCCGCGCGTCGTCCACTATGTCGAAGCGATCGGCGACACGGTTAAGGCCATCGTCTATGGCCTCGTGCTGGCCGCCCTCGCGCAGGGCACGCTGGCCGGCATCGGCTATTGGGCCGCGGGCCTCGAGGCGCCCGTGTTTCTCGGGGCACTGACCGCGATGCTGGCGCTGATCCCGTTCGTCGTGCCGTTCATGTGGGGCGGCGCGAGCCTCTGGCTGCTGCTGACCGGTAAGACACTCGCGGCGCTGGGCCTGTTCCTCTGGGGTCTGCTGGCGGTCAGCTGGATCGACAATCTCGTCCGACCGCTCGTCATCAGCGGCGCCACTCGGCTGCCGTTCCTGCTCGTGATGTTCGGCGTGCTCGGCGGGCTCGCGGCCTTCGGGCTCGTCGGTCTGTTCATCGGCCCAGTGATCCTCGGCATGATCGTCGCCATCTGGCGCGAGTGGCTGGCCGAGCAGCGCGCGGCCGAGAACCCCGTTCGCGAAGGCCACAACCCTTGAGAGGAGAACTGAGATGGTCCACGGCATCCTGCGGCGCACGACCTTTATCGTGCCGAACGCCGACGAAGCGGCGCGGTTCTACTCCGAGGTCTTCGGCTGGACACGCTTCTATGACCACCGACTCGCGGTGCACGGCGCGTTCCCGCCCGCGGCGCCGCACAACGCGCCGGCGCACCTCGTGATCCTCAAGGCCGAGGATCCGAGCATCGGCATGCTGGGCTTCCTGCAGTACCTCGACGCCCCGTTCGACACGGCCGTGCCGACGGGGCGCAGCAAAGTGCGCATGGGCGAGGCCATACTGGTCGTGCAGACCCGCGACGTCGACGGCGTCTACCGCCGCGCAATGGCCTGCGGCGCAAACGTGGTCTCGCCGCCGCTCGACTGGCAGGTGCCGTCACACGACGGCAGCAGCGTGATCAAGCTCCGGACGATGTCGATGTTCGACGGCAACGGCATCTACAGCGAGATCAACCAGCACGGTTGACAGCGGGGCGCGTGGGCCGCGGCGGCGTCACCAGCCCATGCCCCAATACGCCATCGCGCGCCGCACGTTGTCCTTGACGATGGCGTTGAAGCCGCGCAGGTGCTCGAAGCGCGCCCGCAGCCTGCCGGCGACGACCTCGGGGATCTGCTCGAGCGGTGTGCCGGCGTCCTCTCCCGTTTGGTCTCGGCCATCAGCGCTTCGATGTACTCGCGGCGCTCGCCGAGCCGCCATTTGTCGGCGAGCGGCACGCCGTGGCCGCCGACGTAGCGATCGAAGTCCCAGCTCTCGAGTTCGCGCAGACTGCGCACCCAGTTGTGCAGCGAGTAGTCGGGAATCATCGGCAGCGGCATGCCGCCCGGGGTCGCGAGATCCACGATGAAGGGCACGTTCACGTGATCGGGCGTCATGACGATGAGGCAGTCGCCGTGGTTGGTGCCGAGGTGGCGCGGGGTCAGCGTGCGCTCGCCGAGGCGCAGATCGAACCGCTCGCCGCTGAACGTGCGGTCCGGCAGCACGAGGTCGGGATGCGGCAGGTCGCGGAAGTGCGGCACGCAGTTCGCGTGCGCGACGAATTCCGCGCCCTCGTCCTTGAAGAGGCGGCCGCCGAGGATGTGGTCCCAGTGCTGGTGGCTGTAGACCACGTACCTGACCGGCACCGGTGTGAGCTTGCGGATCTCCTCGCGGAGGATGCGCGCGGCCGCGGGTTCGATCGGGTCGGTGACGATCACCCCGGCGTTCGTGATCAGGAAGACGTTGCGCGTGCCGGTGTAGCGGAACGTGTAGTAACCCGGACCGATCTCGGTGACGTCCCAGCCCTGCACGGGCACGGGCAGGGCCTTGCCGGCGGGCGGCTGCTGCGCCGCCAGCGGCAGCGCGATGCCGACGAGCGCGAGCCGGATCGCGATGAGCGCCGTGCGCACGGTCAGGACTCGTAGAACGGCATGAGCGCCTCGGCCCAGCGACGCATGTCGTCCGGCATCTGCACGAAAGCGGCCTGTGGGAAGTCGCGGGCGGCCTGCTGCGTGACCTCGAACTGAGGATCCCAGGCGGGCGCGACGAACTGCATCGGCACCGTGCATTTCCGCAGGCGCGCCTTGAGCGGATAGGCGAAATGGGCCTGATAGGCCTTGCGCCACATGCCCTCGGAACGGAACAGGTCGATCAGGCGCTGGTGCACCATCGCCGGGTCGATGTAGAGGGGCTTGCGGATGATGCCGCGCGTGGTCCGGTCATACCAGGGCCAGAACAGCCCCTGATCGCGCAGCAGGTGCCAGGCCTCGAGCAGATGCCCGCCGTACCAGTTCGGCTGGATATCGGGTGTGTAGTTCGCACGCAGATCCGCGCGCAGCGCGTCGTCGAAGTAGAGCATGTCGGCGAGCACGAGCCGCTTGAGGCGCTTCGGTGCGCTGAGCGCGAGCTCTAGCCCGACGAGGCCGCCACCCCAGGTGCCGATGAAATCGAAGTCGTCGACCCCGAGGGACTTCAGCGCCGGCAGCACCGCTTCGGCGTAGCGCTCGACCGTGATCCTGCCCTCGCCGAGGAGGTGGTCCGATTCGCCGTGACCCGGCAGATCGATGGCGATCACCGGCCGACGGCCGATGAAGCCCGAGGCGAGCGCGGCGACCGTGTCGGAAGAGCCCGCCGCGTCGTGCTGGACCAGCACGGGCCGCCCGGTCGCATCGTCGTTGCGCTGCACGCGCAGCTGACCGCCGGGCACGTCGACGAACTCGCTCCAGAGACGGCCGCGCAGCGGTGCGGTGCGCGGCAGTTTCGGCGGCCTCGCCTTGTTGTGCCGGCGGATGAATGCGGCGCAGAGGTCGAGCGTCTGCTCGATGCTGCCGCCGCGCTCGACGTGGACCGACGGCGCGGCACGGCGGACGCGCGGCAGATGCCCGGCGAGGACGTCCGAATCGGCGGCGGTCACGAGCATCGGCACCTGCATCCGCTGCAGCGCGAGGTCGGAGCGCATCGTGAAGGCGGCGCGATACCCGACGCGGTAGTGGTCGCCGGCGCGAAGCAGGTCGAGCGCGGCGGCGTGCAGCGCCGCCGGTGGCGGCACGTTGAATTCGAGTCGCTCGGCCTGCGTCTTGGCGTACCAAGGGAAGAAGATCGTCTGTTCGCGCATCCGTGCCCACAGCCAGGTCAGGTGCGACCCGTCCCAGACGGGCGCGAACGGTGGCAGATAGTTGGCGACGAGATCGGCGCGCTCGGCCTCGCGGAGGATTACGTAACCGTTGGCGGCGCCGCAGGTGATGCGATCCGGGAACAGTGCCGCGAGCGCGCCGGCGATCATGGCGCCGGTGTGGAAGCCATAGACGGCAGCCCGCTCGATGCCGAGCGCGTCCATGAATTCGATCACCGCCTCCGCGAAGTCGTCGGCCTCGGCGCGATCGACGCCGAGCGGAGTCGACAGGCCGAAGCCGGGCGTATCCGGCGCGATGCAGGTGAACCGCTTCTTCCAGCGCTCCATCGTCGCGAGCATGTCGCGCGAGGACAGCGGTGACTGATGCAGGCAGAGCACGACGGGGCCCGTGCCCACGTGTCGGTAGTGGACCTGCCGCGGTCCCCAGCGGCCATCCGGTATCGAGGCGAAATGGCGCGTGATCTTCTTCTCAGCCATGCGAATCTCTCCCTTCGAGGCGACAAAGCTAGCACTTTCGGCTGCAGCCAGACGAAGCGATCATGCACGCCTGGCAGTTCCGTGCGCAGCGCGGTTGCGCCTGCGCGGCGCGCAGTGTGAAACTGCCACCGCGCCGACCGTAGGTCCCCATCGCTGAGAATCCCTTGCCGACGCCCCGCCATGGCGTGCGCGAACTGCTGCGCTACCACGACTTCACGCGCTACGCCGCCGCCCGCTTCTGCGCCACGATCGCCTGGCAGATGCTCGGTGTCGCCGTCGGCTGGCAGGTGTACGACCTGACGCGCGATCCGCTCGATCTCGGCCTGATCGGCCTCGCCCAGTTCCTGCCGTTCATGGTGCTCGTGCTGCCGGGTGGGCAGACCGCGGACCGCATGGATCGCCGCCTCGTGATGATCGGTGCGTATGCGATCGAGGCGCTCTGTGTCGTGGTGCTGCTCGCGTTCACGCTGTCGGGCGCGCGCGCGGTCTGGCCGGTCTTCATCGCCATGGCGCTTTTCGGTGCCGGTCGCGCCTTCTGGATGCCGGCCGGACAGGCGATGATCGTCAATCTCGTGCCGAACGCGGTCTTCCCGCGCGCCGTCGGCCTCAATTCGACGCTGTTCCAGACCGCGATGATCAGCGGCCCGGCGCTGGGCGGCATGCTGTACGCGCTTGGCGAGACGGCGCTCGGCGGCCGCGGCGCGCTGCTCGTCTACGGCAGCGCACTCGCGCTGCTCGTCGCCGTCGTGCTACTGCTCGCACGCGTACGGCCTGTCCAGGCGCCGCCGAGCGGCGCACCGATCAGTGCACAGTATTTCTTCGAAGGGCTGCGCTTCGTGTTCCAGCGCAAACCCGTCCTCGGCGCGATCTCGCTCGATCTGTTCGCTGTGCTGTTCGGCGGCGCGACGGCGCTGTTACCGATATTCGCCGCCGACATCCTCGAGGTCGGTCCGGTGGGGCTGGGTGCCCTGCGCAGCGCGCCCGGCGTCGGTGCCGCGTTGACCGGGGCCTGGCTCGCGTGGCGACCGATCGAGCGGCATGCCGGGGCATGGATGTTCGGCGGCGTCGCGCTGTTCGGCGTCGCGACCATCGTGTTCGGGCTGTCGACTTCGTTCTGGCTGTCGTGGCTGGCGTTGTTCCTGCTCGGTGTCGGCGACGTCACGAGCGTCGTGATCCGTTCCCTGCTCGTGCAGCTCGAGACGCCCGATGCGATCCGCGGCCGGGTCAGCGCCGTCAACGCGCTGTTCATCGGCGCCTCGAATGAGCTCGGCGAGTTCGAATCGGGCGTCACGGCGCGCTGGTGGGGCGCCGTGCCGGCGGTGGTCATCGGCGGCTGCGCCTGCCTCGGCGTCGTCGGCATCTACCTCTGGGCCTTCCCGGGCCTGCGACGGCTCGACCGCTTTCCCAAACCCACCGCCTGAGCCGTCCACGACGCCCCAGCGCATCCGACCCTGAAAGCCGCACGGCAGGGCCTTGCCGGGCTCCTGCGAGCGGTTTCACGGATCCGTACGGACGTGCACGGCAGGCGCGCGGCGGCTGGCACCGGTGAGGATTACGTCACATCGGGGCGGCCACCGGCTGTTGGATAGTCCGCCGGCATCGAGTGTCTGCACAACCGACAAAGACTGGAGGACTGACATGTCTCGGTTCGGAAACTCTTGCGGGCAGCGCGGCTTCACGCTGGTGGAGATCGCGGTCGTGCTCGTGATCATCGGCCTGTTGCTCGGCGCGGTGCTCAAGGGCCAGGAGCTCATCGAGAACAGTCGCGTCAAGAACGCCGTCAACGAGATCAACAGCGTCAAGGCCGCCGCTTACGGATACTTGGACCGGTACAAATCCCTGCCCGGCGATGACGGGCCGATCGGCAATCTGACGGCCCGCGGCAGCAACTGGACGGGCATCACGGCCGCCGGCAACCGAGATGGCGCGGTCGGCGCCGGCGCGAATCCGTTCGCGGCACCCACCGGCGAGCACCTCGGCTTCTGGCAGCACCTGCGTGCGGCGGGCTTCCTGACCGGCTCCGCCGCGGACACGGGACTGGCCGCGCTGCCCAAGAACGCGTTCGGCGGACAGACCGGTCTCGCCTCGCTGACGACCCAGCTCGGCAATTTCAACAGCCGCGCGGTCTGCATGAGCCAGGTGCCCGGCAAGGCGGCCACCGCGCTCGACAATCAGCTCGACGACGGCCGGCCGAACGGCGGCACGGTCCGCTCGACCCAGCAGGCAGGCGCTGCGAACACTGCCCCGGGGGCCGCGGCGACCGCCTACAGCGAGGATCAGCGCTACACGCTCTGCACCACGCTCTGAGCGCGGCAGGCCAGGCAAGGACGGTTCGATCGTGGAGCGGCTCTACCTCGCGCACTTCGGCCTCGTCCGCGGCCCGTTCTCGATCACGCCGGATCCGCGCTTCTTCTTCGCCGGTGCCGGCCGCGGTGAACTGCTGCGCGCGATCGAGTATTCGGTCCGCCATCAGGAGGGCATCGTCGTCGTCACGGGCGAGGTCGGCAGCGGCAAGACGATGCTGTGCCGCAAACTGCTCGATGGGCTGCCGGCGGACGTCGAGTCGATCTATCTGGCCAACCCATCCCTGCGCCGTCGCGAGATCATGGCGGCGCTGCTGCGCGACCTGGGCGGCGGGCAGCGACCGGATCCGCTCGATGCCCTGCAGGGAGCCTTGATCGGGCGCCACATGAGCGGCCGGCGCGTGTTGCTCGTCGTCGACGAGGCGCATGTGATGCCGGGCGAGTCGCTCGAGCAGATCCGGCTCCTGTCGAACCTCGAGACGGCGCGTCACAAACTGTTGCAGATCGTGCTGTTCGGCCAACCCGAGCTCGACGCCGTGCTGCGGGATCCGCGACTGCGCGCGCTGCGCGACCGGGTCGTCGAGCGTTTCGCGCTGCCCGTGTTCGACCGGCAACGCGTCGCCGAATACCTCGAATTCCGCCTGCGCGTCGCCGGTCTCGATGGACCTTCCCCGTTCCGCCCCGCTGCGGTTCGCGCGATCTGGGCCCTCGCCGCGGGTCTCGTACGCCGCATCAACCTGCTGGCCGACAAGGCCATGCTCTGCGCATTCGTGCGTGGACGCCGCTGCATCGACCGTCGCGACGTCGAACGCGCCCGCGCCGACCTCGATGGCACCGCCAGCACGCAGCGAGGACCGGCGCCCGCACTCGAGACCGCCGCCGGAGCGCCCGCATGAACTCCTCTGGATGCCGACGCGTCGCGGTCCTGGCGCTGGCTGCGGTCCTCGCGGCCGGCTGCGCCTCGACGTCACGCACGCCCTCCGCCGCGCATCTGCAGCGCGCGGACGTCGCCGACAGGGTCGACACGGCTCCGATCCCCGAGCCCGTGACCCGCAGTCTCGATCTGCCGCCACCGACGGGTGGCAAGGCGGCGGAGCGGTACACCGTGGTCGTCAACGGCGTGCAGGCCTCGGAGCTGCTGTTCTCACTTGCGCGCGATGCGCGCATCAATCTCGACGTGCATCCCGACATCCGCGGCGTCGTGACGCTCAACGCGATCGATCAAACCCTGCCGCAGATCCTCGACCGTGTCGCGGCGCAGGTGGACATGCGCTGGACGCTCGAGGGCGACCAGCTGTCCGTCGTGCCGGATACACCCTACCTGCGCTTCTATCGCGTCGACTACCTGAACATGGCGCGCGACACCGCGAGCCGCACGTCCATCGCGACCCAGGTCGCGACCACCGGCGCGACCAGCGCGGATACGGCGCAGAGCACGGACGGCGGCAATAACTCCGGCACCGAGATCGTCAACAGCGCGGAGAACCGCTACTGGGACAGCCTGGTGCGCGCGCTGACGGCCTTGCTGCAGGAGACCGACAAGCTCCTGCCCGACAGCGAGCCCGCACCGGCGACCGAGTCGAAGGCCAAGGACGGCGCGCAGCGCCCGAATCTGCGCTTCCGCGAGGCTGCTTCGGTCATCGCCCAGCCCGAGTCGGGCCTCGTCGCCGTTCGCGCCACCTCACGGCAGCACGCGCGGGTGCAGGAGTTCATCGACGCGAGCGTGCGCAGCGCGCGGCGGCAGGTGCTGATCGAGGCGACTGTGGTCGAGGTGGAGCTCGCCGACGGTTTCGAGCAGGGGATCGACTGGGAGATCGTGCGCCGCGGCGCGAGCAGCACGCTGGGTTTCACGCTGCGACCGGCCGGCAGCGTCACCGAACTGCCGGGCGGCACGCCGGTCGGCGGTGTCGTGCCCACGCTGGGCCTGCTCGAGGTTGATTCGAGCCGCGGTCGCACCGACGTCGGTGCCGCCGTTCGGCTGCTTGAGTCCTTCGGTCGCACACGCGTGTTGTCGAGTCCGAAGATCAGCGCGCTGAACAACCAGACCGCCCTCATCAAGGTCGTCGAGAATCTCGTCTACTTCCAGTTGACGACCGATTTCACGCCGGGCACGGCCGGCAGTCCGACGACCTTCACGGTCACGTCGAAACCGAGCACGGTGCCGGTCGGATTCCTGATGAACGTCACGCCACAGATCGCCGCCAACGACGAGGTGGTGCTGAATCTGCGGCCGACCATTTCGCGCCTCAACGGCTTCGTCGAGGATCCCGGCGTGGCGCTCTCGCTGGCGCTCGCGCGGCAAGCCGGCGCGCAGGTCCCCGACGTCAGCAGCCGGGTGCCCGAGATCCAGACGCGCGAGATGGAGTCGGTGATCAAGGTCCGCGACGGGCAGATCGCCGTGCTCGGCGGCCTGATGCGCGAGGAGAGCAACGAGGGCAGCGACGCACTGCCGGCCGTCAGCCGCGTGCCGCTGCTCGGCGAGCTGTTCCGGTATCGGAGCCGGCGCGCCCGCAAGAGCGAACTCGTGATCTTTCTGCGACCCGTCGTCGTGCGCGACGCGAGCCTTGCGGGCGACTATGCGCGCTATGCGCCCCTGCTGCCCGATGCGGAATTCTTCGCCCCCGCTGCGGGTGCCGGCACCTCGCGTTGAGGGAGGCGCCCATGAGCCTGCTGCTCGATGCCCTGAAGGAAGCCGAGGCGCGCAAACGTGCCGCCCACGAGGCGCCGCCGTCACGTACACCCGACGCAGAGGGCGCGCTCGCGCTCGCCGAGGACCCGTCCGAGCTCGCGATCCTCGAGTCCGGTACGCCGGCTCCACGCCCGGCGCCACCCGTCTCCGAGACAGCGCGGCCTGCGAGCGAGCCGCCGCTGACAGTACCCGTTCCGGGCCGTGCCTCGCGGCGCCTGACGGCGCTGATCGGCTTGGCCGGGGCGCTGGTGCTCGCGCTCGGTATCGTCGCCGTGTACGAGGCGATGCAGGATCTCACCGCGGAGCCGGTGATTCCAGCGGCTCCACTCGGTCGCGTGGACGGTTCGCTCGATCCATCGGCGCGGGGCGACACCGACCGCGACGCCAGCGCGACCATGCCCGCTGGAGGGCCCTCGAACGCGGCGCCGGCACCCGCTGTGCGAACGCCCACGTCGGCGGCGCGGAGTCCGGGCACGGCAGCGCGCCGCGCGGCGCCGCGCGAATCCGCGCCCGCTGCGGCCAGGTCGTCCCGCGGGATCGGCGCAACGGACGTTGCGGGTGCACCGACCGTCCGGCAGCCGCTGCGCGTCGAGCGTCGCGGCGATCCGCTCGCCGAGGCGTTCGCCGCTGTCCAGGCGGGTGAGCTCGGCCGCGCGCGCGAGCTGTATGCAAGCGTGCTGGCGAGTGAGCCCGGCCAGCCCGATGCGGAACTCGGGCTCGCGGTGATCGCGCACGCCGAGGGCGACGCGCGCGAGGCGCTGCGCGGCTACCAGCGCGTGCTCGAAAGCGTTCCCGATCATCCACGCGCCTGGGCGGGACTGGCCGAGCTGGCCGGTGCCGGCGAGGCTGCGGCGCTCGAATCGCGACTGCGGCAGTTGCTCGCCGCGCGGCCTGCCGCCTCTCTGCACTTCGCACTCGGCAATCTGCTCGCGAGGCAAAAGCGCTGGAGCGACGCGCAGGTCGAGTTCTTCGAGGCCACCGCGCTGGCACCGCAGGTCGCCGATTACGCCTTCAACCTGGCGGTGGCCCTCGATCGCCTCGGCAAGACCTCCGCCGCGGCCTCTTATTACGATCGGGCGCTTGAGCTCGCCGGCGCGCGTGGCGCGGCAGGCTTCGACCTCGCCGCAGCGCGCTCCCGGCGCGCGGCGCTGGACGAGGTTCGACGGTGAACGCGGTGGCGGCCGCCGGCGCGGCGCCGCGCCGCCTGCTCGGCGAGCGGCTGGTCGAGGCGGGTCTGATCAGTGCCGATCAGCTCAAGATTGCGCTGATCGAACAGCAGCGCCTCGGCAAGCCGCTCGGCGAGACGCTGGTCTCGCTCGGCTTCGTGACCGAGCAGACGCTGCGCGAGGTGCTGTCCGAATCCCTCGGCGCGCGCAGCATTCCTCTGCAGGGCGTGGTCGCCGATCGCGCCGCGCTGTCGCTCGTGCCCAAGGAGCTCGCCCGCCGGCATCAGGTTTTCCCGGTCAGTTTCGACGCCGAGCGGCAGGAGCTGCACGTCGCGACGGCCGACCCCAACGATGTCCTCGCCATCGACCAGCTGCGCGCTGAACTGCGCGGACGGGCCGAGCCGGTCTGGCACCTGGCCACCGCCGGCGAGATCCAGCGTGCCGTCGAGGTCTACTACGGCCACGAGCTGTCGATCGACGGCATTCTGCACGAGATCGAAACCGGCACGGTCGACGTCAACACGCTGACTGCCGAGCAGGCGCGCGAGTACAGCCACCCGGTCGTGCGGCTCGTCGATGCGATCCTGACCGATGCGGTGCTGCGGGCGGCGTCGGACATCCACTTCGAGCCAGAGGCGCAGTTCGTCCGCATTCGGTACCGGATCGACGGCGTGCTGCGCCAGGTGCGCGCGCTGCACCGGCGCTACTGGCCCGCCATGCTGGTGCGGCTGAAGATCCTCTCCGGCATGAACATCGCGGAGAATCGGGCTCCACAGGACGGGCGCATCTCGCTGGTCTTGGCGGCCCGCGAGATCGACTTCCGTGCGGCCTCGCACCCGACGATCCATGGCGAGAACTTCGTCGTCCGCATCCTCGATCGCAAACGCGGGCTCGTCGCGCTCGACGCGCTCGGCATCGAGACCGGGCAGCTCGCCGAGCTGAAGCTCATGCTGGCGCGGCCGGAGGGCCTGTTGCTGATCACCGGTCCGACCGGCAGCGGCAAAACCACGACGCTCTATTCGCTGCTGCGGCACCGGAATTCCGAGCAAATCAACATCATGACGCTCGAGGATCCGGTCGAGTATGCGCTGCCGCTCGTTCGACAGACTTCCATGCCGCAGACCGCCAGGTTGTCATTCGCGGACGGGGTGCGCTCGCTGATGCGCCAGGATCCCGACGTCGTGCTGATCGGCGAAATCCGCGATCGCGACACCGCAGAGATGGCGCTGCGCGCGGCGATGACCGGCCATCAGGTGTTCTCGACCCTGCACGCCAATTCGGCGCTGCGCGCGATTCCGCGCCTGCTCGATCTCGGCGTCCACCCCGAGGTTCTGGCCGGCAATTTGATCGGGGTGCTCGCACAGCGGCTCGTGCGCAGGCTCTGCGGCGCCTGCCGCGTGCCATCGGTTCCCGACGAGGCCGAGGCACGCCTGCTCGGCGGTGGCGACCTGCAGATCTATCGGGCGCTCGGCTGCGAGGAGTGCGGCTACACCGGCTACCGCGGACGCGTGGCGCTGATCGAAATCGTCCGCTGGAACCGCGATCTCGACGAGCGCCTCTCGGCGCGAGTGAGTCTCGGCGAGCTGCTGCGCTGCGCGGCGCAACACGGGTTCACCGATCTCGCCGAGGTTGCGCTGCGCCGCGTACGCGACGGAACGACCACGATCGAGGAGGCGGCGCGGGTGGTCGATCTGACCGAGCGGGTCGGCGCATGAACCTCTACCGGTATCGCGCCACCGATGCCCGGGGCCGCGTGATCCGCGGCGAGAGTCGGGCCGGCAACGAACTCGAGCTCGAAGGGCGCCTGGCGCGCGTCGGGCTCGAGCTGCTCGCATCGCACCCGGTCTCTGCGGCCCGGCCTTCGCTGCTGACGCGCACGCGGCTGCGTGGACGGGAGCTGATCGATTTCTTCATCCAGCTCGAAGCGCTGCTGCGCGCCGGCGTGCCGCTGCTCGAGGCGCTGGGCGACCTGAGGGATTCGGCGACCAGCTCTGCGACACGCCAGGTCGTCAACGACCTGATCGACCGGATCGAGAGCGGGTCGACGCTCTCGGAAGCGCTGGCCGCGCAGCCCGCGAGCTTCTCGCCGCTGCTCGTGGGGCTGGTGCGCACCGGCGAGGTGACGGGCCGGCTTCCCGATGTCCTCACCGAGCTCGCGCGCAGTCTCAAATGGCAGGACGAACTGGTCGCCCGCACGCGCAAGGCCTTGCGTTATCCCGCATTCGTCGCGGTCGTGATCCTCGCGGTCGTCTGCTTTCTGATGGTCTACCTCGTGCCGCAGCTCGCCGAGTTCCTCGCCAGCATGGACCGGCAGCTGCCGCTGCAGACCCGCGCGTTGATCGCCGTCTCCGCCTTCGTCGTCGATGCCTGGCTGGCGCTGCTGACGGCGAGCCTCGCCGCCGCTCTCATCGTGCGCTGGGCGTTCGTGCGCAGCGAGCGGCTGCGGTTGCGGCGCGACGCCTGGTTCCTGCGTCTGCCCTGGATAGGCGAGGTGATCAGCAAGATCGTGCTGGCGCGTTTCGCCAACACGTTCGCGCTGATGTTCGGCGCCGGCATCCCGGTGCTCGATGCGCTCGGTCACTGCGAGCGCACGGCCGGCAACGTCGCGATCGCGCATGCGCTCGGCCGGGCGCGGACACTGGTGGGTCAGGGCACGCCGGTGTCCGAGGCCTTCGCCGCGCTCGAGATATTCCCGTCGCTGGTCGTGCGCATGCTGCGCACCGGCGAGACGACGGGGCAGCTAGACGCGGCGTTGCGCAACGTCAGCTACTTCTTCACGCGTGACGTCGACGAGCGGCTCGAACGCCTGCAGTCGCTGATCGAGCCGGCGATGACCCTGATCATGGGGATGGTGTTGGGCTGGATCATGCTCGCCGTGCTCGGACCGGTCTACGACAGTCTCGCGCTGGTCACGGGGTGAGCCGCGATGCCGCGCTGCCTGCGATACCTGTCCGCCGAGCACTGCCGCGACTGGGTCCTTCGTGACGGCACTCTGCAAGAGTCGCCTCTCGAGGGCGAGTCGCGTTCGCTCGTCGTCGTCGTCGACTATGCCGAGGAATCGTACGTGCCGACGAGCCTGCCGGCCTTGCGCGGCGCCGACCGGCGCCGACTCTGCGCGCGGCGGCTCGAGCGGGAGTTCCCTGGGGCGCTGCTGACGGCGCTGGTCAGGTTGCGGACGCACAGCGCCGAGGGATCGGTCGACGCCGTGATGATGGCCGTGGGCGGCGGCACCCCGCTCGCGACCGCGCTGCGCGAGCTCGGCATGCGCCACGCGCTACGGGCCGTGTACACGCCAGCGCTGCTGGCAGCGTCATGGGTTCGGCTGGCGGGGCTGCGCGAGCGACGCGTGCTGATCGTGATGCCGACGCCGGCCGGCGTCCGACTGACTTTCGTCGACGCCGGTCATGCGGTGCTCTCGCGTCTGACGGGGCCGCTGGCCGCGGCATCGACGGCCGCGGAGATCGCGCGCACGGTGCAGTACCTGCAGAACACGCAGCGGGTCGAACGCGGCGTGCCGGTCGAGCTCTGGCTCTGGGGTGTGGCCGAACAGGACGTCGCCCAATATGTACCGGCCGGCGAGCAGATCCGCCTCGGCAGCGCACCACCGGCCAGCGGACTGCCGGATCCCCATCGTCATGGTTTCCCGGCGCTGCTGGCCCTCGCGGCGGGCCGACCGTCCGGGCCCCAGCTCGCGCCCGACGCGTTGCGGGCCGGCTGGATTGCGCGGCGCCTGCAGAGCGCGGCCCGCTGGGCCGCCGCGGCCGTCGTGCTGTTCGCGTCAGTCGCGGCCGGCTGGCTCTCGTACGGCGCAGCGGTCGCCACGCGCAGCGCGCAGGCGTTCGCCGCCGAGCGCGAGGTCCATGACCGTGAGCGGCTGGCGCTCGAGGGCGAACTCGCGCGGCAGGGTCTGACGCTCACCGAATGGCAGGTCCTGCCCGAAGCCGCCGCTCGACTCGAGGAGGGTGCGCCAGATCTCGCCGATGCGTTCGAAGCGGCCGCGCGCGCCTTCGGTGCGGTCACGGATCTGCAGATCATGGCGATCGAGCTGCGCGCCGGTGATCCGACGGCGGGATCCGAAGCGGCGCAAGTCGCACCCGCGAGCGACGCGTTGCCAGCACCCGACGCGCCGTCCGGAAGCGAGTGCCTGCGGCAGGCATCCAGCGTCGCCACGATGCAGATCGACTTCACGCTGGCCCCACGGATTGGAGTCCGGCGGCGGGAAGTCGCACTGGGCTTCGTGCGCGAGGCAGCGATGCAGCTCGGCGCATGGCAACCCGAGGCGGCGCTGCGTCGGCTCGGCACCGCCGATCCGCTCGTCGTGGCTGCCGGCGCCGATGCGTCAGAGGTCGCCTCGACATGGAGCGCGTGCCTGCGGCGCGGGGGTGCGGTGTGAGCGCGGCGATGCGTGCCGTGCTGGGCTCGGCGCATCGCGCCAGGTTGTGGCCCGCGGCCTGGCTGCTCGTCGCGGCGCTGCTTGGCAGTGGCGCGCTGGTCGCACTTGCGGCATGGCGGCTGGCCGACGCGACTGCTGCGCGCGAGGCCGAGTCGTTCGCGGTGCAGCAGGCCCGCGCGCAGGCGCAGGCGTTACGCGCCCTGGGACCCGCGCGCGACGCGCGCGCGGCGCGCGTGCTTGCCTGGCGTCGCGCGGGACTGACGCAGCCGGCGCGACGCGTCGACTGGGCCGAGAAGGTGACGGCCAGCGTGGCCTCGTTGCGGCCGCTCGGCTACGCGATCGAGGTCGGCGCCGAGCGTGCGCTGCCGCCGCCCTCCGCGCTGCAAGCCTGGTTCGACGCGCACGGCACGGGTCCGGTGACGGTGCAGCAGACCGAGCTGACGCTCAAGGTCCAGGGGCTGCACGAACAGGAGCTGCTGGCGGTGACGGCTGCCGCGCGGGAGGCCGGCATGGGGCTGGTGCGGCTCGAGTCCTGCAAGATTGAGCGACGCGCCGACGGCATTGGACTCGACAGCGACTGCCGGTTGCGGCGGCTCGCGCTGCTGATCGATTCGGATGGCACCGCGGAGGCGATACCATGACCGGCTGTCGCCAATCGCCGTGGTGGCCGATGGTATGGCTCGGTTGCGCCGTCGCCGTCGCGCCACCGGTGGCCGCGACGTCGGCACGGGTGTTCTATTCCCCCGCCGAACGCGCGGCGATCGAGACGACGCGACGCGCGCAGCTCGACGCCGGGCGCAGCGTCAACGCCAGACTTCCCGCCGCGCCGACGCCCGACACCACCGGCGAAGCGGGTTTTGCCCCTCCGACCGCGGGCGCCGCGCCTGGTGCCGCGGCGGGCGGACACGGCCGGCTCGAGGGTGTCGCGCTCGCCTCAGGCGCGCACGCGGCGGCCTGGATCGACGGCCACCGCCTCGTCGATGGTGGGCGCTTCGGCGGCTACCGGCTGCGGGTCGCGAGCAATGGCGTGCGGCTGATCGCGCGCGACGGACGCGAACGATTCGTGCGCGTCGGCGACGAGGTGGCGCCATGAGGCAGCGGCAGCAGGGCGCGGTGCTGCTGGCGCTGATCGCCGTGCTGGTGGCGCTCGTCGCCGGCGCGGTGCTCGCCGCCCGGCAGCCCGTCACGGCCACTGCGGCACCGACGATCGCGCAGCAGCGCAGTCTCGCGCTTGCTCGCGAGGCCTTGCTCGGGGATGCCCAACGGCGCCACTGTCTCGATCCGCTCGCTGCGCTCGACTCACTGCTCGTCTGTCCCGACGGCTCCGCGCAGGAAGGGATCGCGGCGCCGGTCTGTCCCGGTATGAGCCGCGGCTGGCTGCCATGGCGCACGCTGAACCTGCCGCCACTGCGCGATGCGTCGGGCACCTGTCTCTGGATCGAACGTCTGGGCACGACCGTACGCGTGATCGCGCCGGGCGCGGCGCGCCCGGGCCAAGCGCGTGCCGCGATGGTAGGACGCGTGGTCTGCGGCGGCCATCTCGACGCCGCCGATTATCTCGATCCCGACGACATCTCGTTGACGCTGACGCTCGACGCCGCGGCGCTGGCCGGGGTCTGCCCATGAACCGTTCGTTTGCTCGAATCGGCTACCGTCTGTCGGGCTTTTCGCTGCTCGAGATGGCAGTCGCGCTCGTCATCGTCGGCCTGTTGCTCGGCGGCCTGCTGAGCTCGCTCGCCACCTTGCAGCAGCGTCAGCGCGAGGAACGCACCGAGCGGCAGCTCGCCGAGATCCGTGATGCGTTGACGGCCTTTGCGGTGCAACAGCTCAGGCTGCCATGCCCTGCCGAACCTGGCACGCCCAGTGATGTACCGGGAGCCGGGATCGAGCGGCCGCCCACGCCCACGGGTTGCGCGGGTGGCAGCTCGGGTGTGCTGCCTTGGGCCACCCTCGGTCTGCCGGAAGCGGATGCCTGGGGACGCCGTTTCAGCTATCGCGTCACACCTGGTCTTGCCGCCGTGGCGCCAGCCTTCACGCTCGCCAGCGTTGGCGACAACGTGCTGCGCAACGGTGCCGGCGTGGTGCTGGCGACGGCCGCTCCGGCTGTCGTGGTTTCGCACGGCCGCAACGCCGCCGGCAGCCGCGGTCCGAGCGGTGCGCCTGCCCCGCCCGGCACCGATGCGAACGAACTCGAGAACACGGATGGCGACGAAGTCTTCGTCGCCGAGACGCCGACGGCGGGCTTCGACGACCTCGTCGTCTGGGTGCCGACGACCGTACTGATGCACCGCCTGCTCGCGGCCGGCCGGCTTCCGTAGCGGCGGCACCTTCGGCGAGGAGTCCGCTGACGGCGGAACTCGAGCCGGCGCTACGCGGTCAATAGTCGGGAGTGGCATACTTCTGGCCCAAGCCAGCGGAGACCGATATGCCGGCCACGCCCGACCGCCATCGCGCGGCGCTCGCCGTCCTCGTCGTGGGCGCGACGCTGAGCGGCTGCATGACGGCCAAGATCGAGGAGTCTCGCGAGCTGCAGACGAAGATCGCGGCCGACGAGGCCGTCGTGATCCTCGCCAAGCCACAGATCGAGGGCGCCAGTGCCGAGGACGAGTTCATGGATTGCGTCGGCAAGTCGCTGGCGGCGGGCCGGCGGGGGCTGCGGGTCCAACCCAATGACGAGTTCGTCGACCGGCTGTTTCCGTGGTTCGAGCCCGGCACGGCGCCGACCCGCGCCGAGGCCGTGACCACCGTGCTGCAGCAACCGGGAGTCAGTGAGGCCGTCGCGGCCACCGGTGTCCGCTACATCGTCTGGCTCGACGGTGCGACGCGCAAGACCGACGGCGGCGGCAGTCTCGCCTGTGGCGCGGCTCCGGGCGCGGCCGGCTGCATCGGCTTCGGCTGGTGGGAGAAGGAATCGGCCTACGAGGCGACCATCTGGGACATCCAGCAGGCCAAGTCCGCCGGCTCGGTCGGTACGAGCGTGACGGGCACATCGGCCATCGTCGGGGCCGTGGTGCCGCTGCCGTTCATCGCCCGCGTGCAGGGCGCGGCCTGCGACCGCATGGCCGATCAGTTGCGCAGTTTCTTCCAGGGCAACGATTCACAGTCATGATGTCGAGTCCCACGCGAACCCTCCTGCTCGCCGGTCTGTTGGCCGGACTGTCGGCCTGCGCGACGACGTCGGGCGGTGGCGCCGGCAGCAGCTCGGGCAGCAGTGACGGTTCTACCGGCGGCGTCAGCGGCGGCGTTACTTTGCCGGGCGCAGGGCTGCCGGGCGGCGGCCAGCCCGGCGCCGGCGTACCGAGCACCGGCTCTGCCGGTGCGAGCCTGCCCGAATCCGGTGCCGGCAGTGCCCCGGGTGCCGCGGGGGGTTCGGCCGGCAGCAGCGCGGGCACCGGCGCTGCCGACGAGCGCGGCGCCGGCAGCAGCGGCGCCGGCTCCGCGGGCGGCGATGCTTCCGCGACCACGGCCGATGAGCGGCGCGACGTGCTGCAGCGGCGGCTCGACGAGAGCCTCGGCGCATTCGACGCGACGCTGCGCTCGGAACAGGAACGCGTGGCGCAGGAGCGCGACTCGCGCGCGGCGACCGGAGCCGGCTCGGCGAGTGCCGAGGGCGACGCCGGATCGGACGCGATCCGCAGCGCGCGCGCCGGCGACCTGCGCTCCGAGAACGCGCCGACGGCGCAGCAGGGCGCCGCCACGCAGGGCACCGCCGAGCGCGGCGTGGACACCAGCGCGGGAAGCGGCGGCGGAGCGCCGAACCGCGGCATCCCTTCCGGGGACGACGACGACATCGTCGCGCGGCGGCTGCGCCGCGCCGCCGAGCAGGAGACCGACCCGGAGCTCAAGGAGAAGCTCTGGAAGGAATACGAGGAATACAAGCGCAACGGCCAGCGCAAGTCGTGAAGCGCAGGCGCGCCATGGCGCCGACGGGACCACGCATGATTGCATCGCCAGCCATCGTTCGCCGACTGCCTCTGCTCGCCGCCGTGTTGCTGCTCGGCGGCTGCATGGTCAAGGAGACACGGCCGCTGCCCAAGCTCAACGCCGTGCAGGCAACGCAGCAGATTCCCGAAGAGGAGCTGCTCGACGTGGCGATCCGGGAGTTCGACCCCGGCATTCCCACCGAACTGGCCGACGACCAGGAAGCGCTCGACAAGCGTCGCATCTACCCGGACGTGCGTCGCGCCGAGTCGCGTCTGCTGCCGGCGAAGCTGCGTGCAACGCTGGAGGCGAGTGGGCAGTGGGGGCCGGTGCGCGTCGTGCCAGCCTCGGTGCAGTTCGTCGACGTGCTCGTCTCGGGGCGCATCGTCGAGTCGACCGGCACCGAGCTCGAGCTCGAGATCAGCGCCGTCGACTCGATGGGTCGCCGCTGGATCGATCGCAAACGCTACGCGGGTCCCGCCGACACGGGCTCCTACAAGAGCGACGCGGCCCTGCGGGCCCGGGATCCGTTCCAGAACGTCTATTCGGCCATCGCCAACGACCTCGTCGCCGCACGCGACCGTCTTGCGGCTGCGGACCGTCGCGACGTCCGTCGCGTCACGATGCTGCGCTTCGCGCAGGATCTCGCCCCGGAGGCTTTCCGCGGGTATCTCGTCGCCGATGCGGCCGGCATCACACGACCGGCGCGGCTGCCTGCGGCCGGGGATCCCGCGATGCAGCGCATCGAGAAGATCCGCGAGCGGGACGTCGCCGTGATCGACACCGTCGATGGCTACAACGGCAACTTCGCGGAGAAGCTCGCCGACTCCTACGGTGGCTGGCGGCGCGCGAGCTACGACGCCATCGAGAAAGAGGAGAAGCTGCGCAGTCAGGCACGCACGCGCACCGTGCTCGGTGCCGCGGCGGTGCTCGCCAGCATTTTCGTGCCAGGCCAGTGCGCCGCGGACGACTACAACTGCCGGCGGATCGAGAGCGCCGCGCGCACGGCGGGTTCGGTCGGTGGTGTCGCCGCCGTGCTCTCCGGCATCAAGAAATACGCGGATGCGAAGGTGGCAGCGCAGGACGTACGGCAGTTGGCGAGCAGTCTCGAGGGCGAGGTGGCGCCCCAGGTCGTCGATCTCGAGGGCCGCACGCTCAAGCTCACCGGCACGGCCGAGGAACAGTACCGCGAGTGGCGTCGGCTGCTCGCGCAGATCTGGGCCGAGGAAACCGGCGCCGCCGCGACGGTGCCGTCCGTGCCGGCACCCTGAAGCCGGCCACGGAGATGGGCACGCTCGAGGCAGGCACGCGGCTCTGCGGGCGTTTCACGCTGATCGCGCGCCTCGGTTCGGGCGGAAACGGCGAGGTCTGGCGTGCGCTCGACGAGCGCACCGAGTCCGAGATCGCCCTCAAGGTGCTGCATCCGTCCGTCGCGCGCTCCGCGCCGGCCTGGGAAGCGCTGCGTCGCGAGCACGCGGTGTCGCAGCGGCTGTCGCATCCGCGGATCGTCGAAGTCGGCGAGCCACTGCGCGACGAACAGGCGACAGTGCTGCCGATGACGCTCGCATCGGGCGACTTGCGCAGGCTCCGTGGCGAACCGTACACGCGCATCCTGCCGGCGCTGATCGAGGTCGCCGACGCCCTCGAGCATGCGCACCAGCAGGGTGTCGTCCATCGCGATCTCAAGCCGAGCAACGTGCTGTTCGATGCCGAGGGTCACGTGGTCGTCGGCGACTTCGGGGTCGCCGCGCTCGGCGCCGAGCCGGTCGCCGGCGGGTCGCCGTTCAGCATGAGTCCGCAGCAGATCGCCGGTGCGGCGCCGAGTCCCGCCGACGACATCTGGGGTCTCGGCTCGCTCGCATACGAACTGCTGTCGGGATATCCGCCGTTCTACCCGCAGGCCGATCCACGTCTCGTGCTCGAGCAGCCGGTGCCCCCCCTGCTGCCGATCCATCCCGTGCCGCCGCGTCTCGCCGCGCTGATCATGCGCATGCTCGCACGCGAACCGGCGGATCGGCCACCGACCATGGCGGCAGTTCGCGAGGAATTCGAACTCGCGCTCCGCGATACGCTCGGCGAGCCACCCCATGCGGCAACCCGCGACCGCGCCGAACCGTCGACGACGTTCGAGGATGGCGCCGCCGACGTTGCCGCGCTCGATCGCGATACCGAACTCGATGCGGCACCGATCGCGCCGCTCGCGACCTCCGCGGCGGCGACGGACGCGAGTGGTGAAGCGGCCGACCGCATGGTCCCTGCGCCCTCGCGCGCGCGCCGGGCCAACGCCTGGCTGGCGATCGCCGTGCTGGGCGCCGCACTGTTGGCGGTCTTCGTCTGGCTGCCGCGCTGGGCTCCACCGCCGGGTGCGCCGGCGGCACCGGGCGCCGAGTCGTCCGGCGCGACGAGTTCGCCACGCCCGGACGCGCGTGCCGCCGCCGAGGCGCTCGCGGCGCAGCAGCGCGAACTCGATGCGATCGAGCAGCGTTTCGCGGCAAAGCTCGCTGAGCTCGAGCAGCGCGGTGCGGCCATCTGGGGTGGGCCGCTGTTCGCTGCCGCCAAGGCGCTCGGCGCCGATGCGCAGGCGGCGCGCCGGGCCGGACAACTCGAACTCGCGCGCGATCGTGCGACCACGGCGGTAAGGCGACTCGAGCGCGTCGCCGCCGACGCGGCCGCCGCGCTCGCGGCCCAGCTCGCGGCCGGCGAACGTGCGCTCGAAGCCGGTCAGGCGGCGGCGGCGCGGCAGGCTTTCGAGCTGGCGCTGCGCATCGAGCCCGGCAATGCCTCGGCGCAGGCGGGCCTGCAGCGCGCGGGCGGCATCGATCGGTGGCTGCCGGTGCTGGCGGAGGCCGACAACGCCGCCGCGGCCCGCGATCTTGGGCGTGCCATCGACCTTTACGAGCGCGTGCTGCGCGCGGAGCCGCAGAACGCCGCGGCCCGCGCCGGTCTCGAGCAGGCTCGCCGGGCAGCCGGCAACGACGCCTACGCACGCGCGCTGGGTGACGCGCTCGCGGCCCTGCGCGCGGGTCGACTCGACGCCGCGCGCGGCGGCTTGGAACGCGCGCGCAGGCTGCGGCCGGACGCTCCGGAAGTGGCCGCAGCCCTTGCCGAGCTGCAGTCGGCGCTCGCCGCGCGCGACCTGACCGCCGTCAAGGCGCGCACCGAGGGCCTCGAGGCGGCCGAACGCTGGGCCGACGCGCTGGCCGAGTACGAGCGACTGCTGCGCACCGATCGGTCGCTGGAGTTCGCGCGAGTCGGTCGCGAGCGCGTCGCGCCGCGCGCCCGACTCGCCACGGCGCTGCAGACGCTGATCGATCAGCCAGCGCGCCTCGCCGCACCCGAGGTCAGGGCCGAGGCGGACCGGCTGCTCGCGCAGGCGCGCTCGGTCACCGACGCGGGCCCGGTGCTGCGCTCCCAGGTCTCGCGGCTCGAGCGGCTGTTGCCCGAGTACGACCGGCCCGTGCGGCTCGTGCTCGAGTCGGATGGCGAAACCCACGTGAGCATCCTGAGGGTAGGCGACTTCGGCCGCTTCGCACGGCGCGAACTCGATCTGCGACCCGGCCGTTACACGCTCGTCGGCAGCCGCAATGGCTACCGCGACATTCGGCGCGAGGTGACGTTGGCTCCCGGTTCGGAGGCGCAGATCATCGAACTGCGCTGCACCGAACCGATCCAGTAGCTGCGGGTCTCAGAGGCATGAACGACACGACGGCAGCGCCGCGGGTCAGGAGTCGCGCCCGCATCGACGTCCGCGAGCCGCTCGGCGCGCGAAGCGTCGAGGCGCCGCTGCGCATCGGGCCCGTCGGTGCAGCCGTGGTCGTGCCCGACGCGCAGCCCGAGGACGAGCTGACGCTGGACTGGGATGGCGAGCACTGGATCGCGCGTGGCGCGGCGGTGGCGGCTCGCGCGCTGCGGGTCGGTGACGTGCTCGCGGTCGGCGACGCACGCGTGGTGGTGGCCGCTGCATCGGCGGCAGGCGCCGCCGCGCCGCAGCTCGTGATCGAGCTTCGCCACCTTGCGGGCAACCCGACGATCGCGCCACTGGCGCCGCCGCGCGTCGGTGATGAGGACGATGCCCCCGGCGAGATCGAGGTCGTCGCGACGTTGCTAACCGACCCGGCACGGCGCGAGCCGGTCAGCGCGCCACGGCTCGCGCCGGGCCGCTCGAGGCTCCTGCTCTGGTCGGGCTGCGCACTGCTCGGCGTACTGGTCGCCGCCGCGCTGCTGCTGCTTGCGCGCATAGAGCGCGTACCGCTGACGGTCGAGCCTGCCGATGCCGACGTCGGCGTCGTTGGCCTGCTGGCCTGGGCCGGTGACGAGGCATTGTTCGCGCTGCCGGGTCGCCATCGGGTGGTGGCCCGGAGCGAGGGTTACGTGCCGCTCGAGCGCGAGGTCGACGTGCTGGCAGCCGAGGGTGCTCAGCCGCCACCGCGGCTGGTGCTGCAGCTCGCGAAGCTCCCCGGCCGGCTCGCCATCGACACCGGTGGCGTGCGCGCCCGCGTGACGGTGGATGGCGCGCCGGCCGGCGAAGTCCCCGGGGAAATCGAGGTTCCGGCCGGCACGCGGACGCTGACCTTGCGCTCACCGCGGCATCTCGACCGCGTCGAGGTCGTCGAGGTGCAGGGCGGTGGCGTACGGCAGACGCTGACGGTCACGCTGCAGAAGGCCTGGGGCACGCTCGCCGTGTCGGCGCGTGTTCCCGACGCGCGGCTCAGCGTCGACGGGGCCGAACCTATCGCCCTGCCGGCGCGCATCGAGCTGCCCGCCGGTGTGCACCGGCTGCGCATCAGCGCCGACGGTGCCCGCGACTGGGAGTCGAGCGTGCTCGTGCGCGCCGATGAGACGGTCGAGATCGGCCCGGTGGAACTCGGCGCGCCGGATGCACGGCTCGCGCTGCGCTCGGTGCCGGCTGGTGCGGAGGTCACGGTCGCCGGCGAGTTCCGCGGCCGCACGCCCCTGACACTCGCCCTGCCTGCCGGCGCGGAGTACGATCTGCTGGTCACACGCGCCGGCTACCGGACCTGGCAGCGGCGGGTGACTGCCGGGGCGGGCGCGACGCTGGCGCTCGAGGCGCGACTCGAGCCCATCCTCGTGGCGTTGACCGTGCGCGGCGAGCCTGCCGATGCGGAGCTGCTGATCGACGGCGTCGCGCGCGGCCGCACGCCCGCGACGCTCGACGTGCTGGCCACGCGGCAGCGCATCGAGGTGCGCCGTGCCGGCCTGCAACCGTTCGTCGCCGAAGTCGATCTGACCGCGGGCTTCGCGCGAACCGTCGAGTATTCCTTGCTGCCAGCGGGGCGGCCCGCCGGCTGGCGGCCGCCCGCGGCCGCGGTGACGGGCAGCACGGGCATTGCACTGCGGCTCGTGCCGCCCGGCGTGTTCACGTTGGGCAGCGAGCGACGCGAGCAGGGACGCAGACCGAACGAGACCGCGCGCCGCGTCACGCTGAGCCGGCCTTTCTATCTCGGCGTGCGCGAGATCAGCAACGCCGAGTACCGCCGCTTCCGCGCGAACCACGCCTCCGGTGCCGCATACGGGCGCTCGATCGATCTCGATGCGCAGGCCGTCACGAATGTCGGCTGGGACGACGCGGTCGCGTTCTGCAACTGGCTCTCCGAGCAGGAGGGTCTGCCACCTGCCTATGAGCGGCGCGACAACCGCTGGGTGCTGCGCCAGCCGGTCGGCACCGGGTACCGGCTGCCGAGCGAGGCCGAGTGGGAGTACGCGGCACGGCTGACCGACGGCGCGCTGCGGCGCTACGGCTGGGGTGATGCGCTGCCGGTACCGGCGGGTTACGCGAATCTCGCAGGCGGCGAGTCGGCCACGTCGCTGCCCGCGGTGCTCGACGGCTACGTCGACGAGCATCTGGTCGTCGCTCCTGTCGCGAAGTATCCGGCCAGCGCGGGCGGTTTCCACGACCTGACCGGCAACGTCGCCGAGTGGGTGCACGATGCCTACAGCTCGGCACCGCCGCCGACGCCGGCCACGGATCCCTTCGGTCCCGACGTCGGTTCGAGCCGACACGTGATCAAGGGCAGCCACTGGCGTACCGCGGTGTTCAGCGAACTGCGGCTCGCCTGGCGGGACGGCGCCGATGCGCCGGCGGACTGGATCGGCTTCAGGGTGGCTCGCTATGCAGAATGAACGCAGAGGACGCGATGCGAACCGGCGTACCTGGCGGCTCATTGCCGCCACGGGACTGCTCTCGGCGACGCTGACCCTCGCCACCGCCTGGTCGCTACGCGCGATTGCGCAAGACCCGACCTCGGCGCCCGCACCCGCGTCGGCTCCTCCGCAGGGTCCGGCCTCCGACGAGGAAGCAGGTCCCGAGGGCGATGCGCTGCCCGGCGACGGCGGGCGCACGGCACCACCGGCGCCGCCCGCGGCCGAAGAGCCACCCGAGTTGCGCGAGTCGGCAGACAACAATCTGACTTTCCCGGTGGACATATGAACCGCAGACTGCCCAACGAATTCGTCTTCAGCATCGTCTCGCTGCTGCTCGCGACCTTACTCGTGCATTCGCTGTACGTCCTGCACATCCGGCCGACCGCCGAGACGATCCTCGCAGAGCAGCGCGCGCGGATGGCGGCCGAGCCCAATTACGTCGCCGAACGCTCGCCTTACGTGATCATCAAGGACTACGAGCAGGAAGCGACGATCGTGCTGATGCTCTGGGCGCTGGCGATCCTCGGCTACAAGGCGCTCGCGCATCGTCGCGAGCGCGCGATGCTCGATGCGGGCCTGCTGCAGCTCGCCGAGGGCACGCGCATCCTGCCCGAGGATACGCGTGAGTACGCGCGCCAGCTCGAATCCCTGCCCGCCGAGACGCGCAACCTGCTCGTGCCGCGGGCACTGCTCGCGGCGCTGGCGCGCTTCGGCGCGACGCGCAACGTGCAGGATGCCGGCGCGGTGGCACACGGGATCTGCCAGTCCGAGGCCGAACGGCTCGACTCAGAGCTGTCGATGCTGCGCTACATCGCCTGGGCCATCCCGGCGATCGGTTTCATCGGCACCGTGCGCGGCATCGGCAACGCGCTCTCGCAGGCGCACAAGGCGGTCGGCGGCGATATTTCGGGCGTCACCGAAGGCCTTGGTGTCGCTTTCAATTCGACGCTGATCGCCCTGCTGCTGTCGATCCTGCTGATGTTCCTGCTGCAGCAGCTGCAACAGCTTCAGGAACGGCTCGTGCTCGACGCCGAGACCTACCTCGACCAGCGCGTGATCCGCAACCTGCAGGCCCGCTGAACGCACCGCCATGGGCAGCATCGCGATCGATCTCGACGACGCCGCGCTCGCGATCCAGCGCGAAGGCGAGGCTGCGCCGGTGATCGCGCCGTCGGTGATCCGTGCGACGCCCGGCGAGCGGGCGGTCGGGGCAGCGGCCGCCGACGAGGTCCGCCGTCGTCCGCGCGAGGTGTCGACACGACATTGGCTGCAGCTCGCCGCGCACGAATCGCTGCACAGTGCTGTGATGCTCGCGCGCGCCGAGCTGCTGGCGCGCCTCGGCGCATCCGCGGGCGGCGCACCAGCGCTCGTGGCCGTGCCCCCGCACTTTGATGCCGAAGCGCTCGGTTACGTGCTCGCTGCGCTGCAGGGTGCCGGCCTTGCCGTCACGCGGCTGGTCGACTCGGCGGCGCTGCGCTGCGCGGCGCTCGGGCTGGACCGCGACTCGCTCGTGCTCGACGTCGGACTGCATCATCTCGCCGTCGCAGCCGTGCGCGCGGGCGACGGCGTCTGCCGTCGTGCGGCGGTGCGCTGGCGGGCGGGCAACGGTGCGGTGGCGCTGCTCGACGGCGCGCTGCAGCTCGTCAGCGAGGCCATGGTGCTGCGCCACCGCTTCGATCCGCTGCACGACGGTGCGACCGAGCAGGCGGTCTACGAGCTCCTCCCCGAGGCGACCGTGGCTGCGACGCGCACCGGTCGCGCGCGCGTCGTGCTCGAACGACCGGGCTGGAGGCTCGAAGTCGAGCTGTCGCGCGACCAGTTCGCGGCACGGTCCGCGCCGATCCTGCGCGAATTGCTGGCGTTTGCGCACGAGCTGCGGCCAGCCGGAGCGTCCGTCGACGTCGTCATCGCCGAGTGGCTGGCGCGCTGGCCCGGGGCCGTCGAGCATCTCGAGGAGCTGCGCGACTGCGAGCTGCACGTCCTGCCCGAGGGCTTTGCGGCACGCGCTGCTGCCGTGCTCGACACGACCGGGGGCGGTGGCCGGCCCGCGGGCGAAGCCCCGGTTCGCCTGACCCGCCGCGTTCCGATTTTCGCCGAGCCGCTGCGCGCGCTCGCCGACGACGCGCGCCGCCTCGGTGCCGCGCAGGGGCAGGCGCCCACGCACCTGTTGCACGCGGGACGCGCCTGGGCGCTGCGCGGCGGAGCACCGCTCGAGATCGGCCGCGCTCCCGATGCTCGCGGGATCGCCCTGCCCGACGGGATGGCGGGCCTGTCGCGGCTGCACTGCACGCTGCGCGAGGAGGGCGGCGAGATCGTGCTCGTCGACCACAGCCGCCACGGCAGCTGGGTCAACGGCGAACGCGTCGCGGGACGCGTGCGGCTGCGCGCCGGCGATTCGCTGCGCATCGGTGACCCAGGCATCGAGTTTGCGCTGATCGCAGTCGGCGCGGACGCCACCGCCCAGTCGGGTTGAGAACCCGGCATGGCCCGTCGTCGTCGCAACGCCGAGGTGTTCTCGATGTCGTTCCTCGACGTGATCAGCTGCGGCTTCGGCGCCGTCATTCTCTTCTACACCATCATCAGTGCGCAGAGCGGCCTCGAGCGCATCCGCGAGACCGACGACCTGACGGCCGAGGTCAAACGTCTCGAGGAAGAGGTCGAGCAGGGCACGAAGAACCTTGTCGCGCTGCGCAATACGCTCGAGCGGACCGAGAGCGAGACCGCCAGTGCCCGTTCACGCGCGAGGCAGCTCATCGAGGAACTGCGGCAGCCGCGCGATGGCGCGCGCGACGAGGCCGAGACGCTCGCGCGGCGCGAACGCATCGAGAAGCTCAAGGCCGACGTCAAGGCGCTCGAGGAATCGACGCGGCGGCTCGAGGCCAGTGCCCAGCAGCCCATGCCCCGCGGCGAATTCGCCGGCACGGCGCGCGCGCGGGCGGAGCAGCGCTACATCACGGGGCTGGTCATCAGGGGGCGGCGCGTGCTCGTGCTCGTCGACCGATCGGCCAGCATGGTCTCTGACGACCTCGTCGAGATCATCCGTCTGCGCAACACCCCCGAGGCACGTCGACGCGCGGCACAGAAATGGCGTCGCGCGACGGAGATCGTCACCTGGTTGCTGAGTCAACTCCCGAAGACGACGCTCTACCAGGTCTACGCTTACAACACCTCGGCCGTCCCGCTGAGTCCTGAGACTGGCGGGCAGTGGCTCGACGCGGGGGACGAAGCGCAGCTAGATCGCATGTTGCGGGCGCTCGATCAGTTGACGCCGATGGACGGCACGAGCCTCATCAACGCGCTGCGCGCCGCGCGGCAGATGTCGCCGCGCCCGGACCAGATCGTTCTCGTGACGGACGGCATGCCAACCCAGGGCGCCACGCCACCCGCTCTGCGACGATTCATCGATGTCGATGGTCGCGCGCGCCTGTTCGACGAGGCCGTCCGGATGATGGGTCGGGACATTCCTGTCGACGTCGTGCTGCTGCCGCTGCGCGGCGACCTGCCCGCATCGCATCGCTACTGGATGTTCGCGCGGGACACGGGTGGCGCTTTCTTGATGCCGTCGAAGGATTGGCCGTGAAACTCCGGCGCCGCGACACGGAGGTGTTCTCGCTGTCGTTCCTCGACGTGATCTCCTGCGGCTTCGGCGCGATCATCCTGCTGCTCGTGCTCTCGGAACTCGGTCAGCCGATCCAGCTCGAGAGATCGCGGCAGGACCTTTCCGGCCTGGTCAAGCGACTGCAGGAGGAACTCGCCGAGATCCGCGGCGAGACCGAGCAGTTGCAGCGCGAGATGCAGGGACGGATCGAGACACTGCAGCGCGAGCGGCTCAACCTCGCCCGCGTCAGCGCCGAGTTGTCGAGGATCCAGGGGCAGTTCGAGGCCTCACGGCAGGAGGCGGCCGTCAGCAACATCATCGAGAAGGAGTTGCTGTCGGCCTATCGGGAACTCGAGGCCCGCAACGCGGAGGCGAGCGCCATGGCGCGTGCGCGTCGGCGTCTGCCGACCGAGGCGGTTGGCGGCATTCCGGTCGACAGCGAGTACGTCATCTTCCTGATCGACACCTCGGGCAGCATGCAGGGCAATCACTGGGACACCGCCGTCGAGGTCATGCAGGAGATCCTCAACATCTACCCGCGCCTGAAGGGCGTGCAGATCGTCGACGACAACGGCCGCGAGATGTTCGCGGGCAGCCGCGGCCGCTGGCTCGAGGACAGTCCCCGGCTGCGCCAGCAGATCGTCGACCGCATGCGCGATTGGCGCGCATTCAGCGACTCCAACCCCGCCGACGGGATCGAGATCGCGATCCGCAACTACTGGTCGGCGGATCGTCGCATCAGCATCTACGTGCTCGGCGACGAGTTCACGGGCGAGTCATTGCAGCGCGCGCTCGATGCGGTCGCGAAGGTGAATCCGCGCGACGAGACGGGCCAGCGGCGCGTGCGCATCCATGCGATCGGCTTCCCGTACGGCGGCGGCATGACGCCGTTTACAAACATCCGGTTTTCGGCCCTAATGCGCGCCATGTGCGACCAGAACGACGGCACGTTCGTTGGTCTGACCAACGTGCAGGCCTGCACCGCGTACGTCGAGGTCTTCGGCCAGCGTCGCTGCGTGGGACGCAACCGATGAGCGCCTGGGCGGCCGGCCGCTCCGCATGGCCAGGCGCGCTCGCGTCCTGGGCCGTGCTCCTGCTCGCCGGTTGCGGCGGTGTAAAGATCGCGCCCGTGCCGGCGATCCCGAGGGCGCTGGTCGTCGCCGCACCGGTCAAGGTCGGAATCGTGATCGGTGGCGAAATGCGCAACTACGCGCACAGCGAAACGCGCGGCGGCGTCTCGTGGAACATCGCGCTCGGTCCGGGCCACGCCGAGCACATGCGCGCCCTGTACCGGGCGGGTTTTCGCGAGGTCGTAGAGTTTCCCGACCTCGAATCTGCGCGTGCCGCGTCGGGCTTGAGCGCGATCTTCGAGCCGCTTATCGACCAGTACTCGTTCGCGACGACGCGTGATACCGGCGGCGAGTATGTGGCCGTAACGATCCGTTACCGGATCAACCTGTTCGCTCCCGACGGCGCGCCGGTCGACTCATTCACGCTGACCGGCTATGGCAGCGGGCCGGGCGGCGGGCTCAGCAGCGGCGAGCCGCTCGCGATCGCGACGCGCAACGCGATGCGCGATGCGACGGCGAAGTTCCTGACGCAGTTCCCGGCGCAGCAGGTCGCGCAGCGACTCGCGCGCGGCGAAGCGCTGGTTGGCGCCACACCGGCAGCGGGCAGCGCTGCCACGCAATTCGTCGTCGAGGCCGTCCCGGTTCGCGAGCCGCGTCGGCCGCCGCCGCCCGTCGTCTCACGTTGATCCCGCGGACTGCGCGGCGGGTGCCGGATCCGCCGGCGCGGCGTTCGCGCGCTTGACGAGCACGCGCTCACGCAGCAGGACGCCGGTCGTCTCCACCGGCTCGCCGTTCGCGAGCCGGGGCGCGTAGCGTGCCTTGCGGACCGCGAAGGCGACAGCGCGCTCGGCTGCGGGTGGAGCGTCGGTCGCAACGGTCTCGACGCCGGAAACGCGTCCGTCGACCCCGACGGTGAAACGGACTTCGACGAACCGCTCCTCGAGGTCCTCGGGCCGGCTCGGCGAGGCGCGACTCACCGAGATACTGGGCGGACGGTAGGCGAGGCGACGCGGCGTCGTCAGCGGCGTCAGCGCGTCGGCGCCGGCCGCGGTGGCCTCGGTCCAGCCCTGACGATAGGCTTCATGGGCACGGCTGGTGGCGCCACCTATCAGATACCAGTCGCCAAGCTCGATCAGCGTCGCGGCGCGCGCCGCGGTGTCGGGCGGACGCTGCCGCGCCAGCGCGTCGAGCGCGAGGCGCAGAGCGCGCTCCCCGTCCGGGTTGAGCCGACCCTCGCTGCTTGGTGCCACCGGGGCGAGCGGATCGTTGCTCGCGGCTTCCGGATCCTCCGGCCCGTAGAGGAACTCCAGGTAGTAGGTGCGGGCCAGACCGCGCAGCGCGGCAACGGTGAGGACGCTGCCGCGACCGGCCTGGTTCTCGGCAAGCTGCAGCGCGCGCGCATGCAGGCCACGCGCGGTCGTGTAGCGGCCGACGCGTTCGTACCAGCGGGCGAGCCGGTCCAGAGGATCGAGCAGGCGCAGGTCGTTGCGTCCCCAGGCCGATTCGGCGACCCGGAACGCATACTGACTCTCCTTCTCGGCATCCTGCAGGCGATCCAGCGCCACGTACGCCTCGATCAGCGAGTCCAGGGTCTCGAGCTGCTCGACCGTGAACAGGCCGTCGAGATTGCGCATCAGGTCGACGGCGCGCTTGAGCGCCACCGCGCTCTCGGCGTACTGACGCGTCGCGAGATAGGTTTCACCGAGGCCCTGCAGCGGTCTGATCAGGGCCCGATCGGCCCCGGCGATCTGACCGTCGACGATGCGGACGGCGCGCGCGAACGCGACCTCGGCTGCGGCATGGTCGCCGAGACGGTAGTGAACGGCGCCGAGGTTCGAGAGCGGATTGACGAGCTCGCGGCTGTCGGCGCCGTAGCGCTCCTCGGTCAGAGCGACCACGCGTTCGGCAGCAACCCGCGCGCCGGCGTAGTCGCGCGCGTCGAAAGCGGCGCGAAACTGACGGTAGGCAGCAAGCCGTTCGTCGGTCGGTGTCTCGGCGTCGACCGCGGTATCCGCCGGCGCCGTCCCGACAGTGCTGCTGGCGCTCGGCGTCGCGGCCGTTTCGGTCTGCTGAGGCCACGCCGGCGAAACTGGCACGAGGGACAGCACGACGACGAGGCCGCCAATCGCCCGGGTCAGCGGGCGAGTCGGGCGCGACCAAGCCTCAGGGCTTCTCGAAGAGGTAGTGTGACACCAGCCACTCGCGCCCGCCGCCATAGCCCCAGAGCTCCGCACAGGACATGAAGAACACCCGCCAGTAGACCCACCAACGCAGGGACTGTTCCGCACCATAGGTCTCGGCAAGGATCGGCATCACTGCTTCGCGCCGCGCGTCCATGTTCTGCAGCCAGGCCTCGGCCGTCAGCTGGTAGTGCCTGCCGTCGACGTGCCAGTGGTCGATCAGGCGCACGTCCCGCTGGAAGTAGTGCAGCAGATCGTCGCTCGGCATGATGCCGCCGGTGAAGAAGTACTTCGCCATCCAGTCCGACTCGTCCCGAACCTCGAACGGATAGGCGAAGCGGGAGTGCGTGAAGATGTGCACGAACAGCGTCGCGCATGGCGCCATCCACGAGGCGATACGCGCGAGGAGCACCTCGTAGTTGCGCATGTGCTCGAACATCTCGACCGAGACGACACGGTCGAATGCGGTCCCGGGCGGGAACTCGAGCCGGTTGACGTCGCAGGTGACGATCTCGAGGTTCCGGAGCCCTCGCTCGGCGGCGCGCGCGTCGATGAACTGCTTCTGCGTGCGCGAGTTCGAGACGGCCGTGATGCGCGCGTTGGGCAAGCGCTCCGCCATCCAGAGCGACAGCGAACCCCAGCCGCAGCCAAGCTCGAGGATGCGCTCGCCGTCGGCGAGACGGGCGCGCTCGCAAGTCATCTGCAGCATCCTCGCCTCGGCCGCATCGAGATTCGCCGCGGCGTTCGCGATCTCGAATGAGTCGAAGTAGCAGCTCGAGTACTTGAGGTGACGCCCGAGGACCTGCAGGTAGAACGCGGTCGGCACCTCGTAGTGCTGCTCGTTGGCTTCGGCCGTGTGGATCGCGATCGGGCTCTCACGCAGCCGCCGCACGAGCGTCATCAAATGCGCCTGCTGCCGCTCGGGATCACCCTTGTCCTCCTCTGCGAGGCGCTGGGCGAGGAGTCCGCGTATGCGGTGGCGGATCAGCCAGTCGGGGGCGAGGTCGCGCTCGAGCAGACGCATCGAGAACGAGGAAGCGGGCGTATCGGCGGCGATCGTGTTCATCTCGATTCGGAACGGTTCGTGTTGGCCACCTGCGCGGCTGCCCTGATCATCAGCGGCCGGAAGATCCGGTAGAGCGCCCAGATCAGCACGGGGCCGATCGCGATCCATCCGATCGCCGCGTGAACGATGGCTTCCCACAGTACCACGATCGCACGCAGCGCGCCTTGCCCGAGGATCTCGAGCCCCGCGGCGACCGTGAGCGGCTGCGGAGGAGCGCCGGTCAGCCACTCGCCAACCCGGACGAACGGGACGATCAGCGCCAGCTGCAGTGGCGAGACCAGGTAGTTGACGAGCTGGATCGCCGGCAGGTTGAGCCGCAGCGTGAGCGCCAGCAGCGTGAGAAGCGGAGTCGACACACCGAGCACCGGGAAGATGCCGATCGCCGTGCCGAAGGCCAGCGACTGCGCCAGCTTGTCCGCAGTGATGCCCTGGCGCAGCAGCGACAGAATCGGCGCGACGACGCGCCGCTGCAGGAAGGCGCGCATGCTCGAGGCCTTCAGGGATTGCGGGTGATCAGCAGATCCGCCGTCGGACGTCCGGGCGCAAGCCGCTGGATCTGCAGCAGCACATAGGCGGCCATCGCCATGTTTCCGAGCAGCATGATGGCGACGAACCAGCCGATGCGCGGTATCCAGCGCTGCTCCTTGTAGAAGACCCAGACGTAGAACGTCAGGAAACCATAGTAGGCATCGATCAGCGTGGCGATGGTCCACCAGCGATCGGGTCCGTCGAGCAGGCCCCGCCACTCCCACACGGCCTGCTGCGAGCTGGCCCAGGAGGTATACGCGAGCAGCGTCACGAAGATGAAACCGAAGACGACGCGAAGGACGTTCCTGTTCATGGCATGCCCATTCGGGATCCGGGGCGACGCAGATTCAGTGGGCGGGGCGCGGCCGGGCTCGCGCCCCTCCTGCGGGTCATTTCTTGGCGGCGATCTTTGCCTTCTTCTTTTTCTTCGGCGTCCTGGCGGCGGCCTCGGCGACCGTGGTACGGCGCAGGTCGGCCGCGTGGGCGCGAGCGTAGCTCTGGATGTCCTTGAACTTGCCGCTCGCGTCGCGCACCGCGTAGAGCTTCTTGCCGGCGCGGCTGCGCAGGACAGTTCGCTTCGATTTCGCCATGGATGAACTCCTGGGTGGAATGTCCGACTTGCGGACGCTACGCGCGGCGCAGGGGCTCGTCAATCGCGCGTGCCGCGTGCACGAGCAGCGAACCGTAGGCCACGAACAGCAGTGGCGTCGGGTCGGCGACGCGTCCCGCGAGGAAGCACTGGGCCAATTCGATGGCCACACCGGTCGCGAGCAGCAGCAGCGTGGCGCGTCGCAGGCCGAAGCGGCTGCCCGCGCCGACCCAGACCGCACCGATCCAGAGGAAACCATGAATCAGGAGGCCTGTCATGCCGGCCGCGTCCTGTCCCGCGAGCAGGCCAACGAAGGGTCGCCAGTCGACGGCATGGACCTGCCCGCTGAATTGCCATGGCGAAGTGCCCGCGACGAGCAGTGCGGCGAGGATCCAGATGAAAAGTGGTGTCTGCGCACTGCGGTGGCCGTGCCGTCTCAGCCAGGCGACCAGCGGCACCGCGATTGCAGCCGCGACGCACTGGTCGACAGTCAGCGCCTGACCGACGAACAGCAGCCGCAGTAGCAGCGAACAACCCAGGACGCCGATGAAGAGCAGCCAGAACGCCTCGCGCCGCACGAGCGTGCGCAGCACGGCAGATAGCACCAGCACGGACGCAAAGTAAGTCGCGAATCGCTCGATTGCGAAACTCGATGCAAGGGCGGCATCGATTGCACGTTCGACGAGTCGCCAGCGCAGGCGCGGGAAGAAAGGCGCGGCGTGCGCGGCCAGCCAGAGCACGAGCAGCAGCGCGAGCGCTGGACTGACATGGAGCCTGCGCAGTCTCGTTGCGAGGCCGCCGCCGCTGCGTAGCGGCTGGATTCCGGCGAGCGTCGCGCCCGCGGCGCCACTGGCGCAGTTGAGCGCAAAGTCCGCGAGGCTCGGCACGCGCACCGTCACCCACTGCTGCAGTGTTTCAACGGCGAGCGACAGCAGCGCGGCGCCGAGGCTGCCGAGCGCGGCGGCGCCCGGTGGTCTGATCCGCGCACGCAGCAGGCGCGTTGCAGTCCAGCCGATCGGCACGTATGCGAGCAGGTTGACGAGCAGGTCGCGGCGCGTCGGTGTGCGCCAGGAGAGCAGGTCTCGCATCAGGGGCTCGGCCGGGTCGGCCGGAGCGAACGTGAACGGATAGAGCGAAGCGCAGAGCACGAGCAGCGCATAGGTCGCCAGTGCCCAGCCGAGCAGGCGTGCATTGGCGAGTTCGTACGCATCGCCGACGGGCCGGCTTGGGCGTGTGACCGAGTTCACGTCGATGCAGAGTCGAGTGGCGCCGCTGCGAAGAAGGTGATGAATTCCACTTAACGCCCGGCCAGTCTAACGTCAAATTCCCGAGGCCATGCGACTCCTGACCCAGATTGCCGGCAGCCGTGCATGCCGCCACCTCGCCCTGCTGCTCGCGGCCTGCGCGTTGCTGCCGCTCGTCGTCGTGGCGAGCCTCGGTGCCCGGCAGTTCGCTGCCGACATGCTTGAGCGGCAGGCGCAGTCGTTGTCGGATGGCGCTCGCTCGCTGGCGCAGGCCTTGGCGACCCGCGTCGCCGCCGCCGCTTCGCTGGCGACCGACCTGGCCGTCGCCGCCGATCCCGCCGATCCGGCTGCGCTGCGTGCCTCGGTCGCACGGTCGGGAGTGTTCGCGCGCGTCCTGACTGCCGAGGCGGAACTGGCAGCCGTGCCGCCCGTTCGACTGCGGGGTCGCACCGCGGACGGCGCGCTCGCGACCATCGCTACCACCGCGGCGGGTAGCGGCAGCGTCTACATCGCACGCCGAGTCGGGCCGCCGCAGGGCGCTGGCCCGTTCGTCTACTTCGAGATTGCGCCGCGCTGGCTGTGGCATGAAGTGGACCTCCACGTGCGGGCCGCGCTCGTCACCGACGGCGCAGGCAACGTGCTGCGCCGTTCGCTCGCCGTGCACTCGCTGCCGGAGCCGGCGCGCATTGCAGCAGACGCGGCAGTCAGCGCCCGTCGCGCCGAGCAAGAGCTGCAGGCCCTCGCCTGGCAGGCAGGGCAGCAGGCATGGCAAGGAGCCGTCGCGACGCCTGCCTGGCCCGCGACGCTCGCCGTCGATCGGCCGTGGACCGTCGCCGTCTACGAGCCGGCCCGCCTCGCGGCCGCGGCCGGCGTCGGCGCGCTGCTGCCTGCCGCGGTCACCGCACTGATCGTGGCATTGGCGCTGGTGCTCGCGGGCGTGCTGTGGATCGGACCCCGCCGGCTTCGGTTCCTGACCGAGATCGAGGCCGCGGTCGCGCGATTCGGTACGGGGAGTTTCGTGCCGCTGGACCGGCGGCGCCAGCCTGCGGACCTGGTCACGCTGGTCGACGCCGTGAACGCGGCCGGCACACGGCTCGACGCCGAGATGCGCGCTCTCGAAGTCCTCGGCGAGATCGACCGGCAGCTGCTCGCAGCGACCGAGCTGGAACCGGTGCTCGATTCGATCCTGCAGCGTGTCACCGAGGTCACGCATTGTGGTGCGGTCGGCATCGCGCTGCTCGACGGCGACTCGCCGAACCACGGCCGGGTGTATGCGGCCTCGGCCGCAAGGCTCGACCTGCCGGTCTCCCGGGTCGAATTCGATCCGGAGATGATCGACAGTCTGGCTGCCGCCGACGAGGGCATCACGATCGCGCGCTGCGAGGACGGCCGGCACAGCTTCCTCATGCCGCTGCGCGAGCTCGGCTCGGAGTTCTTCTGGGTCTGGCCAGTCAACGCCGGTGCGCGGCTCGCCGCGGTACTGGCGATCGGCTTCCGCGAGGCACCCGCGCCGGACCCGCGCGTCGCCCGCTGGGGCTCTGGTTTCGCCGAGCGGCTCGCGATCGCGCTGTCGAAGGCCGCACGCGACGAGCACCTGTACCGGCAGGCGCACTTCGATGCGCTGACATCGCTGCCGAACCGGCTGCTGTTCCGCGACCGGCTCGAGCAGGAGCTCGCGAGCGTCAGCGACGGTCGAGGGCGCGGCGCGCTCCTGTATGTCGACCTCGATCACTTCAAGCGCGTGAACGACAGCGTCGGGCACGCCGCCGGGGACCAGTTGCTGCAGGTCGTCGCGCAGCGGCTGCGGGCCTGCGTCAAGGAAGGCGACACCGTCGCGCGGCTCGCGGGCGACGAATTCACGATCATCCTGCGCAACGTTCCCGATCCCGAGGCAGCCTCGGTGGTCGCCGAGCGCATCATCGACTCGATTGGCATGCCCGTGAACCTCGGCGGGCGCGACCACTACGTCCAGGCCAGCGTCGGCATCACCCTCTTCCCAGACGACGCGAACGGGATCGACGAACTGATTCGCAATGCCGACCGCGCCATGTACCGAGCCAAGCAGCAGGGCCGCGGCCGCGCCGTGTTCTTCGACCGCAGTCTGATGACGAGCCGCTTCGAGACCTCGCACAGCGGGCTCTATCGGGCCTTGCGGCGGCGCGAGTTCTCGCTGTACTACCAGCCGCAGTTCAGCCTAGCCGATGGTCGCCTCGTCGGGCTCGAGGCGCTACTGCGCTGGCAGACGCCGCGCGACGGCACGCGCACGCCAGACGAGTTCATTCCCGCGGCCGAGACCAGCGGCCTGATCGTCGACATCGGCGGCTGGGTGCTCGGTGCAGCCTGCGCGCAATGGGCGGTCTGGCGAGAGCAGGGCATCGCGCCGGCACGGCTGTCCGTCAACGTGTCGGTGCAGCAGCTCAAGTCCGCCGAGTTCCCGCGCAACGTCCGGCGCGTCCTCGACAAGTACGGCATTCCGCCGCAGGTCGTCGAGATCGAGCTGACGGAATCGGTGTTCGCGGACGAGGCTGCCGGCACGGCGATGCGTCAGCTCGCCGATATCGGCGTCCGGCTCGCACTCGATGACTTCGGGACCGGGTATTCTTCGTTGAACTACCTGCGCCAGCATCCGATCGACGTGATCAAGATCGACCGCTCCTTCCTCGAGGAGGTCCCGCTCGACGACTCGGCGGCAACGCTCACCGGCACCATCATCAGCATGGCGCACGCGCTCGGCAAGGAAGTCGTCGCCGAGGGCGTCGAGCGCGTCGAGCAGCTCGATTTTCTGCGCGAACGCGGCTGCGACTACGCCCAGGGCTACTATCTTGCGCGCCCGCTGGCCGTCGCCCAGGTCGGTGACCTGCTGGAAAGCCAGCACAGGCTGCACGAGTCCGCCAGAATCGGAGCGCTGCGCGAAGCGGGTTGAGGCCGACGCGCTGTGCCGTGTTGCCGACGAATCATGCCGCTGATCGTCCTGCTGTCTCTGGGCGGCTGTGCGGTCGCGCCGTCGCCTCGACCCGATGGCGGTCCGGTCGCGGCGGCGTCGGCGCCGCCGGCGGAGGCCGTCGAGACCGACGGCGGCGCGCGCGTGGTCCGTGCCGCGCGTGCGCAGCTCGGCGCTCCCTATCGACTTGGCGCCGCGGGGCCCGATGCCTTCGACTGCAGCGGACTCGTGCACTTTACGCATCTCGGCATCGGCGTCAGCGTGCCGCGGAAAGCCGCCGCGCAGCGTCTCGCCGCGATGCCCGTGCCGCCCGAAGCGTTGCGCGCCGGCGATCTCGTGTTCTTCCGGATGGGCGGCGCGCAGGTCGACCACGTCGGCATCTACGACGGGCACGGCCAGTTCATCCACGCGCCGGGACCGGGACGCGGCGTTGAGCGCGCCCGGCTCGATGCACCGTGGTTCTTTGGCCGCTTCGCCGGGGCCGGCCGGCTTTGGCCGTCGGCCGCCCTCGTGCGCTGAGTCGGCACGGCCTCGAACCCGCGCGCATCGCGATCGCCGCGGCGGGTTATGTCCTGTCGCGGCGTGGCGACGGCGGCGTCTCGCCGCCTGACTGTGATCGACGACACAAGCATGTAACTTGACGTCATCGGCAAACGCTTCGACACTGAGTTGCGTGAGCTGAAGGGCAAACCTGCCGCGAGGCGGGGACGCAAAGCCTCCGGTCCGCCGCGGGCGGATAGCGGGGCTGCCGCGCGGTGCTGCGCGCGACCGGTCCCTCCCCTCGTCTGCCCGCGGTTCACCAGGGACAGTCATCGGGGACTCCAGTATCATGTCGCAACCGACATCTTCGGCTGTGCGATCCGCGTCGTCCGCGGCCGTCGGTCCGTACGTCATCAACCTCTGCGCGTCGATGACCCCGATGGCGCTGACACGTCCGACGGCGCCGGAACTCGCCCGATTCACGTTCTTCGTCAGTCGGCGGCGCGAGGAAGGCCGCGAGCGCTTCCGCCTGCACATGGGTTACTTCCAGACGCGCGAGGAAGCCGAGCAGTTGCTCGCGCTGATCCGCGATCTGTACCCGGCGGCCTGGGTCGGCGAAGCACCGGGCAAGCGGCTCGCGGCGCGTGAGGCCGGCAAGGGCGTGAATTCCGCGAGCGCGGTCGCTGCCACGGTCGATGCGGTCGGTAAAGACACGGCCGGTCAATCGGCGAATGCGAAACCGGGAGACGCGAAGACGGCGGACGCGAAGGCGCCGGCCGGCGCACCGACTGCCCGGTCGAGCACGACGGCCGCGAAAGCCGCCGCGCGCGCAGCGCCTCATGCGGATCGCGCTGCCGCCACGCCGCCCGCCGCGCCGGCGAGCGCGCCGCGCCGCGCGGGAGCGCAGGTCCCGCCCTCCAACGTCCGCGAAGTCATCGCCTCGCTCGATACGCCGTCGACCACGGCGGCTTCGACGGCTGCGCCGTCCGCTGCGCCAGCGGCGCCCGTGGCTGCGCCGCCGTCCGCCGCCGGGGGGGCGCCGGTGCAGCGACGGGCAGGGGCTCGCGCGGCTCCAGTCGGCGCGTCGGGCGCGGCGGCGCGAGGAGCTGCCGCAGGCAGCCCCGACGAACTCAGCGACAGCCAGGTGTTGCGCATCCTCGAAACGCGGCGCGCCAGCGCCACCGGTCAGTCCGCGTCCGGCGCGCGCGTCGCAGCCTCCGATATCCGGATGCTCAATCCCGACGACACCCAGACCTGGCGCGACATTCGCGCGCAGATCAGTCGGGACGCAGCCGTGCACTTCGCCGTGCAGCTCGCCTGGTCGGTCACGCCGATCGATCTCGAGCGCATCCCGGGTCTCGCGATCTTCAACGCCTATACGCTCTACAAGGTCGAGGGCAATCGCGAGGGCAGGCGCTGGTATGGCTTGCGGCTCGGGTTCTTCAGCGATGCCGTCGCCGCCCGTCAGGTCGCACTGTACGTACGCTCGGAGTTTGCGACCGTTGCGGTGGTGCCGGTCAGCGCCAAGGAGCGCCTCGACGCGATGCAGGTCGGCGCGATCGAGCTGCCGCGCCGTGCGCCCGCAGCTTCCAAGGCGCCTGCCGGCGACGAAATCGAGCTCATCGACGAGGCGGTCGATGCGGCGCTGAGCGCCCAGGATCGGCCAGCGGCCGGGGAATCCGCGCCGCAGGCGGCGCCGACACCGGAGGCGCCGGCCGCGTCGCCGGAGAAGCCGGCGAGCCCGGTGCGCCGGTCTGGTCGGCCGCGCGGCACGCCGCAGACCCTCGAGGAGACCCTCGAGATCCTCGGTGCGAGCCAGCTCTCGATCGACGATGGCAAGGGTGTCCGCCTCGATCTGGGCAGCAGCACTGGCGGTACGCGTCGTGGCGCGCGCGCCTCGGCGCGCAACACGACGTTCGCGAAGCTGCTCGACCGACTGACCGAGAAGCTGCGCAGCTGAGCGGTCTGCCGCGGCGCGGCCCCGCTATTTGCCGAAAAGCCGCTCGAGCTCGGCGCGGGCACGCGCCGCCGCATCCTGCGCGCGGGCGTCGTGGGCGCCCGGTCTCGGCTTGAAGAAATCGCAGAACTTGCCCTGGTCCTTCGCGCGCACTTCCTCGGCCGTCGGTTCGCGGCAGTGCTTGGCGTAACGCGTGTCGTACTCGACGCACATGCGGCAGACGTGCAGCTGCGCGCGACACTGGCGACACTCCTCGAGGCGGCGCAGCGGCAGGGTGTAGTCCGCCAGGGAGGCGCCGCACTTCCAGCAGACGAGTCCGTGCGACATGCCGTCAATCTACTATGCGGCCCGACCCGCGAGAAACGCGGCCAGCGCCTCACCCGTGTGCGAGACCGGTCCGTCGCGCCGCTTGCGTCGCAGGCGCCGGCGGGCAAACTCCGCGAGCTCCTGCGGTGTCCCTTCGGCGATCACCCGCCCGCCACGCGCGCCGGCTTCCGGTCCCATGTCGATGATCCAGTCGGCCGCGGCGATCAGATCGAGATTGTGCTCGATCAGCACCACGCTGTTGCCCGCATCGACGAGCCGCTGCAGCACTCCGAGCAGCTTCTCGACATCCGCCATGTGCAGTCCGACCGTCGGCTCGTCGAGCACGTAGAGCGTGCGCGGCGCCCGCGTCGCCGGCCGCCGGCGCGTCTCGGGCCCGACTTTCGCGAGCTCGCTGACGAGCTTGAGCCGTTGTGCCTCGCCTCCCGAGAGCGTGGGGCTCTGCTGACCGAGCGTCAGGTAACCGAGGCCCACCTCGTCGAGCAGCGCGAACAGGTGCTGCAGCGCAGGATGCGCGCGAAAGAAGCCCGCGGCCTCGCGAATGCTCATGTTGACCACATCGCCGATGCTGCGGCCGTTCCAGGTCACGGCCAGCGTCTCCGCGTCGAAGCGGCGCCCTCCACAGGCATCGCAGAGCATCTCGACGTCCGGCAGGAAGCTCATTTCGATCTTCCGCAGACCCTGGCCCTCGCAGGCGTTGCAGCGCCCGCCGGCCGTGTTGAACGAGAATCTTCCGGGACCATAGCCGCGCAACTGGGCCTCGGGCGCGCAGGCGAAGAGGCGGCGCACGTGGTCCCAGGCACCGACGTAGGTGGCGGGGCAGGAACGCGGCGTCTTGCCGATAGGTGTCTGATCGACCTCGAGCACGCGATCGAGGTGCTCGACTCCCTCGATGCGGTCGCAACCGACCGGCGCTCCGCGTCCGGCGAGCAGCGCGCGGAGGCTCTCGTGCAGCACGTCGCGAGCCAGCGTCGACTTGCCCGAACCGCTGACGCCGGTCACGACGACCAGCCTGCCGAGCGGCACGCGTACCGTCACCTCGCGCAGATTGTGCAGTCTCGCGCCGTGCACGATCAGCGCGGGGGTGGTGGAGTCGACGCGACGTCGCGGACTCGCGGGGTGACGCAGGGGCTCGCGCAGATAGCGCCCCGTGATCGAATCGGGATTCTCGATCAGGTCGGCGAGGTGGCCCTGGGCGACCACACGACCGCCCTCCACGCCCGCACCCGGCCCGAGATCGATCACGTGATCGGCGCGCCGTATCGTCTCCTCGTCGTGCTCGACCACGAGCAGCGTGTTGCGCCGTGCCGCCAGTGTCGCCAGCGCATCGAGCAGCACGCGATTGTCGCGCGGGTGCAGACCGATCGTCGGCTCGTCCAGCACGTAGCAGACACCCTGCAGACTCGAACCGAGCTGGGCCGCGAGCCGTATGCGCTGCGCTTCACCGCCCGAGAGCGTCGGCGCGGAACGGTCGAGAGACAGGTAGCCGAGGCCGACGCGTTCGAGAAACTCGAGTCGCGCGCGCAGTTCGGCCAGCACATCGCGGGCGATCGCCGTCTGGCGCGCATCGAGTCGCAGCCCATCGAGCAGCGGGCCGACGCCCGCGACGGTCTCGCAGCAGAAGTCCGCGATCGAGCGGCCGGCGAGCCTGACGTTCAGCGCCACGGGGTTCAGTCGGCGACCGGCGCACAGGCCGCAGACCGGCGCGTCGTCGGCGATGCGCGCGCTCCAGGCAGCGTCCTCGGGATTCTGCCCGGTGTCGATCGACTCGACTTTGACGCCCGTACCGAAGCATTCGGGGCACCAGCCCTGACGCGAATTGAAGGAAAAGAGCCGCGGGTCGAGCTCGGCGAAGCCCTGCCCACAGACCGGACAGGCGCGGCGCGACGAGTAGACGTCGGCGGTCGCCGCACCCGCTGCCAGCACGTGCAGGACTCCCTTGCCGTGCGCGAGGGCCGCCGCCACCGCCTCGCGCAAGGCCCCTTCGTGTTCTGCGTCTGCGCTCAGCGTCGCGACCGGCAGCTCGATCGTGTGTTCGCGATAGCGATCCAGCCGCGGCCAGGGCCGGGTCGGTGTCAGCCGTCCGTCGACGCGCAGCTGCTCGTAGCCCTTGGTCCGCGCCCAGCGTGCGAGCTCCGCATACAGGCCTTTGCGCGCCACGACGAGCGGCGCGAGCACCGTGACAGGCCGACCCCGATGACGGCGTCGGATCGTCACGACGATCGCCTCCTCGCTGCGCGGCTCGATCGCCACCTGACAGCGCGGGCAATGCTGCGTCCCGAGCTTGACGAACAGCAGCCGCAGGAAGTGGTGGATCTCGGTCATCGTCGCCACGGTGCTCTTGCGACCGCCGCGGCTCGTCCGCTGCTCGATCGCCACGGTCGGCGGAATGCCGGCCACGGCGTCCACGTCGGGCCGGGACGCCGGCTGCACGAACTGGCGGGCGTAGGCGTTCAGCGATTCGAGATAGCGGCGCTGGCCCTCATTGAAAACGATGTCGAACGCGAGGGTCGACTTGCCGGAACCGGACACCCCCGTGATCACCGTGAACGCATCGCGAGGGATCGTGACGTCGATGTCGCGGAGATTGTGCTCGCGGGCGCGCTGCACCACGATGGCGCTGCGTGCCGCACGCGCGAGCGGTGTCTCGGCCGCTGCACCGGCTGCGGGCCGGCCCGAAGCTTCGGCGACGGCAAGGCAGCCATCGTACTCGGCGAGCGCGCGGCCGGTATGTGAGCGTGGCGCCGCGCGCAGCATGGCGGGCGTGCCCTCGGCGACGATGCGGCCGCCGGCCTCACCCCCCTCCGGCCCCAGATCCACGATCCAGTCCGCGGCGCGGATCACGTCGAGATTGTGCTCGATCACGAGCAGCGAGTGGCCCGCGTCGAGCAGTCGCTGGAAGGCGCGCAGCAGTCGCGCGACGTCCTCGAAGTGCAGGCCGGTCGTCGGCTCGTCGAAGAGGAACAGCGTCGGCTTCGCGCCCGCAGCGGCGAGATGGCCGGCGAGCTTGAGTCGCTGCGCCTCGCCGCCGGACAGGGTCGGTACCGGTTGCCCGAGTCGCAGGTAATCGAGGCCGACCTCGGCGAGCGGGGCGAGCCGCTTCTGCAGCTCGGGCAGGTCGCCGAAGAAGGCGAGCGCCTCGGTGACGGTCATCTCGAGCACGTCGGCGATGCTCGCTTCAGCGCCCGTCGCCCCGCGCGCGCGCACTTCGAGCGTCTCGGCGCGATAGCGACGACCCTTGCAGTCGCCGCAGCGCAGGTAGACGTCGGACAGGAACTGCATCTCGACGTGCTCGAAGCCGTTGCCACCGCAGCTCGGGCAGCGCCCGGTGCCGGAATTGAAGCTGAAGGTGCCCGGGCGGTAGCCGCGCTCGCGCGCCGCCGGGAGCCTCGCGAAGAATTCCCGGATCACGTCGAACGCGCCGACGTAGCTGGCCGGATTCGAACGCGTCGTGCGGCCGATGGGGCTCTGGTCGACGAACACCACATCGCCGAGCGAGTCGGCGCCGCGCAGCGCGCGATGCGCGCCCGGCGCCTCGGCAGGCTGGCCGAGCGCCTGCCGCAGCGCCGGCCAGAGCACGTCCTGCATCAGCGTCGATTTGCCCGAGCCAGACACCCCGGTCAGGCAGACGAGCCGGCCGAGCGGAAAGCGCAGGTCGACGTCGCGCAGATTGTGCTCGCGCGCTCCCAGCAGCTCGAGCCAGGTCTCGGCCGCGCCGGGTGGCGGACGGCTGGCGCCGCGCGGCAGCTCGACGCGCCGCTCGCCGCTGAGGTAGTGACCGGTCAGGGACTGCGGGTGCGCTCGCGCCTGTGCCGGCGTGCCATCGCAGACGATCCGGCCGCCGCGCTCGCCGGCGCCGGGACCCATGTCGATCAGCCGATCCGCTTGCATCATGATCTGCGGATCGTGCTCGACTACGACCAGGGAATTGCCGGCATCGCGCAGGCGCCGCATCACGTCGATGACGCGCTGCATGTCGCGCGGATGCAGACCGATCGAGGGTTCATCGAGGACGAACAGCGTGTTGACGAGCGACGTACCGAGCGCGGTGGTCAGGTTGATGCGCTGCACCTCGCCGCCCGACAGTGTGCGCGACTGCCGATCGAGTGTCAGGTAGCCGAGTCCGACGTCGCAGAGGAAGCCGAGCCGCGCGCGGATCTCGGCGAGCAAGATGTCGGTGGCGGCGTCGAGCGCGCCAGGCAGCGTTAGCGCCGCGAAGAGTCCGCGGACACGCTCCACGGGCAGACGCATCAGATCGTGCAATCCCAGACCCGGCAGCGAGCGCAGTTGTGCCTCGCTCCAGTCGACCCCGCGCGGGCGGAATCGCGGCATCGAGCCAAGCGCGGCCTCGGCGAGCGCCGCATCGCCGATGCGCCACAGCAGCGCCTCGGTCCTGAGGCGCGCCCCGTCGCAGCTCGAGCAGGGCGTATACGCCCGATACTTCGAGAGCAGCACGCGGATGTGCATCTTGTAGGCCTTGCTCTCGAGCCACGCGAAGAAGCGCGCGAGCCCGTACCAGGTGTCGCGTCCGGCACGGCCCTCGCCATCGATGACCCAGCGACGTGCCGACTCGGGCAATTCGCGCCAGGGCTGGTCGAGCGGGATGCCGCGCCTTTGCGCGAAGCGCTCGAGGTCCTGCTGGTTCTCGCGGAAGGATGCGGTCTGCCACGGCCGGATCGCGCCTTCGCGCAGAGTCCTGGAGCCATCGGGAATCACGAGCCCGTAGTCGATACCGATCACGCGCCCGAAGCCGCGACAGGTCTCGCAGGCGCCGAGCGGCGAATTGAACGAGAACGTGCTCGGCGTCGGTGTCGCGTACGAGCGGTCACAGTCCGGGCAGTGCAGCCCGGTGGAATAGCGCAGCGTCGCGGCCGCCGGCGCCGAATCGGCTGCCTCGCGCGAGCGCGCCGCCTCGGTATCGGCGAGCACGTGCAGCGCGACGCGCCCACGGCCCATGCGCAGCGCCGCCTCGAGCGAGTCGATGAGGCGGCTTCGGTCGATGATTCCGAGTCGCATCCGGTCCTGGACGACCTCGATACGGTCGCGCCCGCTGGCGCGCACGCGCGAATAGCCCTGCGCCTCGAGCAGACTGAGCACCTCCTGAGCCTTGAAGTTGCGCGGTACTTCGACATCGAAACAGACGAGAAGGCGCGCATCGCCGAGCGTCGGCGCACGCGCCGCGAGATCCGCGGCGATCGACTCGGGCGTGTCACGCTGCACGGGTCGAGCACAGCCCGCGCAGAACAGCGTCGCGACCCGAGCGTACAGCAGCTTCAGATGGTCGTTGAGCTCCGTCATCGTGCCGACGGTGGAGCGCGAGGTGCGGACGGGGTTCGTCTGGTCGATGGCGATCGCCGGCGGAATCCCCTCGATCGAGTCGACCGCAGGCTTGTCCATGCGCTCAAGGAACTGTCGCGCATAGGGGGAGAAGGTCTCCACGTAGCGCCGCTGACCCTCCGCGTACAACGTGTCGAATACCAGCGACGACTTGCCGGAGCCCGATACGCCCGTGACCACCACGAGCTGACCGGTCGGCAAGTCGAGATCGAGGTTCTTAAGGTTGTTCTGGCGGGCGCCGCGGATCCGAATGGTCACCGTGTCAGCGTAGCAGCATTGGCCGCCGGGCTGCCGGCCACTGCAGCGTATTGCGATGAGAGTTGCGACCGGCTAGCTATGACGCGATTGCGACCCGAGCGCTTGGCCTCGTAAAGGGCTGCATCGGCACGGTCGAGCAGTGATGTGGGTGCCTCATCACGCGTCGGGTCTAGCGCGGCAAGGCCAACGCTAACGGTGCATCGGAGCTGGACATCAGAACCGGACACTGGAAACGGAGCATCAGACACTGCCCGACGAATGCGCTCCGCAGCATCGGTCGCTCCCGTCGCATTCGTATTTGGCATCAAGACGGCTATCTCTTCGCCTCCATAGCGTGCAACGACATCGGTCGCGCGACAACTCGAGGCGATCCGACGTGCAAGCTCTTGAAGCACGCGGTCGCCCGCCAAATGTCCATGCTGGTCGTTGATCCACTTGAAATGGTCGACATCAATCGATAAGACGCACAGTTCGGCACTGTCAAGCTGTGCGCGCGCGACCTCCCGAAAAAGTCGCTGGTCTAGATAGCGTCGGTTGTAAAGGGAAGTCAGCCCATCAGTCTGGCTCTCGCGTTCTAGCCTCCGCACACGTTTAATGTCATCTACAGTCCTCTCCGAAATTCGACTGACCGTCAATACAAAGATGCCGCCCCCGAAGAAAATCACGCAAACGAGCGGATCTAAGTGGCTTCGTCCGGATAGACACAAATAAAGAAATGCGATGTAGCCGAACAAGAAGAGGCAGACAAGGACCATCAGCCGAGTCCAAGCCGAGCGCAGCGCTGATCCGTTGAGTCCGTCTCTTATCCGATAGATCACAACGATGGAAAGCAGCAGAAGCCCCGCGCCGACCCCCAACAGTCCAATATTCAGATACCGCACAGAACCTTCAGAACTTTTCAGCCGGCTGCGAGCTGCGCCGTGATGTCATCTTCAGGTTCAGCGCCAAAATAGTGCGGCACCATTGAGGGATGAATCGGCCTTGAAAAATGATAGCCTTGCCCAAGGCGACAGCCTAGCGCCAGAAGGCTCGACACTTGTGCGGGACGTTCAATGCCCTCGGCTATGCAATGTAGCCGGAATGCCTCGCAGATCGACAGTACCGCGCTGATCACGGTTGTCTGTGGTGGCTCGCTTAGCAGACCATCGACAAACGATTTATCGATCTTGACAATGTCGACTGGCATGCCATGGAGCATGCTCAGCGATGACTGGCCCACGCCAAAATCGTCGATGGCAACTCGAGCCCCCTTCGCTCGGAGCCGAGACAACGCGTTCAGCAAATTCATATTGGCGATGACAACGTCTCGCTCGGTGATCTCGAGGACTATGTCGGTGATTGGCACTCCATGGCCGACGGTCGCATCATGAACGCTACCGATCAGATTCTCGACATTCGAGAGCTGGCGCCGGGAGATGTTGATGGTCAGTGAGCTTGGACAATGTACGGGGTCGATTGCCCGCCAATGCGCGAGGTCGGCAATGGCTCGCTTGATGAGCCATGCGCCTAGTTCGTTGACAAGCTCAGTTGCTTCGGCGATCGAGATGAATTCCGCAGGAGAGATTGGCCCCAATTCTGGATGGGTCCATCGCATCAATGCTTCGACCGACGTCGGCAGGCCGCTGCGAAGACAATGCACGGGCTGGTAAACCACCGCTAGTTGCTGCAGCCTGATTGCGTGCCGCAGCTCTCGCTCAAGCCTGTGCCGACGAGTGACGAACTCGTGTAGGGCCTGATCATACCGTCGCGCTAGACATTTCTCGGCGCCCCTGACGGCATCCAGCGCAATCGAAGCGTCGCGCATCAAATCGCTAGCGCCGGAGTGCCGATCATCGGATACGACGTACCCACACGTTGCAGTGACTTCAACTGTCTCGCCCATTATCTGGTAACTACCTGTAACGGCGTCTATCATGGCGCTCGCGTAGGATCGTAGGTCATCGGACCAGCTCCCGCATTGGCGTGTGATGGCAAAATCGCCGTGGTCGACTCTTGCTAGCACGTTGGTGGACTGCGAATCCTCGAGGAGCTCGGTGAAGCCGGTAACCCGCCTTAAACGCTACGCGACAAGACAGAGGAGTTCGTCCCCGGCGTGATATTCCAGAGACTGGTTGACTTTTGTGAGCTGTCCCAGACGCAGTGAGTAAAGCTCGACAGGTCGCCTTATCAACTCAAAAGATCGATTCACAGCCTCTAGTAGCGCTCGCCGATTGCCTAGGCCGGTGAGAGGGTCCGTGCGACCTTGCAGCCAAAGTTCGCGTCTATGTCGTATTTGTGGCTCTGCGTCCCAGACTAGCCCATACCACTTCACCGAGCCATCAGCCTGACGGTCTGTTGAGGCATGCATTGAGAGCCAGCGGTAAGCATCGTCAGGACCACGTACACGATACTCTAGGTCGACCACGCTACCGTCTAGCGCGGCTTGTTGCATGCGTTTTTCGATCAGCGCCCGATCGTCCGGATGCAGACGAGCGTAGAGGCTGGCAGGATCCTTTGTGGCGGCTTGCGCGCTGATTCCGTAAAGCTTTTCGACACCGTCGCTTGTGAATATGAAGCGGGCGCTTTGGTTACGATCCTTTTCGAATTCGAAAACGAAGCCTGGCAGCTGGTTGGTCAGTTTGGTCATGCGCAGTTCTAGCTGTTGGGCCCGGTATTCGGAACGTGCTCGCTCGGTGCTGTCGCGTCGCACGCCGACGAGACGTAGAGGAGTGCCGTGCGTCTCGAAGGTCTTGACGCGAACCAGATCCGTCACCCACCTATCGCCCTCGCGCAGCCGGACCTCGATACTCTCTTCTGGCGCTTTGCCACTTGCGACAGCTTCTATGGTCTGCAGCCATGGACTTCTGTCGTCTGGGTGCAGCGCGTCGAGAACGATATCGACCGTCGTCCAGCGCCGAACGCTCTGGCATTTGACTCTGGTGATGGCGCGCCAGGTTCTGCTGACTCGTACGCGTCGGGTCGGCAAGTCCATTTCCCAGAATCCCAACTGGAGCTTGTTTACGAGTAGTTCCAGCTTTCTACTTTTATGTTGTAGCGCGCCTCTCAACCGACGCTCGCGTGTTGCAATCTCCTCAAGTTGCTCCTGGCGTTTGCTAGCCAGCTCTAGCGCCGTAACACGTTGATTGAACCATTCCTGATAGCGTCCGGATGATAGATGTGCGAACGTGCCAACCAGAACGTAGAAGATTGCTGCAGACCAGTTGCCGGCAAATATGGCTGCGCTCGTCGAGGCGGCGGCAACATAGGGCCAGACAAACAGGCGAAGCGCAATGCCGTCGGTCATCCGTGCGGCGACTGCGCCGATTGTGAGTGCCGTGACACACAGGACTGCTGTTACATCGGGGCCCGCCTCGGGAACGTGCAAGGTCACAAGCAGCGGAGCCCATCCGAAGCCGCCGAGTAATGCCTCGAGGCGAGTGAGGCGGAGTAGTCGCTCTAGCTCGGCTTCAGAGTCGGCAGGGGACAGCGCCCGTCGTATCGTTCGCCCGAGCAGAGCTCGAGCAACTAAAGAGGCCCCGAGAGATAGTGCCGCGAGCCAAGGGACGTGCTCGTTCGAGTCAGTCGCCCTTACTACGAGGACCACGGAGCCGAGCACTGCGGATGAGACTAACGCTGGCCACAGCGCGTTGGACTGCGCGTTCAGCACCTCGCGTATCGTGGCAACTCGAACAGATCGCTCGTGGTTCGACACCTTGCATCTCCACTTGAGATGATGACGCGTGTTCTGTTATCAGCGACCCAACCGTCCATTTGAGCTGGCTCTGTCGCTATGTTTAATCGGGGCTTCTTCCGAAACCGACGCATCATTCGTCAGTCCCAAAAGTACACGGCCGAACGGCGGGAGGATGCGCTCTGGCTCCCCGCACCCGGAAGCCAAGAATTGAACATAATCAGGAGGCGCGCTCGGCGCGATTTACCGCAGATCGGGAGGCGTTGGTGAGAAGGCCCGGATCATCTCGTTCATCACTGACTTGGATCGATCGCTCGCGGCGGGACTGGCTGCAGCGCGCGCTGCAGGCGGGCGCCGCCGGCGGCGGCGCACTGATTCTCGGAAGCGGGGCGCCCACCGCCGCGGCCGCACGTGTCCGTGGCGCGCGGGCCAGAGTCGAGGTCCAGCCGGACGGGCGCTACGCGACCGTCCCGCTCGAGCGGGAGACTGTGCGGCTCGCGCTGGTGCAGACGCGCTTCAACATGATCGACCCGGCGAACGTCGTTGCCTCCCGCGCTGCGAACCTGCGCCACATGCTCGACTGGATCGATCGCGCGCAGTCCGGCCCGCGTCGCCACGAGCTGCTGATGTTCCACGAACTGCCTCTGACGGGCCTGTCGATGCAGTGGGACCGGCGCACCATTCTCGCCGGCTGCATCGAGGTCCCGGGCGTCGAGACCGAAGCGATCTCGGCGAAGGCGCGCGAACATGGGTGCTGGATCGTCTTCGGCGCGTACGTCGTCGACCGCGACTGGCCGAAACATTACCTGTCGATCACCACGATCATCGGGCCGGACGGCGCGATCGTCGACCGCCAGTGGAAGGCCCGCAACATCATGGGCTCGCTCGGCGGCATCGAGCTGATGACCACGACGATCTTCAACGTGCTCGACCGCTATGTCGAGATGTACGGTTGGGATCGCGTGATCCCGGTCGCGCGCACGCCGATCGGCAACATCGCCACGAGCTCGGTGCAGCTCGAGCCCGAGCTGTTTCGCGCATTCGCGATCAAGGGCGCGGAGATCGTGCTGCGCACCGCGACGGGCCGCTTCCGCATGGCGGACGTGCAGGGCGCGGCGCTCCACAACGGGTACTGGACGGCCATGGTCAACAACGCCTACCTGCCCGACGATCCGCAGGGCCTGCGCCGCTACTGGCCCGATGGCGACTGGCGTCGACCGACCGCCGACTCGACGAGCGTGCTGTCGAGCATCGTCGACGCGCGCGGCAATCTGGTGGCGCAGGCCACGACGCCGGAGGAGCAGGTCGTGGCCTTCGAGATCCCGATCGCCGCGCATCGCGCGCAGATGCGCCAGCCCGTGGTCCACGAGGAGCTCTACGCGCCGGTCTGGGACGCGTACGTCGGCAAGTATCCGCCAGGCGCGTTCCTGCAGCGTCAGCCGCAGACCGTGCAGGAGGCCGCCCGACAGCTCAACGCCGGGAGCCGCTGGCGCGACTGAGGCATTCGGCCACGGTGCGGGCGGCGCACCGCAGAGCGGATCGGCTCCGCCACGTGGCTCTCGTCGCCGCGGCCGCTCGCGCATCATCGAGCGGGGGCGGGCCTGCCGGGGCGGGGCATGCGTTCGATGGAGATCGCCGTCATCGGCGCAGGGATCGCCGGCGTCACGGTCGCCCGCGCGCTGCAGCAGCGCGGCTTCCGGCCGCGCCTCTATGAGCAGGCCACGGCGCTCGGCGAGGCCGGCGCGGGTCTGACGATCAGTCCCAATGCGACCCATGTGCTCCATGCGATCGGCCTCGCCGATGTCCTGCCGAAGATCGGCATGCGGCCCGACCGGGGCGGGGTCCGGCATTGGCGCAGCGGCGAACTGCTGTTCGAGATCATGCGCGGCCGCGACATGCTCGAGCGTTACGGCGCATGGTACTACCAGGTGCACCGCGCGGATCTTCACGGCGCGCTGCTCGATCTCATTCGCCATGCAGATCCGGCAGCGATCGTACTTGGCCATCGCTTCACGGGACTCGAGCAGCGTGCCGGCCGCGTGCGGGTCGGGTTCGAGTGCGGTGCGCGGATCGACGCCGATCTCGTCATCGGCGCCGATGGCGCCCGCTCCGCCGTGCGCCACGCGCTGTTCGGCCCCACGGAGCCGAAGTTCACGGGCTACATCGCCTATCGCGGTCTGATCCCTGTCGCCGCTCTGCCGTCCCGCGAGGAGCGACCGACGCTGTTGTACCCAGGTTCGTGCATCTCGATCGGGCCGGGGCGTTCCTTCACGCGCTATCTGATCCGGGATGGCGGCACGGTCAACTACGTCGGACTCGCCGGGCGCGACGACTGGCGCGAGGAGGGCTGATCCATCCGCTCCAACGTCGGGGAACTCGCGCGCGAGTACGACGGCTGGTACGAGGACGTGCAGACCCTGATTCGCGCGACGCCCTCCGATCTCGTTTTCAAGTGGGCGCTGTTCGATCGCGAGCCCCTGCCGCGCTGGAGCGACGGCGCGGTGACTCTGCTCGGCGACGCCGCGCACCCGATGCTGCCTTTCCTCGGTCAGGGTGCGGCCATGGGCATCGAGGATGCGATGGTGCTGGCGCGCGCCCTCGCAGAGTCGCCCACACTGCCGACGGCACTCGCGCGTTACGAGGCCGCGCGTCGTGAACGCACGGCTTTCGTGATGCAGAAGTCCCGCGAGACGGCTCGCAGTTATCACGGAGCCGACGTCGACCGGTATCAGCCGGGTCAGCACCTGAGTGCCGAGTCACTTGGACTGATGGTCTACAATCCGGTGACTGAGCCGATCTGAGCCGGCCGGATCTGCGCCACGCTGCGGCCAAGGATGCAGGCAATGATCCCCACTGCGCCCGCGACGCCCGAAGATCCGTGCTTGATCCGCGGCGAACCGCCGGTCCGCCCGAGCCTCTCGATTGCCTGTCAAGGAGCCCGCATGTCCGAGAAGACCAAGTCCGATCTGTCGCGCCGCGACGTCCTACAGTGGGCTGCCGGAGTCGGTGCCGTCGGCGCCGTGGCCGGCAGCGCCCCCGCCATCGCAGCCGACGCGGCCCCCGTCAAGCCGAAGCGGGGCGGGAAGACCCGGATCAAGTTCAACAACAGCTTCGACTTTTCCGATCCGGAGTGGAATCGCGACGCCTATGCGCGCCTGCAGGGAGACCTCGATTTCACCAAGACGCGCTACGGCTGGCTCGGTGGTCCCGTCATGGGCGTGGTCCCCGGGGAGAAGATTCGGCCGCTCTTCTACATGGAGGGTTTCTCGACCTGCCGCCTGATCCCGATCGAAGGCGGTTATCGGAAGCTGTTGCGCGAGGTCGTCGTCTATCGCGAACTCACGATGAAGGGACCGGGCAAGATCCTCGAGACCTGGGACAACCCGTACACGGGCGAAACCGTGCGCGTGGTGCCGATCGAGAACGACCCGTTCAACTACAACATCACGCTGACGTACCCGGATCCGCCGAGCTTCGGCGGCCTCAATCAGGAAAAGCCCCCCAAGGTGCCGTTCATCCTGCCGTGGTCGGTCAAGGGCGACATGCTGCACCTGACGACCGACATCCACCTCTACTATCCGAACGCCCTCCAGCCGGACAAATGGCCGCGCGAATCCTCCGGGCCGATGGTGCAGGTCTCGGAGCTCTACCGCTACTACATCCGGGTCGAAGACATGAAGAACCCGAACCTCACACAGGTACCTTGTTCGGGCTGCTGGGCCCGGGTGACGCCGTGGCTGCCGTGGATGCTGATGGGCACGCGCGCGGGCCACACGCTGTACATGGTCGACTTCACGGGCGCGGACAACCCGGGACATGTCTCGCCCGAGCTGCGCGCGTGGCTCGACAGCACTCCGGAGCGCTCGCGCTTCCTGACCCCACCCGAGTCCGACTACGGTCCATCGCTGTCTTCACTCGAGAACTACGCGATCAAACAGAAACCCGCGCCCGTCAAGTAGGAGCAGCGCGGCGCAGGCGGCCTCAATAAGAGTAGGTGGCGGCGTAGTCAGCCATCGCGGCGCGGATCACGTGTAGCGCGTGCGCGCGATTGTAGAAGCGCGCGATCCTGACCCGATTGGGCCTGCCAGGCACGAGCTTGTAGGTCAGGAAATAGTGCTGCAGGCGCTCGATGTGGATCGCCGGCACGTCGGTGATGTTGCGCGCGGTGCCCCAGGCATGGTCATTCTCGATGACGGCGATGATCCTGTCGTCCGCCTCGCCGCTATCGTCGAGCTCGAAGCCGCCGATGACGCGCGCCGGCACGATGATCTCGTTGTGCACGACGGGCCGCTCCGACAGCACGCAGATGTCGAGCGGATCGCCGTCACCGCGCTTCGCGCCGCGCGAGTCTCGCGACGCGCTCGCCGCAATGGGTCCGTGGAATGAAGCCATAGAGCGTCGGTGGAGTCGCCGAGGTGCGCTGCGGCCGGTCGAGTCGCAGATAGCCTGAGATCTTGTCCACCTCGTACTTCATGAGGTCGAACGGCGTGATCTCGATGTAGGCGTTGACGAACTCGGGCGGCTCGCGACCCATGCTGAGTCCATGCACGGGGTGTGGGCGGAACTGGCTCACCGTGACCATCGGGCTTGCTCGACGCTGCAGCGCGGGTCATCGCAACGGTTAACCTCGATGACCACATGAGCAAGGTCCGTGAGCTTCGAGAGGCGTGCACGGTAGCCGGACGGGGTGTCCGGGTCGTGCGCGACAATGGCGATCGTGGCGGCCAGACGCCCCGGCGCCACGGTCCAGACGTGCAGGTCGGTGACGCTGTCTCCGCGATGCCCGGCCTCGGGATGTTCCTCGATCGCGCTGCGCAGACGCTCGCGTAGCGCCTCGTCGGCGACGCCGTCCAGCAGCACACGCGCACTTGCCCTGATCAGCCCGTATGCCCAGCGCAGGATCAGCGCCGCACCGACCAGTCCCATGGCCGGATCGAGCCAGTTCCAGCCGGCGAACTTGCCGGCCAACAGCGCCGTGATCGCGAGCACCGAGGTCATCGCGTCGGTGATCACGTGCAGGTAGGCTGCACCGAGGTTCCGATCGGCATGCGCGTGTCGATGGTCGCTGCCATGCGTCGGATTTCGACCGACGGACAGTGCGGGGTCGGGTTCGTGCGTGTGCGGATGGGCACCGCCTGCGCCCGACAGCAGCAGGGCGCTCACTAGGTTGACGGCGAGGCCGAGCGCGGCGATCCAGAGCGCCTCGTCGAAGGAGATGTCGCGAGGCTCGAGCAGTCGCTGCACCGACTCGGCGGCCATCGCGAGAGCCACGAACGCGAGTGCGAGCGCACTGGCGAAGCCGCCAAGTTCCGTGACCTTGCCGGTGCCGAACGTGAAACGCGGATCGGTCGCATGGCGGCGCGCATAGCGGTATGCATACAGCGCGATGCCGAAAGCGGCGACATGGGTGGCCATGTGCCAGCCGTCGGCGAGCAGGGCCATGGAGCCGCTCAGGCTCCCGGCGACGATCTCGACCACCATGGTCACCGCGGTCAGGGCCATGACCCAGCGTGTACGGCGCTCAGAAGCCGACAGGTCGGCGAGGAAGGCGTGCTGATGCCGCCAGCGCTGCGCGGCGACGTGTCTTGCGCTCATGACGAAAGCCTAGGCTGCCAGCGCCGGGCTGTCACGCGACGCGGGTCGCGCCGTCGTGCTTAAATGCCCCGGCCATGGATACGGCACCCGACATCACCCGGTACCGGCCCTACTGGGCCCGTTGTATCGGCCCCGCGCCCTTCCTGCCCATGTCACGCGCGGAAATGGATGCACTCGGCTGGGACAGCTGCGATGTCATCATCGTCACCGGCGATGCCTACGTCGATCACCCGAGCTTCGGCATGGCCATCATCGGCCGCGTGCTCGAGGCGCAGGGCTTTCGCGTCGGCATCATCGCCCAGCCGGACTGGCGAAGCGCCGAGCCGTTCCGCGCGCTCGGCCGGCCGAACCTGTTCTTTGGGATCACCGCCGGCAACATGGATTCGATGGTCAATCGCTACACCAGCGACCGGCGAATCCGCAGCGACGATGCCTACACGCCGGGCGGCGAAGCCGGCAGGCGGCCGGACCGGGCAGTCATCGTCTACGCGCAGCGCGTCCGCGAGGCCTGGCGCGACGTGCCGATCGTCATCGGCGGCATCGAGGCGTCGCTGCGCCGCATCGCGCATTTCGACTACTGGTCGGAGAAGGTACGGCGCTCGATCCTGCTCGACGCCAGGGCCGACCTGCTCGTCTACGGCAATGCCGAGCGGCAGATCGTCGAGATCGCGCACCGGCTCGCCGCCGGCGAGCGCGTCGAGCAGCTGATCGATCTGCGCGGCACGGCCCTCGTCCGGCGCGGCATCCCGGACGGCTGGATCGAGATCGACTCGACTCACCTCGACGCGCCCGGACCCCTGAATCCCCCGCCCGACCCCTATGCGATGGAGGATGACGGCGCGAAGCGGGGACGCGCGGCTGCGCCGTCGGCGCGGGAGTCCGTGGTAGCGCGGGCAGGATCGGGCGCAGCCGTCACGGAGCATCCCGTGCGCTTCGTGCGCCGCGTCCGGAACGCCGATCGCGCCCGCAGCGTGATTCGCATGCCGTCGTTCGAGCAGGTGGTCGAGGACCCCGTGCTGTACGCGCACGCTTCGCGCATCCTGCATCTCGAGTCGAACCCCGGAAACGCGCGGGCGCTCGTGCAGCGCCACGGCGACGTCGACGTCTGGCTGAACCCGCCGCCGATCCCGCTGACGACCGCCGAGATGGACTGGGTCTACGACCTGCCGTACCAGCGCCAGCCGCACCCGTTCTACGGCGACGCCAACATCCCGGCGTACAAGATGATCCGCTTCTCGATCGCGATCCAGCGCGGCTGCTTCGGCGGCTGCACGTTCTGCTCGATCACCGAGCACGAGGGTCGCATCATCCAGAGCCGCTCCGAGGCGTCGATCCTGCGCGAGGTCGAGAAGGTGCGCGACACGGTGCCGGGTTTCACGGGCGTGATCAGCGACCTCGGCGGACCGACCGCCAACATGTACCGGCTCGCCTGCAAGAGCCGCGAGATCGAGAGCGCCTGCCGCAAGCCTTCATGCGTGTACCCGGGCATCTGCCCGAACCTCAACACCGACCACAAGCCGCTGATCGAGCTGTACCGCAAGGCGCGCGCGCTGCCCGGCATCAAGAAGGTGCTGATCGCCTCGGGCGTGCGCTACGACCTCGCGATCGAATCGCCCGAGTACGTCAAGGAACTCGCGCAGCACCACGTCGGTGGCTACCTCAAGATCGCGCCCGAGGCGATCGGCGAGGGCCCGCTGTCGAAGATGATGAAGCCGGGCGTCGGCACCTACTACCGCTTCAAGGAACTGTTCGACCGCTACTCGAAGGAGGCGGGCAAGGAGCAGTACCTGATTCCCTATTTCATCGCGGCGCATCCGGGCACGACCGACGAGGACATGCTCGAGCTCGCGCTGTGGCTCAAGAAGAACGGCTTCCGTGCCGACCAGGTGCAGGCTTTCCTGCCGTCGCCGATGGCGACGGCGACGGCGATGTACCACTCGCACAAGAATCCGCTGCGCAAGGTCACGCGCGGCAGCGAAGAGGTCGCGATTCCCAAAGGCCTCAAGGTGCGCCGACTGCACAAGGCCTTCCTGCGCTACCACGACGCCAACAACTGGCCCCTGCTGCGCGAGGCGCTGCGTCGCATGGGGCGCGCCGACCTCATCGGGCCGGCGAAGCACCAGCTCATTCCGGCCTGGCAGCCGCCGGGCACCGGCACCGCGAGCGAAGGGCAGCGCGCGCGGGCGAGCGTGCGCAAACACGGCGGCACCAGTGCCGCGCCGGCACGACCGTTCCGGACCCAGCACACCGGCCTGCCGCGCACGCCGCGCGCACCGCCGCCGG
>JBBILX010000004.1:0-275417 GCA_037444685.1 Gammaproteobacteria bacterium
AGCTCAATCCAATCAGGGAGGGAACGACGCAGCAAGAAATCCGAACCATCCTGAGCCATACTTCGGCTCACCGAGACGGGTCAATATTCAATGCAAAACCCGGGTCAGTTTTCGGTGCAAAACAACAACGACGCCCTCGGGCGTCGTGGGGGGCTTCGACCGTTCGAAATGGACGACGGGCACGCCGGAGGAGCGGCTCGGCCTGCTCCCTCGCGCGCAGGAACACATCCTCGCCCAGGAGAACGGCAAGGACCGCTTCCTGCGTGCCGTGCGCGAACTCTCGCAGGCGTTCGCGCTGGCGGTGCCGCACGAGGAGGCCCTCCGCATCCGGGACGAGGTGTCCTTCTTCCAGGCCGTGCAGGCCGTGCTCGCCAAGCGCGCGCCCGGCGACGCCCGGCCGGAGGAGGAGCTGGACCACGCGGTCCGCCAGATCATCTCCCGCGCCGTCGCCCCCGAAGGAGTCGTGGACATCTTCGCCGCGGCCGGGCTCGAGAAGCCGGACATCTCGATCCTGTCGGACGAGTTCCTCGCCGAGGTGCGCGGCATGCCGCAACGCAACCTCGCGGTCGAGTTGCTCCAGAAGCTGCTCAAGGGGGAGCTCTCGACGCGGCGGCGGAAGAACGTCGTGCAGGCCCGCTCGTTCGCCGAGCTGCTGGAGCAGACCCTCCGGCGCTACCAGAACCGGGCGATCGAGGCCGCGCAGGTGATCGAGGAGCTGATTCAGCTCGCCAGGGAGATGCGCGAAGCGAATGCGCGCGGCGAGACCCTGGGCCTCACGGAGGACGAGCTGGCGTTCTACGACGCGCTGGAGACCAACGACAGCGCGGTCAAGGTCCTGGGCGAGCCGACGCTGCGCACGATCGCGCAGGAGCTCGTGCGTACCGTGCGGGCGAACGTGACCATCGACTGGACGCTGCGCGAGAACGTGCGGGCGCAGCTCCGCGTGCTGGTCAAGCGCATCCTGCGTAAGTACGGCTACCCGCCGGACAAGCAGGAGAAGGCGACGCAGACGGTGCTGGAGCAGGCGGCGCTTCTCTCCGCAGAATGGGCGACGGGGTGAGCCGGCGGGAACACGCGACCGGCCCTAGCCTAGCCGCCGCTTCGTCGGCCTCGACCAGTGCTCGACCGTGACCTGCTTGGCGCGCGCGACCGTGAGCTTGCCGGGCGGGACCTCGCGCGTGACGGTCGAGCCGGCGCCGACGGTGGCGCCGGCACCGACTACGATGGGTGCGACGAGCACCGAGTTCGATCCGGTGTGCACGTCGTCGCCGATCACGGTGCGGTGCTTGTTGGCGCCGTCGTAATTGGCGACGATCGTGCCGGCGCCGATGTTGACACGCGCGCCGACCGTTGCGTCGCCGACGTAGGCGAGGTGATTCGCCTTGGCGCCGTCCGCGAGCTGCGAGTTCTTGACCTCGACGAAGTTGCCGATGTGCACGTCGTGAGCGAGCGCATTGACCGGCCGCATCCGCGCGAATGGCCCGATCGAGCATCGCTCGCCGATCGACGACTGCTCGAGCACGCAGCAGGGGTGAACCACCGTGTCGGCGCCGATGTCGACGTCGCGGAGCACGCAGCCGGCGCCGATGCGCACCCGGTCGCCGAGCCGTACAGCGCCCTCGAAGATCACGTTGACGTCGATGGTCACGTCGCGCCCGACTTCGATGCTTCCGCGTATGTCGACGCGTGCCGGATCGAGCAGCGTCGCGCCATCGGCCAGCAATGCCGCCGCGCGCGAACGCCGCAGCTCCGCCTCGGCCTCGGCGAGCTGTGCCCGGTCGTTGATGCCGAGCACCTCGGCGACCGTCGGCGCCGTCACGGTGCGCACGGGGACCTTCTCGGCCACCGCCATCGCGATCACATCGGTCAGGTAGTACTCGCGCTGCGCGTTGTCGTTGCGCAGCTGGCCCAGCCAGCGCGACAGCAGCGCCGCGGGCGCCGCGAGCACTCCGGTGTTGCACTCGCGGATCGCGAGCTGCGAGCGCGTCGCATCCTTCTGCTCGACGATGCGGCGCACGCGGCCCTTGGCATCGCGGACGATGCGCCCGTAGCCGGTCGGGTCCGGCAGTTGGACTGTCAGCAGGGCAAGCGCCGGGCGCGCAGGCTCGGTGGCGTGTGCGACCAGTGCGCGCAGCGTCTCGACGCGGATCAGCGGCACGTCGCCACAGAGCACGAGCACGACGTGCGAGCGATCGACTCCCGCCATCGCGCAGCCGACCGCGTGGCCGGTGCCGAGCTGCTCGGCCTGATGCGCCCAGGCGATCGGCCGCTCGCCACGGTTCTCATGCGCGAAAGCCTCGCGGACCGCCTCGCCGCCGTGGCCGTAGACGACGTGAATCGCGGCCGCATCGAGCGCGCGCGCCGCATCCACCACGTACTGGAGCATGGGTCGACCCGCGAGCGGCTGCAGGACCTTCGGCAGGTCCGACTTCATGCGCTTGCCCTGGCCGGCGGCCAGGATCACGACGGTGAGCGGCGATGGCATGCTGACTCGCGGGGCTTGCTGGGTGGCGCTATTCAAGCCGTGCCGATGCGAGCCGGCAAGTGCCGGCACCGGAATTGCGACGCACACTCAGGCGGGCTCGCCCCAGCGGATCAACGGCAGCTCTAGCGGCAGGCTGACGTCCTCCGCGCGCGGCAGGACCCGGGGAGTGAAGTGGCTGGCCGGCCGCCCGGTGCGCAGCGTCGTCGAATGAAGCCCGCTGCGAGCCGCGCGCGTGGGTAGCAGGGCCGCGGTCATGCCCAAGCGGACCGCTGGCTCGCCATCGAGACCGTCGGCATAGAGCTCGACGGTGACGTCTTCCGGATGCACGCGCCCGAGATGGACCGTTACCTCGAAGACGATCCCCTCGGCGGTGTGCCGAGCGGAGGTCGCCCCGATCCGGATCTCGTGCCAGCCCTCACGCAGTCGCCGCTCCCACGCCGCCAGATCGCGGGCGCGCCGCGCGCGATCGGCCAGTCGCGCCTCGAGCGCCCGGACCGCCGGAAGGTAGCTGCCACTCGCATAGTCGAGCACCATCCGCGAGCTGCTGAAGCGCGCCGTCAGGCGCATCATGCTGCCGCGGATCCGGGCGACCCAGCGCTGCGGGATGCCCGCTGAATCCCGATCGTAGAATTCCGGCACGATCTGCCTCTCGAGGAGTCCGAACAGCCGGTCGACCTCGTCGTGCGATGGAGGGGTGTCGGGATCGTCGTGGTCACCGCCATCTTCGAGCGCCCAGCCAATGGCCGGTTCATAGGCCTCGGCCCACCAGCCGTCCAGAGACGAGAGGTTCAGGCCGCCGTTGACAAGAACCTTCATCCCGCTGGTGCCGCTCGCCTCCCACGGCCGAAGCGGAGTGTTGATCCACACATCGATGCCTTTGACGAGCATCGCAGCGAGCGCCATGTCGTAGTCCTCGACGAACACGGCACGCCGACGAACTTGAGGGCGCGACACGAAGCGCACCCAGTCACGAATCAGTTCCTTGCCGCGCGCGTCCTCTGGATGGGCCTTGCCAGCGACGATGATCTGCACCGGCCGGCTGGCGTCGTTGAGCAGACGCACCAGCCTTTCGGGATCCTGCAACAGCAGATGCGGGCGCTTGTAGGCCGTGAAGCGGCGCGCGAAACCCAGCGTCAGCGTGTTCGGGTCGAGCACGCGCGCCGCGCGCTCGACGGTCCCGGCATCCGCACCGCGCTGCGCGACCCGCAGTGCGACGCGACTGCGCGCGTAGGCGATCAGCTCGGCGCGTTGCGCGGCGCGCATCGCCCAGATCGCGGCAGCAGGCACCCGCTCGAGCGGGGCTGCGACGTCGTGCTTCGGCTCCCGCCAGCGCTCGGCGCCGCACGCCTGGGTCCAGAGCGCGTCGGCGGCCGCGGCATCCCAGCTCGGAACGTGCACGCCGTTGGTGACGTGACCGACCGGGACCTCTACCCGGGGCCAGCGGGGAAACAGCGGCTGCAGGATGCGGCGGCTGACCGCGCCGTGCAACGCACTCACGCCATTGATGCGGCCGCAGGTGCGCGCCGCGAGGAACGCCATGTTGAAGGGCTCGGATGCGTCGGCCGGATCCGCTCGCGCGAGCGCGAGCAGCGTCTCGGGATCCACGCCGAACGATGCGGCGTAGACCGAGCCATATCGACGCAACAGATATCCCGGATAGCGGTCGAAGGCTGCCGCGACGGGCGTATGGATCGTGAAGACATTGCCGGGCCGGGTCGCCCAGAGAGCCTCGTCGAAGCGCAGCCCGAGCGTCTGCATCGTCGTGCGGGCCCGCTCTAGCGTGACAAAGGCGGCATGACCCTCGTTGAGATGGCAGACGTGGGCCCCGATGCCGAGCGCGCGCAGTGCGCGCCAGCCGCCGACCGCGAGCACGATCTCCTGCAGCAATCGCCGCTCCGCGCCGCCGACGTACAGCTGCGCGGTGATGCCCCGATCCGAGGGGCTGTTCAGGGGATCGTTGCTGTCGAGCAGGTAGAGCGGCACACGTCCGACCCGGGCAAGCCAGACGCGCAAACGCACGGCGCGGCCCGGCAGCTCGACCGTGACCGCCATATGGGATCCGTCCGCTGCGAGCACGGGCTCGAGCGGCAGATCTGCTGGAGCGTTGTGGGGTTGCAGAGTTGCCCGCCCTCCGCATCGAGCACCTGGCGGAAGTACCCCTGCTGATACAGCAATCCGATGGCGACCAGCGGCAGTCCCCGATCACTGGCGGTCTTGAGGTGATCGCCGGCGAGCACGCCGAGTCCGCCCGAGTAGATCGGCAATGCCTCGCCGAGACCGTACTCCATGCTGAAGTAGGCGACGGTGCAGTCGCGTACGGCGGGCAGATTGCGTGCGCACCATGACGGCTGATTCAGACAGTCGAGCCGCGCCGCCTCGAGGCGCGCGAGTTCGCTCGTGAAGTCCGGATCCGCGGCGAGCTCCTCGAGACGCTGCTGCGGCACGGTCTGAAGCATCAGCCAGGGATTGACCGTTCGCTCCCAGGCCACGGGGTCGAGCATGGCCCAGAGGTGGTCGGTGGCGTGGCTCCAGGTCCACCGCAGGTCGAGGCTCAGCCGAGCGAGTGGCTCGAGCGCCGGCGGCAGCGGTCGCACCAGCCATGTCGCGCCGGCCCTGTGCGGCCTCGCCACTGCCATGCCACTGTGCTCGTGCACGCGACGCGCTCAACATCATCATCGGCGCCCGCGTCAGGGGGCGGGGCGCGCCCGCGCTCCCGTCGGCGGCGCAGGGCCGCGCTCAGCCCTTGAGCTTACGGAGCTTCTCGAGCAGCTTGAGCTGAGCGGCGGCACGGGCCAGTTCGGCCAGCGCCTCGGCCTGTTCGATCGCGTCGATCTTGCCCTTCAGCGCTTCCTCGGCGCGCTGCTTGGCGGCGAGCGCTGCGGCCTCGTCGACGTCCTTGGCGCGCAGCGCCGTGTCGGCGAGCACCGTGACCTTCCTGGGCTGCACCTCCAGGGCGCCGCCACCGACGAAGAAGAACTGCTCCTGCCCGTCCGGCGTCTGCACGCGCACTTCGCCCGAGCGGATCATCGTCAGCAGCGGCGCGTGGCGCGGCGCGATGCCCATCTCGCCCTGCGACGCCGGCACGAACACCATCTTCGCGGCGCCGGAGAAGATCTCGCCCTCGGCGCTGACGATGTCGACGTGAATGGTGTTCTCTGGCACGGTGCGCTCCCTCGACGCTTACTGCAGCGTCTTCGCCTTCTCGACGGCCTCGTCGATCGAGCCGACCATGTAGAACGCCTGCTCGGGCAGGTGATCGTACTCGCCGTTGATGATGCCCTTGAAGCCGCGGATCGTCTCCTTGAGCGGGACGATCTTGCCGTCCTGGCCCGTGAACACCTTCGCGACGTTGAACGGCTGCGAGAGGAAGCGCTGGATCTTGCGCGCCCGGAACACGGTCAGCTTGTCCTCCTCCGAGAGCTCGTCCATGCCGAGGATCGCGATGATGTCCTGCAGCTCCTTGTAGCGCTGCAGCACGGCCTGCACGCCGCGCGCGGTGTTGTAGTGCTCCTCGCCGACGACCAGCGGATCGAGCTGGCGCGAGGTCGAGTCGAGCGGATCGACCGCCGGGTAGATGCCGAGCGCCGCGATCTGGCGCGACAGCACGACCGTCGCATCGAGGTGCGCGAAGGTCGTCGCAGGCGACGGGTCGGTCAGGTCGTCCGCGGGCACGTAGACGGCCTGGATCGACGTGATCGAGCCGGTCTTCGTCGACGTGATGCGCTCCTGCAGCACGCCCATCTCCTCGGCCAGCGTGGGCTGGTAACCCACCGCCGAGGGCATGCGGCCGAGCAGCGCCGACACCTCGGTGCCCGCGAGCGTGTAGCGGTAGATGTTGTCGACGAAGAACAGCACGTCGCGGCCCCGGCCGTTGGCCTGCTTCTCGTCGCGGAAATACTCGGCCATCGTCAGTCCGGTCAGCGCGACGCGCAGGCGATTGCCGGGCGGCTCGTTCATCTGCCCGTAGACCATCGCGACCTTGGAGTTCTCGAGTTTCTCGGCGTCGATGACGCCCGACTCGATCATCTCGTGATAGAAGTCGTTGCCTTCGCGGGTGCGCTCGCCGACGCCCGCGAACACCGACAGGCCGCTGTACTGCTTGGCGATGTTGTTGATCAGCTCGAGCATGTTGACGGTCTTGCCGACGCCGGCGCCACCGAACAGGCCGACCTTGCCTCCCTTCGCGAACGGAACGAGCAGATCGATGACCTTGATGCCCGTGACCAGCAGCTCCTGGCCGCCAGCCTGCTCGTCAAAGGAAGGCGCCGGCCGGTGGATCGACCAGCGCTCCTTCGTCTGGACCGGGCCGCGATTGTCCTGCGGCGTGCCGAGGACATCCATGATACGGCCCAGGGTCCCGGCTCCGACGGGCACCGAGATCGGCGCGCCGGTCGACTCGACGGCGAGCCCGCGCTTGAGACCCTCCGAGGGGCCCATCGCGATCGTGCGCACGACGCCGTCACCGAGCTGCTGCTGCACTTCGAGCGTCAGGTCGACGTCCTTGAGCTTGAGCGCCTCGTAGACCTGCGGGATCGACTCGCGCGGGAACTCCACGTCGATGACCGCGCCGATGATCTGGGTGATTTTGCCGGTAGCCATGGTTGTGTCCTCAGACGGCAGCAGCGCCGCCGACGATTTCTGCAAGTTCCTTGGTGATCGCCGCCTGGCGCGCCTTGTTGTAGACGAGCTGCAGCTCGCTGATGAGCTTGCCGGCGTTGTCCGAGGCAGCCTTCATCGCGACCATGCGCGCAGCCATCTCGCAGGCGACGCTCTCGACGGCGCCCCGATAGACCTGCGATTCGATGTAGCGCATCAGCACGCCATCGAGGATCTCGGCGGCGTTCGGCTCGTAGATGTAGTCCCAGGTCTCCTGCAGGTCGCTGACGTCGACGGTCGGCACGGGCAGAAGCTGCAGGACCTCGGGTTTCTGCGTCATCGTGTTGATGAACTGCGCGTGCACGATGAACAGGCGGTCGATCTGCCCGTCGCGATACGCATCGAGCATGACCTTCACCGTGCCGAGCAGGTCCTTGACGTGCGGGCGATCGCCGAGTCCCGTGATGCTCGCGAGGATCGGCAGGCCGAGCCGACGGAAGAACGCCAGGCCCTTGCCACCGATCAGACACAGATTGACCTTGGATCCCTTCGCCTGCCAGTCGCGCATGAGGTAAAGCGCGCTCTTGAAGACGTTGGTGTTCAGCGCACCGCAGAGCCCGCGGTCGCTCGAGACGATGATGATGCCGATCGACTTAGGCTCGCGCTCGACGAGGAACGGATGCCGGTAGTCCGGGTTGGCCTCGTTGAGGTGACCGATCACGACCCGGATCTTGTCGGCATATGGGCGCGCGAGACGCATGCGATCCTGGGCGCGACGCATCTTGCTGGCCGCGACCATCTCCATGGCCTTGGTGATCTTCTGCGTCGACTTGACGCTCGAGATCTTGCTGCGGATTTCCTTGGTGCCTGGCATCGCGACTCAGCTCCAGAGAGAGGGCACCGCCGCGTGCCTGAACACGCCGGCCGTCGCCCGGCGACGTTCGTCGCCACGCGCCGCTGCCCGCCCGATGACGATCGGCTGCCGCATGCTCAGAACGTCCCCGTCGCCGCGAAGTCCTCGCAGATCTTCTTGAGCGTAGCCTCGTGCGCCTTGAGCTCCGGCTTGGCGTTGATCGCGTCGAGCTCGGCCTTGTAGCTGCTCTTCGCGAAGGACTGCAGCGCCGCCTCGGCATCGACGACCTTCTTGCGGTCGACCTTGTCGAAGTAGCCGTTGTTGACCGCGTAGATCGACAGCGCCATCTCGGCGACCGACATCGGCGCATACTGTTTCTGCTTCATCACCTCGGTGACGCGCTGGCCGCGCTCGAGCTGCTTGCGGGTCGCTTCGTCGAGGTCCGAGGCGAACTGCGAGAAGGCAGCGAGCTCGCGGTACTGCGCGAGTGCGAGACGGATGCCGCCGCCGAGCTTCTTGATGATGTCGGTCTGGGCCGCGCCACCGACGCGCGACACCGAGATGCCGGCGTTCATGGCCGGGCGGATGCCGGCGTTGAACAGGTCGGTCTCGAGGAAGATCTGCCCGTCGGTGATCGAGATGACGTTGGTCGGCACGAACGCGGTGACGTCACCGGCCTGGGTTTCGATGATCGGCAGACCCGTCAGCGACCCGGTCCGGCCCTTGACGGCGCCCTTCGTGACCATCTCGACGTACTGCTCGTTGACGCGCGCGGAGCGCTCGAGCAGGCGCGAGTGCAGATAGAACACGTCGCCCGGGAAGGCCTCGCGTCCGGGCGGTCGGCGCAGCAGCAGCGAGATCTGGCGATAGGCGACCGCCTGCTTGGACAGATCGTCGTAGATGATCAGTGCGTCCTCGCCGTTGTCCATGAAGTACTCGCCCATCGTCACGCCGGCGTAGGCCGACAGGTGCTGCATGGCGGCGGGTGTCGAAGCCGAGGCGGCGACGATGATGGTGTGGTCCATCGCGCCGTTCTCCTCGAGCTTGCGCACGACGTTGGCGATCGAGGACTGCTTCTGGCCGATCGCCACGTAGATGCATTTGATGCCCGAGGTCTTCTGGTTGATGATGGTGTCGACGGCCAGCGCGGTCTTGCCGGTCTGGCGGTCGCCGATGATCAGCTCGCGCTGACCACGGCCGATCGGAACCATCGCGTCGATCGCCTTGTAGCCGGTCTGCACCGGCTGAGAGACCGACTTGCGGTAGATGACGCCCGGCGCGACGCGCTCGATGGGCGCGGTCCGCGTCGTCTTGAGCGGACCCTTGCCGTCGATCGGATTGCCGAGCGCGTCGACGACGCGACCGAGCAGCTCCGGGCCGACGGGCACCTCGAGGATGCGGCCCGTCGTCTTGACCGTATCACCCTCGCGTATGCCCTTGTAATCGCCGAGCACCACGGCGCCGACCGAGTCCTGCTCGAGGTTGAGCGCGAGGCCGAACAGGTTGCCTGGGAACTCCACCATTTCGCCGTAGCGCACGTCGGCGAGACCGTGGATGCGGCAGATGCCGTCGGTCACGGAGACGACGGTGCCGACGTTGCGCGCTTCGGCAGCCGATTCGAACTTGCCGATGCGCTGCTTGATCAGCTCGCTGATTTCGGAGGGCTTGATGGACATGTATGGAGTCCTTCGATGCGTATTTCTGTGTATGACTTACTGCGCTGCCATCGCATTGCCGAGCCGCTCGATGCGGCCGCGCAGCGAGCCGTCGACGACGAAGTCACCGGCGCGCACGATCGCTCCGCCGATCAGCTTCGGGTCGACCTCGGCGTGCAGCCGCACCGTGCGCTGCAGGCGCCTCGCGAGCGCAGTGGCCAGCCGGTCGCTCTGCTCGGCGGTCAGCGGCAGCGCCGACGTGACGGTCACGTCGACGGTGTTCTCGACTTCCGAGCGCAGGACCTCGTACTGCGCGGCAATCTGCGGCAGCGCGGACAGCCGACGGTTCTCGGCCAGCAGCCGCAGGAAATTCCGGGCCTCGGTATTCCCGGCGGCGCCGGCGATCTCGAGCAGGAAATCGACGAGCTCGTCCGTGCGCACGTGCGGATTGCCGACCAGCGCGGCGACGCGCCGGTCGGCCAGGGCGGCGCTCGTCGCCGCCAGCAGGGCGCTCCATGCCGGGAGCGCGCCGGCGGCGCGCGCGTGCTCGAAGACAGCGCGCGCGTAGGGCCGGGCGATGGTCGCCTTGTCAGCCACGGGCGATGTCCGCCGCGAGCTGGTCGATCAGCTGCGCATGCGCCTTCGGGTCGATTTCGCGCTCGAGCAGCTTCGCGGCACCGGCGACGACCAGCGCGCCGAACTCGCGTCGCAGCGCGTCGCGGGCGCGGGCGCTCTCGGTCGCGGCCTCTTCGCGCGCCGCGGCGACGATGCGCGCGCCTTCGCTCTGCGCGGCCTGCTTGGCGGCCTCGATGGCCTCATTGGAGCGCTTCGCGGCCTGATCCTCGATCTGCCGCGCCCGCTCACGCGCCTCGCGAATGATGTCGTTCGCGCGGTTCGTGGCTTCGGCGAGGTCCTTCTGGCCCTTGTCGGCGGCGGCGAGGCCGTCGGCGATCCTCTTCTGCCGCTCCTCGATGGCGCCGATGATCAGCGGCCAGCCGAACTTCATCACGATCCAGGCGACCGCGAGGAACGCGAGTCCCTGGATGATCAGCGTGACGGTGATACTCATGCGCTTCTACCCCTGCTTCCAGATCCCGGACGCGCCGCCGGAGCGGCGCGTCCTCGTGGGCGTGGACCGATCGACGTCGGCCGTTCAGCCGACACCGAGGGCCGCAAGGAACGGGTTCGCGAAGATCAGCAGCAGGGCGATGGCGACGCCGATGATCGGCACGGCGTCGAGCAGGCCGGCGACGATGAACATCTTCGTCTGCAGCATCGGAGTGAGCTCCGGCTGGCGCGCAGCGCCCTCCAGGAACTTGCCGCCGAGCAGCGCGAAACCGATGGCGGTACCGAGCGCGCCGAGACCGATGAGCAGGCCGGCGGCGATCACCGTCATGCTCATGACGTCAGCGATCTGGGCGATGTTTTCCATTGCGAATCTCCGTGAAGTAGCGGTAATCGACGAACCAACGAAACGAGGGACGCGCGGCGACGGCCGTCAGTGCTCCTGCACCGACATGCTCAGGTAGACGATGGTGAGCATCATGAAGATGAACGCCTGCAGCGTGATCACGAGGATGTGGAACGCGGTCCAGATGAATCCCGAGACGAATTGCAGCGGCGCCATGATCCAGGTGATGCCGCTCGCGAGGCTGCCACCGAGCGTCATGCAGGCGATCAGGATGAAGATCAGCTCGCCGGCGTACATGTTGCCGAACAGTCGCAGCGACAGCGAGATCGGCCGCACCGCTTCTTCGATCAGGCGCAGCAGCAGGTTCGCGGGAGCGAGCAGGATTGTGCCGACCGCGCCGTGCGCATGGAACGGGGCCGTGAACATCTCGCCGACAAACTTGCCCACGCCCTTGTGCTTGATCGCGTAGTACTGGATCAGGATGAACACGCAGAGGGCCATGCCGAGCGTCGTCGACAGATCGGCGGTCGGCACGACGCGCAGGTAGGGGATGCCGGCTGCGTGCGCGGCCGCCGGCAGCAGGTCGACCGGGATCATGTCCATGAAGTTCATCAGGAACACGAGGCAGAAGATCGTGATCGCCAGCGGCGCCACGAAGCGGCTCTTGACCGGGAACGTCTCCTTGACGAGCCCGTCGACGAATTCGACGATCATCTCGATCGCACACTGCAGCTTGCCGGGCACGCCAGTCGCGGTGGCCCGACGCGCGACACGCAGGAACAGGAAGACGAACAGCGCGGCGAGTGCGAGCTTGAAGAAGATGCTGTCGAGGTGCAGGGTCCAGAACGGACCGTCGCCGACCTGGACGTTGAGATGCTCGAGGTGATGCTTGATGTACCCCGTCATCCCGCCCGATTCGCCTTCAGCCGCCATCCCTTCCTGCCCCTTCAGTGACGCGCGCTCACTTGATGAGCGCCACACCGACCCAGAACCCGACCTGCGCGGCGAGCATGCCTGCCAGGAGAGGCAGAGGCATGAGCTCCGCGACGGCCAGCGCCAGCCACACGGCCAGCACGACCCACACCCATTTCAGAGCCTCGCCAACCCACATCGCACGGGCGATCCGGGCCGCCGGCGCGACCCCGGGGGCGAATAGCCGCCAGCCGAAGATCACGTTGCCCACCGCGACGATGGCGCCGCCGGCGAGCGCGGCTCTGGCCGCGGCACCGCCGGACAGCGCGGTCGCGAACAGCGCGACCACGGCCGCAGCCGCCATCTGCGCCGCCGCGAACCGGCCGACCAGACGCTTGCCGCGCGCGACGGGGTCGTTCACGACTCGACTCGTTCAGCCCGCGCCGGGCCCTCGGAAAAGGGCCGCGCATTGTAGGCATTTTTTTGCGCTGCTTCAACAGCGTGAAAGACCGGAGTGCCCCGACAAAATCCGTTGCGAATCAGGTCACTGGCGTTTTGTACAGAATGCGGCTCAGCGAATGTGCGCGAGGATGCCGTCGAGTTCCTCGAGCGAGTTGTAGGCGACGACGACCTTGCCCCTGCCGCTCCGCGCATGCTCGATCGAGACCTTGGCGCCGAGCTTCTCGGACAGCTCCTCCTGCAGGCGCGCGACGTTCGGATCGAGCCGCGAACCGCCGCCCGAGCCGGCATCCGGCGAAGGCGGCGGCGACTGCATCCGACGCACGAGGGCCTCGGTCTCGCGTACCGACAGCCCTTTGCGCGCGACCAGTTGCGCCACTTCGGTCTGCTGCCGCTTGTTGGCGAGCCCGAGCAGCGCGCGCGCGTGACCCATCTCGATCTCGCGCTGCTCGACCAGCGTGGCGACCTCGGGCGGCAGTTCGAGAAGGCGCAGCAGGTTGCTGACCGCCGCGCGCGAGCGACCCACCGCATCGGCGGCCTGCTGGTGCGTGACGTCGAATTCGCGGATCAGCCGGTCGAGGGCGCGCGCCTCCTCGAGCGGGTTGAGGTTTTCGCGCTGGATGTTCTCGATCAAGGCCATCGCGATCGCGGCCGAATCCGGCACGCGGCGCACCACGGCGGGTATCTCGGCGAGGCCCGCGATCTGCGCGGCACGCCAGCGACGCTCGCCGGCAATGATCTCGTAGCGCGTTGCCGCAGCCGGTGCCGCGCCGGGCATCTCGATCGGCCGCACGACGATCGGCTGCACCACCCCCTGGGAGCGGATCGAGTCGGCGAGCTCCTGCAGCGACTCGGGGCGCATGTCGACACGCGGCTGGTAACGACCACGTTGCAGCTGGTCGACCGGAAGCTTCACGAGCTGTTCGTCGAGCATGGCGGCGCCGGCCGCAGCACCGGGCGCGAGCCGCGTGCCAGCGAGCTCGCCGCCGAGCGCGGGCGCGCCGCCCTGCCGGCTCGCCGCGATCTGGCCGAGCAGCGCGTCGAGACCGCGGCCGAGGCTGGGCTTCTTCTGGCTCATGCGCGCGATGATAGCCGCACGTCGGCGGGCGCCGCAGCTTCTGCCTGACGGTTGTCGCGGATGCCGAGGAAGATCTCGCGGAAGCTCACGTAGGTCAGCGCGCCGAGGAAGCAGTAGAGCAGCGGCACGAGCGGCGGCAGCACGATGACCCAGAGCACCGGCAGCACCATGAAGAGCAGCCCGAGCGTCAGCACCAGCGGCAGGTTCTTGACCTGCCCGACCGCGCTGAGCCGGTACGCGTCGCGGAACGGTAGCCCCAGCAGCGTCGTGCACGGAAACTGGAAGAACGAGGTCAGGCCCGGGATGTTGAGGCCGAAGTACAGCAGGCCGAGCGCATAGGCGGCGTAGACGAAGATCTGCCGCATCGCCACGAGCCAGTTGTCGGACAGCTCGGTGACGATGTTGCGCTCGCTGTAGAGCGGCGACCACCAGGGCACGCCGGGTCGCGACAGCAGCAGCATCCAGATCAGCGCGCCCGCGATCGCGATGATCGCCGAGAAAACCAGCACGTCGAAAGCGTGCCGTCGCAGCATCGCCAGCACTTCGCTGAAGGTCGCGCGCTGCGGGCGATCGACTTCGGCGGCGATCAGGATGCTGGCGAAGAATGCGGACAACGCAAGGATGCCGTCGACGATCGGCAGCCGCTGTCCGAAGAACATCCAGAGACAGACCAGCATCACGAGCCCCAGCCAGAAGCCGAAAGCGCGCGCGATGAGATTGGACGCCTGGCGCGTCCAGCGCCACAGGGCCCCGGGCGCGGCCTCACGCGGTTCGATGAGCATCGTCGGACGTCGCAAGCGTGGTCTGCGCGGTCTCGGTCTGCGGCAGCTCCCCGATGCCACCCGCGCCGGGTGGCGCGGGCCCGGCAGCCTGCTCTTCCTCGCGGCGGATCATCTCCCCGGCGAGCGCGAGGTAGGCCAGCGCGCCGCGCGAGTCCTTGTCGTGCAGCAGGGCGGGCCGGCCGAACGACGGCGCCTCGGCGAGACGCACGTTGCGCGGGATGATGGTCCGGAACACCTTGTCGCCGAAGTGCGCGATGAGCTGCGCGCTGACTTCGTTCGAGAGATTGTTGCGCGGGTCGAACATCGTGCGCAGGATGCCTTCGATCGCGAGCTCGGGGTTCACCGAATCGCGGATCTGCGCGATCGTGCCGACCAGCGCCGAGAGGCCCTCGAGCGCGTAGTACTCGCACTGCATCGGCACCAAGACGCTGTCGGCGGCGACCAGCGCATTGACCGTCAGCATGTTCAGCGACGGCGGACAGTCGATCAGGATCAGGTCGTAGCGGTCGCGGACCGGCCGGAGCGCCTGGCGCAGGCGCAATTCACGGCCGACGTTCATCGTCAGCAGCTGCACCTCGGCGGCCGTCAGGTCCTGATTGGCCGGCAGCAGCGCGAAGCCTGCCTCGCCGATGTCGCGGATCGCCTCGGCCGCCGTGCAGGCGCCAACCAGCACGTGTCCCGCGCCGAGCTCGATCGTGGCCTTGTCGACGCCGCAGCCCATGGTCGCGTTGCCCTGCGGATCGAGGTCGACCAGCAGCACGCGCCGCCGCGTCGCGGCCAGCGAGGCCGCGAGATTCACGGCGGTGGTCGTCTTGCCGACGCCGCCCTTCTGGTTGGCGATCGCGATCACGCGCTTCATGCGCGGCACTCTAGCAAAAGGTCAGCGGCGGCGAAGCACGGCGAGATGCCGCTCGGCCTCGACCTCGGGGACGGTCAGCGGAATCAGTTCGGCGCGCCACGTCGCGGGCAGCGCCGCGACTTCCTCGTCGGGCCGGCGTCCCTTGAGCGCGAGCAGCCGGCCGCCACCGGTCAGCAGGTGACCGCAGTGGCGCACGAGTTCGACCAGCGGCCCGACGGCCCGGACGACGACCGCGTCGAAGGGGGCCGCGGGCCGGAACTGCTCCGCGCGCGTCGCCAGCGCCGTCGCATTCGCGAGATCGAGCGCGGCGATCATCTCCCTGACGAAGCGGACCTTCTTCTGCGTGCCGTCGATCAGCGTGAACTCGCGCTGTCGACAGGCGATCGCGAGGGGCAAGCCCGGGAAGCCGCCGCCGGTGCCGACGTCGACGATGCGCCGCGCGTCGCCGAGATGCGGCACCACTGCGAGGCTGTCGAGCAGGTGCAGCGCACGAATGCCGGGAAGGTCGTCGATCGCCGTGAGATTGACCTGCCGGTTGCGCTCCCGCAGCGCGAGCGCGAGGCGCCAGCAGTGCTCGAGCGCCGTCGCGTCGAGCGCGACACCGAGCGTGGCGGCGCCGCGCTCGAGCGCCGCGCGCCACGCCTGCGCCTCGTCAGCCGCGGGCAGCGAGCCTTGCGGGTCACTCATGCGTCCACCAGGTAGGACCACCACAGGTCGATCGGCATCGGATCGAGCGTCGCATCCTCGGCCATGCGCCGCAGTAATGCGCTGCCGCGCTGCTCGAGTCGGCCCGGCCACGGCGCCGGCGGCGACGGCGGCCAGCGCTGCTCGAGACCGGCGCCGTCCCGGAGCACGTACAGCGCCGCGCGTAGCCACCGTGCCGCCCGCTCGGCCTCGTGCCATAGCGGGTCGGAACCGGCCGCGGCAACGACCGGCAACAGCGCGCGGGCACGAGCCGCTTCCGACGCCGCGCCCCCGAGCAGGGTCACGACGCCGCGCAGCGCGAGCGCATCGACGTCGGCGCCGGGCCGCGCGAGACCCGCGCGGCAGCCGGCGATTTCGGCCAGCAAGTCCGCGAGCGTCGGCACCGCTCGCGCCAGTCGCCTGGCGCTGCGCGCGCGCCAGTCCGCGGCCGCGAGCAATGCCGCGAGCGTGCCCGCCTCGTCGGCACCGACCGTCGGCCGCCCTTCACCGGACTCGCCGGATGGCATGGGCCAGCACAGCATCAACGCGAGATTGAAGGCCGCCTGCGGCGGGTCGAGCTCGTGCGGCAGTCCCGGCAGGCGCGCCCCGCCTGCGAGCGTCGCCCCCGGCACCACCGGACCGAGCCGGACTCGGCAAGCGGGCGCCTCGCACGCGCGCAGCGCCTGCGCGAGCGCCTGCGCGAGCCAGGCCCGCGTCGCATCGGTCATCGGTCGGCGCCGATGCGGACGATCGTGCGACCCGTCACCGAACCCTTGAGGTAGGCGTCGAACGCGCCCGGCAGTTCGTCGAATGCGATCGTGCGCGTCGCGATCCGGTCGAGGTGGCGCGGCCTGAGATCCGTCGCGATCCGCTCCCAGACCTTGAGCCGCAGATCGCGCAGCGTCGCCGACGAGTTGATGCCGAGCAGGTTGACGCCGCGCAGGATGAACGGCATCACCGTCGTGTGCAGTTCCGCGCCGCCCGCGAGGCCGATGCTGGCGATGTTGCCCCAGAAGTCCACCGTGCGCGTAAGCCAGGCCAGCGTCTCGCCGCCGACGTTGTCGATCGCGCCCGCGAACCGCGCGGTCTCGAGCGGCCGCTTGCCGAAGTCGATCTCCGAGCGCAGCAGCACCCGAGAGGCGCCGAGCGCCTTGAGGTAATCGGCTGCCTCGGCCTTGCCGCTGACCGCGACCACCTCGTAACCGCGTCCGGAGAGCATGTCGATCGCGATGCTGCCGACACCGCCGGTCGCGCCCGTCACGACGATCGGTCCCTTCGCCGGGTTCTGGCCGTTGTGTTCCATTCGGTGGATGGCCAGCGCCGCCGTGAAACCCGCCGTGCCGAGCGACATCGCCTTGAACGCATCGAGCCCGGGCGGCATCGGGATGACCCACTCGCCGCGCAGGCGCGCGTACTCGGCATAGCCGCCGTCGTGCGTCTCGGACAGGCCGCAGCCCGTCACGAGCACCCCATCGCCTGGCCGGTAGCGCGCATCGCTCGAAGATTCGACGACGCCCGCGAGGTCGATGCCGCCTACCAGGGGATAGCGACGCAGGATCCGCCCCGCACCCGTCGCCGCGAGCGCGTCCTTGTAGTTGATGTCGCTGTACTGCACGCGCACGACGACCTCGCCCGGGCCGAGGTCATCGAGCGTGAGCTGCTCGAACTTCGCGACGATCTTGCGGTCGATCTCGTGGATGCGGAAGGCTTTGAAGGGCTGCTGCATGGCGGCGCTCCGTCGCTGGAGCGGGAATCCTGCGCGGGCCTGCGCAGTCGATCAAGAGAGAGTGAAGTCTCACAGGCGTCACGCCGAATGTGTCCGCTGCTCGGGGACGCCGTGAATCCCTCCCTGGAGGCTCGCGCGCGCCAGGGAAGGCGCGGGCGGCACTGCGCCCACGCCTGCGACAAATCATCTCAGTGACCGCGCGGCGTCCGCGCGCGCTCGAGCCAGGCGATCAGTCCATCTGCGTTGAGCGTGAGATCGAGCCCGAGGATCTCCTCGATGCGCCGCTCGGGCTCGGTCACACCGTGCGCGCGCGCCAGATCGACCCACAGCGAGCGGATCGCCTCGATGAGGCGCCGGCGGCACTCGGCGCGATCGGGCCATGCGGCCTCCGCGGCCGACTCTGCGGCGGCGACCATCGCTTCGATCTGTCGGCGCAGCGACGCGGCGAGTCGCGGCACGTCGGTGACTCGACTGTAATGGGTCAGGTACAGGGATTCGGGCTCGAGCGCGCAGATGCGGTCGATCGAGGCGAGCAGCTGCGCCGGGTCGAACTGCGTCGGCGTCGTCGTCGGCACGATGAACGCACGGCCGTCGACGTCGAACTCGCGGTACGACAGACCGAAGGTGTCGCCCGTGAACGCGAGCGCAAGGGCGCGATCGACGATCGCCTGGTGATGCAAGGCATGTCCCGGCGTGTGGAGGCACTCGAGCGTGCGGGTGCCGAGCTCGAATCGTTGACCATCGGCCGCGGCGACGATGCGCTCCGCCGCGATCGGTACGAGTTCGCCGTAGAGCTCGCGATAGGCCTGCTCGCCGTAGACGGCGATCGACGCCGCGATGAGCTTGCCCGGATCGGCCATGTGCGGCGCGCCGCGCGGGTGGATCACCGCGCGCGCATTGGGCAGCGAACGCATCAGCCGGCCAGCGCCGCCGGCGTGATCGAGGTGCACGTGCGTCAGGAACACCCAGTCGACGGCCTCGCGCGCGACGCCGAGCGCGTCGAGCGCCTCGAGCAGCAGCGGCACCGAGTGGTTGGTGCCGGTGTCGACGAAGGCCGCACGACCCGCATCGACGATGAGGTGCGAGGCATCGAGCCGCGGTCGCACGTAGTGCGTGTCGATCGCGGTGATGCCGGCGGGCTGGCGGATCAGGTCGGCCATGCGGCCAGCGCAGCGCGGTGCAGCCGGGCCATGACCGATGACGGGCACCTCACAGCGCGGGATCGGGCGCGAGCGCGGCGAACTCGCGCTCGAAGTCCTGCGGCAGCGTGCCGTCGCCGCTCAGGATCTCGAAGGTCTTGCGCAAGGCGCTACGCCGGCCGAGCGCCTCGACGCAGACCCGGGCGACGTCGGCGCGCGGAATGCGTCCGGTCGACTTGTCCCCCTGCGAGAACTGCACGGCCTTCTGCCCACCGGGTTCATCGACGAGTCCGCCCGGCCGGACGATCGTGTACGGCACGCCGCTCGCGCGCAGCGCGTTCTCGCCCTTGAACTTGGCGGCGAGGATGGGCCGCATGAACGCCACAGGGTAATTCTCGGCCTTGGTCACGGCCGCCGAAGAGACGAGCACGAACTGCTTGACGCGCGCCTTCTTCGCGGCGCGGCCCATGTTCGCGACGCCGAGGTTGTCAATCTGCTCCGGACCGGCGTCGGGAGCCGCATTGGGGCCGCCGCTCGCGCCGACGGCGGAGATCACGTAGCGCGCACCCTTGAACGCCTTGCGCAACGAGTCCTCGTCGCGAACGTCGCCGACGACGACCTCGACGCCGGCCGGGAACAGTCCCTGCGCCTTCGCGGCATTGCGGACCATCGCGCGCACGCGATAGTCGCGCCGGACGAGTTCGGCGACGACTTCCTTGCCGGTGCGTCCGGTCGCTCCAGCCACGACCACCAGATCGCCGCCCTTGGCCATGGCCGGGGCCGGCGCGAGCAGCAGCGCCGCACCGGTCGTCGTCGCGAACAACAGGGTCCTGAACATCGCCTGCCTGCGCTTGATCATCTGCGTTCTCCCTTCTCCAGTACGTCCTTCCAGCGTTCCTCGAAAGCCCAGACTTCCTCGAAGCCGATCATCCTGCAGAACGCGTCGAAACTGAACAGCGGCACGTCGGGCGAGAGGCTGGTGCCCGTCGTCTTCAGATGCTGCAGCGCGCGCTCCATCGCCGCCGACGCCGCGAGCGCGTTCATGGCCGGCCAGATCGCGAGCGAATAGCCGAGCGCCTTGAGCTCGGCCGCGGGGCGGATCGGCGTGTGGCCACCGTCGGACATGTTGGCCATCATCGGCTTGCGGATCGCGGCGCAGGCGCGACGCATCTCGTCCTCGGATCTGAGCGCCTCGACGAACACGATGTCGGCGCCGGCCTCGGCGTAGGCCTGGCCGCGCCGCACGGCCTCGTCGAAGCCATGCCCCGAGCGCGCGTCGGTGCGCGCGATCACGAGGAAGTCGCGCGACTTGCGCGAGGCGACGGCGACCTTGACCTTGGCGACCATGTCCTCGAGCGGAATCACGCGCTTGTACGGCGTATGACCGCACTTCTTCGGGAACTCCTGGTCCTCGATCTGGATCGCGCTGACGCCGGCCGCTTCGTAACCGCGCACCGTGTGCTGCACGTTGAGCAGACCGCCGAAGCCGGTGTCGGCGTCGGCGATCACGGGCGCGCTCGACTTTTCGACCACGTTCGAGACGCGATCGAGCATGTCCGTGTAGGTCGCGAGCCCGGCGTCGGGCAGACCGAGGTAGGAGCCGGTGAGCCAGAAGCCGCTCGCGTAGACGGCATCGAAGCCGACGCGCCGCACGAGCAATGTCGAGATCATGTCGAACACGCCGGGCGCGACGATGAACTCGCCGCGCTCGAGCATCTGTCGCAGCGCTGGATCAGCCATCCGACCCCCTTGGGTTTGCGGCAACATAGCAGACATGACCGACCGGTTCATGGACGTGGACGGCACCGAGTACGACGGTGTCGCACCGACGCTGCTCGACGCCGAGCAGGCGCCGGGTGAGCTCGCGCGACGGCGCGCGACGCGCTGGGCGGGTTGGCTCGCCGACGGGGCCATGCTCGTCCGGGCACGCGCCGGGCGTGCCGCGCAGCTGTTCCGGGTTGCCGCGCCGGGCGCGCGACTCGAGCCGCTGACGCACCACGAGCGTTCGATCACTGCGGCGGCTTCGTCGCCGGATGGCACGCGCGTCGCCTTCGTGCTGGAGCGCCCCGAGGGCTCGCGGTTGTTCATCATGCGACTGTCCGACCGTCGCGTCGATCGCATCGGCGGCGACGCGCTCGATTGCGCCGACCCGGTCTGGTCGGGCGATGGTCGGCGGCTGGCGTTCCGTGGCCGGCCCGCACCGGGCGCCGATCCGACCGTCCTGGTCGCCGAGCCCGACTCCGCGCCGCGGCCCCTGCTGTCTGGGCGCAACGACGATGGCCGACCGCGCGGCCTGCGTCCGCTCGGCTGGTCGCCCGACGATCGCGCGCTGCTCGTCGCCGTCCATGGCGAGAACCCCGCGCTGCTGTCCGTCGAGACCGTCAGCGGCCAGTCGACACCGCTCGTGACCGACCTCGAGCTCGACGGCGAGGCGCGCTTCGCACCCGGTGGCCGCGCCCTGTACGCGCTCGGCCGCAAGACCGGCGGGACCGGCCGTGACCGTGAACCGCTGCGCCAGCTCCATTACCTCGACTTCGCGAGCGGGACTCATCGCGTGCTCGCCGCCAGCTTGCCGTGGGACGTAGAGCGCTTCGCGCTCAGCGCGGATGGACGGCAGGTCGCGATCAGTGCGCTCGCGGCCGGCTTCAACGTCTTGCGCGTGCTCGACCGGTCGAGCGGAGCGCTGCTCGAACCACCCGGACTGGTGGTCGGCTTCATCGACGAGTTCGGCTTCGATCGCGATGGCAGTCGGCTTGGACTGACGCTCGAATCGGCCGACTCGCCGGCCGATGCGTGGAGCTGGGATCTACGGCGGCAGGTCACGACGCGCTGGACCGCGGCGCCGCTGGGCCGTGGAGCGGCCGCGCTGTCCATCCCGCGCCGCGTGCAGTTGCCCGGCTGGGACGCCGCCGGCGCGGGCCGCCGCGCCCTGCCGGGCTGGCTCCTGCGCCCGGGCGCGGCGCGCGGCACGCCGGGCCGGCGGCCGGTCTGGCTCGCGCCGCGGCTCGGTGCGATGACGCGCCTGCATCCGCGGTTCGACACGCTGACCCAGCACGTCGTCAATGGCCTCGACTACGTCGCGCTGTCGCCCGACCTGCCTGCCGGCTCGAGCCGCGAGGCAGTGATCCGCGATCTCGGCGCGGTGCTGGTCTGGATCGGCCTGCAACCGGATCTCGACGCGTCGCGCGTCGTGCTCGCCACCGCAGACGACGCTGCAGAGCTGCTGTTGCCGGCGCTCGCCGAGTACGGCGACCGGCTCCGCGGTGGCATTCAGTTACGCGGCGCGCCGCAGGTGCGGCGCGGCCCACGTGGTGCGCTGCTCGCGAGCCCGGTGCTGATCGTGCACGGTCGCGACGACATGCGCTGGGCAGGCACGGCCGGGATGCGGGCGACGGTCGAGTTGCGGTCGCCTGGCAACGAGGCCTGGCGCGTCGCGCTGGCCGCCGAGAATGGCGAACGCTGGGTTCGCCCTGAGAACGAGGAGCGCTGCGCGCAGGCCGTCGCCGCGTTCCTGCGGCGCTTCAACGCGCCGAGAGCCGCGTGACGCGCTTGCGCGAGGTCTCGAGACCGGGCTGCGCCGCGTAGTACGCGGCGAGCGCCTTGATGTCGGCCTCGCTGAGGGCACCGACGAAACCTGCCATCACCGCGTTCTTGCGGCCACCGCGCTTGTAGTCGAGCAGCGCGCGCTGCAGGTAGTCCTCGTGCTGACCGGCGAGCGTCGGGTACTCGGGCGTGATACCGACGCCGTCATTGCCATGACACGACACGCAGACGGCCGCCGCCTCGGGCGCCGTGCCGACCGGCCTGGCATCGGGCTTCGACTGCACGGGCGTCCCAGCTAGGTAGGCCGCGACGTCGGCCATGTCCTGATCCGACATGGTCGCCGCCTGCGCGTGCATCGTCGCGTGACCGCGCTCCTGGTTCCGGTAGGCCTGCAACGCGATCACGATGTAGGACGGGCTCTGGCCTGCGAGCTTGGGGACACGATAGTTCGGATACGTGTTCTTGTAGTTCGGAATGCCGTGGCAGCCGAGGCAGGTATAACCGAGCCGGGCGCCCCGTGCGGCGTCGCCGGTCACCGCTGCGCCCTGGGCAGACACCGCGAAAGGCGCAGCCAGCACGGCCGCCGCGAGAAACGCACTACCCCAACGCCCGAACATCGTCATATCGGCTCCGAAACCCTTGAAAGCGCGCAAAAAACGGCGGAAGTCTACGGACTCGACCGCTGAATTGCCACCTCAGAGCTGCCGCGTCCCCAGGATGGCCTCGTCGGCGATCCGCGTCCAGGACGCCACGTTCTGCTCGAATCTGCGGAACGAGTCATAGATCTTGCGGAACATCGGGTCGCTGCCGGCGCGTTCCTCGACGACCTCGCGCGAGAGATCACGGAGCAGCCGCAGCACGTCCGGCGGGAACTGCCGAAGCTGTACCTTGTGCACACGCACGAGCTGATCGAGCGCTTCGGGACTGCGGGCGTTGAATTCGGCCAGCATGCTGTCGTTGACCGCCTGAGCCGCGGTCTCGACGATCGCCTGCAGATCGGGCGGCAGCGACTCGAATGCCTTGCGGTTGACGATGCACTCGAGAGTCGATCCCGGCTCGTGCCAGCCCGGGTAGTAGTAGTACTTCGCCGCCTTGTGGAGCCCAAAAGCCAGATCGTTGTAGGGACCGATCCATTCTGCCGCGTCGATCGCGCCCGACTGCAGCGAAGTGAAGATCTCGCCACCGGCCAGCGTCACGGGCGTGCCCCCCGCGCGCGCGATCACCTCGCCGCCGAGCCCCGGGACCCGCATCTTGAGGCCCTTGAGATCGTCGACCGAGCGGATCTCCTTGTTGAACCAGCCCCCCATCTGCGCGCCGGTGTTGCCGCAGGGCATCGGCAGCACGCCGAAAGGCGCGTACGCCTCGCGCCACAGTTCGAGCCCGCCGCCGTAGTAGAGCCAGGCGTTCATCTCGGTGGCCGTCAGGCCGAACGGAATCGACGAGAAGAACGACGCCGATTCGGTCTTGCCCTTCCAGTAGTATGCGCCGGCGTGGCCGAGTTCCGCGGTGCCACGGGAGACGGCGTCGAACACCTCGAATGCCGGCACCAGTTCGCCCGCACCGTAGACCTTGACCTTGATGCGTCCCGCGCTGCACTTCTCGATCAGCTCGGCGAAACGCAGCGCGCCGGTACCGAGACCCGGAAAGTTGGGCGGCCAGGTGGTCACGAGCTTCCAGCGGAACTGCGTCTCGCCGGCCGCAGCGCTGGTCGGTCCGGCGCCGGCGGCGGCACCCGGGTCGCGGGCACACGAAGCAGTGGCCGCGGCGGCCGCGGCGGTCAGAAAATGACGTCTCCTCATGGGGTCCCTCCTGCGGACGAGCATCTATGATCGCATTGATCCAGCGCGTCGCGTGGGCGCGCGTCGAAGTCGCGGGCCAGGTGGTCGGCGCCATCGAGCGCGGGCTGCTCGCGCTGATCGGCATCCGGCCCGACGACGATGCGACGAGCGCTGATCGCCTGCTCGAACGCGTGCTCGGCTACCGGGTGTTCCCGGACGAGGCGGGACGCATGAACCGCTCGCTGACCGACATCGCGGGCAGTCTGCTGCTCGTCCCACAGTTCACGCTGGCGGCGGATACGCGCTCGGGCATGCGCGCGAGCTTCACGACGGCCGCCGCGCCCGCCGTCGCCGCGCCGCTGTTCGCGCGGCTTCTGGCGGCGGCACGCGGCCGGCACTGCGGTCGGGTGGCCGCCGGCGAATTCGGCGCCGACATGCAGGTCTCGCTGCTCAATGACGGTCCAGTGACTTTCTGGCTCGAGAGCGGTCCAAGGATCGAGCGGGGGCGCTGAGCGGGCCGGGACTGTGACCGGTTCGGCGTCGGGCGCCTCCTTGATGCGTCGCACCATGGCCTTTTGGCCTATGATTCGGCGTCCCTCCCATCGTTCAGCAGACAGAGGTTCCCATGGGCATCGGAATGCGCGAGCTCATCATCATCCTGCTGGTGGTCCTGCTCGTGTTCGGCGCCAAGAAACTGCGCACGATCGGCAGCGACCTCGGCGCAGCAGTCAGGGGATTCAAGAAGGGCATGGCCGAGGGCGAGGAGGAAAAGGATCCTCTGAAGGCCCTCAACCAGGACAAACCCGACGCCGAGTTCCCCGAGAGCGCCGCCAAGAAGCCGGCCGATACGCCGCAGACCGACCGCAAGGCCTGAGACGCCTCGGGCGATGTTCGAGGTCGGCTTCAGCGAGATGTTGCTGATCATGGCCCTCGCGCTGATCGTGCTGGGCCCTGAGAAGTTGCCGAAGCTCGCGGCGCAGGTGGGCCGCTGGATGGGTCGCGCCCGCAACATGGCGCGACAGTTCCGCGAGCAGCTCGAGGAAGAGGCGATCCTCGAGGAAACCCGCTCGACGCGCGACGCGGCGCCGGCGCCGGGCACGTCGGCGAACGCCGCATCGGTCGCGGCCTCCGGCACCGCCACGTCGACCGGGGCCGACTCGGCCACCCCCGGCGCCGCGCCGACCCACGCCAACCCCGCCACCGACGAAGACACCCGTCACCAGGACTACGCCGGCGCCGCCTACGAGCCACCGACGCCTCCCTCTGCACCCGACCCGGCCGCGACGCCCGCGCCGACGGTCGAACCCGTGACGGATCATGGCGGCCGAGGAGCCTGAAAAACTCGCCGAGGGCACGCTGATCTCGCATCTGCTCGAGCTGCGGGATCGGCTCATGAAGGCCTTCCTCGCCGTGCTCCTCTGTTTCATCCCCTGCGCGATCTTCGCCAATGAACTGTTCACGTTCATCGCGCAGCCGCTCATCGAACAGCTGCCGCAGGGCGCCTCGCTGATCGCGACCAACGTGATCTCGCCGTTCATGACGCCGTTCAAGCTGGCGTTCTACGTCGGCCTCATCATCGCGATGCCCGTCGTGCTTTATCAGGCCTGGGCATTCATCGCGCCGGGCCTCTACCGGCACGAGAAACGCTTCGCGCTGCCATTGCTGATCTCCTCGGCGTTCCTGTTCTATGCCGGCATCGCGTTCGCCTACTTCGCGGTGTTTCCGGTGATGTTCGGCTTCTTCGCCAACACCACGCCCGAGGGCGTGCGCATGATGACGGACATCGCCAGTTACCTGGATTTCGTGATGACGATGTTCCTGTGTTTCGGCGTGGCGTTCGAGATGCCGATCGCGGTCGTGCTGCTGACGCTGACCGGCATGGTCAGCGTCGAGAGACTCGCGTCGATCCGCGGCTACGTGCTGATCGGCATCTTCGTCGTCGCCGCCTTCGTGACCCCGCCCGACGCGATCTCGCAGACCATCATGGCCGTGCCGATGTACCTGCTCTACGAAGGCGGGATGATCCTCGCGCGCATGATGGCGAGGATGCGCCGATCGCAGGCGACGGACCAAGTGGAGGCCTGAACCGGCAAGCGAGCCGCGCGGCCACCCAACCACGCTCGCGGGCTCCTTGCCGCGCGCCGGCGCGATGCCGCAGACTGACGCCCTCGCGGCGCCGCGGCGCTGCCTGCTGCACCGGACAACAAGAATGAACACGAGCATCGCCCCGGCCGCTGCGGACACCGGTTTCTTCGGCCACCCGCGCGGCCTCGCCACGCTGTTCTTCACCGAGATGTGGGAACGCTTCACGTACTACGGCATGCGCGCGCTGCTCGTGCTGTTCCTGGTCGACACGGTCAGCCGCGGCGGCTTCGGTTTCGACGACCGGACCGCGACGGCGATCTATGGCCTCTACACGGCCGCCGTCTACCTCGTCGCGCTGCCAGGCGGCTGGATCGCCGACCGGCTGATCGGTGCCCAGCGCGCCGTGCTCTACGGCGGCCTGCTGATCGCACTCGGCAACATCACGCTGTGGCTTTCGGCGACGCCGTCGATGTTCTACCTCGGCCTGATGGTGATCATCATCGGTGTCGGCCTGCTGAAACCCAACATCTCGGCCATCGTCGCCGAGCTCTATCCGGAGGGTGGTGGGCGTCGCGATGCCGGCTTCACGATTTTCTACATGGGCATCAACGTCGGCGCCTTCATCGGACCGCTGATCACCGCGTGGCTCGCGCAGCAGTGCGGCTGGCGCGCGGGCTTCCTCGCCGCCGGCATCGGCATGTTGCTCGGTGTCGCGCAGTTCCTCGTCACGCGCCGCCACCTCGGCAGCGCCGGCGCCGTGCCGCACACGGCCGCCGGCGCCGATCCGGCCGCCGCCTGGAAGTGGCTCTGGCTCGGCAGCGCGATCGCGGCGGGGCTGGTCGCGCTGCCTTTCCTCGGAGTCGTGCGCGTCTCGCCCGTGCAGCTGCAGAGCGCCGGCATCTACGTGATCGTCGGCATGGCGGCCCTCTACTTCGTCTACCTGTTGTTCTTCGCCGGGCTCGACGCAGTCGAGCGTCGGCGCGTCCTCGTGCTGGTGGTGCTGTTCTTCGCCTGCGCGCTGTTCTGGGCCGGCTTCGAGCAGGCCGGCTCGTCGCTGAACCTGTTCGCCGAACGCAATACCGATCGAACCATCGGCGGCTTCGAAGTGCCCGCGGGCTGGTTCCAGTCGCTCAACGCGATCTTCATCGTGGTGTTCGCGCCGATGTTCTCGGCGCTGTGGGTCTGGCTCGCCAGGCGCAACATGGATCCGTCGACGCCGGTGAAGTTCGCGCTCGGCCTGCTCGGCATGGCGTCGGGATTCCTCGTCATGGCGGCCGCCGCGCAAGTCGTCGCCGGCGGCGCGCAGGCAGCGGCGTACTGGCTCGTGCTGACCTACCTGCTGCACACCTACGGCGAACTGTGTCTCTCGCCCGTCGGGCTGTCGTCCGTCACCAAACTCGTGCCGCAGCGTTTCGTCGGCCAGAGCATGGGCGTGTGGTTCCTTGCGACCTCGCTCGGCAATCTCGTCGCGGGCGCGATCGCGGGCGAATTCGACTCCGACAACGTCGCCGCGATGCCCGGTCAGTACCTCGACATCTTCTGGTTCGGCGCGATCTCGGCGCTCGTGCTGCTGCTGATCAGCCCCATCGTCAGGAAGTGGATGGGAGGCGTGAAGTGAGCGCCGCGCCGGGCGAGACGCCCGGCGGATTGCCGGCGCCGCAGTTGACCGTGCGCGCGGTCGTGCTCGCGATCGCGCTCGCGATGATCCTCGCGGCCGCCAACACCTACCTCGGCCTGTTCGCCGGCATGACCATCGCCTCGGCCATTCCGGCAGCGGTGATCTCGATGGCCGTGCTGCGTCTGCTCGATCGCGGCCGGGGCGGTTCGACGCTGCTCGAAAACAACATCGTGCAGACGGGTGCGTCGGCCGGCTCGTCGATCGCCTCCGGCGTGATCTTCACGATCCCGGCGCTGCTGATCCTCGGTCACTGGCAGGACTTCTGGTCGCACTACTGGTGGGTGCTCGCGATCGCCGGTCTCGGCGGCGTGCTCGGCGTGCTGTTCTCGGTGCCGCTGCGCCGCTCGCTGATCGTCGAACAGAAGATGGCCTTTCCCGAGGGCAGGGCTGCCGCCGAGGTGCTCCGCGCCGGCGAACATCCCGAACAGGGCGTGCGCCTGCTGGCCGTTGCCGCGCTCGGCGGCGGCGCGGCCAAGCTCGCTGCGGGCAGCGGGCTGCGGCTGATTCCCGACACGGCCGCCGCGGCCGGTTTCTTCGGCAACTACCTCGCCTACTTCGGCACCAATCTGTCGCCGGCGCTGCTCGGCGTCGGTTACATCATCGGACTCAACGTCGGCATCGTCGCACTGCTCGGCAGCATGATCTCGTGGAACGTCGCGATCCCGCTGTTCCACGCCTGGGCACTGCCGGCGCACCCCGAGCTCGCCGCCGCGATCGCCGACGCCTGCCGCGATGCCAGCGTCGGCGAGTGCGCCGACGCGACCGCCGGCCTGCTCTGGTCGAAACAGATCCGCTACCTCGGTGTCGGTGCCATGCTGGTCGGCGGCATCTGGGCGCTGGTGTCGCTGCGCCATTCGATCGTCTCGGGCGTGCGCAGCGGCCTCGCGGCGGCCCGCGCCGGCGGCTCCTCGACGATCGCGCACACCGAGCGGGACCTGCCGATGAAGCTCGTGCTGATCGGGGTCGTACTGTTCACGCTGCCGCTCTGGGCGCTCTATCAGATCATCGTCGGCTCGCTCGGCGTCAGTCTCGTCATGGCCGTGATCATGATCGCCACCGGTTTCCTGTTCTGCTCCGTGTCGGCCTACATGGCTGGTCTCGTCGGCTCGTCGAACAATCCTGTCTCCGGCATCACGATCGCGACCATCCTGTTCTCGGCCGTGGTGCTGCTCGCGCTGCTCGGTCAGGGCGCGGCGAGCGGCCCGGTCGCGGCCATCATGATCGGCGCGGTCGTCTGCTGTGCCGCCTGCATCGCCGGCGACAACCTGCAGGACCTCAAGTGCGGCTACCTCGTCGGCGCGACTCCGTGGCGACAGCAGGTCATGCTGGCGATCGGCGCGGCGACGAGCGCGCTCGTCATGGCCCCCGTGCTGCACCTGCTGCAACAGGCCTATGGCATCGGCGTGCCGACGGCAGCGCACCCCGATCCGCTGCTCGCGCCGCAGGCAACGCTGATGGCCTCGGTCGCCAAGGGCATGTTCGGCGGCGTGCTGCCATGGAACATGGTCGCGATCGGCGCCGCGATCGGCATCGCCGTCGTCGTCACCGACGAAATGCTCAAGCGCCGCGGCAGCTCTTTCCGGATGCCGGTGCTCGCCGTTGCGGTCGGCATCTACCTGCCGCTCGAACTGATGACGCCGCTGTTCATCGGCGGCCTGCTCGCACACCTCGCCGGTCGCGTGCTCGGCGCAGACCGAAGCCCGGAGCAGGCCGAGACGCTGCACCGGCGCGGCATGCTGTTCGCCGCCGGGATGATCACCGGCGAGGCGCTGATGGGCATCCTGATCGCGATCCCCATCGTCAGCAGCGGCCGCGCCGACGTGCTCGCGCTGCCCGAAGCGCTGCAGGCCGCAGGTGGCAGTGGCAAGCTCACCGGCCTCACGGTGCTCGCCGCGCTCGCTCTGTGGCTCTATCGGACGGCGATCTCGCGGACCGGCAGCCGCCCCTCGTGACGCGTTCCGCGTGATGCCGACGACGCCATGAGCAGGGTCCTGCAGGGCAGGCGGGGCCGGCTGCTGCTCTGCTTCGCGATCGTCTACCTTGTCTGGGGCTCGACCTACCTCGTCACCGCCGTCGGCGTCCGCGCGATGCCGCCTTTCCTGTTCGGCGCGCTGCGTTTCCTGATCGGCGGTGCCCTGCTGTTCGGGGTGGCGCGCTCGCTGCGCAGCTTCCGCAGTCCAGAATCGCGCGCCGAGTGGCGAGGCGAGTGGCGGCACATCGTGCTGGTCGGTGCGATGGCAGTGCTGGTCTCGAACGGCTGCAATGCCTGGGGATTGCAATACGTGCCGTCGAACCAGGGCGCGCTGCTCAACGCCACGGTCGCCTTCTGGGTGACGCTGTTCGGTCTGTTCGGCGCGCGCGCGCACCGGCCCGGCCGGCTCGCCTGGACCGGTCTCGCGATCGGCCTTGCCGGTACCGCACTGATCCTGCTGCCGCGCGCCCCGACCGGCGCGACGCCACCCTCGCCCTGGGGACCCCTGATCCCGGAACTCGTGATCCTGCTCGGCTGCATGGGCTGGTCGCTCGGCACGGTCCTGCAGCGCAATACGCTCAGCAGCTTCGACCTGCTCAGCTTCACGGCGCTACAGCAGATCGCCGGCGGGCTCATGCTGCTCGTGGTCGGCATCGGGGCGGGCGAGCTGACCAGCCGCTGGCAGTGGTCGGCCGAGGCTCTCTGGGCCATGCTGTTCCTGGCCGTGGTCAGTTCGTGCATCGCCTACACGGCCTACGCCTGGCTCACCCAGAACGCCACACCGTCGCAGGTCGGCACCTATGCGCTCGTCAATCCCGCGATCGCGACGCTGCTCGGCTGGATCGCGCTCGACGAAGCGCTCGTCGCGACCCAATGGATCGGCATGACCGTGATCCTCGCCGGCGTACTGCTCGTGAACTGGCCAGGCACCACGCGACTGCGCGGCGCTGCCGAGTGATGCGCTAGCCGGCCGGCGTGCAGCGCGCGACGAGTCGCTGCGCTCGCTGCACCGCGAGGTCGACGGCGGGCAGCGTCAGCCGCTCGCGCGCGGGGAAGTCGATCTGCGCGACGATATTGTCGCCGGAAGCGTCGCGGATGTTGGTCAGGCCCTTGTACCGCATCAGCACCCGGTCGCTCTTGCGATAACTGACCTCTATGTAAGGCAGAAACCAGCCGAGGATTCCCGAGAGATTGAGGCGGATCACGCTCGCCGCTGCGCCCTCGATCGTCTCCTCGTGATGCTTGCGGACCTTGAAAGTCAGGAAGTCGAGACGGCTCGGCACCAGGAACGGGAAGCGCACCGTGCGTCCGGCCTCGAGCTCGGCCCAGTGACGTCGGACGAATTCGTCGAAGCCCGCGTCCGAGACGATCGCGACCTTGTCCGGCACGCGCGCACGGCGTAGCGGCGCACTCGCCGAGGCACGCTGGAAGACCTCGAGCCCCTGCGCCGTGCGGCGCAGCCCCTCGGTGTAGCCGCTACGGCCGTCGAGCAGCGTGAAAGTCGGCTCCTCGCGCACGGCACCGTATTCGAGCTCCTTGCGGGCGAACGCCTCGGTGCCATTCGCGCAGCGATAGAGCACGACCCGCTGCTCGCCGACGGTTCCTGCGCCGCGCACGAAGTGGGACTCGATGTACAGCAGGCGGCCCGTTCGGATGTCGCGCGCGTAGCCCGTGAAGACCTGATCGGCGGCGCGCCCGGCAGGCAGCGCGAGCCACAGCGCCACGAGTGCCGTGAAGGGAGTGATGGTTTTCATGAAGGTGGATTCGTCGTCCGGGCTCAGCCGGATTTGCGGCCGAGACGCTCGATGCCGCGGGAGCCGATGAACCAGGAACCCACCCAGCCGGTGACGCTGACCACGAGCGCCGCGAGCACGGCGTCACCAAAGCTCGCGATGCCGAAGCCCGGCAGCATCCAGGCAACCAGGGCCAGCATGCCGGCGTTGACGACCAGCAGGAACAGGCCGAGGGTCACGATCGTGATCGGAAACGTGAGGACCACCGCCACGGGTCGAACGAAGGCGTTGACGATGCCGAGCAGCAGTCCGGCGAGCAGCAGCGTCAGCGCGGAATCGATCCGCACCCCGTCGATCCAGGTTGACGCAAGCCAGAGTCCGAAGGCGGCAATCACGGCCCGCAGCACGAATCCGGTCATGGGGAGGCTCCTTCGCCATCGAGGCCTTTCTCGAGGTAGACCTTGAGCCGCGCGAGCGACAGACGCCAGCCAGCCTGATGGTCGCGGAGCTGCCGCGCATGCGCCGGCGCCTCGGAGAAGCCGCTGCCGAGCACGCGCACCACCGTCTCCGGCGGACGCCACTCGATCATCAGGTCGTCGACAGTCGCCGATTCGCTCTCGGGCACCGCTGCGGACGGCAGGTGGATTAGACGCAGTCGCCGCGGCGGATCGAACACGTCGATGTGCGCGACCAACTCGTGCTGCCGGTCGAGGCTGGCCGTGAACGAGCCGCCGGCGCGCGCGCTGATCCGCGCGTTCACCGAGCACCAGCGCGCGAGCAGCGCGCTGTCCGTCAGCGCGCGCCAGACCCGCGCTGGCTCGGCGCAAATGTCGATACGCAGGGCATAGCCTCGGTTTCTCTCGGACATCAGGCTATTGTGCCACCGCGGTATGCTTCGATCCCCACGGTCTGACGAGGAATGTCCATGGCGCTGGTCCATATCGTGCTGCTGCTCGCCCTGATCCAGTATTTCGTCTTCGGTCTTGCCGTCGGGCGCGCCCGCGGCCGTTACGGCGTCGCGGCGCCCGCGACGACCGGTCACCCGGACTTCGAGCGGATCTATCGCGTGCAGATGAACACGCTCGAGCAGCTCGTGCTGTTCGTGCCGGCGCTGCTGCTGTTCGCCGAGCTGGTCGACCCGCTCTGGGCGGCCGGGCTCGGCGTCGTCTTCGTCGTCGGTCGCGCGCTCTACGCGATCGGGTATGCGAAGGCCGCCAACAAACGCCACGTCGGTTTCGGACTGTCGGCGCTGCCGGTCCTGGTCATGCTGCTCGGCTCGCTGATCGCCGCCGTCCGCGCGGCCTTGGGCTTTGCCTAAGGCTTGCCCGCAGGGGACAGCGCTGCCAAGCGCGGACTCGCCTTGAGCGTCTGCAGCGCGAGCCGCACCTCGCGGTCACGCGCGAGCAAGGCGCGGCCCGAACCGTCGGGCGGCAGTTCCGCCGGTGGCTCCTCGGTGCCGTCGACGCGGACGTCAGGCTCGATGCCGCGGTCGTTGATGACGGCACCCGAGGGCGTGGCGTAATACGACGTCGTGAGCTTGAGCGCGCGTCCATTGGCGAGCGGAATGACCGTCTGCACGGATCCCTTGCCATAGCTGCGCCGCCCAACCACGGTCGCGCGGTGGTGGTCCTTGAGCGCACCGGCCACGATCTCGGAGGCGGACGCGGAGCCGCCGTTGATCAGCACCGCGAGCCGGGCGCCGGCGAGCAGGTCACCGGGGGTCGCCTCCATGCGGAACCGGGCATCCGGCGCGCGGCCGCTCGCGCTGACGATCAGCCCCCGCTCGAGAAACGCGTCCGCGACCTGCACCGCGGACTCGAGCACGCCGCCCGGGTTGTTGCGCAGGTCGAGAACGAGGCCCGACAGTGGACCTCGCTGGGTGGCAGCCAGCGATTCGATCGCCCGCTCCACGTCCTTGGGAGTGGTGTCGCTGAAATTGGAGATCCTCAGATAACCGAATCCCGGTTCGAGAGTCGCGTGCACCACGCTTTGCACCTCGACATGGGCGCGGGCGAGCGTCAGGTCGTAGGTGTCCGGCGCGCCGGGACGTCGCAGGCTCAACTTGACCACCGAGCCGGCCTCGCCACGCATCTGGTCGATGGCGTCCTCGACGTCGAGCTGGACCGGACGGTCGTCGATGCGCACGATCAGATCGCCGCTGCGGATGCCGGCGCGCGCTGCGGGAGAGCCCTCGATGGTGCGCAGCACCATGATGCCATCCTCCTCGGCGGAGACTTCTACGCCGATGCCGGGATAGGTGCCGCTCGTGCTGAGCCGGACCTCGTCGTACTCGTCGGGATCGAGGTAGGCGGAATAGGGATCGAGCCCCGCGACCATGCCGCGCACGGCGTTCTCGAGCAGCTCGTGCTCGTCGACGGGTTCGACGTACTCGCGCTGCACGCGCGCGACGATGTCGGCGAGGTCTCGCGCATCGGCGGGCGACAGCCCGGCGACCCTCGCGACGGGGCGCTCCGGCCGTGCCGACGCGGCGCCGCGTTCCGCGAGCACGCCGCCGGTCATCGCGACGGCGATGCCGAGCGCGACTCCGCCGGCCAGTGCGAGCGGAATGTGGGACCGACCGTTCATGGCGCCTCGGAGCGATGTTAACCGCGTCCCGGCCAGACCCCAAGTCGTCAGTGATTGACCAAGAGGCGGCGCGGTTCTGGATCCTGTTCGGACTCCGGCTGCTGCGGCTCGCCGAGGGGAGTCAGCGAGGCGTAGATCGGCAGTTCCGCGAGCAGGTCCGTCAGCGGCATGGGCCTCCCCAGCGCGAATCCCTGGCCCATGTCCACGCCCAGCGCGGCAAGGCGCGCGACGATCTCGGGCGTCTCGGCATACTCGGCGACGGTCGCAATCCCCATGCCGGCGGCGAGCTGCGCGATGGCGCGGACCATCGACTCCGAGCGCGGGTCGCGCAGGATGTCGCGGACGAAGCTGCCGTCGATCTTCAGCAGCGTCGCCGGCAGCGAGCGCAGATAGGCCAGCGACGAGAGTCCGGTCCCGAAGTCGTCGAGCGCGACGCCGCAACCGATCGCGCGCAGTCGGCGCATCAGCGTCTCGGCGCGCGCGATATTCTGCACCGCATCGCTCTCGGTCAACTCCACGCAGAGTACGCCCGGCTCGATGCCACTCTCCTCGATGCCATCGACGAGCTCGTCGGCGAACTCCTCGTTGCCGATAGACTGGCCGGAGACGTTGAGGCTGAAGACGACCGGTCGATGCGCGAGCAGCGCGGCGTGCGGCCTGAGCATCGCGAGCGCGGCGCGCAGCACCCAGCGATCGATCGCCGGCATCAGCTGGTAGCGTCGCGCGGCGGACAGGAAGCGGTCCGGGCCGACCGTCGCGCCCTTGCGGTCGATCATCCGCAAAAGCAGCTCGAAGTGCGGCGTGCGATGCCGCGAGTGGTCGCCGAGCGGCTGTATCAGCTGCACGTCGAGCCGGAAGCGGTTGGCCGTCAGCGCATCACGGAGGTCCGCGACCGTCGTGATGTCGTTGAAGCGCATGATGATGCTGGGGTCGGCCTCCTGGTGCACGTCGACGCGGTTGCGGCCACGGTCCTTGGCGGCCTTGCAGGCGGACTCGGCGGCGGCCAGCGCATGCGCGAGGGGCTCCGGGCCGGAGCCGCGTTCCAGCGCAGCGACGCCGATGCTGACCGAGACGTGCAGGCGCGTGCTCGCCTCGCTCGTGCCAAGCTGGGCGAGGCTTTCGCGCAGCGACTCGGCGAAGTCTGCCGCCGCTTCGCGCGCCATGGGCAGCAGCACCGCGAAGCGGTCGCCCGAAATGCGCGCCGCGAGCGCTCCATTAGGCAGGCGTCTGCGGATCGCTTCGCCGATCTGCCCGAGCACCGCATCGCCTTCGTGCATGCCGAAGTTGTCGTTGATCGCGTGCAACTGGTCGACGTCGATATACAGCGCGCTCTCGATCGGTGCGGCGCCGAGCTCGGATTCGAGCGAGAGCAGCCGCTGCTCGAGCGCCGGCCGCGTCAGCAGCCCGGTCAGCGAATCGTAGCTCGCTTCGATGATGGCGGATGCGCGCCGCGCGAGCAGGTCGGCGAGCCGAGCGTCGCGCGGCTCGAACTCGGGACCGGCGGCCTCCCGGAACAGTGCCAGAGCGCCCGTCACGCGTCCGCTCGGATGGCGCAGCGGCGAGCAGAGGATCCGAAACGCGGCGGCCTCGCCGCTGCCGGCCGTCACGCGATTGATGATGACGGCCTCGCGCCGCGTCTGCATCAGCTGCAGCAGGTGACGATGCGTGCGCGCGAGCAGCGAACCGTTGGCTTCGCGACCCGAGCCGGCGCGCATCATCGCGATGCTCTTCTCGGGCACGATCAGCGCCGTCAGGACACAGTGCAGGTGATCGGCGGCCCGCTGCAGCATGCCCTTGAGCTCGTCGACCTGGGCTCGCTGGCCCGTGGAATCGACATCGGAGAAGGACAGCAGCAGATCCATGTCCTTGTCGCGAGTCGCGAGCCGGTGAGCGAGCTCGACGAGACTGGACTGGGAGACGAGCTCGCGACGCAGGCACTCGATGGCCGGGCGCAGCAGCGAGTTGACGAGCGAGAACTGCTGCGGCTCGGCATCACCGTGCCGGCGCGCGGAAACGGCCACGGTCGCGAGCATCTCGCCGGCGTCGGTGCGCAGCCACCAGACGTAGATCGGCGCGGCGCCGCGATCGGCGAACAACAGCTCGCCCTGCAGCGAGGCGTCGCTCCTGGCGCGCTCCGCGGCGGTTTCGACCAGCAGCGGCAGATCGGGACCGGTCATCGACTCCGTGGTCCAGCGCAGCTGGTTCGCGGCGTCGAACACCCAGACGTGCTCGGCGCGCGGCATCAGCGAGCGCAGCAGCTGCGCATACGGCTTGAGCGCGCGCCAGCCCGCGGTCTCGGAGGTTCGGTCGTCGGCGTCCTGGGTCATGTCGTCCTTGGCCTGGGTGCGCGCAGGGCCTGTGCTCGAGCGGCCCGGCAGAGGTTTACGATGCCGGCCGTCGACCGCAGGCGCGTGGATGGAGTTGGCAATTTGTCAGTTTGTCGGCCTGTAACCGGCAGACTGCCCGCCGGCAGGACCGGACCGCCAGCGCAGAATCAGGTCCCTTGCGGCCCATTTCGTGAGTCCGATCACGGACGGGCGGGGGCCGGCGTGCGGAACCAGGGCCGGGGATCGACCGGTCGGGCGCTGCGCCGGATCTCGAAGTAGAGCTCGGGGCGAGGCCGGCCGCCGCTATCGCCGACCTCCGCCAGCGTGTCGCCGGCCGTCACGCGCTCGCCGACGCGACGGAACAGCGAGTCGTTGTGGCCATAGAGGCTCATGAAGCCGCCGCCGTGATCGACAATCACGAGCAGCCCGAGGCCCGCGAGCCAGTCCGCGTAGACAATCCGGCCGTGATAGATCGCCCGCACGGGAGTGCCGCGCTCGGCGGCGATCAGCACGCCATGCCACTTGAGTCCCCCGGCGCGGGCCTCGCCGAAGCGCGCGACCAGCCTGCCCTCGACGGGCCAGGACAGCTTGCCGCGCAGCCGTGCAAACGGGTCACGGCTGTCGGTCGGGAAACGTTCGACCGCGCGGCGCAGCTCGCGCAGCAGCCTCTCGAGCGCTGCCTGTTCGCGCCGCAGCCGCTCGAGGGTCGCCACGCGCGAGCGGGCCTCGCTCTGCACCTTGGCGAGCACGGCCCCGCGTTCGCTGCGCGCGGCCTCGAGCCGCTCGAGTTCGCGCCGGCGTTCCTCCTCGAGTGCGGCGAGGCGCGCGTCCTCGGCCTCGAGTTGCGTCTGCAGCGTATCGAGCTCCGCAATGTGTGTGCGGATCCGCTCGAGCTGCTCGGCACGCGCCCGGCCAAAATAGCCGTAATAGGCGAACATCCGGCCGGCGCGGGCCGGGTCGCGCTGGTTGAGCAGCAGCTTGAGCGGCTCCTCGCGACCGATCATGTAGGCAGCGCGGAGCTGCCCCGCGAGCGCCTCGCGCTCCGCCTCGAGCATACGACGTCGCTCACGAGTCTGCGCCGCAATCTGCGCGCGCCGCTCGCCCGTGGCGTTTCGCTCACGCTGGATCCGAGCGAGTTCGGCGCGTGCAGCCGCGACTGACTGCTCGGCCGTGCGCAGCTCGCGCGTCAGGCGGTCGCGCTCGGCGGCATCGCGCGCAATCTGGGCACGCACGCGGTCGATCTCGCCACGGATCTTCTCGAGATCTGCTTCGGCCTGGGCACGATCGGCGCGCTGACCGGCCGCCGGCGTCGCTACGGTCCCCGCGAGGAGCGCGGCCAGCAGCGCGATGGCGACACGGCCAGCGGCGTGCAAGTGAATGAAATCCCGGGGTTTCATGCGCTGTGCGGCAGTGTAGCGCAGGGCGCGGCGCCCGCCCGGAACCGCTATACTCGCGAGCCTTTTCTCCGGAGACCCGGCTGCCGATGGACCGATTACTCGAGTATGCCGCCAACCACCCGTGGCTCGTCGGCGCCGCGGTGCTCACGGCCGTGCTCGTCCTGGTGTTCGAGCTGCGTCTGCGGCAGACCGAGTTCGCAGCCGTCTCGGCCCAGGATGCCATCCGGCTCATGAACCAGGGCGCCCTCGTTCTCGACCTGCGGCGCGAAGAGGCCTTCAACGAAGGACATCTCGGCGGCGCGCGGCGCATGGACTCGGCAGAGATCCTCAAGGCCGGCGAGTCACTGAAGAAGTACAAGGACAAGCCCGTCCTCGTTTATTGCGACTCCGGATCGCTCGGCGCCTCGGCGGCGCGCGTGCTCGCGAGCCAGGGCTTCACGAAAGCGGTCAACCTGCGCGGCGGCATCGCGGCCTGGCGCGCCGAAGGGCTGCCACTGTCCAAGGGCGGCGCACGGCGCGGCGACCCGCAGGGGAAGCGGGCGTGAGTGCGGGTGTCGTGATCTACACGACGAGCTGGTGTCCGTACTGCGCGCGCGCCAAGGCGCTGCTGGACGCCAAGCGCGTGGCCTACGAAGAGATCGACATCGAGCGCGGCCAGGGTCTGCGCGAGCAGATGATCGCGCGCAGCGGCCGGCGCACGGTGCCGCAGATCTTCATCGGCGAAACCCACGTCGGCGGCTGCGACGACCTGCACGAGCTCGAAGCACGTGGTGCGCTCGATCCGCTGCTCGCGGCAACCGGCTGAATCAGGAGCATCCATGGTTGAACCGAATCAGGAGGGCGCTGGCGCGCCCGCGGGCAGCGAGCCCGAGTTCTCCCTGCAGGGCGTCTACCTCAAGGACTGCTCTTTCGAGGCGCCGAAAGGGCCGCGCATCACGGGAGAGTGGAACCCCCAGATCTCGCTCGACCTCAACACGTCGGCCGAGTCCATCAATGCCGAGACGCGCGAGGTCGTGCTGACGGTCAACGTCACGGCGAAAATCAACGACGTGGTCGCTTTCCTCGTCGAAGTCAAGCAGGCGGGCCTGTTCGGCGTGCGCAACCTCAGCGACGCCGATCACCGCCGGGCCATCGCCGGCGCGGCACCGAGCGTGCTGTTTCCCTACGCGCGGGCCGTCGTCTCGCAGCTCGTCTCGCTCGGCGGATTCCCGCAGATGCTGCTGCCACCCGTGAACTTCGACGCGCTTTATGCGCGCTCGCTCGCCGAAGCGCAGGCCGCGAGCGCGAGCCGCAACTGACACGACAGCGGCCATCGTGACGGATCCCGTTCCGCGCAGCGCCGGCCAACCGCTGCCGATGACCGTCGTCGGCGCGGGATCCTGGGGCACTGCGCTCGCGATCCAGTGCGCCCGCGCCGGCCATCCGACGCGCCTGTGGGGCCGCGACGCCGCTCAGCTCGCGCTGCTCGCGCGCGAGCGGCGCAACGCGCGCTACCTGCCCGATGCGCCGTTCCCGGACGCGCTGACGGTCGTTGCCGACCTGCGCGCGGCGCTCGCCGACATCCGTGACGTGCTCGTGGTCGTGCCGAGTCATGCCTTGCGCGAGACGCTCACGCTTCTGCAACCCTGTCTGCGCGACGGGGCACGTGTGGCCTGGGCGACCAAGGGATTCGAGCTCGCGACCGGTCTGCTGCCGCATCAGGTCGCGCGCGAGGTGCTCGGCGCGTCGCGACCGATCGCGGTGCTCTCCGGCCCCACCTTCGCCACGGAAGTCGGCGCCGGGTTGCCGACGGCCATGACGGTCGCGTCGCCGGATCCGCTGTTCGCGAGCGAACTCGCGCACGCCTTGTCATCGACCCATTTCCGCGTCTACACCTCCAGCGACATCGTCGGCGTCGAGGTCGGCGGAGCCGTCAAGAACGTGCTGGCCGTCGGTGCCGGGCTCACCGACGGACTCGGCTTCGGCGCCAACACGCGCGTCGCCCTGATCACGCGCGGCCTCGTCGAGATGACGCGGCTCGGCGTCGCGCTCGGAGCCCGCCGCGAGACCTTCATGGGTCTCGCCGGGCTCGGCGACCTCGTGCTGACCTGCACCGACAACCAGTCGCGCAACCGGCGCTTCGGTCTGCTGCTGGCCGCCGGCCGCGGCGTCGAGGCGGCGAAGCGCGAGATCGGCCAGGCTGTCGAGGGCTATCTGGCCGCCCGCGCCGTGCGCGCGGTCGCCCGCGGACTCGAGGTGGACATGCCGATCTGCGAGAGCGTCTACCAGGTGCTCTACGAGAACGCGCCGGCGCCCGAGCTCGTGCACGGCCTGATGACGCGCCCGATCAAGGCCGAAACCGATTAGGGCGGCGGGAGCCCCACGCTCGCGCCGGCGAAACCGTTCTGACGCCAGGCCTCGTAGACCACTACGGCGACCGCATTGGCGAGGTTGAGGCTCCGGTTGCCCACGCGCATCGGCAGCGTGACGACCGAGGCGCCGGGCAACAGCGCCAACGACGTGGCGGGCAGTCCGCGCCGCTCGGACCCGAACAGCAGCGCGTCACCGGGCCGGTAGCGGATCTCGTCGTACCGACACGCGCCACCGGTCTCGATCGCGATCCAGCGCGCGCCCGGCAGCGCCGCGATGCAGGCGGCCAGGTCGTCGTGCACGTGCACGCTCGCCATCCAGCGGTAGTCGAGGCCTGCGCGCCGGAGCGAACGCCGATCGAGGTCGAACCCGAGCGGCCTGATCAGGTGCAGCGCAGCACCCGTGTTCGCGCTGAGCCGGATCGCATTGCCGGCGTTCGGCGGGATCTCGGGTTCGAACAGCACGACGTGGAACATCGGCGGCATGTTAGCGGCGGACTGCAGCGGTTTCGGCCATAATCGCGCCATGTCGGCCGTTCCCGCCCGAGCATTGTCGCCGCTGCGCTACCGTTTCTGCGGCATGGATTTCGCCTCGCCGATCGTGCTGCTGTCAGGCTGTGTCGGCTTCGGCGAGGAGTACACGCGGGTCGAGGGATTCTCTAACAGCGACGCCGGCGCCATCGTGCTCAAGGGCACGACCGGACAGCCCCGGCTCGGCAACCCGCCGCACCGCGTCTACGAAACGCCGATGGGCATGCTCAACGCGATCGGCCTGCAGAATCCGGGCGTCGACTACGTCGTGCGCAGGATTCTGCCGACGCTCGACTTCTCGGAGACGCGCTTCATCGCCAACGTGTCGGGCTCGACGATCGAGGAGTACGTCGAGGTCACGCGGCGCTTCGACGATTCGCCGATCGACGCGATCGAGATCAACATCTCCTGCCCGAACGTCAAGGAAGGCGGGGTGCAGTTCGGCAACTACCCGGAGATGTCCGCGCGCGTGGTCGCCGCCTGTCGCGCGGTGACGAAGAAGCCGATCATCACCAAGCTCTCGCCGAATCAGACCGACATCCGCGAGAACGCCCGGCTGTGCATCGAGGCCGGGTCGGACGGACTCGCCGTCATCAACACGATCATGGGCATGGCGATCGACGTGAACCGCCGCCGCCCCGTGATCGGCAATGTGCAGGGCGGTCTGTCGGGACCGGCGATCAAGCCGATCGCGCTGCTCAAGGTGCACCAGGTCTACGACGTTGCGAAACGGCACCGCGTGCCGATCATCGGCCAGGGCGGCATCACGACGGCCACCGACGCGCTCGAGTTCATCATCGCCGGGGCCAGTGCCGTGGGCATCGGCACCTCGCTCTTCTACGATCCGATGGTCTGCAAGAAGATCAACGCCGGCATCGAGAACTACCTGCGCGAGCACGGCTTCGCGAGCGTGCTCGAGCTGGTCGGGACGCTCGCAAAGATCTCATGATGGCTCAGCGGCGGTTTGCCCCGCGCTCGCTCGAGTCGGCGCGGCGGGCTGTCCCCGCGGAGCATGGCCATCACCAATGACGGAGCCCTCAGATGCCCCGATCATGCCCGCTCGACGGCACGACGGTAGTGCGCGAGCGAACCGAACATCAGCAGCGCCGCAACGATGCCGGCTGTACCGGAGACGATCCCGAGCGATTCACCGACTCGCGCGGGATCGTTGAAGGCCCACTGGGTGATCGCGGCGACGAGGGTCGGCGCCAGTCCCAGCCCTATGACCGAGGCGAGGAACACGTAAATCGAGGAGACCACGCCGCGCATGCGGTTGGGGGCCGCGAACTGCAGGGCAGCGGCGGCCATCGACTGCGGGAAGCTGTAACAGAACGTCGCGCCCGCGGCCAAGGCGAGCGCCGCGACGTAGCTCGGAGCGAGGGGCAGCATCGCGCAGAAAGGCACGAGGGCAAGCCCAGCCCATGCACAGGCGCGCACCGGCGCATCGACATGGCCGCGCGCGTGCAACCACCGCGCTGCCAGCGGCCCGGACAGCACGCCTAACGTGCCGGCGACGAGCACGAGCGTACCGTACTGCAGCCCGACCTGGGCCGCGTTCGCACCATGATTTCGGATCAGAAAGGCTGGGATCCAAGCGGGCAACGCATACAAGGCAACGATGACTGCCGACATGCCGACGTAGAATCGCACGAAGAACGCCCGGCCCTGCCACAGGAACATTGCCACTTCCCGCAACGTAAAGCGCCGATCGGATGCCTGAACCGCGGAGAATGAACGGCGCCGCGGCTCGCGAATCGTCAGCAGCGCAAGGCCGAGCAACAGGCCTGGCGCGCCGACGCATACGAAGACGAGTCGCCACGGCGACAGATCGGCGAGCAGCGGTAGAAATGCCCCGAATGCATCGACCGAGCCGATCACGGTTCCGCCGAAGATCAGGGCAAGCCCGCCGCCGATGTAAGGCCCGGTGACGAAGACGCTCATTGCCCGCGGCAAGCGCTCGCGCGAGAAATAGTCGGACAACAATGACCACGCGGCGGGGATCAGGCATGCCTCCGCAGCGCCGACGCCGGCGCGCGCGATGAACAGTCCGGCAAAGCCTTTGAGCAGACCACAAAGAACCGTGAAGGCGCTCCAGAGAATGGCACCGAAAAGCAGCAGATTGCGTCGGTGACCGACATCGGCGCGCCACCCGAAGACAGGGCCGAACGCGATGTAGGCGCCCATGAAAGCGAGCCCTTGGAGCAAGCTGACCTCGACCTCGCTGAGCGCGAGCTCGTCCTTGATCGGATCGACGAGCAGATTGAGGACCTGCCGGTCGATGAATGCGACCGCATAGAGCGCCGTCAGCAGCGCGACGACGTACCACGCGTACCGGGTGTCGCGTTCGTCGGGCGTCCGCATGCGCGGCGGACCGTTTAGTCCAAGTGGCGCGCGACCCCCTTCAGAAGCGCACGAGGACTTCAGCTCCGTACGTTCGCGGTGGCGCCATGTTGTAGTAGCTGAAGAGATTAGCCACGACCAGGCCCGCCTGGACGTACTCCTTGTCGAGAACGTTGTTGGCGAAAATGCCCATCTCGATCGATTCCCTCGCGGAGATCCAGCGCGCGCTGAGGTTCACGAGCGTGTTGTCGCCGGTTCGGGCAAAAGAGTCGTTGGCGACAGTAGTTGCCTGATCACTCGTGAAATTGACGTTCAGGTTGCCGACGATCTGGCCGGCGCGGTCGAGCGGGAAACGCTGCGTGTAGTCCAGCCCAGCAGTCCACTTCGGAGCACGACGCAGCTCAAGGAAAGATGCGTCCTCATTGAAACCGACGTTGCGGTAGTCGGTGAAGAACTCTGTGTACCGCGCATTGAGGTAGCCAATGGAGCCGCGCAGTGTGGCCGTCTCGGTCAGGCGCGCGAGCAATTCCGATTCGAGACCCCAGGTTTCGACCCCTGCCGCGTTGTTGATGACGGCCTCCTGAAGTGTACCGCCAGGTATCGGACGCAGCGTGCGCACTTGCAGATCCTTGTGATCCGTGAAGAAAGCCGCGAGGTTGATGCGCACGCGGCCATTGGCCCATTCGGTCTTGGCGCCCGCTTCGTAAGCGAGCACGGTCTCGTTCGCGTAAGGCCCTATCGAGGTCAAGGAGCCCGCCTGACCGTTGTAACCGCCACTCTTGTATCCGCTCGAGACGCTGGCGTAGTACATGAGCTGATCGTTCATGGCGTAGTCGAGTACCGCGCGCCATGTGACGCGGGACCACGTGTTGTCGTCGACGACGCGATTCTGCACGACCGCGACCGGAATGTGATCGAAGCGTTTTTCGTCTTCGGTGTAACGCAGGCCGAGCGACGCGCGCAGCGAATCCGTCAATCGATACGTGCCCTCGCCGAAAGCTGCCCAGCTCTCGGCATCCTGGATCGATCGGCCCGTCCGCACGGAAGTTGTGGCGCCCGGCGTGCCCATGGCCAGCGCCAAGGCGATGTCCAGAAACGTAGTCTGGTTCAGCCGGTACTGCTGATCGAAGTAATAGAGTCCACCGACGACACCGAAGCGAGCCTCCGTGTCCGTCGCGAAGCGCAGCTCCTGCGAAAACTGCCGATGGGTCTGAAGCCGGCGGGTCTCGAACAGCCGCACCGGGGTCGCATCGAAATCCGTGTAGTAATCTTCGTCAACCTCACGATAGCCCGTCACCGACGTCAGTGTGCCGAGCGGCGTCCTCCAATTCAGTTCGACTATACCCGTCGAGGTGTCGAAATCGGCGACGTTCTGACCATTCTGGTTGACACGCTCGCCGTACGGGTCGCCGGTGAATACGCCCGGAAAGCCTATGCGCGCGGCATTCTGGTTCGGGTAGGAGGCCGGAATGCCGGGCAGTACGTCACCGCGGTCGCGAGTGATCTCTCCCGTGAGCAGGATGTCGAGCGAATCGTTCGCCGCCAAAGACAGTTTGGCGCGCGCGGCCCGAACGTCAGTGCCGCCGAGCGACCGCCCGTCGAAATTGTTGCGGAACGGGCCGTCCGATTCGTTCGACAGCAGCGACAGGCGCAGTGCATGGCCCGTCGAGCCCAGCGGAACGTTCAGTACGCCGCGAAAATCGACACGCTGAAAATTGCCGACCGTGAGCTTGGCCTTGCCTTCGAACTGGTCGGTCGGCCGGGCGTTGACGAGATTGACGACACCGCCGATCGTGTTGCGCCCGAACAGCGTCCCCTGTGGGCCGCGTAGCACTTCGATCCGCTCGATGTCGAACAGGTCGAATGCCGAGCTCGAGATGCGGCCAAGGAAAATCCCGTCGACGACGACACCCACGGCTGGCTCGAAGCTGCTATCGATGTCGGTAGTGCCGATCCCACGTATCGAAACCGCTGCCGCGGTCGGAAACGAATTGACCGTGCCGATCGTCACGTTGGGCGAGAAGCCGGTCAGATTCTTGAGTTGCACGACGTTAGGTTGGGCGAGCGTGGCGGCATCGAAAGCGCTCACAGCGATGGGTACACGCTGCAGCGACTCTTCGACCTTGCGCGCCGTCACCGTGACTTCGTCTAACGCGAACTCGGATCGCTCCGCATCGGGATGCTGCGCCGCAACAGCCGCGGCGGCGAGACCCAAAAGTGCGCCCGTAAGACGTGGCGTTATAGAGATCATGGCTCCCCCTCCTCAGCCCTGTGCGAGCATTAACAAACGCTTCTGCGCGGGTCAACCACTCTCCCGCGGCATCCCGGAGCAGCTTGTAGAGCGGACGCGAACGAACGTATCGTCTCGGCAGTTATCAACGGACCGCACGATGCCCGACGGAATGGTGCGCCCTACTGCCATCGCCGGCTCACTCGACGCGCCGGCTCTCGAGCGCGCCTATCGCCGCATGGTGCTGATCCGCGCCTTCGAGGAGCGGCTTCACGCAGAGAACACGACCGGCGACATCCCGGGCTTCGTGCATCTCTATGCCGGACAGGAGGCGATCGCGGTCGGCGTCTGCGAGCACCTGACGGATCGCGACCACATCGGCTCGACACACCGCGGCCACGGCCACTGCATCGCCAAGGGCTGCGACCTCACCGGCATGATGGCCGAGATCTTCGGGCGCGCCACGGGACTGTGCGGGGGCAAGGGCGGCTCGATGCACATCGCCGATCTCGAACGCGGCATGCTCGGCGCCAACGCCATCGTCGGCGGCGCCGCGCCGCTCGCGACGGGCGCCGCACTGACCCACAAGACACGCGGCTCGGGCGGCGTGGCCGTCGCATTCATCGGTGACGGCGGCTCGAACCAGGGCATGGTGTTCGAGGCCATGAACATGGCGGTCGTGCTCGAGCTGCCCGCGATCTTCGTGTTCGAGAACAACGGCTACGGCGAGGGCACCGGCGCCGACTACGCGGTCGGCGCGCGCAGCATCGCCGAGCGGGCCGCGGGTTTCGGCATGCCTGCCGTCAGGGTCGATGGCACGGACTTCTTCGCCGTGTATGCCGCGGCGGGAGCGGCCGTCGCGCGGGCGCGCGGCGGCGGCGGCCCGAGCACGATCGAGGCGGTCGCGCTGCGCTACTACGGTCACTACGAGGGCGACCCGATGGCGTACCGCGCCACCGACGAGGTTGCGACGCTGCGTGCGCGCAGCGATCCGCTCGCGAAGCTGCGTGCCGCACTGCTCGCGCTGCCGACCGGCGCGGCAGCCGGCGCTGCTCGACTCGACGCGATCGAGCGCGAATGTGCGGCCGAGGTCGACGCCGCGGTGCGCGCTGCGCGCGCCGCGCCGTTCCCCGCGCTCGAGACCCTCGAGCGTGACGTCTACGTCGCGCTCTGAAGCCAGCCGTGCCGAAACGTTCCTATCGCGCCGCGATCAACGATGCACTCCGACTCGAGATGGAGCGCGATCCGACCGTCGTCGTCATCGGCGAGGACGTGCGCGGTGGCGCCGGCGGCAGCGCCGGCGAGGTCGAGGCCTACGGCGGCGTCATGGGCGTCACGAAGGGCCTGTGGAGGCAGTTCGGCTCCGCGCGCGTGATCGACACGCCGATCAGTGAATCGGCGATCGTCGGCATGGCCGCGGGCGCGGCGATGACGGGCTTGCGTCCGATCGCCGAGATCATGTTTCTTGATTTCTTCGGCGTCTGTTACGACATGCTCTACAACCAGGCCGCGAAGTTCCGCTACATGTTCGGCGGCAAGGCGCGCACGCCACTCGTGGTGCGGGGCATGATGGGCGCTGGGCTGTCGGCCGCGGCGCAACATTCGCAGGCGCCCTACAACGCGTTCACGGCCGTCGCCGGCCTCAAGGTCGTCGTACCGAGCAACCCGTACGACGCCAAGGGGCTGCTGATCAGTGCGATCCGCGACGACGACCCGGTCGTCTTCTGCGAGCACAAGCTGCTCTACGGCCTGACAGGCGAAGTCCCCGATGGCGCCTATACCATCCCCTTCGGCGAAGCCCACTACACGCGCGAGGGCGAGGACGTCACCGTCGTCGCCTTCTCGGCAATGGTGCCGCGCGCCAACGCCGTCGCCGACCGCCTGCGGGCCGAGGGTATCTCGGTCGAGGTCGTCGATCCGCGTACGACGCAGCCCCTCGACGAAGAGGGTATCCTCGAGAGCGTCGCGCAGACCGGCCGGGTCGTCATCGTCGACGAGTCGGCTGCGCGCGTCGGCATCGCGCACGACGTCGCCGCGCTGATCGCTGACAAGGCGTTCCACGACCTGCGCGCGCCGGTCAAGACCGTGACGCCACCGCACACGCCCGTGCCGTTCTCGCCGCCACTCGAGCGAGCCTGGCTGCCCGACGAGGCGCGCATCGAGGCGGCGATTCGCGCAGTGCTCACGGACCGCTGAGGCCGCGCCGCAGCGGCGCACTGGAGACGACGATGGCCATCGAACCCAAGACCAAGCTCGTGCTCGACATGCCGCAGATGCAGCTCGCGGCACCACCGCCCGGCGTCACGGCGGCGATGGTTCGCGAGGCGACCAATGCGCTGCGACCGCCGCTCACACCAGTGCCGATCCACGCGACGCGCGAGCTCGACGTCCAGGGCGCCGACGGGAGACTGCGGGCCCGGCTCTATCTGCCGGTCGCGGGCTCCGACCTGCCGCTGGTCGTGTTCTTCCACGGCGGCGGCTTCGTGCTCTGCGATCTGGACAGCCACGACAACCTCTGCCGCACGCTGGCCAACGAATCGGGTTGTGCCGTCGTCGCAGTGGACTATCGGCTCGCACCGGAGACGCGCTTTCCCGGACCGCTCGAGGACTGCTACGCGGCGCTGCGTGACCTTGTCGCGCGCGCCCACGAGCTCGGTATCGATCCCAGGCGCGTCGCGGTCGCCGGAGACAGCGCCGGCGCGAATCTCGCCGCGGCCGTCTGCTTCCTCGCCCGCGAGCGCGGCGGACCGTCGATCCGCTACCAGGTGCTGCTATGCCCCTGCCTCGACGGCACCTGCAACAGCACCTCCATGCACGAGCTCGCCGAGGGCTACATGCTCTCGCGCGGGCTGATGCAGTGGTTCTGGGAATGCTACGTCTCGAGCCCCGAGCAGTTGCGCGATCCGCTGGTCTCGCCGCTGTTCGCGACCGAGCTCGCGGGCTTGCCGCCGGCGAGCATCTCGACGGCCGAATACGACCCGCTGCGCGACGAAGCGGAGCAGTACGCGGATCACCTGCGTGCCGCCGGTGTGCCGGTCGTCGTCAGGCGCTATAACGGCATGATCCACGATTTCATGCAATTGCCGCTGGTCACCGACCAGGCACGCAACGGCATCGCCGACGTGGCCGGTGACCTGCGCGCCGCGCTGGCGCGGCCTGCGGGCGGCCGCATCGCGACGGCACGGCGGCTGTACCAGCTCGCGCTCGGCGGCGACTTCGCGGGCGCCGAGGCTCTCGTCACCGAGGACTTCGTGATCCGCGAAGCCTCTAACCTTCCGTTTGCGGGCACGTTCCGCGGCAAGGGCGCGCTGCGCGAGCTGCTCACGAAGGTCGGCGCGATGCTCAAGCTCAAGGACGTCCGCTTCAGCGGCTTCGCCGAGTGCGGCGACTTCGTGATCGTCCCGATCGATCTCGTCGTCGAGGCAGAAGGTCCTGACGGCATGCGCGACGAGGTGATCCCGCTGCTCGAGCGCCTGCGCTTTCGTGGCGGTCTGATCTGCGAACTGCAGCCCTTCTACTTCGACGCTTCACGGGTCAGCGCCTGCGCACAACAGTGACCATGCCCGCATCCCTCGCACCCGCTCCGCTCGCGTCGCGCCCGCTGCAGTGGCGCACCGCCGATGGACTGCGGCTCGAGGGCGAGGCATTCGACGCGCCCGGCCCGGTGTCGGCGCTGCTGCTGCACGGCGGCGGCCAGACGCGGCACACCTGGCGGCGCGCCGCCCGGCACCTGCAGGCCATGGCCATTCCCTGCCTGACCTTCGACCAGCGCGGTCACGGCGACAGCGACTGGGCGGCCAACGGCGATTACTCGCTTGACGCCTTCCTCGCTGACGCCCTACTCGTGCTGCGCGACTGGGCGCGACCGGTCGTGCTGATCGGCACCTCGCTCGGTGGCATCGTCAATCTGATGGTGGCCGGCAGCGGTCAGCCACAGGTGCGCGGGCTCGTGATGGTCGACACGGCGCCACAGCTCGACCCCGCCGAGATCGACTGGCTGGTCGAGTTCCTCGGCGGCGAGGGGGAACGCGGCTTCGAGTCGCCGGCGGCGGCGGTCGCGCACCTGCGCCGCTTCTTTCCCGCGCTCGCCGTCTCGGCCGAGAGCATCGAGAGGAGCCTGCGGCGCGGCGCCGATGGACGCTGGTACCGGCATTGGGACGTGCGCGTTGTCACCGGTGCGCGCAACTCGGTTGCGCTGCCCCATGAGCAGCGCCTGCACGAGGACGCGGCGCGCGTCACCGTGCCGTTCGCGCTGGTCCGTGCCGGCGCCAGTCACCTCGTCAGCGATGCAGCCGTAGAGCGGCTGCGTCGCTGCGCACCGCACCTCGAAGTCTTCGAGCTACCCGGTACGCACCACCTCTTCAGCAGCGCAGAGAGCCTGCAGATCATGGAGATGCTGACGGGCTTCCTGCGCAGGACCACGCAATCGGCGTGAGGGAGGGCGACATGTACACGGCAGCGATCAAGCGGACCGTCGGCGGCACGCTGCGAAGCGTGGCGGCCCGCTTCCCGGATCGCGAGGCGATCGTGATGCACGACCGCCGGCTGACCCATGCCGACGTGCTGCGCGAGGCCGAGCGGCATGCGGCCGCGCTCGCGCGACTCGGCATCGGCCGTAATGACCACGTCGGCCTGCTGATGCCGAACTGTCTCGAATACCTTCTGCTGTTCTACGGCTGCGCGCTGCTCGGAGCCCGCCCCGTGCACCTCAACTCGCGCTACCGCCGCGAAGACCTGCGCTACGTCATCGCCGACTCCGACATCCGCATCCTGTTCACGTCGGCGAAGCAGCGCGAACACACCGACTACGCGCTGATGCTGCGCGAGATCTACCCCGAACTCGCCCGCTGGCGCTGGGGCGAACCGCTGACGATCGCCGCGGCGCCGCAACTCCGTCAGGTCTTCGATCTGCACACCGGCGGTCACACTCCCTGGGGCCACGAGGCGCAGCTCTATGCGGCCGACGGCGGGCCGCCACCGCCGCTGCCGGTTGTCGATCCCGAGGACATCGGCCTGATCATGTACACCTCCGGCACCACGGCCCATCCCAAGGCCTGCCTGCTCTCGCACCGCGCGCTCGAGGGCGCCGGGCACGCGCTGGCGGAGCGCTGGCGCATGACGGAGAGCGATCGCTTCTGGGACCCGCTGCCGTTCTTCCACATGTCCACGATGCTGCCGCTCGCGGCCTGCCGCGCGAGCGGCGCCTGTTTCATCGCCCAGGAGCACTTCGATGCCGGTGCCTCGGTTCGCGAGATCGTCGATGAACGCGCCACCATCCTTTTTCCTTCCTTCCCGACGCTGACCAACGCGCTGTTCTCGCATCCGTCGTTCGATGCACGCGCGATGTCGGCCGTCCGCATCGTCAACAACGTCGGACCGCCCGACCTGCTGCGTCGCTACGCGTCGACACTGCCGACGGCCACGCACGTCTCGGCGTATGGACTCACCGAAGGCGGCGGCGTGATCGCTTTCCACTCGCCCGACGACCCGCCCGAAATCCTCGCCGAGACCTGCGGCAAGCCATTCGACGGCATCGAGGTCCGCATCGTCGATCCCGAGACGCTGCAACCGCTGCCGGCTGGCGCGCGCGGCGAGATCTGGATCCGCGGGCCGACCAACTTCAGCGGCTATTACAAGGACCCTGAGAAAACGGCGTGCACCGTCACGAGCGAGGGTTTCCTGCGCACCGGTGACCTCGGGTCGCTCGAGCCGGGCGGCCACATCCGTTATCTCGGTCGCATCAAAGACATGCTCAAGGTCGGCGGCGAGAACGTCGCCGCCATCGAGATCGAGAGCTGGCTCTGTACGCATCCAGCGATCAAGGTCGCGCAGGTCATCGGCGTCCCCGACTCGAGGCTGCAGGAGGTCGCGGCGGCATTCATCGAGCTGCACGACGGGCAGCGGCTGACGCGCGAGGACGTGATCCGCCACTGCAAGGGCCGCATCGCGAGCTTCAAGATCCCGCGCTACGTGCAGTTCGTGACGGACTGGCCGATGAGCGCGACGAAGATCCAGAAGTTCCGGCTGCGGGACCAGGTCGATCTGGCGGCGCGCATCGAGCCTGGCGAGGTTCAATGAACGCCGGCGCAAGTCTGCTCGACCTGCCGGATCTCGACTCGGGCGTCGAGGCCGCGGTCGCGGCCGCGCCGCTCTGGCTTTGCCCGCGCACCGGTATCTGGGTCGCCGAGTCCCACGCCCTCGTGAGCGAGGCGCTCGGCAACCCCACGGATTTCTCGAGCAAGGTCACGCTGACCGGTCTCGACGCCGGCTTCCCGGGCGAGGAGGTCGAAGCGATCTACCGCGATGCCGGCGCACCGTGGACGCGCACGCTGCAGACCAACGATCCGCCCGATCACCGGCGCTTCCGCGCGCTCGTCGAGAGGGTCTTCACGCCGTCGCGCGTCGAGGCGATGGCCGACCGTATCGAGACACACTGCCGCGCCCTGCTCGACGCCTGGCCGCAGGGCCGGCCCGTCGATGCGGTCGCCGACTTCGCGGTCCCGCTGCCGCTGCGCGTCATTGCCGAGCAGCTCGGCGTGCCGGCGGCCGACTACCTGCTGTTCAAGCGCTGGTCGGATGCGGCGATCCGGGCCATCGGTCTCGCAGCGACGCGCGAGGAACACCTCGAGGCGGCCCGTTGCGGTGTCGAATTCCAGCGCTACTTCGCAGCGAAGCTCGCCGATCCAGCGCAGCGCCCGGAAGGCTCGCTCGTCGACCGCGTCGCGCAGGCCGCCGCACAGCCGGAGTTCGCGCTGACCTTGCCCGAGCAGCTCTCGCTGCTGCACATGCTGCTGATCGCCGGGCACGAGACCACGACCTCGACGCTGGCCTCGTTGCTGCTGGTGCTCGCCGAGCAGCCCGTGCTCGTCGAACGCGTGCGCGACGAGCCGAAGCTGCAGCGGCGTCTCATCGAGGAAGTCCTGCGACTGCATGCGCCGGTGCAGGGACTTTTCCGGATCACGACGCGCGAGCTGCAATTCGGCGGCGTCACGCTGCCGCCGCGCACGCGGATCTGCCTGCGCCTCGGCGCAGCCAATCGCGACCCGGCCAGGTTTCCCGGCGGCGAGCGGCCGGTGCTCGATGGACCACTCGCCGCGCATCTGGCCTTTGGTGCCGGCATTCATCACTGCATCGGGGCACCGCTCGCGCGGCGCGAGATCGGCATCGCGCTCGCGGAACTGCTGCGCCGCTACGCACGTTTCGAGCTGCCCGAGACCGCGCGCCCGCTTCGGTGGTCGCGCAGCGTGATGACGCGCGGTCTGCTGGCGTTGCCGCTCGTCGCTCACCCACGCTGACCCTTGCGCTCGAGGAACCGGCCCATGACACCGCTCGCCGACGCCGACATCGTGCTCTCGCTCGGCCGCCGCTCACCACTCGGCCGCTTCGGCGGCGGGCTCCGCGATGTGCCGCTCACGGACCTGTCGGCGCAGACGGCCCGGGCCGCGGTCGCGGCCGCGGGCCTGCGTCTCGAGCAGATCGACCACTTCGTGTTCGCAACCACGGTGCCGACCGACCGCGACTCGCTGTTCTCGCATCGCGCGATCTGCGTCGCCAGCGGCTTTCCGATGGAGACCAGCGCGCTCGGCGTCGTGCGCGCCTGCGGCTCCGGACTGCAGGCCATCGTCTCGGCGGCGCATCAGGTCCTCGACGGGTCGAGCCGGATCGCGCTCGCCGGCGGAGCCGAGATCTTCAGTCGCGTTCCCTACGTCGTGACGACGGCGCGCTGGGGCCACAAACGCGGCACGCAGCAGCTCGAGGACATGCTCGACTGGGCGTACCGTTGCCCGACGACGCTGCTGTACATGGGTGAGACGGCCGAGAACCTCGCGGCGCAGCATGGCTACAGCCGCGAGGCCATGGACGAGTGGGCCTTGATGAGCCAGGAACGTGCGATCGCCGCGCAGGATGCGGGTCTCCTCGCGGCGCAGATCTGCGCGATCGACGCACCCGCCGTCGACGGCGCCGCGAAGGGCGCCCGGATCCGCCTCGAGAGCGACGAATCGCCGCGCCGCGGCATCACGCGCGAGAGGCTCGCGGCACTCAAGCCCGCCTTCAGGGCCGACGGCCGCGTGACCGCCGGCAACGCCTCGCCGGTCTCCGACGGCGCGGGCTTCATGGTCGTCGCCGACCGCTTCGCGCTGCGCGAAGCCGGCGGCGTGCCGCATGCGCGGCTGCTCGGCTGGGCGACGGTCGGCGTGCCACCCGAGGACATGGGTCACGGCCCCGTGCCGGCGATCCGGAAGCTGCTCGCACGGCACGGCCTCGCGGTGGCCGATATCGACTACTGGGAGATCAACGAGGCCTTCGCCGCCGTCACGCTGCACACCGAGGCGCAGCTCGGCATCCCGCGCGATCGCACGAATCTGTACGGCGGGGCGATCTCGATCGGTCACCCGCCCGGCGTGACCGGCGTGCGCATGACCCACACGGCGATCCAGCACCTGCTGCGTCGCGGCGGCGGACGCGCGGTCATGGCCATGTGCCTCGGCTCAGGTCAGGGCATGGCCATGCTGATCGAGAGTTGCGATCATTGACGCACAACCAGAGGATTCCGGATGAGCCAGACCGATCTCGCGACCCGCATCCGCCGCCTCGAGGATCGCGAAGCGATCCGTGAACTCGTCGGCGCTTACGGCTACACGATCGACAACCGCGACATCGACGGCCTCGCCGAGCTGTTCTGCAGCGACGGCGTGCTGCAGTCCGCCGACGGCATCATGAACGCGCAGGGCCGCGCGGCGATCATCGAGATGTACAAGGGCCGCTTTGCGGTGCTTGGTCCGACCTTCCACTACACCCACGACCACGCGATCACCCTCGACGAAGCCGATGCGGACCGCGCGAGCGGCGTCATTGCCTCGCACGCCGAGGTCACGCGCAATGGCGAGACCATGCTCGCGGCCATCCGCTATCATGACGCCTACCGGCGCGAGGGTGGCCGCTGGCGCTTTGCGAAGCGCGTGCTGCACTTCTTCTATTACACGCCGGTCGTGCAGTATGTGGAGTGCATGAAGAGCGAGCGGCGGCAGCGCGCCTACGGCGACCAGCGACCGGCCGACTGGCCGGAAACGCTCGCGACCTGGCAGCGCTACCAGGCCACGGCGACCCGACGCGAGTGAGACTCGACGGCCGCATCGCCTGGATCACGGGTGGCGGCGCAGGCATCGGCGCGGCGATCGCGCACGCATTAGCCGCCGAACGCGCCCGCGTTTTCGTGACCGACATCAACCCGCCGGCCGCCGTGGCCGTCGCCGAATTGATCCGGGCCACGGGTGGTACCGCCTGGGGAATCGGCCAGGACGTGACGCAGGAAGCCGACTGGGAGCAAGTGCTCGCCGAGGTGCGCCGCCTCGGCGGCGGGTTGCACGTGCTGGTCAACAACGCCGGTGTCACGACGAGCGGCGCGCTGCTCGAGCAGATGGAGTTTGCGGACTGGCGCCGCGCCCTCGCCGTGAACCTCGACGGTGTGTTCCTCGGCACGCGGCTCGGCATCCGCGCGATGAAGCACAATGCGCCGCCCGGTGGCAGCATCATCAACGTCTCGTCCGTCTACGGACTGGTCGGCATTGCCGGTGCCGGCGACTACGTCGCCGCCAAGGGTGGCGTGCGCCTGCTGACGAAGGCTGCGGCGCTCGAGTGCGCCCAGTGCGGCTACCCGATACGCGTCAATTCGCTGCATCCGGGGTATGTGCAGACGCCGATGCTCGAGCACGGCCTCGCGCGCATGGTCGCGAGCGGCACCTTCCCCGACGTGCAGACCGCGAGCGCGACGATCGCGGGCCTGCACCCGATGAACCGGCTCGCGACGCCGGAGGAGATCGCGCGCTCCGCGGTGTTCCTCGCCAGTGACGAGTCGAGTTTCATGACCGGCGCCGAGCTCGTCGTCGACGGCGGCTACACGGCGCGCTGACGTCGCGCGCGCCTCGATTCGCTCTCGATGATGGGCGCGACCGACCCCGGCACGACGGAGCGCACGGTCGAGTACGTGGAGTCGCGTACGTAGGGAGACAAGCCTCACGCGCCGATCCGAAAGCCCTCGTAGCCCTTCCTCACGACCTCGTCGCAGATCTGCCGGTAAGTGCCGACGCCGCCGACATACGGCATGAACACGCGCGGCTTGCCAGGGATGTTCGCGCCGGTGTACCAAGAGTTCGCCTTCGGAAACAGCGTCGCGTTGGCGACCTCGTTGACGTGCGCGACCCAATTCTCCTCGGCCTCGCGCGTCGGCTCGATGAGGTGGGCGCCGCGCGCACGCAGACTGCGGATGCACTCGACGATCCACTCGACGTGCTGTTCGATCGACACGACGACGTTGCTGAGCACCGACGGGCTGCCGGGTCCCGTCACCGTGAACAGGTTCGGGAACCCCTCTATCATCAGGCCAAGGTAGGACTTCGGTCCCTCGGCCCATTTCTGTCGCAAGGTCAGACCGGCCCGGCCGCGAATGTCGATGGCGAGCAGCGCGCCGGTCATCGCATCGAAGCCAGTGGCGTAGATCAGGCTGTCGAGCTCGTAGTGCGCCCGCTGCGTGCGCAGCCCCGTCTCCGTGATCTCGACGATCGGGTCGCTACGGACGTCGACGAGCGTGACGTTGTCGCGATTGAAGGTGCGGTAGTAGTCGGTGTCGACGCAGATGCGCTTGGCGCCTAGCGGATGGTCGGTGGGCGAGAGCAGCTCGGCCACCTTCGGATCCTTGACGATCGAGCGGATCTTGTTGCGGACGAACTCGGCGGCGGTGGCGTTGGCAGCCTCGTCGGCGAGCAGATCCGCATAGGCGACCAGAATCGGCGTCGCGCCGCCGGCGGCCCACGCCGCCTCGAACTGCCGCTCACGTTCTTCCGGCGGCACGTCGAGCGCCCGCTGCATGTTGATGTCCCACGGCACACCGAACAGCGACAGGCGCGCCTTGGCGTTGTGTTCGGCCTGGATCCGACGCCGCTCTTCGATCTCCTCGGGCCGCAGCGGTCGGTTGTGGGCCGGGATGCTGAAGTTCGGCGTGCGCTGGAAGACGTAGAGTCGCTGCGCCTGCTGCGCGACCTGCGGGATCACCTGGATTCCCGACGAGCCGGTGCCGATCACGCCGACCGTCTGGCCCGTGAAGTCCACGGGATCCTTGGGCCACATGCCCGTGTGATAGCTGGGCCCGCGGAAGCGATCACGACCGGGGAAGTCCGGAACACGGGCCGTCGAGAGGCAGCCGGTCGCCATGACTAGGAAACGCGCGTCGAAGTGTTCGCCGCGATCGGTCGTGACGCGCCAGCGGCCATTGGCTTCGTCGAACTGCGCCGCGGTGACGCGCGTCTCGAGCTGGATGTCGCGCCGCAGATCGTAGCGGTCGGCGACGTGATTGAGGTAGCGCAGGATCTCGGGCTGCGACGGATACTTCTCAGTCCACTGCCACTCCCGCTGCAACTGCGGGTCGAAGGTATAGCAGTAACTCATGCTCTCGACGTCGCAGCGCGCGCCGGGATAGCGGTTCCAGAACCACGTCCCGCCGACTCCGTCACCGGCCTCGATCACCCGCACCGACAGGCCCATGCCGCGCAGCAGGTGCAGCAGATAGAGTCCCGAGAACCCGGCACCGACGACCAACGCATCGAACGATCGGGCGGGCGCAGCGGATGGCATGACAGGACCTCGCGCGTGAATCGATCGCCGCATTCTGCCATCATCGATCGCGAGTCATGAGGGGGACTGCGATGCGTCACGCGCGTTTTTTGCGTCGCAAGACGTTCGTCTCGGCCGCGCTCGCCTTCAGCCTGAGTGCTGCTCCCGTCGCGCTGGCAGACGCAGCGGACGCGGCCGACGCTACCGACCTGAACTGGATCGGCTATGGCCGCACCCACGACGAGCAGCGCTTCGTGCCGCTCACGCAGATCAACCGCCACAACGTCGGCCGGCTCGGGCTCGACTGGGCGCTCGACATCCCTGACGCGATCGCCTTCAACAGCACGCCCCTCGCGGTCGACGGCGTGCTGTACTTCTCGGGCGATCGCGCCATCGTCCGCGCCGTCGATGCGCGCAGCGGCTCGTTGCTCTGGACCTTTGACCCGCAGATCTGGAAGCACGCGCCGCGCCACATGGCAATGGGCTGGAACACCAACCGGGGCATTGCCTACCTCGACGGGCGGATCTTCGTCGGCGCGACCGATGGGCGCCTGATCGCGCTCGACGCGGAGACGGGCGCAGTCGTCTGGGTGAACCGTCACTTCGCCGCCGAGGAGAAGCGTGCGATCACCGGCCCACCGCGCGCCGCCGACGGCAAGGTGTTCATCGGCCACGGCGGCGCCGAGTTCGGCAACCGCGGCTATGTCGACGCGTTCGACGCGAAGACCGGCGAGCGGTTGTGGCGCTTCTACACGGTGCCGGGCGATCCGGCCGATGGTTTCGAGAACGCGGCCATGGAGATGGCCGCGAAGACCTGGCATGGGCGGTGGTGGAAGTACGGTGGTGGCGGCACGGTCTGGCACGCGATCGTCTACGACCCCGAGTTCGATCGCGTCTATCTCGGCGTTGGCAACGGCGACCCGTGGGATTACGAGCGCCGCAGCGAGGGCAAGGGCGACAACCTGTTCCTGACCTCGATCGTCGCGCTCGCGGCCGACACGGGTGAGTACGTCTGGCACCACCAGATGAACCCGGCCGAGCAGTGGGATTACAAGGCGACGGCGGACATCATCCTCGCGGAGCTGACGATCGGCGGCGCCAAGCGCAAGGTGCTGATGCAGGCACCGACCAACGGCTTCTACTACGTGATCGATCGCGCGAGCGGCAAGCTGCTGTCCGCTGAAAAGTATGCGCAGGTCAACTGGGCGGACAGGATCGACCTCGCGACCGGCCGGCCGGTCGAGAACCCGAAGGCCAGGCCGCGGGGAGACGAGAAGTTCACGCAATGGCCGGGCCCCTGGGGCGCGCACAACTGGCAGGCGATGTCGTACAGCCCGCGCACCGGGCTCGCCTACATCCCGACCATGCACATGTCGGGCACCTACTCGCGCGTGCCGGCCACGCCGTTCCGCGACAAGTTTTTCACTATCGGAATGAACATCGAGCACCAGACCGATCCGGCCGAGACCTCGGGCGGGCTGCTGGCCTGGGACCCGGTCGCGCAGAAGGCGCGCTGGAAGGTCGACTACGCGCCGGTCTGGAACGGCGGGACGCTCGCGACCGCGGGCGATCTCGTCTTTCACGGCACCGCGGACGGAATGTTCCGGGCGTACGATGCGCGCAATGGCCGCGAGTTGTGGCGCACCGACGTGCAGCGCGGCATCAGCTCGGCGCCGATCAGCTACAGCGTCGACGGCAGGCAGCACATCGCCGTGCTCGTCGGCTGGGGCGGTCTCGCGGCCTACGGCAACGCCGCGTTCCAGAAGAATGTCTACAAGTACAAGGGGCCCGGCATCCGGTTGCTGAGCTTCAGCCTCCATGGCAAGGCGACGCTGCCACCGCTGCCAGCCGACGCGAACCGCTTCGTGCCGACGGACCCGGGTGCCGCGCCGATCGATGAGACCGCCGCCGAACGCGGCTTCCTGCTCTACCACCTCTCGTCGTGCGCCGTCTGCCATGGCGGCGGCGCGATCTCGAACGGCGCCGGCGGCCCGGACCTGCGCGAATCGCCGCTCGCGATGGACTATGGCTCGTTCCGCGCCATCGTCGCGGAGGGCACCGCGCTACCCCTCGGCATGCCGATGTTCAACGACCTCAGCGAATCCGAGCTCCGTGACCTGCATGCCTACCTGCGGCGCGAGACGCGCCGGGCGCGCTCAGCAGGCGCGACGAAATGAATCCTCACTGGGGTGATTTCGCGGATACGTTTCGCAGCATTCTGTCTGTTGTCGGTGAGCCACAGCGATCACGGCCGTCTGGATACTTGGAAGTTGCCGACGTATATTCGAGACGAGGCGACCTGTTGCCATCTCGCCGCAAGTCGTAGTCACCGGGGGGGACCCATGAAGAATCGTCTGTCGGCCCATGCGTCACGCATGGCTGTCCTGATATCCGGCGCCGCGGCCCTGACGCCGGCCATCGCGCAGGAATCGCAGCGCGAGGCGGTCAGCGCGCTCGAGGAAGTGATCGTCACCGCGCAGAAGCGCGAAGAGAGCGCGCAGAGCGTGCCGATCTCGCTGACCGCACTGGACGCAGCGCAGATCGAGAAGACCTACTCGCGCGACATCCAGGACGTCGAGACGCTGGTGCCGAACCTGATCGTCGATCCGACCCTTGGCAACGGCACGGCGTCGATCTCGATTCGCGGCCTGCAGCTCAACGACGTCGAGAAGTCGTTCGACCCGGCCGTCGCCGTCTACCTCGACGGGATCTACCTCGCCAACACCACCGGCGCGCTGCTGCAGATGTACGACGCCGAGGCCGTCGAGGTGCTGCGCGGTCCACAGGGCACGCTGTTTGGCCGCAACACGATCGGCGGCCTGATCAGCATCCGCCGCGCGCGGCCGACCGGCGAGTTCGGCGGCAAGTTCGCGCTGAACTTCGGCCGCTTCAGCCAGCTCGACGCGCGCGGCGTGCTGAACTTCGGTTCCGCGCTCGACGGCACGCTCGCGACGAAACTCTCGGTCGTGCGCCAGGATGGTGGCGGCTACTTCCAGAACGTCACGCGCAACGAGCGCGAGGGTGACACCGACTTCACCGGCGTGACGCTCGCGACGCTCTGGACGCCGACCGAGCGTTTCGAGGCGCTGCTGACCCTCGACTGGTTCGACGACAAGACACCGACACGGCCTGTGACGGCCCTGACCCAGCCCGGTGAGCTGTTCTGCCAGCCGCCGGCTTTTGCGATCGGCTGCGGTCGGCCGAAGACTGACGCCGAATGGCACCGACGGCCGACCACCGAGCTCGAGCAGAAGGCCTTCGTCAAGACCAAGGCCGTGACGCTCAATGCATCGTGGCAGCTCTCGGACGCGCACAAGCTCGTCTCCGTGACCGGTTGGCGCGATCTCGAGGACGACGCGTTGCAGGAATTCGACGGCATCGGCTTCCCGGTGTTCTGGACCCAGCGTCCTCAGAACAGCGACCAGTTCAGCGAGGAGCTGCGGCTCGAGTCGAACTGGAACGACGGCCGCGTGCAGTCGGTGATCGGCGCCTACTACTTCACGAACGATTACGATCTCGATCAGAAGACGTTCTCGCCGGCCTTCTTCGGCGATCCGACGGCGCCAATGGGCATCGCCTTTGCAGCGCGAACCTTCGAGCAGAAGGTCGACGCCTACGCGGCCTTCGCGCAGGTGGACTGGAGCATCACCGACCGCTTCATCCTGAGCCTCGGCGGCCGTTACAACCGCGAAGAAAAGGAAGCGGCGGGCACCGAGTTCCTGTTCATCAACGGCGTCGGTCTCGTGCCGCAGATCAGCTACGGCAACGATCCGTCGCGTCCGAATTACGTCGCGACGTTCGTCGATCCCGTCACCGGCCAGACGCGCACCGCCGATGGCGAGGCGACGTTCTCGAAGTTCACGCCACGCGTGAATCTCACCTACAGGTTCGACGACAGCAAGCTCGTCTATGCGACGTACTCGAAGGGCTACCGCTCGGGCGGCTTCAACGGACGCGCGAGCGGCCCGCTGACTCTGGGTCCGTACGATCCCGAGGAAGTCGAGACGATCGAGATCGGCGCGAAGACGCAGTGGCTCGACAATCGCCTGCGCTTCAACGCTGCGGCGTTCACGACCGATTACACCGACAAGCAGGAAGACGTCGTCTTTCCCGATCCCATCGCGGTGACGGTCACGCTCGTGCAGAACGCCTCGGCGGCCACGATCCGGGGCGCGGAGTTCGAACTGCTCGGCATCCCGACCGAGGGCCTGACCCTCGGGCTCAACGTCGGCCTCCTCGACGCGAGCTTCGACGATTGGCGCGTGCCGGGCATCACTGGCGGCATCGTCGACAAGAGCGGCTTCGAGCTGCGGCGCGCACCCGACCTCACCGCGGCGCTCAACGTGCAGTACGAGCAGCCGCTCGGCAACGGCGCCTTCCTCGTCTACGGCCTCAACTACTCGTGGAAGGACGACTACTACATCATCGCCAACACGGTGCAGCGGCCCGAGGCCCTCGACTCCGGACTCGTCGACTCCTACGGCCTGCTCGACGCCTCGATCAGCTACGAAGCCGAGAAATGGAGTGTCTCGCTCTGGGGCAAGAACCTCACCGACGAGGACTATTTCATGCACGTGCTCGACGTCGGCACCAACTACGCGGCCGGGCCGAACAACGCGCCGATCCCGGTCGCGGGCCTGTGGACGTTCGGAACCATCAATCCGCCGCGCACTTACGGCGTGGAGTTCCGCTTCAAGTTCTGAAGAGGGGAGACGGGGGAATGGAAAGGGGCCGCGAGGCCCCTTTCTTTTTCCGGCGCCGGGCCGGGTGCCGGCGGATGGTCGGCGACGCCGGCCGCGTGATAGCGTCAGTCGGGCAGCGGGGAGGCCCGACGAATGACGATCACGAGTGGATCCGGCGTCCCGGAAGCGATTTCCGCGGCAGTGCCCGCGCCGACCGCCTCCGTCAACACCCTCGTCAGCCGCGCGGCCTGGCAACGGGCCCGCGCGGCCTGCCTCGCCGACCCCGGGGCCTACCACGGTGAGATCGCCGCGCGCGAGATCCACTGGTTCGAGCCGACGATCGGTACGCACGGCGCCTGGCTCGGCCTCGATCCGGTCGGCGGCGCCTGGCGCGGTTGGGACGCCCGCAACGGCGCGCCGGTCACGGCGGACCTTCCGGCCGCATGGCGTCCATGGCGGCGCGCGTTCGACGACTCCGAAGCGCCGTTCTACCGCTGGTTCGACGGCGCGCTGACCAACGCCTGCTTCAACGAGATCGACCGACACGTGCTCGCCGGCCACGGCGAGGAGATCGCGCTCTGGTTCGAGGGTGATCGCTGGGATCAATCCCTGGACGGCGGTCGCGGCGGTCCAGTCGTGTCCTATCCGGTCACTCGGCGCCAGCTGCTGCTCGAGACCGCGCGCTGCGCTCTCGCATTGCGGCGTCTCGGTCTCGGCACGGGCGATCGCGTCGCAATCAACATGCCGAACATCCCCGAGCAGCTGTACTGGACCGAGGCCTGCAAGCGGCTCGGCATCGTCTATACGCCGGTGTTCGGCGGCTTCAGCGACAAGACGCTCTCCGACCGCATCCACAACGCCGGCGCGCGCGTCGTGATCACCGCCGATGGCGGCTATCGCAATGCGCAGGTCGTGCCCTTCAAGGAGGCCTACACAGACCCGGCGCTCGACGGCTACATCGCCGCCGACGTCGCGATCGCTGCGGTGGAACGGGCGCTCGCCTCACTGACACTGCCCGCGGCGCACGCGGCCGCCATACTCGCCTGCGCGCGCGACGCGGTCGCGAACGAGATCACTCTCGAGCGCTCGGACGTGATGCGCGGCGTGGGTCGGGCGCTCGAGCGGATCGCCGGACTCGGTTCCGCCGAGGCGAGCCGCATCCGCACGGCGATTGCCGAGGCGCTCGTCGCCACGCCGCCGCGCGTCGATACGGTCATCGTCGTGCGCCACACCGCGCAGCCGGATCTGCTGTGGCGCCCCGAGCGCGACCGCTGGGCGCATGAACTGACGGACGCCGCGATGCAGGAACTGCTCGCCGCGGCGCGCCGTGCCGGGTTCGACGTGACTTCGGAGCGCGAGCTGCTCGCGCTCTCGGACCGCGACCTCGTCGCGGCGGTCTGGGCGGCCGTGCCTCCCGAGCCGCTCGACGCCGAGTTCCCGCTGTTCTTCATCTACACCTCGGGTTCGACCGGCAAGCCCAAAGGCGTCGTGCACGTGCATGGCGGCTATGTCAGCGGCGTCGCCCACACGATGCGTGTCGCCTTCGACGCGCGCCCCGGCGACGTCATGTACGTCGTCGCCGATCCCGGGTGGATCACCGGCCAGAGCTACATGATCTGCGCCGCACTGACGACGCGGGTGACGACGGTCATCGCCGAAGGGGCGCCGGTGTTCCCGAGCGCCGGGCGCTTCGCGAGCATCATCGAACGGTACCGCGTCAACATCTTCAAGGCCGGCGTCACGTTCCTGAAGACCGTGATGACCGACCCGCAGAACGTCGAGGACGTGCGCGCGTACCGACGCGACTCGCTGCGCGTCGCGACCTTCTGCGCCGAGCCGACCTCGCCCGTGGTGCAGAAGTTCGGCATGGACCTCGTGACGCCCTGGTACATCAATTCGTACTGGGCCACCGAGCATGGCGGCATCGTCTGGACGCACCTGTACGGCAATGCCGATTTCCCGCTGCGCCCCGATGCGCACACGTATCCGCTGCCGTGGGTGATCGGTGACGTCTGGGTGGCCGACAGCGAGCCCGATGCCGACGGGCGAGTCGCGCCGCGCCCGGCCGATGCCGGCGAGAAGGGCGAGCTCGTCATCGCCGCTCCCTACCCGTACCTGTGCCGCACGATCTGGGGCGACGCGGCGAACTTCCGCGTCGAGGGACGCGCGATCGCGCGCGGCTGGCGCGGCGACTTCGAGCGCTACCGGACGACCTACTGGACGCGCTGGCAGGGCAGGCTCGCCTACACGCAGGGTGACTTCGCCGTGAAGTACGACGACGGCGGCTTCTCGCTGCACGGACGCTCGGACGACGTCATCAACGTCTCGGGCCACCGGCTCGGCACCGAGGAGATCGAGGGCGCGATCCTCCGCGACAAGCAGATCAACCCCGATTCGCCGGTCGGCAACGTCATCGTCGTCGGCGCACCGCACGCCCAGAAGGGACTGACGCCACTCGCGTTCGTGAAGCCCGCGCCCGGCCGCAGGTTCTCCGCCGACGACCGCCGCCGGCTCATCGAGACGGTGCGGCAGGAGAAGGGCCAGGTGGCGATCCCCGAGGACTTCGTCGAAGTCTCGCAGTTTCCCGAGACACGCAGCGGCAAGTACATGCGCCGCATGGTTCGCGCGCTGGTCGAGAGTCAGGACGTCGGCGACACCTCGACCCTGCGCAATCCCGAATCGATCGAGGAACTGCGGCGTGCGATCGCCGCCTGGCAGGAACGGCAACGCGTCGCCGACGAGCAGCGGCTGTTCGAGGATTTCCGCTACTTCCGCATCCACTATCACGTGATCCGCAAGCGCCGCGGCAAGTCGGCCGATCGCATCGCGCTGGTCACGGTCACGAACCCGCCGGTCAACGCGCTCAACGAGCGCGCGCTCGACGAGCTCAACATCGTCATCGACCACGTCGCGCGCCGCGACGACGTCAAGGCGGTGGTGTTCACTGGCCAGGGCACGGACGCCTTCGTCGCCGGCGCCGACATCCGCCAGCTGCTCGAGGAAGTGCACTCGCTCGAGGAGGCGTTGCCGCTGCCGAACAACGCGCACCTCGCGTTCCGCAAGATCGAGAGCATGCCGAAGCCCTGCATCGCCGCGATCAATGGCGTCGCGCTCGGCGGCGGCATGGAGTTCGCGATGGCCTGCCACGTGCGCGTCGCCGAGCCGCTCGCGACCTTCGGCCAGCCCGAGGTGCGGCTCAACCTGCTGCCGGGCTACGGCGGCACGCAGCGCCTGCCGCGGCTGCTCGAACAGGCGGGCCACGCGCAGCCGCTCGTGCGCACATTCGAGATCATCCTCGGCGGGCGGACGTTCACGGCGCAGGAAATGCGGGCCGACGGCCTCGTCCACGCACTGGCCGGCGCAGACGGGGCCTGCGGCGAAGACGTCGTGCGACTCGCAACCCGGCTCGCCAGCGAGTATGCCGCGGCACCGCAGGGCCGCAACCTCGTCGCCAAGGTGTTCGCCGCACGGCTCGCCGCGCAGCAGGGCTGGCAGAGCGCCGGTCGCGATCCGTTCGACGCCGCCCTCGAGCACGACGAGGTGCGGCGCCTGCTCGCCCAGGCGCAGCGCGTCGGTCGCGGGCCGACGGCCGAGCGCATCGTCGATGCGGTGCGCACCGGCTGGATCCACGGCGTGCACGTCGGATTCGCGCGCGAGGCACAATTGTTCGCCGAGGCGGTGATCGATCCAGCCGGCGGCAAGACGGGCATCCGCGCGTTCCTCGACAAGCAGAGCGCACCACTGCCGACGCGCCGCGATGCCGCGCCGCGTCGCGAGCAGATCGCTGCGCTCGAGCGCCGCGGCGAGCTGCTGCCAGTCGGCGCACCTTTCTACGCGGGGCTCACGCCGATGCCCCGCTGGCAGTATGCCCAGGCGGTCGTCAAGGATCCGGCGACCGGCGCTCCGGCGCACGGCCTGCCGAAGGACGCCGAACGCGAGATCCTCGTGCCCGTGCCGTCGCCGGGCCCGAACGAGGCGGTCGTCTACGTGCTCGCGTCCGAAGTCAACTTCAACGACATCTGGGCCATCACCGGCATCCCCGTTTCGCCTTTCGACAATCACGATCTCGACTACCAGGTCACGGGTTCGGGCGGGGTTGCACTGGTCGCGGCCGTGGGCAGCGAGATCAAGCGCGAGGGGCGCATCAAGGTCGGTGACCTCGTCACGATCTATTCCGGCCAGAGCGAGCTGCTCTCGCCGCTCGCGGCGCGCGATCCGATGTACGCCGGTTTCGCGATCCAGGGCTACGAGACCGACACGGGCAGCCACCAGCAGTTCCTGCGCGTGCAGGGACCACAGCTCCATCCCGTGCCGCCTGATCTGACGCTCGAGGCGGCGGGTTCCTATGTGCTGAATCTTGGCACCGTCGTGCGCGCGCTGTTCACGACGCTGCAGATCGAGGCCGGACGCACGCTGTTCGTCGAGGGCGCCGCCACTGGCACGGGTTTCGAGGCCTTGAAGAGCGCCGCGCGCAACGGGCTGGTCACGATCGGCGGCGTCTCGAGCGCCGATCGCGCGACCTTCATTGCCCAGCACGGTGCTGCCGGTGCCATCAACCGCCGCGACCCGCGCTGGGCCGACGCCTACACGCCCGTGCCCGCCACGCCCGATGCGATCGCGCGCTGGGAGTCCGCGGGGAAACCCATACTGGACGAGATGCGGCGGCAGACGGGCGGACGGCTCGCCGACTACGTCGTCTCGCATGCGGGCCAGGAGTCCTTCCCGCGCTCTTTCCAGCTGCTCGCGGAACACGGCACGCTGACCTTCTATGGCGCGACCAGCGGCTACTGGTTCTCGTTCGTCGGCAAGCGCGGCAGCGCGACACCCGAGCAGATGTTGCGTCGCGCGCGGCTACGCGCCGGCGAAGCGGTACTGCTCTACTACGGCGTCGGCAGCGCGGAACTGCAGGATCGCGTCGGCCTCGAGGCCATCGAGGCCGTGCGCGCCGCCGGTGGGCGCCTCGTGGTCGCGACGTCCAGTGATGCGCAGCGCGAGTTCGTCCAATCGCTCGGCTTCGGCGATGCCGTGCGCGGCGTCGTCTCGCTCGAGGAGATCCGGCGCAAGGAAGGCGCCGACTTCGACTGGCCGGACGCCTTGCCGCCGCTGCCGGACGCGAAGCGCGAGACGGCCCGGTTCAAGGAAGCCGTGCGCCAGTTCCAGGAACGCACGATGAAACCGTTCGGTGGCGCGATCGGCCGCTGGCTGCGCAGCGCCGACAACCCGCGCGGCTATCCAGACCTGATCATCGAGCGTGCCGGCCACGACGCGCTCGCCGCGTCGACTTCGCTCGTCAAGCCGTTCACGGGACGCGTGGTCTACTGCGAGGACATGAGCGGATCCCGCTACACGTTCTATGCGCCGCAGGTCTGGATGCGCCAGCGCCGCATCCTGATGCCGACCGCGACCATCGCCGGCACGCACCTCTGCAACGCCTACGAAGTCGCGCGCATGAACGAAATGATCGCCGCCGGTCAGCTCGAGGTCAGTGCACCGACCGTCGTCCCCTGGAGCGAGCTTCCGCGCGCCCACCAGAGCATGTGGGACAACACCCACGCCGGCGCGAACTACGTGGTCAATCATGCGCTGCCGCGCAGCGGCCTGCGCACCCGCGACGAGCTGTACCAGGCATGGGGAGCCATGACGTGAACAGGAAGCCAGCGACGAAGAAGCGCTCTGCGGGTAGACACGTCGTCAAGGCGACACGTCCCGGACGTCTCGTCGGCAAGGTCGCGCTCGTGACCGGCGCGGCCGGCAACATCGGCGAGGTCATCGTCCGCCGCTATCTCGAGGAGGGCGCCCAGGTCGTCATGGTGGGCCGCAACCGCGAGAAGCTCGAGGTCGCGCGCGCGCAGCTGCTGAAGACCACAGGTGCGCCGGCCGACCACGCCCTGGCACTGCCGTTCGATGCGGCCGATCCGGGCCAGGCGCGTTTTGGGGTCGACTCGGCGATCGAGCGGTACGGCCGGCTCGACGTGCTGGTCAACAACGCCGGTTCGGCGGGCCCGCAGCAGGTCATCGAGAACCTGCCACTGACGCGCGAGGAAGTCGATGCGCTGCGCGCGCGCGGCGCGACCGACACCGAGACGGTGCGCGACGCTGCCGGCAACCTGCTCGGCCTGACCTGGAACATGGTGCGCGCCGCATCACCGCATCTGCGGGCTGGTGCGAGCATCGTCAACGTGTCGACGATCTTCTCACGCACCAAGTACTTCGGGCGCGCCGCTTATGTCGTGCCGAAAGCGGCCATGAACGCCTTCTCGCGCCAGCTGGCGTTGCAGCTCGGCGGTCGCGGAATCCGCGTCAACATCATCTATCCGGGCCCGATCGAGAGCCAGCGCATCCGCACCGTCTTCAAGGCGATGGATGCGCTCCGCAAGGTGAAGCCAGGCACCACCGCCGAGGAGTTCCTCTCGACGATGGCGCTCGCCCGCGCCGACGGCAGCGCGGCGCCGGCGCGCACGTTTCCCTCGGTCGAGGACGTCGCCAACACCATCGTGTTCCTCGGCAGCGACGAGTCGCGCGCCTTCAGCTCGCAGGGTTTCGAAGTCACGAACGGCATGCAGGTCTGGCAGGAGTCCCGCTCGACCTGGGTATCGCGCCCGGAACTGCGGACGGTCGACGGTACGGGCTCCACGATCCTCGTCGCCGCGGGCGACCAGGTCGCCGACGCCCTGGTGATCGCCCGAACCCAGGCCCAGTGCGGTGCGCACGTGCTGCTGGGCCTGGGTTCGGAGGAAGCGGTGCAGGCGGCGCGCGCGGCGCTCGCGGGCGGCGGCGCCGATGCGCGCATCGACGCCGTGCTGTTCGATCGGCGCCGGGCCGACACGCTGGCGTCGCTGCTGCAGCGATTGCGCCGCGGTGAGGGGCTGCATGGCGCGATCGTGCTGCCGGCTTTCGGGCCATGGCGCTTCCAGGCGCCGCTGGCCGAGGCGAGCGATACCGACGTCGACACTTTCCTCGGCGCCGAGCTCACGGGAGCGATCAGCATCGCCCGCGAACTGTCGCGGGTCTGGCGACAGTTCGCGCCGGCCGGCAGCAATCCGCGCACGCTGTTCATGTCGAACGGCAGCGACGCCGCCGGCAACGCCTATGCAGACATCCTCCGCGCCGGTGTCGAGGAACTCGCGCGCGTCTGGCGCGACGAGAGCCAGACCCAGCACGAGGCTGGCGACCGCCCGGCTGCCGAGTGGGCGAACCAGATCCTTCGCTGGACCAACACCGAGGAGCACGGCCTGCTCTTCGCAGCGAGCCAGGCCGCGCGCCTGCTCTACACCAAGCGTCGCGTTCCACAGGTCAGCCTCTACATGCCGGCTGCGATCGTCGACGCTACGGGCTCCACGCGGCCGAACTTCGGCTGGATCGAGGCACTGATGGGCCTGCACCTCGGCAAGACGGTGCTGATCACGGGCGGATCGGCGGGTATCGGCGGCCAGCTCGCGCGGCTGCTCGCCATCGCCGGCGCGCGCGTAATGCTCACGGCGCGTCGCGAGAGCCCGCTCCGCGAGCTGCGCGACAGCATCGTCGGCGAGCTCGAGGAGATCGGCTACAACAGGCCGCACGAGCGCGTGCTGATGCTCGCCGGCATCGACGTCTCCGACGAGGCCGCGCTGGCGCGAGCCGCCGAGGCCACGCTCGCGGCCTTCGGTCGCATCGATTACCTGATCAACAACGCCGGTGTCGCGGGCGCCGAGCAGATGGCCGTGGATCTCGATCCCGAGGACTGGCGCAACACGCTGAGGGCCAACCTCGTCTCGAACTACTCGCTGATCGAGAAGCTCGTGCCGCTGATGAAGGCGCAGGGCTCGGGCTACATCCTCAACGTGAGTTCCTACTTCGGCGGCGAGAAATACATTGCCGTTCCATACCCGAACCGCTCCGACTACGCCGTCTCCAAGGCCGGCCAGCGCGCGCTGGTCGAGAACCTCGCGCGCTTCGTCGGCCCGGAGATCCAGATCAATGCGATCGCGCCCGGGCCGGTCGAGGGTCAGCGCCTGAAGGGCAAGGACGGCAAGGCCGGGCTGTTCGACAGGCGCGCCAGGCTGATCTTGGAGAACAAACGGCTCAACCAGCTGCACGGCGCCGTGCTCAAGGCGCTCGAGGCCGGCATCGCGCTCGGCGATGTCCTGATGGCGCTCGCGTCGAACGACCTCGGGCTCCTCAAGGCGGAGGGCGTGCCCGAACCGCTGCGACAGTTTGCGGCGCGCATCAAGGGTGAGGCCCACGGCACGGACGAGGCGACGCACTCCTCGCTGCACTTCGCCATGACCCGGGCAATGGCGGCGAAGCTCGTCGCGAGGCTTGCGAACGGCTGCGTGATCCTCGACCGCAAGATGCAGGCGCGCGCCGACAAGTGGGTCAGCGAGCTGCCGGAGCCCCCGGAGCCGTTCATCGACCCGGCCCGGATCGCCGAGGAGGCCGAGAGGATCCGTGCCGGCGTCATCGGCATGCTGCACCTGAACCGCATGCCAACCGAGACGGACGTGGCGCTCGCGACGGTGTTCTTCATGGCCGACCGCGCGATCTCGGGCGAGACCTTCGAACCCTCCGGTGGCCTGCAGCAGGAGCGCACGATCACCGAACGGGAGTTGTTCGGCCGCGCCAAACCGGAGCGCGTCCGGCGCATGGAAGGATCGACGATCTGGCTCATCGGCGAGCACATGGCCGAGCCGCTCGCGGCAGCGGCCCGGCTGTTCCTCGCCGAGGGTCATGTCGGCAGCGTGGTCACGCTGACGCGGACCAGTGAAGCGGGCGAGGCAATTCGGCGCGCGCTGGGCCGCGCCCTCGGTCACGACCGTATGGTCTACATGACGGTCGGCGACGCGCTCGAGGACGGCATGGACGATGCGTTCCGCGGTGGCGGCCCTCCTGCCGCCGTGATCTCGACACCGTTCGCGCCGCTGCCGCGTGCCCTGTTCGGAACCGGCGGCGCCGATCATCTCGATGCGGCCGGTTTCGCCGAACTCGTCGAGACCAACCTCACGCACCATTTCCGCGTCGCGCGCAAGGTCTCGCTGTTCAAGGGCGTGCGGCTGATCCTGGTCTCGCCCGACGTGCCGGTCGGCGGCACCCTGGCGCAGTTCGCGATGGCGAACTTCGTCAAGACGACGCTGCATGCGTTCACGGCGACGCTCGGCGTCGAGAACGAGCGCCTGCCGACCGCGGTGCCGGTCAACCAGGTCAATCTGACGCGGCGCATGCGCAGCGAGGAGCCGCGCGACGCGGCCGAGCAGGCCGAGGAATACGAACGCTTCGCGCATGCGGTGCTGCTCGCGGCGGCGCCGATCGTCGAGGCGCAGGAGAGCCGCTACCGGGCGCGCATCTATCGCGGCCTGGCCATCACGGTCTGACGTTGCGGCTCGGAGCGAGTTCTTGAACACCGTTGCCGATGATCCGATGCGCCCGCGGTCCGATGCTGCCGCGGCGCTCTGTTCGCCGCTGCGCGCGCTGACGATCGCGAGCGGCGACCTGCAGGCGACGCGTCGCTTCTATCAGGGCGCGCTAGGGCTCGTGCCCGAGAGCTACACGCCGGGCGACGCCGTCGCATGGGCGCTGATCGAGCACTGGGGTCTGCTGCCGACGTGGCCGCTGCGGATGGTCGTGTTCCGTCGTCCCGGACTCGACGATGCGTTCGAGCTGCGCGTGATCGAGGTCCCGCGCACCCTGCCGGTCATGCGGCCTCACTACGTCGGCGAGTACATCGGCGCACTCGGACTCGGTTTCCCGTCCGACGACCTCGAGATCCGCGATCGCATGGTCCGGGCGCTCGGCTTCGATTCGACCGCGGGCATCACGCGCATGGACTTTCCGCGCGCCGACGGCACGACCTACAGCGTCGGTGAGGTGCACTACCGCGCCCCCGACGAGGTCCTCGTGCTCGGAGTCGATCGGGGCGACATGGCTCCCGTGAGCCGCATCGACCCGGCCCTCGGCATCGGCGGTCCGGCCTACGCGAGCATGATCGTCGGTGATGCCACCGAGGCCAGGGCCGTGTTCGCGACGGTGCTCGGTTACGAGCTGCGCCGCGAGATGACGTTCGAGAGCGGCGGGCCCGCCGGCGGCATGGGTCTTGCGAAGGGCGCGCGCGTCGTCTTTCAGCAGTGGTTCAGTCCGGGCTCCGCGCACGGCTACCTCGTGATCATGGAGCTGCTCGATGCCCGGCGTGCGCCGCCGGTGCCGCTGGGGCCGACGGCGCGTGGCGTGGCGATGTGGTCGTTCGAGACGAACGACGTCGACGCCGCTGCGGCGCGGGCCGAAGCGGCCGGCGTGCCCATCCGCAGCCAGCCGCGCGCAATCGAAGTGCCCGGCCTCGGCCCGGTGCGCTCGCTCGTCGTCGCGACCGCCGATGGCTTCCCGATCGAGATCTACACCCGCGGCGATCGGGGCTAGTGGCGCTTCGCCGCCCGGATGGCCTGCCAGATGCGGTGCGGCGTCGCGGGCATCTGGATGTCGGTGACGCCGACAGGCCCGAGCGCATCGAGCACCGCCGCGATGACGGCGGGCGGCGCGGCGATGGCGCCAGCCTCGCCACAACCCTTGACGCCGAGGGCGTTGTGCGGTGAGGGCGTGCAGACGTAATCGGTCCTGAAGCTCGGCAGATCGTCGGCGCGCGGCATCGTGTAGTCGACGAAGCTGCCAGACAGCAGCTGGCCGCTGTCCTCGTCGTAGACGCAGTTCTCGAGCAGCGCCTGACCGATGCCCTGGGCAACGCCGCCGTGCACCTGCCCGTCGACGATCATCGGATTCAGGATGGGTCCGAAGTCGTCGACGACGGCGTAGGCGACGATCTCGGTGGTGCCGGTTTCGGGGTCGATCTCGAGCTCGCAGACGTGCACGCCGGCCGGGAACGTGAAGTTCGCCGGATCGAAGAAGGCCGTCTCCTCGAGCCCGGGTTCGATCTGGTCGCTCGGCCAGGCGGCCGGCGCGTGCGCGAGGAACGCGATCTCAGGGAAGGAGATCCCACGATCGGTGCCGGCGACGTTGAAGCGGCCGCTCTCGAAGCGGATGTCGGCCTCGGCGGCCTCGAGCAGGTGCGAGGCGATGCGCTTGCCCTTGGCGATGACCTTGTCGAGTGCCTTGACGATGGCCGTCCCGCCGAGCGACAGCGAGCGCGAACCGACCGTGCCGATGCCAAACTGCACAATGCCGGTGTCGCCGTGCACGACCTCGACGCTCTCCATCGGCACGCCGAGCCGCTCGCTGACGAGCTGCGCGAAGGTCGTCTCGTGGCCCTGACCGTGCGAGTGCGTGCCGGTGATGACGACGACCGACCCCGACGGGTTCACGCGGATCGTGGCGCCCTCGAACATGCCGCTGCCGCCACCGGCCGCCATGATGAGCTTCGAGGGGCCGGCGCCGCAGGCCTCGATGTAGCTCGACACGCCGATGCCGCGCAGCTTGCCGCGCTGGGCGGCTTCGGCGCGGCGGCGCTCGAAGCCCGCGTAATCGCTGAGCTCGACCGCCTTGGCCATCACCGCCGGATAGTTTCCCGAGTCGTATTCGGAGCCGAACGGCGTGCGGTACGGGAACGCCGACGGCGCGATGAAATTGCGGCGGCGGATCTCCACCTGGTCGAGCCCGAGATCGCGCGCCGCCTGATCGACGATCCGTTCGATCACGTAGGTCGCCTCGGGGCGGCCCGCGCCGCGATAGGCATCGACGGGCACGGTGTTGGTCCAGACACCCATGACGTCGCAGTACGCGGCCGGAATCGCGTAGGTGCCGCAGAGCATCGGCGCGTAGTAATAGGTGCAGATCGCCGGTCCGAAAGTCGAGTAGTACGCACCCATGTTCGCCCTGGTGCTGACCCGCAGGGCGAGGAACTTCGCGTCGGCATCGAGCGCGAGTTCGACGTGCGTGACGTGATCGCGCCCGTGCCGGTCGCTGACGAACGCCTCGCTGCGCTCGGCCGCCCAATGCACGGGCCGCCCTATGCGCTTCGCGGCCCAGAGCACGATGACGTCCTCGTTGTAGTGGAAGGCCTTGGAGCCGAAGCCACCACCGACGTCCGGCGAGATCACGCGGATCTTGGATTCGGGGACGCGCAGCGTCGCGGTGGCGAGGAGCACGCGCTGCACGTGTGGATTCTGGGTCGACAGCCAGAGCGTGTGCTCGCCCTTGCCCTCGTCGTATTCGCCCGTTGCGGTGCGCGGTTCCATCGCGTTGCAGACGATGCGGCTGTTGACGAGGTCGAGCTTCGCGATGTGCGCGGCCTTCGCGAAGGCGGCCTCGGTCGCAGCCTTGTCGCCGATCTGCCAGTGGAAGGCCACGTTGCCCGGCGTCTCGCTCCAGATCTCGGGCGCGCCCGGCGCGAGCGCGCGTTCGATGCTGACGACGGCCGGCAGTTCTTCGATGTCGAGCGCGACGAGTTCGGCGGCGTCTTTGGCCTGCAGCGGTGTCTCGGCGATGACCACCGCGAGCGGATCGCCGACGTGGCGCACCCGCTCGATCGCCAGCGGCGGGTGCGGCGGCGTGAATTGCGGCTTGCCGCTGATGTTCTGCGTCAGCCAGCCGCAGGGCAGATCGCCGATGCCGTCGGCCTTCAGATCGGCGCCCGTGAAGACATCGATCACGCCGGAGGCCGACCTGGCTGCCGAGACGTCGATCCTGCGGATCACGCCGTGGGCGACCGAGGAGCGCAGGATGTAAGCGTAGACCTGCCCCGGACGCACGATGTCGGCGGTGTAGCGACCGCGTCCGGTGATGAAGCGCTGATCCTCGACGCGCGGAACGGAGGCCCCGAAGCCGGTGCTGCCCATGTCAAGATCCCCCTCGGCATTGGGCCGATGATTACATCGGCGTGCGGCGATGGTAGCCTCCCGTTCGCCAGCGAGGAAGGGAGACGCACTTGCCGATACAGGGTGAATACCGCATCGCGGCGTCGCGCGAGGCCGTCTGGAGCGCGCTCAACGATCCCGAGGTGCTCAAAGCCTGCATTCCGGGTTGCGAAGCACTGCAGAAGCTCTCGGATACCGAGATCGACGCCCGCATCAATGCGGCGCTCGGTCCGGTCCGCTCGGTGTTCGCCACGCGCATCCAGATCACCGAGATTGACGCTCCTGCGGGCTATACGCTGACCGGCGAGGGCAAGGGCGCCGCGGGCTTCGGCAAGGGCAGCGCCCGGGTCGAACTGACCGAGGACGCCGGCGCGACCGTGCTGCGTTATTCCGCGGACATGCGGCTTGGCGGTAAGCTCGCGCAGGTCGGCTCGCGGCTGCTCGAGGGGGCCACCCGTCAGCTCGCGGACCAGTTCTTCGACGCTTTCGCGAAGCGGCTCGACGCTGGGGCGACGAAGCAGGTCGAGCCGGCAGCCGCGGAGGCCGCCGTCGCCGAAGTCAAGGGCGGCGCCAGCGGCATGATCTGGTGGATCGTGGCCGCGATCGCCGCGGCGGGCGTCGTGGCCTGGCTGCTGACGCGCTGACAGCGAGGGGGGAGCATGAAGGTCAGTCTCGAAGTAAACGGGCGCGCCGTCTCGGCAGACGTCGAGGAGCGCACGCTGCTCGTCGACTTCCTGCGCCGGCAGCTGCGTCTGACCGGCACGCACGTCGGCTGCGACACTTCGCAATGCGGCGCCTGCGTCGTGCACGTCGACGGCCGTGCAGTGAAGAGCTGCACGATGCTCGCCGTGCAGGCCGACGGCGCCAGGATCACGACGATCGAAGGGCTCGCTCCGCCCGGTGGGCTGCATCCGGTACAGGCTGCATTCCGCGAGCATCACGGGTTGCAGTGCGGCTTCTGCACGCCGGGCATGATCATGACGGCCGTCGAGCTGATCCAGCGTAACCCTGACCCCACGGAAGAAGAGATCCGCGAGGGACTCGAGGGCAACATCTGCCGCTGCACCGGCTATCACAACATCGTCAAGGCCGTCGCTGCGGCGGCGCAGGCGATGCGCACGGCTCCGGCGGTCTGATCCCCGGGGCGCCGCGCAGGAGGATCCGCCGATGTATCCGTTCGAATACCTCAGGCCCGCCGATGTGAAGGCCGCCGTACAGGCCGCGAGCGGTTCCGGCGAGAACCGGTTCATCGCCGGCGGCATGACGCTGCTGCCGACGCTGAAGCTGCGGCTGGCCCGGCCCGACCGCCTCGTCGACCTCGGCGGCCTCGCGGAGCTCGTCGGCATCCGCGTCGAACCCGATCGCGTCGAGATCGGTGCGATGACGCGCCATGCCGACGTCGCCGCCTCGGCCGACCTGCGACGCGTGCTGCCGGCCCTCGCCTCGCTCGCGGCCGGCATCGGCGACCCCTTGGTCCGCAATCGCGGCACGATCGGCGGCTCGGTCGCCAACAACGACCCCGCGGCGGACTATCCGGCGGCCGTGCTCGGTCTCGGCGCCACGATCGTCACCGACCGACGCGAAATCGCCGCCGACGCGTTCTTCACCGGCATGTTCTCGACCGCGCTGCAGAGCGGCGAGCTCATCACGCGCGTGCGCTTCCCGATCCCCAGACGCGCCGCCTACGTGAAGTTCCCGAACCCGGCCTCGCGCTACGCGATGGTGGGCGTGTTCGTGGCAGACACTCGCACGGGAGTTCGCGTCGCCGTCACGGGTGCCGGGCCTTGCGTGTTCCGCCTCGGCGAATTCGAGAGGGCGCTGGCAACTCGCTTCGCGCCGGAATCGCTCGACGGACTCACGGTGCCCGCCGACGGTCTCAACCAGGACCTGCACGGCTCGGCGGAGTATCGCGCGAGCCTGGTCGGCACGATCGCCAGGCGAGCCGTCGCTGCAGCGATTGCCGGCTGAGAGCGGACGCCGCCTGAACACGAACGCCGCTTGAGCACTCCTGTCCCGCTGCCGGCCTCGGTCGATGCGACGCTCGCGCTGCTGCGCGAGCAGAACTACCTGGCCGATCGCACGCTTGCGGTGGTCGTGTTCCTCGCGCTCAAGCTTGGCCGGCCGCTGTTCCTCGAGGGCGAGGCCGGCGTCGGCAAGACGGAGATCGCGCGCGCCCTCGCTGCCAGCCTCGGTCGCGATCTGATCCGGCTGCAATGCTACGAGGGTCTCGACGTCTCCGCTGCGCTGTACGAGTGGAATTACCTGCGGCAGATCCTCGAATTGCGCGTGGCGGAGGCCGCCAGCGACGTCGAACGTTCACGCGCGGCACTGACTGGCGCGATCTTCTCGCGCGAGTTCCTGATCGAGCGGCCGCTGCTGCGCGCGCTCGCGCCGAACCCGAAGGGTCCACCGGTGCTGCTGATCGACGAGATCGACCGCGCCGACGAGCCGTTCGAAGCCTTTCTTCTCGAGATCCTCGCCGACTATCAGGTCACGATTCCCGAGCTCGGCACGGTGCGTGCAGAGCACCCGCCCGTGGTCGTACTGACCTCGAACCGCACGCGCGAGGTCCACGACGCGCTGAAACGCCGCTGCCTCTATCACTGGGTCGGCTATCCCGACGCCGTGCGCGAACTCGAGATCCTCGCGGCGCGCGCGCCGGAAGCGGGCACGGCGCTGTCGCACGAGATCGTGCGCTTCGTGCAGACGCTGCGGCAGCGCCGGCTGCAGAAACCGCCCGGCGTGGCCGAGAGCATCGAATGGGCGCGCGCGGTCGTCGCGCTCGGCCAGCACGCGCTGACGCCGCAGCTGCTGCAGGAAACGCTCGGCGTGCTGCTCAAGTACGAGGAAGACCTCGCTGCCGTACGCGCCGACCTGCCGGGCGTGTCGCTCGCGCCCAGCCTCGGGAACGCGCCGGCCGCATGAGGGATCCCGCGCTGTTGACGCTGCCGCGTCTCGCGCAGGCGCTGCGCGCGAGCGGCGTAAAGGTTGGCAGCGGCTCGGTGCTCGTCGCAGCGCAGGCTCTGGCCGCGGTCGATCTCGGCCGCCGTACCGACGTCCGCGATGCACTGAGATCGGCGCTGATCTGCGAACCAGCGGACTTCGAGCTGTTCGATACGCTGTTCGACCTGCTGTTCCCGGCCGAGCGTGGCACTGGCCTCGGCAGTGAACCTGCCCTGCCGCGCTCCGAGAATCTGCCGCCCGCCCCCGCCGGCCGAAGACTCGCTGCGGCACTGCCACGACCGAGCGTGCGGCAGCAGCCGGTTCCCGAACTGATCGAGCGCGATGCCGCCGGTTCCGCCTCCGACAGCGAAGTGCTCTCGAGCAAGGACTTCGAACAGATGAGCGCGGCCGAACTCGAGCAGGCCCGCGGCCTGCTCGCCTCCGCACCGCCGCGTGCCTCGCTGCGGCGCACGCGCCGCTACGTGACCGGCGCGCGCGGCAGCCAGCTCGACCTGCGCCGGACGGTGCGCGCGATGCTGCGCGGTCTCGATCCGCTGCCGCCCGTCAGGCGCCGCCCGGCGCTGCGGCCGCGCGACTGGGTGCTGCTCGTCGACGTCTCCGGATCGATGGCGGCCTATTCGCGGATGGCGCTGCACCTCGCCTGGGCGCTCGCGCGGCGCGGCGGCAGGCTCGAGGTGTTCGCGTTCGCGACCCACCTGACGCGCCTGACGCGCGCGATGCGCGCGGCCGACCCCGATGTCGCGCTGCAGCTCGCGACGCGTGCCGTGACCGACTGGGACGGCGGTACGCGCATCGGCGAATGCCTCGCCGACTTCAACCGGCGCTGGGCAGGGCGCGTACTGACCCGCGGGCCCTGGGTGATCCTGCTCAGCGACGGGCTCGAGCGCGCCGGCGTTGAGGCGCTCGAGGCGGAGCTCGCGCGGCTACGCCGCCAGTGCCGCGAGCTGATCTGGCTCAATCCGCTGCGCCGCAGCCCGACCTACCAACCGCTCGCCGCCGGGGCCAGCGTACTGAACCGCTACGCCTCGCGGCAGTGCAGCGCACACAACGTCACTTCGCTGATCGCGCTCACGCGCCTGATCGATCAGAACTCGTAGTCGAGCGCGAGGATCTCGGCATCCTGGCGCAGCGCGCTCGCCACTTCGACGTGCGCCGGATGCGGCGCATACGCCGCGAGCGCCGCCTTATCGGCCAGGATCACGGACAGGCCGTGCGTGCAGCCATTGGCGCGATCGGTGAAATTGCGACCGATCGTCAGCTCGAGGATTCCCGGCACGCGATCCTTGAGCGAGCGCAGCGCGGCGACGTGCCTCTCGATGCGCTCGGCCGGGACGTCGGCGCGGAACGTGATCCAGACCATGTGATTGACGGGCATACGGCACTCCGGAAGCTGCTCGATTACTTGCCGTCCACCGAAAACACGAGCAGCAGGTTGCCGGGCGAGTGGCTGTAGAGACCATAGCCCGAATTGACGATGACGTGACCGTCGGCGACGGCTGGGCCGGCGCCGCTCATGCTGCCGCCACTCGCCTCGATGCCATTGACCGTGCGGATCTTCGGCTTGGTGTCGAATTCCCAGATGACTTCGCCGCTGGCGCCGTCGTACGCGCGCACGAAGCCGTCGAGATGACCGGCAAAGACGGCACCCGGCGTGGCTGTGATCGCGGCCGAGATGCCGGGATCACAGAACTTGAGGTCGGGCGGACAGACGTTCTTCTGCACGGTGCTCCAGAGCACGCGGCCCGTGGCGGCGTCGATCGCGTGCATGCCCGGCCGCGCGAGTGCGGGATCGAGCACGTCGCCGTTGCCGGTGTCGTTCATGTCGTTGATCGGCACGTACAGCCGCGAGCCCTCCGCCGCCATGCCGAAGTGCACGCCACCCTGGATGCTGCCGCGGCCGACGCGCGCGACCCAGAGCAGCTTGCCGCTCGCATCGGGATCGAGTCCGAAGACACTGCCGTCCTTGTGGCCGGCCGTGAGGATCTGCCGCGGCCGCTCGCCGGTGCCGACATCGATCAGGATCATGCTGGCGCCGTGGTCGAAGTCAGGGCCGTCCTCCTCGGGACAGTTCGGGTTGTCGGCCATCATGCAGGCGACGTTCCAGGCGTCGCCGCGCGTGCTCTGGCGCTGCCAGCGTCGCTCGCCGCTCGTCATGTCGACGGCGATGATCGAATCGCTGTTGTCGTCGGCCGGCGAGGAGTAGTTCTCACCGGTGCCGAAATAGATCACGTTGCGGCGCCGGTCGATCGCTGGACTCGACCAGATCGGTGCACCGGAGGGCGACAGCACGCGCGTGCCGATCGAGGTGCGGCCGGTTTCGCGCGGCGCCGTCGGAATCGAGTAATGCTCCCAGAGCGTCTGGCCGGTGCGGGCATCGACGGCGAGGATCTTGCCGCGGAACGTACAGCACTCGTACGTGGGATCGGCCGCCGGGATCACCTCGAGCGAAGAGACGGGCACGAACAGCCGCCCGCCATCGAGCGCGGGCGTGCCGGTCAGCGTGGCGGCAGGGTGGTCGTCGACCTTGCGCGACCAGACCACCTCGCCCGTGAAGGCGTTGACGGCATAGAGCCGCGCGAGGATGTCGCCGAAGTAGGCCAGCGGCGGGTTGGCCGCGGTCGCCGGTTCGGTCGACAGAACGATCGCCGTGCGGACTTCGGCTGCCGCCTCGAAACGCCAGCGCTGGCAGCCGGTGGCCAGATCGAACGCATAGACGCTGCCGTCCTGGCTGCCGACGAACACGGCCCCATAGCCGACGGCCGGCTGCGAGCGGGCGCGCAGTGCCCCGGGGAAACCATAGGCCCATTTGAGCCTGAGGCGGCCGATGTCGCGACGCTCGAGCTTCGCCACGGCGGCCGGCACGAAGCGCGCGGTGTCGTGTCCCCAGCCCACGGCTGCAGGTGGCCGCGTGACATCGAAGCGCGCCGCCGGGCCCTCGCAGCGCGGCGCGCTCGCTGTGTCGCGCGGATCGACGTCGGCGCGCTCGCGCGTCAGGTACTCGGCGACGTGGCGCTTCTGTTCGGCGGTCAGCCCCACGCCCTGGGCCTGCATCAGGCCACTCTCCAGCGAGCGGACGATCGCTCGCGCGCTCATCATCTCGAGCCAGGTCATGTGCGGTGCCTTCGGCACGGCCCCGTTGTGGCAGGCCGCGCAGTGCTCGGCGTAGATCGCCGCACCCGGCATCTGGTCGCGCGGCCCGAAGTCGGCCGTCTTCGCGACCATGTCGTCGGTCGACTTCAGAGTGGTCGGTTGCGGCGACTCGGCGGCGTCGGGCCGCGGCGCGGCGACGCTCGGCGTTGCCACGACGAGCGCCGCTGCCGCAGCGACGAACAGCGACTTCATCGGATGGCGCATCGCGGATCCCCTGGTTGCCGTGCGCGACGGAAAGCATGATAGTGCAAAGGTCCGGACAAACAAGCATGGCCCATGCGGCCGGCATCGAGGGGGCGCGCCGTGACGAACCAGAACACCACGCATCCGCTGGTCACGAGCCGCAACAGGCTCAAGCTCGCGATCTTCGGCCTCAACGTCAGTCACGGCTGTTCGATGACGGATCGCCCGGAGGTGCTGAAGGCCGAGTGGGCCGAGTCGAAACGGATCGCGCAGGCGGCCGACCGGCTCGGCTTCGAGGCGCTGATCCCGGTCGCCCGCTGGAAAGGCATGGGCGGCGACGTCAATTTCAATCACCGCAATTTCGAGACCTTCACCTGGGCCGCGGGCCTGTCGGCGGTCACTGAACGCATCTCGGTCTTCGCGACCTTCCACGTGCCGACGGTCCATCCGGTGCGCGCCGCCAAGGAAGTCGCGACGATCGACCACATCTCGAACGGTCGCTTCGGGCTCAACGTCGTCGCCGGCTGGAACGAGAAGGAGATCGCGATGTTCGGCATCCCGCAGCGCGAGCACGATGCGCGCTACGACTTCGCCGACGACTGGATCGAGTTCTGCCGCGCATTGTGGACGCGCAGGGGCGAGTTCGACTACGAAGGACCGTTCTTCAAGTCGCCAGGCTGTTACTCCGAGCCCAAGCCCGTGCAGCCCGGCGGTCCTGTCATCATGAGTGCCGGCAACAGCGCGCGCGGGCAGGAGTTCGCGGCGAAGAACGCCGATCTGAACTTCGTGATCGCCCAGAGCGCCGAGGCCGCCGGCCAGATCGCCGCGCGAGGCAAGGCGCTCGCGCGCGAGAAATACGGTCGCTCGCTGCACGTCTTCGGGCAGGCTTACATCGTCTGCCGGGAAACCGAGAAGGAGGCGCGCGAGTTCCACGACGACTACGTGCACAAGCGCGGCGACTGGAAGGGCGTGCGCAACCTGCTCGATACCCTGATCCCGAACTCGCAGAGCGCACTCGGCGCGGGCTGGGAGGCGTTCGCCGCGAACCTGATCGCGGGCTACGGCGCGGTGCCGCTGGTCGGCACGAAGGAGCAGATCGTCGACGGGCTGCAGAAGTTCGCCGACGCCGGCCTCGATGGCCTGACACTGAGCTGGGTCGACTATGAAGCCGGGCTCGAGCAGTTCGGCAAGGAGATCCTCCCGCTGATGCGGCAGGCAGGCCTGCGCGAATAGCAGCGGTTGGCCAGACGGCTAGGCGCGCGGGTCGACCTCGATGACGAGCTCGCGCCCATCCCAGTGCTCGGCACGTTCGGCGACCTCGCGGTATAGGGCGCCCAGCCCCTCGCTCGGCCAGTAGACCTCGACGAAGTGACCGAGCAGCGCGCGCGTATCGACGTACGCGGCGCCGCGCCCCGAGGCCGTGCGCAATTCAGTGACCACGGGGAATCCGGCGCTCGCATAGTCGGCCAGTACGCGGTCGTAGTCGTCCGGGAGCACGGCGACGTGATGAAATCCCTCCTGGCCGGGACCGAACATCTCGCGAAATGCCGACGGCGCATCGTCGTGCTGGGTGACGAGCTCGACCATGATCGGCCCTGCCTGCACGTAGGCCGCCGAGATGTCGAGCCGGGCGGGCTGGCCGCGGTAGCGCACTTCGGGCAGAGCGATATGCCGCCGGACGAGGAACGGCCCGAGTCCCCAGAGGCGATGCCAGCGCCCGATCGCCGAATCGAGATCGGTGACGTAGTAGGCGTTCTGGATCGTGCGATGCCGAAAGCTCATCGAGAGGCCCTGCTGCCGGCCGACTCGAGCTCATGCGGCTGCGGATATCGACCGAGCGCCAGCACGATCACCGCACCGAACACGAACAGCCCCGTCGCGATCAGGAAGCTGACGTCGTAACTCGCGGTCTCGTCGAATACGCGCGCGAAGAGCATCGGTGCGGTCCCGCTGCCGACGGCCAGCAGCGCGTAGAGTATCGAATAGATCTTCGCGTAATGCGCGAGCCCGAAGTAGCGGGCCGCGAAGAAGGCCATCAGATCGAGCTCGGCGCCGGCCGCGAAGCCGATCAGCAGCGCCGCGATCACCGCCCACGTGAAATCGGGCGTACCGGTCAGGATCAGGCAGCCGATCGCCGGCATCGACAGCGACACCAGCGCCACGCCAGGCGCCCAGTAGCGGTCGACGAGCCAGCCGACCACGAGCCTGCCGAGCATGATCGAGAAGCCATAGACGCCCTGGACCGTCGCCGCGCTCGCTGCCGTGAACCCCTGGTCGGTCAGCGCCGCGATGAGGTTCGGGCTGATGCCCGAGACGGCCATGTAGACGGCGAAGATCGACGCGCAGAGGACCCAGAAGCGATAGCCACGCACCGCCTCCCCCAGCGTCAGTCCCGGCAAATCGATGTTGGGCGCCTGCCGGGCCGCGGCCGTCGCGGCGCGCGCGCCGGAGCTGGCCTGGCGCGGAGGCCGGAACCAGGCCCAGACGAAAGGCCCGGCGAGCAGCAGCGGGAGTAGGCCGATGCCGACATAGGCGGCCCGCCAGCCGAACCGCTCGAGCAGCCAGACCGTGTAGGCCGGTGCGAACATCGCACAGATGCCCGTGCCGGTCAGGGTCAGACCGAGCGCGAGGCCACGCTGCCGATCGAAGCTCTGCGCGATCGCGCGCGTCCAGGTGATCGGGGTCGTGCCGGCACCGAGCAGCGCCATGCAGGCGTAGGCGAGGAAGAACATCCACAAGTCGCCGTTCATGCCCGCGGCGACGAAGAAGCCGAGCGACAGACCGATCAGGCCCGGCAGCACCAGCGCCCGCGGTCCGTAGCGGTCGCATAGCGAACCGACCAAGATCGCCGTCAGGGCTCCGAGCCCGGAGCTGAACAGGATGCCGAGCTGGACCTCGGCGCGGTCCCAGCCGAACTCGGCCGTCAGCGGCTTGACCAGCGCCCCGATCGTGTAGAACGGCAGCACGACGGCGCTGCAGATCACGCCCATGCCCGAGGCGACGATCAGCTTCCACCCGCGACGGATCTCGCTCTGCATGGCGCCGTCAGATCGGCAGCTTGGTGGTGTACTTGACGCAGGACAGCGCGAAAGAGGAACTCACCGAGGCCGCACCCGGCAGATGCACGAGCTTGCTCTTGAGCAGGCGGTCATACGCCTCGACGTCGGGCACGACGACGCGCAGGTGAAAGTCCCGATCGCCGGCGATCGCGTAGCACTCCATGATCTCGTCGATCTCCTGGACCGCCCGTTCGAAGCGCTTGAGCGTGGCCTCGTCGTGGCGGCGCAGCGTCACGGCGACCAGCACCGAGACACCGAACCCCAACGCGCGCTGCTCGAGCAGCGCGACACGGCGCGCGATCACGCCACTGCGCTCGAGACGCTGGATGCGTCGCCAACAGGGCGTGTACGGCAGCGCGACGCGCTTGGCGACCTCGGCCACCGAGTGGTCGGCGTTCTCCTGCAGCACGCGCAGGATCGCGCGATCGGTTTCGTCGAGGCTGTGGTCGGATGATTCTGTCCGGTTCATGGGCTGATTACGGATGACTTTTTTCGATCATCTGTACTGATTGACACGAGTTTAACGCTTGATCGCCCACAAACGCAGCGTATCATCGAGGCATCCACGATTCACAGCGAGCGCCCGGGAGGCGCCCTTCTCTGAGGGGGAGAAGCGCATGAGCACCGTCACCGTCACGGGGTACAAGGAAGCGAACCAGACGCTGGCCCTGCCGGACCTCAAGCAGTCGCTCTACGACGAAGGCAGGATCATGTTCGATCGCGTGCTCGTGACGCTGCATGGCGAAGAACATCGGCAGCGGCGCCTGCTCGAGATGAAGATCTTCAAGAAGGACTTCTTCAACTACTACGAGAAGCAGGTCCTGCCGCCAGTCGTCGAACGCACGCTCGCGAGGTTCCTGCCAACGGGCCGTGCCGACCTGATGGACTTCGGCCGCCGCTCGATGCTCGACCTGACGGCCGACTTCGCGGGCATCGACCGTCCGAACAACAGCGACGAGGAGCGCGACGAGCTCGTCGGCATCATCCACGGTCTCGGCGCCGCGGCGACGCTCGGCCAGTACTCGGGCGACCGCGAGCCCGTGCGCGAGATGATCCGCCGCACGCTCAGGCAGTTCGACGAACGGTTCTTCACGCCATCGGCCGCACGCCGGCAGGCGCTGATCGATCGTTTTCGCAGAGGCGAGATCTCCGAAGCGGAACTGCCGCGCGACATCCTGACGGTGCTGCTGCGCAACGAGGACAACCTCGACCTGCCGCGCGACATGATCCTTCGCGAGACGGCCTTCTACTATCTCGCCGGCGCACACACGTCGGTGCATTCGCTGACGCACGCGATGCACGAGATGTTCACGTGGGTCGCGAAGCATCCCGAAGATGCCGCGAAACTCAGGAGCGACCCGCTGTTCGTGCAGCGCTGCGTGCACGAGAGCCTGCGCCTGCACCCCTCGAGCCCGGTCGCCAAGCGCAAGCCGGTCTGCCCCGTTCACCTGCCGACGGGCGACGACGTACAGGGCGACGACGAGGTCGTCATCGATCTGTACAACGCCAACCGTCAGGTTGCGACCTTCGGCGCCGATGCAGCCGAATTCAATCCCTACCGCGAGCTGCCGGGCGTGCTGCCGCCCTACGGCATCACCTTCGGTGTCGGCATCCACACCTGCCTCGGCCGCAACCTCGCCGCCGGCGACCTGCCCAAGGCGAATACCGATCCCGCGACCCATCAGTACGGCACGATCACCCTGATCGCGCGTGCGCTGATCGCCGCGAACGTCCGCCCCGATCCCGAGCATCCGCCGACCCGCGAGGCGAACGTCGCGCGCGAGGCCTGGGCCACCTATCCCGTGCTGCTTGGCTGATGAGCGCAGCGGCGCGTTCCGATCGCACGGCGAGTCGTTCGCCGACCGACGTCGTCCGCTCGTTCATCGCAGCCTGGAACGCGAACGACCTGCCCGGCGTCGTCGCGCATCTGCATCCGGATGTCGTCTATCACAACGTGCCGGTGGATCCGATCCATGGTCGCGAGGCCGTGCGCGCCTACCTGCTCGGTAAGGGCGGGTTCGACTGGGTCGACTGGAAGCTGCTGGCGATCGCCGAGACCGGACAGAAGGTCCTGACCGAACGCATCGACGCGTTCGGCATCGGCGGACGCGACGTGAGCCTGCCACTGATGGGCATCTTCGAGATCGAGGACGGGCTGATCCGCGCCTGGCGCGACTATTTCGACCTCGCGATGTACCGCCGCCAGCTCGGGCAGCCGCTGCAGCGCGAGCCCTGACGCGGCGGAGCGGGACGGCACCATGGATCTTGGACTCTCCGGCAAGGTCGCGCTGGTCACGGCGGCGAGTCAGGGCATCGGCCGCGCCACGGCGCTGGCGTTCGCCCGCGAAGGCGCGCGACTCGCGATCTGCGCGCGCGAGGCGACGGCGCTCGAACGCGTCGCCGCGGAAGTCGGCAGCCTCGGCGCCGACTGCGAGCCGATCCGCTGCGACCTCAATGAGCCCGCGCAGATCGAGGCGATGGTCGAGCGCGTCGTCGGCCGTCTCGGCAGCGTGCACGTTCTCGTCAACAATGCCGGCGGTCCACCGCCCGGGCACTTCGACGAGGTCACGGACGCGGACTGGCGACGCGCGTATGAGCTGACGCTGATGTCGGCCGTGCGCACGACCCGGGCCGTCCTGCCCTTCATGCGTCGCCAGCGTTGGGGCCGCGTCGTCAACGTCTCGTCCTACTCCGTCAAACAACCGATCCCGGACCTCGTGCTCTCGAACAGCCTGCGGCTCGCCGTCGCCGGCTGGGCCAAGACGCTCGCCGGCGAAGTCGCCCGCGACAACGTGCTGATCAACACCGTCGCACCGGGATGGACGCGCACCGATCGCGTCAGGCAGATGCTCGAATCGCGCGCACGCGCGTCGACCGGCAGCGGGGCGTCGGCGCCCGACGCCGCCGAAGCCGCGATCGTGCGCGGCATCCCGCTCGGCCGACTCGGCGAACCGGCGGAGATCGCCGACGTCGTCGTCTTCCTCGCCTCCGAACGCGCGAGCTTCGTGACCGGCACGCTGCTCCCCGTCGACGGCGGCGTCGTGCAGAGCCCTACCTGAGTCGCGCCATGAGCATCGATTCAGCCCGCACGATCGACATCCACGCGCACGCGGTCCTCGAGGAAACCCTCGGCGCCGCCGGCGAGCACGGCCCGGAACTGACGACGGCGTCCGATGGACGACCGCTGTTCCGCGTCGGCGCCTACGCGCTGCACGGCGTGCGCTACCGCGGCAGTGTGTTCATGGACGTGGAGGTGCGCATTGCAGCCATGGACCGGGCCGGCATCGACTTTCAGGTCCTGTCGCCGAATCCGCTGACCTACTTCCACTTCGTCGACGCGGCATCAGCGGTCGCGTTCTGTCGTCGCCACAACGACGCTCTCGCCGCGCTCGTCGCCCGCCATCCGCAGCGCCTTGCCGGCCTCGCGGCGCTGCCGATGCAGTCGCCGGCCGATGCCGCCGCGGAGCTCACGCGAGCCGTCCACGAGCTCGGGCTCTGGGGCGCCTATGTCGGCACCGAGTTCGGCATCCGCCTCGATGCGCCCGAACTCGACCCGCTGTTCCGTCGCTTCGTCGAACTCGACGTGCCGCTGTTCCTGCATCCCGCCCCGGCCGGCATCGACGGTCCGCCGGCCTTTCCGCCACTCGACCGTTACGATCTCGACCTGCTGGTAGGTTTCGCGGCTCAGGAGACCGCGGCGGTCGGCACACTGATCTTCGGTGGCGTGCTCGATCGACATCCGGATCTCGACATCTGCGTCAGCCATGGCGGCGGTGCCATCGCTTACCTGTGCGGACGCTTCGCGGAGGCCGCCCGCAAGCGGCTCTGGGCGAACGATGCGTTGCGCTCGCCCGGAGCGTTCGAGGAACGGCTCAGACGGATCTGGTTCGACAACCACGTGCACGGCGCGGCGAGTCTCGCCCTGCTCGAATCGATCGTCGGTCGGGACCGCCTGCTGCTCGGCACGAACTTCGCGGGTTGGGACCAGCCCGCCGGCGGGCAGAAGATCGAGGCGCCGGCCTGGCTCGCCGACAACGCACGCCGGCTGCTGCTGCGCCAATGAAATGCGAGGAGAGACGGCCATGACCGCCCTGCTGATCAGCAATGGTCGCGTGATCGACGGCACCGGCGCCGCGCCGCGCGTCGAATCGGTGCTCGTCGAGGGCGATCGCATCAGCGCGACGGGCGCCGCGGCCGACGCAGCCGCCGCACAGCTGGCCACCGGTCACCGCCCATTGCGCCGGCTCGATGCGAGCGGGCTGACCGTCATGCCCGGTCTCATCGACGGGCATTGTCACATCTCGTTCGACGAACCGAATTCGAACGACGAGCTGTTCTTCCACCGGCGCCACGGCCTTGCCGCGATCGTCGCCGCGCAGAATGCGCGCAAGGTGCTGCAGGCCGGTGTCACCGGCATCCAGGACGCCGACTCGATCTTCGAGATCGGCGTGGACCTGCGCGATGCGATCGAGGCCGGCATCGTCGAGGGTCCGCGCATCGCCTGCGGTGCCTATGCGCTCTGGACCAGCGTCGGCGGCACGGCCGGCCGACTGATTCCGGACCGAGGCTCGATCGGCTACGGCAAGGTGGTCTCCGGTAGCGACGAGATCGTCGCCGAGGTGCGCCGTCAGATCAAGAACGGTGCCGACTGGATCAAGGTGCACGTCACCGGCCTCGTGCCGCGTCACCCGCTGCGCGGCGAGGTCAAGAGCTGGACGCGCGACGAACTCAGGCTCGTCTGCGATACGGCCCATGAGCTCGGCATCCCCGTCGTGGGCCACATTCGCGGCGCCGATTCGATCATCGACTGCGTCGCGGCGGGCATGGACCTGATCCTGCACGCCACGCTGATGGACGAACCGGCGCTCGAGGCCATCGTCGACAGGAAAGTGCCGATCATGCCGGTGTTCACCTTCCAGGCGAACCTGGCCGACTACGGCGCCGCGATCGGCGCCGACCCGATGGTGCGCGAGATGTTCCGCCGCGAGATCGCCGACAGCGCGCAGATGATCCGCCGTGCCTACGACGCAGGTGTGCCGCTGCTCGCGGGCAGCGAATCGGGGTTTTCGATCACACCCTACGGCGACTGGCATTACCGTGAGCTCGAGGTCTACGTACGTGAGCTCGGCCTCACGCCGCTGCAGGCGATCCAGTGCGCGACGCAGGCGAATGCGTTCGCACTGCGCATGGCCGGCCAGGTCGGTGAGATCGCCGCGGGCAAGCTCGCCGACATCCTGGTCATCGATGGCGATCCGTCGCGGGACGTCACCGTGCTCGGGGACCGCTCGCGGATCCGCCACGTGTTCCTCGGTGGCCGGGAGATCGACCTGACGCCCGCGCGGCCGCGTGGCGACCCGCCGGGATGGCGTGTGAGCACCTACGGGGCACGTCTCAGCAGGGAAGTGGCGTGCGGCCAGGCCGGACCTCCCGTGGCACCGACACCGGAGCACGAACCCTGAATGCGATACGCGGCCAGGAGCAGAGCATGGCGACCATCACGCTGAACCGCATTCCCGACGCGCTCGCCGCGCTGAAGAACGAACACCTCGCACAGTCTCTCTACGACGAAGGCAAGGTGATCATGGACGGCACGCTGCTGACGCTGCACGGCGAGGCGCACCGTCTGCGCCGGATGCTCGAACTGCGCGTCTTCCGGCGCAGCTTCTTCGCGTACTACGAGAAACAGGTGTTCCCGGCCGCGCTCACCGAAGTGCTGGGACCCACTGTCGCGGCAGGCGGCTGTGACCTGGTCGAGTTCGGCTACCGGATCACGATGAACCTGACGGCCGACTTTGCCGGCATCGATCGTCCCGCGAAGACCGCCGAGGAAACCGCGGCGCTGCTCAGGCTCGTCATGGTCTTCAGCGAAGGCGCGACGCTCGTGCACTCGACGCGCGACAAGGACGAGGTGCGCGCCGAGGTCCGTGATGCGCTCGTCGAGTTCGACCGGCTCTTCCTGCAGCCATCGATTGCGCGCCGCCAGGCGCTGATCGCGCGCTTCGAAGGCGGCGAAATCGACGAGGACGCGCTGCCGCGCGACGTGCTGACCGTGCTGCTGCGCAACGAGGACCGCCTCGAGCTGCCGCCCGACCTGCTGCGACGCGAGATCGCCTTCTACCTGCAGGCCGGTTCGCACAGCACGGCGAATTCGACCGTGCACGCGATGCACAACATCCTGCGCTGGATGGAGTCGCATCCGGAAGACCGGCCACGGATCATGCAGGACCCCTTGTTCCTGCAGCGCTGCGTGCACGAGAGCCTGCGCCTGCATCCCGCGAGTCCAGTCGCCTGGCGCAAGCCGGTCTGCCCCGTGCACCTGCCGAACGGTGTCGCAGCGGGCGTCGACGACCGCGTCGAGATCGACCTGTGGACGGCGAACCGCTCGCGGGACGTCTACGGCGAGGACGCCGACGTCTTCAACCCGCATCGCAGCGTCGCAGCCGGCAATGAGCCGTTCGGCCTGACTTTCGGCACGGGCGTGCACACCTGCCTCGGCCGCGATCTCGATGGCGGCCTCGTGCCGCGCGGCGCCGTCGATCCGACCAACCACTCCTTCGGCATCATCACGATGCTCGTGAAGGCGCTGCTCGACGCGGGTGCCGCGCCCGATCCGGCACGGCCGCCTGAAATGGCCACCTACACGGCGCGCCCGAACTGGGGCCGCTATCCGATCGTCTTCAGGAGAGTCCAGTCATGACGCGAACAGCGATCGTCACGGGCGGCGCCAACGGCATCGGCGCCGCGATCTGCCAGCTCGCCGCGCGGCGTGGCTATCGGGTCGGCGTCCTCGACCTGCGCCGCGCCGACTGCGGCGCGCTCGTCAGGACTCTGCCCGGCAGCGGCCACGTCGCACTCGAGGCCGACGTCACCGACGAGCACCAGATCAAGGCTGCGTTCGACGAGTTCGGCGCCGTGCCCGACCTCATGGTCAACAACGCCGGCATCGTCCGCTTCGGCTCCTTGCTCGAGCAGACCGTCGACGACTTCCGCGCGGCCGTCAACGTCAGCCTGATCGGCACCTACATCGGTGCGCGCGAGGCGGCGCAGCGCATGATCCCGCGCGGCCGCGGAGTGATCATCAACATGAGCTCGCTCAATGCCGTCACGCCGGGTCCCGGCACCGGCGGGTATCCGGCGGCCAAGGCCGGCATCGCCAAGCTCACCGAGCACATGGCCCTCGAGGTGGGGCCGCTCGGGATTCGCGTCAACTGTGTCGCGCCAGGTTTCATCGACGGCGGCATGTCCGCGCCGATCTACGCCGATCCGCGCGTGCGTCAGCTGCGTGGCGGCGCGGTGCCGCTACGCCGACTCGGCACGCTCGAGGATGTCGCGCACGCGGTGCTCTGGCTCGCGTCCGACGAGGCCGCCTACATCAGCGGCCATCAACTCGTCGTCGATGGCGGTGTCGCGCACAGCGTGCTGATGCAGCTGCCGCGCAAGGTCGACTGAGCCCCCGGGCAGACCGATGGTCGAGGAGACCCGTTGAAACAGGCCCTGATCTTCAGCGGTGGCATCAATCACCCGTTCGCGGATTCCGCGCCGGCGCTCGCGCGAGTGCTCGAGTCGGTCGGGCTGCGGGCGCGCGTGACCTTCGATCTGCCCGAGCTGCTCACGTGGCTGCGTGACGACGACGGGGCGCTGCTCGTGATCTACGCGCTGCGCTGGAGCATGACTCAGCACGAGAAGTACGAGCCGCACCGCGCGCAATGGGCCATGACGCTGCCCGAGGCTGCGCGCGCCGCCATCGCCGCGCATGTGCGCGGCGGTGCCGGACTGCTCGGCATGCATACCGCGAGCATCTGCTTCGACGACTGGCCGGGCTGGGCCGAGCTGCTCGGCGGCGTCTGGCAGTGGGGCCGCTCGTACCACCCGCCGCTCGGGCCCGTCAGGGCGCATGTCGATCCGGGCCATGCTCTCGCCCGCGGCCTCGCCGACTTCGACCTGACCGACGAAGTCTATGCGGAGCTGCGCGTGCTGCCAGGCGTCGAGATCTTCGGCTGGGCCGAGACCGCCGGCGCCTCGCCGCGCACCGGTCGTCAGCCCGTGCTCTGGGCGCATCGTCATGGCGCCGGACGCGTCGTCTACGACGCACTCGGCCACGACGCCGCATCCCTCGAGCAAACCATTCACCGCCGTCTGATCCAGCGCGCCGCGCTCTGGGCCAGCGGCCATCCGCAACACATCGTGGAGGCAGCCTGAATGCGTCAGATCGAGGGAATGTCGGTGCTGGTCACGGGCGGCGGCTCGGGCATAGGCGAGGGCGTCGCGCGACTGTTCGCCTCGAAGGGCGCGAAGGTCACGATCACCGGGCGCCGCAAGGACAAGGTCGAGGCCGTCGCCGGCGACATCGGTGCGAATGCGCGCGCCGTCGCCGGCGACGTGACGGTGCAGACCGATCGCGAGCGGATGCTCGCGGCCGCGGTCGAGCACGGCGGCAGGCTCGACGTGCTCGTCAACAACGCCGCCAACATGTACCGACAGGCCGTCGGCGCGTACACCGAGCAGTTCCTCAAGGAAGCCTTCGACACGAACGTCATCTCGGCGATGATGCTGTCGAGCATGGCGGTGCCGCTGCTCGAGAAAACGCAGGGCGCGATCATCTTCCTCGGTTCGATCCACACGCGCCGCGCCTACCCCGGCGCCACGCCGTACGCGACCACGAAGGCCGCGGTCGAGGGACTCGCGCGCGTCATGGCTGCCGAGCTCGGCCGCCGGCAAATCCGCTGCAGCTGCGTGCTGCCGGGCGCCGTGGCGACCGAGATCAACCTGCGTGCGGGACTGTTCACGAAGGAGCAGTCCGATGCGCGCTATGCGGCAATCGCACCGGACCACGCGCTCGGTCGCATTGGCACGACCACCGAAATCGCCGAGGCGATCGAGTACCTGGCCCGTGCCGAGTGGGTGACCGGTGTCGCGCTCGAAGTCGACGGCGGCCTCGGGCTCGGCGTATCGAATTTCTGAGTCGCTCGACATTCAAGAGGGGGTTCATTCCATGAGATGTCCAGAAATCCAACGTCACGTGCTCGCCGCGCTGTGCGTCACAGCCTTGACGGCGCCCGCGACGGCGCAGCAGAGCGGCGACAACCTCATCGAGGAGGTCGTCGTACGCGCGCAGAAGAAGGCCACCGGTGAGTCCGTGCAGGACGTGCCGCTCGCAGTCAGCGCCTTCGACGAAAATTCCCTGAAGAGGACCTTCGCGATCGACCTGACCGACGTCGGCCGCCTCGCACCGAACGTCACGCTCCAGCCCGTCAGCACGTTTCCCAACTTTGCGAACTTCACGATCCGCGGCATTGGCGTGACGACCTCGATCCGGACCGTCGATCCGGCGGTCAACGTCTACGTCGATGGGATCGTCATGGGCTTCCAGGCCGGCACGATCCTCGACACCTTCGACATGGAGTCGATCGAGGTGCTGCGTGGTCCGCAGGGCATCCTGTTCGGCCGCAACACGACAGGCGGTGCCGTGTCGCTGCGCACCCGTCGTCCGACCGGCGAGTTCGGCGCGCGCGCAGGTCACGGTCGGCAATTTCAATCGACTCGACGCCGCTGCGAGCATTGAGGGCAGCCTGACCGAGGGTGTCGCGGCCAAACTCGCCGTGATCAGCCGCAACCAGGACGGCTTCTTCGAGGACAGGAACGGTGGCACCTTCGTACCGGCACTGGCCAACCCTTCGGGCACCGAGCCCGGCACGCCGCGTGTCGACCAGCCGGAGACGAAGACACTGATCGTCAAGCCGACCTTCGTGCTGACGCCGACCGACAGTCTCGAGATCTCGCTGCTCGGCAGCTACTTTCGGGCCGACGGCGGCAGCGCCGCCTCGCGCGCCTTCATCCCGGAAACCGGCCGCCTGCTGCGTGCGCAGACCGAGTTCGGCTATTTCCCGCCCGAGGACGAGTACGAGATCAACCACGATCTCGTTGGCCGCAATTTCACCGAGTCCAAGACCATGGTGCTCGAGGCCAACTATGATGCGGGTCATGGTCTCTTCACGGGCCTGCTCGGCTACCGCGACATCGAGTACGACAACACCCTCGACGTCGACGGCACGCCCTTCACGCTGCTGCACTTCCCCGACAACGAGGAGAGTGGCGACCAGTTCAGCGCCGAGTTCCGCTACGCCTCCAAGTTCTCCGAAAGGTGGGATCTGACGGTCGGTCTATACCTGTTCGAGCAGGAGTTCGACATCCTCGAGAAGCGGCAGATCACCGGCCGCGCCGCGAACCGCGATCACACGAACTTCATCTACCAGCAGGGCATCGCCAACCAGAAGCAGGACAGCCAGGCCGTGTTCGGCAATGTCAATGTCAGGCTCACCGAGCGGCTGACCGGCTTTGCCGGTTTGCGCTACACGAAGGAGGACAAGGAGCTGTCCGCGATCCCGATCGCCGCCTGCACGGGTCCCTTCACGGGCTGCCCGACCAATCGGATCGAAGCGCAGAGGGACTGGTCGGACACCTCTTACCGGATCGGCGGCGACTTCCAGTTCTCGGATGATGTCCTCGCCTACGCGAGCTACACGACCGGCTTCCGCAGCGGCAACTTCAACTCGCGTGCGAGCGCTGCGGCCATCGCCGTTCCTGCCGATCCCGAAGAGGTCAAGTCACTCGAAGCGGGCCTGAAGTCGACGTTCGCGGATGGTCGTGCGCGCCTCAATGTCGCGGTCTTCCAGACCCGCTACAACGACATCCAGCGCATCTCGCAGGGCACGCTGCCGAACGGCACGATCACGCAGACCCTGCTCAACGCCGGCCGCGCCGAGATCACCGGTCTCGAGGTGGAAGGCAATTTCGCACCCGTCGACGGGCTGCAGGTCGACGCGAGCCTCGGCTGGATCGACCCGAAGTTCAAGGAATTCCGCGGCATCGATGCCGATCGCAATGGCGTCATCAACGCCGCCGACCTCGAGGCGGCAAAGCGTCTGAACTTCGACCGCGTGCCCGAGATCACGAGCTATCTGGCGGCGACCTGGACACTGCCGACGAAGGCGCTCGGCGGCGAGTGGTCTCTGCGCGGCTCGTGGTCCTACCGCTCCGACTACGACACTGATGTCGCCAACAACCCCGAGCTCGCCCAGGACGCCTACTCGGTGTTCGACGCGAGCCTGAACTTCCAGCAGGACCGGGTTCGGGTGTCGCTGTTCGGCCGCAATCTCGGCAACGAATACTGGGTCGACGTGAAGAGCATTTCGCAGAACTTCCAGGCCTTCGGCGGCGTGCCACGCATGTACGGCGTCGAGGTCGAGTGGAGGTTCTGAGCTCCCGCGCGGCGGCAATCGCGCTCCGGTTGCAGCGCTGGCAAACTGGCTGCCGGATGATCCGGCCGCTGCAACCCGGTGACGAGGCCGCCTACCGCGCGCTCTGGGGCGAGGCGCTCGCGACGCACGGCTTCCATTTCCGTACGGCGCCGAGCGACCTCGTCCCGCAGGGGATCCCGACCGGCTTCACGGAAGACAGCTGGACGCTTGGGGCCTTCGACGGAGAGCGGCTGGTAGGCATCGTCAGCGTCGAGCGCGAGCAGGGCGAGAAGCTGCGCCACAAGGCCCTCTTGTCGCGCATGTTCGTCCACCCCGACGTCACCGGCGCCGGCATTGGCCGTCTGCTGCTTCAAAAGGCCATCGTGCGCGCCGCGCAGTTGCCGGACCTTCGCCAGATCTGGCTCACCGTCCTCGAGACCAACGAGGCCGCTCAGCGTCTGTATGCAGCCGCCGGCTTCCGCAGTTATGCGCACGAGCCCGATACCGTGCGGATCGGTGATCGCTACGTGGGCGAGCTGCAGATGGTGCGCTTCCTGCGCCGCGAACGGCGCGAGTGAGTCTCAACCTCCGCCTTCGCGAAACACGTGCAGCGTCTGGGTCGGATAGGCGAAGTCGATGCCGTGTTCGGCGAATGCCGCGTGGATCCGGTAGTTGACCGCGCTGACCACGTCGAAGAACCTCACGCCGTCCTGCAGTTGGACGTAGTAAGCCACCTGGAACTGCAGCGCAAAGTCACCGAAGTTCTGGAAACTGCAGAATACGAAACGCGTCGAAGGCACGGAGGTGACCGCCGCTTCGACGATCGCCGGGATCCGCTCGAGCTTGTCGCGCGGCGTCTCGTAGGTGACCCCGAGCGTGAATAGTGCGCGCCTCTCGGGCATGCGCCCGAGGTTGCGGACTCGGCTCTTGAGCAGATCGGCGTTCGAGACGATGATCTGCTCGCCGGAGAGGCTGCGCAGGCGCGTGCTCTTGACGCCGATGTGCTCGACCGTGCCCTCCATGTCATCGATGCGCAGCCAGTCGCCGACCACGAAGGGCCTGTCGAGCGTGATGGACAGCGAGGCGAGCAGGTCACCCAGCACGGTCTGCACGGCGAGCGCGATCGCGATGCCACCGATGCCGAGACCGGCAACGAGCGCGGTGATGTTGACGCCGAGATTGTCCAGCGCGAGCAGCGCGACGACCGCAAAGATCGCAAGACGCGCAATGAAGTAGACGATGCCGAGCGAACCCTGGATGCCGGGATCGCCGGCCGCGGCGGCGCGCTGCCGCTGCCGGTCGAGCGCGAACTGCGCGGCCGCCGAAGCCCAGAGCCCCACCTGTAGCCAGAACCCGATCACGATGACGATCGTGGAGATCCGGTCGACGCGGGGCGGCAGTTCGAGGAAACGTTGGCCCGCATAAAGAGCCACGATCCAGAGGAACAGCTTGCTGGTCCTCGAGATCAGCAGCAGCGCGAGCTCGACGCCGAGCGGAGGCTCGAGAGACTGGATGCGCCGACGCTGCGACATCACGAAGCCGCGCAGCAGCGGCAGCACCGTGAAAGTCACGAGAAAGGCGGCGAGGCCGAGCAGCCAGCTGCGCAAGCTGTTGCCAAGATACACTTCGGAGAGGATTTCGACGGCCGGCATGCAGTCTTGCTCTGGCAGAACGGTCGGCCAATTATAGACGTCTGCCGGCGGTGGCCGGCCCAGCAAACGGGAGTCGGCCGATGCAGATCAGAGGCGCGATTGCGCTCGTGACGGGCTCGAACCGCGGCATCGGCCGGGGTTTCGTCGAGGCACTGCTCGAGCGCGGCGCGGCGCGGGTGTACGCGACGGCGCGACGCATCGAGACCCTCGCTACGCTCGTGCAGGCCGATCCGTCGCGCATCGTGCCTCTTGCGCTCGATGTCACGAACGACGCGCAGATCGCCGCCGCGGTCGGGCGTTGCCGCGATCTCACGCTGCTCGTCAACAACGGCGGCGTGGCCGCGATGACGTCATTCATCGGCGCCGCGTCGCTCGAAGGCGCGCGGCTCGAGATGGAGGTCAACTTCTGGGGACAGCTCGCGATGATCCGCGCGTTCGCGCCGATCCTCGGCGCCAACGGCGGCGGCGGCATCATCCAGATCCTCTCGATCGGCGCGATGACCACCTTCCCCCAGGTGGGCACCTACTGCGCGAGCAAGTTCGCGGCCAACGCCATGTGCAAGGGCGTACGCGCGGAACTCGCGCCGCAGCGGACGCTGGTCATGAGCGTGTTCTCCGGTGCAATCGAGTCCGACATGTCGAAGAACACTCCGGGCCCGAAGATCTCGGCGCTGACCCATGCGCACAACTGCCTCGCGGCCTTCGAGGACGGCCAGGAGGAGTTCTTTCCCGACTTCCGCTCGCAGCGCATGCGCGACGCCTACCGCCACGATCCGGAAGGGTTCGAGCGCTCACTGCGCGGTCGCCTCGAACAGCGGCCCGGGAGTTGAGCGAAGTGGCCATGCGCGCGCCAGGCATTCATATCAAGACCGCCGAGGAACAGCAGGCCATGCGCGCCGCAGGCCGCGCCGCGGCCGAGGTGCTCATGATGATCGAGCCGCACGTGCGTGCGGGCGTCACGACGGGCGAACTCAATCGGATCTGCCGCGACTTCATCCACGGGCCGCTCGGCTGCCAGTCGGCGACCATCGGTTACACGGCCGGCGGCAGCCGGCCGCCGTTTCCGGGCGCGATCTGCACCTCCGTCAATCACGTCGTCTGCCACGGCATTCCAGGTGATCGGGTGCTGCGCAACGGCGACATCCTCAACATCGATGTCACCGTCATCAAGAACGGCTTCCACGGGGACACGAGCCGGATGTTCTTCGTCGGCACGCCGGGCGTGCTGGCGCGGCGGCTCGTCGAGACCACGCACGAGGCGATGATCCGTGGAATCCACGCCGTGCGCCCCGGCGCGAGGCTCGGTGACATCGGCCACGCGATCCAGCAGCACGCCGAGGCGGCGGGCTTCTCCGTCGTGCGCGAGTACTGCGGCCATGGCATTGGGCGCGGCTTCCACGAGGATCCGCAGGTCATGCACTGGGGCACCCCGGGCACGGGCATCGAGCTCGTGCCGGGCATGTGCTTCACGGTGGAACCGATGATCAACGCCGGCCGCCGCGAGACACGCGAGCTGCCCGACCGCTGGACGGTGGTCACGCGCGACCACTCGCTCTCCGCCCAGTGGGAGCACACCGTGCTTGTGACGGAGACCGGGCACGAGGTCCTTACGCTGCGCGACGGCGAGCTCTAGAGAGCCGCCGAACGAGCGCCGCGATTCCCTAGCGGTGCAGCGCCTCGTCCTCATCGTCGAGCCCTAGCTCCTTGAGCTTGCGGGTCAGCGTGTTGCGACCCCAGCCGAGCAGTCGCGCGGCCTCCTGGCGATGACCCTGCGTGCGCTTCAGGGCGACGCGGATCAGCGTCCGCTCGAACTCGGGCAGCGCCTCATCGAGCAGCGCCGGCCCGCCGGGCGGGCCCGCCTGCATCTGCGCCCAGCGCGCCAGCCACTCGCTCCAGGACACTGCCTGTGGCGCCTCCCCGGTCCGTCCGACGTCGGCCGGCAGATCGTCGGGACGGATCTCCGTGCCGGGCGCGAGCACCGTCAGACGGCGGCACAGGTTCACGAGCTCGCGGACGTTGCCCGGCCAGTGATAGCCCTCGAGCCGCGCCCTCGCGGCCGCCGACAGCGTCTTGGGATCGACACCGAGCTCCTGCGCCGCGACCCGGAGGTAGTGATCGAGCAGATCGCCGATGTCCTCGCGCCGCGCGCGCAGGGGCGGCATTTCGATCCGGATCACGTTGAGCCGATGGAACAGGTCGTCGCGGAACAGGCCGCGCGCCACGCGGTCCTCGAGGTTCTGGTGGGTAGCCGCGATCACGCGCACATCGACCTTGATCGGCGTCTGGCCACCGACGCGATAGAACTCGCCCTCCGCGAGCACGCGCAGCAGGCGCGTCTGCAGCGGCGTCGACATGTCGCCGATCTCGTCGAGGAACAGCGTGCCGCCGTCGGCCTGCTCGAAGCGTCCTCGGCGCAGCGCATCGGCGCCCGTGAAGGCCCCTTTCTCGTGGCCGAACAGCTCCGACTCGAGCAGCTCGGCCGGAATCGCCGAGGTGTTCAGCGCGATGAACGGCTTGCCGGCGCGCGGACTGTGCTCGTGCAGCGCCCGCGCCACGAGTTCCTTCCCCGTGCCCGACTCGCCCGTGATCAGAACCGTGACGCTCGAGCGCGACAGGCGGCCGATGGCGCGGAACACCTGCTGCATGGCCGGCGCGCGGCCAAGCAGCTCCGGGATCGACGCCGGCATCACGACGTCGTTGGCGGCGCGCAGCGTCGTCTGCGCGGCGCGGCGGACGAGATCGACGGCGTGGTCGATGTCGAACGGCTTCGGGAGGTACTCGAACGCACCGCTCTCGTAGGCGGAGACGGCGCTGCCGAGATCCGAGTGGGCGGTCATGACGATGACCGGCAGCTGCGGGCGCGAGCCGCGGATCTTGCGCACGAGCTCGAGGCCGGAAGGGCCCGGCATACGGATGTCGGTGATCAGCACGTCGGGCGCCGGATCGCTGCGCAACGCGGCGAGGGCCGACTCGGCGCCCTCGAAGCTCTTGGGCACCATGCCGCCGTTCTTCAGGGCACGCTCCAGCACCCAGCGGATGGAGGCATCGTCGTCGACGAGCCAGACTCTGACGGGTTGCGCGTTCATGCTTGCGTCTCCTCGAGAGGCAGGACGATCGCGAAAACGGTGCGACCGGGCTCGCTCTGAAATTCGATGGTGCCGCCGTTGCGCGTCACGAGTTCCTGGGCAACGGCCAGTCCGAGTCCTGTGCCGTTGGCGCGACCCGTGACCAGCGGAAAGAACAGGCTGCCGCGGATCGCGTCGGGAACCCCCGGTCCGTTGTCCTCGATCTCGATCCGGGCAGCGAGCCGGAGACGCGCGGCGCCGATGCGCGAGTGGCTGACCGCGCGCGTGCGCAGCGTGATGCGGCCGCGCTCGCCGATCGCCTGCAGCGCATTACGGGCGAGATTCAGCAGCGCCTGGATGATCTGATGCCGGTCGATGTCGGCTTCTGGCAGACTCGGGTCGTAGTCGCGCTCGACGAGCACGCTGGCACGCGCCTCGCCGCGCAACAGGTGGTAGACGTGCTCGCAGACTTCGTGGATGTTGAGCCGCGTCTTCTGGGCGGCGCGCATCGGCCCCGCCATCGAGTCGACGAGGGCGGTCAGGCGATCCGCTTCACCGATGATCACTTGCGTGTACTCGCGCAGTGCCGGATCGGTCAGCTCGCGCTCGAGAAGCTGCGCGGCGCCGCGCAGCCCGCCGAGCGGGTTCTTGATCTCGTGGGCGAGCTGTCGCGTCATCATGCGGCTGCCTTCGAGGCGCGCGCGCAGCTCGCTCTCCTGGGTGAGCCGAGTGCGCTGCGTTTCGTCCGACAGCTCGATCAGCACATGGGTGCCGGTCATCTGGCCCACGAGCGGCGTGACGATGATGTCCAGCACGCGCGGGTCGCGCGGCATCGCGACCGGGCGCACGGCGATCTCCCTCTCGGTGATCTCCTCGGTCTGCTGCTGCGCGCGGCGCAGCGTCGCGACCAGGCCATTGCACTCGACGAACAGGTCCTGAAAAGGGCGGCCACGCGCCTGATTGAAGCTCATCGCGAGCAAATCCTGCGCCGCGACGTTGGCATAGACGACGCAGAGCTGGGCGTCGAGCACCACGATGCCAGTGGCGAGCGCGTCGAGCAGATCCGCCGGATCGTAGTGCGAGAGCGGTGAGGGCAGGCCGCGTTCAGCCGCCATGGCGCACTCCGGGGTGCGCCGCAGCGGCGGCGAGGATCAGCGGCCGGCGTTGGAACGCGGCTGGGCCGCCGGCCTGATCACCGAGGGCTGCCGCACGTGGAAGGTCACGGTCGCGGTCCGGCAGACGGCACCTGCCGTGCCGCCCGAGAAAGTCACCGTTGCCGTGTATGTCCCGCGTGGAATCGGCTTGATCGTGAATACGGGCATGCCGTCCTCGGACGCGATCACGTTGCCATTGAGCAGCAGGGAGGGCGTCGCGCGCGGCGGCCCGATGGCCGTGATGGTCAGTGACTCGACGTTGAGGAACACCTCGTCCTGCAGCGGCGAGACGATGCGACAGGCAGGGCCCGGGGCGGCCCGTTGAGCCGGCGGTGTCACCGGCGGCGCAGCAGACGCCGTCTGCTTCGGCGCCTCGTAGGTCTGCGCGGGCGTCACCTCGACTTTCTGCGTGCCGGGCTGCGGGCGGTCGCTGTACTGTGGCCGGCCCTCCTTGTCGTAGGTGACATAGACTTCCGTCGCCGCCGCGGTTCCGCAGAGCAGCGCGGCCAAGCCGAGGCCGAGCAGCGCCCTGCCTCGCGGGACGTCTCTGGCGGCAAACGGACCCATGGGCCTCCAAGATAGTCGCTGCCGCAGCAGCCACCAACCATTGGATCCCGGAAAGCCCGCTCGAGTTCACATTACCGGTGCAGCGGTGCACCTCGCCCGGCAAAAAAGCGGGGTGGCGACGCTGCCGTCGCCACGCCCCCAATCTCTTCCCGGAGAACCGTGTCAAGGGCCCTGCGTTAGACGCTGTAGTACATGTCGAGCTCGACCGGATGCGTGCTCATGCGGAAGCGTGTGACTTCCTGCATCTTGAGCGCGATGTAGGCGTCGATGACGTCGTTCGTGAACACACCACCGCGGGTCAGGAACTCGCGATCCCTGTCGAGGTGCTCGAGCGCCATGTCGAGCGAGTGGCACACGGTCGGGATGTGCTTCGCCTCCTCAGGCTCGAGGTCGTACAGGTCCTTGTCGGCCGGGTCGCCCGGGTGGATCTTGTTTTGGATGCCGTCGAGGCCCGCCATCATCATCGCGGTGAAAGCGAAGTACGGATTCGCCGAGGAATCGGGGAAGCGCACCTCGATGCGACGCGCCTTCGGGTTCGAGACGAACGGGATGCGGATCGACGCCGAACGGTTGCGCGCCGAGTAGGCGAGCATGACGGGCGCTTCGAAACCGGGCACCAGACGCTTGTAGCTGTTCGTGCTCGCATTGGTCAGCGCATTGAGCGCCTTGGCGTGCTTGATGATGCCGCCGATGTAGTACAGCGCGAGCTCGGAGAGGCCGCCGTACTTGTCGCCAGCGAACAGCGCCTTGCCGTCCTTCTGCAGCGACTGGTGCACGTGCATGCCCGAGCCGTTGTCGCCGACCAGTGGTTTCGGCATGAAGGTCGCGGTCTTGCCGTAGCCGTTGGCCACGTTGTGCACGGCGTACTTGAGGATTTGCACCTGGTCGGCCTTGGCGACGAGGCCGCCGGCGCTGATGCCGATCTCGCACTGACCACCGGTGGCGACTTCGTGGTGATGCACCTCGACGACGAGACCCATCTCCTCGCAGGCAGCGCACATCGCGTTGCGGATGTCCTGGAACGCGTCGACCGGCGGGACCGGGAAGTAGCCGCCCTTGATGCCCGGACGGTGGCCCTTGTTGCCCTCGGCATACTGGGTGTTGGCATTCCAGGCGCCCTGCACCGAGTCGATCTCATAGGAGCAGCCGCGCATCTCGTTGTTCCAGCGCACGCTGTCGAAGATGAAGAACTCGTTCTCGGGGCCGAACATCGCGCGGTCGGCGATGCCGGTGCTCTTGAGGTAGGCCTCGGCGCGCTTGGCGATCGAGCGCGGATCGCGCTCGTAACCCTGCATCGTCGCCGGCTCGATGACGTCACAGCGGATGTTGACGGTCGCCTCTTCGAAGAAGGGATCGAGCACCGCGGTGGCCGCTTCGGGCATCAGGATCATGTCCGACTCGTTGATGCCCTTCCAGCCGGCGATCGACGAACCGTCGAACATCTTGCCGTCGCGGAACAGGCCTTCGTCGACGAGCTTGGCAGGGATCGTGACGTGTTGTTCCTTGCCGCGCGTGTCGGTGAAGCGCAGGTCGGCCCACTTCACCTCTTTGTCCTTGATCAACTTCATTACGTCGCTAGGGGTCATGTCGCCTCCGGGAATGTCGTTATGTCACCGACCTGACGGCACCAGAGCTGTGCAGGCGCGGCGCGTCGGTACTGCACCGCGCGTGCCAACAGACAGCCTGTTTCGATTCAACAGCTTACTCGCGCACAATCGCGATGATGCACTATCTTGATGCGCTTTTGCTGAGATTGGCACTGTGTTAGTGCTTAGCTGGAGGGCTGGGTCTCCTTTCATCGCTGATCGCACTGATCGAGGGCGGCCATAATTAGACATTTAACCTTAGAGTAGCTATATTTATACGTATGCAGAGAGCAGCCTCGGAGGCCACCGACCTCAAAGCCAACTCGAAGCGGCTCTCGGCCGCAGGACTGCGCGCATTCGTCCGACTCAGCGAGCTCTGGCGACTCAGCGTGGCCGAGCAGATGCGATTACTGGGCCTGCGCTCGCGCTCGACTTGGTTCAAGTGGCGCCGTGACCCCGACGTCGAGCTGCCGCCCGACACGCTCGAGCGGCTGTCCTACCTGCTCGGCATCTACAAGGCCCTGCAGTTGCTGTTTCCCGATCCGCAACGCGCCGACGAATGGCTACGCCGGCCGAACGACGCCGCGCCGTTCGGCGGCCGCTCGGCGCTCGAACGCATGCTGTCGGGGCAGGTCGCCGACCTGTACGTCGTCCGCCAGTACCTCGATGCCGAGCGCGGCTGAGCTCGCGCGCGCGTTGCCACTCGTCGCGCTGCGCTGGCAGCCGGCCTTTCGGCTCGTCGCGAGCCGCTTCCCGCCAGTCGACCTGTTCGAGCGGATCGCGGATCCCGCCGACTGGGAAGCGCTGATCGCGCTCGAATCGCTGACGAACCCTCGACTGCGAGACGAGGCCGGGCAGATCGCGCTCGTGCCGGCTGCCGATCGCGTCGCGGGTCCGGGGGCCTCGGTCATCATGGCACCGTTCACGCACCTGCACCCATCCGGCAGCCGCTTCGCCAACGGGACGGCCGGCGCGCTGTACGTCGCCGACACGCTCGCCACGGCCATCGCCGAAACCCGTCATCATCGCGAGCGCTTCCTGCGCGCGACCCGCGAGCCGGCCACGGAGATCGAGTTGCGCTGCTATCTGCTCGACGTCGCCGGGTGGTTTCACGACCTGCGCGGACGAGCGACCGACGAGCGCTTCGCGCCCCTGTACGATCGCGACGACTATGCTGCGTCGCAGGCATTCGCGCGCGCCCTGCGTGCGCTGGCCGCGGACGGAGTCGTCTTTGACAGCGTACGGCGCGCTGGCGGCACGAACACCGCGGCCTTTCGCCCGCGGCTCGCATCGAACGTCCGCCAGGGCGTGCACCTGCGCTACGTCTGGAACGGCGAGCGGATCACCCGAATCTACGAGCTGCGCCTCGTCGACGGCTGAAGCCGCGGCGCGCTGCTCATTCCCGGGCCGCGAAGTCGCCTGCCAGCGCGCGCTGCAGCAGCGCGAGCGCGCTGGCGCGCGCCACCGCGAGCTCGACGACGCGCTGTTCGAAGTCGAGCTGCGTGCGCTCGGCGTCGAGCAGTGCCAGATAGTCGCTCGCACCGGCCTCATAGCGCAGTCGCGCCAGCTCGGTCGCGCGCCGCGCCGCCGCGAGTCCGCCCTCGGCCGCGACCAGGGACTCGTTCGCGGCGCGGAAACCGGCGAGCGCGTTCTCGGTCTCCTCGAGCGCGCGCAGCACCGTCTCCTCGTAAGCGGCGAGTGCCTCGCGGGCGCGCGCCTGCGCGGCGCGGACGCGCTGCCGCACGCGGCCCGCGTCGAGGAAGCTCCAGCTCAGCGACGGGCCGTAGCGCCAGCGCTCGGCCGCCGGTTCGAACAGGTCGCCGTTCACCTGCGAGGTGTAGCCGAAGCTGCCAAGCAGCGTGATGCGCGGCAGCCATTGCGCCTGCTCGACGCCGATGCGGGCGGTCGCGGCCACGAGACGACGCTCGGCGGCGCGGATGTCCGGGCGGCGTCGGAGCCAGTCCGCCGGTGTGCCGACCGCGGTCAGGGGCGCGGCTGCGGGCAACGGTCGAGACGGCGCGAGCCACTCGGCGCGCAGAGTCTCGACCGGCAGCGCGAGCAGCACCGCGAGCCGCTGCTCCTGACGCGTGACCTCGGCCTGGGTCTCGGGCAGCCGTGCGGCGATCTCGGCAACCAGCGTGCGGGCCCGCGCGACGTCGAAATCGGTGCCGCGCCCGGCCGCGAGCTGCTGCTCGAGCACCGCGAGATTCTCGCGCAGGTTGTCGAGCCGGCGCCGCTGCAGGTCGTGCCGTGCCTGTGCGCCGCGCAGCGCGAACCAGGCCTGCGCGACTTCGGCGACGGCCGCGGCACGTGCCGCGTCGAGATCGCCCTCGCGCGCCTCTGCCTCACCGCGCGCAGCCTGCGCGGCGCGGCGCGCCGCACCGAACAGGTCGAGCTCCCAGGACGCCTCGGCGCCGATGCGATAGACGGTGGTTTCGGGCTGGTTGGCCGGCAGGAACGGATCGAGCGAACTCGGTCGGCTGCGCTCGCGGTCGCCCGCCGCCGTGACGGTCGGCAGCAGCCCGAACACCGTCAGGCCGCGCAGCGCGCGCGCCTCGTCGAACCGCGCCGCGGCCTGCGCGATCGCGCGGTTCTCGCGCAATGCGCGCTCGATCAGCGACTCGAGCTCCGGTTCGGCGAAGCTACGCCAGATTCCCGGTACGACGGGCGCGTCGGTGTAACCGGTCGCCTCGCTGAAACCGGCCGCGAGCGGCGGCTCGGGCACCCGCGGCACTGGGCCGATCGCGCAGCCGGCGAGCAGGCCACTGACCGCGAGCGCCATGACTGCGAGCAGGCTACGCATGGCGCGTCACCAGACGGCGCAGCATCACGTAGAACACTGGCGTCAGGAACAGTCCGAACAAGGTCACGCCGAGCATGCCGGCGAAAACCGTGACGCCCATGACGTGGCGGATCTCCGATCCCTCGCCGCTCGCGAACACGAGCGGCACGACGCCCATGATAAAGGCGAAACTCGTCATCAGGATCGGGCGCAGACGCAGCCGGCAGGCTTCGATCGCGGCGGCGAGGATCTCGCGGCCCTGCTGTTCGAGTTCGCGCGCGAACTCGACGATCAGGATCGCATTCTTGCAGGCGAGGCCCATCAGCACGACGAGCCCGACCTGCGTGAAGATGTTGTTGTCGAGGAACTCCGGCGGCGCATCGGCCCCGAACACCCCGAGATAGAGGCCGTGCACGAGATTCACGAGCCAGATGCCGCCGACGGCCGACAGCAGGCACAGCGGCACGATCAGGATCACTGCGAGCGGCAGCGACCAGCTCTCGTAGAGCGCCGCCAGCACGAGGAACACGAACAGCACGCACAGGGGATAGACGATCAGCGCCGTGTTGCCCTGCGTCGCCTGCTGATAAGACAGTCCCGACCACTCGGTCGCGAATCCCGCGGGCAGGACCTCGGCTGCGAGCCGCTGCGCCGTCTGCAGCGCCTCGGCAGACGACATCTGCGAGGGGTCCGAGGCGCCCGAGAGGTCCGCTGCCGGATAGCCGTTGAAGCGCACCACGGGATCGGGCCCGAAACTCTGGCGCACCTCGACGAGCCCGCCGATCGGTACCATGGCCCCGGCCGCGTTGCGCACCTTGAGACGGCCGACGTCGCTGACTTCGTCACGGAACGGCCCGTCCGCCTGCGCGTAGACCGTATACGTCCGGCCAAACAGGTTGAAGTCGTTGACGTAGGCCGAACCCAGATAGACCTGCAGGGTCTCGTAGAGATCCGTCAGCGCCACGGACTGCTGTTTCGCGCGCGCGCGGTCGACCACGGCCTCGAGTTGCGGCACGTTGGCCTGGTAGGCCGACAGGATCGAGAACGGATCGAATCCCGGCGTCTGCCGCATCCGCGCGATCAGCGCCTGCACGCCATCGTTGAGCGCCCCGAAGCCTAGGCCGGCGCGATCCTGCACGTACATCTCGAAGCCCGCCGCATTGCCGAGACCGATCAGCGCCGGCGGCATCAGCGCGAAGCCAATACCCTCCTGGATGTCGCTGAAGGCGATGTTGAGCCTTTGCGCGATCTCGGCAGCCGACTCGCGCCGCTCGCCCTGCGGACTGAGGCCGACGAACATCGTCAGGTAATTCGGCGTATTCGAATTCTGGATCGGGTTGAGGCCCGGGAAAGCGACGATGCTCGTGACACCCGGCAGTTGCCGCGCGATCTCCGTCATGCGCCGCGCTACGGCTTCCGTGCGGTCGAGCGAAGCGCCCTCGGGCAACAGCGCGCCGGCGAACAGGTACTGCTTGTCCTGGACCGGGATGAAGCCGGCGGGCACGGCGCGGAACGCGAGCACCGCGAGCACGATCGCGACCGCGTAGCCGGCCATCGCGTAGCGCCGATGCGTGAGCAGCCAAGCGACTCGGGCCGCGTAGCCGGCACCGGCACGCTGGAACACGCGGTTGAAAGGCGCGAACAGCCAGCGGAGTGACCTGTCCATCCAGCGCGTCATGCGGTCGGGCGGCGCGTCGTGCGGCCGCAGCAGCACGGCCGCGAGGGCCGGCGACAGCGTCAGCGAATTGATCGTCGAGATCAGCGTCGAGATCGCGATGGTGATCGCAAACTGCCGATAGAACTGCCCGGTGACACCACCGATGAAGGCCAGCGGCACGAACACCGCGGTCAGCACGAGCCCTATCGCGATGATCGGACCCGAGACCTCGCCCATGGCGCGATGGGCCGCCTCGCGCGGCGCCAGGCCCGCCTCGATGTTGCGTTCGACGTTCTCGACCACGACGATCGCGTCGTCGACGACGATGCCGATCGCGAGCACGAGACCGAACAGCGTCAGCGTGTTGATCGAGAAGCCCAGCGCCCAGAGCACAGCGAAGGTGCCGATGATCGATACCGGGACGGCGACCAGCGGGATGATCGAGGCGCGCCACGTCTGCAGGAACAGTACGACGACGATCACGACCAGCAGCACGGCTTCGAGCAGGGTCTTGATGACGGACTCGATCGAAGCGCGCACGAACACCGTCGGGTCGTAGTCGACCGACCAGGTCAGGCCCGGCGGGAAGTTCTTCTCGAGACGGGCCATGGTCGCCCGCACGTCGTCGGAGAGCTGGATGCTGTTGGCGCCCGGAGCTTCGAAGATCGGGATGGCGACGCTGCCGCGTCCGTTGGCCAGTGACCGCAGCGCGTACTCGGACGCGCCGAGCTCGACGCGCGCGATGTCGCGGATGCGGGTCAGCTCGCCGTTCGGACCGGTCTTGACGATGACGTCGGCGAATTCCTCGACCGACTCGAGGCGCCCCTGCAGATTGATCGACAACTGGAAGTCCGCCGGCGCGGCCTGTGGCGGTGCACCGATGGCGCCGGCCGAGACCTGCACGTTCTGTTCGCGCAGCGCGCGCACGACGTCGCCGGCGGCGATACCGCGCGCGGAAGTCTTCTCCGGATCCAGCCAGATCCGCATCGAATAGTCGCCGCCGCCGAAGATGAACGCCTGCCCCACCCCGTCGATCCGGTTGAGCTCATCGCGGATGTTCAGCAGGATGTAGTTGCGCAGGTAGAGCGGATCGTAGCGGCCGTCCGGCGAGTTGAGGAATACGACCATCGTGAGGTTCGGCGAGGACTTGACCGTCGCAACGCCGAGCTCCCGCACGGCCTCGGGCAGTCGCGGCAGCGCCTGCGAGACGCGGTTCTGCACCTGCACCTGCGCGAGGTCCACGTCGGTGCCGACCCGGAAGACGACGTCGAGCGTCATTACGCCGTCGGAGGCCGAGACGGACTTCATGTAGATCATGTCGTCGACGCCGTTGACGGCTTCCTCGAGCGGTGCGGCGACGGTCTGCGAGATCGTGGCCGGGTTCGCGCCCGGGTAGACGGCCCTCACCTGCACCGTTGGCGGCGCAACGTCCGGGTACTCGCTGAGCGGCAGCGCGGGCAGCGCCAGCAGTCCCGCAACCAGGATCAGGATCGACAGCACGGCCGCAAAGATCGGCCGGTCGATGAAGAAACGGGCAGCGTCGAGCTTCATTCGCGCACTGGGCTCAGGGCGCCGGCGCGGCCGCGGCGGCGGGAGCGCGGGCGGCCTCTTCCATCGGCACGACGGTCGGCGCCACCGGCATGCCTGGGAAGAAGATCTTGCGCACGCCATTGACGACCACGCGATCGCCGGGCGCGAGGCCCTGCTCGACGATGCGCAGCCCGTCGGACCGGCCCCCGAGCACGACATCGCTACGCTGGGCGAGCTTGTCGTCGCCGACGACGAAGACGTACTTGCGGTCCTGGTCGGTCAGCACCGCACGCTCGTCGATCAGCAGCGCGTCGCGCTCACCGCCACCCCTCAGCTGCACACGCGCGAACAGTCCCGGCGTGAACACGCCGTCGCGATTCGACAGTTCGGCCCGGGCACGGATCGTGCCGGTACCAGGGTCGAGCGCATTGTCGACGAACACCATGCGCCCCTCGTGCGGATAGCCCTGCTCGTCGGCGAGGCCGACGCGCACCGGGTTCGGCGCGTCACGCGAGCTCGGCCGCTCGCCGCGCCGAGCCATCGCCTGGTACTTGAGGTACATGCGCTCGTCGCCCTGGAACTCGACGTAGATCGGGTCCATCGAGACGATGGTCGTCAGCAGCGTCTCGCCGGCGCTCACGAGATTGCCGGGCCGGACGCGCGCCGAACTGACCACTCCAGCGATCGGCGCGGTGACCCGCGTGAATTCGAGCTGGAGGGCGGCCTGTCGTTGCTGCGCGCGCGCGGCCGCGAGGTCTGCCTCCGCCTGGCGCAGTTCCGCGCGCCGCGCCGCGAGTTCCTCGTCCGAGATCGCGCGTCCGGTCCTCAGCTTCTCGGCGCGGACGGCCTCAGTCCTCGCGAGCTCGGCGCGCGTCGCGGCGCGCTCGACGTTCGCGCGCGCACTGTCGAGGGCCGCGCGGTACTCGCGATCGTCGACCGTGAAGAGCAGCGCTCCCCTGGCCACGCGACTGCCTTCCCGAAAGTGCACCGCCGCGAGATAGCCGCTGACACGCGGCCGCAGCTCGACGGAGTCGACGGCGACGATGCGACCCTCGTACTGGTCCCACTCGACGACCGGCCGGCGTAAGACCTCGGCCACGGTCACGGCGGGCGGTGGCAGCTGCGGCGGACCGCCCGGCGTGCAGGCGGCGAGCAGTGCGGCCATGGCGACGACGAGCACCGGCAGGCGCGGGGGCGGTCGGTGACGGAACATCTCGACTGACAAAGGCTCACCTCGGCCGCGGAGCGGCGGCGGGGCGCGCAGTGTAGCGCTACGCCGGGACCGAGTCGCCCCCGGCTATACTTCGCGGCTTGCCCGCTCTCCACGCTCCCCGCGACGAGAACCTCATGCCAACCCGCGAGCCCGCCGCACAGCTGTCCTTTCAGGAGCTGATCTTCGCGCTGCAGAAGTACTGGTCCGATCAGGGCTGCGTCGTCCTGCAACCCTACGACATGCCCATGGGCGCGGGCACGTTCCATACCGCAACCTTCCTGCGCGCGGTCGGCCCCGAGCCGTGGAATGCGGCCTATGTCCAGCCTTCGCGCCGTCCGACCGACGGCCGCTATGGTGACAACCCGTTCCGCCTCCAGCGCTACTACCAGTTCCAGGTCGTGATGAAGCCCTCGCCGCTCGACATCCTCGACCGCTACGTCGACTCGCTGCGTATGCTCGGCTTCGATCCGCTGACGCACGACATCCGCTTCGTCGAGGACAACTGGGAATCGCCGACGCTCGGTGCGTGGGGACTTGGCTGGGAAGTCTGGCTGAACGGCATGGAGATCACGCAGTTCACGTACTTCCAGCAGGTGGGCGGCCTCGACTGCCGGCCCGTCACCGGCGAGATCACCTACGGCCTCGAGCGGCTCGCGATGTACCTGCAGGGCGTCGAGAGCGTTTACGACATCGTCTGGACCACCGGTCCGCAGGGCCCCGTGACCTACCGCGACGTCTATCACCAGAACGAGGTCGAGCAGTCGGCGTACAACTTCGAACATGCCGACACGACCGCACTGTTCCGTCATTTCGACGAACACGAGGCGGCCTGCAACGCGCTGCTGGCAGCGAAACTCGCGCTACCGGCCCACGAGCAGATGCTCGCCGCCTCGCACACCTTCAACCTGCTCGATGCGCGCCGCGCGATCTCGGTGACCGAGCGGCAGCGCTTCATCCTGCGCGTGCGCACGCTCGCGCGCGCGGTCGCCGAGGCCTACTACGCGAGCCGCGAGGCTCTAGGCTTTCCGATGGGCGACGCGTCCGGTCAAATGCCGACCGCGGACGGCACGGCACGGGCGAGCACCGCAGCGGGGGGCGGCGCATGAGCACACGCGACTTCCTGTTCGAGCTCGGCACCGAGGAACTGCCTCCCAAGGCGCTCCGCGATCTCGAATCGGCGCTGCGCGATCACGTCGTCGCCTCGCTCGCGGCCGCCGGACTCGGCCACGGCGGCGTCGAATCATTCGCGACACCTCGACGCCTCGCGCTGCTGGTTCGCGCGCTCGCCACCGAGCAGCCACGGCAACAGGTCAGGCGGCGCGGCCCGCCGGTACAGGCCGCCTTCGACGCGAACGGAGCACCGACCCGTGCCGCGAGCGCGTTCGCCGTAAGCTGTGGTGTGCCGGTCGCGGCCCTCGAACGCGTGCGCGAGGGCAAGGGAGAGTTCCTCTACTTCAGCGGCGAGAAGCCGGGTGCGAGCACGGTCTCGCTGCTGCCCGGCTTCGTGCAGGCCGCGCTCGACGCGCTGCCGGTCCCGAAGCGCATGCGCTGGGGAGCCGGCAGCGCCGAGTTCGTGCGGCCCGTGCACTGGGTCGTCATGCTGTTTGGCAGCGAAGTCGTCGAGGCCACGCTGCTCGGGGTGCGCAGCGGACGCAGCACGCGCGGCCACCGTTTCATGGCACCCTCCGCCATCGAGCTCGCCGCACCCGCCGACTATGCCGAGGCGCTGCGCGACCGCGGCAAGGTCATCCCCGACTTCGCCGCCCGTCGCGAACGGATCCGCAGCGAAGTCGAGCGACGCGCCGCGGCGCGCGGTGCCCGGGCCATCCTCTCCGAGGCGCTGCTCGACGAAGTGACCGCCCTGGTCGAGTGGCCGGTCGCGATCGAGGGCGGCTTCGAGGCGCGCTTCCTCGAGCTGCCGCGCGAGGTGCTGATCTCGACGCTGCAGGATCACCAGCGCTACTTTCCGCTCGAGACCCCGGACGGCCGACTGCTGCCGACCTTCCTGGCCGTCAGCAATCTCGAGAGCCGCGATCCGGCGCAGGTCCGCGCCGGCAACGAGCGTGTCGTGCGGCCGCGTCTCGCCGATGCCGAATTCTTTTACCGGCAGGACCTCAAGGCCCCGCTCGCGAGCCGCGCCGCGGCACTGGACGGTGTGACCTTCCAGGCGAGGCTCGGCTCGATCGGAGACAAGAGCCGGAGAATCGAGTCACTTTCAGCATCAATAGCGTCGAAAATAGGTGCAGATGTTTCTTTGACGAAACAATGCGCGCGGCTCGCCAAGTGTGATCTCGTCAGCCAGATGGTCGGTGAGTTCCCTGAGCTGCAGGGCATCATGGGCAGCTATTACGCGGCCGCGGATGGACTGCCGGCCGAGCTCGCGCAGGGGATCCGCGAGCATTATCTGCCGCGCGGCGCCGGCGATGCGCTACCGGCCACGCGCGTCGGACTCGCGGTCGCGCTGGCCGACCGGCTCGATACGCTCGCGGGCATCTTCGCGATCGGCCAGAAGCCGACCGGCGCGAAGGACCCTTTCGGTCTGCGCCGCGCCGCGATCGGTGTGCTGCGGCTGCTGATCGAGCTGCGCATCGACCTCGATCTGCGCGGTTGCATCGACGAGGCGGTCGCCGCCCAGCCGGTGCGCAGCGAGACCGCAGCCGACGAGGTGCATCAGTACATCCTCGAGCGCTTGCGCGCCTATTACCTCGAGCGTCGGCCCGGCGACGCGGCCGGGTCCGAGTTCACGACCAGCAGCGACCAGCTCGATGCCGTGCTCGCCGCCGCACCGCGCTCACCACTCGACCTCGACGCACGCCTGCGCGCGCTCGCTGGATTCCTCGGCGAGCCAGCGGCGGCGGCGCTGACGGCCGCGAACAAGCGCATCGCCAACATCCTGCGCAAGTCGCAGGCCGGTCCCGCGACGCGCGTCGACCACGCGCTGCTGCGCGAGCCGGCCGAGCGGGCGCTGGCGGCCGCCGTGGAACGCTGCCGTGGTCCCGTCGAGCAGGCCCTGGCGCGGCGCGATTACGCCGCTGCGCTCGCCGAGCTCGCGACGCTGCGCAGCGACGTCGACGCGTTCTTCGATGCCGTCATGGTCAACGACCCCGAGCCGTCACTGCGTGCGAATCGCCTCGCGCTGCTCGGCGAGATCGCGGATCTGTTCGGCCGGATCGCCGACCTGTCCCGCCTGCCAGGCTGACGTCCGGGATCGTCGACCATGCAACTGCTGCGCTCGGCGCTGTTCACGGTCTGGCTGTTCGTCTGGACGTTCACGTATGCGGTCTTCTTCGTGATCGTCAGCACGGTCCTGCCGATCCGTGCGCGCTTCGCACTCGCGCGCGGCTACGCCCGCTCGGTGCTCGCCGTGCTGGCGCGGCTGTGCGGACTCCGTCATGAGGTGCGCGGCCTCGAGCGGATCCCCGCCGAACCGCATGTGACGCTCTGGAAGCATTCGTCGGCCTGGGAGACCATCGCCCAGTTCGTCATTGGCGGCCCGCAGACGCTCGTGCTCAAGCGGGAGCTGATGTGGCTGCCGTTCTTCGGCTGGGGCCTCGCGCAGCTGCGCATGATCCCGATCGACCGCAGCGCCGGCGCGTCAGCCGTCAATCTCGTCGTCGCCGTCGGCGAGCAGCGTCTGCGCGAGGGACTCTCCGTGCTCGTCTTTCCCGAGGGCACGCGCGTGGCGGCGGGCGAGACGCGCAAGTACGGCGTCAGTGGCGCGCTGCTCGCGAGCCGCGCCGATTGCCGCGTCGTTCCCGTCGCTCATGACGCCGGCTACTATTGGCCGCGTCGCGGCCTGCTCAAGCGCCGCGGCCTGATCACGGTGTCGATCGGGCCGCCGATCGAGGCCGCCGGGCGCGATCCGCGCGAGATCAACGCCGAGGCCCAGCAGTGGATCGAGCAGGAGATCAAGCGGATCCGCGCGGCCAAACCGTCACCCTGAGCGGCGCGTGGCCGCGGCGAGCGCCACCCAGGACCATGCCGCGCTCGGCGAGATCGCGCGCCGCTGGGTCGGCGAGTTCGACAATCATCGCCAGGTACGAAGCCACATCGGGCGCGGACCGCCGAGCGCACCCGAGCTCACTCGCGAACGTCGCCGGATGTCGGTACACCGGCTCGATGCGCCGCAGTTCGGCTCGACGGTGCTGTACTTCGAGGAAATGCGCGAGACCTCACCCGGGCTCGCGCATCGGCAGCGCGTGGTGACGCTGGTCGTCGACCCGGATTCCGGCCAGGTCCGCGCCGAGCAGTGGTTCTTCAACGGGGGCTCCACCTACGACCGCGGGCCCCTCGAGCCGGCCGCGGTCGCGGGCCTGCGAGTACGACCACGAGATCGACGGTCGCGTCTACGCGGAATTCGACATGCTGCTCTACGCCGATCAGCTCTGGTACGGCGACCGGAGCCTGCGCGTGCGCGACGGTTCGGTCCGCGGCGAGATCGACGGGTTCAGCTGGCTGCTGTTCGATCGCCGCGAGAAGGCGTCGGCGCTGCCCGCGATCGCGAGGCAGCAAGGCGTCTGGCGCGGCGTGTCCCGTTCGGCGAGCCGCCGCAGCGCATCGACTCTTACGGCGAGGTGAGCGACGGCCGGATCTGGTTCGCGAACGAGCGCCTCGAAGGCTGGAGCATGGACGTTCCAGGGGACCCCTCTGGCCGCGGCGCCGTGCTCGTGATGACCTACACGGACGGTTCCGGACAGAGTGTCTATGAGATCATCACGCGCAGCGAGGATGGCTCGCGCGCGACACAGTATCTCGCGCAAGGTCGCCTGCTGCGGCGCACGCTGATCGACGAAGAGAAGGTCACGGACGACCGGCGCGCCTGGGACGCCGCCGGAAACGCTCGCCCCTGAGCGCGACTCAGCGCGTGTCGACCGCGCGCCGCAGCGAGAACGCGCCGCGCAGTTCGCCGAGTTCGTAGCCGGTCGCCGCGTCGTGCGGGTAGGCCGCGGCGAGCGCCGCGCGCAGCTCCTCCGATTGCTGCGCCGTCGCACCATGGCAGGCGAGACAGAGTGGCCCCGTGACGATCGCTCGCAGGTAACGGTATGCGTCGCCCTGCGGTTCGCGAACTCGTGTCGCGAAGGCAAGCCGCTCCGGTGGTTCGCCGGCGCGCACGCGCCGCTCGAGTTCCTGCAACGCGAATTGTTCCCAGGCATCGGCCTGGCCCGTGAACGGATTGCGCACCCGCGTACCGACCCGACGCACCTGCCAGCCACTCTCGCGCGACAGGCGACTCGCGATGGCCGGCGCCTCGTTCTGGCAGATCCCGATCGCGGCCACGGGGCCGCCTTCGGCCATCGCCGACTGCAACCTCGCAGTCAGCTCGGCGCCGAGCCGATCGGCGATGCGGGCCGCCTCGGCGACGACCTCCGACGGCACGGCTGGCGGCTGGTCGGCCCCCGGAGCGCCCGCGGGCGGTGCCGCGACGGTCGAGGCGCAGCCGGCCAACGTGAGAGCGAGCAGGGCGGATAGAGGCTTGCTCATGGGGCGCACCTCGATACCATGGTAACGATGCGCACGCTGCGAATCCAGGTCAAGCCGAACGCCCTCGAGAGCTCCCTCGTTCCGCGCGACCACGGTACCTGGCTCCCAAGACTCACGGCGCCGCCGGTCGATGGCAAAGCCAATGCGGAACTGCTGCGCCTCGTCGCGGCGCACTTCGGGGTGCCGCGTGCACCTGTCGCGCGCAACCCGACCACGCTGACACCGGGAACCCTCAGGACAGCTCTGCGCTGTCGCGACAACAGTCCGGCACCGTCGGCTGCAGCAGGCGGATCATCGAGCAGCTTTGCGCATAGGAACACCGCAAGCGGCATCGCGGCGATGCCGCCCGCATGGCCGGCGATGCCGGCGAGTGCCAGAGCCGCCCGGCGGCGAGCCGCGAGCAGCGCAGCGCAGGCCACCACGACGAGCCCCGCGAGCAGCATCGCGATCAGGGAGGTCGGCAGCAGTGCGGCGTACAGATAGAGCACGGTCGGGAGATCGGGCGAACCCGACTGACAGATCGATCGCCAGCTCGACCATCCGGCGCGGCTGTATTCGTCCCACCAGGCGCCCGTCCAGGCGGCCGCGAGCAGCAGCAAGCAGCCGGCGAGCGCGACGCGGCGATCGGCTCCGCCTGCGGAGAATCGTCCCGGCACCAGCATGTGCGCATTCGAACATGCCGCGACGACGGCGCGGAATACGGGTTTGCCGCTGCGCCTAAAGTGCGACGACGAGATTCACCGTGGTCAGCGTGTCGGTGCTGTCGAGGCCGGCCGGCGGGTCGGAGTTGTAGCGGACGCCGAGACCAAACGACAGCGCGAGGCGCCCGGTCATGCTGACCTGCAGCGCGAGATCGTTGCCGACGAAGGTGTTGGTCGAGCCCGACTCGACGACCAGCTTGTCGACGAGCTTCGTACTGGGCGTCAGCTGCTGCTCGTAGGCGAGCTGGCCGGTGGCGATCCCATCGCCATCGGTCTCGCCGGTCACGGAATTCCTGCTGCGCCGGAAACCGGCACCGATCTGGCCGGAGAGCTTGGTGGTCTCGGTGTCGATGAACCGGTAGCCGAGACCCGTGCTGGCGCTCGCCTGATAGTCGAATCCGCTGAATTCGTCCTGCTCGTAACGGAGGCCGCCGAACCAGAAGCTGCGCTCGCTGATCTCGAAGTCCGACTGCCAGAACGCGCCATAGCGCTCCGCGGTCAGGACGCTGTCGTTGCTGCTGCGCAGCGCCGCAAGGCCGAATCCATGCTTCCAGCGATCGAGCTCCGTGGCGAGATCGAGCTTGACGTTGGCCGTCTCGGTCTCGCTGTTGCCCCGCGCGAGCACGACGCCGACTTCGCCCTTGCCCTTCCATTCGGCTTGGGCGGCCGTCGCGGCGCCGGCGAGCAATGCAAGCATGACGGTCTGTCTGAGCATGATGCGGGATCCTTCTGGTCGTAGATCTTGAAACGGTCCTCTGGGGCCTGCGGGCGCGTTACTGCCCGAGAAAGGGCAACGCAAAGTCCTTGTGCGTGCGGAGCTCGTCGTCGCTGAGGCCACAGAGTTCATGCGGAAACACGAGCCACTGCTCGGTCTCGTGAACGAAGAAATCGGGCTGCACGCGCGTGAGGTTACGCGAGGGTTTGTAATAGACGGTCGCGATGCGGATCTGCTCGGGCAGATTTCGACGGCAGCGCTGCGCGAGTTCGCCGAGCAGCGCCTCTAGGCTGCACCCGGAATCGAATACGTCGTCGATGAGCAGCAGTCGGTCCTCGGCATTGAGCCGCGAGACGAGATAGTCGATGCCGTGGATACGCACGGTCTTCCTGCGCTGCTCGATCCCCGCGTAGGCGGAGGTGCGAATCGCGATGTGATCGGTCGCCACGCCGCGGAACTCGAGCAGCTCCTGGACCGCGATGCCGACCGGTGCCCCGCCGCGCCAGACACCGACGAGGAAGGTCGGGCGAAAGCCGCTGTCGAGGATCCGCGCGCCGAGCGCAAACGGGTCGCGCAGCAGCTCTTCGGCGGAAATGAAGCGTTTGTCGGCGGTCATCGCGAGAGTTTGCCAAACGCTTCGCCGGCGCGCACAGTCACGTGGCGGGACGACTCACCGAGGCTCGCTGGAGGATCGACGATGACCGATGAGCTGCAGCAACCCGTCTCTGTGGTTCGCGCCGTTTACGCGGCTTTCGCGCGCGGCGACATGCCCGCCTTCTTCGCGCTGCTGGCCCCCGACATGGTCTGGAACGAGGCGCTTGGCCATCCTTACGGTGGCCGCTACGTCGGGGCGGACGCGATCGTCAGGAACGTCCTGACGCCGCTCGCCGCGCAGTGGGACGAATTCACCGCCATCAACGATGGCTTCGTCGCCGAGGGCGATACGGTGGTTTCGCTTGGCACCTATCGCGGTCTCTGCAAGGCCACCGGCAAGCGGGTCGAGGCACCGTACGCAACCGTGTGGAAAGTCAAGAACGGCAAGGTCGTGTCGCTGCACCAGCACACCGACACCGCCCTGTTCTGGAACGCGATGCGCTGAGCCCAGCTCAAATGTCGAGGTTCGCGGCGGCGAGCGCGTTCTTCTCGATGAACTCGCGTCGCGGTTCGACCGCGTCACCCATCAGCGTTGTGAAGATCTCGTCGGCGGCGACGGCATCTTCGATGCGCACCTGCATGAGTCGGCGCGTCTCGGGATTGATGGTCGTGTCCCAGAGCTGTTCGGGATTCATTTCGCCGAGGCCCTTGTAGCGCTGGATCGCCTGGCCTTTGCGCGCCTGCTCGAGCAGCCACTCGATCGCTTCCTTGAACGAGCCGACGTCGCGCGACTCGCTGCCGCGCGCCACGCGCGCGCCGGCGCCAATCAGACCCGTTAGGGTCGCGCCGAGCTCGGCGATGCGCTGGTACTCGGCCGAGTCGAAGAATTCGCGCGTCAGATAGCGCGCGCTCGGTGTGCCGTGCTCGGTCTTGACGACCTGTATCCGTGCCGGCTGTCCATCGGCGGCCGTGCGCAGGCTGAGCCGATAGCTGCGGGCGCCATCGTTGAGCGCGTTGAGGCGGCCGTCGAGATCGCGGACCCAGGCGCCGAGCCAGTCGGGCCGGTCGAAGTCGGTGGGGCGGACACGCGGCACGTAGAGCAGTGTCTCGAGCAGCCGGTCATCGTAGCGACGGCCCCATCGCCGCACGATACCCTGCACCTCCATCCAGTGGCGCGCGAGCATCTCGAGGCCTGAGCCGCGCAACGCCGGCGCCTCGCCGTTGAAGTAGAGTTCGGCGTCCTCGAGCGCCGCGTTGAGCAGCATCGCATTGAGTTCGGCCTCGTCCTTGACGTAGACCTCGGTCTTGCCGCGTTTGACTTTGTAGAGCGGCGGCTGCGCGATGTAGACGTGGCCGCGCTCGATCAGCATCGGGATCTGCCGGTAGAAGAACGTCAGCAGCAGCGTGCGGATGTGCGAGCCGTCGACGTCCGCATCGGTCATGATGATGATGCGGTGGTAACGGAGCTTGTCGATGTTGAACTCGTCACGGCCGATGCCGCAGCCGAGCGCGGTGATCAGCGTACCGACCTCGGCCGAGGACAGCATCTTGTCGAAGCGCGCCTTCTCGACGTTGAGGATCTTGCCCTTGAGCGGCAGGATCGCCTGCGTGCGTCGGTCACGTCCCTGCTTGGCCGAACCGCCGGCGGAGTCGCCCTCGACGATGAAGATCTCGCTGAGCGCCGGATCCTTCTCCTGGCAGTCGGCGAGCTTGCCGGGCAGCCCGGCGATGTCGAGAGCGCCCTTGCGCCGCGTCATCTCGCGCGCCTTGCGCGCCGCTTCGCGCGCGCGCGCCGCGTCGATGATCTTGCCGGCGATGGCGCGGGCCTCGGCCGGATGTTCGAGCAGGAACGCGGAGAGCTTCTCGGCGACGGTCGTCTCGACGATGCCTTTGACTTCGGACGAGACAAGCTTGTCCTTGGTCTGGGACGAGAACTTCGGGTCGGGTAGCTTGACCGAGAGGATCGCGGTGAGGCCCTCGCGCGCGTCATCGCCGGTGGTCGGCACCTTCTCGCGCTTGGCGATGCCCTCCTTCTCGATGTAGTCGTTGAGCGTGCGCGTCAGTGCCGCGCGAAATCCCGACAGATGCGTGCCGCCGTCCTTCTGCGGGATGTTGTTCGTGTAGCAGAACATCGACTCCTGATAGGAGTCGTTCCACTGCATCGCGACTTCGACGCCGATCGAGCCCTGCTGCGTGCGGAAATGGAACACCGAGTCGTGCACCGGTGTGCGCGCTCGGTTCAGGTGCTTGACGAACTCCTGCAGACCGCCGCGATGCTCGAACACCTCGCTGCGGTTCTCGCGCTCGTCGACGAGCTCGATCCGAACCCCCGAGTTCAGGAACGAGAGCTCGCGCAGACGCTTGGCGAGCACTTCATAGCTGAAACTGATGTTCGTGAAGATCGTGGGGCTCGGCTTGAAGCGCACGCTCGTACCGCGCCGCGCCGTCGTCCCGACCTCGGCGAGCGGCGCCTGCGGCTCACCGAGCCGGTACTCCTGGCGGTAGAGCTTGCCGTCCCGGTGGATGGTCAGCAGCAGCACGTCCGAGAGCGCATTGACGACCGAGACGCCGACGCCGTGCAAACCGCCAGAGACCTTGTAGGAGCTGTCGTCGAATTTGCCGCCCGCGTGCAGCACGGTCATGATGACTTCTGCGGCCGATCGGCCTTCTTCCGGGTGGATATCGACCGGGATGCCGCGGCCGTTGTCGTCGACGGTCACGGACTCGTCAGCGTGAATAGTGACCACCACGCGGTCGCAGTAGCCTGCCAGGGCTTCGTCGATCGAGTTGTCGACGACCTCGAAAACCATGTGGTGCAAGCCCGTGCCGTCATCGGTATCGCCGATGTACATGCCGGGTCGTTTCCGCACCGCATCAAGACCCTTTAAGACCTTGATTTTACTGGAATCGTAGACTTCCTGGTCAGTCATGCACTGGCTCGTCTGAGAGTTGGTCTAGTATACCGTCTCGACCCTCCCCTGTTCCACGTGAAACAGCCTTTCCGGCTGGCCCAGCGGCGTCGCCTCCCTGCTCAACGAGGTCACGACGAGTTGCGCCTCAAGCGACTGTACCTCGCCGATGAACCCCGCAAGCCGCCCCTCGTCGAGCTCCGCGGCCGGATCGTCGAGCAGAAGCGTGGGAACGACGCCATGATCAGTCTTGAGCCATTGGAGCTGTGCCAGCGTCAGTGCGACCGCTCCGAGCTTCTGCTGGCCGCGTGACAACACCTCCCGCGCGAGTCGTCCGCGGCAGCGAAGCCGCAGATCGGCGCGATGAGGGCCAACGGTCGTCATGCCGCGCTCCCGGTCGCGGTTCACGTTGTCTCTGAGCGCCTCGATCAGCGGCCGCTCGGCGTCCCAGCCCCGATAGAACTGCATCGTGAGTTCGAGGCTCGTCAGCCGCTCGCAAAGCTCGGACCAGCGTGGTGCCAGGGCTTCGACGACGCGCTCTCGTGCCTGCGTCAACGCTTGACCACTCCGGTCGAGCTCGAGATCCCAAACCTCAGTCCGAAGATCGCCATCCCGCAGCGCCGCGTTTCGTTGTTTCAGTGCCCGCTGGTATCGAGTCCATTCAATCGCGAAAGAGGGTTCCACGTGGAACACACCCCAATCGAGCCAGCGACGCCGTCGTGTCGACCCCTCCTCGATGAGTTTATGGACATCCGGGTCGATGACCTGCACCGGAAAAGCGGTCGCAAGTTCTGCAAGGGACTCGGGGGCCCGGCCCGACAATCGCGCGCGAATTCCCTCGGCTCGCGAAAGCTCGATCCCGATGAGGTCCTGGCGCCCGGCCGACTCCACTCGACCCACCACACGAGCCCACGGGTCTCCGCTCGCGATCAGGCGTTCGTTCGATCGGGTGCGGAACGAGCGACCGCGGCCGAGCAGGAAGATCGCCTCGAGCAAACTGGTTTTCCCAGCGCCGTTGCAACCGTAGATCAGATTGAGCCCAGGGCCAAACTCCAGCTCGGCCGACCGCAGGCTCCGCAGCTTCTCAATCTCGAGCGTGACCAGCAATCGCCGCGCTTACAGCCGCATCGGCATGACGACGTAGCGTGTACTGCCGACGCCGTGACCGGTGATGAGACAACTGCTGTTGGAGTCCGTCAGACCGACCTGCACGCGTTCGGTGTCGATCGCCGACAGCGCATCGAGCAGATAAGTGACGTTGAAGCCTATCTCCATTTCTTCGCCGCTGTACAGGACCTCGACTTGATCCTCGGCTTCTTCCTGCTCCGGATTGTGCGCCTGTAAGGTCAGCAGATCGGTCTTCAAGTGAAGGCGAATGCCGCGGTACTTTTCGTTGGACAGAATTGCGGTGCGTTGTAACGCTTGTCGCAGCGTCTCCCGGTCGGCTTCCACGACGCGGCTCGGTCGGGTGGGAATAACTCGCCCATAATCCGGGAAACGTCCGTCTATCAGCTTCGAAGTGAAGCGAATGTCGCCGATTTGGGCGCGAACGTGATTGGTCCCGATCGCCAGCTCGAGCTGCCCTTCACTGCCGAGACAGCGCTGCAATTCGAGCACGCCCTTGCGCGGTACGATGACCTGCTGCTTCGTTCCGACCGGCGCCGACAGCGCGATCTCGCACAACGCGAGGCGATGCCCATCGGTGGCCACCGCGCGCAGCGTCGACCCTTCCGCCTCGAGCAGCATGCCGTTGAGGTAGTAACGCACGTCCTGCTGCGCCATCGAGAAATGGGTCTTGTCGATGAGCCTGCGAAACTCGGCTTGCGCGACGCTGAGGGTCAGCTCGGCATTGATCTCTTCGACGATGGGGAACTCGGCCGCGGGCAATGTCGCGAGCGTGAAGCGGCTGCGGCCGCAGCGCAGCGTCGCGCGGTCCGCCTCCGTCATCAACGTCAGTTGACTGTTGTCGGGCAACGCCCGGCAGATATCGAGCAGCTTGCGGCCAGGCACTGTCACGTCACCAGCCTGCTGTACCTGGACGTCCGTCGCGGCGACGAGTTCGACCTCGAGGTCCGTTCCAGTGATGCTGAGCCGGTCACTGCGGGCGGAGAGCAGCACGTTGGAGAGCACGGGCATCGTCTGCCGGCGCTCCACGACGCCGATCACGCTCTGCAGAGGACCGAGGATCTGTTCGCGAGTGGCCGTCAGCTTCATGGTTCTGCTTCTTGAATCTGATTCTTGCGTTTTATGTCGGAGTGACTAAGAGGCCTGTGGGTCCCTTGGAAAACCGGTTTTTTCCTTTGTAATCAATAATCTAATAGCATGGGTCGGGTGGGCTCTGCTGCATATCGACAGAGGATCGCCTGTGGATGGGCTGAGGACAGGTTCTGCTCCTATCGTGATCCACAGGATAGTCGGCATCATGTCGCAAGGGTTCTCAACAGGTTCGAGTAATCTTCGCTCATCCGCTGATCTTCATCACGCAGTTCTTTGATGCGCTTGCAGGCATGCAGCACCGTCGTGTGATCACGGCCGCCGAACGCTGCGCCAATCTCCGGCAGGCTGTGACTCGTGAGTTCCTTGGCGAGCGCCATCGCCACCTGACGCGGCCGGGCAATCGAGCGGCTCCGGCGTGGTGAGAGCAGGTCCGACAGCCTGACTTTGTAATAGTCGGCGACCGTCCGCTGGATGCTCTCGATGGTCACGAGCCGGGCCTGCAGCGACAGCAGGTCGCGGAGCGCCTCCTTGGCGAAATCCACGGTGATCGGCTGACCGGTGAAGCGAGCGTTCGCGATCACCCGGCGCAAGGCGCCTTCGAGCTCGCGGACGTTCGAGCGGATGCGCTTGGCGATGAAGAACGCGACTTCCTCTGGCAACGATATGCCGGCGGCAGCGGCTTTGCTGATCAGGATCGCCGCGCAAGTCTCGAGCTCCGGCGGATCGATCGATACCGTCAGGCCCCATGAGAAGCGCGATTTCAGGCGCTCCTCGACACCATTGACCTCTTTGGCATGGCGGTCGCACGTCAGCACGACCTGCTGTTGTCCCTCGAGCAGCGCGTTGAACGTGTGGAAGAACTCCTCCTGGGAACGCTCCTTACCGGCGAAGAACTGGATATCGTCGATCAACAGAGCGTCGAGCGACCGGTACGCGGCCTTGAATTCGTTCATCGTGTTGTGCTGCAGCGCCTTGACCATGTCACCGACGAACCGCTCGGAGTGCACGTAAGCGACCCGCGCCCGGGGTCTGCGCGCGAGGATCATGTGACCGATGGCGTGCATCAGGTGCGTCTTGCCGAGACCGGTGCCGCCGTAGAGAAAGAGCGGGTTATAGGCGCGCCCGGGGTTCTCGCCGACCTGCAGCGCAGCGGCCTTGGCCAATTGATTGCTCTTGCCGACGACGAAATTCTCGAAGGTCGAGTCGGGATTGAGCCGACCGCTGATGACGAGGCCTTCGGCCAGGCGCGGTAGCGCCGCGGATCGCGACGTCGCGACCGGTGCAGCGGTACCAGTGTTCGTCTCGGTCCGTCGCGAGCCGACCTCGATCGTCACGACAGGGGGATCGCCCGCCACGTGCGCACGCAGCAGTTCAGCGATTCGATCCATCAGGTGCTGCCGGACCCAGTCGACGACGAAACTGTTCGGCGCGAGCAACTGCAGGGCTCCGGCGCCCTCGATCGACTGGAGGGGCCGCACCCATGTGTTGAACTGCGCCTCGGGCAGCTCGTTCTCGAGCGCCAGGGCGCACTGGGCCCACAGCGAACGTTCCACGCGGCCGCGCTCCGGGGACTGACGGAAAAACGGGGCCGCAAGTCTATACCCGCTGCACAACCGGCGCACCGCCCGCGCAAGCCGCGCTGCCTTGACACCCCGGCACGGGCTGCTTACCCTTCCCGGCCTTTTTCTCATGTGATTTCCAAGCCATGAAGCGCACATACCAGCCCAGCAAGGTTCGCCGCGCCCGCACGCACGGCTTCCGCGCCCGCATGGCGACCGCCAACGGTCGCAAGGTCCTGGCTCGCCGGCGCGCCAAGGGCCGCACAAAGCTGGTGCCCTGAGCGTTTGCCGGCCATCCTTTGAGTGTCGGCAGCGATTCGCGCCCCCCGGCTTCCTCCTCGAGGCTGAGCTTTCCGCCGCGCCTACGGGTGCGGCGCAAGAGCGAGTTCGACGCCGTCTACCGGCGCGGCCAGCGCCTTTCGGACTCGCTGTTCACAGTGGCCTACCTAGTCAACAGCCTCGGTCATCCTCGCCTCGGCCTCGCGATCGCCGCCCGCGTCGCCGGCGACGCGGTCGACCGCAATCGCATACGCCGCGTCGTGCGTGAATCGTTCCGCCTGGCCCAGGGCGCTCTGCCGTCCGCCGACTTCGTGATCGGCGCCCGCAGCGGCATTGGCGCTGCCGACAACCGCCGCCTGCGCGGCAGTCTCGACGGGTTATGGCGTCGGGTGCAGCAGTCATGCGCAAAGTCCTCCAAGGCCTGATCCGCCTCTACCAGCTGTTGGTCAGCCCGTACCTCGGGCCGCGCTGCCGTTTTCATCCGACCTGCTCGCACTATGCACACGAGGCCATCGCGCGCTACGGTGCGTTGCGTGGCAGCCTGCTTGCACTGCGGCGGATCGGACACTGCCATCCCTGGCATCCGGGCGGACTCGATCCGGTGCCAGAGGCGACGCGACCCACTTCGAACCCGGTGACGAAGAACCCGTGAACAAGAACGTCCGCGTCTTCCTGTGGCTCGCGCTCGTGCTCGTGCTGTGGCTCAACTACGAGACCTGGCAGCGCGAGTACGCGCCACCGCCCGCCACGCCGGCCGCCTCGGCCGGCACGCCGTCGACGACGCTGAGCGCGACGATCCCGCAGGCCAGCGCGCCGGCCGCCGCGACAGACGACGCTGCTACGCCGGGTGGCCCGAGCACACCGGATCTGCCCCGCGCGGCAGCCGCGCCGCCGGCGGGCAGTACGACGGGCGCTCCCGCGACTGCGCCAGTCATCCGGGTGCGCACCGACGTGCTCGATGTCGACATCAGTCTCACCGGCGGTGAGCTCAGTCGCGCCGACCTGCTGGTCTATCCCGTCGTCAAAGGCCAGGAGCGCCGCGTGCGGCTACTGAACCGCGACGGCGCGGGCTTCTACGTGATTCAGAGCGGCCTCGCCGGTGCCGGCGACGATCCGAGGCCCACCCATCTCGCGCGCTTCGAGTCCGAACTGCGCGATGTGCGGTTACCGGACCTGCTCGACGAACTCCGCGTGCCGATGACCTGGAGCGATGGCGCCGGCGTCACGGTAACCAAGAGCTACGTTTTCCGTCGCGGTGAATACCGGATCGGGCTCGAATACACGGTGCAGAACCGCAGCGCTGCGCCGTGGCAGGCGGCCTCCTACGTGCAGATCCTTCGCGACGATATCCCGGTCGAGCGCTCGATGTTCGACGTCGAGAGCTATGCGTTCAAGGGTCCGGCGTACTACGACGGCGAGAAGTACCAGAAACTCAAGCTCGACGACGCCGACGACCGCAGCCTGTCACGCGACATCCAGGGCGGCTGGATCGCCGGCATGCAGCATCACTTCACGACCGCGGTCGTGCCGTCGGCCGATGCCGCGTATCGCTACGCGCTGAAGGTCGACGGTCAGCAGTACCTACTCTCGACGGCCGGCCCACTGCGGACGGTCGAAGCCGGCGCCGAGGCGACATTTCGCGAGACACTCTTCGTCGGGCCCAAACTGCAGGCGCAGCTGGAGCAGACGGGGCCACGCCTCGACCTCGTCGCCGACTACGGCATGCTGACGCTGCTCGCGAAGCCGCTGTTCTGGCTGCTCGAGAAGGCCCACGACCTCGTCGGCAACTGGGGCTGGGCGATCGTGCTGATCACGTTCGCGCTGAAGCTCGTGTTCTATCCCTTGTCCGAGGCCTCGGGCAAGTCCATGGCGAAGATGCGCGTGCTCGCGCCGCGCATCAAGAACCTGCAGGAAACCTACAAGGACGATCGCGAGAAACTCGGCCGCGCGATGATGGAGCTCTATCAGCGCGAGAAGATCAATCCGCTCGCCGGTTGCCTGCCGATCCTGATCCAGATGCCCGTGTTCTTCGCGTTCTACTGGGTGCTGCTCGAGAGCGTCGAGATGCGCCAGGCGCCCTTCGTCGGGTGGATCCAGGATCTGAGCTCGCGCGACCCCTATTTCGTGCTGCCGGTGATCATGGCCGGCGCGATGTTCGTGCAGTACAAGCTCAATCCCGCGCCGCCCGATCCGATCCAGGCGAAGGTGTTCATGATCCTGCCGATCGTGATGTCGGTGACGTTCGCGTTCTTCCCGTCGGGCCTCGTGCTCTACTGGGTCACGAACACGATCCTCTCGATCGCGCAGCAGTGGAACATCAACCGCCGCATCGAGGCGGCGGCCGCTGCGGGCAAGCGCGTCTAGCGCTCGGCCATGCGCCGCGGCAGCCCGCTCCGCCGAGCCACTCGCCGCGCGGTGTTGCAGGCGGCGGCAGCGTTGCTCGCCGGCACCGCGGCGGGGCGCGCCTCGGTCACGAAAGATGACGGCTCACGGCGAGCGACGGGAGGGGAGGCTGCGAGCCTCACGCGTCGCCGGCGTCGGTACGTCGATGCGCGCTTCGGGCAGGTGCACGTGACGACCACTGCGCCGGCGCGCTCGCGCGCCGCCGTACGCACGCCGCTGTGCTGCCTGCCGTTCTCGCCGCGCTCGGGCCGTGACTTCGACGAGTTCGCAGGCTATCTCGGCACGGACCGGCGCGTGCACTGCCCGGACGTGCCGGGCTTCGGCGGCTCCGATCCACCGCCGCCACTGCCCTCGATCGAAGACTATGCCGCGGTGCTGCTCGAGGCCCTCGATGCGCTCGAGCCTGCCCGGCGTCGCCCGCTCGACCTGTTCGGCCAGCACACCGGCGCCGCGATCTGCATCGAGATGGCGATCCAGCGGCCGGTGCGGATCCGCCGGCTGGTCCTCGTCGGCGTGCCGCTGTTCGGCGAGGCCGAGCGCGAACAGTTGCGCGCCGAGGTCGCGCGGCCGCGGCCTTACTTCGAGGATCCGGATTTCCTCGCCAAGGCCTGGAAGCGCGATCTCGCGGCGGTCGAGGCCGGGCTCGACCGCGAGGCGATGCTGCTGCGCTTCACGGAGATCATGCGGGCCGGCACGCGCTCGTGGTGGGGCTTCAACGCGGTCTTCAACTATCCGATGCGGCAGCGTCTGCCGCGCGTGACGCAGCCGGTGCTGACGATCGCGCTTGACGAGCGGCTCGGCGCGGCGAGCCGTGAGGCCGCGCGGCTCGTCGCCGATGGGCGCGTGCGCGAGTTGCCCGACCTGCCCGGCTCGGCGCTCGACTTCGCCGCGGCGCGGCTCGCGGCGATCACGCGCGAGTTCCTCGACGCGCGCTGACTGGCTCGTCGTCGCGACGTCTCTACGGCAAGGGACGCCGCGCGGCCGCGGGATCCGCCATCGTGGCGAGTGCCTCGAGCGTCAGTTCGACGACCGCGCGGTGTTGCTCGGCCGGGTCGATGGCGGCCGGCCAGTCCTCGACGTAGCCACCGCCGCGGAAGGCGCCGAAGTTCATGTGAATGCCGCCGCGGATCGGCGCCCAGCGGCTGTGCGGCGGAAAGAGGTGGCGCTGACGCGCGAATGACTCGGGTGGCGCACCGTCGGCGCGCGCGCGATGGATCAGCCAGACCGGCGCGGCGAAATCCCGCAGGTGCGCGATCGACGGCGGGTAGGAGTCCCAGATGATCACGCCGCGCACCGCGTCGGGATGGCGGCTCGCGAACATCGCCGCCATCGCGCCGCCGACCGAGTGGCCGACGATCACCCAGCGCCGGATGTCGGGATTCGCGCGCCGCACGTCGAGTGCGCGATCGATGCCGAAGATCGCGAGCTCGAACGGCATCGGCACGATGACGACGCGATGGCCGGCCGCGGCGATCGGGCGCAGCGTCGGCAGATAGCCGCGGACGTCCACGTAGGCGCCCGGGTAGAAGATCACACCGAGCGCCTCGGGGCGCTCCTGCGGTCGAAGCGTCAGGAAGCGGCCCTGCTCGACGGTGACGTCGGGCCCCGGGCGCGCGAGCGCCAGCGCCTCCGGCGCCGCGTCGGCGTGGCGCACGCGCTGCTGCAGCCACGTCGCCGCGAGCGAGAGGCCGAGCAGCGCGACGAGCGCGAGCGTCGTCCAGCCGAGGAGGCGTCGCCAGCGCCGCATCGCGCTTCACGATCGCGCGCGGCGCGGGCGCAGGTCGTTGATGCCCCAGAACTCGAGCTCGCGCTCGAAGGTCCAGCGCGGATGGACCCGATCGAGATCGGCGAGATCCGCCTCGCTGCCGAAGTCGTAGGCGTTGCCGCGCGCGTGATACCACTCGGCGTAGCGCAACGGATAGACAACTTCTTCGGAGAACGGCGCGAGCGCCTTCATGAGCCAGAGCGGGAACTGCCGGTAGCGGAAGCGCGTGCCGTGGCGGTTGCAGCGCTCGGCGATCGCGACGAGCTCGTGGCCCGTGTGCGCGCTCGAGGCGACGTGGAAGTTCTGGTTCAGGAACACGTCCGGATGATCGAAGCAGGTGCCGACCCACTTGCCGATGTCGCGCACGTCGACCCAGTTGACGAGGAAATCGGGTGGCGTGATGCCGGGGATGTTGTCCTCGCCGATCATCGTCCGCGACAGCGCCGTCTCGCCGCGGAAGTGCTGCTGCGCCGTGTAGTCGACGCGATGCATCGCGTAGTAGTAGGCGGGACGGTGCAGGCAGGTGACGTTGAGGCCCTGGCTACGCAGGAAGTCCGAGAGCCGCAGCTTCTGGTCGATCCACCACGGGATCGGCGGGGCGTCGGCGGCGATGCCGGTGACCTTGTCGGTCGGGAAGATCAGCGTGACGACTTGGCGCACGTCGGGATGGGCTCTGAGGGCCGCGAGCGCCGCCATGACCTGGCGCATCACGACGGCGCGGCCGCCGACCGGATCGCGGCCGTGGTTCGTGACCTTGCCGGCGCGGCTCGTGTTGGCCGTGTTGTAGAGCACGACGCCCTCGCAACCGGCGAACGCCGCCTTGAGCTGCTCGGCCGAGTCCATGTCGATGCCGGAGCGCAGCTCGAGCAGTCCAGGATGCGCGGCCTCGGTGCGCGCAAGCAGCGCCTCGAGACGCGCCGCGGCCTGCGTGCCCGGCGTGCGGTAGAGCGCGCGGACGCGGTAGCGGCGCGTCTGCACGAGCTCCTCGACGATCGCGTAGCACTCCCAGCCCGTCGCGCAGGTGACGGCGATGCGCGGCAGCGTCGCGATCGGCGCAGCCGCCCGTGCTTCGGGGTCGTGGCGCGCGCGGCTCGCCAGCACGGCGTCGATGAGGCGACGGTTGTGTGCCTTGATCGCCTGCTGCGCGAGCGTCACGGCCGTATCGCGGTCCATGCTCAGCTTCCCGTCGTCGGTCGCACCGGCGCGTCGTCGTCGGTCGTCACGAGCGTGCCGGGTTCGAGCTCGCCGCTCGCGAGCGCGACGAGGTACTCGACGGTCGGCAGATGGCAGTAGCTCTGCCCCTGGACGATCTTCGGCAGCAGCGGCGTGATCCAGCTCTCGTAGTCCTGGAACAGGCCGGGCGAGTGCAGGTGGATGCGGCCATCCGCGGCTCGCGTGCTCGGCCTGAAGTCGGCGAGATAGGCGCTGCCGGTCAGGTAGGGCTCGGCCTCCTCGACGACGAAAGCTGCCGCGCGCTCGGCCGCTTCGGCGCGCCCGCTGTCGCGGAGCCGGGCGACGGCCTCGGCCTGCAGGCTGCGCGTCATGTCGGCGCAGCGGCGCTGCTCGCCGGCGGCCTCGTCGCCATACTCGTCGCGCAGGTGCGCGGCGCTCTTGAGCTTGCACGAGACGACGATCGGCGTGGTCCCCGCGTACGTGACGATCTGATAGGTCCGGAGCGGCCGGATCGACGGCTTCGAGTGGCGATAGGCGGGCATGTCGGTGAACAGCGTGTTGGCGGCCGTCAGCGGGGTGCCCGTCATGCGCCGCTGCATCTCGGTGCAGAACTCGGTCGAGTCGGGCGCCGGCCAGGCCCGCGCGCTGCGCGGCGGCTCGCGCCCGTCGTGGCGCTCTGGAGGCGGCGCATCGAGCCAGGCGCGCACGTCGCGCGCGAGGCGCGCACCGTCCTCCTGCAGCGCCATGTGGCCGAGGCCCAGGTAGGCGATGAAGGTCACCGACGGCGCCGCGTCGAGCAGCTCGAGGAAGGTGCGCGACTGCGTGAACTTCGCGGTCGTGTTGAGCTCACCCCAGAGCAGCAGCACCGGCACGCGCAGCGAGCGGATCAGTCCCTCGATATCGCCCGATTCGTACTGCGAGAGCCGGTCGAGCTGCGCACGACGCTGGCCCTCGCGACGCCAGAGTTCGTACCAGCGGTCGACGAGCGGCTCGGGGACGGCCTCGGGGTCGCCGAAGCCGCTGCGAAGCATCGAGCGCGGCAGCGCGCGTGGCAGCACGTATTCGAGCACGTAGGCCGCGCGCGGCAGGCCGCCCTGCACGCGTCGCTCGCGACCCTCGAGTGAACCCGGGTTCAGCAGGATCAGCCGCTCGACGCGCTCGGGGTGCTTCGCCGCGTAGTGGATCGCGATCGTGCCGCCCAGCGAGATGCCGGCCAGCGTCGTGCGCTCGACCCCGAGCGCCGCGAGCAGCTTCTCGGTGAGCTCGAGCGTCCGCCGCAGCGTGTAATCGCCGCTCGGATCGGGGCCGGTCAGGCCGTGGCTCGTCAGGTCGAAGCGGATCACGCGATAGCGGTCCGCGAGCGCGGCGACCCACGGGTCCCAGTCGAGCGCGTTGGCGAAGTTCGCATGCAGCAGCACCACCGGCGGGCCTGCGCCTTCGTCGAGATAGTGGAAGCGCACGCCATCGATGACGAGGAATCGCGAATGGGGCCGCGCGTAACGCGCCTCGAGCTCAGCCGCCGGTATGTCGCGATGCGCCCAGAGCGCGTAGAGCAGCGCGAGCACCCCAAGCGCGACGAGCGCACCGAGTCCGCGAAGCAGCCAGCGTCCCATGCTCCCCCCTGGATTCTTCTCGGGCCGTTTCCGGCCGAACCGCGATCGTCGCACCGACGCCGCTTCGCGGCCAGCGCCGCGGCTCGCGCGTCCCCTGTGTGCACGACCTCGCGTGGCATAATCCATCCATGGCCCACAGCGACACGATCGTGGCCGTGGCGACCGCGCCCGGGCGCGGTGGGGTCGGCATCGTGCGGCTGTCGGGGCCCAAGGTCCCCGAGCTCGCGGCCGTGATCCTCGGCGAGCTGCCGCCGCCGCGGCGCGCGACGCTCGGCGCGTTCAAGGCCGCCGACGGCGGCGTCATCGACGCCGGCATCGCGCTGTTCTTCCCCGGGCCGAGATCGTACACGGGCGAACATGTGCTCGAGCTGCACGGCCACGGCGGACCGGTCGTGCTCGAGGCCCTCGTGCAGCGCGCCGTCGAGCTCGGGGCGCGCCGCGCGCGGCCCGGCGAGTTCACCGAGCGCGCCTTCCTCAACGACAAGATCGACCTCGCGCAGGCCGAGGCCGTCGCCGATCTCATCGATGCCGGTTCCCAGCAGGCCGCGCGCGCGGCGATGCGCTCGCTGCAGGGCGAGTTCTCCGCGATGGTCGGCGGCCTCACCGAGGCCGTCATCGACCTGCGCACCTATGTCGAGGCGGCGATCGATTTTCCCGAGGAGGAGGTCGATTTCCTCGCCGATACCGAGCTCGCCGAGCGGCTCGACGCCGTGCGCGGCCATCTCGATGCCGTCGAGCAGAGCGCCCGCCAGGGCCGCGTGCTCCGCGACGGCATGACCGTCGTCATCGCCGGTCCGCCGAACGCCGGCAAGTCGAGCCTGCTGAACCGGCTCGCCGGCTACGACGCCGCGATCGTCACGCCGATCGCCGGCACCACACGCGACGTGCTCCGCGAGCGCATCGACATCGACGGTATGCCGCTGCACGTGCTCGATACCGCGGGCCTGCGCACCGACAGCGACGATGCGATCGAGCAGGAGGGCATGCGCCGCGCCCGCGTCGAGATGCAGCGTGCCGATCGCGTGCTGTTCGTCGTCGATGCCGCCGTCGATCCTGGCGCGCGCGCCTATGCCGAGGCCCGCGCTGCGCTGCCCGAGGGCGTGCCCGTCACGATCGTGCTCAACAAGTGCGATCTCGCCACCGGCGTGCCGATGGCCGACACCGTCACGCTCGCCGGGCCCCAGTGGGTCGCGGTGTCTGCGAAGACCGGCGAGGGGCTCGACCTGCTGCGCCAGCACCTGAAGCGCGTCATGGGTTTCGGTGTCGTGGGCGCCGGCACCGTCACCGCGCGCGCGCGCCACCTCGATGCGCTCGCGCTCGCGCGCCGCCATGTCGAGACCGCAAGCCGGCTTCTGACCGAGCGACGCGCCGGCGAACTGATGGCCGAGGAGCTGCGCGCCGCGCAGCGCGCGCTCGAGGAGATCACCGGCGCGTTCACGACCGAGGATCTGCTCGGGCGGATTTTCGGCAGTTTTTGCATCGGCAAGTAGGTCCGGTTCCGGGGGAGTCCGGCGCGCGCCGATCGGTCCCGAACTTCGGCGGCCGGGGTCGTCGTCACGCCCGGCGTCGCCGCCGGCATGCAGGGGTGGATGCTCATGCCGCACGGCTTCGTGAATTCGCCATCCTTGATGTACTGGTAGAGCGCGCTGCGCGACAGGCCGGTGCGATGATCGACCTGCGGACGGCGGAGGATGGCCGGCTCGTGCTGGATCTTCGGGTGCATGTTCGTGCCTCGCGGTTCCCGGCTCGCCTCGGCGTTCGGGACGGACAGAAACACTGACCTGAAACGACGACACCGCACGACGACGGCAACGCCCTGCAGATCGAACGAATCGAGAGGACCGACGGACGACTACTCGCGTCAGCTCATGAGCAACCCGGTGCAGGCAGGGGCGCGATCGTGCGCGCACGTCACCCTCGCGCTCTGGTCAACACGCCGCGCATGTGCCGCGCGAAGCCTCACCCCCGAAAAACGTGCTGCCGGTGCCACTCGAGGTATGGCAGATGCTCCGGCGCCAGCCAGCGCAGCCGCAGGCCTTCGCTCACATGCAGCGAAGCACGGTGTTCGGCGCTCAGGCGCGGGGCGATGACCATGCCGCCGCCGGCATCGAAGGTGATCAGGCCCCGATCGAACAGCGCGTCGAGGTGCGCGACGAGGAGCAAGCCGTTGAAGACGTTGAGTCGCTCCTCGTCGCTCGCGCAGTCGGCCCAGGGCTTTGCATGGCTGGCGCGCAGCACCTCGGGCAAGGTGAGGCCGGTCACGGCGCAGGCGCCGCCCCAGTAGTCAAGCAAGGCCTCGCGGAAGACGTCCTGCCCCACGCGCTGGCGCGTGAGCCGTTCGACCTCGGTGCCCGTGACGGCAAGCCGATCGAGCTCTTTCGCGACTCGCTCACGAAACGTGTGTGCCGCCTGGTCGGGCAGCGCCAGCGACAGTTCCGCCGCGCGCCGCAGCAGCGCGGCCAGCGCGTCGATGTCCGGCGCATCGAACCCGCCGCCGTCGGCGAGCCCCGGCAGGCCGCGGGCGAGTTCGCGAACGAGCCGTTCGTCCGGAAAAGTCACCTGCCACCCGCCGCCGCTTGCGGCCGCCACAGTCGCGCGCCCGCGGTGGCGCGCCGAGGCGAGCACCACGCGGGCCTCGATGCTTTCGACCACGTTCTCCCAGCCGTGCTCGCGGCCGGCCTTTTCGACGAGCGCGCGTTCGAGGACGTTCATGGCGCGCGCGACTGTCGGTCCCATTCCGAGCACAGCTTCCGAAAGGAGCGGCTGCCATCGAACGCTTGCTGGAGGTCGAAGCAAGCCGAGAAAGCCGGCTGATCAGTCGTCTCTCCGTAGGTGCCGCCCGCCATTCGGTCTCGGAGCCAGCCTTTGGCGTCCCGTATTGTTTCGGCCTCGATGGTGTCGGCAGGATCGAACGCAAAGCCGCGATATCCGTCCAACGACGCCGCAGCGGCAATGAACCACGCTTCGAACTCGCGCGTCGCGAAGACCACCGAGACCTTGCGATGGGCCATGTACGCCGCCGCCCGCATCAACACCTGGTTGGCGCGTTGCGCAGGACAATCGTCGTCGGCATCGAGCAGGACCAGGATCCAACCGCCTTCCTCGCACTTCGCCGCTGCCAGGCGCAGATAGCGTTTGCACTCGTCGTCGCGGTTCAGGAACCGATCCCGGCGCACTCGTATCGGCGGCAGTATGTCCGGAGACCGTCCGGGCGTGCGCCAACTGGCTATGCGACGAAGCAGGATCGGAACGGCGCTCACTTCGCCGTGGCCCTCCACGATGGTCGCAACCTTCATGGCTGATCGCCGAACAACTCGCCTTGTCGCGCCTGCTGCTCGCGCAGGTGATCGCGGTCGGGCGCGAGTTGGTTCAGGCGCAGGAGCTCACCGGCCGAAAAGAGCTGATCTCTCATCGTGGACCGTGATGCCTCGTCGAGCGGGGCGATGTGCGTTTCGCCGCCTTCGGAGGCCACCGCCAGAAATGCATCAGCGCTAAGTTGTCGATCATCGAGCAGGTCTGGGCTGTGGCTAGTGACCAGCACTTGTGTTTGCTCTGCGGCGCGCCCCAGCGCCTCGCGCAACGCCGCGCTCGCCGCGGGATGAAGCGCAGTCTCGGGCTCTTCGATGCCGACCAATGTCGGCGCATAGTCGGGATTGCCCTGGAACAAGGCGATCAGGACGCCAAGCGCACGCAAGGTGCCGTCGGACATGTTCTGGGCGAGGAATCGCCAGTGATGCTTCGCGCCGGCCACTTCCTGCCTGAACTCGATGGTCTCCATGGGGCCGACCTGCCTGCGCTGGAAGCCGTGCACCATCGGCACAACGGTTTGCAGATACTCCTGTACGATCTGCAGCTGCGCCGGCGCGACGCGTTCGAGATGGCCGATCACGCTCGCGATGTTTTCGCCGGCGGGCTTCAGCAGTCGCCCTTCCTGAGGCTTCTGCAACTCGCGCATCACCTTGGGATTCAGGTTGTAGAAGCTCATCGACGCGAGCGCGTCGAACACGGGCCGAAACGCCGTGAGACCGGAGGCGGCCACCAGAGCCAGCCGGTCCGCGGTCACTGCAGGAAACACCGTCTCGCTGCTGTCGCGGACCGTTCCCCGATCGATGCGAAAGAACGGCCCTTTGCCGATGCCGCCGAGCACGCATTCCTCGGTCTGCACTTCGTAGCCGCGATCCCTGAGCGCACCGATGTTGAAGGCGTAGTGACCCTGCTCTCCGGTCTTGAGCGTGAACTCCAGGCGGATTCCGAAGTGCGTCGGATGGCCGCTGGAACGGCGGCGGACCTCGGGGAGCCCTCCGCGCTCATTCAGCGCATTGTCGAGCGATCCGGTCAGCGCATCGCGCACCAGACGCAGCGCATCGAGGAAGTTGCTCTTCCCGGACCCGTTGACGCCAACGAGGTAGGTGAGACGTCCGAGTCGCACGTCGCACAGGCCGATGCTCTTGTAGTTGCGCAGCACGACTCGCCGCAGAAAGGCAGGTGTACTCATGCGATCGCTCCAGGTCCTGGCCGGTTGGTTTCGGCGCCGTGCAACCGGTCCCATGCCGCCAGCACGAGCCGCTGCGTGCGGTATTCGCCGAACGCGCGCAGCTCGTTGTCCTTGAGCACGCGGAAGGTCTCGGAGGGGTAGTCCTCGCCCATCACCGAGGCAGGGTCGAGGATGTAGCAGAGGTCCTCGCGCGTGAGGCCATAGAGCCGCGCGTAGTAGGCGTCGAGCTCGGCGCGCAGCCGCGCGCGGCGGTCGGGGTCGAAGGGAAACGGCGGGCCGTCGTAGCCCAGCTGCTCGGCCCAGGGTTTCAAGTCGTAGGCGGTGTAGGTGAGTTCGAGGACGCGCGGGACGATGAAGTCGAGATCGGTGTCGGTGTAGGCGTCGGGCGGGATGACCGGAAACTGCTTGACGTAGAAGTACGTCAGAGATGTCCCGCCAACCTTCTGCCGTGCTGAGTAGTCAAGAACGATTGAGTCGAGGTTCGCCACAAGCGCTGCGGCCAAGCGTGGCGGTTGAGTGGTCCGAATGAGTGGCGTCTTGTGCCCCACCCCCGCCCTGGGCAGCACCGTGGCGATGACGGTTCGCTCATTCGTGGCATTCGTGATATCACGAAAGCCGATGAACCACCGGGGCGCAGCCGCCTCGAGCAGCGACTCGGCAAAGCCGAGCGCCGCCTCTTCATCATCGAGCGACGGCGCCTGTGGGGGCAGGGGGGGGAAGCGCTGCGCTAAGTCGAGCAGCGTCGCCACCGCGCCGGCATCGGCTTCGTGCCACGCGGCGCGCTCGTGCGCAGCGGCCTCGACGGCGTCGATCGGTTGCGCGGGAACGAAATGCGGGCCGAGTGGCTTCAGACAGGGCCGGTTGTCGCCGCACAGGCCGAGCTGCGCCGGCGCCACTGGCCGCGCGAAGGGCTGTGCCGCGACGAAGGCGCACCATTCGGGGTAGAGGTGCGCGCGCGCCGCGTCGGCCGTGCGGTGGCGCCGGCCCAGCCAATGCGCGAAGAGCAGGCGCGCAGCCGCCAGCACGATCGCGGGCCGGTCGCGTTGGCGCAGCGCGGCGAGGAGGTCCTTGGGCAGGGCCGCGGTGCGCAGGTAGACCTCGCGCGCCTCGACCCAGTAGCGCGGCCGCACCGTGTAGCCGGGGTCGCGCTTGTCGGCGAGCGGCACGTCCACCGCCGCCTCCGCGCTGCCGTCGCCGCGATAGGTGGCCCAGCGGTGGTCGTACTGGTGCATCATCTTCGCCTCATACAGCGGCAGCCGGTCGGCGGCGGGCTCGCTCGCGAACAGGTGGCTATCGTTCGACATGTGGAACATCGTCGCGAAGCGAATTCCCCACGGGTTCACCTCCGGCTCAGTCATGCGCGCCTCGCGGATCAGCACTGGCACCCGTGCGTAGATCTTTTGGGTCAGCTCCGCGTCCTTGCGCGAGCGGAACACCGGGCAGGTCAGGGTGTTGGGATTGATGCGCGCGAAGTCTTCGGCCGAAAGCGCGAAGCGGCGGCGCGCGTCGGCGAGCTGCGCGGTCTGCGTGAAGAAGAAGCCGAACTCGGCGCTCGGGGCGGCTCCGAGCGTGAGCAGGCAGAACTTCATGCGACTGTCGATCGCCGGAAAAAGCCCCTCGCGGTTCTCGAAGTCGTATAGGCTCACGAGCCGGCCGCTTTGCGCGACGTGGGCGAAGAACGCCTTGGTCGAGTCGTCTGTCGCGATGCCAGATGGGACGATAAACCCGGCCCGCCCGCGCTTGGCCGTCACCTGGGCGATGGTCTCGGCGAAGAGCGCGTAGGTATTGACGTCCCCGACGCCAGTCAGCGGGTAGCGGCCGCCTTCGTCGGCCTTCAGGTGCGCGAAGACGCTCGCTGCCTCGGCGATGCGGCGCGCGGCGATGAAGCGTGCGTAGACCTCCTTCTCCTTGGCCGCTTCGTCCGGCGCGTGTTCCAGTTCCGGGTAGAGGTGCCGCGCGAGCATGCCCTGCGCCAGCCACTCGATGCGCTGCGCCCGCTCGGCCTTGTTTCTGGCCTGCGCCACCAGAGGGTGCTCGGCGGCGAAGAACTCTTCCTCCTGCAGCTTGATGCGCTCCCAAGGCGGATTGCCGAGCACGCAGTCGAAGCCGCCTTTCTCAAACACCTGCATGAAGGCGAGCGGCCAGTGCAGCACGCGCGCGTCGCGCGCGCTCCGGGTGGCCTGCGCCAGGCGCTCGGCCTGCCGGGCCTGCACCAGTTCCTCGGGCGCCTGATCGGTGAAGAGCGCGAGGTACAGGTTCTGGCTGGTCGGGGTGTGCTCGGCGTCCTGAGGCGTGGCCTTGGGTGAGAGAAAGGCGCCGACGAAGAGATCGGCCGCCTGCTGCAGGCGGCTTGCGCGCGCGTGCTCGGCGTAGCGCTGCCAGGCGGCGTCTTTGGCCGCTTGCTGCGCCAGCGTGTCGTCGGGCATGGCCTCCAACGCCGCGCGCTCGGCGAGCAGGCTGTCGCGTTCCAGCGCCAGCGGCAGGTTGGCATCGCGCCTGCGCCTGGCGAAGGCCTCGAGCCCTGCCTTGTTTTCCTTGGCCAGCCGCTTGCACACCGCCTTGTCGTCGCCGGAGAGCGGCTTGAACGCGGCGTCCGGGATGCCGTGGGCAAGCTGGCCTGCGTCGGTGATGCCAAGCAGCGCGTCGCCGCAGACCAGGTGATGATCGAGGAAGCCGAGCGGCCGGCCTGGCTCGAAGCCTTCGAGCCAGAGCGCGAAGCGCGCGAGTTCCAGCGCCATCGGGTTGCGGTCCACGCCATGGATGCAATGCGTGATCACCGCGCGCAGCGCGGCGAGCCGCTCCGCCAGCCGGCGCGCGGCGGCGAGCAGGAAGTGGCCGCTGCCGCAGGCCGGGTCCAGCACCGTGATGCCAAGCAGCGCCTCGGTGGGGCGGTCGGGTTGGTCGGCGATGCGCGCGTCGATCACCGGGTCGAGGGCGCTTTCGATCAGCGCCTGCACCAGGCTGTCGGGGGTGTAGTAGCTGCCCGTGGTCTTGCGCGCATTGCCCCGGGTGTCGGCCTCGGCGCTGGCGTTCACGAAGGTGAAGGTGCGCGCGTGCGGATCGGGGTCGGGCACGAGCTCCAGCAGGCTCTCGTACACCGAGCCCAGTTCCTCGGGGCCCATGTTGCGGTAGTCCACCGGCGCCACGGTGCCGCTGGCCTGCGACCAGCGCAGGTGGCGCATCGCTTGCAGCAGCGCGCGGTTGGACAGGCTCGCCGCATCCAGGTGCGGGCACTGGTTGGGCGCGAACAGGCCGCCCAGCGCCGGCAAGGCGAGGCGCGGCTCGCCGGCCGCGAGTGCGCGGAAGACGATGACTTGGGCCTGCCACAGGTCGTCGTGGGCGTCCTGCGCCCCGCGGCGCAGGCAGCGCTCGCGCAGGCGGCGGGCGCTGTAGCCCTGCGCGTAGATGCGGCGCGCGGCGGCCGCCGCGGGCGAGTCGTCCGCCGGGTGCAGCAGGCCGCGTTCCTCCACCGCGAACAGGAAGATGAAGCGGTAGACGAGGCGCAGCAGTTCCTCGAAATAGGCCTGCCGCTGCAGGTCGCCGCGGATCAGCGCGCGGCGCAGCGGCTCGTTGGCCGGGTGCTTGAGAAAGCCTTCGCCGAGGGTGACGAGCGCGGCCTCGACACCGATGCGCAAGCCTTCGCGCACGCGCGCGCCTTCGCGCTGGCCGTCGGCGCGCCACAGTTCCCACACCGGCTCGGGCGTGCGCGTGGCGCGGCTGGCATGCAGCAGACGCCACAGCGCGGCGAAGTCGGGGTAGCGCGCCTGCCCGAGTATGGTCTCGAGGTCGAATTCGATGAAGCTCGGGCGCGTGAGCGTGGCGGCGTCGCGCGCCAGGCGCAGCTTGCGGCCGTTGCTGGCCAGCCCCCAGCGGGCTTCGGGCGCGGCGTTCAGGTATTCCTGCAGAAGCTGGAAGGGGCTTTTCTTGCGTGCGCCGCCACCCTGCGGCGCGAACGCCGGGTCGGGTTCGTCGAGGTCGAGGGTGGCGGGGGCCACCACCACCGGGATGTGCGGGGCGGCCTGCAGGCAGATGGGGAAGCTGCGCTCGCCCACGTTGCGCGGTGCGCTCGCGCGCACGTCGACGTAGCCCAGCGCGTCACGCGGGAATTCCTCGACGAAGGCGCGGGCGCTGGCGGCGGCGTCGAGGTCGGTGCGCTCGAGCGTCGCGCCGTACGCCTTCCACTGCGCCTGCGCGATGCGGAAGGCGCGGCCGATCTCCTCTTGCAGCGTGAAGCCGCGTGGGACGTGGTAGTCCTCGGGCGCCTGGGCGCTGGCCTGTCCCAGGGCGGCCTTCTCCAGCACGTCCGGCAGCAGCAGCGCGCCTTCGAGGCGCAGCGTGTCGAAGCCGAGGCTGGGGGCGCGCCGCAAGCTCAAACCTGCACCACCGCAAGGCCGAGCGCGGCGGCGGCCGCGCCCTGGCGCGTGTCGGCCGTGATGAAGACATCGGCCATGCCGACGACGGCCGCGGCGACATGCAGCGCGTCCATCGCGCGCAGCGGATGCTTCTCGAGCGCGGCGATCGCGCGTTGGACGACCTGGGGCGAGATGTCGCCGAGCACCGCATCGGCAAGATCGGCGGCGAGGTCGGCCTTGAGCGCCGCGTAATCGGTCTCGGCGAGGCGACCCTCGCGCACGAGCCGGCGAAAGGCCGAGACGACCTCGGGTACCGCGATCACCGCCACGCAAAGTTCGGTCGCGCGCTCACACTGGGCGAGCACTTCGTCGGTGCCTGCTTCGCGGATGTAGCGCTTGATTAGGGCCGAGGAATCGAAGAACGCGCGCACGCTCGGGCTCGGCTCGGCAGGGCGCGATCAGTCGCCGCGATCTTCGAGAATGAGGCTGCTGACGGCACGCCCGCCAATCACGAGTGGACGCGCCGGCCGTCGTTTCCACGACGGGAGGTCGCGCGGGATCGGGTGGATTTCTGCGATGGGCTTGCCGTTGCGCAGGACACGGACGATCTCGCCCGCCTCCACGAGGTCGAAGTAGTGCTTGGCCTGATTGCGCAGCTCAGTGAAGCTGGCCTCGCGCATGTTCAAGTCCTCGTCGAAAAATGTACATGAAAATGTACATCAAAGCCACTCCGGCAACAAGACGTACACGCCGAGCACGTCCACCGGCAGGCTGGCATGCACCGCGTACTGGCCGATGTCGCGCGCGGCCTCGCGCACGCGCCGGTGGTCGGCCAGCAGCGCATTGGCGCGCTCGGTGGCCAGGCGTTCGAGCACGGCGCCCTCGGCGTCGAGGAACTGAAGCGCCTGCCGGAGTTCATGTGCGGCGGCGCCGGGGTCGAGGTTCGCGGTGGGCCGCGCGTCGAGCAGCGGCGCGGCGTCTTCCTCCGTCAGCCACTGCGGACGCGTCCGCCCGCGCACGCCGATGGTCACGGCCTCCTCGGCCATGAGCTGGCGGGTCTGGCCGCGGCGCGTGAGCTCGAGGTGGTGGCGCAGGCGCAGCAGGTACAGCGTGGTCACGGTGTCGACGTCCGCCGTGACGGTGGCGGCGGCGCGCGCTGCGAGCGGGGTGTCGCCGCTCAACGCGCCTTCCAGCAGATGGCCGGCGAGCAGACCCACCAGCGGGTGGCTGCGGTGGATGAAGCGCGTGCCGACGGCCGGCGGGTAGTGAAAGTCGATCGCCAGCGGCTTGCCGATGCCTTCGTCGGCCAGGCGCTCGCGCAGGGTCTGCGGCAGGTGCTGGGGCAACAGGCGCCAGCCGTGGCGCTCCCGCGGTTCGAGCGGTGCGTTCAGGCGCGCGCAGGCGCCGGCCACGAAGCGCTGCACGTCGTCGGCGTCGCCCAGCACCGAGCGCTGACGCTGCCACTCCGGCAGCACCTCGTCCGGCCGCAGGCGGCGCTGCGCGAAGACGGTGCGGTTGGCGCGGGCCTTGTCCATGGCGTCCTGCCAGCGCAGCTGAAGCGGTTGAAGGTCGATGGGTTCCTCACCGAAGTCGAGCCGGCCCTGCGCGTAGGCTCCCTGGACGCGCTCGCGCTTGAGCAGCGCGGCCTTGATCAGGGCCTGGTTGATGCGCCCCTCGTCCTCGGGCATCGGCACCAGCACGCCCAGCTCGCGCCGGATCGCGTCGGCCTTGCGCAGGATGACGTTGAGGATGAAACCGTCGACCGGGTTGTCCTCGCCGTAGAGCATGGTGCAGCGGACTTCGGGGGCCTTCTGGCCGAAGCGGTCCACGCGGCCTTCGCGCTGCTCGTGACGCGTGGGGTTCCACGCGAGGTCGTAGTGCACGACCGCGGTGAAGTAGTGCTGCAGGTTGACGCCTTCGGAGAGGCAATCGGTGGCCACGAGCACGGGCCGGGGGTTGGACTCGGCGCCCAGCTCGGCCACGCGCAGCTCGCGCTCTTCTGGTGTGTCTTCGCCGGTGACGGCATGGACCGAGGCGTCGGGCAGGTGCTTGCGAAGGTGCTCGGCCACGTAGTGCGCGGTGGCCACGTAGCGGCAGAACACCACGGGGCGGAAGCCGGCGTCGATCAGCCCGCGCAGATGCTGGATGAGGGTGGCGAGCTTGGGGTCACCACTGTCGCCGGCCAGCGCGCGCGCATCGTCGATCAGCGCGGCGAGGCGTTCGGCATCTTCCAGTTGGGCAGCCGGCTCGATGTCGGTGGGCGCGAGCTCGTCGGGCGTGCCGTCGAGCACGCGGTCATCCGTGGCCAGGGCTTCGAGTTCCTCGCGCGCGCCGGCCAGTCGCGTGGTCAGCGCCTTTTCGGCGGCGGCGGGGGACGAGGCCACGCAGCGCAGGAGCGCCAGCGTGGCGTACCAGATCAGGCGGGCCGCACCGGTCTGCTGGCGCTCGGTGCGTGCGGCGAGCTCGACGCAGTAGTTCTGCACGGCATCGAAGAACGAGCCCCAGCGGCCGGTGAGCTTGTAGGTGAGCTCGGCGGTCATGCGGCGCGGGAAGACGCGACGGTCCTCGCCGTCCTGCTGCCATTCCTCGATGTCCTTGCGGCGGCGTTGCACGAAGTGGCGCGCGAGCTGTTGCCGCAGCGGATGATCGGCGGCGGCCGCAATGCTTTGCAGGCCCCCGAATTCCGGGCGCAGCAGCGACAGCAGGTTGTAGAAGGCGGCCTCGTCACCCGAGTGCGGCGTGGCGGTGAGCAGGATCAGGTGCCGGGCATCGTCGGCGGACAGCCGCTTGAGCAGCTCGAAGCGCAACTGGCGGCCCTGGCCGGTGGCGGCGCAGGTGTGCGCCTCGTCGACGACGATGCACTCGGGTGCGATGGCGAGAAAGTGCTCGCGATGGCGCTCGCTCTTGATGTAGTCGAGGCTGACGACGACGATCGGGTGCTCGTCGAACAGGCTCGCACCGTGCGGCAGGTCGCGTTCCAGCCGGTTCACGGTGGCCGAGGTCAGCGCCACGGCGCGCAGGTGGAAGCGGTCGGTCAGCTCCTGCTGCCACTGCTCGACGAGATGCGGCGGGCACAGCACGGCGACGCGCGCGACCTCGCCGCGGTCCATCAGCTCGCGGGCGATGAGACCCGCCTCGATGGTCTTGCCGACGCCGACGTCGTCGGCGATGAGCAGCCGCACGGTGGGCAGCCGCAGCGCCATCAGCAGCGGCACGAGCTGGTAGGCGCGCGGCTCCACGGCGATGTTGCCAAACGAGCGGAACGGGCCTGCTCCGGCGCGCAGTTTCAGACGCACTGCGTCACGCAGCAGGCGCGCCGCGTCATGCGTGCCGGGTCGCTGCGGATCGGGCCAGGGGAAGGTGGCGGGTGTCGGCGGCTCGGGCTCCAGCGCCGGAATCAGGGTGACGATGTCCTCATCCGAGCCGCCGAGCGGCCGCAGGTGCAGGCAGTCGGGCCCTGAAGCGGGCTGGACGACCCACTCGCGGCCGCGGGCGCGCACCAGCACGCCGGGGAGGTACTCGGCGACGGCGCTCATCCCCGTTCTCCGGTCTTCGCGATGCCGAACACGTCCGGGTGCTGCGCGAATTGTTGCGGCCAGGTGGACTCGTCGCCGAACACGAGGACGCGATAGCCGCGGTCGGTCGCGTACTGCAGAAGGTCAGGTGCGGGCGGTGCCAGGAAGACGAGGACGCGGGCCGCCTTGTAATGCGCATCGGCCGTGCCTGCGCCGCCGTTGAGCGCGACCTGCGTCGCATCGGGGCGCCGCAACTCGAGCCGGGCCAGGGTGTCGAGCCAGCGGCCGAGCGCGCCATCGGGCTGTGAGGCCGCGACGGTCGGATCGACTTCAGCGACATTGGCGCCGGCCAGCGCGGTCAGAACGCGCAGCGCGTCCGCGTCGAGCCGATTGATCAGATCGTGATCCGGCTGGTTGAAGTAGGAAAGCAGACACTGATAGCAGCCCGCCTCGCAGATGCGCACTTCCCGGCCGTCGAGGGTGCGCTTCTCTTCCAGCGCGGGCAGTGCGTCGAAGCGCCAGATGCCATCGTCCGGCGAGCGGAAGTGCATGAGGCGCAGCGCCGTCGCGGCCGCCTCGGCGAGGCTGCGCCGCTCGGTGGCGAGGCGCGAGAGCACCCCGGCACCGCCTTCGGCGGCCTCGTAGAAGAGCAGCGCGCGCCGATCGTCGGGGTTCGGCAGGGGTTCGGCGATGAGTTCGGCTTCTTCGATCTGGAAGGTCTGCTCGATGCCGCGCCGCAGCGCGGCCAGCAGCGTGGCCATCGTCGCGGCGCTGAGTTCGCGGCCGGGGGTGAGGATCAGGATGTTCCGATGGTCCTCGACGAAGGGAACGATGCGCTGATTGGGCACCTTGTCGAGCAAGGCCTCCTCGGGCTTGTCTTCGGTTGCCGCCTCGTTGGGGCTGTCCTGCTTGCTCCAGACCCCGCTGACGGGGTTGATGTAGAAGCCGAGCTGCTTCTTGTCCTTGCGTCGGCGCCAGCCGCGGTTGATGCGCCAGATGCGCGCGGCCGGCGCGTAGGTGAGCCGCGCCAGAACCTCCTCGCCTTGTCTGACTTCGGCATCGGTACGCTGAACGAGGCCGTCGGGTCCTGGCAGGAAGCGATAGGTGGTCTGCAGCTCGAAGCCCTGGCGCTGCCGTTCCTCGTCGTTGATGGAGATGCGTTCGACCGGCATCGTCTCTACCGCTTCGATGCGGTACAGCTGCGCGACGCGGTCGTGGTCGGTCAGTGCCGTGCCGCAGTGCTCGCAAACGTTCGCCAGCGGTTCCGCGGAATCGACTTCGCCGAGGTGTCCGTAGCCGCAGTGCGGACAGATGCGTGCCGAGACCGTGGCCAGCTCACTGTGGGCCGACACGTGCTCCGCGGCGCCGACGTTGAGCTTGGCACGGATGACGCGGAACGTGCGCCCTTCGTGATAGATGAGGCTGCGCGGGCCGAACTCGGAGAGCGCGATGAAGCGCGGCCGGCTCACCATCGTGCCCTCGTCTTCCCTGCCGTCGGCCGTCGTACCGCGACCGGGAATCCAGGCCATCAGCGGCAGGCGCGGGAAGTTGTAGCCGGGCAGGAAGCCCTGGCTGGCCAGGTATCGGTAGGTGTAGAAGTCCGAGTTCTGCGTGTTGCCGGACTTGAGCAGCGCGGCGTACTGGCGGGCCGCATCGCCGTAGCGGCGGCGGGCGTTGTCACGCTCGCGATTGCCGACCGCGTAGCTCTTCACGACCTGATCGGCCAGGTCCATCTGCCTGCGCGTGGCTTCGAAGAGCTTGCGCCACCGGTCGAGCGCGCGGTCGAACGCCGTGGGAGCGCGGGTCACAACGGCATCGACATAGCCTTCGTTGAACCACGGCGCGGCTTCGGGCTGCAGCAGCGGCCGCACGCTGTCGATGACCCGCCGCGCCTGCTCGCGCGCGCGGTCCAGCGTCGTTGGCGCCGTGAACGCAGCGAACAGCTCGGGCTTGAGCGGCTTGTCGGGCCGGTCGAGCACGAGCAGCGGCGCGATGCTGGTGTCGAGTTCATGTTCGACGTTGGAGAGCCACACGGCCTGGATGCGACTGTCGATCAGATCGCGGTTGGCGAGATCCAGGGTCGGCGCGCGCACCACGCCGTGCACCATCTCCCGGGCGTGGTGGAAGAACCACTGGTCGTGCGGGCTCTGCGCCGCACAGTAGGTCAGCACCAGCGCAGCCTGGCCGGAGCGGCCGGCGCGGCCGCTGCGCTGCGCGTAGTTGGCCGGCGTCGGCGGTACGTTGCGCAGGTACACCGTGTTGAGCGCCGAGATATCGACACCGAGCTCCATCGTCGGGGAACAGAACATGACCGGCAGGCGCTCCAGCGGCGCCTCGTGCGCGGGCTCCTTCGCCCATTCGTCCCGGTCTTTCTTGGAGAACCGGAACCGGGCTTCGAGCAGCTTGCGCTTGGCGGCATCGACCTGCGCGGTGTGCTCGTGCGCCTCGAACTCGAACAGCGGATGGCTCGGCAGGGTGAGCAGTTCTGCCGCGGTGAGGTAGAGCTGCCGGAAGAAGGTATTCGCCGACGAATCGGGCCCTTCTGCCGAGGCGTCGACCAGGCGCCAGATCATCGACGAGGCCTTGAGCCGCCAGCCGACGAGGCGGTCGTCGAGCTTGTGCTTCTGCACGTAGCCGTGGTCGCTGGCAGCGCCGAGGAACTGCTCGAGGATGTCGGCGTAGTCCTGCTCTTTCCAGGACCGGACGGCATCGGCCAGGCCGGCCTCGGCCCAGAAGCCGGCGGCCTTCAGCAGGCGCACCAGGCGCGAGCGCGGACCGCCCGAGACCACGTCCTCGCGCGGCTTGCCCCGGTACTCCGGCCGCTTGCCGAAGATGAGGTACTTTGACGTCGACAATAGCTCGTCTGGCGCGAAGGCCCAGCGCTCGTTGAGGTAGCTGAACGCGCTGGTGCGCGCCTTGTCCTGTTCGGCGCTGTCGAGGTAGCGCGTCTCGAGACAGAGGCTGCCTCGCATTTCCTCAAATACCAGCCGTGCCAGCGCTTCGCGACCGGCCGGGCCGAGCCGCTGCAGGGCGCTGTGAAGTTTCGCGAACTGCGATTCGTCAGCCGCGAAGTCGCTCAACCCTTGGTAGTCGATCGACAGCAGACGCAGCTGATCGAGATTGGGGTTGTTGAACCGCCACCCCTTGCGCAAGTCGCGCACGAGGCGGTAGCCGAGGACGAAGCGAACGGCTCGCTGGGCCTCCTGGCGCGCCAGCCCGACGAGCTTCGGGCTCTTGAGGTATTCGACGAGCGTCGCTTCGTCGGTCCGATCGAAGCCCAGCGCCTTGAACACGGCATCGGTCAGGCGCTCTTCGGTCAGGGCGCCCCCCGAGGACTTCAACGCGGCCACGAGGGCGGAACGCAATGTGAGTAGGTAGACGAAGTCGTTAAAGTGCCCGGCCTGCAGCGCGGCGTCCTGCCGGTTGTCGCAGAACCCGAGGAGCTTGCGCGGGTCGGGCAGGCCTGCAGGAAGCTCGGCTTCGGCGAAGAGCTGACGCAGCAGGGCGAGCGTCAGGATGGTGGTCGCGGACGATCGGCCTTCACCGGAAAGGCTCGACAGACGGTTGACGTCCCTGCCGTGAGCCTCGTGCAGGAAGCCACAGTTCAGGCAGAAGCGGAACTTGCCCGGGATGAACCAGTAGGGTTGTCCGCTTCCCCGTCGGCCGGTTGCATCGACGCAAAGCTCCTCCGGCACCGCTTCGCGGTAGGCGGGCTTGACCCTGGGCTCTGCCCGCGTCAGGTCGAGCCAGTTCTCGGGCAGGTCTTCGAGCCGCCCGCCATAGTTCTGCGTGGCTCGCCGTGGCACGAGGAAGCCCCAGCTCGGCTTGGCGCCGCCCTCTGCGTCATCGGCTGTCAGGTCATCGATCTCGCGCGGTTCGAAGCGGCCGTCCTCGCCGCGCCAGACGGGGTAATACTCTTGCCCGCACTCACGGCAGAAGTGAGCGGCGAATAGCAGCACGCCTTCATGCTGGCGCCCTGGCGCGAAACGCTGCGCGTCGAGCGTGATGTGCCGCGTGCCCTCGGGCTCCAGCGTGGTCATCACCTTGCCGGGGCCGCTGATGAACTGGTGCAGCTTGAAGGCAAATGGCGCACGTCCTTGCGGCGTGCGCAGCGCACTGGCGGCGACCAGAAAGCTCTGCAGTGTCTCCTTCGCGGTGGATCGATCGACGCCGGCATCGGCGGCAAGCCTTGCGGCGGCATCGGTCAACGTGCACGGCATCGCCCGACGCGGGTTCTTCAGGGCGGACAGGTCGATGCCCAGCGTAAGCTCCAGCCAGACCGCCAGCGGATCGCGGCGGAAGTCGTCGAATCCTTGCCACTCGTGCTTGCCGGCCGTGATCCGCGCGGCCAGCAGGGGACGGACGGCGGTCAGATCCAGCGTGTCGTCGGTGACCCGCTCGAGTGTCTCGCCGATCACGTCGTGCGCGGTGATCGGCGCGCCGAAGAGCTTGCTCGCGACTTCGGCAACGGTCTGGTTCTGGTCCTCGATCGTGCCCGTGGTGGACATCGTCGCCGAAGTGCCGATGCACAGCAGCTTCTCGGCCGACAGCCGTTGCCTGAGGCGGCGCACGAGCATCGCCACGTCGGCGCCCTGCCGGCCCCGATACGTGTGCAGTTCATCGAGCACGAGAAACTCGAGGCCGCGACAGTTCTCCACAACGCGGTGATCGATCGAGTCAAAGCGCGTCAGTATCAACTCCAGCATCATGAAGTTGGTCAGCAGGAGGTCGGGCGGCGACTGCGCGATGCGCTCGCGTTCCGAACGCTCCTCCTGGCCGGTATAGCGCGCCACGCTGAAGGGCCGATCGCCCTCCCGGTAGTCGCACAGGAACTTGTCCACTTCCTCGAGCTGGCTGTTGGCCAGCGCGTTCATGGGGTAGATGACGATGGCCCGCGTGCGCCGCCGCGGGTCGTCGGCGCGCGCGCGCAGGATCCGGTCGACGATGGGCAAGAAAAACGCGAGCGACTTTCCGGAGCCTGTTCCCGTGGTGACGACGAAGCTCTGGCCCGCCCTGGCCTTCGCCAAGGCCTCGAGCTGATGGGTATACAGCTCGATGGGGCGTGCAGCGCCCTCAGCCTTGTTGGCCTGGAACAGGCGCTCGCACTCGCGGTGGAGCATTCCATCCCGCACGAGATCGGCGACGGTGCCGTTGCGGCGGTAGTTCGGGTTGATTTGGATGAGCGGCTCAGGCCAGTACCTTCCGCGCGCGTACTCGGCGTTGACGACGTCGGCGATGTCAGGTGCGGCGATACGGGTGAAGCTGCGCGAGAACGCGGCGTACTCATCGATGACGCGATCGCGCAGGTCAAAGACGTCGAGCAAGGCGGCCTCCCCGTAGTGAGCTCTTGGCGTTCGACAACCGAGCGGTGGACATCGCTGGGTTCGCGTCCGGGTCCCTGGGATCGACGCTTTCGCAGAAAGGCCTGCCGATTGTTCTGGTCATGACACCTCCCGTTGCGCTTGCGTAGGCGCCTCCGCAGCCCCGCCCGCAGGCACCGCGTCGTCGAACAGCGCGATATAGGGCGCATAGCGAAAGCGCCGGTTCCGCGCATAGCCGGTCATCTCGCTGAGCACGCCCAGCTTCACCAGCCGGGACACCAGGCTGTTTGCGGCGGCGTACGTGGTGCCGGTCATCTTCTGCACGTCATTCACCGCGACGATCGGCCGGTCGAACAGCGATTCGAGCACCTTGTGGCCGTTGCCGGCCGCGCGGCCGAGCTGTGCCGTGATCGCGGCACGATGCTGCTCGCGCAGTTGCAGGATCCGCCGCGCCGTTTCCGCGGCCTCACCGGCCACCTCGATCACGCCGCGCAGGAAGAAGGCGAGCCAGCCTTCCCAGGCGCCCTGGTCGCGGACCGCCTGCAAGTGCTCGTAGTACGCCTGGCGATGCTGCTTGAAGTAGTGCGACAGATACAGCACCGGCTTGTGCAGCACGCCGCGCTCGGTGAGCAGGAACGTGATCAGCAGCCGCCCGACGCGCCCGTTGCCGTCGAGGAATGGGTGAATCGTCTCGAACTGCACGTGCGCGAGCGCGATCTTCACCAGCGGTGGCAGCTCATCGTGCGCGTGCAGGAAGTTCTCCAGATCTCCCAGCGCCGCGGGCACCGCGTGGTGCGGCGGCGGCACGAAGGTCGCGGTGTTCAGCGTGCAGCCAGCCGGGCCGATCCAGTTCTGGCTGGTGCGCAGCTCACCCGGCTGGAGCCTGCCGCCGCGCACGCCGCGCATCAGCTCGGCGTGGATCTCGCGGATCAGCCGCACCGACACCGGCAGCTCGGCGAGTCGCGCCAGGCCGTGGTTCATGGCGCGCACGTAGTTGATGACCTCGCCCACGTCGCGCGGCAGAGTCTGTTCGAAGAGCTGCGCTTCGGCGGCGAGCAGGTCCTGCAGGGAGCTCTGCGTGCCCTCGATCTGGCTGGAGAGCACTGCCTCCTTGCGCACGTACATGAAGACGAAGAGGTCCGGGTTCGGCAGGGTGAGCACCGAGCCGTCGAGCCGACCCAGCGCGCGGTCGGCGGCGGACAGCAGCCCCTGCAGCTCGCCGCCCAATGCCAGTGCGGGCCGCGGCGGCAGAGGCGCCGGCATGATCGCTCGATAGCCCGTGGACTGGGTGATGTGGCGTCCGGCCCGGGTCGGGGCTTCGCCGACAGTCGCCATCCAGATGGCTGCCTTTCGTATGGGGCCAGAACCGATCCATATGATAGGCAGTCTTTAACAAGAACGGCAGCCAGGCTCCTTGTTTTGGTTTCCGGAGGGTTCGAGGGGCAGGTAGACCGCCCGGCTGCGTATTGACCCACTCGCGCGCCAGGAGGGTCCTGCCGACCTGGCGCGGCCCAGACAGCGCCACCGCCGGAGCCCGAGCCAAAGCCGACGTGAATGCGAAGATGAGTCGGCGGGGGACCATCCGTGCGATTGCGGAATGCGCCTCACAGAAATTTAAGATTTTTTCGCTAGATTCGTGCAACGGTGTGTCACGGATCTGGGCCGGCCCGAACCGGTTGCCCGTGCGGGGTCGAGGCCGCGCGGAAGCCGCTCGCATCGCGACCCGCGTTTGCCAATCTTTCGGCCGCCCCACCGTCGTCCGGCTCCGCGTGGAGCGCTTCGCGCGACGAAGGAGAAACATGACTGCGAAGGCGCTTGGATGGATGGTGCTGTGCATCGCGCTGGTTGCCGGCTGTGGCGGCGGCGACCGTGGGTCGCGCGACGACCAGAACGGCGTCATCGCGGGACCCCCTGGGGCGCCGCCCGCGACCCCACCCGCGACCCCACCCGCGACCCCACCCACGACCCCACCCACGGCGCCTCCCGGTGAGGCCGTCGGCACCTACGCCGTCGAGGACTTCTTCGGTGTCGCACACCCTCCGCAGGTGATCACGATCCCGTTGAAAGGTCCGCGGCGCGACGGCGTGCGCTACGCCGTCGTCGACGACAGCGGCCGCGCGGTCGTGCACCAGTGGATGCAGGACGGCTCGTTCGCCGTGCGCGTCGAGGGCGGTCTGCCCGCGCGCCAGCGCCGCGCGTGGACCGTCGTCCAGGACGGCCCCGAGCCCCCGACGGGCGCCGCGGGCGCGGTGCGTGTCTCCGAGTCGGCCGGGTCCATCGAGATCGACAACGGCATCGTGGCCGTGCGCTTGCCCGCTCTGTCGGGCGTTCCGCAGCGCGCCCCCGCACCGATCAGCGCCGTGCGTTTGCGGGGCGGCAAATGGGTCGAGGTGGGCACCGGCTCAGTGCTGCTCGTGAAGGGCTCGGGCACGCCGCTTGCCGTGCGGAGCGCTTCGGTAGCAGTGGTCGAGCGCGGACCGCTGCGCGCGGCGGTGACGATCCGTTACGGCGTCGACCGTTCGGGCATCGAAGGCTTTGCCGACAGCGGTGTCGGCTTCCACGCCACCACGGTCACCGTGGACGCCGGCGACCCGACCATCCTCGTCGAGCACGACTCCGACGTCGACGCCACGTTCACGCTCGACTGGTCGGCGGGCTTCGCGCCAGACGAGGCGCGCTTCCAAGGGCATGGTGTCAGCTCCGGCGTGCACGGCCGTCGGGCCGATGGCTCGCCGTATCCCGTCTGGCACGAGCGCGACAACGAGGATGCCGTGGTCTCCCTGCCGCTGCAGGAATCGCCGGCCAACCCCTTCGGTCGCTATCTTCCGCGGTGGGATCCGTGGGTGGACGACAACGGCTGGTACTGGCAGTTCTACAAGCGCACGGGCTCTGCGGGCGCAGAGATGGTCGGCCTGTTCGCCGGGCCCGCGTCGCGCGCCATCGGCGCCCAGTACAGCGGCGTGATGATCGATGCCGACAGCGCGGGTGAGCTGCGGCTGATCGTCGACACCGAGCGGGGGCGCCCGCCGGCGCGCGTGTGGCCGCGCAACCGCTTCGCCTGGGGGCTGTTCCTCGGCACCAAGGCCGACCTCGCACCCACGACCGAGCCGCAGCCGATCGCCCGCGCCATGAGCGTGCGAGGCGGCATCAGCCTCGGCAAGCTTGCGCGGGTCTCCTGGGATGCGCCGCTGTTCACGGAGCCGGCGAACGGGCTGTACCTGCCTGGCAGCGCGCTGCAGAACATGATCCAACGCCTGCGCTCGGAAGGCGTGGGCGGCCCTTACTTCGAGGCGCTGCGCGCCGCCGACCCGGCACTCGTCGACTTGTGGCGCGCGTGGGCCGACGTCTCGGGCGAGGCCGCGCGCGCCCTCGCCGATGCCATTGCGGAGCGGGCGCGACGGGCGCTCGATGCGTACGTCAACCGCCACGGCATCTACGACTTTCAACATCACTACTGGATGGGCGGCCTGAACATGGGCCGGGATGCCGTCCTGATGAACGGCTTGTTCGTGCTGGCCGCGACCGACCCGTCGGTGCTCCCCACCGAACGCCGCACCCTGCTCGAGCGCGTGGCCACGCTCTACGCCCACCTGCTGTGGGACGACGACTTCGTACCGCTGCAAGACGGTCACGGCCTGAACCTCGGCACGCCCAACATGCCCGTCATGCAGACGGGGTTCCGCCAGAACTACGCGCTGTGGCTCGCTTCGCATCCTGCGATGCACGAACGCGCCGGCGCGGTGCGAGGGCAGGTCTCGGGGCTGCTCGCCCAGGTCGTGCACGAAAGCGGCGCGTCGATCGGCTCGAGCGGCTACATCCTGGCTTCGCTCGTGCCGATCCTGAACACGATGCAGCAGTTGAAGGTCGCCGGCGGCGGCGATCCCTTCGCGACCGAGCCCCGCGTGGCGCGCGCGGCGGAGTACTACCTGCAGCTGCTCACGCCGCGCGAGGCGCGCTTCGGCGGTCGCCGCAAGGCCGTGTCCTTCGGCGACGGCAACACGATGTCGACCGAGCTGTGGGGGCAGCTCGGCACGGCGCTGCACGGTGTCGACAAAGCGCTCAGCGAGCGCCTGATGGAGGGATGGCGACAGGCCGGCGCCGCGCACTCGTTCTTCCACGGCAGCAGCGTGCTGAAGATCGACGAGACCCTGCGCGGGCGCGAGCCGATGCTGCAGGACGCGGACTTCCAGGGCGCCCTCACCGTGCTGCGCGACGGCTGGTCGACGCCCGAAGAGAGCGCCGCCTGGCTGCTCAACGGCACGTGGTACCGCGACCACTACCACTGCGACCTCGGCGCCGTGATGCACTACGGCGCGGGGGCGCCGATCTCGATCCATTTCGGCTCGGGTTACAGCCCCCGCATGCCGGGCGCATGGATGCAGAACGTTGTCGTGCCTGAGGCTGCGCTCGGTGCGGCTTGGAACAGCACGGGCGTGTCCACGGACGCTTGCTTCGGCAACCGCGAGCGCCAGACCGTGCGCGCGTCGGGCCTGCGTCGGGGCGAGAACTGGGCGGCCGCCTTCGGCGAGTTCGTGAGCTCGGGCATGGTCTGGAAGCGGCGCGTGATTTCGTATCGCGTCGGCGGCGGGCCCTCGGCACTGCGCATCCGGGACGACTTCGAGGCGGACGGCGGTTCGATGAAGATCGCGTCGCTCGCCTTGATGGCCCAGGGTGCGGTCGAGACGCCGGCGGGCGCGCAGACGCCGCCGCGCGGCGCGAGCGAATCCCCTTCGACTGGGCCGGTCCTCACGCTCGCGCCCGGGGTGCAGCGATTCGGATTCCGCGGGCAATGGGGCGTGGACTTCGACGTGTTCGTCAACGTGCCGTCCACCGGTGCGCAGGCGCTCCTCGGCGAATGGGGCCACACTACCCACCCGACGCGCGAGAGCGACGAGTTCCGCGCCGCCACGGGACGCTCGTTCGAGGAGCGCCAGTACATCTTGCGCTTGCGTTCGGCCGGTCCGTTCGACGTCGTCATCGTCCCGTACCCGACCGGGATGCGGCCTGCCGACCTCGCGGTCACCGCGTCGGGCGGTAACCTGCAGCTGACGCGAGCCGGGCGGAGCACCGACCTCACGCTGCCCTGAGCGGGCGGCCGAGGCGAACCGGCGCGGGCGTGCACGCCGGGGTCTTCGAGGTCAGCTCGTGCCGCTGGAGCCCTTCACGTGCGTGGCGTCGCCAGCGTCGGGCGCCCCGCGACGGCAGGACCGGGCCCGTGTCTTGACCGATGCGGGCGTCTGATCCCTGCCGCGCAGACCTCTAGGCCGAGGCGGCCGCCAGCGCCTGGTCGATGTCCCAGAGGATGTCGTCCACGTGCTCCAGCCCCACCGGAATGCGCACCACCTCGGGTGTCACGCCGGCGGCGCGCTGCTGGTCCTCGCTGAGCTGGCGGTGCGTGGTGCTGGCCGGGTGGCTGATCAGCGTGCGCGCGTCGCCGATGTTGACGAGGTGGTTCATGAACTGTGCCGCCTCGATGAACCTCACGTCGGCCGCGGCGCCGCCCTTTACCCCGAACGCCAGCAGCAGACCCGACGCTGCCTTCATCTGCCGCGCCAGCAGCGCGTGCTGCGGCTGATGAAGCTGCTCACGCGCCGGGGCGTGCTGGTCGAGGAGATGGGCCAGACCTACCTGGCCGAGCCGGATGCCGACGGCGAGCAGGCGCGCACGCTGCGGCCGCTGCAGGCCGCGGCCATCACCTACCGCATCGCCTTCGGGCCCCGCGCCGGGTTGAAGGTGCTGAGCCTGAGGGGTGCGATGCCGCGCGAGAGCGCAGCGCGCCAGCCCCTGTGCGCCGACATCGACGGGTTCAGCCTGCATCAAGACAACGGTCAGCCGCCAGTTCGAGGCCATCCCGGTCGGCATCAGCCCCTCACCTACGCGTCAGTCGGGCTTTGCAGGGGACGTTTGAAACTCCGGCTATTCGGATAGTTTGATTGATCGCACGTGGCGCGGCGCAGACGCAGGGACGGTGGCCAGTGTTGATCGTTGGTCTACAGAAGCCCTGACTCCAGCCGACGAACCAGGGCGTCGAGGTCGACCCCGTAGTTCAGCCGCTCATTGCCCGACCTCTCGGTCCCCAACATGAAGTCGTAGAGCGCGTCGTCCTTGCTGGCGCTGCGCACGAATTTCGGTCGTGCGAGGGCGGTCTTGTGTAGCCCCTCGGTGAACAGGATCTTGGCGCGCAATGCCTCGAAGCTGTAGCCGCGTCCGAGCCGGTTCATCACACGGATCAGATCGTTGAGCGACTCCGTGTAGGCGTTCGTGATCGGGTCCTCGAAGTAGCTGAGGATGTAAGGGTGCCAGTTCTGCCAGGCACGCACGATGTCGCTGAAGTTCGCTTAGAGTTCGGCCGGGATGCTCTTGCGCCATTGCTCGAAACGACTCAGCGCCTGCGGTGCGCCGCCGGCCTCGTAGATGGCAAAGAAGGACTCCTTCAGACGATAGGCGGCCCCCAGCAACTCGTATTTCCGGACCCAACCATCCAGCAGCAGCCGGTCGCGATCGGTCAGGTCACGCTCGCGCTTGAGCAGGACGAACCGGTCGTGCATTGGACACGCCGCTGCTTGGCGCTGAGTGACTGCCGCAACGCCTTGCGCGTGCGCTCCATCGCATCGTTGGCCATACGCAGCACGTGGAACTTGTCGATCACGATGCGGGCCTGCGGCAGGACCGCTTGGACTGCGTCCCGGTACGGCGTCCACAAGTCGATGCTGACGTAGCACACCTGCTCCTTGCCCGGTAGCTGGGTGAGGTAGGTCGCCACCGTTGCCTTGCTCCGGTTCGGCAGCAGATCGACGATCGTGTTGTTCTCGACGTCGGCGATCACGCAGCGCGGCTGGATGATGTGGATCTCGTCGATTCCCATCCAGCGCGGCGTCTCGAACCGGACCTGCGCCTGCAGCTTGTTGACGTAGTCGCGGAAGATGTTCCGGACCGTCTTCTCGTCGACCCCGGTGTCCTCGGCCACCGACAGGAACGGCCGCTTCAGGCTCTGCACCCCGATCCACTGCACCAGCCGGCAGGTCATCTCGCGGCCGTCGGCCAGATCGGGCAAGGGCTCGTAGAAGGTGCGGTTGCAGCCTCGGCACATCAGCCGTCGAGCGTCGACGTAGAGGCCGACGCGCCGGCCATGCATCGGTAGATCCTTGAGGTGCCTCTCGCGCCGGCCGAAGCCGACAACGGTGCCGGACTGGCAGTGCGGACAGCGCTCAACCGGCTGGGCGACCGCGCAGTAGACGTGGTAGTCGCGCGCTGACTCGCGGACGGTGTCGATGCGGTAAGCGGCCAGGTTCAGGAAGTTGACGGGCATGGCGTCGCTGCTGGCGACCGCCGCCCTTGACCACCGCGGCGAAGTCCGACCACTGCTCGATCCGGAAGGCACGGATGTCGCGCACCGAGGAGGGGAACCACAGCTGTGCCCGCAGGTCCTGCATCGCGAGGAACAGGTTGGCCATGTCCTCGTTGTCGGTGACGAACAGGGTGCCCTGTACGCGCCGGAAGCCGCGTTGGTAGAGGACGAGCCGATGTCGGCGTAGGCCTGAGAGACGCCCTTCGGGTGGCTCTGCTCCGTGTCGGCGACGACCTGGTCGAAGGGGACCGCGTACATCAGGTCGCCTCGGGGTCCTGCAGCAGCCGGCTGAGCCGGTACTCGGTCTGCTCGCCGGTCTCGACCATGCGGATCGCGATCATCCAATCGCCGTCTTCGAGCGCCCGCAGCGGCTCGCGCACTTCGTACTTCGGGCCGAACGGGACAAAACTCTTGATCTTGCCGACCGGAACGATCGGCTTGGACTCGACGGCAGCCATCGCGGCACCTCTATCAATTGAACATTCCGAAATCAGGCCACTCGGTCAAGGCCGCCCCGTCAATCAACGAATCCGCATACCCGTTTTAGTTTCCGGAGGGTTCGAGGGGCAGGTAGACCGCCGCAGCGGCGTCACTGCGTGGATTCAATTCATTCACGCCATGAATAGGCAAGCCCGTGGTGGTACCGAAGGGTTCCCGCAAGAGCTTCTTGCACGAAGGGCTTCCGCCGTGGCTTCGACATCCCACGGCGCGAGGAAGGCCGCCGCGCGCGCTTGACTGCCCTCACTATGCGCGCAAGGTGTTCGGCTTGTCATCGGCTTCTCATCGTGAACCCGAGCCGCACGACGAGCCGAGCTCGAGTACACGCATGAGTACACGTTCGCACCGGCGAATCGCGAGAGGCTTGATTCAAAAGGCTCGGCCGTGGTTCTCGCGCTTCTGCATCGGGAAGTAGGGCGGTCGGCGCGCCGTCGGTTGGTGCTTGATCGTCGACGCTTATCTGCGGTTCACTCGCTGGCAAACTGGAGTGATAGACCTGCATGCCCGAAGGACCGGAAATGCGCCGCGCCGCGGCCGAGCTCGATGCGGTGTTGCGCGGCCGGCGCGCGCAGCGCGTCTGGTTCCGCTTTGCGCGGCTGCGCGCGGCGGGCGAGCGGCTCGCGGGCCGGCGGATCCGGGGCGTGCGCGCGCGCGGCAAGGCGCTGATCGTCGATTTCGCGGGCGGCGAGTCGATCTACACGCACAACCAGCTATACGGCCAGTGGCGGGTCGGGCCCGCAGGCGAGCGTCCGCAGACGCACCGCGAGCTGCGTCTCGCGCTCGAGACGCGCCGGCACGCGGCGCTGCTCTACAGCGCCTCGTCGATCGAGGTGCTGCCGACGGCGGACGTCGAGGCGCATCCCTACGTGCGGCGACTCGGCGTCGAGCTGCTCGATCCGGCGACGACGCTCGCGGCCGTCCGTGCGCAGCTCGAGGCGCCGCGCTTCGCGCGCCGGCGGCTCGGTGCGGTGCTGCTGGATCAGTCGTTCCTGGCGGGCATCGGCAACTACCTGCGCAGCGAGATCCTGTTCGTCGCGGGTCTGCATCCCGAGTGGCGGCTCGGCGCGCTCGGTTCGGCGCAGCGGCGGCGGCTCGCGCAGGCGGCGCTCACGATCACGCGGCGCGCGCTGCGCACCGACGGCGTCACGAATGCGCCGTCGATCGCGGCGCGGCTGTGTCGGGCCGGCGCGTCGTATGCCGCCTACCGCCACTACGTATTCGATCGACAGGATCAGCAGTGTCACCGATGCGCGTCGACGATCGCGCGTATCGTGCAGACGGGGCGGCAGCTCTACCTCTGCGCGACGTGTCAGCCGCCGCCCGTGGAGCGCGCGTAGGGATGCCGGGCCGCCGCGTGTCGCTGCCGGCGTCGCTGCGGGCGGCGCTCGCCGAGCTGTTCGGACCGGAGGTCGATGCCGTGCAGATCGTCGAGCGCTCGTGGTATGCACGGTGCCACGGCCGCATCGTCGCGACGACGCGCCGGCGGCGTATCTACCTGCGCGGCAGCGCCGAGCAGTTCTTCGCGAACCCCGAGATCGTGCTGCACGAGTATTTCCATGTGCTGCGTCAGTGGGAGCCGCGCGAGCTGTCGATCCTGCGCTACGTTCTGGAGTGGCTGCGGCGCGGCTACTGGGACAACCGGTTCGAGGTCGAGGCGCGCGAGTTCGCCACCGATCAACTGCACCGCTTCCGCGCGCTGCTGTCGCGGCACGCGGCGGCTGCCCCGTCGAGTGACGACTCGCGCTACTCGACGAGGTCGCGGTAGGCGTGCCAGGTGGCGTGCCCGAGCAGCGGCACGATGACGATGAGTCCAAGCAGCGCGGTTGCGAAACCGATCGCGATCAGAACCACGATCGTCACGGCCCAGATGAACATGGTGCCGCGCGAAGCAGCAGCCGCTCGAACGCTCGTCGTCATGGCCGTGACCGGGTCGACCGCGCGATCTAGCATCATCGGGATCGACACGACGCTGACGAGGAAGACGACCGCCGCGAGCAGGGCGCCGGCCACGATATACGTCACCGAAAAACCAGGATAACGGCCCGAGAAGAACAGGTCGGTCAGGACGTTCTCGACCGGCGGCGCGTCGACGCCGAAAAAGAGTGCGAACAGAATCGCCGAGATGCGCTCCCACGAGATCAGTGCAAAAGCCAGCGCAAAGCCGAACAGTGCGATCGAACCCGTATTGGCCCGCCACGCCGCCGGCGCGCGCCGCAGGTCCTGCCAGCCGCGGGCGAGCCAGCTGAAAGGTCGGCTGGCTGGGACGGCGCGGACGGCTGCCGGGACAAAGGTCGACAGTTCCTGCTGCACGATCGGTTCCGCCAAGACTCGAAGCTCGCGCGCCAGCTCGAGTTCGTTAGAAAGAGAGTAGCGCGCCGCCCCGCGCGTCGCCATCCGTAATAGCGCGTACGTCGCGTCAGCCGAGGATGGCCTCGCGACGGTAGAGCCGGGCCGCGAGCCACGACAACGCGATGCCGAGCGCAAGGCTCACGCCGACCGAGATCGCGACCGCGCGCGGATCGATCGGGTCGCCGCGCAGCAGCGCCGTCATCAGGAAGTGCTGGCTCAGCGAGGGTACGGCCATCAGCGGCAGGGTCGGCTTGAGATTGAGCAGCGTCACGAACGCGAGCGGCAGCGTCGGCACGAGCAGTACGACGCCGAGCCAGGTCTGCGCCTCGCGATAGCTCTTCGTAAAAGAGGCGACGACGGTCATCAGGCCGGCGCCGGTCAGGATCAGTGGCGCGGTCACGCCGATCAGCGCGAGCGTGGTCGAGGCGTCTAGCTGGGCGCTCATGCCGAAGTCCTCGAGCCGTACCCAGCGCACGACGATCGCGCAGGCGAGCACGGTCAGCACGAGCGAGATCAGCATGTAGGCGGCCGTGGCGAGCACCTTGCCGTAGACGATCAGCGAACGCGACGCTGGCGTAGTGAACAGCGGCTCGAGCGAGCCGCGTTCACGCTCGCCGGCTGTCGCGTCGATCGCGAGGTACATGCCGCCCATCAGCATCGCGATGATGATCAGGTAACTGAGCACCCCGAGCGCGAGCACGGCGCGGCTGCGCGGCGTCGCGACGTCGACGTCCTGGACCGCAATGGGCGCAATCACGAGTGGATCGACGCCGCGCGCAAGCAGCCGGAGCTGGGCAATCTGTTGCGCGTGCTGCGACAGCAGTGTCCGGAGCCGATCGCCGACACGGTCGTTGAACAGGTCCGAGCTGTCGGCGTAGAGCCGCAGCGGCGCCGGCTGCCCGGCTGCGAGCCGCGCCCCATAGTCTTCCGGCACGGCGAGCACGAGCTTGTGCGCGCGGTCGAGGATCGCGGCCCGCGCGCCGGCATCGTCGAGCGTGACCTCCTCGATGCTGACGTTCCGCTCGCGCAGGAAGGCCATGAGATTCGGCGCCCGTTCGGCATGGGTGACGGCGACTGCCATGGGCTCGTCGGCGATCGCCTCGTTCCGCGACAGTGACAGCTGCAGCGTCAGCGCGAGCAGCAGCGGACCGAACAGCGGCCCGAAGACGAGGGCGGAGAGGATCGTGCGCCGGTCGCGGAGGTTCTCGAGGAACTCCTTGCGGAAGACCGTCAGCAGCGTCTTCATGCGCGGCCGTCCTCGACCAGCACGACGAAGGCCTCCTCGAGCGAAGCCGAGGCCGTCTGCTCGAGCAGCGCGGCGGCGGTGCCGGCCGCGACGACGCGACCGTGTGCGATCACGACGATCTCGTCGCAGAGACCGGCGACTTCCTGCATCACGTGCGAGGAGAACAGCACGCAGTGGCCGGCGGCGCGCAGGCGCAGCAGCAGTGCGCGGAGGTTGCGCACGGCCATGACGTCGAGGCCATTGGTCGGCTCGTCGAGGACCACGTTGCGCGGTTCGTGCACGAGGGCGCGCGCGAGAGCGGTCTTGAGCCGCTGGCCCTGCGAGTAGCCCTTGGCGCGACGGTCGGCGAACTCCTGCATCTCGAGCAGCTCGATGAGCTCGTCGGCGCGGCGCTCGCGCTCGGCGCGCGCCATGCCCTGCAGTTCACCGAAGTAGAGGATGTTCTCGCGCGCGGTCAGCGACGGGTAGAGGCCCGCGTTGTGCGACAGCACGCCGAGGCGGCGCCGCGCGGCCTCTGGATCGGTGCGGACATCGTGACCGTCGACGAGCGCCGTGCCCGCATCGGGCCGCAGCAGCGTGTAGAGCATGCGCAGCGTCGTCGACTTGCCGGCCCCGTTGGGGCCGACGAGGCCCGTGATCAGGCCGTCGCGGGCAGTGAACGAGACGTCGCTGACCGCCTGCACGACGCCGAAGCGCTTCGCGAGTCCGTGCGCCTCGATCACGGCGCGGGACCCGAGAGCGTCGTGAAGAACGGTGCAGGCCGCACGGAGGCGAGGCAGCGCGCATCGAGGCCCGCCGGATCGAGATCGCGGATGAAGGCGGCGACGACGCGGTCCATGCAGGGCGCCGTGATCTGCCCGTGGCCCTGGCCCGGCAGGATCAGGTGGCGGACGCGCGCGAGGCCCTGCATCGCGCGCTCGGCGTTCGACGGCGGCGTCACGGGATCGTCGGCACCCGACAGCAACAGCGTTGGCACGTCACTGTGCAGCGGCGTGCGCAGATCGGCGTCGAGCACACCGCGCGGCCAGAACGCGCAGAGATCCTGCAGCGCATCGAGCTGAGTCGTGCCGAGGTACGTCGCGGCGAGCCGCTTGCGGTCGACTTCGTCCGCGTCGACGAACGGCAGGTCCTCGGTGCAGACGACGCTGTGGTGCATGCCGGCCGCGATGCTGTCGGCGACGTCGCGCAACGACAGCGTGAACAGGCTCGCGAGCGGCGTGAAGTTGGCGCGCATCGCCGCTTCGTGCAGCGCGAGCGGCAGCAGCGAGGCGGTGGTCGCCGAGTAGCTCTGCAGGCGCAGCACGGCGCCGAGCTGCTCGGCGCCGAAACGTAGCGGCCGGGGCTCGCCAGTGCTCGGATCGGGCAGGCGCAGGTCGATCGGTTGCGCACGCAGCCGTGCGCGCAGCGCCTCGTAGTGCGCGCGCGGATCGCCGAAGCGTTTCGCACAGGCCGCATCGCGCGCGCAACGCGCGAGGATGCGCTCGAGAGCTGCCTGCGCGTCGAGCGCAATGTCCGGGCCGAGCGCGAGACCGGGCGGGACGACCCCATCGAGGATTGCGCTGCGGACCCGGTCCGGGTGACGACGCAGGTAGTGTTGCGCGACGCGCGTGCCGTACGAAACGCCGTAGACGTTCCAGCGTGCAACGCTGAGTGCACGCCGCACGCGCTCGAGATCGCGAACCGCGACGCTCGTCGTGTACTGGCGCAGGTCGGCGCGCGGTCGCAGCGACTGCAGGCAGCGCCGTGCAGCCGCTCGAAACGCGTCGCGATCGCCGCCAAGTTCGGTCTCCGGCGCTTGTTCACAGTGCAACGCCTGCGAACGGCCGGTGCCGCGCTGGTCGACGACGATCAGGTCGCGTTCACGCCGCACTCGTGCGAATGCGGGCGCGACGCCCGGGTACATCTCGCTCGCACCCATGCCTGGGCCGCCGGCGATCAGCAGCAGCGGATCGGGCGCCTTGCGCCCGCTGACCGCCGGCACGCGCGCAACGAACAGCTCGATCTGGCGGCCGGCGGGCCGCTGCTCGTCCTCGGGCACGCGCAGGCGCGTGCACTGGGCCTCGATCGAGATTAGCCGCGAGCGGTGCTCGAGTCGGCAGGCCTGCCAGGCGAGCGCCGCGTCGCCCTCATCATCGGCTGGCGGGCTGCTGCGGCCCACCGCCGGGGCGAGCATCGCGAGCGCGGCGAGCGTCAGGGGCAGCAGCCGGCGGGGCGGCAGGGTGGGGGAGGGCAGCATGCGCAGATGGTACGCGAGCGCGGTGTAGAATCCCTGCCCCCATGAGCGGCGATCGGCACTTCGACATCATCGTGATCGGCGGCGGTCACGCCGGCACCGAGGCCGCGCTCGCGGCCGCGCGGATGGGCCGGCGCACGCTGCTGCTGACCCAGAGCATCGAGACGCTCGGTCAGATGAGCTGCAATCCGGCGATCGGCGGCATTGGCAAGGGACATCTCGTCCGCGAGATCGACGCGCTTGGCGGCGCGATGGCACGTGCCGCCGACCGCGCCGCGATCCAGTGCCGCGTGCTCAACGCGAGCAAGGGTCCGGCCGTGCGCGCGACGCGCATGCAGGCCGACCGCCAGCTCTACAAGCGCGCGATCCGTGCGCTGCTCGAGAATCAGCCCAACCTCGCGCTGTTCCAGCAGGAGGTCGCCGATCTCGTGATCGAGTCCGACGGCCTGCGCGATCGCGTGCGCGGCGTCGTGACGATGGCCGGCGTACGCTTCGACGCGCGCGCCGTCGTGCTCACGGTCGGCACCTTCCTCGGTGGCCGCATCCACGTCGGTCTCGAGAACCACGCCGGTGGCCGGGCCGGCGATCCGCCGTCGAATGCGCTCGCCGCGAGGCTGCGGGAGCGGATGCCGCGCGTCGGGCGGCTCAAGACCGGGACGCCGCCGCGCATCGACGGCCGCAGCATTGATTACTCGCGACTCGCCGTGCAGCACAGCGACGCGCCGCTGCCGGTGTTCTCCTTCCTCGGCCGCGCCAGCGACCACCCGCGCCAGGTGCCCTGCCACATCACGAAGACGACGCCGCGAACCCACGCGATCATCCGTGCCGGCTGCGATCGCTCGCCGATGTTCACTGGAGTGATCCAGGGCGTGGGCCCGCGTTATTGCCCGTCGGTCGAGGACAAGGTGCATCGGTTCGCGGACAAGGATTCGCACCAGATCTTCATCGAGCCCGAGGGGCTCGACACGCACGAGGTCTACCCGAACGGCATCTCGACGAGTCTGCCTTACGACGTGCAGGTCGAGTTCGTGCGGAGCATCCCCGGGTTCGAGCGCGCGCATCTGACGCGGCCCGGCTACGCGATCGAGTACGACTATTTCGATCCCCGCGACCTGCACGCTTCGCTCGAGACGCGCACGGTCGCTGGGCTCTATTTCGCGGGCCAGATCAACGGTACGACCGGTTACGAGGAGGCCGCGGCACAGGGCATCGTGGCCGGCATCAATGCGGCGCTCGCGGTCGCAGAGCGCGAGCCCTGGCTGCCGGCGCGCAGCGAGAGCTATCTCGGCGTCCTGATCGACGACCTGACCACGCGCGGCACGAACGAGCCGTACCGCATGTTCACGAGCCGCGCCGAACACCGACTGCTGCTGCGCGAGGACAACGCGGACCTGCGTCTGACGCCGCTCGGGCGCGAGCTAGGGCTCGTCGACGACGAGCGCTGGGACCTCTTCACGCGCAAGCGCGCCGGCGTGGCTGCCGAGCGACGCCGGCTCGAGACCACGCGGGTCCGGCCGGCCGCGGTCGCCGACTGGGCCGCGCGCGTGCTCGGCGGGCCCCTCGCGCGCGAGCTGACCCTGCTCGAGCTGCTGCGGCGCCCCGAGGTCGGCTACGACCATCTCGACGAGCTGGTCCGCGCACTCGGTCTCGATGCCGGCCCGGACTTCGCGCAGCTCGATGACCGGCTGCCGCGCGAGGTCCGCACCCAGCTCGAGGTCATCGCCAAGTACAGCGGCTACATCGAGCGGCAGCACGAGGAGATCGAGCGGCAGCGCCGCCACGAGCAGACGCGGCTGCCCGACGAGCTCGACTACACGGCGGTCCACGGACTGTCGAACGAAGTCCGCCAGAAGCTCGCGGCCGCGCGCCCGTCGACCCTCGGGCAGGCCGCCCGGATTCCCGGCATCACCCCCGCGGCGATCTCGATCCTGCTGATCTGGCTCAAGAAGCGGGCGGACCGGGCCGCCTGACCCCCGATGCGTCGGCTGTCTGCCGAAGCGACGCCTCCACCGGCCACAAGTCTCTGACCAGGCTGCGGACGCGCTGGTATTGACAGGCGCTAATGCGAATAATTATCGTTTGCTTATGGTCGAATCGGAACGGAAGATCCCCGTCGCTCCGTCGCAAGGGACCGCGACCCGCCCGAGTGCCGCACCCAGGCGGCTGCGCAGCCGCGACCTTTTCGGTAGCAGCCGCGAGATCCGCATCGAGCACGAGGGGGTCGAATACCGACTGCGGCGCACGCGGCACGAGAAGCTGATCCTGACCAAGTGACCGATCCCCCCTCGCCAGCCGACGGGCTCGCTCTCTCCCGACCCGTTCAGCCAGCCAGAAACCGGTGCGCCGTGCGGCGCGCCTGGCCACGCCACTGGAGGTTGAATGCGCCTGTCCGCTCGTTTGTCCGTCCGCCCGCTCGTCGCCTTGGCCGTCGTCGCGACCGCCGTCGCGACGGCTCGCGCCGCCGATCGCTCTGACCCCTCGGAACTCGAAGAGGTAACGATCACGGCGACCAAGACGCCCCGCACCCTGCTCGAGGTGCCCGCGACCGTCGCAGTCATCGATGCCGAGCGGATCGCCCGTGAGCTCGTTTCCGACATCAAGGACCTGATCCGCTACGAGCCGGGCGTCTCGGTCCGCAATGCCCGGAGCCGCTTTGGCCTCACGGACTTCAACATCCGTGGCATCGAAGGCAACCGCGTCCTGCTCGAAGTCGACGACGTGCGCCTGCCCGAGGCCTTCGCGATCGGCAGCTTCTCGAACGCGACGCGCGACGGCATCGACGTCGATCTGCTCGAGCGAGTCGAGATCGTGCGCGGCTCTGCCTCCTCGCTGTACGGCTCGAACGCGCTCGGTGGCGTCGTCGCCATGACGACCAAGGACCCCGACGACCTGTTGCGCGCCGGGCAACGTTTCGGCGGCACGCTGAAGCTTGGCTACGGACAGGAGGACGACGCGCTGGCGGGCACCGCCGCCTTCGCGCTGCGCGGCACGCAGTGGTCCGGACTCTTCGCCTATACGCGCCGCGAGACCGGCGAGTACGAGAACCAGGGCCGCAACGATTCGGCCGGCCCACTGCGCACGACGCCCAATCCGCAGGATGGCTATGCCGACTCCTTCCTCGGCAAGGCCGTCTGGCAGCCGACGGCCGGCCAGACGCTGCGCCTGACGCTCGAGCAGACGCGCACCGACGTGTTCTCGGACGTCGTCAACGCCCGCACGTCGAGCCCGACGCTGACCGTGCTGTCGCTGCTCGGCAACGACGCGCAACAGCGCCGCCGGATCGCGCTCGAGCAAGAATTCCGCGAGCTCGGGCTGCCCTGGCTCGACGGTGGCGAGTGGCGCCTGTACCGCCAAGACAGCGAGACCGAGCAGTACACGAGCGAGGAGCGGCAAGTCACGAGTGGGGCGACGTCTTCGCTGCGGCTGCGCGAGCGCGTGTTCCGGTTCGGGCAAGGCGCGCTCGGCGGCGAACTGACGTTGCGGAAGTCGCTGACCGCGGGTCGCTGGACGCATGACTTGACCTTCGGCGCGGAATTCCTGCAGACCGATATCGACCAGCTGCGCGATGGCTTCGAGCTCAACCGCGCTACCGGCGTCCGCTCGCCATTCGTCGGCATCGAGACCTTCCCGGTGCGCGACACCCCGCTGACTCGCACCCGCGAGATCGGCCTCTATCTGCAGGACGAGCTGACCCTCGGCGCGCTGACGCTGATGCCCTCGCTGCGTGTCGACCGGTATGAGCTCGATCCGACCGTCGATGCGATTTTCGCCGCCGACAATCCCGGGATCACGCCGACCGCTCTCGAAGACACGACCGTCTCACCGCGGCTCGGACTCGTCTGGCGCGCGACCGAGCGTCTGGTGGCGTTCGCGAGCTACAGCACCGGCTTTCGCGCACCGCCGTTCGGCGACGTCAACGTCGGTTTCACGAACTTCATCGGCCGCTACACCGCGCTGCCGAACCCCGACCTGCGACCCGAGACGAGCGACAACCTCGAGGCGGGCCTGCGCTGGGTCAGCGGCGCCGCCTTCGCAGCCGTGTCGGTGTACACGAACCGGTTCGACGACTTCATCGAGTCGTTCTCGTTCGTCGGCATCCAGCCCGGCACGGGCTTCACGGTGTTCCAGTCGCGCAATCTCGGCGACGTCGAGATCCACGGTGTCGAGCTCAAGGCCGCGTGGCCACTCGAGCGGCTGCTACCGGGGCTGCGGCTGCGCGGCGCGCTGAGCTGGAGCGAGGGCGACGACCGCAATGCCGATGCGCCGCTCAACACGGTCGATCCGGCGCGCGCCGTGGTCGGCCTCGAGTACCGCCCGGCCGGCGGTCGCTGGGGCGTGGAACTCGTCACGATCGCCGTCGAGCGCAAGCATCGCATCGACCAGTCCGGAGGACCGTTCTTCGCGCCACCTGGTTACGTGAACCTCGACCTGCTCGCCGACTGGCGGGTCGGCCCGAACGTCACGTTCAACGCGGGTGTGTTCAATCTGACCGACCGCAAGTACTGGGAGTGGGCCGACGTGCGCGGCCGACGCGAGGACGATCCCTCGATCGACTTCTATACGCGGCCGGGGCGCAGCCTCGGCGCGCAGCTTCGTCTGACTTTCTGACCCGACGCAACGAGGATTGCGATGAATCCGCACCGACACCTACTGCTGACACTCGCCGTACTGCCCCTGCTGGGGGCCCCTGCAGCGGTTGCTGACGTCGCCGAGGCGCACGCGAACGCCGCCCCGACGCCTCCGGCCGCCGACCGCGCCGCGATCCTTGCGATGGCGGGGGAGCACCGCGTCACGTTCGAGTTCGACGAGACAGTGGCGCTGCGCTCGGGCTACGAGCCCCGCGCGCCGAAGACTTCGGCCGGCACGGAACTCGTCGTCGTCGTCGAGGACAGTCCAACTCGGATCGTGCTGCAGCACCTGCTCGTCGACACGCGTCACCACAGCGTGATCAAGCACTGGCGGCAGGACTGGACCTGGCAGGACCGGGCGCTCCTCGAATTTCGCGGCGAGCGCCGCTGGCAGTGGCGGCAGCTCGCGCCCGAGGAAGCCGCGGGGCGCTGGGTGCAGACGGTCTACGAGGTCGACGACAGCCCGCGCTACGCGAGTGCCGGCCGCTGGGAGCATCGCGGCGCGGTCTCCGAGTGGGTCTCGGACTCGACCTGGCGGCCGCTGCCGCGCCGCGAGCACACGACGCGCGACGACTACGACGTCCTGGTCGGCGTCAATCGCCACATCGTGACGCCCTGGGGCTGGGTCCATGCGCAGGACAACACCAAGCTCGACCTGCGTCGCAACACGACCGAGCCGTTCATCGTCAAGGAGACCGGCATCAACACCTACCGACGGGTTGCGGACGTCGATTTCAGCGCTGCGCGTCGATACTGGGAGCGGACCGGCGAGTACTGGGCCGCCATCCGCAACGAGTGGACGCGGCGTCTCGCGGCCGCACCGGGCGTCGTGATCGAGCTCGACGTCGATGGCGTGCCGATCATGAACTCGCTGCTCGAGTTCGCCGACGACGCCTCGCAGCCACTCGCCGAGCGCAGGCGGCTCGCGGGCGCGGTGATCGACAAGGCGACGCAACCGCTGTCGCTGGTGGCGCAGCCATGACCTCGGCAGCGGGGCGGCGGCTCGAGGAGCTCGGTTTTGCGGCACAGTTCGTTGTCTGGGCCGCGCGGCAGTGGGTCAGGGCCGGCAGTGCCGATCCGTACGCGGCAAAGCGGCTGCAGGAGGCCTTCCGGCAGGTCGGCGCGCCGGAGGCGCTCGTCGCGCTCGACCGCGTGCTCGGCGTCATCGCGAGTGGCGCACGCCGTCGACTCGACTTTCGCAACAGCGCCGACGTGACGCTCGGGCGCGACGAACACGGTCTTATCGAGGTGCTCGACGCCCTGCAGGCGCGGCCGGCCGATCGGCGCCTCTGCGCCTGCGATGGGCGGGCACGACAAATCGTTGCGAGCTGGGTACCGCCCCGCGAGTTGCGGACGCTGCAGGCCGCGCTCGCCGAGCTCGCTGTCTCGCTCGGGTCGGTCGGTCTGCGCGTCACTTGCGTGACGGGCCAGGCGCTGCTCGCCGGCCCGCAACGACTGCATTGAGCGGATGAGGGGATCGAATCAATGATGACGTTGAGCACGTTCCGCGCGGGCGCTGGCTCGCTTTCCCCCGCACTGATGCTGGTAGCGCTGGTTCTGCCGCAGCACGTTCACGCGCAGGCGCAGGAGCCGGCTGAGCCGGCGCTCGCCGAGGTGGTCATCACAGCGCGCGCGCAGCAGCTCTACCGTGTCACCGAGACGACAACGGGCCGGCTGCCCATCGCGCCGTTACTAGCGTCGCAGTCGCTCCAGGTCATCAATGCCGAGCTCATCGACGACCAGGGCGCTCGCACCGCGCTCGATCTCTATCGCAACCTCTCGGGTGTCAGCTTCTTCAGCTACGCGGGCGTGACCGCGCGAGGCTTTCGTCAGGAGGAGATCTTCTTCGACGGTCTGCGCGGCGATCCGTACGCCGGCTTCTCGGTGCCGCAACTGTTCGACGTCGAGCGGGTCGAGTTCCTCAAGGGTCCAGCCGGCATGCTGTATGGGCAGGGCGCACCGGGGGGGCTATTCAACTACGTCACGGGCGTACCCGACGCAGAATTCGCGGCCGACGTCCGCCTCGTCGCGGGCACCGAATCGCGTCGCGGCGGCTCGCTCGATCTGAGCCTGCCGCTCGGTGCGCGAGGGACCGCCCTGCGCGTCGGGGCCTTCTACGAGGATCGTGACCTGCCGCGGCGGAACGCCGGCAACGAGTCGTCGATCGCGAACGTCGTGCTCCGCGTGCCGGTCGGCTCCTCTTCGCTCGACCTGCGTGCCGCACGCTACGACCAGGACCTGCCGGGGAACCGGCTCCGTGGCGTGCCGACCGACAATGCGGGCAACTTCCTGACGTCGGTCGACTGGAACCACAACGAGCCGACGGACTTCCTGCGTCTGCAGTCCGACGTCGCGCAGGCCAAGTGGACGGGCACCGTCGGCGAGACCTTCAGCTTCGACCTCGGACTGCGTTACAACTTCGCATCCGAGACACAGCAGTATCACGAGCCCTTCGGACTTTTCGATTCAAACGGCGACGGTCGGGCCGATGCGACGCGCCGCCAGTACCGCGACCAGATTCGCGATCAGAAGAACTGGAGTGTTGCGGCGAGCGGAATCTGGCGCATCGAGGCGGGTTCCGAGGCGCATCGGATCCTCGCCGGCGTCGATTACTTCGACAGCGAACTCGATTTCTACGGCCGCAGCGTCACCGGCACCAACGTCGCCCAGCCCGGACGTCCGACTCCGCTGTCGCTGTTCACGCCGGTCTACGGAGTCAGCAATCCGCGCACCTATGCGTTGCCGGGCTTCTCGCTCAGTGTGACGTCGGCCCGACGTGAGGGCGGCTACCTGCTCGGCGAGTCGACGCTCGGTCGCTGGATCACGACGCTGGGGCTGCGCTACGACGAGTTCGAGGACCGCTCCGGCGCCACGCGGTTCGACGCGGATACGCTGACCTGGCGCGCCGGTGTCGTATACCGGCTCCGCGACGAACTGTCGGCCTATGCACAGATTGCGACCAGTTTCGAACCGCAGAGCATCGGTTCGCAGACGCCGCTCGCGGGTGGCCCGTTCGACCCGACCGAGGGCGAGATGCTGGAGGCCGGGCTCAAATGGGACCTCGGCGAGGGAAGGATCCAGGGCGCCGTTGCCGTCTACCAGATCACCCGCAGCAACATCCTGCAGGCGGATCCGCGTGGCGACGTCGGCGGAGACGGTGTCAATGATCTCGTCGCCTTCGGAGAGGTCGAGAGTGAGGGTTTTGAGTTCGATGTGACGGCCGACCTGACCGACAATTGGGTGGGCACCCTGTCTTACGCCTACAACGACACGCGCATCACGCGTACCAACGGTCGCACGAACATCACCAACAGCGTCGGCGACCGCTTCGCAAACGCGCCACGCAATACGCTGGGTTTCTGGTCGCGCTACCAGTTCCCGGGCCTCGGGGTGGCTCTCGCGGTCGGCGGCGATTACGTCGACGTGCGGCGCTCGCTGAGCAACCAGATCGTGCAACCCTACTTCGTCGCCGACGCCTCCGTGATCCTCGAGCGGGGCTCATGGAGAACCCTGCTTCGCGTCAACAACGTCTTTGACGAAACGTACGCTGCCAGCGGCTTCATAGACCGGACCGGGCATTTCCCCGGTTCCCCGCGCGAGGCTTTCATCGAGATCAGTCGTCGCTGGTGACGACATGAACGCGACGCGCCTGTTGTGGCAGGTGCACCAGTGGGCGGGGCTCAAGCTCACGCTGCTGCTGAGTTTCGTCCTGCTGACGGGCACGCTCGCGGTGCTCGCCCATGAGATCGACTGGCTGCTGCGCCCTGCCATGCGGGTCGATCCGGCGACGGTCACGTCACGCGAGATCAACTGGCCGGCAATCGCGCGTACGGTCGCGCAGCATGAGCCCCAGGCGCGCATCCTGACGCTGTCGGCGCCGAGGGATCCCTGGTTCGCGGCGGTCGCGGTGGTATCGAGAACGATTGCGCCCGGGGAAGAGCGCACGCGCTTCGTCTACCTTCACCCATCCACCGGAGCGTTGCTCGGAACCGGTCATTGGGTCAGCGTGCAGCGCGTGTTGCGCAACCTGCACCGACACCTGATGCTGCCGACCCGTTATGGCGTGCCGCTGGTCTCGAGCCTCGCGCTCGTTCTGCTCGCGACCTTTGTAAGCTCGTTCGTGATCTACAAACGCTGGTGGCAAGGCTTCTTCAAGCCTCTGCGTCTCGGGCGCCCGCGGCGGGCCTGGGGCGATGCGCACCGGCTCGGCGGCGTCTGGTCGTTACCGTTCCTGTTGCTGATAATACTGACCGGGCTGTGGTACCTGGTGGAGAGCCTCGGCGGTGCGGCGCCCCGTATCGGTCCGCCGCCGGGTGGCGGTTCCGACCTGAGCACCGCGCAAGCGGTGGACTTGTTGCCGCGAAATCTTGCCACCGCGCGCGCGGCCTTCCCCGGTTTGCGAATCGAGCGGATTGTTTTTCCAAGCACGGGTATGGCGGAGTTCCGGTTCGAAGGGCAGTACCGCGCCGTGCTCGTGCGCGCACGCGCCAACCTCGTGACGACCGACGCTGTTTCGGGCGCTGTGCGCAGCATCGTCGATGGCCGGGAACTCAGCGTGCATCAGCGCATCTCCGAGATGGCCGATCCGCTGCATTTCGGCTACTTCGGCGGACTGTGGACCAAGGTGCTCTGGTTTGTGCTCGGACTGCTGTTGACGGGTCTGGCGATATCGGGTGCCGTGATCTATGCGCTGCGCATCGCGTCGGCGCGCACTTCACGCTCAACGATCAGCGGATCGCAAGCCTCGCCGCTCGGGCGGATCTGGCACGGAATGGGTCCGTTCCGCTGGCCGTGCGCGGCGCTGATCGGTGTCGGCATCGCCCTGCTGCCGGCTTTGTGGCAGCAGTGAGCAGGGCCGGCCTGCCGAGTCGCGGTGCCGCGACCGTCAAAGCCCGTACCGCCTGACGAGCAATACCGAGAGCGTGCCGAGCATCAGCAGCACGAGGGGCAGACCGACCCGGACGAAATCGGCGAAGCGGTAGCTCGCGGCGTTCATGACCAGCAGGTTGGTCTGGTAGGCCATCGGCGTCGCGAAGGCCAGATTGGCGCCGAACAGGATCGCGAGCACGAACGGTTCCGGGGGCGCGCCGAGCGCTGCGGCGGTGGCGACCGCAATAGGCGTGCCTACCGCTGCCGCGGCGCTGTTCGAGACGAAGTTGGTCAGCAGGGCCGCGAAGGTCATGAACACGGCGACCTGTGCGGCGGGCACGAGCTGGTTCACCACCGTCGTCACGCCTCCGGCGATCCAGGCGGCAGCACCCGTGCTCACGAGGCTCTGCCCGAGAGCGATGCTCGAGGCCACGAGCAGGATCACTTCGAGGCTCAGCGCGCGGCCGAGACCGTCGAGCTTGACGCAGCCCGTCACGAGCATCGCGATCACGCCGATGAAGGCGGCGACGTGGATCGGCAGGAAGTGGGTGGCAGCGGCGACGATCACGGCGATCATGATCGCGAGCGCCCACGGCGCGAGCGGCGAGCGCGGCAGCTGCAGACTGCTGTCGAGCATCAGCAAATGCGGCTCCGACTTGAGCTTGGCGAGCCTTTCGTTGCTGCCCTGGACGAGCAGCACGTCGCCCGCCGCGAGGGGCACTTCGTCGACCTGTCGCCCATCGCGGAGCAGGCTCTCGGTGCCACGCTGCAGTCCGACGACGACGACCGAGTGCCGCTCGGCGAAGCGGGCCTCGCCGAGCGTGCGGCCGATCAGCGTCGAGTCGCTGCCGACCACGGCCTCGGCGAGGCTGACGTCGTCGCGGCCGGCATCATTCTCGACGAAGCGACCGACTCCATCGCGGTCGAACAGGTCGGTCTGCAATACCGCCGACAGTTCCCGCAATCCGTCTGGCGTGTCCTGCAGCAGCACGACGTCGTCCGCCTGCAGCACTTCGGTGGGCTGCGGCTCGAACCGCCGCTCGCCGCGCAGCACGGCGATCGCGGGCAGCGGACGGCCGAGCTGCTTGCCGACCTGCTCGATCGACTTGCCGGCCAGCCGCGGGTTGCCCGCGACGACCACGATCCGCGCCTGGAAGCGCCTTGACGTGGCCGCCAGATCGGCCGACGTGTCTGGCAGCAGCCGCGGCGCGACGAGCCAGAGGTAGGGCAGCGCGACGAGGAGCGCCATTACGGCCATGCCCGTGAAGTCGAAGATGCCCATGGGCTTCATGCCAAGGTCGCTCGCGATCGACAGCACGAGCAGATTCGTGGACGTGCCGATGCTCGTCAGCATCCCGCCGATCAGGATCGCGAAATTGACCGGCATCAGTGTCTTCGAGGCAGGGTACTCCGTGCGCTGCGCGAGGCTCAGCAGCATCGGCAGCATCAGCACGAGCACCGGCGTATCGTTGATGAAACCGCTGGCCAAGGCGGCCATCAGGATCGTCACGAGCAGCCCGAGCCGGCGACTCAACCCCCAGACGCGCGCGAGCGCGCGCACGGCCGGTTCGAGCGCGCCGGTCATCGTCAGGCCGCGCCCGAGGATCATCAGCGAGCAGATCGCGACGAGTGCAGGATGGCCGAAGGCCTGCAGCACTTCCGTCTCGGTGATGCGAACCTTGTCGGAGACGAACGGGGAGACGTAGAAGATCAGCAGCAGCGCGACGAGCAGGAGCAGCGAGACGAGCTCCATGCGGATCCACGGTCGCGTGTAGAGATAGAAGACCGCGACCGTCACGACCATGACCATGATGGCGTGCGCGTTGGGCAAGACCGGGCACCTCGTGCAGCAGGCGCAGAGTGTGCCACGCCCTGCTGCATTGCGTGACGACGTCGAGGGATCTAGTCTGCCGCGATGGACCCAGGATCAGGTCTCGGGCCGCGCGTCCCGCAGTCCCCTGCACGGCGGGTCGAGAACCCAGCGTGGCGGCGGACTGTGGGCTGATGGCGGATCCAGCACCACTGCGCAGGACGATACAGGCGCCACGGCGCGCCTGGCAGGCCCTGGATCAGTCCGAGCAAGGCGGTCGCCGGCTGTACTTCGGCAGGCCCGTATCAGCGCGCCGTTCGCTGCTGGCGCGCGCCGCGCTGGCGCTAGCGCTGGTTGCGGCGGTGACGATGGTGTTTATCCTCCATCGCGACGGTCTGCGCGACAATCTCGACGGAGTCGTCTCGATCAGCGACACGATCTATTTCTCGCTGATTACGCTGACGACCGTCGGATATGGCGATATCGTGCCGGTATCGGACGCGGCGCGGCTGACCGACGCGCTCCTCGTCACGCCGGTCCGGCTGTTGCTCTGGGCGATCTTCGTCGGCACGGCCTACCAGTTCGTCGTGCAGCGGATCATCGAGGACGTACGCATGCGGATGCGACAGGCGGAACTGAGCGGCCACACGGTCATCTGCGGCTTTGGACTGAGCGGCCGCAGCGCGGCCGCCGAGCTCGTGCGCCGCGGCACCGAACCGGCGCAGATCGTCGTCATCGATATCGCCGAGGAGGCAGTGATCGGGGCCGCGCAGCGCGGCCACGTCGGCCTGCGCGGCGACGCGACGCGCGAAGCGGTGCTCGATAGTGCGAGGGTCCGCGATGCGGCGACGGCCATCGTCGCGATGGGTCGCGATGACACGACCGCACTCGTCCTGCTGACCTTGCGCGCCCTGGCGCCGGCGCTGCGCATCGTGGCGCTGGCGCGCGAGGCGGAGAACGAGCCGCTGCTGCACCACGCCGGCGCCTCGGCAACGATCTGCCCGTCGACGCTGAGCGGCGTGCTGATGGCCAACTCGATCGAGACCTCGCGCGTCGCGGAATACATCCATGACCTGTTGACCGTGGATGGCCGGGTGCTGCTCGTGCCGCGCGCGGCCACCGACGCCGATCTCGGACGGCGACCGACCGAACTCGCCGACGGCATCGCGCTGCGTGTGCAGCGCGACGGACGTGTCATCGGCTTTTGGGAACCCGACGCACGGATCGAGCGTGGCGATCAGCTTCTCGTGCTGATGCCGCGCGCCGAAGCGTCCTCGAGCGGACGCGAATGAAGCGTCGTCCGCGGCTCCGACACCGCTGGCCGACCTTCGGCGTCGAACTCGAGCTCATGCTCATCGACGCGACCGACGGCCATCTGCGATCGGTCGCCTCGCGGCTGCTGCGACGGCTCGAGGCGCACGAAGGGTCGGAGCGCATCAAGGGCGAGATCACCGAGTCGATGATCGAGCTCAACAGCGAAGTTCATCGCGCCTCCTCGACGCTCGAGAGGGATCTGCTCGCGCTCGCGCGGCTGCTGCGCCGGGAAAGCCGGGCTCTCGGGGCGATGCCATGCGGCGGCGGTTCGCATCCGTTTCGCGACTGGCACCTGCGCGACATTCATCCGGCCGAGCGGTTCAACCGGATCTACGAAACCTACGGCTATCTCGCCAAGCAGTTCACCGTTTTCGGTCAGCACGTGCACATTGGTGTCGCCGATCTCGACGAGGCCGTCTACCTCACGCACGCGCTCGGACAGGTCGTGCCGCACTTCATCGCGCTGACCGCGGCATCGCCTTTCCAGCGCGGCGTCGACACGGCGTTCCAGAGCGCGCGGGTCAACGTGGTCAGTGCCTTTCCGCTCAGCGGCCACATGCCGGCCGTCCACGACTGGGCCGAATTCACGCGCTATTTCGAGCGCATGCGCGCGACGGGACTGGTCGAATCGATGAAGGATTTCTACTGGGACATCCGCCCGAAACCCGAGTTCGGCACCGTCGAGCTGCGGGTCATGGATACGCCGCTGTCGATCGAGCACGCCGTCGATCTGGCGGTGTTCGCGCGTGCCTGCGCAGTCTGGCTGGGCTCGCGGCGCCCGCACGTGGACGTCCGGCGCCTCTACGAGGTCTATCCCGTGAACCGTTTCCGGGCCGCCCGCTTCGGCTACGACGCCGAGATTTTCGACATCGCGCAGGATCGAGCGGTGCCACTGCGGGACGAGATCCATCGCTGGATCGATCGCTGCATCGGACTTCGTCCGCCGGGCGAGGACACGCGGCGCCTGCGTCGCCTGCAACGAAGAGTCGAATTCTCCGTCAGTGACGCCGCGTGGATGCGCGCCACTCGGTCGCGAGCCGCCTCGCTCAGAGCGGCGATGTCACGCCAGGCTGCGCGGCTGACCCGCCTCTCAGTGTAGGCTCACCGCGGTCTCGAGACGGCCGTCATCGATCCGCGCCGTGAGTCTGCAGGGGGTGCGCGGCGACCGCGCAGGCGGCTGCACGCTCACCTTGGCCAGCCCATCGGCGTCCGTGGTCGCATCGCTCGCGACGAGCGCGCCGCAGCCGCGGCCCGCGACCCACTCGATTGGTTCGTCCCGTCGCGGATTGCCGTAAAGGTCCGTGACCCGCACTGCGCCGCTCAGCGGCGTCGACGGTGCCGCCGCCGGTTTTGCCGGGTTGGGGCTGACATCGCGCAGCAGCGCGGCTCGGGCGGCCTCGATCACGAGCTCGAAACCCACGGTCGCCGGGGTGGATTCGCCGCCCGCGGCGATCAGCGTGACGATGATCGCCAGCGGTCCGGCTGTCGTCGGCAACGGCGGCTGCCAGCGGGCAAGGCCCTCGCCGTCCGTGCGTGTCTCGAAGAAGCCGTCTTCCACGCCGGCCATCGCGAACCGGACCGGCGCGCCTGCCACCGCGTTGGCCGCGGCGTCGGTCACTCGTACGACGAGCGCTTCGGCGAGCGCGTTGCCGGCGATGACGCGCTGGGCATCGCCCGCCACACGCGTGAGCGCCACCGGCGGGCCGGCGACGACACGGACAGCGACCGAGCGCTGGAGCCGGGCACTGGTGACGATGATGCGAGTCGTGCCGAGCGGACCGAGCGCGACGACCCGGCCACGATCGTCGACCGAGGCGAGTCGGGGATCATCGCTCTGGAACGAGAAGGTGGCGCCGCCGACTGGCTTGCCAGCCGGATCGTCGGCCTGTACCTGCAGAATCGCGATTGCGCGCGGCTGCAGTTCGAGCTGCTCCGGAAAGACAAGCAGCGAAACAGGCTCGCGGGTCCCGGTCGCCGATGGCGTCGTCGCCTGCGAGTCGCAGCCGACAAGCAGAGCGCCGGTAAGCCATGCGCCGGCGAGCCAACGCATTGACAGTGGCGGGAGGCATCGGCGAACGTTCATGAATGCATTGGCCGTTGTGCAGGTCGGTCGGCAGTCTATGGGTGTCGCTGTGCACGCTGCTCACGCTGGCGCTCGCACCTGTCGCGTTGGCCGCGCAGGAGGCTGCGCCCACGGAAGCGACCGAGGCGGCAGAGCCCGTGCCGGTGCGTTTTCGCGGCGTGACGCTGTTCGATCTTAACAGGGGGATTGGCGCGCTCGACAGCGCCGCCAGAGCGGCAGCGATCGAGAGGCGACTCGCAGCCGCTGCCGAGGATGCTGACGCGGGACTCGACAGCCTGCGCACCATCGACCGCGGCGACTCGACCGACCTGCTGCTCGGAACGCACCTGCTGCTGACCATCACGGAAGAGGAGGCGCGCGCCGCCGGGCGCACGCGCGCCCAACTCGCTGCCGACCGGGAGCTCGTGCTGGCCGCGGCGATCACTCGCGATCGCGAAGACCGTGGCTATCGGCAGCTGTTGGCCTCGGCGTTGCTGTCCGTCGTCGCGCTGTTGCTCTTCGCGGCGTTCTGCTGGCTGTTGCTGGCGGCGCTGCGCCGGCTCACGCAACGTGTCCATCTCGCGGAACGTCGCTTCGCCACTTTGCTCGGACCGCGTCTGTCAAAGGTCGTGGCGCCGTCCGCGGTCGCCAGCGCCCTCGCTGCGCTGGCGCGCCTGGTCGCAATCGTGATCGTCGTCGTCGCTCTGTATTTCTGCGCAGAGTTCGTGCTGAGCCGCTTTCCATGGACCCGCGGTGCGGCCGAGCGTCTGGTAGAGCTCGGGTCGGAAGCGCTGCTCTGGCTCGGCGGCGGCCTGCTCGGTTACCTGCCCAAGGCGCTGAATCTCGTCTTGATCGTGATCGTGACGCGCTACCTGATCCGTGCCGCACGCTGGGTGTTCCAGCAGGTCGAACGTGGTGCAGTCAGTTTCGCAGCTTTCTACCCCGAATGGGCGCAGCCCACGTTCCAGATCGTCCGCTTCCTGATACTGGCTTTCGCCGCCATCGCGGCCTTCCCGTATCTGCCCGGCTCCGGGTCGGAGGGATTCCGCGGCATCTCGCTGTTGCTCGGCGTCATGGTCTCGCTCGGTGCGGCGTCGGCCGTGGCCAACATCATCGCGGGACTCGTGCTCACCTACATGCGCCCGTTTCGGCTCGGCGAGCGCGTGCGAATCGCCGATACGGTCGGTGACGTCATCGGCAAGGACATGTTCGTCGTGAGGATGCGGACGATCAAGAACGTGGACGTCACGATTCCGAACTCACTCGTGCTTGCGAATCACATCATCAACTACTCGTCGAGCGCCGCCTCGCGAGGCCTCGTCCTGCACACGACGGTCACGATCGGCTACGACGTGCCATGGCGCAAGGTGCACGAGCTGCTTTGCGAGGCGGCACGCCGAACGGAGGGCGTCGTCGCCGATCCAGCGCCCTTCGTCCTGCAGACGGGACTCGACGATTTCTACCCGCGCTACGAGCTCAACGCCTACACGCGCGAGCCGGTGCGGATGAGCGAGATCTACTCGGCGCTGCACGCCCGTATCCAGGACGTCTTCAACGAGGCGGGCGTGGAGATCATGTCGCCGCATTACGTCGCGGCTCGTGACGGCAATCGGACAGCGATCCCGGACGAGTACCTGCCGCGCGATTACCGGCCGGCCGGATTCAGTCTGAACTGGCTGTGGAAGCGCAGCCAGGGCGGAGAGCAGCGGGCCTGACTTCAGGCCCGCTCGTCGTCGATCGGACAGCAGTGCGCGATCGAGGGGTTGTCCGCATTCCGATCACCGGCGTCTCCTTCGCTGAAGAGGCTCGCGCGCGACCCTTCGTGGTACACGGTGCAGCCTTTCAGGCGGAGCTCGTGGGCGAGTGCGAAGGTCCGTGAGACGTCGAGCGATGTGGCCGCGCGCGGCAGCGAGACGGTCTTCGAGATGCCGCTGTCGACGCAGGGCTGTAGCGCGGCGAGCATCAGCAGCTGGTCACGCGCCCCGATCGCATCGCCGAATACGAAGCCTGATGGCAGATTGCGCTGCGACGTCTGCATCGCCTGCCAGCAGGCGAATGCGTAGTGGTCGGCACGGATGCTCTGATGACTGCCGTCGGCCTGCCGCACTCGCCGCTCAATGATTGTGGCGCGGATCGGTTCGACGCCGCTGCTGACGTTGCCCGCGAGCAGGCTGATGGTGCCCGTCGGTGCGATAGCGGTCAGGTGGCTGTTGCGGATCCCGTGGCGAGCAATCTCGGCGCGCAGCTCCATAGGCAGCGCCGCGATGAAGGGGCGCGCCAGGTAAAGGTCCTTTTCGAACGCAGGAAAGGCGCCTTTCTCGCACGCGAGTTGCACGGAAGCGCGGTAGGCCGCATCGCGGATCGTGCGCCATTGCCGCCGCCGCGACCCGGTGCCAGGAGTCCTCGATGCCCTGCTCGGCGCCGGTCGCCGTGCGATGCCGGTACCGCGTCTCCCAGATGAACTGCGACAGGCTCGTGCTCATCGGACCGGCGGTTGGCGCTGTCAGCCCTTGATGCAGATCAGCGGCGTCAGGCGTGCAACCCGGCGCGCGAGTCCCGCTGCATCGGCGGAATCGATCACGGCATCGAGATTCTTGTACGCGTCCGGAGCTTCCTCGGCGATACCGCGCAGCGAGGCGCTGCGTACGATGATGCCGCGCGCGGCGAGCGCGTCTACGACCTGCCGGCCCGACCACGTGCGCGTAGCCTGGTGCCGCGACATGCTGCGCCCTGCACCATGGCAGGCCGAACTGAACGCGAGCGCCTCCGACTCGACGGTCCCGGCGAGGACGTAGGAGCCCGTGCCCATCGAGCCGCCGATCAGCACCGGCTGGCCGGCGGCGCGCAGGGGTTCGGGGATGTCGGGATGGCCCGGCCCGAACGCGCGCGTTGCACCCTTGCGGTGCACGTAGAGCCGGCGGGACTCGCCATCGACGCGATGCTCTTCGACCTTGCAGGTGTTGTGCGACACGTCGTAGAGCAGTGACAGGTCGGCCTTCGGCAGCACCTCGGCGAATACGCCGCGCACGAGGTGCGTCAGGATCTGGCGGTTGGCCAGCGCGCAATTGATCGCGGCGCGCATCGCGCCGAGGTAATCGCGACCGATTTCCGATTCGATCGGCGCGCAGGCCAGCTCCCGGTCCGGCAAGCGGATGCCGTGCTGGCCGGCGGCGAGCGCCATGCGCTTGAGGAACTCGGTGCCGATCTGGTGGCCGAGGCCGCGCGATCCGCAATGAATCATCACGACGACGTCGCCCTGCGCAAGCCCGAATGTACGCGCAGTCGGCGCGTCGTAGACCGCGGTCACTTCCTGGACTTCGAGATAGTGGTTGCCGCTGCCGAGCGTGCCCATCTCGTCGCGCTGGCGGTCCTTGGCTCTCAGCGAGACCTTGTCCGGCATCGCCCCTGCCATGCAGCCACGCTCCTCGATGCGTTCGAGATCCCTAGGCTCTCCCCAGCCACGCTCGATGGCCCAGCGTGCGCCGCCGGCGAGCATCGCGTCGGTCTCCGCCGCATCGAGACGGATCCGGCCCGTGCTGCCGACGCCCGCCGGGATGCGGGAGAGGAGGAGCTCCGCCAGCTGCCTCTGCACCGGCGTCACGTCCGCTCGCGTGAGGCCCGTGTGCAGGCAGCGCACGCCGCAGGAGATGTCGAAACCGACGCCGCCCGCCGAGATCACGCCGCCCTCGGCCGGATCGAACGCCGCCACGCCGCCTATCGGGAAGCCATAACCCCAGTGCGCGTCGGGCATCGCGAACGACGCGCGCACGATGCCCGGCAGCGTCGCGACGTTGACCGCCTGTTCGTAGACCTTGTCGTCCATCGCGCGCACGAGCATCTCGCTCGCGAACAGGATCGCCGACACGCGCATTGCGCCGTGCGGCGGGATCTCCCACTCCTGCGCAGAGCGCCGAACGAGGCGTTTCAGATCCATGGGCTCATACGTCCACGACGGTCTGCGCGACCCACTCGCCGCCTTCGTATGCAACCCGCAGCGCCGTGTAGGTCGCACCCTTGACCTCGACCGCCGGATGATGGCGTTCGGGTGCGACCGTTTCGCCGCGCGCCGTGGCATGGAGCCGAGGGCCGTCCAAGTGCACTTCGAAGTCGCTGAACAGCATCCTGCGCGTCGACATCTCGCAAATCAACGCATTGAGCCATTCGGCGAGCAGCAGCTCGTCGTCGGGCGCCTCGCATTGGATCGCGACCGTCTCGCGCGGTGTCACGCTGGCCGGCTCGGCGACGACGGCGGTCATGGCCAGCGCGGCCTGCGCGAAGGCGTCCGCCTTGGTCGGACCGTAGCCGCGGACGCCGATGTCGGCGCCATGCGCGAAGTGTTCCCAGCGCCCCTCGCTCATCCCGGCCCGGTGGCCGTTACCGGGTCAGCCGCCGTAGCCGCGCCGCCCGAGTCCGGTCGGCGGCCCGCGGAAGCCGGCCGGTCGCTGGGCCTTCGCCTTCCAGTCGTAACCGGGGGTTTCCGGCGGGACGTCCTGGGCGAACGCCCCCCAGGTCTCGACGCGCTTGTTGCCCGAGGCGGACTCCCAGCCTGCCGGCAGCGTCAGGTACTCGGGTGCGTGCTTCTCGATGTACGCGAGCACTTTCGGCGGCACCTCCGCCGTGCCGGGCAGGCCCTTGTGGGAATGCATCCGGCCGAACAACGTCAGGCCGCGCTGCTCGTGCCGGCCCATGCGCATGAACGGCCAGCACTCCGACAGGCGCGTGAAACCGGCGCGCATGCGCGCGGTCGGCAGGTCACGGTTCTCGACCTCGGCGAGCGAGGCGTACATGACAAAGTGCTCCGACGGCGTGATCCGCGGCCCGGTCGAGTAGCTGGGCCAGCCTTCGGGTGTCACGGGATTGGTGTATTCGTGCGCGTAGTCCCACTCGAGCATCAGATCGTCGCCGTAGCGCGAGAACGGCAGGCGGAACGGATAGCGGCCGTCGGCGTCCGGGAACACGGTGCCTTCGTTCATGACGGTCGGCGAATCGCCTTCGGCGCCGTACATGAACTTCGGCACTTCGGTGGTCAGCGTGCCGGCGATCAGGTCGTTGTAGAAATGATAGACCTCGCAGCGCTCGCCCGTCAGCGGATTGTCCCAGTACTCGAGGACCTCACCGCTGCGCAGGTCGGTGAAGTAGCCGGTCTCGCGGGACTTGATCTTCAGGAAGCCCTTGGGATCGAACTCGGCGAGCATGATGCCGGTGCCCGTATAGCCGAACACGGGCACCAGGCGCTTGCCGGGCATGCGCAGGTACATGAGGCCGTGGAAGCCGCCGATCACGGGCTTCTCGTAGCCGCACCAGATCTTGCCGAAGGCGTAGAGGTTGTCGACCGGGTTCGCAAAATCGAGCGGCGGGTGGGCGTCACGGGATCTCCCACCGGTCGAGACTTGCGCGGACACGGTCGGGCCCAGCATCGCGCCGGCCGCCAGTCCGAGCAGCGCACCCATGGCCGTGCGGCGACCGAGCAGTACATCCTCGACGAACAGTGATTGCATGACGCCCCCCGATCGGTCTTGCCGATCCCGAAACGCTAGGGGGCCACAGAAGCGCGAATTCGCCAAGTCCATCGGGGTCCTGCGCCAACCGTCGGTCATAATCGTCGTGATGCGTTTCGCTGCGATGGTCCTGCTGCTGTGGCTGCTCGCGGCCTGCAGTGCCGACTCAACGCCCGCCGGCGGGGCGCCCGGTGCGCGCACCGCGGGGCCCCAACTCGTGCGCGGCAACGGTCCCGAGCCCGATTCGCTCGATCCGCAGCGCGCGCGGACGGTCGAGGCGGCGAACGTGCTCCGCGACGTGCTGGAGGGCCTGACGGCCGTGGGTCGCGACGGCGCCCCGGTGCCCGCGGCCGCCGAGCGCTGGGACGTCAGCGTGGACGGCTTGCGCTATACGTTCACGCTGCGCGAGGGCCTGCGCTGGTCGAACGGCGACGCCGTCGTCGCCGAGGACTACGTCGCGGCGCTGCGGCGTCTCGTCGATCCGGCTACGGCCTCGCAATATGCGCAGATCGTCGACGTGATCGACGGCGCGCCGGACATCATCGCCGGGCGCAGGCCGGCCGCCGAGCTCGGCGTAGCCGCATCCGATGCGCGCACCGTGATCATCACCCTCTCGAGTCCGGCGCCCTATCTGCCCGGTCTGCTCTCGCATCCATCGACCTTCCCGGTGCATCGTGCGACGCTCGCGCGTCTGGGGGACGAATTCATGCGGCCGGGCCAGGCGGTCACCAACGGACCGTTCACGCTGGTGCGCTGGGTGCAGGGTTCGCACATCGATCTCGAGCGCAATCGGCGCTACTGGAACGACGCGGCAACCCGGCTCGGCGGCGTGCGCTGGGTATCGAATGCCGACTCCGCCGCCGAGTACCGCCGCTATCGCGCCGGCGAGATCCACGTGACCGCCGTCGTGCCGCCGGCGCAGTTCGACCGGATTCGCGCCGAGCACGGCGCCGAGCTCCACATCGGACCGCAGCTCGGCACCTACTTCTACGGCTTCAACTTGGACCGCGAGCCGTTTCGCAGCCAGGCCGGCCTGCGCCGCGCGCTGTCGCTGGTGATCGACCGCGAGCGGCTGGTCGAGACCGTCACGCGCGTCGGCGAGCGGCCCGCACATGGCTGGGTACCACCGGGCACTTACGGCCATGGCAGCCAGTCGTTCGATTATGCGGCACGGCCGATGTCGGAGCGGATCGCCGAGGCGCGCCGGCTCTATGCGGCAGCCGGCTACTCGCGCGCGCGGCCGCTGCGCTTCGAGCTGCGCTACAACAGCGGCGACGTCCACAACCGGATCGCCGTGGCTGTCGCGCAGATGTGGAAGGAGGCGCTCGGCGTCGAGGCCGAGCTCGTCGCGGTCGAGTTCAAGGTCCTGCAGCGGGACATCGACGCGCGTCGCGTCGACCTCTATCGGCTCGCGTGGATCGGCGACTACAACGATCCGTACAGTTTCCTGCAGTACTTCAAGAGCGACTTCGGCATCAACACGCCTCGCTACCGTAACCCGCGCTACGACGCGCTGCTCCTGCGCGCCTCGGCGAGCGTCGATCCAGCCGCGCGGCGCGCGCTGCTCGAGGAGGCCGAGCGACTGCTGCTCGGCGATCACCCGGTGCTGCCGCTCTACTTCTACGTGACGAAGCACCTCGTCAGCTCGCGCGTCAGCGGCTGGTACGACAACGTCATGAACGTCACTTACAGCCGCGATCTCGCGCTCGCCGAGCCGTCGCGCTGAGTTGCGGCGACGCCGCCGTCGCTACGAGGGTGCGTACGGCCGATACGGCAGCGCGAGGTCGTTTGCCACGGCTTCGTAGGCAATCGCGCCCGCGTGCACGTTGACGCCGCGCAGCAGGCCCGGATCGCGTGCGAGCGCCCGCGCGGCGCCTAAGTCGGCGAGTTCGCGGATGTAGGGCAGCGTCGCGTTGGTCAGTGCCACGGTCGAGGTGCGCGGTACGGCACCGGGCATGTTCGTGACGCAGTAGTGAATGACGTCGTCGACGACGTAAGTCGGCTCTGCGTGGGTGGTGGGTCGGCTCGTCTCGAAACAGCCTCCCTGGTCGATCGAGATGTCGACGATCACCGCACCCGCCTTCATCGAGCGAACCATTTCGCGTGTGACGAGTTTCGGCGCAGCGGCACCGTGGATCAGCACGGCGCCGATCACGAGATCGGCGTCGGCGACGAGCTTCTCGATCGCGTCGGTCGTCGAATAGACCGTGGTCAGCGTGTTGCTGAAGATGTGCTCGAGCTCGCGCAGTCGCGGCACCGAACGGTCGACGATCGTCACGTCGGCGCGCAGGCCGACGGCCATCTCTGCGGCGTGCGTGCCGGAGACGCCGCCGCCCAGGATCACGACCTTGGCCGGGGGCACGCCAGGGACTCCGCCGAGCAGCACGCCGAAACCACCGTTCGCCTTCTGCAGGCAGAAGGCGCCGACCTGGATCGACATGCGGCCGGCGACCTCGCTCATCGGCGTCAGCAGCGGCAGGCTGCCGTTCGGCAGTTCGACGGTTTCGTAAGCGATCGCCGTGACGCCCGACTGCGTCAGCGCCTCGGCCTGGGCCCGGTCGGCGGCGAGGTGCAGGTAGGTGAAGAGGGTTTGCCCGGGGCGCAGCAGCGCGCATTCGTGCAGTTGCGGCTCCTTTACCTTGACGATGAGCTCCGCGGTCCCGAACACCTTCGCCGCGTCATCGGCGATGATGGCGCCGGCACGCCGGTAGTGCTCGTCGGTGAAGCCGATGCCGAGGCCGGCACCGTGTTCGACGATGACTTCGTGGCCGGCGCGCACGAGCTCGCGCACACCCGGCGGCACGAGTCCGACGCGGTATTCGTGGACCTTGATCTCCTTTGGCACTCCGATGCGCATGTCAGCCCCCTCGGCTGGTGATCGAGCCGGCGTCCATCGTAAAAGAAAAGGCCCATCGCGCAGGGGGGAACGCAATGGGCCCGTTGGGGCGCGAGTCGCACGACTCGCGAGGGGTGAGACCGACGGCGGTCAGGAGAGTTCAGTCAGCGCCCAGCAACCTGCCCGCGCGCTGCCTGACACTGATCAGGGACGGTCCTGCGCGTCGTGCTTCTGCCGGTAGATCCGCCGGCTCTGCACGTCGGCCGCGTGCTCGAGCCGCGCCCGCTCACGAGCGGTCACGTCGCCGTCCGCCTTCGCGCGGCGTTCGAGCCGACGCAGGTGCTGCTGTCCGTGGACGAGCCGGCGCGTCTCGGCGCGCGTCAGCTCGCCAGAGGCGACGCCCTGTCGGATGCGCGCGGCCTGGTTCTGCTGCCGCTGGTCGAGGCGCGGCGTGCCCTCGGCGAGGCTTGGGGTGGCGAGGGTGAGCCCTGCGGCGAGCAGAGCGGCGGTGCAGGCGGTGATCTTGTTGAACATTGTCGAATCTCCTTAGCGGCCGGGGTTCGTGGCCGGTTGGGAAACAAAACGGTCTCGGGTGCCGGCCGTTGACGTCCGCAGCCTTGGCGTGAGCGATGCCCGCCTCCGTCTGGCCTTCCAGAGCTTGTTGATTCAAATATGAATCAAATAGGCGCCTTAATACAAATAAACGCTCGAATTATCTGCCAATCCGTGCCCACCCCATCGCGGGCCGGAAGTGCAGCCGCAGCGGAGTGCCCGCTTCCTCGAGAGCTTCCACGACCTTGATGCCGCTGTCGGCTGCATGCGCCCGGACGAAGGCCAGCAGCAGCTGGGCGCTCGGCGCGAGTTGCCGCTCGACGCCGAGGTGCACGATCAGGCGGGCCTGCCAGTGCCGCGCGGCCGGACAGGCCGCCCGCAAGGCCGCGCCACAGCGCTCGAGCAGCAGCAGGTCGCTAGCAAGGAGTTCGTCGGTGAGTTCCGCGACCGCGGTCTCGAGGTTCGGCGGCACGACGCGCAGGTGCAGCATCGCACCGGCCTCCTCGACCGCGTCGTAGAGGCAGACCGCCAGCGATCCTGCCACGGTCGCGCAAAGCACGTCGTCGTCGATCGTGACGACGTAACTGTCGAGTGCGACCTCGACGTGGGTGTTGGACTGCGGCAGGGCAGGCTCGGCCATTCGAGCGATAGTGCGTGGTCGCGGCCCGGGGTACCTTGACGCCCATCACGAACGCGAAGCCCGCCCCTCGACGAGCCGCCGGCCGTGGCCGGGCGGCCGCTCGCCTTACGCTCGCTCGGCGGACGTGCGGCCGCTTATCATCCTGTTCGAGCAACACCGGAGCAGCGTCACATGGAAGGATTGGGCCTGATCTTCATCGTTGTCGTCGCGCTGATCGTCATCGGCAGCAAGGCGTTTCTGACGGTCCCGCAGGGGTTCCAGTACACGCTCGAGCGCTTCGGTCGCTATCGCAAGACTATGGATCCGGGCTTTCACATCCTCGTGCCGTTTATCGAGGCCGTCGGGCGCAAGATGAACATGATGGAGCAGGTCCTCGACGTGCCGCGGCAGGAGGTCATCTCGCGCGATAACGCGATGGTGTCGATCGACGCCGTGGTGTTCTACCAGGTGCTCGACGCCGCCAAGGCCGCCTATGAGGTCGACAACCTGCGGCTGGCGATCATCAACCTGACGATGACCAACATCCGCACGGTCGTCGGCTCGATGGATCTCGACGAGTGTCTGTCGAAGCGCGACGAGATCAACCACCGGCTGCTCAAAGTGGTCGACGATGCGACGATGCCATGGGGCGTCAAGTGCACGCGCATCGAGATCAAGGACATCTCGCCGCCGGCCGACCTCGTCGAATCGATGGCACGGCAGATGAAAGCGGAGCGCGACAAGCGCGCCAACGTGCTCGAGGCCGAAGGTCTGCGCCAGGCTGCGATCCTCAAGGCCGAGGGCGAGAAGCAGGCCGCGGTGCTGCAGGCCGAGGGACAGAAGGAGGCGGCGTTCCGCGAAGCCGAGGCGCGCGAGCGGCTTGCGCAGGCCGAGGCGCGCGCCACGGCGATGGTCTCCCAGGCGATCGCGCAGGGTGACGTACAGGCGATCAATTACTTCGTCGCGCAGAAGTATGTCGAGGCGATCAAGGAGCTCGCTGCGGCACCGAACCAGAAGGTGTTCATGCTGCCGGTCGAGTCGGCGGGCCTGCTCGGCGCGATCGGCGGCATCGCCGAGCTTGCCAAGGATGCGATGGCGAAGCAGTCCGGACCGGCCAGCGGCACGCCGCGGGCGCCGCTGCCGCGCAATCCGGGAGCAGCCTGATGCTCGACTTTCTGACCCAGCTCACCTGGTGGCACTGGATCGTCGGCGCGCTCGCGCTCGCTGCCGTCGAGACCTTCATGCCGGGTGCCGTCGCGATCTGGTTCGCGGTGTCCGCCGGCATCGTCGGCCTGCTGCTGGTCGTCGTGCCGCTCCCGTGGCAATGGCAATGGGTGCTGTTTGCCGCTCTGGGCCTGGTCGCGATGCTGGCCTACCGGAAATACAAGCGCAGCCATCCCGAGACCGACGAGCAGCCGAACCTGAACCGGCGCGGACTCCAATACATCGGTCAGGTGTTCACCGTGGTCGAAGAGATCCGCGACGGGGCCGGCAAGGTGCAGATCGGCGACACGGTCTGGAAGGTCAGCGGCCCGGACGCACCGGTCGGCACGCGGGTCCGCGTGACGGGCGCGGAGTCCACGTTGCTTACGGTCGAGCGCATCTGAGGTGCACGATCGGCGGACCGGAGGAGTCGCCGCAGGAGCAGGGAAATGGCCCAAGCGTTCTTCGATTTTCCGGTGACGGGCATCGACGGGTCGGCGGACCTGCTCGGCCCCTTGCGCGGCCAGGTGGTACTGGCCGTCAATGTCGCGAGCCGCTGCGGTTACACACCGCAGTACGCGGGCCTCGAGCAGCTCTATCGCGGACTCAAGGGCGAGGGTTTCACGGTGGTTGGTTTTCCTTGCAACCAGTTCGGCGCGCAGGAACCGGGCGATGAGCGGCAGATCCTGCAGTTCTGCAGCGCTACCTACGACGTCACCTTCCCGCTGTCGGCGAAGATCGAGGTGAACGGCCCGAACCGGCATCCGCTCTACGCCTGGCTGACGGCGGCGGACAACGGCTTTCCGGGCGACATTGGCTGGAATTTCGAGAAGTTCCTGGTCGGGCGCGACGGGCGCGTGCTCGGCCGCTATCCGCCGGGCACCAAGCCCGAGGACAGGGGCCTGATGCAGGACATCGCAGGGGCTCTGTAGACGGAAAGATCCCGCGGGGGAGAACCAAGGGGGGAAGGGGCATGTTGACCGTCGACTCGCTGCTCGCGCGCAAGCCGCGTGCTCTGTACACGATCGGACCGGACGAACCTGTGCTCGAAGCGATACGGACCATGGCCGACCATGGCATCGGCGCCGTGCTCGTCGTGCGCGACGAGGTCATCGTCGGCATCGTTTCCGAGCGCGACTATGCGCGCAAGGTCGTGCTGCTCGGCCGGTCTTCGAGTGAAACGCCGGTCGCGCAGATCATGTCGAGCCCGGTCGTCACCGTGACGCCGCAGCAGACCCTCGACGAGTGCATGCGCCTGATGACCGAGCGACGCATCCGCCACCTGCCCGTCGTCGAGGCGGGCCGGCCAATCGGCATGCTGTCGATCGGCGACTGCGTCAAGGCGGTCATCGACGAGCAGCGCCGCACGATAGAGCAGCTCGAGGCCTACATCCACTCCTGAGCGGCCGGCGCGCGGCGCTCACTTCCGTTGCCAGCGATCGGCGGGCTCGAGCACGCTGCGTGGGCCCTCGCCCTCGAGCCAGGCTCGCGCGGCGGCGCGGCCGCGCAGATGTGCATCCCAGAAGGCCGTGGAGATCGCGAGGATCGCCCGGTGATGGTTGGGATTGCGCGGCGCGCGGTCGCCTGGCAACGCCCGGTCCGTGAACGCCGAATGCTCGGCCCCTTCGAGCACGAGCTCGTACTTGCCGCCGGGCGGCAGGGCCGGAAAGACGGCGAGCCGCGAGGCGACTGTTGCATTGCCGATCGGCGCGGTGTCGCGGGTACCGGTCATCAGCAGCCACGGAATCCGCACGCCGCCGAATGCCGCGGCAGGCCCATCGCCGCGCGTCGGCGCATTCGGACTCAGCATCAGCGCGGCGTCGATGCGCGAGTCGGTGAAGTCGCGTCGACCGCGCATGAAACGCTGTCCGGCGACGGCCTGGGTCGTCAGCGCGCCGAACGAATGCCCGGACATACCGATGCGTTCGAGGTCAAGCCGTCCGCGCAACAGGTCGTCGCGCGCGCGGTTCCAAAGGGCGAGCGCATCGAGGGTCGCCGGGACATCGCGGACGCGCAGCAGGAAGTTCTCGACGTCCGCCGCCTCGCGCAGCGCGCGCCGGCGCTGTGACGCCGGCAGGTCGCGCCAGACGTCGACGTCACTGCCCGGATGCTGCAGGAACACGGCCACGTAGCCGCGTCTGGCCCAATGCTCGCCGAGGAAGGCGTTGCCGCGGTTCGAGCCGCCGAGGCCGTGGCTGAACAGGATCACCGGCGCGGCCTCGTGCGTGGCCGGCAGATAGATCCGCAGCGGCAGGCGGCGGTTTCTCGCGCCGTCCTCGACGTACCGGTCGAGCGGTGGCGGTATCGGTTCGTCGCGGACTGCGAGCGGGTCGTAGGGCGGTAGATCGACCGCCGCGACGCGCGGCGGACCGTTCGATACGACGAGCAGCGCAGCCGCGAGGACACGGGCGCTGAGGCGGCTCGGGAGGCGGAGCATGCGGGAGAGAACGCGGGTCGCCGCGCGGCGTTGACCGCCCGCGGTCCGCCATGGCAGCCGCGCTAGCCCCGCGCGTCGCGCACGGCGAACTCGGCACGACAGCCGTCGTCGACCCAGACCGCACCTCGCGTCCGGCCCCAGCTGCGATCCTGGATGCAGGCCGAGCGGCTGAGCGGGCGCAGCAGATCGACGCGAGAGTTGCTGGGCACCGCACAGACGCTGCGCCTGCCTTCAATCGAAGCGCAGACGAAGGTTCGCCGCCAGCCCTCCTGGTGGTCATCGTCCCGATTCCGGCCACGCCCGCGCCCGGGTACGAACCAGAAATGGGCACGGCAGCCCCCTCGCACCCAAACACCGTCGGGATCGAACCCGAAGGTCTCGCCGCGAATGCAGTCGGCACGGCTCTGTCGCTGCAGGTCGAGGAAGCGCAGCCCGCGCAGATCAGCACGACAGTAATTCGGGGCGCCGCGCGCCGAGCCGCAGCTGATGACGAGCGGCTGTCGCTCGCCACGCCGGTCATCGCGCGATCCGTACCCATGGTCGGCGCGTACGAGTGGTGCCGCGAGCAGCGCGAAGGCCAACGGCAACATGGCGAGGGCCAGGCGGGATGACAGCGTCATGGCGATCTCCGTAGAGTCTGCTTTCGATGCCAGCTTCGCGCCGTGGCCATGAACCGGCCCTGAATCATTGTGCCGTCGGATTCGGTCCGCGTGCCGGCCCCGATGCGCGCGTGCTGATCCTCGGCAGCCTGCCGGGCCGGCGATCACTCGAGTTGCAGCAGTACTACGGGGCTACGCAGAACGCGTTCTGGCGCATCATGGCGGAGATCACCGGGGTGCCGGCCGTCGCCGACTACGAGACCCGCATCGCCGGGTTGCTCGCGAAGCGCATTGCGCTCTGGGATGTCATCGCGAGCGCGCACCGGCCGGGCAGCCTCGACGCCAACATCGATCGGCGCAGCCTCGTCGTGAACGACTTCGTGACGTTCTTCGCCCGGCATCCACGCATAGAGCGCATCTGCTGCAACGGGACCACGGCGCTTGTGCTCTACCGGCGGCTCGTGCTGCCGACGCTGCCGGCCGCGAGGCGCTCGCTGCCGCTGATCGGCCTGCCATCGACGAGTCCCGCGCATGCGTCGATGCGCTATGCCGAGAGACTGCGCCGCTGGCGCGCTGCGCTGCGCATTCAATCTGCGTAGATCACTCCCGGCAGCCAGGTCACGAGCTCGGGCCAGGCCGCGAGGATCGAGAGCGCGAGCAGCTGCAGCGCTACCCACGGCATGACGCCGCGGTAGATCGTCGTCGTCGGAATCGATTCGGGCGCAACGCCGCGCAGGTAGAACAGCGCGAACCCGAAAGGTGGCGTCAGGAACGACGTCTGCAGGTTCATCGCGATCATGACACCGAGCCAGAGCGGATCGAGGCCCATCGCGAGCAGCACGGGCCCTACGATCGGCACGACGACATAGGTGATCTCGATGAAATCCAGCACGAAGCCGAGCAGGAACATCACCAGCATGACGACGAGCATCGCGCCGAGCGCGCCGCCCGGCAGCGCCGTCAGCAGCTCGTGCACGACATCGTCACCGCCGAGGCCGCGGAACACGAGCGAGAACACCGACGCGCCGATCAGGATCATGAACACCATCGCGCTCATTCGCACGGTGCCGGCCATGATCTCGCGCAGCCGCGCGAACGACAGCTCGCGCTTGAGGAGCGCCATGATGACCGCGCCGACGGCGCCGACGGCCGCCGCTTCGGTCGGCGTCGCGACGCCGGCGACGATCGAGCCGAGCACGGCGAGGATCAGCACGAGCGGCGCGACGAGCGCCCGCAGCACGCGCAGCGCGAAGCCGCTCTGACGCGCGGCCTGCCGGTCTGCGAGCGGGATCGACGGCACACGCCCCGGCTGGAAGATCGCCACGCCGATCAGATAGAGCACGTAGAGTCCGACCAGCAGCAGCCCGGGCAGCAGCGCGCCGACGAACAGATCGCCGACCGAGACGGTCTGCGGCGAGTAATTACCCATGCGGAGCTGCGCCTGCGAGTACGCGCTCGAGATCACGTCGCCGAGCAGCACGAGGATGATCGACGGCGGGATGATCTGGCCGAGCGTCCCCGACGAGCAGATCACGCCCGCGGCGATGCGCGGATCGTAGCCGCGCTTGAGCATCGTCGGCAGACAGAGCAGTCCCATGGTCACGACCGTGGCGCCGACGATGCCGGTACTCGCCGCAAGCAGCGTGCCTACGATCACGACCGCGAAGGCGAGGCCGCCGCGCAGCCCGCCGAACAGCAGACCGAGCGTCTCGAGCAGGTCTTCGGCGATGCGGGTCCGCTCCAGCACCAGCCCCATGAACACGAACAGCGGCACGGCGACCAGCGTCTCGTTGCTCATCGTGCCGAAGATGCGGCTCGGGAGCGCCTCGAGATAGCTGGGATCGAACAGGCCGAAGGCCTCGGCACCGAGCGCGAACAGCAGCGACACACCGCCGAGCGTGAACGCGACCGGGTAGCCGGCCATCAGCAGCACGACGATCAGCCCGAAAAGGGCGAGTGCGGCGATTTCGGCGCCGAGCAAGCCTCAGTCTCCACGGATGCGCCGCAAGGCGCGCACGATGTCCGAGACGCCCTGCAGCGCGAGCAGCGCAGCCGTGAGCGGTATCAGCGACTTGAGCAGGTAGAGGCCCGGCAGCCCGCTTGCCTCGCGCGAGCGCTCGCCGATTTCCCACGACTGTTGCGCGTAGGGCAGGCTCTCGAAGAAGACGTAACCGCACAGCGGCAGCAGGAACAGCAGCGTGCCGAGCAGGTCGATCCAGCCCTGCCGGCGCGGCGGCAGCCGCTTGTAGAACACGTCCACGCGCACGTGATCACCGCTGCGCAGCGCATAGGCGGCGCCCAGCATGAACACGGCGGCGTGCATCCAGGTCACCGACTCCTGCATCCAGATGAAGCCCGTGTCGAAGAGGTAGCGCAGCGCGACGATCACGAAGGTCAGCAGCACCATCGCGCCGGTGAGCCACGACACTGCGACACCGAATGCGGTCGAGAGGGCGTCCAGAACGGCGATGCCTGGAATGTCGGTGCCACGGTTGGCTGTTTCGTTCATCCGGGGATCCTCACTTGCGCCAGAAGGCAGCCGTGAACAGGATCAGGACGCTGAAGATCTCGAGCCGGCCGAGGAACATCGCAACCGTGCAGACCCAGGTCTGGAAGTCCGTGAGGACCTGAAAGGTACCCGAGGGCCCTGTCGGGCCGAGCCCCGGGCCCATGTTGTTTATCGAAGCGACTATCGTGCTCAACGCCGGCAGGAAATCCATGCCGGACAGCAGCAACACGAACGTCAGGATCGCTATCGTCTGGAAGTACAGGAAGATGAAGGCCAGCACCGAGTACGCGATCCGGTCGGAGACCACTTGGCCGCCGATGCGGATCGGAATCACGGCCGACGGGTGGACGAGCAGCTTCATCTCGCGCAGAGCCTGGCGCGCGAGCAGCAGCGTGCGGAACATCTTGACGCCGCCGCCGGTCGAACCGGTGCTCGCAACGATGCCGCTCAGGAACAGCATCCAGATCGGCGCGAAGGCCGGCCAAAGCTCGTAGTCCTGCGAGACGAGCCCGGTCGTCGTCGCGATCGAGACAACGTTGAAGGCCGAGTGACGCAGCGACGTCAGGAAGCTGTCGTAAGTACCAGTGACCGTGAGCAGGATTGCAATCGCCAGCACGCTGAAGCCGAGCGCCAGCAGCACGCCGCGTACTTCGGCATCCTCGGCGTAGGGACGAAGCGTGAGCCGTCGTATGGCGACAAAATGCCGCGCGAAGTTCATCGCCGCGAGCGTCATGATCACGACCAGCACAAGTTCGATCGCGACCGAGTCGTAGTAGGCCACACCGTTATCGTGGGTCGAGAAACCTCCCAGCGAAATGCCGGTGAACGCATGGCAGATGGCGTCGAACCAGTCCATGCCGGCGATCCGCAAGACGATGGCGGCGATCACCGTCAGCGCGGCGTAGGTGATCCAGAGCGCCTTGGCCGTCTCGGTGATGCGTGGCGTGAGCTTCTCGTCCTTCACCGGCCCCGGCGTCTCGGCGCGGTAGAGCTGCATGCCGCCGACGCCGAGCAGTGGCAGCACGGCAACCGCGAGCACGATGATGCCGATGCCACCGAACCAGTGCAGCGCGTGGCGCCAGAAGTTGATCGACGGCGGCAGGTCGGCAAGGCCCGTCAGCACGGTGGCGCCCGTTGTCGTGAGACCCGAGGCCGCCTCGAAGTAAGCATCGGTGAAGGACAGGTTCGGCAGCGCGATCAGGAATGGGAGAGAAGCCGATCCGGACATCAGCACCCACGACAGCGTGACGAGCAGGAAGCCGTCGCGCGGCTTGAGCTCGCGCTTGTGACGGCGTGTCGCCGCGGCGATGCCGAGACCGAGCCCGACATTGATCGCGGCGGCGATCACGAAGTCGATCCAGATGCCGTCCTGGAAGATCAGCGAGCACGCCAGTGGCATCACGTAGGTGATGCCGAAAAATGCCATCATCAGGCCCAGCACGTGCGCGACGGCCAGCATCGATTCAGCTCCGCGTCATCGTGCGGTGCCGCCTCAGCGTCGCCCGAGCGCGGTCTCGCCGAGGAACAGGCGCTCTACCTGCTCGACGTGACGGCGATCGGTGATGAACAGGATCACGTGGTCGTCGGCCTGCACGCACGTGTCGTGATGGGCCATCAGGACCTCATCGCCGCGGACGATGCAGCCTATGCTCGCGCCCTCGGGCAGCACGATCTCCTCGACGCTACGGCCGACCACGCGCGAGCTGCGTTCGTCGCCGTGAACGATGGCCTCCAGCGCCTCGGCCGCACCGCGCCGCAGCGAGTGGACCCGAACGACGTCGCCGCGGCGCACGTGCGCGAGCAGAGAACCGATCGTGATCGTCTGCGGCGAGATCGCCACGTCGATCGAACCGCTCTCCATGAGTTCGGCGTAGGAAGGCTTGTTGATCAGCGCCATGACCTTGGCGCAGCCGAGGCGCTTGGCGAGCATGGCCGAGAGGATGTTCGCCTCCTCGGAGTTCGTCAGCGCCGCGAACACGTCGCAGCTGTCGATGTTCTCCTCGATCAGCAGTTCCTCGTCGGCCGCGTTGCCGTTGAGCACGATCGTACTGTCGAGCCGCTCGGAGATCTGCCGGGCACGACGGGCGTCGCGTTCGATCAGCTTCACCTGGTTGGTCTGTTCGAGCTGCTTCGCGAGCGTGAAGCCGATGTTGCCGCCACCGGCGATCACCACCTTGCGGATCGGATTCTCCTCACGGCGCATCTCGAGCATGAACTTGCGGATGTCGCCGCTCGCGGCGAGGAAGAACACCTCGTCGCCGTCCTCGATGACGGTGTCGCCCTCGATCGTGAGCGCCCGCCCGCCGCGGTAGATCGCCACGACGCGGGCCTCGGTATTCGGGATGTGCTCGCGCAGGGTACGTAGCTGCTGACCGACCAGCAGCCCACCGCGCCTCGCCTGCAGGCCGACGAGCTGCACGCGACTGTCGGCAAAGTCGAGCACCTGCAGCGCGCCCGGATAGCGGATCAGCCGTTCGATGTACTCGGTGACGAGCTGTTCGGGGCTGATCCAGACGTCGACCGAGAGCGCCTCGGCGCTGAACAGCTTCGGGTGCGCCGTGTACTCGCGGGAGCGTATCCGTGCGATCTTGGTCGGTGTCCGATAGAGCGTGTAGGCGACTTCGCAGGCCATCATGTTGACCTCGTCGCTGCTGGTCAGCGCGACGAGGATGTCGGCGTCGGGAGCGCCGGCAGCTTCGAGCACCGAGGGATAGGATGCGTTGCCGGCGACCGTGCGGATGTCGAGCCGATCCTGCAGGTCGCGCAGGATCTCCTCGTTGGTGTCGACGACCGTGACCTCGTTGGCTTCCTCGCGGGCGAGCTGGTAGGCCGCAGTGCGCCCGACCTGCCCGGCGCCAAGGATCACGATCTTCATGGAGGCGCAAGGGTACATCCGACACGGGGCCGGGAACAGGGGACATGCTCGACAGAGCCGATGCCCGCTGTGCGCGGGCCCGCCTGATATGCTCGCCGCATGCATGCGGATTCCCGGTCCGGCAGCGGCGAATTCCGTCGCGGCTGGAAGGTCCTGGTGGCAGCGCTGCTCGGCACGGCCTGCGGCGCCTCGCCGATCCCGTTCCAGACCATGGGGTTCTTCATGGCGCCGCTGCAGCAGGAGTTCGGCTGGTCGCTGCGCGACATCAGCCTCGGCGTGACGATCTATGGCGTGCTCGGCGCGCTGCTCGCACCGGTGTTCGGTTCGCTGGCCGACCGGTTCGGCGTCCGTCCGGTGGCCCTGCTCTCGACCGCGGCGTTCGGCATCGCCTTCGGCGCACTGTCGCTGACGCCGGACTCGCTGGCCGGTTTCTACTCGCTCTGGTTCCTCATTGGTCTGGTTGGGATCGGTTCGACGCCCGTCACCTGGTCGCGGGCCGTCAACCTCTGGTTCTTTCGCCACCGTGGTCTCGCGCTCGGTCTGACGCTGGTCGGCACGAGCATTGCCGCCCTCGTGCTGCCTGTCCTCACCGTCAAGCTGATCGAGAATCTCGGCTGGCGAGCGAGTTACGCGCTGCTGGCGCTGCTGCCGCTCGGTCTCGCGCTGCCGGTCGCTCTGGTCTGGTTCCGAGAGCCGAACCCGGCCGAGCGCCCACCGGAGCTCGCCGTCGAGGCCATCGGCGGTGCGCCGGCGCTCGTCGGCGTGACCCTGGCCGAGGCGGTCCGCGGGCCGCGCTTCTGGCTGCTCGTCGCCTCGATCGTTTGCGTCTCGTTTGCTTACGGCGGCGCGCTCGTGCACATGCCGCAGATGCTCAAGGCACACGGCTTCTCGGGCGAGCAGACGGCACTCGTGATGAGCCTGCTCGGACTGTCGATCTTCGCCGGGCGCATCGTCACCGGACTACTGCTCGACCGGTTCTGGGCACCGCTCGTTGTGCTGCCGATCCTCTGTCTGCCCGCGGTGTCTTGCACGCTGCTGGCCGGTGAGGCACCGACACTCGCGCTGGCGATTCTCGCCGGTCTGCTGCTCGGCTTCGCATCGGGGGCCGAGACCGATCTCATCGCATACCTTGCCAGCCGCTACTTCGGCATGGGCCATTACGGCCGCATCTACGGCTCCCTATACATGGCTTTCGGCATCGCCTCGGCAGCCGCGCCGGCCGTCTACGGCGCTGTCCGCGATACCACCGGCAGCTACGACCCGATCCTGTTCGTCGCTGCGCTGATGTTCGTCGCCGGCGGCCTGCTGCTGCTCGCCCTCGGGCGCTATCCGGAGTTCGCCGACCCTGCGGGGGTCCGGAGCTAGGGAGGCGCGAGACCGCGCGAATAATAGACCTTGCCGGCCGGGTCGATCGCCACGGCATCGACGTCGCCGAGCGTGTCGATGAACTCTATGCCTTCGCGCGCACCCATCACGAACACGCTCTTGGTCAGCGCGTCGCTGCGCGTCGCAGTTGCGGCGATCACCGTCACCGAGCGGACCTTGCTCGCCGACTTGCCGGTCGCCGGATCGAGGATGTGGTGATAGCGGACGCCATCCTCCTCGAAGTACCGCTCGTAGTCGCCGGAGGTCGACAGCGCGACATCGGTCAGCGGCAGCCGCAGCGCGACGCGGTTGGCGTCGTCAGGGTGCCGGATGCCGACGATCCATGGCCGACCGAAGCGATCGCCGATGATGCGCGTATCGCCGCCGGCGTTGACCATCGCCCGCTCGATGCCGAACCGGCGCAGCACCTCGATGCCGCGATCTACCGCATAGCCCTTGCCGATGCCGCCGAGATCGATGCGCACGCCGGGGCGGCGGAAGCGGATCGCCGTGCGCCCGGGCAGCAGCTCGAGGTGCCGCCAGTCGATGCCGGGCAGCGCCGCAGCGATCCTCGCTTCGTCGGGATGCACAAGCGCCCGATAGTCATACAGATAGCCGACGCTCGCATAGGTGATGTCGAAGGCGCCGCGGGTCAGCTTCGAGTACTCGATCGAGGTCGCGATCAGATCGTAGAGCTCGCGCGAGACGCGGACCGGCGCGCGCGCGGCGCGCGCATTGACCGCCGAGATCTCGCTGTCGGGCTTGTAGGTGCTCATGACGCGATCGACGCGCCTGAACTCGTCGAAAACGGCTTCGATCGCGCGTTCGCCTGCAGCGCGATCGGTACTCCAGAGCTCGACCACACAGCGCGTGCCCATGATCGCAGCCTCACGCTGGATCCATTCCGCCCGAGCTGCGACCGCCGCGCCCGCGCCGAGCACGAGGCACGCTGCGAACAGCGCGCCGCGTGCCCTCATCGCGCGGCCTCGAGGTTCGCGTAGGCGAGCATCAGCCACTTGCTGCCCTGGCTCTCGAAGTTGACCTGGATGCGGGCGTGCGGGCCCTGGCCCTCGATGTTCAGCACAATGCCATCGCCGAACTTGGCGTGCCGCACGCGGGCACCGAGGCGGATGCCCGGGGCGACGTCCTCGCGCGCCGCATGGCCGCCCAGGCGGGTCGCGCCGGCCGGGCGTCCGCCGCCGGCGACGCCGCCCATCGACCGCTGCAGATTGATGCGCGGCCGAACCTCCTCGATGAGCTGTTCGGGAATCTCGTTGATGAAACGCGAGGCCTGGCCGTAGCTGTCGATGCCATGCATCCGGCGCTGCTCGGCGAAGGTGATGTAGAGATGACGCATTGCGCGCGTCGCGCCGACGTAGCATAGCCGGCGCTCCTCCTCGAGACCGTCGAGGTCGTTGATCGAGCGCTGGTGCGGGAACAGTCCGTCTTCCATGCCGACCAGGAACACGACCGGAAACTCGAGTCCCTTGGCCGTGTGCAGCGTCATCATCTGGACGCAGTCCTCCCAGGCGTCGGCCTGGGCTTCGCCCGACTCGAGCACCGCATGAGCGAGGAAGGCATCGAGCGGTGTCATCGCCTCGCCGTCGACGCTCTCGGGCTCGAAGCCGCGGGCCGCGGACACGAGTTCGAGCAGGTTGTCGACCTTGGCTTCGCCCCGCTCGGCCTTATCCTTCTTGTAGTGCTCGAGCAGGCCACTGGTCTCGATGACCTTGTCGACCGTCTCGTGCAGCGGCAGATCGCGAGTCTCGGTCGCGAGGCGCTCGATCAGCTGCATGAAGCCGTGCACGGCTCCCGTGGTCTTCGGGCCGAGCGCGTCGCTGCCGATGCAGGCGGCCGCGGCCGACCAGAGCGAGCATCCCGCGCCGCGCGCATGCTCGCGGATGATCTCGACACTGCGCGCGCCGACGCCACGCGTCGGCAGGTTCACGACGCGCTCGAACGAGGTGTCGTCGTGGCGGTTCGAGATCAAGCGCAAATAGCCGAGCGCGTCCTTGATCTCGGCACGCTCGAAGAACCGCAGGCCGCCATAGACGCGATACGGCATCCGTGCCGACATGAACACTTCCTCGAATACGCGCGACTGCGCGTTCGAACGGTAGAGCACGGCCACCTCGCGCCGCTGCCCGCCGCGCTGCACCCATTCGCGGATGCGCTGCATGACGAACTCGGCCTCGTCACGCTCGTTGAACGCCGCGTAGAGCCGGATCGGCTCGCCCTTGTCGCCGCTGGTCCATAGGTTCTTGCCGAGCCGGACGCTGTTGTGGGCGATCAACGCGTTGGCGGCATCGAGGATCGTGGCCGTCGAGCGGTAGTTCTGCTCGAGCCGGTACAGCCGCGTCTGCGGAAAGTCGCGACGGAACTGCTGCAGGTTTTCGACGCGCGCGCCACGCCAGCGGTAGATCGACTGATCGTCGTCGCCGACGACGAACGGCGCGCCCTCGCTGCCAACCAGCAGCCTGGTCCACGCATACTGGATCGCATTGGTGTCCTGGAATTCGTCGACGAGCACGTGACGGAAACGGCGCCGGTAATGCGCGAGCAGCTCGGGATGGTCGCGCCACAGCTCGAAGGCCCGCAGCAGGAGCTCGGCGAAATCGACGACGCCGTTCCGCTGGCACGCTTCCTCGTAGTCCGCATAGAGCTTGATGAGCTGGCGGCGGGTCGGGTCGTTACCGTCCTTGAGGTGCCTGGGCCTCTGACCCTCGTCCTTGCTGCTGTTGATGAACCACTGCACTTCGCGCGGCACCCAGCGCGTGTCGTCGAGGCCCTGCGACTTGATCAGTTTCTTGATGACGCGCAGCTGGTCGTCGCCGTCGAGGATCTGGAACGTCTGCGGCAGGCCGGCCTCGCGCCAGTGCAGACGCAGCAGGCGATGCGCGATGCCGTGAAAAGTGCCGATCCAGAGCGCTGCGCCTGAGATGCCGAGCAGCTGTTCGATGCGCGCGCGCATCTCACCGGCTGCCTTGTTCGTGAAAGTCACCGCGAGGATGCTGTGCGGCGAAGCATCCTCCGCCTGCACGCACCAGGCAACCCGATGGGTGAGCACGCGCGTCTTGCCGCTGCCCGCGCCGGCGAGCACGAGCACGGGACCGACGGGCGCGGTCACTGCTTCGCGCTGCGCGTCGTTGAGCGGGTTGAGGATGGGCGAGAGGTCCACGGAGGCCCGTGGATTCTATCAGTTGCCCGGGGGTGTATCCGGTCCGCGCGCCGGCTCGGCCGGCGACTCGGTCGGCTTCGGGTTGTACTCGGCGTCGACGAAGCGCACCACGGCGCCTATCAGCGCGAGCAGCACCGGGCCGATGATCAAGCCGACCGCGCCGAAGGCCGAGACGCCGCCGATCACACCGATGAAGACGGCCAGCGTCGACACCGACGCCTGAGCCGAAATCAGCATCGGTCGCAGGAAGTTGTCCGCCGACGAGACGCCGACGCCCCAGACGGTCATGAAGATCGCTGACCCCCACTGCTGCGTCGCCGCGAGCCAGAGCACTGCCGGCACCCAGACGACCGCGGCGCCGCCGACGGGCAGCAGGGCGAGCAGAGCCGCGAGCACGCCGAATACGACCGGCGAGGGCAGGCCAGCGATCGCAAAACCAATGCCTACCAACCCGCCCTGCAGCAGCGCCGTCGCGACCGTGCCGAAGACGACCGCGCGGGTGGTGTCGCCGATCAGCTTCAGCAGCGCGTCGCGGCGCGTACCTTCGAGTGGCACGAGCGGTTGCAGCCGCTCGAGCATCGTGCGGCCGTCGCGCAGCAGGAAGAATAGCAGGAACAGCATCAGGAAGAATCCGACCAGCGTGTCGACCGCGCCGGCGAGCAGGCCGCCGCTGAGGCTCGCTGCGGTCCGCAGCGCGTTCTCGGCCCCGTTCATGAGCCACTCCTGCATCTGCTGCGCAGAGACCGGTACGTTGTCGCGCGTCCAGCCAACGAGGCGGCCGAGCACCGGCCAGCGCTCGAGCTGCGCAAACGGATCGCCGCGCCAGAGCACGACTTGTTCGCGAAGGATCCGGATCAGGACGGTGACCTGATTCGCGAAGCTCAGTGCGAGCAGGGTCAGCGGCGCGAGCAGCCCGATCGGCGTCAGCACGGTGATCAATCCGGCCGCCGCTCCGGCCCGGCCGCGCAGCGCGCGCGTCAGTCGCGCCTGCAGCGGCGCCAGCAGCAAGGCGAGACAGACACCCCAGGCCAGCGCGCTCCAGAACGGCGCGAGAATCACGTAGAGCGCCCCGGCCAGCACGGCCGTCAGCGCCAGCAGCACGATGCGTCGATACAGGATCGGATCCATGGCGCATTTTGCGCCTTTCGGGCACTTGCCGGATACTGCCGGCCGATGCGCCAAAGTCGTCTCGCATTCATCGGATCGATTCTGGCCGGGGCATGGCTAGCTGGCTGCGTCAGCGACGTGGAACCCACGGCCGCCGCGCGCGCGCGCGATCTGTCACGCGCAGAAGCGGCGCTGCCCGCGCCGACCATGGCCGTCCATCCGCTCTCCTACGCCTACGTCGTCGTCAGTGTCGCGGACATGGACCAGGCGCTCGGCCTGTGGGTCGATCGCTTCGGCATGGAAGTGGTCACGCGACGCGACGGGCGCGACGCGGCGCTCGCCGCGGTCTGGGGCCTCGGTGCCGATGATGTCATCGACCAGGCGCTGCTGCGGACCCCGGGAATGCGGCACGGTGGACTGCACCTCGTGCGCTTTCGCTTGCCGGGCCGCGCCGTGCGCGAGGACGCCGCGCCCACCGATCTTGTGCCGAAGAGCGTCGACATCGCCGTGCGCGACATCGAGGCGCGCCACGCCGAACTCTCGGCGGCGGGCTACCGGTTCCGCTCGCCGGTCAACCGCCTCGTCACGGATTCGGGAATCGAGGTCTTCGAGACCCACATGCTCGGCCCGGATGGGCTCAATCTCGTGCTGCTCGAACAGCCCGCGCATCCCGAGCCGGTCAGCCCGAAGGGCTACGGGGTCGCGCCGCAGATCGTAGTCATCGCGCCCGACAATCTGCGCGAATCGAGCTTCTGGCAGAGCCTGCTCGGGCTCGAACAGGTCTCGCACAGCCGCTTCGGCGGGCCGGCGATCGAGAAGACGGTCGGTCTGCCCCCCGGCGCGCAGCTCGACATCCGCATCATGGGCGATTCGCGGATCGACTACGGGCGGATCGAGATCGTACAGTACGAAGGGGTCGCGGGCCGCGATCTCTATCCACGGGCGAAGCCGCCGGCGCGGGGCATCTTGTCCGTCACCTTCTTCGTTCCCGAGCTCGACTCCATCGTCGCGCGCGGCGCCTCGCTTGGTGTCCGCGATCTCGGCCGTTTCGACGGCGTCTACGGCACCGGTAGGATCGCGACTGCGACCGCGCCGGCGGGGTTCCGCGTCGACCTGTTCGCACCCGCGGCGCCCGATCCCGGCCGGCCGTGAGTCAGTCAAGCGCCCGGCTCCAGGAGTCGCACCGGTGACGTCAGCATTCGCGGTACATCCTTCGACGTTCGCCTGTGCGGTGATCAGCGTCGCCGACATGGACGAAGCGCTCGGCCTCTGGGCCGATCTTTTCGGCATGGAGATCCTCGAGCGTCGCATCGGCGGCGATGTCGCACTGGCGAGCGCCTGGGAGATCCCCGCGGCGGACATCGTCGATCAGGCCTTGCTGCGGACTCCGGGTGTCCGTGAGGGAGGTCTGCACCTCGTGCGCTTCCGCGCGCCCGGCGAGCCAGTGCGCGCGGACGCCGCTCCGACCGACCTCGTGCCGAAGAGCGTCGACATCGCCGTGCGCGACATCGAGGCGCGCTATGACGAGTTGCGCGCAGTCGGATACCAGTTCCGCTCGCCCGTCGGACGCATGGTCACGCAGAGCGGCACGGTGCTGTACGAGGTGCACATGTTCGGGCCCGATGGCCTCAATCTCGTGCTGCTCGAAGTGCCGGATCATCCCGAGCCAGTGAGCCCGAAGGGCTATGGCGTCGCGCCGCAGCTCGTCGTGATCTCACCCGACAACGCGCGCGAAGCGCAGTTCCTGCGCGATCTACTCGGGATCGAGCAGATCGCGCACAACCGCCTCGGTGGACCTTCGATCGAAAAGACGGTCGGCCTGCCGCCGGGGGCGCGGCTCGACATCCGGATCATGGGTGATCCAAAAATCGATTATGGACGGCTCGAAATCATCCAGTACGAAGGTGCAACGAGCCGCAATCTCTATCCGCGCGCAAAGCCGCCGGCGCGCGGCCTGCTGTCCGTGACCTACTTCGTGCCCGACCTCGACCCGGTCATCGCGCGCGGAGCCGCGCTCGGCGTGCGCGATCTCGGCGCTTTCGCTGGGTTCTACGGGCGGGGGCGCCTGGCCACCGCAACCACGCCAGCCGGGCTGCGGCTCGACCTGTTCGCGCCGGAGAGCTGACTACCAGCGATTGCGCAGCTCGCGCAGGCGAATGAACACGGTCTTCGGGTCCGGATGCTCAGGCAGATCCGGGAAGCGCTCGCGGAGCCGCGCGATGATAGCGGGATTCTGCAGCCGGAAGAACGCGTTGATGCGCTTCTCCTCGCCGAGCGTCGTGACCGGTGCTTCGGCCGCGTCGAGCGCCGCGGTGCGCTCGGCGAGCGCGGAGGCATCGCGATTGTCCGGCTCACGGTCGAGCGTGAAGGCCAGATTGCGCGCGAAGTACTCGTGCCCGGGATAGATCAGGGTCTCGTCCGGTAGCGCGGCGAGCTGACGCGAGAAAGTGTCGTAGAGCAGCGTGGGATCGCCGCTGTGGCAGTTGCCGGCACCAGCATTGAAAAGCGTGTCGCCGCAGAACAGTGCCGGCTGATCGGCGCGCGACAGCAGGCAGACGTGCGTGAACGTGTGGCCCGGCGTGTCAAGTGATTCAAGCTCGACGCTGCGCCCGACCCTGACGATGTCGCCGGCAACGAGTCCTCGGTCGACCCCACCGATGCGGCCCGCGGCGCCCGCGTGCGCCAACACGCTGGCGCCGGTCGCGGCGCGCAGACCTTCGTTGCCGCCGGTGTGGTCCCGGTGCTCGTGAGTGTTCAGGATCTGCGTGATCGTCCAGCCACGCGCGCGAGCCGCCGCGAGGCAGCGGCGCCAGTCGAGCGGATCGATCGCGAGCGCTTCGCCGGTCTCGGGACAGGCCACCAGATAATGAAAGTTCCGGTAATCGTTGTCGGCCCAGATCCGTTCGACGAGCATGCGAAGAGGCTAGCATAATGGGGTGCATGCAGGTCACCGTCGTCCCGGTCACGCCGTTTCAGCAGAACTGTTCCGTGATCTGGTGCGAGCGGACGCGGGGCGCCGCGATCGTCGATCCCGGCGGCGATCTCGAGCGGATCCTCGATGTGGTGAGGCAGGAAGACCTGACCGTCGAGAAGATCCTGCTCACCCACGCGCATCTCGATCACGCGGGCGGCACGGCCGAACTCGCGCGCCGGCTCGGCGTGCCGATCGAGGGGCCGCACGAGGGCGATCGGTTCTGGATCGAGCAGATGCCGCAGCAGGCGCGCATGTTCGGCTTCAGTCACGGCGAGAGTTTCACGCCGACGCGCTGGCTGCACGATGGCGACAAGGTCTCGGTCGGTGACGAGACACTCGAGGTCCGTCATTGTCCGGGACACACGCCGGGCCACGTCGTGTTCTTCCATCGCGGCCAGCGCTTCGCGATCGTCGGCGATGTGCTGTTCGCGGGCTCGATCGGCCGCACCGACTTCCCGCTGGGCAATCACGAACAGCTGCTGCGGTCGATCCGCGAGCGTCTGTTCCCGCTCGGTGACGACGTGACCTTCCTGCCGGGACACGGCCCGACGTCGACCTTCGGTGCCGAGCGGGCGCACAATCCGTTCGTCGCCGATCGGCTTTTCCGTTGACGGCCATGCGCCACGTCTACGCGGGCAGTGAGCTGCGGCGACGAACACGGAGGAGCGGTATGCGAAACTCGATCGACAGCTCCGCGCCCTCAGCCACAGATCGGGCGGCCTCTGGCCGCGCACGGCGTAGTGTGCTCGCGCTGCTTGCGGTGGCCGTGGTCGTCGCGGCGTTCATGCTGGCGTCCCCGCCGGGCGGTGCCCACGAGCCGATCGGCGCACGCAGCGTGCTCGTCTTCGGCGGCGCGGGCCGGCTCGGCGCCGAGGTCGTCCGTGAGCTCGTCGGCGAGGGGCACGAGGTCACAGTGTTCCTGCGTCCGAGCTCGACGCGCGCACGCCTCGAAGGCTTGCCGGTCACGCTCATCGAAGGCGATGCGCGCGTCGAGGCCGACGTGCGACGGGCCCTCGAGTCGAAACGTTTCGACGTCGTGATCAACGCGCTGGGGCGCAGCGAGTCGGATCCGAACTTCTTCGAGATCACGGGCCGCCATATTGCGCGCGGCGCGAAGGCGACCGGCGTCGGTCACGTGATCCTGCACAGCTCGGTCGGCGTCGGCGCGAGCCGCGCCGTCTACCCGGCCGAACGCCTCGGCTCGATGAGTGCCGTCTTCCGCGCCAAGGAGGCCGCCGAGCGCGAACTGATCGGCAGCGGCGTGACGTGGACCATCATCCGCAATGCGATCCTCCGCGATCTGCCGCCCGGTGCCCGCGATGAGGCGAAGCTGCTGCCGGGCGAAACCGGCTATGGAGTCGTCTCGCGGCGAGGTCTGGCCCGGCTCACGCGCGAGTGCATCGGCAACGAGAGCTGCGCAAATCGCATCTTCCACGCCGTTGATGCAGGTCTGGCGCCGCCGCGTCCGGCTCGCTGACAGCGATGGCCACGACCGAGTTCGGCATCGTCATGGAAGCCTCGCCCGGCTGCACGGCGCGGCTCGCGCGCGAAGTTGAGCAGCTCGGCTTCGACATACTGCTCTGTCCCGATACGCAGAACCTCAGTCCCGATCCATTCACGGAGCTCGCGCTCGCGACGCGGACGACGACGCGGCTGCGGCTCGGCACGGGCGTGACGAATCCGGTCACGCGCGACGTGTCCGTCAGTGCCACGGCGTTCGCGACGCTGCAGGCCGAATCGGGCGGTCGCATGATCTGCGGCATCGGGCGAGGCGATTCCTCGGCCGCCCATATCGGTGTCCGCAACGGTACGACCGCGCAGTTGCGAACCTTCTGTGAGCGGCTGCGTGCCTATCAGCGCGGGGAGACCCTCGACCGCGACGGCACGCCATCGAAGCTGCGCTGGCTCGACTCGGTGCCGGTCGCGCCGGTGCCGATCGACATTGCCTGCACGGGGCCGCAGACCATCCGCATGGCCGTCGATGTCGGCGACCGCGTGAGCTTCGCGGTCGGCAGCGCGCCCGAGCGGATCCGCTGGGCAATGGACACGGCGCTCGCGCGGCTGGCGGAGACTGGGCGAGCGCGCGACAGCCTGCGCATCGGCGCCTACGTCAACCTGGTGTGCGACATCGACGAGCGCCGCGCGATCGAGCTCGGCCGCATGATCTCCGGCATGGTCGCGCATTTCGCCGGCATGAAGGACGCGCCGCTGGATCATTTACCGCCGCGGCTGAAGACGCTCGCCACGCGGCTCAAGACAGGCTACGACATGCAGCGCCACGCGCAGGACGAAGGCCGTCACCTTGCGGAGGTGCCGGATGACTTCGTCGACTGGTTTTCGATCTGTGGCCCTCCAGCCAAGTGCCGCGCGCGGCTCGCCGAGCTGATCGACATGGGTCTCGATCACGTCTACCAGCTGGGAGGCTCGCCGGTCGCGCACCCGCACGGCGCACGCCAGGCGGCCATGATCGAGCAGGCGCGGCTCTATGCGACCGAGGTCGTGCCACACTTCCGCTGATGCGCAGCCACTATCTCGACCTTGCGGGGCTGCAGCTCCACATTCGCACCGGTGGCAACGGAGCGCCCGTCGTGATGCTGCACCCCTCGCCGCTGTCCTCGACGGCGATCCTGCCGATTGCCGAGGGTCTCGCGCGCCACTTCCGCGTTTTGGCGTTCGACACGCCCGGCTACGGGCTTTCCGATCCGCTGCCGCGCAGGCCCGACTCGCTCGACGATTACCTGCCGGTCTTCCTGCAGGCGCTCGATGCGCTGGGCCTCGGGCGCGTCTGCCTGTACGGCTGCGCGACCGGGGCGCAGCTCGCCGTGGAGTTCGCGAAGCGCTGGCCCGAGCGGGTCGCGCTGCTCGTGCTCGACACGGCCGGTCACATCGACGCCGCGGACTGCGAGCGGATCGTCCGCGACTACTTCCCCGACGTGACGCCGCAACGCGATGGCCGGCACCTCGTGACGCTCTGGCAGATGGTGCGCGACCTGTTCGTGTTCTTCCCGTGGTGCGACACCCAGGACGTGAGCCGGATCGACCGCGACCTGCCGCCGCCAGCGGTGATGCAGGCCATGCTGCTCGACTACCTGCGCGCGGGCGAGCGCTACGACTGGGCCTACCGTCCTGCTTTCTACAACGAGCGCGCCGAACGCACGCGAACGGTGCAGGTGCCGACCGTGCTGACGCGCTGGGAAGGCAGCATCGCGTTGCGCATCACCGACGCTCTGATCAGATCCGGCCTGCCGCCGAACTTTGAAGTGCTGCCGCTCGGTACGGGGATGGCCGAGCGCATCGACGGTATCGTCGAGCATCTGCGCGGGCGTTACTCCGGATCGGCCGCACCGGCGATGCCGCCCGCCCGGCCGTCATCGACCTCGACCGCCGCGGGCGGCCTGCGGCGCCTGTTTCTCGACAGCCCGATCGGACCGCTGCACGCGCGCTATGCGGCATCCGGTACCGAGGCACCACTCGTGCTCCTGCATTCGGCGACCGGTTCCGGAGCCTTGCTGACGCGCGCCGCCTCGAGCTGGGTCGGTCGACGTCCCGTGCTCGTGCTCGACCTGCCTGGCCATGGCGAGTCGCCGTGGCCCGCCGACGCGGACGCAAGGTCTGCCGGGCCGCTCGGGCTCGCCGTCGATGCGGTGGAGAACGCACTCACGGCCCTCGGTCTCGACGAGGTCGAGATCCTCGGCCAGCACTATGGCGCGCTCATCGGCCTCGAATACGCCAGACGCCACCCACGGCGTGCGCGACGTCTGGTGGCGGTCGGCCTGCCGTGGCTGCTCGCCGAGGAGAGCGTCGATGCCGGCGAGGACGCCGCCCCGTCGATCGTGCCGGCCGGTGACGGCACGCACCTGATCCGCGCCTGGTACATGATGCGAGACAGCGCGCTGTGGTTCCCGCATCACCGCACGCAGCGTACCCACGCCTTGCGCGTCGATCCGCAACTCGATGCCCGTGCGATCCACGAACGCGTGGTCGAGCTGATGAAGATCGGCGATCGCTATCGCGACGTGATGCGCGCCCAGGCCGAGTACCCGCTTGCGCAGCGGCTCGGCGAACTTCGCTGCGATCTGGTCATCGGCCGGGTGCCCGGCGATGGCTTCGCGGCGCGCGCCGAGTTCGCGGCGAGCGCCGCGGCCCGAGCGCGCATTGTCGACCTGCCACGCGACCTTTCAGGGTGGGCAGTCGCGCTGTCCTGACTCACCGTGCGGTGCCAGACGCCGTGCGCGCGCCACCCAGCATCCGCCGCAGCGTGTTGTCGCGCATGACGTAATGGTGGAACAGGGCTGCCGCCGCGTGCAGCGCGATCAGCCAGTAGCCTGCCGTGCCGGCCGTCTCGTGGATCTCCTCGATCAGTTCCGCGAGGTCTTCGTTCGGCCCGACCAGTGGCGGTAGCGTCAGCCCCCAGAACGGCACCGGCTCGCCCTCCGCGCTGAGAATCAGCCAGCCGCCGATCGGCATGCCGATCATCAGCGCATAGAGCGCGACATGCACGGACTTACCGGCCCAGCGCTGCCAGGCGGGAGGCTCGGGCACGATCGGCGGCGTGCCGCCGGAGAGGCGCGCCGCGATGCGCACCCAGACGAGAGTGAACACGGACAGACCCAGCATGAAGTGCCAGGTTTTGAGCAGTTCGCGCGGGTCACTGCCGCGTGGAAAGAGCTCGCGCAGCTCGATGCAGGCATAGACCGCGGCGAGCAGGGCGAGCATGAACCAGTGCAGGAATATCGTCAGACTGCCGTACCGCTCCTTCATGGTTGCACCTGTATCGTGTCGCGCGCGTCGATGAGATTCCAATGGGTGCGGTCGGGTGCAGTCAACACGATCGCACGTTCACCGAACTCGTTGCAGCAGATCGGGCTGACGTCGGTCGCGCCGGCGTCGATGACGCGCTGGCGCTGCACTTCGAGGTCGTCGACCGGTAGCGAATAGAGGCGGTAGCCAAGGGCACCGGGTCGGGAGGCCGCGCGCAGGTCCGGCATTTCGACCTCCGCACCGAAATTGAAGAAGATGATCCGGCCCGAGCGCTTGTCAGGTCCGTTGCCACTGCGCGGGTCGTCGAATCGGTGCATGTGAAACCCCTCGCCATCGCGCAAACGGAAAATGTCCTTGCCGGAGGAACCTATCTCGGCATACGAGAGTTCGAAGTCGCCGGACTTCCTCAGGCCGAGGACTCGATCATGGAACTCGAAGGCGCGCGCCGGCACCCCGCGATTCACGATGCAACAGTGCGTGAACTGGCTGGCTTCGAAGAATGAGCCGGGTGCGATCCGGCCATTCAGCGGGCTCGGGAAGTGCACCCGTTCGAACAGTACCTGGCGATACAGGGGCAGCAGGATCGCCATCTCGAGCGCGCCGCAGATCGTGCCCCGGAAGCTGTCGCGACCGGTGCCCGGCGCGGCGACGAGATCGGGCACGCCGATACTGGCGTCGAAAGCACCGCCGTTCACCGCAGTCACGTGGAAGATCCTCCGCTCCCCGGCGTTTGCACGAAGGCGGGAAGCAGTTGCGACAGTATGAACCCGGCGATGCCGATGGCGATGAAGACCGACATCAGTCCCGGATCGAGCTCACGCCAGCGGGAGGCCTCTGCGGCGAGATGCGCGAGGAAGCCGACTGCCGCATTCAACGCGATCATCGCGAGACTGGTGCCGATCGCCTCGCGCAGCGGATGGCGCGCGAGCAGCACGAACGCCGGCACGGTCAGGATCAAACCGCCCGAACCGAGGAGCCCGAGCGACACGCCTACGATCAGTGCGCCGCGCCAGGTCAGGATCACCGTTCGCGGCCCTCGGCGACGCGTCGCGTCACGTCGTCGGCAGGTAGTGATCGACCAGTAGCGCCGCGAACAGCCACATCAGGTACTGCACCGAGAACTTGAACACGCGCATGGGCAGTTCGGCGCGCTCGGTGAACTTCATCGCCAAGGCGTAGTAGAGAAAGAGGCCGTTGAGCACCAGCGCTGCGACGAGGTAGATCAGGCCGCTCATGCGCGTGAGGAACGGCATCAGCGTCACGAGCACGAGCAGCACCGTGTAGAGCAGCACCTGCAGACGCGTGTAAGCCACGCCGTGTGTGACCGGCAGCATCGGGATGCCTGCGCGCGCATAATCGTCGCGCCGCGCGATCGCGAGCGCCCAGAAGTGCGGCGGCGTCCAGACGAAGATGATCAGGAACAGCAGCAGCGCATTCGGATCGATCGAGTTGGTGACGGCGGTCCAGCCGAGTACGGGCGGCGCGGCGCCTGCGGCGCCGCCGATGACGATGTTCTGCGAGGTCGCGCGTTTGAGCCAGGCCGTGTAGATAACGGCGTAGCCGATCAGCGAGAGGAAGGTCAGGACCGCGGTGAGCGGGTTGACCAGCCACCACAGCATGACCATCGACAGTGCGCCGAGCGCAAAGGCGAACGAGAGCGCCTGCGATGTGCGCAGCGAGCCTGTCGGCAGGGGCCGGCCGCGCGTGCGCGCCATCTTCTCGTCGATCTTCTGGTCGAGCACGTGGTTGATCGCGGCGGCGCAGGCGGCCGCGAGCGCGATGCCGAGATTGCCCCAGACCAGCGCATCGAGCGGCGGCAGCCCGGGCGTCGCGAGCAGCGTGCCGACGATCCCCGTGAAGACGATCAGCAACACGACCTTGGGCTTGGTGAGCTCGAGGTAGTGCCGCCAGGTCGTACGGCTTGCGGCGAGGACGTTCGATTCGGTAGCGGCCAAGGTCGCTCCGGGCCTTCGGGGGTCGATGTCCGGGGCCGGCAGGGTAGCAGAACGGGCGGGCCGGCGCGGGCCTGCGGTGTGGACTCAGGCCTCGCGCAGCCGCCTGTTGAGCGCCAGGGCCGCGAGCAGCAGTATGGCCGCGCCCGCGTTGTGTCCGGTGGCGAGGCTCAGCGGGAAGGCTTCGAGGACCATGAAGATGCCGATCAGCAGCTGCAGGCCCAGCGCAGCGAGCACCGAGGCACCGCCGCGGCGAACCAGCGGCGTCGGACCTCGCCGCAGCGCGAGCCAGCCGAGCAGCCCGAGCACGACGGTGGCAACCACGGCGCCGAGCCGATGCGTGAAGTGGATCGCGACGCGCGCCGGGTGTTCGAGCACGCCACCCGTATAGTTGATGTCGAGCCCGCGCCAGAGCACGAAGGCCTCGTCGTACTGCATGCCGTCCGGCCACCACTCGTTCTGGCAGCGCGGGAAATCGGGACAGGAGACCGCCGCGTAATTGCTGCTGGTCCAGCCGCCGAGCGCGATCTGCAGGCCGAGCACGACGAGCGCGACGAGGCCGAGCCGGCGCACGCCGTCGAGCGCGGCGGTGCGGGTCGCCCCGGGCGTGGCGACCACGAGCCCCGTGCGGCGACGCATGGTGAGCCAGAGCCAGAACAGCAGCGAGAGCGTGGTCAACCCGCCGATCAGATGCAGCACCACCACGAGCGGCTTGACGAGCCACCAGACCGTGAATGCACCGAGCATGCCCTGGAATACCACTGTGGCGAGCAGCGCGACCGTGTAACTGATGCTCACCGGGCGATCGCGCCGGAAGGCGATCGCGACCGCGGTAATCAGCACGATGACGAGGCCGAGCGCCGTCGCTGCGTAGCGGTGGATCATCTCGCGCCAGGCCTTCCCCGAGTCGAACTCCCAGCCCGCATTGAACGCAGCGATCCTGTCGGGGTTCTTCGCCGCGCCGGCGGGCGTGACATGTCCGTAGCAACCCGGCCAGTCGGGGCAACCGAGGCCGGCGTCGGTCAGGCGGACCCAGGCGCCGAGCACGACCACGGTCAGGCAGAGGAACACGCCGAACAGCGCGAGCCTGCGGATCAGGACCGCGGGTGCGAGATTGTCGGTGGCTGCGGACGTCAGGGCGATGTCGTTCATGGGTTCACCCGATGTGCGACAGCTTGAGCAGCTTCTTGAGATCCTCGAGCAGACCCTTCGGCGGCTGGCTCGAGTCGAATTGCATCATGAGGTTGCCGAGCGGATCGACGATGTAGATGCCAGTGCGGCGGCCCTCGGCCGGAAACTGCGCGACGACGTCCTGCGCTGCCGGGTCGAGCGGCTGGACGACCTCGAGTCCCGGATGCTCCTTCGCGAGGAAATCGGTGTTGCAGCAGCCGCTCGTGACGAAGAAGATGCGCTGCACCCGCTGCATGTCCTCGGCGAGCAGCAGCCGCGCCTGGCGCATCATCCAGAGCGCGCGCTGGCAGGCCTCGTCGCAGGCGCCGTCGCCGATGTAGACGAGCGACCACTTGCCGCGCAGCAGGCCGGCGCGCGCCGAAGTCGTGCCGTCCGCAAGCGTGAAGGCCGCGTCCTCGAGCGGTCTCGGGGGCGAGATCAGGGTGCCGTGATTCGTCGTGCCCTCGGGGCGCCAGCCGCCTGCGTAGTACAGCCAGAACGAGACCGCGAGTGGCACGAAGAACAGCGCTGCGAGACCGATCAGCGTGCGGCGGCCGCGGGCGACATCCGCCGCGGACGGAGCTGCGGAGGCGGGTGAGTTCATGTGGTGTCCTCGACTTTTCTGATGTTCAACAGTCCGTACAGCAGCAAGAGCACGACCGCAAAACTCCACCACTGGATGGCGTATGACCAGTGCCTCTCCGGCGCCATGCCGGGCGGTTGCCAGTCGCGTCGGAAGCCCTCTGGCGCCGCAGGATCGAGCAGCAGCAGCCGCGGCTCCAGACGACCGACGCCGAGCGCGGCGGCGAGCTCCGCAGCCGTCGGAAAGCTCGTCACGCGCGGCCAGCCGCCCGCGGCGGCCGGTGGCGCGCGGCCGGACTCGAGCGCAGCGGCCGGCAGGTCGTCGATTCGGCCCGCGACGACCACGGGCGCCGCGTCAGCCGTCGGAGCCAGCGAGACGTCGGGCAGCCGGTCGCGGTAGCCGCTGAACGGCACCCAGCCGCGGTTGACGAGCAGCCAGCGCCCGTCCTCGAGTTGGAACGGTGTCAGAACCTCGTAACCGGCCTGCCCGTCGCGCGTGCGATTGTCGAGCAGGAACTGTCTCGCGCCGTCCCACCGACCGCGCGTTGAGACCCGAGCGAACCGCGGCAAGGCCGCCGTGCTGCGTTCCCCGAGTGCCGTCGTCGTCTTCGCACCCTGCTCGAACTGTTCGCGCAGGGTCCGCTTGAACTCGCCGCGCTCCCACTGCCAGCGGCCGAGGCTGACAAACAGCAGCAGGAGCAGCAGGGTCAAGCCCGTCATGAGCCAGGAGGGAGCGAACTCCCGCCGTCCAATGGCGACGCGAATGGGCACGAACGCATTATTGTAGGGCTCGGCCCGTGAGATTTCAGCCGCGTGACGCGCTCGGATCCCCCTATAATCGCCCGACCGCCGCCCACGGGTGGCGGCGCGGCCGCCTTGGCTCGGGAGACCGGTTGGAACTGTTCAAGATCGTCATCGCTTGCGTGCTGCTTGGCATCGTTGTCAGCCTCGGCAGCGCGCTGTTCCACCTCGTCACCGACAGGGGCGACTCGAAGAAGATGGTCCGAGCCCTCACCGTACGCGTCGGCCTGTCGGTCGGTCTGTTCGTCGTGCTGATGGCGGCCTGGGCGCTGGGTCTGATCCAGCCGCACGGCATCAGCCCCTGAGCGAAATCACTTGACATAAGCGGGCTGCAAAAGGGCCGATTCGGCTTTCTTTGCCGAGTCCGTCACAGCTTGCGCAAGCCGCGGACCTCTGCATCTTGCAGTGCAAAAATCCGCCCATACGATGCGCTCCAGCCTGAGCTTCGGTCTGGAGAATCCCGAATGGAACTGCTTGCCGCAATCGTTGCCGCAACCCTCGTTCTGATCGTCGTACAGATCGTCGAGGCGATCGGTTCGCGGCGCTGAAACGACAAGGCCCGGCGGGAGCCGGGCCTCGCGCCTCGCTGCGGCCGCGGGCGACAGGCGACACCGCGGCGTGCAGTGGGCTCAGAGCCAGTAGACGAACACGAACAGGCCGAGCCAGACCACGTCGACGAAATGCCAGTACCAGGCCACCGCCTCGAAGGCGAAGTGGCGCTGCGGTGTGAAGTGCCCCTTCATGGTCCGCAGCCAGATGCAGACCAGCATGATGGCGCCGATCGTCACGTGAAAGCCGTGAAAGCCGGTCAGCATGAAGAAGGTCGAGCCGTAGATGCCCGTCGAGAGCTGCAGTCCGAGCTCGGTGTAGGCGTGGACGTACTCCTCGGCCTGCAGCCCGACGAACAGGAAGCCGAGCAGGAAGGTCGCGGCGAGCCAGACGTTCAGCATCGTGCGCTTGCCTTCCTTGAGAGCGTGGTGCGCGATCGTGATCGTGACGCCCGAGAGCAGCAGGATCGCTGTGTTGATCGCGGGCAGGCCGAAAGCCGGGATCACCTCGAAGCTGCCGTCCTCGCGGGGACCCATCTTCGCCGGCCCGTTCGTCGGCCACGCATTCTCGAACCCCGGCCACACCAGCAGATTGTTGAAGATCTTCACGCCTTCGCCGCTGAGCCACGGCACCGACAGCTGCCGCGCATAGAACAGGGCGCCGAAGAAGGCTGCGAAGAACATGACCTCGGAGAAGATGAACCACATCATTCCCATGCGGAATGACTTGTCCACCTGAAGGTTGTACATGCCCTTCTGATTCTCGCCGATGACGACCGAGAACCAGCCGATGAAGAGGCCGACGAGCATCAGGAGGCCGAGCGCGAAGAGCCAGGGACCATACCAGTCGTTGAGCCAACCGCAGACGCCGAGCATCAACGTGAACAGCGCGACCGATCCGTAGATCGGCCACGGACTCTCGTGGGGGACGTAGTACTTGTCTGCGGTATGTGTAGCCATGGTCTCAGAGGGCGCCGACGCGCGTGGTGTTGTCGTAGAAAACGTAGGACAGTGTGACGCGATCAAGGTGCTTGGGCAGCGACGGATCGACGACGAAGCGCACCGGCATCACCTTCTCTTCACCGACGGCGAAGTGCTGCGGCACGAAGCAGAAGCACTCGGTCTTGTGGAAGTAAGCTGTGGCCTTGCCCGGCGCGATGTTGGGTACGGCCTGGGCGACCGTGTCGCGGCCCGTGCGGTTGATGGCCACGAAGTCGACGTGGTAGAGCTGCCCCGGATGGACGCGCATCGAGCGGATCGCCGGCCGGAATTCCCAGCTGCCGACGTTCGGCAGCTCGGCGATGAAGTCGACGGTCACGAGCCGGTCGGCATCGGGCTCGACTTCGACGAGTCGCGCCTCCCGCAGCGCCTTCTGGTTGCCGAAGCCGGTGACCTCGCAGAGCACGTCGTAGAGCGGTACGAGCGCGAAGCCGAAACCGAAAGCGCCGGCCGCGAAGCCGAGCAGCTTCCAGGTCAGGCGGCGGTTCTCGCGCTCGACGCTCATGCGCTCAGTTCCGGTAGCCCGTAACCGACATCACGATGAAGGCCACGTAGAACGCGAGCGCGACCAGCCCGAGCGTGATCGCGCTGCGGCGAATGCGGCGGCTGCGTTCGAGGTCCTCGTTCATCAGGCGTGTCCGAAAGACCCGGCATGCTCCGCGCCGCGCGCGATCACCTGCGGCGAGGGCGGCGTCTCCCAGCTGTGATACGGGGCCGGAGTCGGCAGTTCCCACTCGAGGCCATGCGCGCCTTCCCAGGGCCTGTCTTCCGCCTTCTTGCCGTTACGCACTGCGTCCCAGATCACGAAGACGAACAACAGCTGCGAGAAGCCGAACAGGAAGGCGCCGAGCGACGACACCATGTTCCAGTCGGCGAACTGCGTCGCATAGTCGGGAATGCGGCGCGGCATGCCGGCGAGTCCGAGGAAGTGCTGCGGGAAGAACAGCACGTTCACGCCGATCGTCGACAGCCAGAAGTGCGCCTTGCCAACCTTCTCGTTGTACATGCGCCCCGTCCACTTCGGCAGCCAGTAGTAGACCGCCGCCATGATCGCGAACACCGCGCCGGGCACGAGCACGTAGTGGAAGTGCGCGACGACGAAGTAGCTGTCGTGGTACTGGAAGTCGGCCGGCGCGATCGCGAGCATCAGGCCCGAGAAGCCACCGATCGTGAACAGGAACAGGAATGCGATCGCGAACAGCATCGGCGTCTCGAAGGTCAGCGAGCCGCGCCACATCGTCGCGCACCAGTTGAAGACCTTCACGCCGGTCGGCACGGCGATCAGCATTGTCGACAGCATGAAGAAGAGCTGGCCGGCGAGCGGCATGCCGACCGTGAACATGTGGTGCGCCCAGACGATGAACGACAGAAACGCGATCGACGCCGAGGCGTACACCATCGACTCATAGCCGAACAGCGGCTTGCGCGAGAACGTCGGGATGATCTCGGAGATCACGCCAAAGGCCGGCAGGATCAGGATGTAGACCTCCGGATGGCCGAAGAACCAGAAGATGTGCTGGAACATCACCGGATCACCGCCGCCCGCGGCACTGAAGAAGCTCGTGCCGAAGAAATGGTCGGTCAGCAGCATCGTGACCGCGCCGGCGAGCACCGGCATGACCGCGATCAGCAGGTAGGCCGTGATCAGCCAGGTCCAGCAGAACAGCGGCATGTTCAGCAGACCCATCCCCGGGGCGCGCATGTTCATGATTGTGACGATCACGTTGATCGCACCGAGGATCGACGAGGCGCCCATGAGGTGGATCGCGAAGATCGTCAGCGGGAAGCCGTCGCCGGCCTGCAGCGAGAGCGGCGGGTAGAGCGTCCAGCCGCCGGCGGGCGCGCCGCCGGGCACGAACAGCGTGAGCACCATCAGCGCGAACGCAAACGGCAGGATCCAGAACGAGAAGTTGTTGAGCCGGGGCAGCGCCATATCGGGCGCGCCGATCTGCATCGGGATCATCCAGTTGGCCAGTCCCGTCCACGCCGGCATCACGCCGCCGAAGATCATGATCAGCGCGTGCATGGTCGTCATCGCGTTGAAGAACTGCGGGTCGACCCACTGCAGGCCGGGCTGGAACAGTTCGAGACGGATGACGAGCGCCATCGCTCCGCCGAGGAAGAACATCGCGCAGGCGAACACGAGGTACATCGTGCCGATGTCCTTGTGATTGGTCGCGTACAGCCAGCGGCGCCAGCCGTGCGCAGCGGCGTGCGCGTCGTGGGGGTGCGAGTCGGCGGCGTGGGCGTGGGTCGTGTTGGCCATGATCTGTCTCTGCTGCGGAATGCTCTGGGGTGGCTCGGTCAGCCGCGCGGCACGGCGGCTGCGACGACGCTGGCCTGGGCCGGCGCTTCAGCGGCCGCATCGGCCGGCGCGGCGTCCGCGGGCGCACGCGCGCTCCTCTGCGCCGCCAGCCATGCGGCATAGTCCCCCTTCGAGAGGACTTCGACGACGATCGGCATGAAGCCGTGGTCGCGACCGCAGAGCTCGGCGCACTGGCCGCGATAGGTGCCGGTCTTGCCCTTGTCGACCTTGAACCACATCTCGTTGACGAAACCGGGGATGGCATCCTTCTTCATGCCGAACGCGGGCACCCACCAGGCGTGGATGACGTCCTGGGCCGTGATCAGCAGGCGGACCTTGGTGTCCTCGGGTACGACCAGCGGATTGTCGACGTTCAGCAGGTAGTCCTTGACCTGCTGCGGGTCGAGTCCCGACTGGAGCTGGCGAGTGGCGTCACTGTCGCGGTCGAGCGTCGAGAAGAAACTGATGTCGTCGTCGAGGTACTCGTAACGCCACTTCCACTGATAGCCGGTGACCTTGATCGACAGCTCGGTGTTGCGCGTGTCCTCGATCGCGATCAGGGTGCGCGTCGCGGGCACGGCCATCAGCACGAGGATCAGCACCGGAATGATCGTCCAGATGATCTCGGCCTTGGTGCTGTGGAGCATCTTGGTGTCGGCTACCGCACCCTTCGACTTGCGGAAGGTGACGATCGCATAGGTCATGACGCCGAAGACCGCAACCGCGATCGCCACGCAGATCCAGAAGATCGTCATGTGCAGTTCGTAGATCTGTTTCGACAGTTCGGTGACGCCGACCGGCATGTTGAGCAGGCTCCAGCCACTGTCGGCGTGGGCGAGCGGAGCGGCGATCAGCGCCGCGGCCGCGGCGAGCGTCTGTCGGACTGTCTGCTTCATTTTTCTGGCAACCTTCGCTTCGTGGGGACGCGCGCGGCTCCTACCGCGCACATCGGAAACCTTCTCGCCTGTCAGGCGGCACCCTGCGCCGGCGGCGCCCCGACCCCCGGGGCGTCGATCATGCGCTGCAGACGCTTCGCGAGACTGCGCCGCTCCTGTTCGTTGAGGAAACGGCCGACTTCACACCGGCGGCCGTGCGACTCGATGGTGAGCTGGCTCGGATGCAGAGGCGATTCGGCGGCGCGCATCTTAACCCGCGCCCAGTAGCGCTGGAACACGATCCGTTCGCAGCGTTCGCGATCGACGTCCTCGATTTCGACCGAATCGTCGGTGACGGTAATGGTCTGGCGGTGGTGGCGGCGCTGCAGGCTGGCATGCGCGGCCCAGGCGAGCAGGCCCATCTCGAGACCCGCGAACGGCAGCACGGGCCAGAAGCCGCGCGCGGCCACCAGCAGGGCGATCGCGAAGGTGACGAGGCAGAGGCTGCCGAAGAATCCCCAGGCAGCCCGCGGCGTCAGCGAGCAGTTGGGTGTGAGCGTGATGCTTTGGGACGCCGCCGCCATGTCGACGGCGACATGCTATCGCATCTCGCTTTTCATCCTCAACTCACGGACTTGCGTTGTAAAGCCGCCACGCGGCCGCGGCCAGCGCCGCGCGCCTTGCGGAGGGCCCGAGTCCGTGTCCGAGGACGGCCAGCGGCGTGCCGCGAAGACGGCAGGTCAGCGTCTCGACCTGCTCGTCGAGTCGTGCGGTGCGCGGATCGACGACGTTGGCGATCCAGCCTGCCCGTGCGCAGCCGCTTCGCTCGATGGCCTCCCAGGTCAGCTGCGCGTGGTTGAGACAGCCGAGGCGCATGCCGACGACCAGCAGCACGGGGAGACCCAGCGCGTGCGCGAGATCGGCGATGCTGTGCGCCTCGTCGAGCGGCGCGAGCCAGCCGCCCGCGCCCTCGATCAGGAGCCAGTCACAGTCGAACGAGACTCGTTCGCAGTGCGCAACTAATGCGTCGATGTCGATGCGGACCCCGGCGGCGCGCGCCGCGAGATGTGGCGAACACGGCTCCGGCAGGCAGACCGGATTCACGATCTCGTACGGCAGCGCGACGCTGGCCGCGGCCTGCAGCGCGAGCGCATCGTCATTGCGCCAGCCATCGGCCGTCTGGACGGCGCCCGCGGCCACTGGTTTGAGGCCCGCCGCGCGCAGCCCGCGTGCTGCCAGGGCCTCGAGCAGTCCGATCGAACACCAGGTCTTGCCGATCTCGGTATCGGTACCGGTCACGAACACGCCGCGTCGCGCCGCACTCGCGCTCATGACTCGGTCCTGTCTGCTGCGCGGCGGCGCCGGATCGCCTCGATGGGCACCGCGCGCTCGCTGGCCGGGCCGGTCGCAGCGCTCGCGGTCCGGCGGGCGGCGGGTGCCCAGGCGACGCCGTAGATGACCTCCCAGGTCGCCGGTAGCAGCGCGTCGCGCCGCAGCGGCTCGTACGCCGCCTCGAGCCGCGCCAGCGCGCCACGGCCCGTCAGGCCGCGCGCGCGACCCCTGGCGGCGTTGCTGGCGCCGAGGGTCTTGAGGTCGCTCATCAGGTCACGCACCGACGCATAGGCGAGTTCGTGTGTGTCGACGTCGAGCACCGGTTGCTCGAAGCCGGCGCGCAGCAGCGCGTCGCCGACGTCGTGCATGTCGAGGAAGCGATGCACGTGCGGTGAGGAGTCGACCGCGGCCCAGGCGGCGCGCAGCTCCCGCAGCGTCGATGGACCGAAGGTGCTGAAAGCCAGCGCGGCACCCGGCGCCATGACGCGCACGAGCTCGGCGAACGGTTCGGCCGGATCGTCGCACCACTGCAGCATCAGGTTGCTGAAAACCAGGTCGATGCTGCCGGCGCGCAGCGGCAGCGCGCACGCGTCGGCCCCGAGCCGTTCGAAGCGTGCGCCGATCCACGCGCCGAGACTGCCGCCAAACCACCGTGCGGGCCCGCGCTCGCGCCAGCCGAGCAGGTGCCCCGCCTGCACGAGCATGCCCGGCGCGAGGTCTGCGGCTACGACCAGCGCACGGGGAAAGCGCTGTTTGAGCATGCGCGCCGCGTGGCCCGTGCCGGCGCCGAGATCGAGCACGACACCCGGTGCGATCCGCAGTTCGGCTACGCGTTCGAGCAGCTCGTTGCGCACGATGCGCTGCAGCCGCGCGACGGTGTCGTAGCGGCCGCTCGCGGCGCTGAAGCGCGCGCGCACGCGGCGGCGCTCGAGGCGCAGCGCGGCGTCGGTCGGTTCAGCGCGCAACGACGTGCTCCTCGAGGCATGCGGCGACCTGCTCCGTGTGCGAGACGAACGGCGCATGGCCTGCGCGCGCGATCTCGCGGTAGCTGCCATCGGGCAGCGCTGCTGCGAGCGCGCGACCTGCAGCGGGCGGCGTGATCCGGTCGTACTGGCCGCCGATCACCAGCGCAGGGATCGCGAGCCGCCCGAGGCGATCGCGCAGGTCCGTCTCGCGCAGCAGTTCGAGGCCACTGGCGAGCGCGTCGGGCGAGGCGTAGCCCTGCGCGGCGATCGCCGCCTGCAGCGCTGCGAGCGCGATCCGGCCGTGGGCGCTGCCACGTACCTGCACCTCGAGAAACTCGTGCACGGTGCGGACCGGATCCGCGCGCAGCCGTTGCGAGAATCCTTCGAGCACCTCGGGCGCGAGGCCGTGCGGCCAGTCGGGCGCGGCGAGGAAGCGCGGCGTGCTCGCGATCAGCGTCAGGCTGGCGACGCGTGGCGGATGCGCGAGCGCGAGCGCGAGCGCCGCGAGGCCGCCGAGCGACCAGCCGACGACATGTGCACGGCGCGGCAGGCGCGCGGCGAGGTGAGCCGCAAGCGCATCGACACCAGCCGCGAGCAGTGCCGTCGGGGCGTCGCTGCGGCCATGCCCGGGCAGGTCGGGTCGCACGATCTCGAAGCGCGAGGCCAGTCGGGCGGTCAAGGCATCGAAGACGCGCTGGTTCGCGCCCCAGCCGTGCAGCAGCACGAGCGGTGTGCCTTCGCGGTCCGTCATGGCGCCTGCTCCCTGGTCGCCGTCGTCTCCCAGGCGCGCGCCAGTGCCTCGACCAGGCCATCGACTTCCGTGTCGGTGTGTGCGGCGCTCAGTGTCACGCGCAGGCGAGCCGCACCCTCGGGTACGGTCGGTGGCCGTATCGCCGTGACCCAGTAACCGGCGTCGCGCAGGCAGTTGCTGATCGCCGCGCAGCGGCTCACGGCGCCGACGAGGACGGGCTGGATCGGCGTCGCCGAGGCGGTAAGCGGCAGTCCGTGCGCGAGCGCGGCAGCACGAAACCGCGCCGTCAGCTCCAGCAGCCGTGCGCGCCGCTGCGGCTCGTCGCGGACGATGCGGAGCGCTGCGCGCGTCGCCGCCGCGACCGGCTCCGGCAGCGCGGTCGTATAGATATAGGTGCGGGCGCGTTGCAGCAACCACTCGATCAGGTCGGCATCGCCGGCGACGAAGGCGCCGAAGCTGCCGAACGCCTTGCCGAGCGTACCGATCAGCACCGGCACGTCGTCGGCGTCGAGACCGAAGTGCTCCAGCGAGCCGCCGCCGCGCGCGCCGAGCACGCCGAGACCATGCGCATCGTCGACGATGAGCCAGGCCTCGTGCCGCCGCGCCAGCGCCGCGAGGGCCGGCAGCGGCGCCAGATCCCCGTCCATGCTGAACACGCCGTCGGTGACGATCAGCGCGCTGCGCGCGCCACCGTCCCGCGCCGCCGGGCCGCGCGCGAGCTCGCGCTCGGCGGCGGCCGTGTCGCAGTGCGCGTAACGCGCGAACGTCGCGCGCGACAGCAGTGCCGCATCGATCAGAGAGGCGTGATCGAGCCGGTCCTCGAGCACGACGTCGCCGCGGCCGGCGAGCGCGGTGACAACGCCGAGGTTGGCCATGTAGCCGGTCGAGAACAGCAGCGCGCGCTCGCGGCCGGTGAACTCCGCGAGCTCGCGCTCGAGCGCATCGTGCTCGGGGCCGTGCCCCGTGATCAGGTGCGACGCGCCCGATCCGGCACCGCCGGCTGCGGCCGCGTTGCACATCGCCGCGCTCAGCGCCGGCTCGCTCGCGAGGCCAAGGTAATCGTTGCTGCTGAAGTTGACCCAGCGGCGTCCGGCTTGCAGCAGGGAGGTCACGCCCGCGCGACCCAGCGTCTCGCGTCGGCGTCGCAGGCCACGGCGGTCGAGATCGGCGAGCGCCTCGCGCAACGCCTCAGGCCGGCACCGCATGCGTTTCGGGACGGATTCCGAGCCGTTCGAGCAGCGCGCGATCGTGCTCGACGTCGGGATTGCCGGTCGTCAGCAGCTTCTCGCCGTAGAAGATCGAGTTGGCGCCCGCAAGGAAGGCCAGCGCCTGCAGTTCGTCCGACATCTGCTCACGACCGGCCGAAAGGCGCACATAGGACTTCGGCATGACGATGCGTGTCACGGCGATCGTGCGCACGAACTCGAGCGGATCGATCGGCGGGCGCCCCGCGAGCGGCGTGCCGGGCACGCGCACGAGCTGGTTGATCGGCACGCTCTCGGGGTGTCGTGGCAGAAGCGCCAGCGTCTGCAGCATCCGTGCCCGATCGCGCACGGTCTCGCCCATGCCGACGATCCCGCCGCAGCAGACCTTGAGCCCGGCGGCGCGCACGGCATCGAGCGTGTCGAGCCGGTCCTGGAACTCCCGCGTGGTGATGATCTCGCCGTAGAACTCCGGCGAGGTGTCGATGTTGTGGTTGTAGTAATCGAGACCGGCGTCGCGAAGTTCGCGCGCCTGTTCGGCGTCCAGCATGCCGAGCGTCGCGCAGGTCTCGAGGCCGAGCGCGCGCACCTCCCGCACCATCGCCGCAACCTTCTCGATGTCTTTCCGCTTCGGTGAGCGCCAGGCCGCGCCCATGCAGAACCGGGTCGCGCCGGCCGCCTTGGCGGCGGCGGCCCGCTCGCGGACCTCCGTGAGTTCGAGCAGTGTCTCGCGTTCGAGCCCGGTGTCGTAACGGATGCTCTGCGGGCAGTAGGCGCAGTCCTCCGGACAGGCACCGGTCTTGATCGACAGCAGCGTGCTCATCTGCACGGTGTTCGGGCGCTGATGCTCGCGGTGAACGCGCTGGGCGTAAAACAGCAGGTCCGCGAACGGCAGCGCGAACAACGCCTCGATCTCCTCGACCGTCCAGTCGTGGCGCACGTCGCCAAGGCGGGCGCGGTGGGTGTGATCGTTCATGGCGATTTCCTCGAAAAACGCGACGGCGCGGGCGAATGGTCCGGAACGCGCCAGTAATCCAGGCGGCACGCCGCCACGGCAGGCGCGAGCCTTACCGGGAGGCGCTGGCATGTTCGGCGCGAGCAATGGGAACTGTCAACCGCGCCATGTTTTTCAAGTCGACAATCGCGGCGCATTGGCCCGGCTGGTGGCAGCGACGCTACCCGTCCCTGCCCTGGATCGAGCGGGTGTCGCTGCGCGTGCTCGCGCCACGTTGCCTCGCCTGCGGCGAGCCCGCAGCGCCCTGCCCCATCGACCTCTGCGACGTCTGCCTGGCGACCTTGCCGATGCGGCCCCTGCCGACGCTCGAGGTGCCCGGTGTCGCCGCCCACCTGCACTGCATTCCGTGCCGGTACGACGACCCGGTGGCCGGCTGGTTGCAGGATCTCAAGTACCGCGGCGACTGGCGACCGGCGCGGGTGCTCGGCGCACTGCTCGCGGCCGCGCGGGCCGCGACCGGCCGCCCACCGCCGCAGGCGATCGTACCCCTGCCGCTGCACGCGACCCGCGAGCGTGAGCGCGGCTTCAACCAGGCCGAGCGGCTCGCGGTCGCCGCGGCGCGCTGGCTGGCCGTGCCCGTCGCGCGCGATGCACTGCTGCGCCGGCGTGCAACCCTGCCGCAGACGCGGCTCGCCGCGCCTGCCCGTCGCCGCAACGTCAGCGAGGCGTTCGAGATGCATGCCGGCTGGCGCGATGCGGCGGCGCTGCCACGCCACGTGGCGCTGCTCGATGACGTCGTGACAACGGGTGCGACGCTTGCTGACGCAGTCCGTGCGCTGCGTCGCCACGGCGTGCAGACAATCGAGATCTGGGCGATCGCGCGCGCCGAACTCGCGCCGCCCGATTGAGTCAGGCGTGGCCGGCATGCTGGCCGGTGACGCTGTCGAACAATCTGACACCGAGCCCGTTCACCGCGGACGCCGAGGCACGCAAGTCCTTGTCGGTGCAAGACGTGCGGTGCGCTGGCGCGGATCCTGCTTGCACCGAGTTGGGGCCCCTTGCCAGATCGTCCAGGGGGAGGAAGCCACGGGAGGCCGGCGAGGCCTCCAGGGGATCGGTCGGCGCGGCACGGGTCGTCAAGAACCCGGTCGCGCCGGACCGACTCATGGTGGCGCGGTGCCGCGCAGCGCGAAATCGGTGGCGATGCCCGCGAAGACGGCGAGGCCCACCCAATGGTTGTTCACGAAGGCGCGGAAGCAGGCGTCGCGTTCACGGCGGCGCGTGCTCCACTGTTGCCATGCGAACAGCAGCACGACGGCGCCGAGAGCCGCCCAGTACGGCGCGCCGAGCCGTTCGCTGTGTCCGGCGAGCGCGAGGCCGAGCAGCATCATGGCCTGCATGACGCCGACGATCGCGCGGTCCATTTCGCCGAACAGCAGCGCGGTCGAGCGCAACCCGAGCGCCGCATCGTCGTCGCGATCGACCATGGCGTACCAGGTGTCGTAGACCGCGGCCCAGACGATCGAGACCAGCAGCAGCAGCCAGCCCGTGCGCGGCACCTCGCCGGTCTCCGCCGCGAAGGCCATCGGGACGCCCCAGCCGAACGCGACGCCGAGGTAGAACTGCGGTGCCGGAAAGAATCGCTTGAAGAACGGATAGCTGACTGCGAGCGCGGCGCCGACGAACGACAGCATGACGGTCAGCGCGTTGAGCTGCAGCACCAGCAGGAACGCGAGACCGCTGAGCGCCGCGAACAGCCCCAGTGCTTCGTAGGGCGAGACGCGGCGCGCCGCGAGCGGCCGGTCCCGTGTGCGGCGCACGTGCGGATCGAAGTCGCGGTCGGCGAAGTCGTTGATGATGCAGCCGGCCGAGCGCATCAGCACCGTCCCGACGACGAACACGATCAGCGTGAGGGGCGTGGGCACGCCGTCGGCTGCGAGCCACAGTGCCCAGAGGGTGGGCCACAGCAGCAGGAAGACGCCGATCGGCCGGTGCAGTCGCGTCAGATAGACGTAGTCGAGCCCGCGTCGGATCAGGCGTGCCTCGAGCGGCACCGAGGTCAGCGGCGGGGCGGGCGTGTTCACGCTGCGGGACGACCGATGTCGGGGAGGAACACCTCGCGCAGCGTCAGCGCGTGCGGGCCGATCGCGAACGTCGAGCGTCGGACCCACAGCGCCTGCGCGGGCAGGCCGCGGCGCGCGAGCGCGTCGCGCACGATGTCGACATCGTCGTAGAGCCGCGCGTACTCGAAGTCGGAGCGCCTGACCGCGCCATGCGCGGCGAGCGCTTCGCCGAGCGGCGTGCGGCCGATGCAGCCGAGCCACGGCTCCGCGGCGAGCGTCGCTGCCGGTACGCGCGTCTGCGCGTAGATCCAGGCGCGACCCGCGCAGCACAATTCGATCTCGCGGACGTGGTCCCCCGCCTCGCTGCGCTCGCTGACCACGTTCATCCCGAAGGCGCCGGCACTCGCCTCGCGCACCCGCTCCGTCAGCAGCCCTGGGGTCAGCAGCCAGCTGCGCAGTTCGGCGTCACCCTCGTAGCAGTTCAACGCGTGACCTGGCAGCCACAGATGCGGGTCGGTCGGCGTATCGGACGGGACAGTGCTGGGCGTGTCGATCAGGGCCATGCTCGAGGTGCGCAGGGGCGGGCTCGCGTGCGGTACATGGGCGGCGCGGTCGCGTCAGCCAACGCGGCCATAGCGCTCGTCGGCGCCAATCCAGCGCGCGGCGAGCGGCGCGATTCTATCGCGGTAGCGCGTCAGCATCAGCTCGGCGGCCTGCTGGACGCGCGGCAGCAGGTCGGCGTCGCGACCGAGATCGGCGACGCGCATCTGTGCGAGCCCCGTCTGCCGCGTGCCGAGCAGCTCGCCCGGTCCGCGCAGCTCGAGGTCGCGCTGCGCGATCTCGAAGCCGTCGTTGCTCTGCCGTATCGCCTCGAGCCGCGCGCGCGACAATGCGCCGAGCGGCGCGCGGTACAGCAGCACGCAACTGCTCTCGTGGGCGCCGCGGCCGACGCGGCCGCGCAGCTGGTGCAGCTGCGCGAGTCCCATGCGCTCGGCGTTCTCGATCACCATCAGCGTCGCATTCGGCACGTCGACGCCGACCTCGATTACGGTCGTGGCGACGAGCAGCTGGATCTGGCCGGCCTGGAAGGCGCGCATCGCCGCCTCCTTGCTGCGCGGCGGCATGCGCCCGTGCACGAGGCCGACGCGCACGTCGGGGAGCGCCTCGGCGAGAGCGGCGGCCGTCTCCTCGGCGGCCTGGTACTGGACCTCTTCCGACTCCTCGATCAGCGGGCAGACCCAGTAGGCCTGCCGGCCCTGGGCGACGGCGGCGTGGATCCGGGCGACCACCTCATCGCGCCGGCTCTCGGCTGCGACCACGGTCCTCACCGGCGTGCGTCCGGGCGGCAGCGCATCGATGACCGAGACGTCGAGATCGGCGTAGGCCGTCATCGCGAGGGTCCGCGGAATCGGCGTCGCGGTCATGATCAGCTGGTGCGGATGGCGCTCGCGCCGACGGCCTTTCTCCCGCAGCTGGAGCCGCTGCTGCACACCGAAGCGGTGCTGCTCGTCGACGATGGCGAGCGCGAGATCGTGGAATTCGATGCCCTCCTGGAACAGTGCATGGGTGCCGACCACGAGCTGGCCCTCTCCCGAGGCGACCAGCTCGAGCGCGCTGCGCCTCGTCCTTGCCGGCTGCGAGCCCGTCACCAGCACGGTCGTCACGCCGAGCGGCATAAACCATTTCTCGAGGTTGCGGAAATGCTGCTCGGCCAGCAGCTCGGTCGGTGCCATCAGCGCGGCCTGATGGCCGCTGCCGATCGCGCGTGCCGCGGCGGCGGCGGCGACCACGGTCTTGCCGCAACCGACGTCGCCCTGCACGAGGCGCGTCATCGGCCGGTTGCGCGCGAGGTCGGCGTCGATCTCGTCGAGCGCGCGGCGTTGCGCGACCGTCAGCGGGAAGGGCAGGCTGGCAAGGAAGCGCGCCTCGAGCCCGGCCGGGTCGGTGAGCGGCTCGGCCGCCTCGGCGCTCGCCGCGGCGCGCAGCATCTTCAGCGCGAGGTGATGTGCGAGCAGCTCTTCGAATGCGAGCCGGCGCTGCGCCGGGTGCCGCCCGTCGAGCAGTTGCTCGACCGGCGCATCGCGCGGCGGCCGGTGCACGAAGGCGAGCGCCTCGGCGAGTCCCGGCAAAGGCCGCCCGTTCGCCGTGTCGGTCAGCGCGAGCACCTCGGGTGGCAGCCAGTCGCGCACCCCGGCATTGCGCAGTTCCACGAGAGCCTGATCGATCAGCACGCGCAGCCGGCCCTGGGTGACACCCTCGGTCATCGGGTAGACCGGCGTCAGGCGGTCGTCCACCGGTTCGATCTGGCCGGCGAAGCGCCGATACTCCGGGTGCACGATCTCGAGCCCCTGCGGGCCACGTCGCACCTCGCCGAAACAGCGGATCCGCGTGCCGCGCGCGAGGCCCTGCTGCTGTGCCTGACTGAAGTGGAAGAAGCGCAGGGTCAGGAGGCCCGAGCCGTCCGAAATGCGCGCGAGCAGCTGGCGGCGCCTGCGGACCGCCACCTCTGCGAGCAGCACCTCTCCCTCGACGACTGCGCGCACGCCGGCCTGCAGCGCGCCGATCGCTGTCACGCGCGTGCGATCCTCGTAGCGCAGCGGCAGCAGGAACAGCAGGTCCTGCACGCTGCGCACGCCGAGCGCGGCAAGGCGCTCGGCGAGCGCCGCCCCCACACCACGCAACGCCGTGACCGGCCGCTGCTCGCGCGTGGGGGTGCCCGGGTCAGCGTTCATCCGCGCGCCGGCGCGGCGCCTCAGCGCGAGCCGAGCTCCAGCACGCACTCGATCTCGACGCGCGCGCCCCGCGGCAGTTGCGCCACGCCGATGGCGGCGCGGGCCGGATAGGGACGTGCCAGATACTGCGCCATGATCTCGTTGACCTTGGCGAAGTGCCCGAGATCGGTCAGGAACACCGTGAACTTGACCGCGTCGTCGAGCGTGCCGCCCGCCGCGCGAGCCACGGCGCCGAGATTGTCGAAGACGCGGCGGATCTCGGCCTCGATGTCGCCGCTGACGAGCTGCTGCGTCACCGGGTCCAGCGGAATCTGTCCCGAGAGCCAGACCGTGCTGCCGACGCGCACGGCCTGCGAGTAGGTACCGATCGCGGCAGGCGCGTCGGCGGTCTCGATGATCTGTCTGGCCATGTCCGAGGAATCTCCGATCCGGGGTTTGCGGCGCCGCGCCGGACGCGGCTCAGTCCCGCGCGCGTTGCGCGATCGTGCGTGTGACGCCGCTGACGTCCGGCATGCGGCGGATCGTCCGGACGATTTTCGCAAGATGGCGCCGGTCGCGCACCTTGAGCTCGAACACCAGGACCGACGTTTCGGCGTCGCGCTCCTCGAGCGTCACGTGCTCGATGTTGGTGTCCGTGGCGGCGATCGCCGCCGCGACCGCGGCGAGCACGCCGGTGCGGTTGGCCACGCTGACACGCAGTTCGGAACTGAACAGGCGGTTCGGTGTCGGCTGCCAGGTCACGGACAGCCAACGCTCCGGGTGGCGCCGATAGTCCTCGACGTTGGCGCAGATCTCGCGGTGCACGACGACACCACGGCCGGCCGAGAGGAATGCCATGATCGGATCGTCGGGAATCGGGAAACAGCAACGCGCATAGCTGACCAGCAGACCCTCGGTCCCGGCGACGGCGAGCGGCGTCGGCGCGGCCGCCGGGTCGGCGGCCTCGGGGCCGGCCGGCAGCAGCCGCCGCGCGACCAGGGGCGCGAGCCGCTCGCCGAGCCCGATCTTCTCGAACAGTTCGTCGCGCTCGTGCATGCCGAGCTCACCGAGCGCGCTCGCCATGACGTGCTCGTCGACCTTGTCGAGGCTGCTGCCCGACTCAGCGAGCGCCTGTCCCAGCAGGCGCTGACCGAGATCGATCGCCTCGGAGCGACGCAGGCTCTTGAGGTACTGGCGGATCGCGCTGCGCGCCTTCGCCGTGACCACGAAGTTGACCCAGGCCGGGTTCGGCATCGCGCCCTTGGCGGTGACGATCTCGACGGTCTGACCGTTGCGCAGCACCGTGCGCAGCGGCGTCAGCCGCCGGTCGACCTTGGCGGCGACACAGCGGTTGCCGACGTCGGTGTGGACGGCGTAGGCGAAGTCGACGACGGTCGCGCCGCGCGGCAGGCGCAGGATCGTGCCCTTCGGCGTGAACACGTAGACCTTGTCCGGGAACAGGTCGACCTTGACGCTCTCGAGGAACTCCTCGGAGCTGCCCGCCTCCTGCATCGTGATGAGATGGGTCAGCCACTCGCGCGCGCGCGTCTGCTCGCTCGTGCTCGTGTCTTCGCCGGTCTTGTACTTCCAGTGCGCGGCGATGCCCGACTCGGCGACGCGGTGCATGTCCTCGGTGCGGATCTGCACCTCGATCGGCACGCCGTTGGGACCGAACAGCGTCGTGTGCAGCGACTGGTAGCCGTTGACGCGCGGGATCGCGATGTAGTCCTTGAACCTGCCTGGCATCGGTTTGTACACGCCGTGCACCGCACCGAGCGCGCGGTAGCAGGTGTCGACCTTGTCGACGATCACCCGAAGGCCGTAGACGTCGACGATCCCGTTGAGCGAGGCGCGCTTGCGCAGCATCTTCTTGTAGATGCTGTACAGATGCTTCTCGCGCGCCTCGACGCGCCCGCGGATCTCCGCCTTGGCGAGCGCGATGCGAATCTGCTCGGCGATCTTGCCAAGGAACTCCTTCTGGTTGCCACGCGCGCGCTTCAGCGCCCGCTCCAGCACCCGGTAGCGCTGCGGATAGGCCGCGCGGAAGCCGAGGTCCTCGAGTTCGAGCTTGAGGTTGTAGAGGCCGAGCCGCTCGGCGATCGGCGCGTAGATCTCGAGCGTCTCGCGGGCGATCGCGCGCCGCCGCGCCGGCTGCATCGCGTCGATCGTCCGCATGTTGTGCAAGCGGTCCGCGAGCTTGACGAGGATCACGCGCAGGTCGCGGACCATCGCGAGCAGCATCTTGCGGAAGGACTCCGCCTGCGCCTCCTCGCGGCTCTTGAACCTGATCTGATCGAGCTTGGTGACGCCGTCGACGATCTCGGCGACGGTCTCGCCAAAACGCGCGGCGATCTGCGCCTTGTCGATCGCCGTGTCTTCCATGACGTCGTGCAGGATGGCGGCGACGATCGTGTCGGCGTCGACGCGCAGCGTCGCGAGGATCTCGGCGGCGGCGACCGGATGCGCGATGTAGGGCTCGCCCGACTTGCGGCGCTGGCCGCGGTGGGCGTCGGCGCCGAACTCTGCGGCGAGGCGCACTCGTTCGACCTGATCGGGCGGCAGGTAGGACTCGACCTCGCTGAGCAGGTCGCGCAGACCCGGCGTCCGATACGGTGCTGGCAGCAGACCCCGGAGCGTCGACGCGTAGTCCATGGGCTTCATGGCCATGGTCCGGGGCGCTGCGGGTTCAGCGGAGCGCGGTCAGTCTCCGAGTCCGAACTGCGGCGCGCGGAAGCCGGGCTCCGGCTCCAGCATGTCGAAGTTGAGATCGGTGATGTTCTCGGGCGGGGGCGGCGGCGCCGGCTCCGGCTCGGGCTCGGAGAGCATCTCGGCGGTAATGGTGCCGGCGGCGATCTCGCGCAGGGCGACGACGGTGGGCTTGTCGTTTTCCCAGGGGACCGTCGCTTCGGCGCCGTTCGCGAGACGACGGGCGCGCTGGGACGCCAGCAGCACGAGCTGGAAGATGTTGTCGACGTTGTGGAGGCAGTCCTCGACCGTGATGCGAGCCATGAGCGTCCTGCGATAGGTGCCGGAAAGCAGGCCTGTAATGATAGCCGAGCCGGGCGGGCCCGACCAGCATCAGACCGACGGCGGCGGCCTGCCGAGGAGTTGGGTCAGCAGCGGCGTCAGGCTGGGCCGATCGCTCGCGAGGTCCGCGGCCCGACCCGCCACGATCCGGCGCAGGTCGGCGAGCGCCGTGGCGAAATCGTCATTGACGATCGTGTAGTCGAACTCCTCGTAGTGAGTCATGTCTTCGATCGCATCGCGCAGGCGGCGCTGGATCACGTCCTCGCTGTCGGTGCGCCGCGCACGCAGCCGCTGCTCGAGCGCCGCGAGGCTCGGTGGCAGCACGAAGATCGAGATGCATTCGGGGACCTTCGCCCGCACCTGGCGCGCGCCCTGCCAGTCGATCTCGAGGATCACGTCGTGACCCTGGGCAAAGGCCTTCTCGAGCGCCATCCGGCTGGTCCCGTACCAGTTGTCGAAGACGTTGGCGCTCTCGAGGAAACCGCCGGACTCGCGGATCGCGTGGAACTGCGCCGGCGTGACGAAGTAGTAGTCCCGCTCGTGCTGCTCGGTGGGCCGCTGGCGACGCGTGGTATGCGAGACACAGACGCGCAGTCGAGGCTCGGCATCGAGCAGCGCCTTGACGAGGCTGGTCTTGCCGGCACCCGAAGGGGCGGCGATGACGAACAGGCGGCGGGTCATCGAGTCGAGCGGGCGGCCCTCTGGCCGTGGGCGAAGGGCGCGATGTTATACGGCGGCCGCGCCGGACGCAGCCTTCGGGCCGTCGTTGTCCACGGCGCCCGCGCCCCCACGCGGCGCACGACCGAGTTGGGACTACGGCACAATGACCGAGGGCCTGGCTGCACCGCGCCGACGCCGCTCGGGTAGACCAACGGCGGCAAAATCCGCAGCGATCGTGACGCGAAAAGCATCTTTCTTCTTTGAGAAGGTGGGAATATGCGCACTTCCTGGTTGATCTTGGCTCTGCTGCCGACCGCGCTGCCGCAGCGGGTGCTGGCGGCCGACGGCTGTGCGGGCTTGCTCCAGCGGGATTTCTCGTTGCTGCCCGATGCCCCGACCCAGCTGACGCGGGCCGGGGTCGTCGACGCCGCGGGCGCGGTGCCGGCCTACTGCCGGGTCGAGGGATATGTCCGCCCGCGAGTGCGCTTCGAACTGCGCCTGCCGCACGAGTCGTGGAACGGCAAGCTGCTCATGGAAGGTTGCGGCGGGTTCTGCGGCTCGCTCGACTTCGCGTCGCGCTGCGATGCCCGGCTCGCCCGCGGCTACGCCTGCCTCGTCACCGACATGGGCCACGCCTCGACGCCTTTCGATGCCAAGTGGGCCTGGAACGATCGCGAGGCCGAGATTGACTTCGGTTATCGCGCGACGCACGTCGCGGCCGTCGCCGGCAAGGCGATCGCGACCGCGTTCTACGCTCGGCCGCCCGAGCGCAATTATTTCCATGGTTGTTCGACCGGCGGCCGGCAGGGGCTCGTCAGCGCGCAGCGCTTCCCAGCGGATTTCGACGGCATCGTCGCCGGGGCGCCGGTGCTGCGCATGCCAGCGAGCGGCATGGTGCTCGCCTGGGCCATGCGCTCGCTGCACGACGCCGCGGGCCGACGCGTCGTCACGCCGCGCGAGATCGAGATGCTGCATCGCGCAGTGCTCGAGCGCTGCGACGCGCGCGACGGCCTCGCCGACGGTATGGTCGGCGACCCGCTCTCCTGCGACCTCGATCCGGGCAGTGTCGCCGGCCTCACCGACCTGCAGGCCACGGCGCTGCGCAAGGTCTACGACGGGCCGCGCGACTCGCGAGGCCGCCGTCTGTTCCCGGGCGGCTTGCCGCGCGGCTCCGAGCTCGGCTGGATCGGCACGCTCGTGAGTCGCGACGAGGCGCGGCCGCCGTTCTACGGCTTCATCGCCGACCTGTTCCGCTACCTGTCCTTCGCCGAGGATCCCGGCCCCGCCTTCCGGCTCGAGGATTTCGACTTCGATCGCGATCCGCCGCGGCTCGGTGCGATGGCCCAGCTCTTCACCGGTGCAAACCCGGATCTGACCGATTTCCGCGCACGCGGCGGGAAGCTGCTGCTCTACCATGGCCTGGCCGATTCGGTCGTCGTGCCGCAGCCATCGATCGACTACTACGAACTCGCGACTCGTGCGATGGGTGGGCCGGCGACGACGCGCGACTTCTTTCGGCTGTTTCTCGTGCCTGGCAAGGATCACTGCACGGGCGGCGTCGGCGCGCACGAGATCGACTACCTCGGGGCGCTCGAGCGCTGGGTCGAGCATGGCGAGGCGCCGGACATGCTGATCGGCACACGGCCGGCGAGTGCGAAGCAGCCGCCGCTGCGCCGTCCCGTCTTCGCGTATCCCGCGCAGACCGCCTATCGCGGCCGCGGCGATCCGGACGATCCGGCGAGCTTCATGCCGTTGCCGCCGCCGATCGTCACGGGCGGGCTCCGGGCGATCACGCTGACGACTGCCGACGCGGCGGCGATGCGGCGCTTTCTCGTCGACGGCTTCGGCCTGCGCGAGCTGCCGGCGAGCGCCACCCACGATGCGACCGCGATGGATCGCGGCGATCTGTGGTTCGAGCGCGGTGAAGATCCAGCCGCCCCGCGCGTACGTGTGTGGATCGTCGATGCGGATGCGCCGCGGCTGCGCGAGACGCCTTCGGCGACCCGTGACGGCGGCGCCTCGCTGTCATTCGCTCTGCAGCGTTCGCGTGCGAACGGTCCGCGCGGCGTGCTTGCGCGGCTCGAGGCGGCCGGTTACCGCTCGATCGGCCATTTCACCGTGCCGCTCGCGAGGCCGGGTGGCGGGCAGTACACGGTCGAGGAGTACTACTTCGTCGGGCCGGACAATCTGCTCGTCCCGGTCGTCGTGCGGCCCGACGACATGCCTCCGATCGCGCGCATCGATCCTGCGACCGGACTCGGCGGGCCGGCCTACGGTGGCATGACCGTCCCCGATGCCGATGCCGAGATCGCGTTCCACCGCAGCGTGCTCGGCCTCGAGCTGCGCCGTGACATCGAACTGACCGAGCCGCCACTGCTGCGCGCCGCCGGACTGCCGGCGGACGCGCGCGTGCGCTTCGTGCAGATGTTCGCGCCGGGCACGACGACCGCGAACCTGACTTTGGTCGATCTCGGCGCCAAGGGCGAGCGCAATCCCGCGCCGCTCGCCGCGCCGAGTCGTGGTGCCGTGCTCTGGAGCTTTGCGGTCGGCGACATTGAGGAGGCGCGGCGGCGCGTGCGCGCCTCGCAGGGACGCGTGGTGGCGGGACCCGATGCGCGCGTCAACGCCGTCTGGGGCGAGCACCGCTCCCTGATCGTCGAATCGCCCGGCGGGTTGCGCTTCGAGCTGGTTCAGTCCACGGCTCCCTGACCGACCGCCAGCCGGATGCGCCGGTGGCGGGCCGGACGCGCCGCACGCATGATCGGCCCCAGCCGAGCTTCGCGGAGAGTGACCGATGGCGACGATCTCGATGCGCAGAGGCGCGACCTCGCAGCCTGCCGACCGCTTCCATTTCCGCATGGCGATCGTGTTCGTGCTGATCGCGTTCGGCGGTTTCATTCCGACCTACTGGGCGCCGCTGACCTCGGGCCAGCTGCATGCGCCGCCCGCCATGCACCTGCACGGCGCACTGCTGTTCGCGTGGACGCTGTTCTATCTCGTGCAGACCGGCTGGGTCGCGGCGGATCGCACGGCTTCGCACCGCGCCTGGGGCATGGCCGGCATCTCGCTGTTCACGCTGCTCGTCTGCTCGATCGTGCTGCTGAAGATGACGATGATGCGCATCGAGGAGGCGCAGGGCTTCGGCGAGGCGAGCAAGCGCTTCGCAGCGGTGGCACTGTGCGCGCTGCCCGTCATGATCGGCCTGTTCGCGCTCGCGATCGCCAACTTGCAACGGCCGCAGATCCACAAGCGCCTCATGTTCTCGCTGATGGTCGGGTTGATGGTGCCGGCGATCGCGCGAGTGTTCCTCGTGCTGCTCGCGCCGCCCGGTGCCCTGGCGGGCGGCCCGCCGCCGCCCTTCGTGGCCGTGCCCCCGACGATCGTCGCGGTGCTGCTGCTGCTCGGCGTCGCCATGGTCCGCGACTGGCGTCGCGAGCGCCGCGTCGATGCGGTCTACGCCTAGTCGGGCGCGGCGATCCTCGGATCGGCCATCGCGACGCAGGCGATCGCGCGCACGGACACCTGGCTCGCGATCGCAACCTACGTGCAGAATCTCGGCGGCTAGCAGGGTCGTATCGAACGACTGTGCCCGCGGAGTGGCACCTTGCGCGACTGGGCGGCTGCAGCCGCATCTCACTCCACGTTCTGCACCTGCTCGCGCATCTGCTCGATCAGGACCTTCATGTCGACGGCGAGCCGCGTGGTGTCGAGTTCCTGCGACTTGGAGCCGAGCGTGTTGGCCTCGCGATGCAGCTCCTGCATCAGGAAATCGAGGCGGCGACCGGCGGGTTCGCCGGCAGTCATCACGCGGCGCGCCTCGGCCACGTGTCCGGCCAGGCGGTCGAGTTCCTCGCTGACGTCGAGCCGCTGCAGGATCAGCGCGACCTCCTGCTCGAAGCGTTCGGCGTCGACCTGGACGCGCAGGTCGGCGAGCTTCTCGGTGAGTCGGGCACGCGCGCGCTGCTGCAGCTCCGGGGCGCGGCGCTGCAGCTGCGCGACGATGTCCGCAAGCGCGGCACAGCGCTGCTCGATGAGCTCTCCGAGCCGCTCGCCCTCACGGGCGCGCGCGGCGGCGAGATCGGCGAGCGTGGCGTCGAACAGGCGCCGCGCGGCGTTGAACAGGCTGTCGCTGTCGACCTGTTCGTCGCGGACGACGCCCGGCCAGGCGAGTACCTCCATGACGTCGATCGTGTGTTGTCCGGGAAGCTGGCGCGAGATCTCGCGCACGCGCTCGAGCACACGCGCGAGCGCCGCCTCGTCGATCAGCATCTGGTGCGCGCCCGCAGCGGCGGGGCGCAGTTGCAGCGTGCAGTCGACCTTGCCGCGGCGCAGTTCGCTGCCGAGCCGCTGCCGAAGCTCGGGCTCGAGTGCACGCAGTTCATCGGGCAGTCGGAAGCTGGACTCGAGGTAGCGGTGATTGACGCTGCGCAGCTCGCAGCTGAGCTGGCCGAACGGCCCGGATTCCTCGCGCCGAGCAAATCCGGTCATGCTGCTGATCACGTGCGACGCCCCCCGCCCGGACCGGCCGACTGACGCGAGGGCGCTCCGGGTGCTATAAAGCCCGGCAGTTTAACGAATCGGAATCCGATCTTGCGCGTCGAGTACGCAGAGCTCAGCCTCGTCGGCGGCCGCGAAGACAACCAGGATCGCTGCGCGGCGGCGGTCTCGGAACACGCCGCGCTGCTGGTCGTGATCGACGGCATGGGTGGACACGCAGACGGTGCGCTCGCGGCCGAGACCGCGCAGAGGACATTGGTCGAAGCGTTCTGGCACACGCCCCAGCCGCTGCTCGACCCGCTCGGATTCCTGCATCTCCAGCTCGGCCGGGCCCACGAGGCAGTCGTCGCGCTCGGCGCCAACCTGCCGCTCGAACAGCGGCCACGGGCGACCTGCGCGAGCTGCATCGTGCAGGGCGACTCGGCGTTCTGGGCGCACATCGGCGACAGCCGCGTCTATCACCTGCGCGGCGGACGCGTCGCCGAGCGCACGCGCGACCACAGTCACGTCGAATTCCTGCTCCGTGAAGGCCTGATCAGCGCAGACCAGGCGCAGCAGCACCCGATGCGCAACTACGTCGAGTGCTGCATCGGCGGCGAGTACATGCTGCCGGAGATGACGCTGACCGCGCGGCGCCGCCTCGAGCCCGACGACGTGCTGCTGGTCTGTTCGGACGGGCTGTGGGGTTCGCTCGAGGACGCGGCGATCGCCGCGGCCATTCCGGCCCGATCCGGCTCGGGCGCAACACTGCGCGAGGCACTCGCCGCGCTCGGCGCCGCCGCCGTCCAGGCCAATGGCCCGGCGAGCGACAACACGACGGCCGTCGCGCTGCGCTGGCTCGGCCCATGAAACGCGCAAGCGGCCGTGCGCCCGACGAGCTGCGGGCGGTGCGCTTCCACCGCGGCTACACACGCCATGCGGAAGGCTCGGTACTGGTCGAGTTCGGCGACACGCGCGTCCTCTGCACGGCCAGCGTCGAGGACGGCGTGCCGGGCTTCCTGCGCGGCAGGGGGCAAGGATGGGTCACGGCCGAGTACGGCATGCTGCCGCGCTCGACGCACACACGCTCGGCGCGCGAGGCAGCCAAGGGCAAGCAGAGTGGGCGCACTCAGGAGATCCAGCGGCTGATCGGCCGCAGCCTGCGCGCGATCATCGATCTCGCCGCGCTCGGCGAGCGCACCGTGACGCTCGACTGCGACGTGCTGCAGGCCGACGGCGGCACGCGCACGGCATCGATCACCGGCAGCTACGTGGCACTCGTCGATGCCTGCGAGGCACTGGTGCGGCGCGGCGTGCTGGCGGCCTCGCCGCTGCACGGGCAGGTCGCCGCCGTGTCGGTCGGCATCGTCGGTGGCACGCCCGTGCTCGATCTCGACTACGCCGAGGATTCGCAGGCCGAGACCGACATGAACGTCGTCATGAAGGATGGCGGCGCGTTCGTCGAAGTGCAGGGCACGGCAGAAGGACACGCCTTCCGACGTCATGAGCTCGACGCGCTGCTGAATCTCGCGTCCGGCGGCATCCAGCACCTGTTCGCGCTGCAGCTCGAGGCGCTGCAGTCGGGTTGAGTCGGGGCGCATGCGCGTCGTCCTCGCCACCGCCAATCGCGGCAAGCTTGCCGAGTCGCAGCAGCTGCTGGCGCCGGCCGGCGTCGAACTGCTGCCGCAGTCGAAGTTCGGCATCGAGCCGCCCGAGGAAACCGGGACCACCTTCGAGGCGAATGCGCTGCTCAAGGCGCGCCATGCGGCACGCCTCAGCGGTCTGCCGGCACTCGCCGACGACTCGGGCCTCGAGGTGGATGCGCTCGGCGGCGCGCCGGGCGTCCACTCGGCGCGCTATGCCGGTGCGCAGGCGGGTGACGCGGCGAACGTCGCGAAGCTGCTCGCGGCACTCGACGGGATTCCAGACGCGCATCGCTCGGCCCGCTTCCGCTGCGTGATCGCGCTCGTCCGCGACGCCGACGACCGGGCGCCGCTGATCGCCTCGGGCTGCTGGGAGGGCCGAATCCTCGAGGCGCCCCGCGGCAGCGGCGGCTTTGGCTACGACCCGGTCTTCCTCGACCTGGCCTCGGGCCGTTCGGCGGCCGAGCTCGCACCGGAGCAGAAGAACGCGCGCAGCCATCGCGGTCAGGCGCTGCGCGAGCTGCTGCGGCAGCTGCGCGCGGCGGCTGCATGAACGCGGCCCTCGCCGCGATCGCGAGCCCAGCCGCAACAGACGTGCCGCTCGCGCTGTACGTGCACTTCCCATGGTGCATCGCCAAGTGCCCGTACTGCGACTTCAACTCGTTCGCGCTGCGCGGACCGCTGCCCGTCGCGGACTACCTCGAGGCGCTGCGCCGCGATCTGCGCGCTCAGCTCGAGTGGCTCGCGCGTCGCGGCGCGCCGCAACGGCCCGTCGGCAGCGTCTTCTTTGGCGGAGGGACGCCGAGCCTGTTCCCGCCCGAGGCGATCGGCGAATGGCTCGCCTGGCTTCGCACCGAGTGCACGCTGACCGCGGATGTCGAGGTCACGCTCGAGGCGAACCCGGGCACGATCGAACGGGGTCGCTTCGGCGGCTATCGCGATGCCGGCGTCAATCGCGTCTCGCTCGGCGCACAGAGCTTCGGTGCCGCGCAGCTCGCGGCGCTCGGGCGCATCCATGCCGCCGACGACACGCGGCGCGCGGCCGAGGAGCTGCACGCGGCGGGACTTGCCAACTTCAACATCGATCTGATGTACGCCCTGCCGGGCCAGAGCGTCGCGATGGCTCGCGCCGACGTCGCGGCCGCGCTGGCGCTCGCGCCGGCGCACGTCTCGCACTACCAGCTGACGCTCGAGGCGGGGACGCCGTTCGCAGCGCGGCCGCCCGCGGGGCTGCCCGACGAAGAGACTGCCGAGCGCATGCTCGAGACCTGTCTCGAGCTGCTCGAGGCGCACGGCTACGCGCGCTACGAAGTGTCGGCCTACGCACGCCCCGGTGCCCGCTGCAGGCACAATCTCACCTACTGGCATTTCGGCGACTACGTGGGTATCGGTGCCGGCGCGCACGGCAAGCTGAGCTTCGGCTCGTCGACGGCGGAGGTCTGGCGGACGACGCGGCCGCGCGAGCCACGCCGCTACATGGCCGACCCGGTCTCCCTGGAGCCCGTTGCCGTGCCCCTCGAGCAGCGCCCATTCGAGTTCCTGCTCAATGCCCTGCGGCTGGTCGAGGGCTTCACGATCGCCGACTACGAGCACGCCACGGGCCTCGGCTGGGCCGCGCAGCAGGCGACGACCGCGGCGCTCGTCGAGCGCGGGCTGCTCAGCGAGGCGAACGGGCGGGTCCGCGCGACGCTTTGGGGCCTGAGGTTCCTCAATGACGTGCTGCTCGAGTACTTGCCCGACCGCGTCAACGGCGTCCCGAGTTCGCCATTGCAGACAGTGACTTAGACGATTTCGGGCCGCGGCAGCGTAAAGTATGCACAGCAGCTCCGGTCTCGGCCGACAATGAACCCGTTACGGATCTAATCGCCGGCGGCGCACGATATTGATCTTATAACTCTATGATTTTAATAATAAAAACTACATGGCGAAAATTTGACCAACCACGCAATTTGACGCTAAATCCGCGAAAAACGATCCCCGCCCATCCAAAGCTCCACAGAGATATGCACAGTTTTTGTGGATAAGGTAGCCGAGGACCCCGGACGGCCCCGCGGCGCTTGTGCGCGGCCGCGGACGCCGTTATGCTGCGCGCCCTTTTTCCGGCCGGCAGCCCCCAGCGCGGCAGAGAACCTGTCATGAAAGACGCGATCCATCCCGAGTACAAGACGATCACCGTCACCTGCAGCTGCGGCAACTCCTTCCAGACCCGTTCGACGCTCGGCCATGACCTGCACGTCGAGGTCTGCTCGAACTGCCATCCGTTCTACACGGGCAAGCAGAAGATCGTCGACACGGCCGGCCGCGTGGACAAGTTCCGCAAGAAGTACGCAACCGCCGCCGCGCGCTGACGCCACGCGCGTCCCCGGTGCCGCAGCGGAGGGCGCCTGTGGGCGCCTTCCTGCTTTAGGGGGCGCGTGCGGCGTCTGAGCGACCTTGCGTCCGGGCGGCTGGAACTTCCATCGCCCGCGGCTCATCCTAGGTCTCGGAAGGACTGACCTCTCGCGAGGCCCAAAAGGGCGGGTTCAGGATCGGATCGATGTCGCGCAAACTGCTGCTTGCCGTTCTCATCGGTGCCACGCTCTTGCCGGCGGCCGTGGCGCAGGGTCCGGCGAACGGATCGTCCGGCTCGCCCGCTGCCTCTCCGGCCTCGAATGCCGGCGGGATACCGAAGTCGCTGCGGCGCGAGGCGGAGAGCGGCCGACGGGCCTACGAACAGATCATCCGTGCCTACGGCGTCTACGACGATCAGGCCATCCAGGACTACGTCGCCGAGGTTGGGCAGCGGGTCGCGCGCCAGAGCGATCTGCCGGATGCCGAATTCAAGTTCGTGGTGCTCGACGACGAGTCCATCAACGCGTTCACGACCGGCTGCTGCTACGTCTACGTCCACCGCGGGCTGCTGACCTACCTCAACTCCGAGGCCGAACTCGCGTCCGTGCTCGGGCACGAAGTCGCACACGTGACCGCGCGCCACCCTTCCAAGCGCATGCGGCGCGGCATCGGCGCCTCCATCCTCGCGACCGCGGCTGCCGTGATGACCGGCTCCGGCGCCGTTGCCGACCTTGCCAACATCGGCGCGACGGCCTGGCTGCAGGGCTACGGCCGCGAGAACGAGCTCGAGGCCGATCGCCTCGGTCTGCAGTACGCCACCAAGGCCGGCTACCGCCCCGAATCGATGGGCGAGGTCTTCGAGATGTTCAGGCGTGGCGAGCGCTTCGAGCTCGATCGCGCGCGTGCCGAGGGCCGGCAGCCGCGCATCTATCACGGTCTGTTCTCCTCGCACCCGACCCCGGATGCGCGCGCCGTCCAGGCGGCCAAGGGCGCGGCGAAGATCGACGGCGAGCCACCGGGCGGCTGGATCGAGAATCGCGAGACCTACCTGAAGCGGCTCGACGGCATGGTGTACGGCACCAGCCGTGCCCAGGGCGTCATGCGCGACAACCGTTTCTACCATGCGGAACTCGGCATCACGATGGCGTTCCCGCGTGGCTGGACCGTCGAGAACCAGCGTGACGCACTCTGGGCCTACACGCCGAACCGCGACACGATCATGCGCGTCACGGTCGGCACGCCGAGACCGGGGCAGAGCCCGCGGGAATTTCTGCTGAGTCAGGTGCCAGGCGCCACGTTCGTCGGTGGCGAAGCCTTCAGCTCGAACGGCATGGACGGCTATGCCGCCCGCACGACCACCGGTTCGCCCCTCGATCGTGGCGCCGGCCCCGTGCGCTGGGTCACGCTCTATCGCGGCAACCAGGCCTACATCATCGCCGGCGCGAGCCGCTCGTCGACGCGTGCCGTGCCCGAAGCCGATGGACTGTTCCTGTCGGTTGCCCAGACACTTCGTGCGCTCAAGCCCTCGGAGTTCCCGCTCGCCGAGCCGTTCCGCCTTCGCATCAAGGAGGCGACCGCCTCGACGCGGCTCGAGGACTACGCAGCCAATGTGCCGGTGGAGCGCTACCAGCGCGAAGAGCTGCTGCTGCTCAACGGGCTCTACCCCGATCGGCGCCTGACTCCGGGCCAGCTCTACAAGGTCGTCGAGTAGTCCGGCGCCGCGAACCGCCGTGCCTCCCGCATGGCCGCGTCGCTGCACGGCGGACAACGCCGCAACTCAGGCGGCTTGGATGGCCTCCGGAGAGGCCGCAGTCGCGTCCGCAAGCTTGATTCCGCAGGGCCGCCGTGTCACCTTTCCGCGGTTTCGGCAGAAGACGACGCTCATGGCCAACAAGACGCTCGACATCTCGAATGCCCAATCCGGCAAGAAGTCCTCGCTCCCGCTGCGCTCCGGTACTCTCGGCCCTGACGTCGTCGACATCGGTTCGCTCGCCAAGGATCACGGGCTGTTCACCTTCGATCCCGGCTTCATGGTCACGGCGAGCACGGAGAGCAGGATCACTTTCATCGACGGCGATGCCGGCGTGCTGCTCTACCGCGGCTACCCGATCGAGCAGCTCGCACAGCACAGCTCCTTCATCGAGGTCGCCTATCTGCTGATCAACGGCGAGCTGCCGAACGCCACGCAGCTCGCCGAGTTCCGCACGAGCATCCAGCGGCACACGATGATCAACGAATCGCTGCTGCGGATGTACAACGGCTTCCACTATGACGCGCATCCGATGGCCATCGTCTCGGCGATCGTCGCGTCGATGTCCGCGTTCTATCACGACAGCATGGACATCTATAACCCGCGGCACCGCGAGATCTTTGCGCACCGGATCATCGCCAAGATCCCGACGATCGCGGCCGCGGCGTACAAGCACTCCGTGGGGCAGCCGTTCGTCTACCCGCGCAACGACCTCGACTACTGCAGCAACCTGCTGCACATGTACTACTCGGTACCCTGCGAGCCATACCACGTCGATCCGCTCGCGGCCGAGGCACTCGACCTGCTGCTGATCCTGCATGCGGACCACGAGCAGAACGCGAGCACCTCGACGGTGCGCCTCGCGGGTTCGACCGGCTGCAATCCTTACTCGGCGATCTCGGCGGGCGTCTCGGCGCTCTGGGGCCCGGCGCACGGCGGCGCCAACGAGGCCGTGCTCGAGATGCTCGAGGAGATCGGCACGGTTGACAACATCCCGAAGTTCCTCGCGCAGGTGAAGGACAAGTCCAGCAACGTGCGCCTGATGGGTTTCGGCCACCGCGTCTACAAGAACTTCGATCCGCGCGCGAAGATCATCCGCGAGATGTGCCACAGGGTCCTCGCGAAGATGGGCCGCTCCGACAACCCTATGCTCGAGCTCGCGCAGCGCCTCGAGGAGATCGCGCTCAAGGACGAATACTTCGTCTCGCGCAAGCTCTACCCCAACGTCGACTTCTATTCGGGCATCATCTACAGCGCGCTCGGCATCCCGCGCTCGATGTTCACGGTGATGTTCGCGATTGCGCGCACCGCGGGCTGGGTCGCACACTGGCAGGAGATGATCTCCGATCCGGGCATGAAGATCGGCCGGCCGCGCCAGCTCTACACCGGCCCGACGCAGCGCGACTACGTCCCGCTCGAGAAGCGCGCCTGAGCCGAAGCCATCGGGTGGGCCCGGCTCCCGCCCCGGCTCCCGCCGTGCCTGCACGGTTCCGTGGCGCCGTTCACGGACGCCGACCTGCGGTTCATGGCAGCGTGGAATCCGGTTTCAGGCCCATTATGTCTGCAGGACGCTCGGATGTCGGCTGGCCGTTCGGGACGAGCACGCACCGATGAACGCGGCAACTCCGTCTGGGAGTTCATCGACGAACACGGCTGCGAGTCGACAGTGCGAACGGAGCGCGTGCTTGCGCTGGGCGACGGACTGACCGTCGCGCAGACCGGCATGTTTGCCTCGCCCGCGCAGCCTGCGTCCCGCCCGGCGCCGGCGGTCGAGCCACCCGCGCCGCGCACGCGCCGGCCGCTCTCGCGTCAGGAGCTGCAGAAGCTCAGCGACGAGATCGTGCGGCAGCGCAAGCTTCGCGAGGCGGCCCAGGGCGGCGGCTCGAATAAGAGCCACGGCTAGCGGCGCTCGAATACCTCGACGAGCAGACCGTTCGGCGCGAGCAGCGTTGCGATCCGCACGCGGCCAAAGCGCGGATCGTCGTAGACCAGCGGGCGCGAGATCACCGGCGCGCCGAAGCGTCGCGCATTCGCGAGCACCGTATCGAGCCGCTCGACCGGAAAGCTCCAGCCCGCGAGGCCACGATGCGGTGGCCGCGGTGCGACGCCCGTGCCGGGCCGCCGGTCCGACGGCTCGTACTCGACGAGGCCCAGGTTGCCGGTGCGCGCGCCCTTGGCATGCAGTGTCAGGTAGCGAAAGCGCGGCGAGAAAATCGTCCAGGTCCGGTCGGTGCGCCGCTCGAGGTCGAGCACCCGCGTGAAGAAAGCCTCCATCGCCGCTGCGTCCTCGACGATCAGGCTCGAGTAAGACGGCCCGCCGAGGCCGGTCGCCGGATCGATGCCACCGATCGGGGCCATGTTCGCCGGCCGCTGCATGAGCACGAGGCGCGTGTTGTCGGCGATCTCGTAGCTGGCTTCGACGACCGGATAGGGCGTGCCGTCGCGCAATTGCAGCGGATACTCGTTGACCGCGGGCAGCGTGCGCCGAAAACCCAGTCCGACCATGCGTGTATCCGTGGCGCGCGTGTCGCGCATCGCAAAGCCGAGCGCATACGGACCCGTCTCCTCGCGCGCATGGCTCGCGCGGATCAGCGGCGTCTCGCGATCGGGCACGATCACGAGCACGCGGATCGAGTCCGGGACCGCCGGGCGCCGCAGCGTGTACACCTGCCAGTCGAGATCCGCGGGCATCTGCCAGAGGCGGCGCTGCGCGCGCCGTGCGGCGGCCGTCAGTGCCAGCGAGCCCTGCAGCTCAAGGCCCATGCCCTCGACGTAGGCACGGCAGATTGCGCCAAGATCGCGCGTGACGACGAGGGCGCCCGACAGGGGTCCGGTGTTCGCGTCGGCGACTTCCTGGCCGGTGGCGATCGGCTCGAGCGGATCGTTGGGCAGCGTGCCGGCGGCGTGCGCTACACCGAATGACAGCAGCAGCGACGCCGCGAGCGCAACGCGAGATGCGCTCCTGACGCGCGAAGTCATGCGGAAGGATCCCCGCTGCTGGCGAGCAGCGCCTCGACCTCCCCCGTGTCGGCGCGGCGCATCGGCCGGCCATCGACGGGACTGACGGGGGCCTGACGGATACCGTCGACCGGGAAGACGACGATCTCGATCGGCTGCGCATCGATCTCGATCTCGAGCACGGGTTGCACCAGCACGCGTTCGGCGTTCAGCCTCAGCCGCTTTTCGCCCATCTGGTATGGCACGCCCTGGTCCATGAGGCGAAACGCGACCGATTCAGCGCGGTCGGCGAACACGTGCAGCTGTACGTGCGCATGCTCGGTGGCGGTACCTGTCAGCACCGGTCCGACGAGCCGCGGCTCGAACGGTGCGAGCGCGCGCATCGCCTCGAGGGCCGCGAGCCGCTGTGCATAAAGCGACTCGAGATGCTCCTCGCCGCCGAACAGACGCTGGTACTCGGCGAGTGCTTCCTCGATCTCGCTGTTGCGCGGCAACACCGCGCCGTCGACCACGCCGAAGCGTTCCGCGGCCTTGCGCTTGGCGAACAGGAAGTCGCGCACGCCGTGCTCGGCCATCACGCGCGCCGCTTCCTGCGCGAGCGCGCGTCGCAGGTTGCCTGCGCGTGGGGGTAGCCGCTTGCTCATCAGAAGATCGGTTCGCTGCCCGTGCCGCCCGTGGCCGGGTCCGCGCGGATCGTCGTGCCGCCGCCGGCGCCGGCCATGCCTGACTCGTCGCCGCCGAGCACGCCGCCGGTCGGCAGTCTGTCCACCATGAAGGTCTCGAAGATGCCCTCGGGATCCTCGGCGCTGGTCACGGCGCCCGTGTAGGGCGAGATCCGGACCTGTACCAGCCCGTCGGGCAGCGGCCGCGTGCTCTGCGGCACGCCGTCGAGCGCCGCCTGCATGAAGCTGACCCAGATCGGCAGTGCCGTCCGGCCGCCCTCCTCGGTCTCGCCGAGTGAGCGCTCCTGGTCGAAGCCGACCCACACGGTGGCGACGAGGTCGCGCGTGAAGCCGTTGAACCAGGTGTCCTTGGAGTCGTTGGTGGTGCCGGTCTTGCCGGCGATGTCGCTGCGGCCGAGCGCAAGCGCGCGGCGGCCCGTGCCGCGCGTGATCACCTCCGCCATCATGCTGTCCATGAGCCAGGCGTTCTCGGCGCTGATCGCGCGCGGCGCAAGCCGCTCGGCCGGCAGCCGGCACGACGGGTCGCCGCGCTCGCAGGCCGCATCGACCACGCGCGGCTCGGCCTGGAACACGACCTTGCCGGTCGGGTCCTCGATGCGCTCGATGAACCAGGGCCCAACGCGATAGCCGCCGTTGGCGAAGACCGCAAAGCCGGTCGCCATCTCGAGCGGCGAGGCGGACATCGTGCCGAGCGCGAGCGTGAGGTTGCGCGGCAGCGCCTCGCGAGCGAATCCGAAGCGCGTCGCGTGCTCGATGGCCGGGCCGATGCCGATGGCCTGCAGCAGGCGGATCGAGACGAGATTGCGCGACTTGACCAGGGCCTCGCGCAGTCGCGTCGGGCCGCCGAAGCTGCCGCTGGAGTTCTCGGGCCGCCACGCCTCCTCCATCGACGGGTCGTCGATCACGACTGGGGCATCCATGATCACCGAGGCCGGCGTGAAACCGTGCTCGAGGGCAGCCGAGTAGAGAAAGGGCTTGAAGCCGGAGCCGGGCTGTCGGCGCGCCTGCGTGGCGCGGTTGAACTTGCCGAGTCCCTTGTCGAAGTAGTCGAAGCCACCGACCAGCGCGACGATCGCGCCGTCGTTCGGATCGAGCGCGACGAGCGCGCCTTCCGCCTCGGGCACCTGGGCCAGCTCGGTGCGCCCGGCGTTGCGGATGACGTAGACGACATCGCCGCTCGCGAGTACGTCGGCGGCACGCTGCGGTGCCGGCCCGGGCGCTTCGGTGCCGCGGGATCGGCGCGCCCAGCTCAGACCTTCCCAGGGAATCGTCTCGGCTTCGCGCCCGCGCACGAAAACCCGCGCTGACCGTTCGGCGACTTCGGTGACCACTGCCGGGACCAGTTCGCCGATCGGCGGATACTCCTCGACGATCGCCGCGAGGCGCGCGGCATCCTCGTCACCGCGCAGCGCGACGTGGGCCGGTGCGCCGCGCCAGCCGCGGCGGCGATCGTACTCGACCAGGCCGAGGCGCACGGCGCGGTTCGCTGCCGCCTGCAGCCGCCCATCGATCGAGGTGTAGATCCTGTAGCCCTGGTTCTGCGCCTCCGGGCCGAAGCGCTTGAGCACCTCGAGCCGCACCATCTCGGCGACGTACGGCGCCTCGACCTCGTACAGCGGCGCAAACTCCCGCGAGCGCACGGTCTCGCGGCCGGCCGCCTCGGCCTCGGCCGCACTGATGAAACCAAGCTCCTGCATGCGCCGCAGCACGTAGAGCCGGCGCGCGGCGGCCAGTTCAGGATTGCGGATCGGATTGGCACGCGACGGAGACTGCGGGATGCGCGCGAGTGTGGCGATCTCGGCCAGCGTGAGTTCGGTGAGCTTCTTGCCGAAGTAGGTTTCGGCTGCTGCCGCAACGCCATACGACCGCTGGCCGAAGTAGATCACGTTGAGGTAGAGCCCGAAGATCTCCTCCTTGGTGAACTCGCGCTCGAGCCGGTAGGTCAGGAACACCTCCTGAAGCTTGCGACGCCATTTGCGGTCCTGGCTCAGGAACAGGTTGCGCGCGGTCTGCATCGTGATCGTGCTGGCGCCCTGCAGGCCGGTGCCGGGCAGCACGTTCACGAGGGCCGAGCGCAGGATGCCGGCATAGTCGAAGCCGGAGTGCTCGAAGAAGCGGTCGTCCTCGGCGGCCAGGAATGCCTGTTTGACGCGTTCGGGAATGTCCGCGAAGGGCACCGGCGTGCGGCGCTGCTCGCCGATCTGCGCGATCAATTGGCCGCCGCGCGTGTAGACGCGCAGCGGTACCTGCAGCTCGGCGCTCTTCATGGCCGCGACCGTCGGCAGCGTCGGGTTCAGGTAGACATAGGTGCAGGCGACCGCATAGGCAAGCGCCAGCACCAGCCCCAGCAGGGTGCCGGCCGACAATATGGCAAGGCGCATCGATCGGGACTTCAAGGGCATTTCACGGAATCAGTGGCCGTTGCTTGCGGCCCGTCGGGCCGCTGTGCATAGTAGCCCGCGTCGAGTGGGCAAACCCATCGAAAGGTGGGGACGCAAAGCTTCCGGTCTAAGGGTCCAGGTGCCTATGACAGCGGGGTTGCCGGCTGCGCCCAGTCCAGTCGCCGAGCGCGCGCAGAGCCGTCATCGCCGCCGTCCCGCCTGCTGGTCCGCCCCGGACGGCGCCGCGTTCCGTGAGCGTTCTCACGTTCTATTTGACAGTGCGCTGATATATAGTGTTTCAAGAGTTGCAAGATTCTGGCCGGTTCGTCGTGTAACTCACTGAAAACGGGAAAAATTTAGTGTTCCTCTTCACGCGAAAGTACCGCCCGCTGCTCGGCCTCGATATTACAACCTCCTCGGTCAAGCTCATCGAGCTCTCGGTGGCTGGGGGCGGCTATCGCGTCGAGGCGTACGCCGCGGAACCGATGCCCGTCAACGCGATGAACGAGAAGGCCATCGTCGACGCCGAAGCCGTCGGCGAGACGATCCGTCGCGCCGCGAAGCGCGCCGGCACGCGCCTCAAGGAGGTCGCGATCGCGATCAGCGGCGACGCGGCGATCACCAAGGTGATCCAGATGCCGAAGAACCTGCGCGGCGCCGACCTCGAGCAGCAGATCGAGATCCAGGCCGACCAGTACATTCCGTTCCCGATGGACGAGGTCAGTTACGACTTCGAAGTGCTCGGTCCGTCCGCGAAGGATGCCGAGACCATCGACGTGCTGCTGGTCGCCACGCGCACCGAGAACGTCGAACAGCGCCAAGCCGCCGTCGCCGCGGCCGGACTGACCGCGAAGATCGTCGACGTCGAGGCCTTTGCGCTCGAGAACGCCTGCCGGCTCATGACGCACCAGATGCCCGACGGCGGCCTCGACTGCACGATCGCCGTCGTCGATTTCGGCGCGAGCAGCACCACATTCAGCGTGCTGCGCAATCTCAAGGTCGTCTACACGCGCGACTTCAACTTCGGCGGACAGCAGCTCACCGAGGACATCATGCGCACCTACGGCCTCTCGATGGAGGAGGCCGGTCGCGCCAAGAAGGAAGGCGGGCTGCCGGGCAACTACCAGGCCGAGGTGCTCGATCCCTTCATCGACGACATGACGCAGCAGGTGAGCCGCTCGCTGCAGTTCTACCTTGCGTCCGGCTCGGGTCGCGAGCAGCCCGAGAAGATCCTGATCTGCGGCGGTTGCGCCAACATTCCGGGCGTCGCCGACGTGATCGCGAGCCGTGTCGGTATCGCCGCGGAGCGCGGCGACCCGCTCGGCGGCATGAAGCTGTCCTCACGGGCCAAGGCGCAGGCCGTGAGCAGGGACGCGACGGCGCTCCTGACGGCCTGTGGTCTCGCGCTGCGGAGCTTCGACGACTAATGCCTCGCATAAACCTACTTCCCTGGCGTGACCAGCAACGCAAGGAGCGCAAGCTCGCGTTCCTCGTCGCGCTCGGTGCGGCCGCGCTCGCGGCGGCGCTCATGACCCTCGGCGTCAACCTCTTCTACAACTCGCTGATCAATGCCCAGGAGGCCCGCAACGAGCGCCTGCAGGCCGAGATCCGCGAGCTCGACAAGCAGATCGAGAAGATCAACACGCTCGAACAGCAGAAGCAGAACTTCATCGCGCGCATGCAGATCATCGAGAAGCTGCAGCGCTCGCGTCCGGAGATCGTCCACCTGTTCGACGAGATCGTCCGCACCATTCCCGACGGCACCTACCTCACGGCGCTCGAGCAGAACGGCAACCGGCTGAAGATACAGGGTGTGGCGCAGTCGAGCACGCGCGTCTCCTCGTTCATGCGCAACATCGACGCGAGTCAGTGGCTGCGCAATCCGGAACTCGAGGTGATCGAGACCAAGCCAGGGCAGACGCTCGGCGCGAACTTCACGCTGTTCGCCAGCCAGGTGTCGACGCTCGCCGAGGACGAGACCGCCGCCGAGCCCGCGACGCAGCCGGGCGGCAAGAAGAACGCGCGCGATGCCAGGAAGCCGCGGACGGCCAAGGCCGCCGGCGGCAAGGCGGGCGGTGAGTCATGAACATCGTCGAACAGCTTCGCCAGGTCGACTGGCAGGATCCCGGCCGCTGGCCTCTGCCGGTACATGCCGGCGTCGTCGCGCTCGCTTTTCTCGTGCTGACGGGCGCGTTCTCGTACTACTTCGTCATCGCCGACAAGAAGCCCGAGCTCGAGAAGAAGGAGCGCGAAGAGTCGCAGCTCCGCCAGACCTTCCGCGAAAAGCACCAGAAGGCCGTCAACCTCGAAGTCTACGAGCAGCAGCTCAAGGACATCGAGCGCTCGTTCGGCGCGCTGCTGCGGCAGCTGCCGGGCAAGACCGAGGTGCCGAACCTGCTCGTCGACATCTCGCAGACGGGCGTCGCCGCGGGGCTCGAGGAGAAGCTGTTCCAGCCCTCGGCCGAGGAGCGCAAGGACTTCTACGCCGAGCTGCCGATCAAGATCCGTCTGTCGGGTTCGTACCACGAGTTCGGCGAATTCGTCAGCGGCATCGCGGCGCTGCCGCGCATCGTCACGCTGCACGACATCTCGATCAAGAGCGAGAAGGGTGCTCCGTTCGACCAGCTCACGCTCGACCTCACGGCGCGCACCTACCGCTACCTCGATGACGAGGAGATCGCCGCGGCCGAAGCGGCGCGCGCGGAGGCCGAGAAGAAGAACAGGAAGAAGAAATGACGTCCTCGCCAGTTCATCGAAGCAGGATGGCGACGGCGCTCGCGTTCGTCGCGGCCGCGCTGCTCGCAGGCTGCTCGAGCAAGGATGCCGAGCTCGAGCGCTTCATCGCGAGCACCAAGAAGGAGCCGGGCGGACGCGTCGAGCCGCTGCCCGAGGTCAAGCCCTACGAAGGCTTCGCCTACAGCGCGCGCGACCTCCGGTCGCCGTTCATGCCGGGCGGATCCGCCAGTGCAGGTCCCGGAGCGCTGCGCCCCGATTCACGCCGCAACCGCGAGTACCTCGAGCAGTTCTCGCTCGACACGCTGCGCATGGTCGGCACGTTGCGCCTCGGCGGCAACAACTACGGTCTCATTCAGACGAAGGATGGTCTCGTGCAGCGCGTGCTGCCGGGCAACTACGTCGGCCAGAACGACGGCAAGATCGTCGAGATCACGCCGTCGAAGATCTCTCTGGTCGAGATCGTCCCGGACGGGGTCGGCGGGTACATGGAGCGCCCCGCAGCCCTCGCGCTGAGCGAATAAGGGAGAAGAACGCAATGACTTTGCTACGTTCCGGAATCGTCGCGGCGCTGCTGATCGCCGGCCCGTCCGCGATGGTCGCGCAGGCGCAGACCGCGCCGGCCCCCAATCGGCTCGAGGCCGTCGACGTGCAGACCCTGTCGGGTCAGCAGCTGCAATTGACGCTGCGCCTCTCCGGGCCGGCTCCTGAGCCGCTCTCGTTCACGATCGACAATCCAGCGCGGATCTCGCTCGACCTGCCGGGCACGGCGCTCGCGCTGCCCTCGCGGCGGATCGACGTGCGGGCCGCGGGCGTCGACACGGTGCTCGCCGCCGAAGCCGGCGGCCGCACGCGCCTCGTGCTCAATCTCGACCGCATGCTGCCGTACCAGACCCGCGTCGACGGCAACAACATCATCGTCAACGTCGGCGGGGCCCAGCAGGCGGCACCGGCCAGCGCTGCGCGCGCTCCGGCCGCCGGCGCGCCGGCCCGCTCGATCCGCAGCATCGACTTCCGGCGCGGCGCCGACGCGACCGGTCGGCTCATCGTCAACCTCTCGGATCCCCGCACGCCGGTGAGCCTGCGGCAGCTCGGCAACCAGATCGTCGCCGAGTTCTCCGGCACGACGGTGCCGCGCCAGCTCGTGCGCCGCTACGATGCGCTCGACTTCGCGACGCCGGTCTCGACCTTCGAAGTGCAGCGCGCCGACGACGGTACGCGCATCGTCATCAACGCGACCGGCGACTTCGAGCAGCTTGCCTATCAGTCCGACAATCAGTATGTCGTCGAAGTCCAGCCTTCACGCAAGGCCGCCGCGGCGCAGGCCGAGGAGAAGAAGGTCTACACGGGCGAGCGGCTGACTCTGAACTTCCAGAACATCGAGACGCGCGCCGTTCTGCAGCTGCTCGCGGACGCCTCGGGCCAGAACATCGTCGTCAGCGATTCGGTGGCCGGCAACGTCACGCTGCGCCTGCAGAATGTGCCCTGGGACCAGGCGCTCGACATCGTGCTGCGCAGCAAGGGTCTCGACAAGCGCATCAACGACAACGTCATCATCGTGGGGCCGGCCGAAGAGCTCGCGGCGCGCGAGAAGGCCGATCTCGCCGCGAGGAAGGACATCGAGGAGCTCGCGCCGCTGCGTTCGGAGTACCTGCAGGTCAATTACGCGAAGGCAGCCGATCTGGCCGCGCTGATCAAGTCGCAGGGCAACTCGCTACTCTCGCAGCGCGGCAGTGTCGCCGTCGACGAACGCACCAACACGCTCCTGCTGCAGGACTCGGCCGACCGGCTCGGCGACATCCGCCGCCTCGTCGCGACGCTCGACATCCCGATCCGCCAGGTGCTGATCGAGGCGCGCATCGCGATCGTCAACGACGATTTCACGCGCGAACTCGGCGTGCGCGCCGGCTACACGGGCATCAAGTCGAACGGTACCAATGGCGTCGGCATCGTCAGCGGCAGTCTCGAGGCCACCGACGTCGGTCTCGCCTCGGCGCTGTCGAACATCCAGGCCGGCCAGGGACCGTTCCCGATCGACGTGCCGACCGGTGGCGATGCCTCGCAGCGTTACGGCGTCAACCTGCCGGTCGGTAGCCCGGCCGGCCGGCTCGCGTTCATGCTGCTCGGATCCGACTACATCGTCGACCTCGAGCTGTCGGCGGCGCAGGCCGAGGGCCGCGGCGAGATCGTCTCGTCGCCGCGGGTCATCACCTCGAACCAGCGCGAGGCCAGCATCGAGCAGGGCGTCGAGATCCCGTACCAGCAGTCCGCCTCGAGCGGCGCGACCACCGTCGAGTTCAAGAAGGCCGTGCTCGCGCTCAAGGTCACGCCGCAGATCACGCCGGACAACCGCATCATCCTCGACCTCAACGTCAAGAAGGACAGCGTCGGCCAGGTCATCGTGACCTCGGGCGGCGTCAACGTGCCGTCCATCGACACGCGCGAGATCGCGACCCAGGTCCTCGTCAACGACGGCCAGACGGTCGTGCTCGGCGGCATCCTCGAGACCGAGCGTCGCGACAGCGAGACCAAGGTGCCTTACCTCGGAGACGTGCCGGTGCTCGGGCGACTGTTCAAGACCACGCGTCGCGAGAACGACAAGCGGGAACTGCTGATCTTCGTGACGCCGAAGATCCTGCGAGAAGGGGTCAACGTGTACTGAGGCGCGCGAGGGACGCGCTCAGCCACTCCGATTCAGACAGGACATGACCATGCGCAAGCTTGCCTCTCTTGGAACGCTGATGCTGACCGCGGTGCTCGCCGCCTGCGGCGGCGGCGAGGAAAACGCCTTCGGCAATCCACCCGCCGGAGGTGCCGGGGGCGGCGCCGCTGGACCGCAGCCCGCGTCGCTGACGGTGGTCACGAGTGCGGCCACCATGCCCTCGGACGGATCCGCGACGGCCACCATCACGGCCTTCGTGCGTGATGCGAGCAATGCCTTGATTCCGGGAGTGCAGGTCACGTTCACTCCATCGAGCGGCGGTGTCGCCCCTGCGACGGCGCAGTCGGACTCGGTCGGCGAGGCGCGCACCACCCTCAGTACCGCAGGCGATCCCACGCTGCGCACCATCACCGTGACCGCCACCGCGGGTAGCCTGACGGCGTCCGTCGATGTGCAGGTGGTGCCAGCCTCGAGCTCGAATTTCGTCCGGATGGGCAGCGGCACCGGAGCGAGTTTCACGCAAGGCACCCTTCAGATTGCCAACGCAAATCTTTCGGCGGGGGGCACCACCAGCGTGTCGGCGTATCTAGTCAATGCCGACGGTTCGTTGTATACGCAGTCCGTGTCGGTGAATTTCAATTCACCCTGCGTCGCGGCCGGGACCGCCGTGATCCAGCCCTCGGCGACGGTCAGCACGAGCAGCGGGGTCGCCACGGTCACCTATGCCGCGCGCGGCTGCAGTGGTGCCGATGTCGTCACCGCATCCGCATCAGTGGGCGGTCAGAATCTCTCGGCCACGGGGACGATCGCGGTGGCGCCGGCTACGGTCGGGTCGATCGCCTTCGTATCGGCTACGCCGACCAACATAGCGCTTGCCGGCACCGGCGACGCACGTCGTCCGGAGAGCTCGGTCGTGGTGTTCGAGGTCCGCGACTCGACCGGCGGCCCGGTGCCTAACGCCAACGTCTCGTTCACGCTCAACACTGCGGTCGGGGGTATCTCGCTCACGCCGACCTCGGCAGTGAGCGATGCTCAGGGCAGAGTGCAGACCGTCGTCAGTGCCGGTACGGTCGCCACGTCGGTGAACGTGACGGCGACCGTCACGAGTGTGACGCCCAATATATCGACTCAGTCGAGCCAGCTGACGGTCACCACCGGAATTCCGACTGCCGCGAGCTTCTCGCTGTCCGCGCAGTGCTTCAACATCGAGGGGCTCAATTACGATGGTGTCACCACATCCGTCACGGCCCGCCTCGGTGACCGCTTCCAGAACCCGGTGCCGGATGGCACTGCGGTGACGTTCACGTCCGAGGGCGGCAACGTCCAGTCGCAGTGTACGACACAGACGTCGGCGACCGAGGGCGGCTTCTGCAGTGTCAACATCCGTAGTTCGGAACCGCGCCCTGCCAACGGCCGCGTCACGATCCTCGCCAAGGCAATCGGCGAAGAAACTTTCGTCGATGCGAACGGAAATGGTGCATTCGACAACGCGGAGTCGTTCACCGACCTGCCGGAGCCTTACAGGGACGACAACGAGAACGGCAGTTACCAGACGGGTGAGGATTTCTTCGACTTCAACAACAACCAGATCCGTGACGGCGCCGACAGTCTGTTCAACGGCGTGCTCTGCAACGACACAACAGGACGTTGTGGCGCTCCGAGCACACGTTCCACGGGAATCGGCGGTCAGATCGTCGTGATCTTCTCGGGCAGCACGCCGGTTCTCTCGCGGCCGGACGGCACAGGGCTGCCCGGTACGATTGCCATCGGCGGCGCCAACAGCGCAGCCTCGCTGATCGTCTGGGCCAGAGACGTCAACGGCAATCCGCTGCCGGCAGGCACCACGGTGACCCTGACGGCTTCCGGTGCCGGTCTCTCTATCGCCTCGCCAAACTCTTACACGATCCCCTGCGTGTTGATGGATTCCGGCGGCCAGGTGGCAGGTGCGACCATCTTTCCGTTCACGATCGTCTCCGGCACTGCGACCGGACAGGGAATCGTGACGCTCACCATCACGACGCCGCGCGGCAACGTCTCGACAACGCAGATCTCCGCAACGGTGCCGTAACTCGATCCGCGCTGTGCGCGCAGCGGCCGCCTCCGGGCGGCCGCTGTCTTTGCGGCGGCCACGAATAGGGCACACTGTCGCGGCATGCGCGGCACGCACAACATCTTCCTGATCGGTCCAATGGGTTCCGGCAAGTCGGCGGTCGGGCGCCAGGTCGCCAGGCTCCTGCACCTGCCGTTCGTTGACAGCGACGCGGAGATCGAGCGTCGCACCGGCGTCGACATTCCGCTGATCTTCGAGAAGGAGGGCGAGGCCCGCTTCCGGGAACGCGAGCGCGAGGTCATCGACGAGCTGACTCGCCGGCATCCCCTCGTGCTCTCGACGGGTGGTGGGGCGATCCTCGCGCCCGAGAGCCGCGAGCGGCTGCGCACGCGCGGTTTCGTCGTCTACCTCGAGACCTCGGTGGCACAGCAGGCCGAACGCGTGCGCTCGGCGCAGCATCGGCCGCTGCTGACAGGCGTGGACCCGGCGCAGCGGCTCGCCGAACTGATGCAGCAGCGGGAGCCACTCTACCGCAGCATCGCCGATGTCACGATTCGCACCGACGGCCGCAAGGTCAGTGCCGTGGCCGAGGAGATCGTCCGCGAATTCCGGCGGCGGGCAGGCGGCGGGGCTCCGGCACCGGACACGTCGGGACCGGGGGTTGCGTAGGGACCGTCGGCGCACGGCCCGTATAAGGCGCACGGCCCGTATAATCGGCCGCGTTCGAGGAAATGGCCTTGCAGCATTTGCATGTCGAGCTCGGCGCGCGTTCCTACCCGATCCTCATCGGCCCCGGCCTGCTCGGCCGCGCCGATCTGTTCGAGGAATACGTCGCCCGCGCCAGCGTCCTGGCTGGCGGCCGGCCGACGAACGACTTCCTGCTCGTCACCAACACGACGGTCAGTCCGCTGTATGCCGAGCGCGTGCACGCATCGCTGCCGGGTCGGCGCATCGTCGAGGTGGTGCTGCCCGATGGCGAGCAGCACAAGACGCTCGCAAACGTCTCGTCGATCTTCGACGTGCTGGTGGCGAACCGCTATGCGCGCGATGCCTGCGTGCTTGCGCTTGGCGGCGGCGTGGTCGGCGACATGGCCGGCTTCGCGGCCGCGTGCTATCAGCGCGGCATCGACTTCGTGCAGCTGCCGACGACGCTGCTCGCCCAGGTCGACTCCTCGGTCGGCGGCAAGACCGGCGTCAATCACCCGGGTGGCAAGAACCTCATCGGCGCTTTCCACCAGCCGCGCGCCGTCCTCGCCGACACCGACACGCTCGCGACGCTGCCGGTGCGCGAGCTCCGCGCCGGCATTGCCGAGGTCATCAAGTGCGCGCTGATCGAGGACGAGCCCTTCTTCGCCTGGCTCGAGGACCGCATCGAGGCGCTGCTGGCGCGGGAGCCCGAGGCCCTCGGGCACGCGATCCGCAAGTCCTGCGAGATCAAGGCCGGCATCGTCGCCCGCGATGAGCGCGAGAGCGGCGATCGCGCGCTGCTCAACCTCGGCCACACTTTCGGTCATGCGATCGAGGCCGTGCAGCAGTACAGGGGGCTGCTGCACGGCGAGGCAGTCGGCGCCGGCCTCGCCATGGCGGCCACGTTCTCGGTGCGCGCTGGACTCATGGACGAGGCCGACGCCGCGCGCGTGCGTGCCCTGCTGGTCCGTGCGGGGCTGCCGATCGAGGCACAGGACGTCGCCGGTGCGGCCGCCCTCGAGGCCATGCGGATCGACAAGAAGGTCCAGTCCGGCCGGATGCGCTTCGTGCTGATGCGCGGCATCGGCCGCAGCTTCGTGACCGCCGATTACCCCGAAGACGCGCTTGCCGCGACGCTCGAGACGCACTTCGCCTGAATCCAGGAAGCCGAACGCCTCGAATGGCTACCTGTCCGACCCGGACACCGGCGCGGCAGCGCGTCGGCCGCCATCACGTCATCATGGAGGATGAACCGCGATGTTCCAGTCGATCGCATTGAAGACCACCCCCGTGCGGCTCGCCATGGGCGCGTTCGCGCTCGCCGCGGCCTCGCTGCTGGCGATGCCGGCAGCGTTCGCCGGCGACAAGGCCAAGACCTACGACAAACCGAAGGCGGACATCGTCGATACGGCCGTGGCCGCCGGCGAGTTCAAGACGCTCGCCACGGCACTGACGGCCGCCGGCCTCGTCGACACGCTCAAGGGGCCGGGTCCGTTCACGGTCTTCGCCCCGACCGACGCGGCGTTCGCGAAGTTGCCCGCCGGCACGGTCGAGAACCTGCTCAAGCCCGAGAACAGGGCCGAGCTCACGAAGGTTCTCACCTACCACGTCGTGCCCGGCAAGGTGACGGCGGCCGACGTCGTCAAGCTGACGGAAGCGAATACCATGCAGGGCCAGGCCGCGAAGATCGCCGTCAAGGATGGCAAGGTCATGATCGACAACGCTACCGTGACTGCGACCGACATTGGCGCCACCAACGGCGTCATCCACGTCATCGACGCGGTGATCCTGCCGAACTGAGTCGGCAAGCTCGCTGCTCCACACGCCGCCCCCGCCGCGCGATGCGCCGCGGGGGCTTGCGCTCACGCGCATGCCTATACTAGCGCTGCCGTGACCCTCAGCGCCTTGCCGCACCGTCCCTTACCGCGCGCGCCGTACGCCGCCCGCGCCGACCGTTCGCGCGGCCGCCGTCATCCCGAGCCGCCACCGCAGCTCCGCGGGGAGTACCAGCGCGACCGCGACCGGATCATTCACTGCAACGCATTCCGGCGGCTCACCTACAAGACGCAGGTGTTCGTCAATCACGAGGGCGACCTGTACCGCACGCGCGTCACACACTCGCTCGAGGTCGCGCAGATCGGGCGCACGCTGGCGCGGACGCTCGGTGTCGACGAGGACCTGACGGAGGCGATCTGCCTCGCGCACGACCTCGGCCACACGCCATTCGGGCATGCCGGGCAGGACGCGCTCAACGAATGCATGCGCGAGTTCGGCGGCTTCGAGCACAACCTGCAGTCGCTGCGCGTGGTCGACGAGCTCGAGGAGCGCTATGCGGGGTTCCAGGGGCTCAACCTGATGTTCGAGACGCGCGAGGGCATCCTCAAGCACTGCTCGGTCGCGAACGCGCGGCTGCTCGGCGACGTCGGCGAGCGTTTCCTGCGGCGCGAGCAGCCCTCCCTCGAGGCGCAGATCGCCAACCTCGCCGACGAGATCGCCTACAACAACCACGACGTCGACGACGGACTGCGCGCCGGGCTGATCACACTCGAGGAGATCGGCGAAGTGCGGCTGTTCGCGCGCGAGCTCGCGTCCGTGTGCCGGGAATGGCCGGGACTCGAGACGGCGCCCGGGGCAGGGCGGCGGCTGATCCACGAAACGATCCGACGCATGATCGATCGCGTCGTCACCGACGTCGCGACGACGACGCAGCAGCGGATCGCGGCTGCCGCGCCCGGCAGCATAGACGACGTCCGCCGGGCCGGGGCGCCGCTCGTGGCGATGAGCGAGGAGCTGGCCGCGGAGCATCTCGAGCTCAAGCGCTTCCTGCGCGAACGCGTCTACCGCCACACGCGGGTGCTGCGCATGACGACGAAGGCGCAGCGTGTCCTGCGCGCGCTGTTCGAGGCTTTCGTGGAGGAGCCGGCGCTGCTGCCGCCGGACTTCGCCGCGCTCGCGCGGCGCGCCGAACATGAGGCCGGCCGCGCGGGCCGCGCGCGCGTGATCTGCGACTACGTCGCCGGCATGACGGACCGCTACGCCTTCCTCGAGCACCGCAGGCTGTTCGACCCCGAGGCCCCGAGCTGAGGTCCGCGCCGCGCCGGCGCGTGAAAAACGGCGCGCTTCAGCGCAGAATGCGCGGCGCGCCGGCCCCTTCGGGCCGCGCCGGCCTGCCACCTGCGACGTCCCCATCCATGACTCCGAAGAACATCCCTGCCCGCGACCGCCTGATCTTCGCGCTCGACGTGCCCGGCGCCGCCGAGGCGCGCGAGCTCGTCACGCGGCTCGGCGACAGCGTCACCTTCTACAAGCTCGGCCTCGAGCTGTTCATGGGCGGCGAGTACTTCGCGCTGCTCGACTGGCTGAGGGAGCGCGACAAGAAGATCTTCGTCGACCTCAAGTTCTTCGACATTCCGGCAACGGTCGCCGGCGCGGTCAGGCGGCTGCGCAACCGCGGTGTCACGTTCGCGACCGTGCACGGCAACCAGGGCATCATGGAGGCCGCCGCGGCGGCCAAGGGCGACGTCGGGATCCTCGCCGTCACGGTGCTCACGAGTCTCGATCGAGGCGATCTCGACGACCTCGGCTTCCAATGCGACGTCGAGGAACTCGTGCTGTCGCGCGCGCGCCGCGCGCTCGAGGCGGGTTGCGACGGCGTGGTCTCCTCAGGGCTCGAGGCGCAGAAGCTGCGCGCCGAGATCGATCGGCGCCTGCTCGTGGTGACGCCCGGCATCCGCCCGGTCGACAACCGGCCATCCGACGACCAGAACCGCGTCGTGACGCCGACCCAGGCGCTGTCGTGGGGCGCCGACTACATCGTCGTCGGCCGGCCGATCCGTGATGCGGCCGATCCGCGCGCCGCGGCGCTCGCGATCCAGGCCGAGATCGCCAAGGCCACTTCGTGCTGAGGGCATGGTCATGACGCTCGACGAACGCAATTCTCCGCTCGCTCTTGCCCTGATGAAGATCCTGCGCCCGCTCGTGCGGATGCTGCTGCGCGCGGGCGTGACCTTCGACGACTTCGCGCTCATGTCGAAGCGCGCGTTCGTCGAGACGGCCGTGCGCGATCTGCCCTCACCGCCCGAGGTCAAGTCGATCGCGCGGGTCGCGATCGCGACCGGCCTGCCGCAGCGCGAGGTCGAGCGAATCCTCGCGAGTGCCGACGGCGGCGACCGTCGCGGCCCGAACATCGCCGCCGCGCTCGCCGAACTCGTGCAGCAGTGGCACACCGACCCCGCCTTCAGCGGACCGTACGGCGTGCCGCTCGAGCTCGACTTCGACGAGACACCGAAACGCAACTTCTGCGAACTCGTGCGACGTGTCACCGAAGAGATCCCGCCGCGCATGCTGCTCGATGAACTGCTGGCGGCGGGGGCCGTCGAGCGCGCCGGTCCCGATCATTACAAGATCGTGACGCGGACCTTCGTGTTCCCGTCGACGATGACGCCGGGCATGTACGACTACTTCGCGAACGTCATGACCGACCTCGCGAACACGGTCGAGCACAACATGCGCGAACACGTCGTACACAAGCGCATCGAGCGCTCGGTGTTCTCGGACCGGCCGCTGACGGCGGCGCAGCTCGAGGCCTTCGAGGAGTTCGCGCGCAGCAAGGTGCCGGAGCTGATAGGCGAGCTCGATACCTGGCTCGCGCGCGCGGCGGCCGAGGCGCCGTCGCCGGGCGCCGAGCCGCTCATGGACGTCGGCATCAATGTCTTCCAGTTCGTCCGGGAACGAACGCCCGAACCGCCGCTCCAAACGCTGTACCGGCCACGCGAAGCCCTGGGTTAGTCTCGAAATGATGACCGTCTCGAATCCACGGTGCGGACGCCGCGCCGGTGCCCTTCTGTCCCTCACGGTCGGCCTGCTGCTGCTCGCCGCCTGTGGTGGTGACGCCCCTCCACTCGACGCGCCCGCTGGCCGACCGGGTATGTCGCCCGCCGGTGCGCCGGGTCGCGCCGAAGGCGCGCCGGGCGGCGGTCCTCCCGGGGTCCCGGGGACCGCCGGCGGGCGCGGCGGCCCCGGCGGGCCGCCGCTGCCGGTCGTGACCCAGCTCCCCGAGCGGGTGCCGCTCGGGCAGGAGATCGAGGCAGTCGGCACGGCGCTCGCCAACGAGTCGGTCGAGGCGACGGCCAAGAGCGCGAACCGCATCGAGGCGATCCGCTTCGCCGAGGGTCAGCGCGTGGCCAAGGGCGCGGTGCTGGTGGAGCTCGACCGCGCGCAGGCGGCCGCCGAACTGGCCGAGGCCGAGGCCAATCTCGCCGAGGCGCGCCGGCAGCTGCGCCGCGGCCAGGACCTCGAGCTCACGCAGGCGCTCTCGCGCGCCCAGCTCGACCAGTTGCAGACGGCGGTCTCGACCGCGGAGGCGCGCGTCGCCGCGGCGCGCGCCCGCCTCGAGGACACGGTGATCCGGGCGCCGTTCGCGGGCCGCACCGGTTTCCGGCGCGTCAGCGTCGGGGGCCTCGTCAACGCCGGCACCGTGATCACGACGCTCGACGACACCTCGGTCATCAAGCTCGAGTTCACTGTGCCGCAGAGCTTCATCGGCGAACTCGCCCCCGGGCTGCCGGTGTTCGCGCGCGTCGATGGCCTTGGGGCGCGCGAGTTCGAGGGCCGCGTCGCGACGATCGACTCACGCATCGATCCGGTGACGCGCGCGATCGCAGTGCGCGCCGAGATCCCGAACGCCGACGGCACGCTCAAGCCCGGCATGTTCATGAGCGTGCGGCTGCGCGGCCGCGAGTTGCCGACGCTGGTCCTGCCCGAGCAGGCGATCGCGCCCGAGGAGGGCCGCAGCTACGTCTTCGTGGTCGAGGACGGCCGCGCGAGGCGGCGCGAGGTCCGCACCGGTCTGCGCCGACCCGGACTCGTCGCGATCGTCGCCGGGCTCGAGGGCAACGAGCGCGTGATCGTCGACGGCACGTTCCGCGCGCGCGACGGCGCACCCGTCATCGACTCCAGCGCGGGCGGCGCGCCGGGTCGGCCGGCCGCCGCGGCACCGCCGGGCGCTCGGTCATGACGCTGTCCGAGTTCTGCATCCGCCGCCCCGTCTTCGCGACGGTGCTGTCGGCGCTGCTCGTGATCTTCGGCCTCGTCTCGCTCGAGCGGCTGCAGGTGCGCGAGTATCCGGACATCAGCCGTCCGGTCGTCTCGATCACGACGACCTACCGCGGCGCGTCGGCCGCGATCGTCGAGAACAAGATCACACAGGCGATCGAGGAGCGCGTCGGCGGCATCGACGGCATCGTCAAGCTCGAGTCTGACAGCGCCGACGAGCGCTCGAGCATCCGCATCGAGTTCGACGCGACGCGCGACATCGACGACGCGGCCAACGACGTCCGCGACCGCGTCGCCCGTGTCGTCGCGACGCTGCCGCCGGAGGCCGATCCGCCGCAGATCACCAAGGCCGACGCGATGGCCGAGTCGGTGATGTTCCTGAACTTCAAGGCCGAGGGCCTCACGCCGCTCGAGGTCACCGACTACGCCGAGCGCTACATCGTCGACCGGTTGTCTGTGGTTCCGGGCGTCGCGCGCGTCAGTGTGTTCGGCGGGCGCCGCGCCGCGATGCGCATCTGGATTGACCGCCAGGCGCTGGCCGCGCGCGGCCTGACGGTCGGCGATATCGAGAACGCGCTGCGGCGCGAGAACGTGCTGCTGCCCGCCGGCCGGATCGAATCGACGCAGCGCGAGTTCTCGCTGCGCACCGAGGTCGGACTCGACACTGTCGAGGACTTCCGCAACCTCGTGATCGCGCGCGGCGCCGATGGGCACCTCGTGCGCCTCGGCGAAGTCGCCCGGGTCGGACTCGGGGCCGAGAACGACCGCACGCTGCTGCGCACCAACGGTGTGTCGGGCGTCGGCATCGGCATCGAGGCGCAGTCGAAGGCCAACGTGCTCGAGATCGTCCGCGGAGTCCGTGCCGAGGTCGAGCGGATACAGCCGTCGCTGCCGCCGGGCGCCTCGCTGCTGATCAACGTCGACAACGGCGTCGCGATCGAGGCTGCGCTGCGCGAGGTGCTGATCGCGGTCGTGTTCGCCTTCGGCGGCGTGCTGATCGTGATCTTCGGCTTCCTCGGCACGCTGCGCAGCACGCTGATCCCGGCGGTGACGATCCCCGTGTCGGTGATCGCCGCGGCCATGGTCATGTATGCGCTCGGCTACTCGATCAATGTGCTGACGCTGCTCGGCCTCGTGCTCGCAATCGGTCTCGTCGTCGACGACGCGATCGTCGTGCTCGAGAACATCCACCGGCGTGCCGAACTCGGCGAGCCGCCGATCGTCGCGGCCGTCAACGGCAGCCGCGAGATCGGCTTCGCGGTGATCGCCACGACGCTGACGCTCGCCGCCGTGTTCGTGCCGATCAGCTTCCTGCCCGGCGACGTCGGCCGGCTGTTCCGCGAGTTCGGCCTGACGCTGGCCGCGGCGGTCATGTTCTCGGCCTTCGTCGCGCTGACGCTGACGCCGATGATGGCCTCGAGGCTGCCGCCCGAGGACCGCAGCACGCACGCCGGCTTCGCGCGGCGCATCGAGGCGTTCTTTGACCGGCTCGCCGCGGCCTACGGTCGCCGGCTGCGCTCGCTGATCCGTCGGCCCTGGCTGATCGTCGCCGGTGTCGTCGGCCTGTCGGCGCTCGCCGCGCTGACCTACCGCTCGATCCCCGAGGAGTTCTCGCCGAGCGCGGACCAGGGGCGCGTGTTCATCGCGATCACGGGTCCCGAGGGAGCGAGCTTCGAGTTCACCGAGGATTACGGCGCTCGCGTCGAGGAGATCGTCCGGCGCGAGATGGAGAAGGGCGACATCCAGCGCGCCACGCTGCGCATGCCCGGCGGTTTCGGCGCCGACGCGGCCGGCGCCGCCAACACGGCGCGCATCATCATGGTGCTGACCGACTGGTCGGAGCGCGAGCGCAGCGCCCGCGACATCGCCAACTCGCTGCGCGGCGAACTGATGAAGCTGCCCGGCGTGCGCGCGGTACCGATCCTGCCGACCAGCCTGCGCGGCGGTTTCGGCGCGCCCGTGCAGGCCGTGCTCGGCGGCCCCGACTACGAGAAGCTCGCCGAGTGGTCGGCGAAGCTCACGGCGCTCGCCGAGAAGAATCCCGGGCTGCGCAGCGTCGACAACGGCTGGAAGGCGAGCAAGCCGCAGATACGCGTCGCGATCGACCGCGATCTCGCGGCCGACCTCGGCGTCTCGCTGCAGAATGTCGGCCGCACGCTCGAGACCGTGCTCGGCTCGCGCATCGTCACGACGTTCATCGACCGCGGCCGCGAGTACAACGTGATCCTGCAGGGCAGCGACGAGCAGCGCGCGACCGTCACCGATCTGACCAACATCCAGGTGCGCTCGGAGCGCAGCGGCCAGCTGATCCCGCTCGCGAACCTCGTGCGCCTGACCGAGACGGCCGCGCCGACGCAGCTGTCGCGCTTCAACCGGCTGCGGGCCGTCGAGGTCGAGGCCGATCTCGCGCCCGGCTACTCGCTCGGCGAGGCCGTCCGCTGGTTCGAGCAGACCGTCGAGCGCGAGCTGCCGCCCGAGGCGGTGCTGATGTGGGACGGCGAGGCCGGCGACTACGTGCGCAACACGGGCCAGCTCGCCTTCACGTTCCTGTTCGCGATCATGATCGTCTTCCTCGTGCTCGCCGCACAGTTCGAGAGCTTCGTGCACCCGGCGATCATCATGGTCACCGTGCCGCTCGCGCTGCTCGGCGCCGTGTTCGGACTGAAGCTCCACGGCATGAGCATCAACATCTTCAGCCAGATTGCCGTGATCATGCTGATCGGCATCGCGGCCAAGAACGGTGTGCTGATCGTCGAGTTCGCCAACCAGCTCCGCGACCGCGGCGTCGAGTTCACCGAGGCCGTGATCGAGGCCTCGGTCACGCGCCTGCGGCCGGTGCTGATGACGAGCCTCTGCACGGCCTTCGGCGCGATCCCGTTCCTGCTCGCGACCGGCGCGGGCGCCGAGCAGCGCGAGCCGATCGGCGTCGTCGTCTTCTACGGCACGCTGGTCTCGGTGTTCCTGACGCTGTTCGTCGTGCCGGCGGTCTATTCGCTGGTCGCGCGGCGCACGAAGCCGAAGGAATACACGACGCGGCTCGTCGACCGGATGCTCGGCAACACCGGCAAGCCGGTGCCGGGCTCCTGAGGCGGGCAGCGGCGCGCGGCTCGGCGCGGAGCGTGCAGGCGGTCAGCCGCCGGCAGACCGCTTCTTCAGGGCCGCGCGCGCCGCATCGACGAGCGTTGCTTCGGCGCTGACGCCTGGGTCGTCCGGCAGGCAGACGAGGGCGATCGGGCCGCCCGCCTGATACTGCGCCCAGGCGGACGCAGACACGGATGCGGCTCGGCGGTACTCGCGACCGTCGGGGCCGGTATAGACGAAAACCACGCGCTTGCGCTTCGATATGCCCCTGGCCTTGCCGGTAAGCTGCTTGCGCTCAACCGTGCCCGTCACCGGTACGCCGCGAACGGCCAGTCGCCGCAACTGTCGCCCACGCCAGAGCGCGCCGCCGGCGAAGCCGAGCACCACCAGCAAGCCGAATAGCCAGAACACCCGAGACAGTCGCGCAATGCCCGGCGGCGACGGTGACCGCGCCCTAGGCGATCAACTGCCGCCCATGCCCATGCCGGGACCCGGCATCGCCTGCTTCCTGTACCCGGCCGGGACCTCGAACATGGCTGCGGGAATCGATTCCTCGGTCCAGGACTTGAGTACCGTTTCCGTGCCGCGCGGGACGCCGTTCTCGATCGGGCGGACGCGCACCGGGTAGCCGTTGATGGCGCTGCGCGCGGTTTCCGAGCCGGCGTTCGGTGCAGCGGCGGCGAGGCCCTCGAAAGCCTCGGCGAGGTTCCTGAACGTTTTCTGGAAATCCTCCTTGCCGGGCAGCGAGCTGAACGGCACCACGCAGACTTCCTCGTACACCTCGCCATCTCGCAGCATCTGCCAGATCCGGCACTTGCGGCCCTCAACCGTGTCGCTCTTGCCCGTATCGCGTGAGGTGTAGACCTTATTCTTTGGCGGCGTGCCGAGACCTGCCATGTTGCCGCCCATCATTTTCTCCATCATCTCGCGCTGCTGCGGCGGCATCTTCGCCAGCCGCTCCTGCATCTGTGACATCGCGGCGTTGGCCTGGTTTGCATAGCCCTGCATGGTCGCCCTGTCGAGCTCTCGATAGCTCTTTCGCCTGTCGTCGATCACGTAGATCGTCGAACCCTTGAGCAGCATCGCGCCACTCCTGCCGCTGTTGACTCGCACATTACCGTCCTGAACGAGGACGACCGCCGGTGCGCCATCGACTCTCTTCGTCGCGATGTCGCGGTCGACGGTCTCGATACGGACGCCGGCGGCGGCGGTCGCGCACACCAGGGTGGCGGCGATCGCGAACGGAATCGTCTTCATGTGCCTTCTCCTTCGGATCAGGGAATCTTGACCAGTTCCACGCGCCGGTTCTTCGCGCGCCCCTCTTCAGTCGAGTTGTCGGCGATGGGCTTGTCCGGGCCGAAGCCGCTCGAGCGCAGCCGCGCCGGATCGACGCCGAGACCGACCAGCGCGCCGAGCACGGTGCGGGCGCGCGCCGCTGCGAGCTCGCGGTTGCGTGCCGCGCTGCCCGTGCTGTCGGTGTGGCCCTCGATCGACAGCTTCAGTGCCGGGTCGGACACGAGCAGCTTGTGGATCTCGTCGATCACCGGCTGCGAATCGGCGCGCAGCGTCGCCTTGTCGACGTCGAAGTTGATGTACAGCGCCACTCGACCCTGCTCGTCCAGCGCCTTTCTCATCGCCGCCGCGTCGAGGAAACCGAGCGCCGACTGCATGGCCTGCTTTTCGAGCACCGTCACGAATCCGAGCAGCGGCACGGTGCCGCCGGCGCTGATGTGGATCCAGTACTCCTTGTCGGGCGTGCGGATCAGGTAACTGTAGTGCTCGGCGTCCGGCACGGGCGGGGCCGCGTTCCAGTACCGTTCGACCGCCTCGCGTCCGCCTGCACTCTGCAGCAGCTCGTCGTTGAACTGTGTCGTACTGATGCGGCGGCCGCCGAGGCTCGTGATTGCATTCTCGTAGTTGCGATGGAACTCGATCGCCGAGTAGCGGCGGCCCGATTCCGAGAACTCGAGGTTGTAACGACCCAAGGCGAGCTTCCCCTCGAGCGGTACCAGGCGGTTGCTGGCGATGAACCAGTGCCGATCGAACGGCTTCTGCGCGTCAGGACCCTTCAGTTCGTTCGCCAGACCCTCCGGGTCCTTGAAGAACGGGAACGGCGGCAGCGAGGCGGTCGTGATCGGCACGCTGGCGAGGTCGAACTCGGCGCCGGACCGCGGCGGCGTGGCCGTCGCATCCGGCATCGCGCCGGCCGTCGGCAGCTCCGTCGCGACCGGCAGACTGGCGGGTTCCGCCGGCATCGCCCGCCCTGCCGCTTCCTCGGCCGCGCGGCGCTGATCCGCATCTGAGCCGCCGGAGCAGGCCGAGAGCGCGAGGCTCGCCAGCGCCAGGCATGCGACACGATTCCGATTCAATGGCCGCTCCTCCCCAATTGAGTGCCCAATGTGCGCCACGGATCACCCTTCTTGCAATGGCTCCTGCGCTGGCGGCGCGGGCTAGGCGCGGGCACAAACGGAGAGTACAGTGTTTGCAGGCGGTCCGGCGGTTGGCAACAGGGGCTCACAGATGTTGCGGATTGCGGCAGCGCCCGCAGCGGGGCTTTGCGTCTGCGCAATGCTGGCGGCGTGTGGCTCGGCGGAGCAGCCGGCTTCGCCCGACGCCGCGGAACAACGGACCGAGCCATCGGCTGAACCAGTGCCTCGCGGGGCGCTCGGCGAGTTGCTCGAGCGCAATCGGCGCGAAGGCGAGGCCGCGGTTGCCGCTCCGCCGTCACCCCGCGCCGGCGACCCGCCCCAAGAAGACCCGCTGGCGCGCATGGCGGCGAGCAGCGATCCGAAGCAGCGCCAGATGGCAGAAGCCCTGGGCGCGATGCAGGATCTCGAACGCATCAACCGCGACCCGAACGCCACCGAGGCCGACAAGGCGGCCGCGCGCGAACGCATGCTGCAGGCTTCCATCAACACGGGTCGGCGCGATCGCAACGTGCGCCAGCCAGCGCTGAAGCTGCCTCCCGACTGGGCCGCCACCTACCGCGTCGAGCGCAACGCCAGGGAAGCCGAACTGCTGGTACAGGTCGGCGACATCGACAATCTCGGCTTCGGCTGGCCCCCCGACTTCGACCCGTTCGCGGGCAAGTCCACGCCCGTGCATGCCTTCCCCTGGGTGCCCGAAAGCGACGACCCGCCGGGCACGGACCGCATCATGGTCAATTCCGGCGCGCCACTGATCGTCAGCAACAAGGACGGCTACACGCGGGAGACCTACCGACCCGAGAACCTACCGGAGCCGCTGACGATCGAGTTCGATCCGCAGGCCGTGGCGATCAAGGCGGCGCTGCTGCAGCTGTTCGTCGACGATTTCCAGGCGCCCGTGATGAAGACGCGCTTCAGCGTCACGCTCGACGGCCGCCCGGCACCCGACATCGAAACGACCATCAACAAGCTCAACCAGACGGGGCCGATCGGCAAGCTGGTCACGATCAGGCTTTTGCCCGAGTATCTCGGCCTGCTGGCCGACGGCAAGCTGCAGATCCTGGTCGACGATCCGACGACCAAGGTCGGTGACGGCTTCGCGTTCGACTTCGCGCGACTGCTGATCAACCCCAAGGGCTTCGTCTACTCGGGCACGATTCGCGGCATCGTCATCGACGCGCAGAGCGAGGCGCCGATCACCGGCGCGGTCGCATCGGCCGGCAATGTGCGCCAGGCCACGACCAACGCAGACGGACGCTTCGAACTGCGCGAGGTGCCGGCCGGCCTCGTCGTCGTCACGGGTAGCCATCCCGACTACGTCACGGGCTCCGAGCAGAGCGACCTGCTCGCAGGCGAGGTACTCGATCTCGTCATCCGACTCGAGCGCGCGAAGAACGACGATCTCGCCGAACGGCTCGAAACCGAGGGCAAGGTCGATCTCTATGGCATCTATTTCGACAGCGACAAGGCCGTGCTCAAGAGCGAGTCCGAGGCCACGCTGCGGCAGGTGCTGGCGCTGCTGAAGGACAAGCCGGCCCTGCGCATTGCAGTGGCCGGCCACACCGATTCGCAGGCCGCCGACGCCTACAACCTCGACCTGTCGAAGCGTCGTGCGCAGGCCGTGGTCGCGTGGCTCACGGCGCGTGGCGTCGCTGCATCGCGGCTCGTCGCGCAGGGCTTCGGCGAATCCCAGCCCGTCGCCGACAACGACAGCGTCGCGGGTCGCGCGCTCAACCGGCGCGTCGAGATCCGTGACCTGACGCGCTGACGCCACCGCCGTTTCTGGGGAGACTGACAGATGCCGACGAACACGCACTCCCTCCGCGCACGGCCTGCGGTGTTGCTCGTCCTCGCGATGGCGCTCGCGCCCGCTGCCGGGCACGCGCAGGGGGTCGGCTCGCAGATCCCGGTCTATCGACTCGATCTACGCAAGGTGAACGATATTCCCCAGGGCAAGGCCGCCCTCGTCAGCGGCAGCGCCGGCCCGGCGCCGCATCGGTTCTTTGTCGAGAACCTGCACATGCTGATGCCTGTGGCGGTGACGCTGCGGGCGGTGAATGCCGACGACGTCGTCAATCTCAAGGTCGTCAAGGGCAAATGGGAGGAACCGTTGCGTGCGGGCAGCACCACGGGCGGTCAACAGGTGCATTTCCGGTTCCGCACGCAGGGCGAGTTCCAGCTGCAGGTCGATTCGGATGCGGCCGCTGCGCCCTACAAGCTCATGGTGTGGGTCGGCCCAGACATCGAACCGCAGCTGCCAGCGGTATTCGTGCCGCGGTCCGAGTTCGACGGCGGCGGCGTGCCCGTTTGGTGGTGGATCGCAGGCGGCGCGGTCGTGCTCGCCGCAGTGGCGGCCTTTGTGTTCGCGCGCAGGAGGAAGGCATCATGATTATCCGCGTGCTCGCTGCGGCACTCGCGCTCTCATTCGGTCCCGCTGCGCAGGCGCAATCGGCCTATCCGGGCGATCTCGGCAGCTTTTCGCTGCCGACATCGCAGGGGCAGAATCCGATTGACTGGGGCGTACCCCCGCCAGACAGCCACAAGCAGGATGTGCGCGGCGACTACGATTCGCGCATGGCCGATAGTCGCCAGAAGGACGGCGAGGCCGACGCGATCAGCGAGAACCCGCGCAGCGGCGATCCGAACACACAGGATGCGAGCCGCGGCGGTACCGGTGGCCAACCGGGTCGCGGCGACCTGCCGCCGCCGAACCCGCAGGACGGCTTCCCTCCGCTCGGTCCGGGCGATCGCAACTACGATCCGCTCAACATGCCGGATCTCAACCGCCGCGTGCCGACGTCCTGCGCCGAGGCGGGGTCGACCTGTCGTCAGTGCGTCCGCGACGCCGAAGCCAACATCCAGTTCAACCGCCGTTATCTGCACGTAGCCTGGTCGGTGACCAATTCGCATCTCGAGTATGCCGCGCGGATGATTCGCTTCGGCGATGCGGGCTCGAGCTTCCACGGCGCGATGGCCCTGAGCTGGCAGCTTGGCGGAAAGCCCCAGATCGAGGAAGCTGTGGCGCAGCTGCGCGAGACCTACAAGAGAAAGTACCGCGACTACATGCAGAACATCCGCCGCTCGCTCGACAAGCTTGCGGCCTGCGAGCAGGACAACTTCGCGACCCAGGATCTCTACGCGCAGTACGCCAATCTGTACTACGACATGCTCGAAACGCGCTACGAGAGCCCCGACTAGTGAGTTGCGCACGGGACGCGGAGCCGTCGCAACATGCTTCGCGCACCGACGTGCAGGGCGGTGCGAGCTTCGGCGAAGCCGGCGCGTACGAACTGCTCGAGGGCCGGCTCCACTTCGCGGTCGATCCCGCCCATCCGCGCAATGAGGTCGTCGTCGACCTCGAACGCGCGCCGCGCAGTTCGCGCGCGAGCCGGCGCCGACGCTGCGGTTTGGCGATCTGGCCGGCTATTCTCCGGCCCCCGCGGCACCGCGAGCGCCACGGTGACGGTCCGCGACGGCGTGCATGGCCGGCCCGAGGCGATCCCGCGCGGGCGCTTCTCGCTCGACGGCACGCTCGCAGCGAATCCGCTGCGGCCCCGCAACGGCGCCGCCGGCGCGCCGCTGCCCTATCTCGTGCCGCGCGTCGACGCCGACGGCCTCGAGCCCGCCGGGCTGCGCCTGCCCGAGCACGCGGTGCCACTCGCGACCTACACCGGCTGGAACTTCCGCCGGCCCGGCTCGGGGCCCGACGACGAGCTCGCACCGCTCATCGGCTCATACCTCCCGTTGCCGCCCACCGCCACGGCGCGCGAGGCCGCGCGCGATCCGCGCGCCCCGATCGCCGAGCGGTATGCCTCGCGGCAGGACTACCTCGACCGTGTGCGGGACGTCGCCTCGCGTCTCGTCGCCGAGCGCTACCTGCTCGCCGAGGACCTGCCGCTCGTGCTCGAGCGCGCGGCGCGGCACTGGGACTTGCTGACGGAGCTGCCCTCAGCGCAGCAGACGCCGCGCGCTGGCCCGTAGCAGCACGCGCGAGTAGAGGTCATGGAAGCGCAGCAGCATGCGCTGCCGCCAGCCGCCGCGGCCCTCGCCGCGCCGCTCGATCGCCGAGCCGAGGTAGAGCCGCGTCGCACCGGCGGCCGGCTCGACCATCAGCCACGTCGCCGTGCGGCCGACGCCGAGCAGGATCTGCCGCTCGTCGCGCGCCTCGGTGACCCAGAGCAGGAAGCGGTCGCTGCGGCGGTCCGCGAGCGCGCGCGCCTGCGCGTCGGTCGAGGCATGGCCGAGCACGCGCGCGAGGATCCAGCGCTCGAGCCGGAACACCGGCGTCGTGAAGAACGCGGCGATGAAGTCGGCGAGCGTCACGCTGCGCTCTATCCGCAGCACGTAGCAGTCGGTGAAGGCCCCGGCGGCGCGCCGCGCCTGCAGCAGCGCATGGTCGGGCAGGTCAATCCGGCGGACGGCGGGCATCGGCGGACGATCGTGCGGCGGCCGGTGCGCCCGAGGCCTCGATGCTACGCCGCGAGCCGCTCGGCGACGCCGCGCGCGGCGCGCTCGCCCGACTCCATCGCCGCTTCCATGCCGACCTCGAGCCGGCGCAGGTGCTCGCCGGCGAACCAGAGCCGCTCGTGCGGCTCGATCATCGCCTGGGCCCAGTCGAACGCGCGACCGGGGCGCATCTGGAAGCTGCAGCCGCGCACCCCCTCGGCCTGCAGCCACGAGTGCGCGCCGACGAACTCGAGCCTGCCGCGCGTCGAGGGGCGGATGCGCTCGATCTCGGCGATCGCGAAGCGGCCGCGCTCGGCCGGCGGCATCGCGTCGAGCTTCAAGGCGTTGTCGCTGAAGGCGAGCGCGCTGACGAGTTCGCGCGCGCCGTCGTGCTCGATCTGCTGGCGGATCAGGTTGAACGGGCCGTCGGTCCACATCGAGGCCTCGATGCCGTCCTGCTCCCAGTAGGGCGCGCGCACGCGCAGCCAGACCTGGCTCTGGTTGCCGTAGGGCATCTCGCGCACGGCCTCGGCCTGCACGCCGCGCAGCGCCGGGCGGATCGCAACCTGCCGAAGCACCGTGAACGGCACGGCCGCGATCGCGAACCTCGCGCGGTAGCGCGCACCGCCGGCGCAGCGCAGCGCGACGCCGCGTGGGTCCATCTCGATGCTGGCGACGCGCTGCCCCATGCGCAGCCGTTCGCCGAGCGAGGCCGCCATCGCCTCGATCAGTCGCGACGTGCCGCCGACCACGTGCTGCGAGGTGATCGCCGCGCGCTCGTACTGGTCCTTGCCCTGCATCGCCCCCGGATCGATCCTCGCGAGGCCGACTTTCGCGCGCGTCGCTTCCTGCATCATGCGCAGGACCGAGAGCTGCCCGAGCGGCCGCCCCTGCGAGGTCTGGATGATCTGCTGCGCCGCGTCCGAGGCGCCCTGCCGCGCGAGCCACTCCGCGAGCGAGAGGTCGTAGGCGCGCGCCCCGGGCTGCAGCCAGCCGTCGAGTGTCGTGAACGGCGTGCGCGCTTCGATGTAGAAGCCACCGAGCGCGTGTGGTGGCACCTCGCGCTCGGCGCCGACCGTGCGGTTCAGCGGTGAGCGCGCCCAGTCGCGCGCCGCGATCAGCGTGCTGCCGACGACGAACGAATAGGGCGCGTTGACGTGCGCGCCCGGACCGAGCGGCACGCCGAGTCGGCGCGCCGTGTCGAGCACGCGCGCGTAGTCGCGGCCGATCTGCGCGCCGCCGAGGTCCGGCGCGCGGTGCCACTGATCCATCGTCAGGCAGCGGCCACCCGCACGCTGCGCGGCCTCGAGCACGAGCACGTCCGCGCCGAGCTCGGCGAGCAGCATCGCCGCGTAGAGGCCCGAGAGACCCGCGCCGACGATCACGACGTCGTGGCGGGATGGCAGGGACCAGGCCCGGCCCGCCGTGGTCGCGGCCGCGGCCGCCCCAGCCACCGTGACGAAGCGCCGGCGTGTCAGGGGGCTGCGCATGGGTCGGGGAGTGTAGCGGACCCGTAGGCCCGGCAGCCCTCGATCCAGCCGAGCGGGCCGTGCCCGCAAGCGGATTTGACAAAAGCTGTTCCGGCCCATAGAGTTACGTCAAATGGTCATATTCCGTCCGGGCTTCGGTGCCCTCCGGAACGTGCAAGTGGTTGAAAAGTAAGAACCAGATCGGGGAAGAAAGCCATGACTTCGCGCACTCGCAATGTGATCGCTCTCACGGTTTCCGGGCTGCTCGCCGCGACCGCGGCGTTCGCCGATTCCAGAGCTGACCTCAAGGGCAAGATCCAGAGCGTCTCCCATGCCACCGGCAAGGTCATGGTCGGCGGGAAGGCGGTGTATATGTCGCGGGCGGAGCTCGCAGCGGTCGCCGTTCCTGGCATCAGCGCGACCGAGGCAGACGTCAAGGGCGTCGTCGCCGGGGCTACGCTGCGGGATGGGGTAGCCGGCATCACGGGCGAGCATGTGGCGGGGATCACGGGTGAGCACCTCGCCGGCATCACGGGTGAGCATCTGGCGGGGATCACCGGTGAGCACCTCGCCGGCATCACGGGTGAGCATCTGGCGGGGATCACCGGTGAGCACCTCGCCGGCATCACGGGTGAGCATCTGGCGGGGATCACCGGTGAGCACCTCGCCGGCATCACGG
>JBBILX010000005.1:0-261610 GCA_037444685.1 Gammaproteobacteria bacterium
CAGAGTCGGACCGCGACAGCACACTGCCGCGCCCCGAAATCGGCGCCGGAAAGGTAGCTCAGCCGGTTAGAGCACGGCACTCATAATGCCGGGGTCGAGGGTTCGAGTCCCTCCCTTTCCACCAATCGGGTCAGGCGCTTGTGGCCTGTCCGGTGAGGCGGCGGACCCGCCCGCCGGTCGCGCGGACCGCCGGCGCCACCAGAGCCAGACGCCGGTCGCGAACAGCGCGGCCGGCGACAGCCCGGCGATGAACCAGAGCCACTGCGTGAGCCGGCCGCCGAAGCTGCCGAAGTGCCACGGTCCCATGTTGCCTAGTAGCCGCGCGCCGAGCGGCAGCTCGCCATGCCGGTCGACGCGCAGGACCGCGGCCGTCGTCGGATCGAGGTAGATCCGGTGGCGACCGAAGACAAAATCGCCGGGCTCGCGGAACGACACGACCGCCGGCATGCCGGGGCGCCGTGACGGCCGCACCTCGTCGAGCCGGGCAGCAGGAGCCGCCGCCCGGGCTGCCGCGACGAGTTGATCCGCAGTCGCGGGCGTCGCGCCGTCGGCGGGCAGCGGTGCGCGCGGCGCCGGCAGGCCCGACGTGCCGGCGAGCAGCGCGATCGTCGCGGTCGCGGTGCTTCGGTACGCATAGTAGAGCGCCGTCAGCGCGATCAGCGACAGCGCCACGCAGGCGACGACGCCGCTGACGGCGTGCAGGTCGCGCCAGCGGGCCGTCGCCGGGCGCGCGCGGATGCGCCACGCGAGATGCCGGTTGCGCCAGCCGGGCCACCACAGCACCGGTCCCGTCAGCGCGAGTCCCAGCAGCACGGCGGCGACGAGGCCGTTGAATTTGAGGCCGCGCTCGCCACCGAACAGCGCGTAGTGAAAGTCCTGCAGCCACCAGAGCCAACCGCGCGCACGCGCGCGCTCGCCGAGCACGTCACCGCGGTAGGGATCGACGAAGACGCCGATCAGGTCCGCCTGCTCGAGATTGCGGGCGCCCCTGACCTGCAACAAGACCTCGACCGATTCGCTCGGGCGCTGCGGCAGCACGACGCGGACGACCTCGCGCTCAGGATGGCGCGCCGCGCCGATCGCGATGATCCCTTCGAGCGGCAGCGCCTGTGCGGCGGGCACAAGACGGTGCCATCGTCGCTCCTGCCATTGCTCGATATCGGCGCGAAAGACCAGCGCGCTGCCGGACAGGCCGACGAGGGCGACGAGGACGCCCATCGTCAGCCCGGCCCAGGTGTGCAGCGACCGCAGCAGCGCCTTCACAGCGCCTCGCGGCGTTGGGCCCGATCGGTCGATGCGTCGCCAAGGGTGATCGCGTCGATTCTCCGCGCGATCTCGGCCGTCGGCCGCCACGCGGCAGCCCTGACGTTGGCCTCGACCTGCTCGGGTCGCGTTGCGCCGGCGATCACGCAGGCCACGTACGGTCGGCTCAGCAGCCAGCCGAAGGCCATCTCGAGCAGTGTCGTGTCGCCGCTCTCGTCGGCGAGTGCCTGCAGCCTCTCGACCTTCGCGAACTTCTCGTCGTTGAGGAAGAGATCGACGCCGGGTCGCCGGTCGCGCAGCGCGTTGCCGAGCCGAGTGCCCTCCGGCGGCGCCTCGCCGCGCCGATACTTGCCGGTCAACAGCCCGCTCTCGAGCGGGAAGTAGGGCAGGATCGAGAGCCCGTGCCGCTCGCAGGCCGGCACGAGTTCCCGCTCGATGTCGCGCGTCAGCAGGCTGTAGTGGTTCTGTGCCGAGCAGAACGCGGCGAGCCCGCGTTCGCGCGAGACGGCTGCCGCCGCGTCGACCTGGGCGGCGTCGAAGTTCGAGTTGCCGATGAAGCGGACCTTACCCTGCCGAACGAGGTCGTCGAGCGCGCGCAGAGTCTCCTCGATCGGCGTCTTCGGGTCCGGCCGGTGGATCTGGTAGAGGTCGATGTAGTCGGTTCCGAGCCGCCGCAGCGACTCCTCGACCGAGTACATGATCAGCTCGCGCGAGGCGCCACCGTCCGGGTAGCGTCCGCTGCGCATAGGATTACCGAATTTCGTGGCGATGATGGCCCGCGGACGCCGCGCGCCGAGCGCCTTGCCGAGGAACTCCTCGGACAGCCCGCTGCCATAGACGTCGGCCGTATCGAAGAAGTTCGCGCCGAGATCGAGCGCCGCATCGACGACGCGCTGCGCCGCGGTGGCGTCGATGCGCGCCCCGAAATTATTGGTTCCGACACCGACGCCGGGCACCCGCAGTCCCGAGTGGCCGAGCGGTCTCGCGCCGACGTTGGTTGTCGACCCGATACCTGTCGTCGTCTGCACGGCTGCGTCTGCGCCCGCGGCGGTCAGGGCACCCACAGCACCGCCTGCGGTCGTATAGCCGAGGAGTTGCGCAAAAGTGCGGCGAGACATGTGGTTCATGGTGAGATCCTCATCGTCACGGTGACGGGGCGATATCGCCAGCTGCTGCCGACCGTCGCATGCTCGCATCGCGCCGAAATGGCCTATTGGGATGGTAGCGCCGCTCGGTGCAGGACGGCCAGTCTGCGCGAGCCACCTGCCACGTCGGTCCTCAGGCGATGGCCGACGCGCCGCGCACGATCGGCGAGCGGTAGCGCGAGAACGCGGCAACGCCGATCGCACCGAGCGCGAGCGTGATCAGGCAGCACGTCCATCCCAGGGCCGCGGCCTGGCCCTCCGTGATCGTCACGGCAGCCTCGGCGGCAGGCAGTCGAATCAGGTCGATCGCAACGCCGGTCAGGAGCTTGCCGAGACCGCTGGCGAGCTTCATCGCGAGCGTGATGAAACCGAACAGTACGGCCGTGCCCTTCAGGCCGCGCTTCGCCTCGTAGTCGTCGGCAGTCTCGGATGCGAGCAGCGCCGAGGTGATCAGCACGAGGCCGAGGAAGAAGCCGGCGAGGCCGTTGGTCAGGCGCAGGACGGCGAGATTGAAGTCGGGATCAGCGGGCAGCAGTCCGACGAGTCGCAGCAGCACCGGCAGCGCGAACAGCGCGGTGCCGATCGCGATGCAGCTCCAGAACACGGTCGCCGGCCGAGTACGGTCGACGATGGGCTTGCCGACCACGAAGGTCAACGCCGCGCCGAGCACGAACGCGATCTGCCATTGCTTGATCTGTTCGCTGCCGAGCGCCCAGTAGTACGAGCCCATGTACAGCGCGAAGGCGTTGAAGGCCGAGATCGCGGCGAGCGCGAACAACGCGCCGAGGAACAGCGCCCGGAAATTCGGGAAGCCGACAAGCATGTCGCGCCAGGCCTGACCGAGACCCGCCAGCGTGAAGCGCAGCGGCCTAGCGCTCTGCGCGCTCTCGATGCGGCGCAGTCGACGATAGGTGCCTGCCGCAGAGAGCAGGATCAGCAACCCGAGACCGAGTCCGAAGGCGAGACCATACGCCGGGTACGCGTACGGGTTTTCCTGGCCGCGCGGGTAGGCTGCGGTCGGCGAAAAGAAGAGGTCGAAGGCGAGTGCGACGACGGCGGCCTGAGCGACGGCGCCGAAGACGTTGCGCAGCACGGCCAGCGTGACGCGCTCCTTCGGGTCCGACGACAGCTCGGCGACCTGCGTGGACCACGGAATGTTGAAGAACGTGATCGCGACCCGCAGGCCGATCGCGGTCGCCGCGAGCCAGGCCCCTAGCCCGAGGCCCGACAGACCGTCTGGCGGATTGAACAGCAACACGAACAGCACCGCGGTCGGCGGCGCCGACGCGAACATCAGTGTGTGCCGACGGCCCCAGCGCGACTGCAGACTGTCCGAGTAGGTGCCGACCAGCGGGTCGGTGATGGCGTCGACGATCAGCGCGAGCAGGATCGCAAAGCCCGCGATCGTTCCCGACAGGCCGAGCACCTGGGTGTAATAGAAAAGGACGAACAGCTCGAAGGAACGGTGCAGGATGGTCTCGGCTGCGTTGCCGGCGGCGTAGGCGATCCGCGCGATCCACGGTACGCGCGGATCGATCGCCGCCGCGATCACCGCAGGTCGCGCGCGATGCGCACGCCGAAGATCTGGCTCGTGAGGGCTTCGGGGTCGCGACCGCGGAAAGCGGACCGCTGGCGCTCGTAGGCGGTTCGCCAAGAGCCGCCGCGAACGCCGCGGCGGTCGCAGCCGAATGCGAGCTGCGCGGAGCCGTCGACAGGTGTCGCGCCGTACGGCATCTGATAGCAGTCCTCGACCCACTCCCAGACGTTGCCGATCATGTCGTACAGGCCGAACGCGTTCGGCAGGAAGCGGCCGACCGGCGCCACCTCTGGGTGCCCGTCGTCACACGCGGGCGGCGAGTAGGGAAGCGACGGCCCGGACCTGACCGCCGACTCGTCATGGATGTTGGCGTAGCGGCACGCGACGGAAACGTCATCGCCCCAGGTGTAGTCGCCCCGCGTGCCGGCGCGGGCCGCATACTCCCATTCCGCCTCGGTCAGCAGGCGGTACTTCTTGCCCGTGCGGCCGGCGAGCCAGGAGACGTAGGCCTTGGCGTCGCTCCAGCGGATGCAGGCGACCGGCTCGTCGTCGCGGATCGGCCGTCCGTAGCCGGGATCGCGCCAGCTCGTATTCGGCAGCGGCTCGACGTGGTCGCCGAAGAACACGTTGCAGCCGGTGCCGGCTGTCTTGTGGCCGGTGGCCTCGACGAAGCGGCGGTACTCGGCATTGGTCAGCTCGAAGCGGCCGACGGCGAACGCATAAACGATCGTGACCTCCCGCACCGGACCCTCATAGCGGTCCTTCTCTCCACCCTCGCGGCCCATCATGAACCGGCCGGGCGGAACGACCACCATCTCCGGGCAGTCACGACAGTCCTTAAACACTCGCCCGGGGCGAAGCCCATCCGCCGCGTTCGCACCGTCATGCAAGGCGAGCACGAGCGCGGCGAGCAAGGCGAGGCGAGGCCATGCGGCCCCTGGCAGCGCCGCGCGCGTGGGCCGGGCTGCGCGGAGCAAACTCGGGGCCTGTCTCATTCGGTGGCGTCGCCTGGATCCTGACCCGCGGCCACGAGCGGCCGGCAGACCTTATCGATGAGGCGCCGGCGGCGTACGTCGCGCTCGCGCTGCACGGATTCGTCCGGCAAGTATTCATCGACGGCCTGTGGTGTCGGCGCCTGACCATTCGCCGCGAGGCGCTCATGCGCATCGAGCCGGTCGCGCAGGACGGCGAGCTCCGACGTGAGCGCCATGACCATGCCGAGCAGCGTGTCGACGCGCGGGTCGGGCCCCGGGACCGCGCGTCGCCCCTTGTGGACTCGGTGGCGGCGCATCGGGGTCGCTGCGGGCCGGGCCGTGGCGCTCATTGCCTCGGCTTCCGGCCAGAGACGACATACCAGGATCGGTAGCCGCCCTTGTTGACCTGCGGGAAGCCGCCTCGCACGCCGCGCTCCGGTGGACCGAAGGCCGCGTCCTGATAGCCGGCCGCCACCTCGGCGAAGCCGGCGCGACGCGCGAGGCCTGCGAGGTCGGCCGAGACAGCGCCCATCCAGAACGGTTCGTTGTTGTACCGGGTTTCGTAGTCGGCGCGGATCAGTGCGAAAGCATCCGCTTCATCGGCGCGGAAGGGCACTTCGAGATGGACCACGACCCCGCCGGGTCGCAGCACGCGGAAACACTCGGCCATGATGCGCGGCACGGCCTTGGCGGAAGTCTCGTGCAGGACCGCGCTCGTGAACACGAGATCGAAATGGTCGTTGGGATAGCCGGTCTCTTCGGCGCTGGCCTGTTTGAAGTGCAGTGGCACGCCGAGTCGCGCGGCCCGCGCGTGGGCGTAGCGCAGCAGCCCGGCGCCGACGTCGATGCCATGCACTTCCGCGCCCGGAAAGCCCTTGGCGACGGCGACCAGGCTGTTGCCGATCGTGCAGCCCATCTCAAGGATGCGCTCGGGAGCGAGGTCCGGGAAGCGCTCGTAGACATGCGCGAGGACCGTCTGGCCGCGCATGTCGTTCATCTGGCCACCCTGTCGGCCAAGGCTGTAGAGCGAGGCCGCCTTGTCAAACACGGCCCCCTGGCGCACACCACCGTCGGCCGGATCGACGTGATAGCTGCCGGGCATCATGTGGGTGTCAGTCGCCGCCAGATAGCGCGGGACGACGAAATCCGAGTCGGTCGCCACCGAGCCGAGCGGCGGCGCCGTGCGGGCGAGCTCGTCGAGCTCCTCGCGCTGGCGGTCGACGCAGTCGCCTGCTGCCTGCCACATCAGCTCCTGCGCGGAGCGCATCGCCGAGATCCAGTTCTGGTACGGCTGTTGCCGCTCGAGGCGCCGGCGCAGCTGCGGCAGGGACGGTTTCGCGCCTTCCGCCTGCTCGATCTCGGCCGCGGTCGCAAGCGTCAGATTCCGGATCAAGGGATCCATCTCGGTCGCGATGTAGGTCTTCAGGGCGACAACGAACTGCTGTTCGGCGAGCTCGTCATGGTTGCTCGCGGGCATCATCGGGTGGATGCGGGGTGCCGGCATCGACAGCCTCCTAAACAGATCGTCGGTCTGCTCTCAGTTTACGCTACCGCGTCCGCCCCGCACCGGCCAGCTACGGCCGCGTCCGGTGTCGTCTGGCGGTCGGGTTCCGTCTGGGTCAGAGGTAGCGCTCGATGCTGCGCAGCAGATCGAGGCGGTCGACGAGATCGGTCATCCAGTCGAGCTTGTCCGTCTCGAGGACCAGGACCGGCGAGAGATCATAGCGGCGGAACCACGCGTCGTAGAGTCGGTTGAGACGCCGAAGGTAATCTGACGGGATATCCCGTTCCATCGGGCGACCCCGGCGCGCGATGCGCTGGCGCAGCGTGCGCACCGGGCAGCGAAGCTGGATCATCAGTCTCGGCGGCGACACGGTGCGCGCAATGCCCTGATACAGGTCCCAGTAGGTGGCGAAATCGCGCCGGTCGATGCAGCCCTGTCGATGCAGATTGCGCGCGAAAATCTCGGCATCCTCGAAGATCGTCCGGTCCTGCACGACCATGCGCGGTGACTGCGCGAGCTCGAGATGCAGGTGGTACTTGCGCACCAGGAACCACACCTGCGAGCGGAAAGCGAAGGCGCGCATGTCGGCGTAGAAGTCGGCGAGGTAAGGGTTGGCCTCGTGTGGCTCTCGGCAGGGCTCGAGCCCGTACCTCTCGCAGAGGAACTCCGTCAGCTCGGTCTTGCCGGTGCCGATGTTGCCGGCGATCGCGATGTAGCCCTTGCGGGTCACGTCGACACTCTCGGCGCCCATGGCGACATCAGTGCTCACCCGCGAGCGCTCGCGCGACGTAGTCGCCTGGCACTGTCGTCCGCGGCACCCGCTGCTCGAACCACTCGTGCGCACGGCGGTCGAGTCCGACTCCATGCATGAAGTTGTAGAGCGCCTTGTCGAGCGTTCTGCCGAGCGACGCATGATCGACGCCGGTCCGATCGGCGAAGGCGACGTCGTTCTTCGCGAAGCCTGCGTGAGGCACTGGTTGCAGCGTGATGCCGTAGGCCGCGGGATCGCGGCCTGCCGGCGAGTGCACGGTGCAGGTGAAGCGGTGGAAGTAACCTGACTGGATGCAGCCGGAAGAGCTGGCGCACGTACTCGAGCGCGTCGACTGTCTCCTGCACCGTCTGCGTCGGGAAGCCGTACATCAGATAGGTATGGACGAGGATGCCTGCATCGCTGAAGGCACGCGTCACGCGGGCCACCTGCGCGACCGACACGCCTTTCTTGATCAGGGCAAGCAGCCGGTCCGCGGCGACTTCGAGCCCGCCGGACACGGCGATGCAGCCGCTGCGCGCGAGCAGCGCGCAGACGTCGGGCGTGAACGACTTCTCGAAGCGGACGTTACCCCACCAACTGATCGTCGTGCCGCGCCGCAGCAGTTCCTGCGCGAGCGCCTTGAGTGACTTGGGAGGTGCGGCCTCGTCGACGAAATGAAACCCGGTCTCACCGGTCTCGGCGACGATTGTCTCGATGCGGTCGACGAGGAGAGCCGCCGAGGCGGTTTCGTAGCGCGAGATGTAGTCTAGGCTCACGTCGCAGAACGAGCACTTCTTCCAATAGCAGCCGTGCGCGACGGTGAGCTTGTTCCAGCGCCCGTCCGACCAGAGCCTGTGCATCGGGTTGAGCAGGTCGAGCAGCGACAGGTAGCTCCTGAGCGGCAGGCCCTCCCAGGTCGGCGTGCCAGTCTCCGCGAAGGGCACGTCGGGTTCGCCGCAATCGACGTACCGGACGGTCCCGTGAGTGTCCCGGAGGAAGCAGCGCACGAGTCGCTCGAGCGGTCGGTCGCCGCGCCAATGCTCGAGCAGCGCGAGCGCTGGCCTTTCTCCGTCGTCGAGCGTCACGCGGTCGAAGTAGTCGAACACACGCGGCTCGGCGAGTTCGCGCAGCTCGGTGTTGACGTACCCTCCGCCAAGGCAGGTGAGTACCTCGGGCCGCCGCCGCTTGACCGACTGCGCGATCCGAAAGGCGCCGTAGACCGCCCCGGGGAAGGGGACGGAGACCAGTACGACGTCGGGGTGATGCTGCTCGAGTGCCTCACCGACGAGCGCATCGAGCGTCGCGTCGACGAGGGTGGGTGGAGCGGCGAGCGCTTCCGCAAGCGGATCGAAGCTCGGCTGGCTCTGCGCAAGTGACTCGGCGTAGCGCACGAACTCGAACCGCGGATCGGCGGCGTCGCGGATCACATCCGCGAGGTCGTTGAGATAGAGCGTGGCGAGGTGCCGGGCCCGGTCCCGGACGCCCAGCGCGCCAAAGGCCCATGCCAGGGCATCACCCTGCTCGCCGTCCGGCGTAGCGTATGCATCGAGCGCTGCAAACCGCGGGCCCTCCGGCAGGAAACCTCGCCCCACGATTCGGTGCGCGAGCGTCGGATCATGACCCTGCAGGAAGGCGACGGTCGGGCCGATCGTCGCCACATAGCGTTCGAAGGCCGACTCGAACGCGCGCAGCGCCGGTGTGCGACGCCTCCTCGGCACCCGCGCCGCTGACTCTTGCAGCGCACGCAGTCCGTCGGCGCTGAGCAGTTTCAGCACGAGAGCGATCGCGAGGTCGACCTGCGTAGCGGCGATGCCCCGTGTGTGCAGGAACCCGGTCAGGTAGGCGGTCGAAGGATAGGGCGTGTTGAGCTGCGTCATCGGCGCGATGACGGCCAGCACGCGCGGTGAGGCGCGGTTACGCTGCATCAGCTGCCCGGGTGCACGGGGCGGTGCTACAGACCGGGCACGCAGCGGCCGGCGCCGGACCACCGCCGACGACAAAGATGTCCAGCAAGGTGCCCACTCCGCTGTATGCCACGGCCGGGGGACGCTCATCCGCGGCGCATCGTCAGACCGATGATTGACAGAGAGTCTACGTCAATGCGACGGTCCGCGGCGAGCAACAAGCTCGCGGGTGACTCAATGAGCGGCTACATCGACATCGTCTGCAATGTGTACGACCCGGAGGCGGTCCGCAAGGGCCAGACCGGGATCGACAACCACTTCAAGAAACAGGTCCGCATGGACCGCAGACTCTGGTCCGGCGTGCCGATCAGCGAATACCTGCGCAAGATGGACCGCGCCGGCATCGAGCGCTCGCTACTGATTGCCGTCCGTGCCGGCGACCTGAACGTGGCCGGCTCCTTCGAGCTACCCTATTCGCGCGTCGCGAAGATCTGCGGCAAATGGCCTGACCGCTTCTCGGGTCTCGCCGGTGTCGACCCTTACCGCGGCATGCGCGGACTGCGCGAGCTCGAGCACGCGGTGCTCGAGATGGGCTTCGTCGGTGCGCACCTCTATCCGCACTGGTTCGGGCTCGCGCCCGACCACGCTAAGTACTACCCGTATTACGCCAAGTGCGCCGAGCTGGACATCCCGATCATGATGCAGATTGGGCACAACCTCGTTTACTCGCAGAAGCGCCGCCTGCCTTCGGTCGGCCGGCCGATTACGCTCGACCAGATCGCCATCGACTTCCCCGAGCTCAAGCTCGTGGGCATCCACATCGGAGTGCCGTGGACAGACGAGGCGATCTCGATGGCCTGGAAGCACCCGAACGTCTACCTCGCCGGCGACGCCTATGCGCCCAAGCACTGGCCGAAGCAGTTCGTGCACTACGCGAACACCTATGGCAGCCACAAGGTGCTGTTCGGGACGGATTGGCCGGTGATCGACCCGGAGCGCGCCGTGCAGGAGATCGCGGCGCTCGGCATGCGGCCGGAGTCGCACCGCCGGATGATGCGTGACAATGCGCTAGAGGTCTTCACACGCCTGCCGCGTCCGCGGACCGTCAGGCGCGCAGCGCGCGCTTGAGGATCTTGCCGCTGGCGTTGCGCGGCAGTTCGGCGATGAATTCGAACTCGCGCGGCACCTTGTAGGACGAGAGCTGCGGCATCAGGAATTCGATCAGAGCCTGCGCGTCCACGTCGTGGCCGGGCCGGCGAACCACGAAGCCCTTGAGCCGCTCGCCCCAGCGCACGTCGGGCACACCGACGACGGCGCACTCGAGCACGGCCGGATGCCGGTAGAGCAGCTCCTCAATCTGGCGGGGGTAGACGTTGAGGCCGCCCGTGACGACCATGTCCTTCTTGCGATCGACGATATAGACGTATCCTTCCTCATCACGACGCGCAAGGTCGCCAGCACTGAACCAGCCATCGCGGAGCTCCGGGAGGAGGCGCCTGCCGTCCTGCCAGTAGCCGCTGAACATCAGCGGACAGAGCGTGAACAGCTCGCCGACTTCCCCCGGCGGCACTTCTCTGCCCTCATCGTCGAGTAGCTGGACCTGCGTGCAGGGAAACGGCAGGCCGACGCACTGCTGCTTGCGCAACTGGTCCTGAGGCCGGAGGTTGGTGGCCAGACCGATCTCGGTCGAGCCGTAGGTCTCGTGCAGGATGCCCTCACCCCAGAGATCGATGATCTTCTCCTTCATCGACTGTGGCAGCGCGGCGGCGTTCGAGATCATCGCCTTGAGTCCCGTCTTACGGTTCGCATCGAGCAGGTCTCGTGGCAGGGAGAAGATCGAGTGGAACTGGGTCGGTACGAGGAACACGCCCGTGAACGTGCCTGTTCCGAGCCTGCGCACGACCGTTTCCGCGTCGAACTTCGGCAGCAGCTCGCAGGTGCCCCCCGTGAAGATCGGTCCGAGGGCAAATGCCATCCCGGCGCCGTGCGCGAGCGGTGCGATCGCGAGAAAGCGATCGTCCGGCCCGAAGCAGCCATATTCGATTGCGAACAGGTTGAACGCCAGCGCCCGCGATCGATGCGGCAGCAGCACGCCCTTGGGCCGCCCGGTCGTTCCCGAGGTGTAGGGGATGCAGAAGATGTCCCACTCGCCTGCGAGGCGTGACGGAGTCATCGGTCGCGCATTCGCCAGCCGCGCATCGAGATCAGCGCCGAACCAGACGATCTCGCCGACGGTCGCGATTCGGGCCGCCGCGACCGTCTCACGGCAGCTCTCATGTGCGAACAGTACGCGGGCGCGTGCATCGTCGCAGATCTCGGCGAGCTCGCTGGCATTCGTCCGGTGGCTCAGTGTCGCGCTGGCGATGCCGACTTCCGAGAGTCCGAGTACGACCTCGAGGTATTCGATGCAGTTAGGTCCGACGATCGCTATGTGATCTCCAAAGCGCAGACCGAGCGGACCGAGCGCAAGCCAGTGCAGGCGGGTCATGCGCTCGCAGAGTTCGGCGTAGGTCCGCGTGCGTGCACCCTCTATCAGGGCGATCTTGCCCGGTGTGCGCCTCGCCGAGCAGCGCACGCCCAGTGGAATCGTCAGCGGCTGATAGGTGACAGGGACCTGCAGGGATTTCTCCGACATGGCTGGATTGTACGCAATGCTCGCCTATGATCGACGCGCGGGCGGAGGAGTCGGACGATGGGAAGACTGGAAGGAAAGACGGCGGTCGTGCTCGGCGCGGCCGGTCGCGACAACATGGGCCAGGCGATCGCGCGCCGGTTCGCTTCCGAGGGCGCCAGGGTCGTCGTCGCGGGGCGTCGCGAGCAGCCGCTGCGGGAGCTCGCCGCCGAGATCGGCGGCAGCCACGCGCTCTGCGACATCACGCGCCGAGCCGAGACCGATGCGCTGGCCGCGACGGCGCTCGAGCGCCATGGGCGCGTCGACATCGCCGTCAATTGCACGGGCTGGGGGCTGCTTCAGAAGCTGCTCGAGACCACGGAAGCGCAGCTCGACGCGATGGCGGCGCTGCAGTTCAAGGGCCCGTATTTCTTCCTGCAGTCCTTCGTCGCCGCGATGCAGGACACGGGCGGTTCGATCATCCTGCTCTCGTCTGCTTCCGTGCGGGCCCTGCTCCAGCATCACGCGGCCTACATCGCAACGAAAGCGGCAGGTGAGGCGCTGGTCCGCTGCTTCGCGAACGAGTTCGGGCGACACCGGATCAAGGTCAATGCGCTCGCGCCCGGCCTCACCGCGTCGCCGATGACCGCGAGCGAGCTGGAACTGCCTGGTCTGCGCGCAGCGTTCGAGCGTGAATACCCGCTCGGGCGGATCGGCACGGTCGAGGATGTCGCCAATGCCGCGCTCTGGCTCGCGAGCGACGAGAGCTTCATCACCGGGCAGGTGCTGCAGATCAACGGCGGCTTGACCCTGCGCCGCAATCCGACTTCGGCGGAAATCAATGCCGCCATGCGGGCGGCGAAGGGCGACGCGTGACGCGGCCGCGGAGCGTGGCGGACAGGTGCTGCGTGCCGGAGCACCCGGTACGATGTAGGCCTGCCCAGCAGCCGCCGAGACGTCGATGACGGACTTCTCTCGCACAGCCCGCGAGCTCGATCTGGAAGCGCGAACCCAGCGGTTCATCCGCGACATCGTGATTCCATACGAGCGCGATGCTCGCCTGACGCCGCATGGCCCCGCCCCGGCGCTCGTTGCGGAGCTGCGCGAGCACGCGCGGCGCGCTCGATTGCTCGCGCCGCAGGTGGGGGAGGAATGGGGCGGTTATGGTCTGTCGCATCGGGAGACCGCCACGGTGCTGCGAGCCGCTGGCTATTCACTGCTCGGTCCGATTGCGATGAACTGCATGGCGCCCGACGAGGGCAACATGCACCTGCTCGAGCGCATCGCGACGCCGGCGCAGAAGCAGCGCTTTCTCGCGCCACTGGCCGCGGGGACGATCCGCTCGGCCTTTCTGATGACCGAGCCCGATGGCGGCGCGGGGTCGGACCCCGAGATGCTCGCCACCACGGCGCGGCGAGAGGGCGATCACTGGGTCATCGACGGCCGCAAGTGGCTGATCACGGGGGCCGTCGGAGCCGAGTTCGGCATCGTCATGGCCCGCACGGGCGAGTCCGCCACGATGTTCCTGACCGAGATGAACGCGCCGGGCATAAGGATCGAGCGGGTGCTCGACACGATGGACCAGGCCATCCCCGGCGGGCATGCCGTGATCGCGCTCGAGGGTCTGCGCGTTCCCTCGTCGCAGGTGCTCGGCGCCGTCGACGAGGGTTTCCGCTACGCCCAGGTGCGGCTCGCGCCGGCGAGGCTCACCCACTGCATGCGCTGGTGGGGAGCGGCGCAGCGCGCTCACGACGTGGCGGTCGACTATGCATGCCGGCGTCGCGCTTTCGGCAAGCCGCTGATCGAGCACGAGGGCGTAGGGTTCATGCTCGCGCGCAACGAGGTGGATCTGCGGCAGACGCACCTGATGATCGACTACGTGGCCTGGACGCTCGATCAGGGTTCGAAGGCGACCACGGAATCGAGCATGGCGAAGCTCTCCTGCGCCGAAACGCTCTATGCGATCGTCGACCGCTGCGTCCAGGTACTCGGCGGTCTCGGCATCACCGGCGATACACCCGTCGGACGCATCTTCAGTGAGATCCGCGCTTTCCGCATCTACGACGGGCCGACCGAGGTTCACCTGTGGTCGCTGGCGCGACGTCTCCAGCGAAGGCATGCGCGCGCGGTCGAGGCGGGCGCCGCGGGTCCGGAGTCGGGTTGAGCGTGGGCGCACACGAGTTCCGCGCCGGTCTCGAATTCGACGTCGGCGCGCTCGCGCAGCACCTCGGCGGCAGGCTTCCCGGGTTCGCCGCACCACTGGTCGTGCGCCAGTTTCCCGGTGGCCAGTCCAACCCGACGTACCTGCTGAGGACGCCATCGAGCCGCTACGTGCTGCGCCGCAAGCCGCCCGGCATGCTCCTGCCGTCGGCCCACGCCATCGAGCGCGAGTTCCGCGTGATGTCCGCGCTGGCCAGTCGGACCGACGTGCCGGTCGCCCGGCCGCTGCTGCTCTGCGAGGACGCGACGGTGATCGGCACGCCTTTCTATGTCATGGAGCATGTCGAAGGGCGGATCTTTTGGGACCCGGCGCTGCCCGATCTGCCGCGAGACGAGCGGGCTGCGCACATCGATGCGATGAACGACGCCATCGCGCGGCTGCATGGCGTCGACCCGTCCGCGGCCGGGCTCGCGGATTTCGGCCGTTCCGATGCCTACGTCGCGCGCCAGATCGCGCGCTGGTCGAAACAGTACCTCAGCGACGAGGCCGCCGGGCGCGATCCGACGATGGACCGGCTGATCGAATGGCTGCCGGCACACCTGCCCGCCGTCGAGCCTCCGGCTGCGATCGTTCACGGCGACTTCCGCATCGACAACCTGATCTTCCACCCGCGTGAGCCGCGCGTCATCGCGATCATGGACTGGGAGCTGTCGACGCTCGGCGATCCGTATGCCGATTTCGCCTATCACCTGATGATGTATCGCATGTCGAACGCGTCGATCCCGGGCCTGCTTGGCCGCGACGTCGCGGCGCTCGGCCTGCCTGGCGAGCACGACTACGTCGAAGCGTACTGTCGGCGGCGCGGTATCGCCGCCTTGCCGGACCTCGATTTCTACCTCGCCTTCTGCATGTTCCGGCTCGCCGCGATCTTCCACGGCATCCGCGGCCGCGTCGCGCGCGGCACGGCGGTGAGCCCGCAGGCGCGCCGCTATGCGGCGGAGGTGGAAGGCATGGCGGCGCTCGCGTGGCAGCAGGCGCAACGCGCGGGTGCCGCGTGAGGCGGGAGACCGGCACGATCCGCGAGCCGACGCGCCCCTGCGTCGACGTGACGCTGCTCGACGAGGTGCGCGCGATCGCGCGTAATGCCGCCGGCGAGATCCTCGACATCTACGCGACCGGTGCGCCGGCCGTGACGCGCAAGGCCGATGACACGCCTGTCACCGAGGCGGACATGCGCGCGCACGACCGCATCGTCGCAGCGCTCACGGCGCTGACGCCGCAGGTGCCGGTCCTGTCCGAGGAGTCCGCCAATGTGCCGCTCGCGGAACGTGCCGTGTGGCGGTGCTATTGGCTCGTCGACCCGCTCGATGGCACGCGCGAGTTCCTCAAGCGCAACGGCGAGTTCACGGTCAACATCGCGCTGATCGAAGGTCATGCACCGGTGCTCGGCGTCGTCCACGTGCCCGTGAGCGGTGTCGCCTATGGCGGCGTCAGCGGCGTCGGCGCGTTTCGCTTCGAGGCCGACGGCGCGTCGCGCCGCATCGGCATCGCGCGCGTGACGGCGACGCCGCCCCGGGTCGCGGTCAGCAGCTCGCACCGGGGCCGCTCGCTCGACGGCTTCCTCGCGGCGCTCGGGTCGCACGTGCTCGTCAGCATGGGCAGCTCGATCAAGTTCGGCTTGCTCGCCGAGGGTCTGGCCGACGTCTATCCGAGGCGCGGGCCGACGGGCGAGTGGGACACGGCCGCGGGCCATGCGGTGCTCGCCGCCGCGGGCGGGCAGGTCGTCGATCTCGACGGGCGGCCGCTCGAGTACAACCGCCGCGCGTCGCTGATCAACCCGGATTTCGTCGCCTTCGGTCCGGCGGACCGCGACTGGATCAGCCTGCTTCGGCGATCCGCCTGATCTCGTCGCGCATCACCTTGCCGGTCGGGTTGCGCGGCAACGCGGCGAGCACGCACAACTTTTCGGGTTGCTTGAAGATCGCGAGGCCCGACTGCGCGAAGTGTGCGCGCACGTCGTCGAGCGTGACGTTCTGCCCGGCCTTGGGTACGACCGCCGCGCAGATCTTCTCGCCGAGGATGTCGTCCCGATAGCCGGCGACCGCTCCTTCGAGCACGTTCGGCATGCGCGCGAGGACCTCGTCGAGCTCCTCGGGCGAGATCTTCACGCCGCCGCGGATGATGATCTGCTTGAGCCGGCCGACATAGCGGTAGTAGCGCAGATCGTCGGGCTCGCCGGTGATCTCGAACAGATCGCCGGTGCGGAACCAGCCATCCGCCGTGAACGCTGCGCGAGTCAGTTCGGGCTCGCGGAAGTAGCCGTCGAACACGGCCGGTCCGCGGATCTGCATCTCGCCGGCGCGATCGGCCTCGAGGATCTCGCGCCCGGTATCGGGATCGATGATCCGCGTCTCCATTGGGCAGGGCGCAGGGCGCGACCAGGTAATTTCGGAACGTCCGAAGCGCGGGAACAGACGGGCGCGTTTGCGCGCGTCCGGCGCCTCGGCGGCACCGCTGATCAGCGAGATGCCCTCGTTGGAGCCGAAGATGTTGATGACCTCGATGCCGAACCGGTCGTGGAAGCCCTGGATCATCCCCGGATCGAGCGGTGCCGATCCCGAGCCGATGCAGCGCAGACTGTCGAGTCTGGCAGCCGACAGCAGCCGCTCGTCCTTGATCAGCATGTTGAGGATGGCGGGCGGTGCGATCGCGTAATGCGGCCGCTCGGTCGCGATCTGCTCGAGGTAGACCGGGAGGTCCAGCGGATGGTGCAGCAGCAGGGTGCCCTGCGCCTGCAACCATGAGAGCAGGCAGCCACCGATCGCCGCCATGTTCACGAGCGGGAAGGGATTGAGCAGCACGTCGCCAGGCCGCAGGTTCGCGCCGACGTGGTGGGCGCGGTTGATCGTGACCCAGTGATTGTGGCTGCGCGGCACACCCTTGGGTTTGCCCTCGGTGCCGGACGTCCAGCAGATCGTGAAGATGTCGTCGGCGTCGACTGCGGCGGCGGCGATCGCCGCTTCGAGCCGCGCCCGGCCGGCGCCGTCCAGCGCCGCCGGTACGAACGCGCGCGCACCTGCCGGCGCCGTTTCGCCGAGGCAGAGCACCGTCAGGTCTCGTTCGCGCGCGAGCTCCACGGCGCCTGCGGCATGCTCGACGCCCTTGAAGCGCTCGACCGTCAGCGCCCAGCGCGCGCCAGTGATGCCGACGATGTGTTCGAGCTCGTGACGCCGGTACTGCATCGGCACGGGGCTGACGATGACCCCGAGTCTGCCGGCCGCGAGGTAGATCGCGACGTACTCGACGATGTTGGGCAGCTGCGTGAGCAGCACGTCGTCGCGCCGGATGCCGATTTCGAGCATGCGCAGCGCATAGGCATCGGCGAGCTCGGCGACATCGGCGTAGGTCAGCCGGCGCGGCAAGCCACCGCTGAGCGCTTCCCGATTGGGCGGATCGACCAGCGCGACGCGGTGCGGTGCCGCGCGCAGCGCGGCGTCGAACAGATCGGTGATGCGGGTGTCTTGCCACCAGCCCAGAGCCCGATACTGATGCCGCTTCTGATCCGGAGTGGTCTTCATGGTTCGTCTTCCTCCTCCATGAGGGGCATCACGACAGTACGCGTTCGACGATGAAGCAGACCGTCGTGGTCGCGCTGCCGCCGATGTTCAGCGTTGCGACGCGGCGTGCACCCTCGACCTGATAGTCGCCGGCGCGGTTCGCGCACTGGCGCCACGCGTCGAGCAGCATGCGTACACCGGTCGCGCCGACAGGATGCCCGACCCCGATCAGGCCTCCGCTCGGATTGATCGGCAGCCGGCCGCCAGGTTCGATGTCGCCGCGCTCGATGGCCAGCCAGCTCTGCCCGGGTGGCGTGAGCCCGAAGTGATCGATGGCCATGTATTCGGTCGTCGTGAAACAGTCGTGTGTCTCGATCGCATCGAGCGATTCGGGACCGCTGATCGATGCACGCCGGTACGCGTCGGTGATCGCGGCACGGACCTGCGGGAACACGTAGTCGGCGCCGCGGCTGGCCTCGATCTTCGCCGCATAGGTGATCGGTGCGGTGCGATGACCCCAGCCTGCAATGCGCGGGACCGCTGCGAGGTCGATGCCGCGCTCGCGTGCCCAGCGCCTTGCCCGCTCCGCCGAAGCGAGGAACAGTACCGCCGCGCCGTCCGTGATCTGGCCGCAGTCGTGCTTGCGGATGCGGCCCTCGATGACGGGATTGTGGATGTCGTCCTCGGCGAAGCTGCGCGCGTCGAAGGTCCAGTTGCGCGTTTGTGCGAGCGGATTGCGCCGCGCGTTGGCGAAGTTGATCTCGGCGATACGCGCGAGGTGACGCCGGTCGAGGCCGTAGCGCCGCTCGTATTCGTCGCCGAGTTCGCTGAACAGGCGCGGCCAGGGGAAGCGCACGCCGACGCACTCGTGGCCGTTCCACATTGCCGGACCGCCGATGTTCGCCGCCGCCTGTGCGCCTGGCACGTTGCGCATCTGCTCGATGCCGATCACGGCGGCGAGACCGTACCTTCCGGACTCGATGTCCGCGGCCGCGGCCAATGCCGCGAGGCTGCCCGAGGCGCAGGCCCCCTCGTGCCTGCCTGCCGGCACACCGACCAGATCCGGGTGGGACGCGGCCACGAAGCCGCCGAGGTGACCCTGGCCGCAGAACAGTTCGGCGGCGAAATTGCCGACGTGGGCGACCTCGACGGCCGACGGCGGCAGCTGCACCGCTTCGAGCCCCTCCAGCAGAGTCGAGCGGAACGCGTCGAACAATTCACGGCCCTCGCGCGCCCAGTTGGCAGCAAAGTCGGTCTGCGCGCCGCCCAGCAGATAGACGTCACTGCTCATCTCGGCAAGCTCCTCCGCCGGCGTACGGTTCGCGCGAGCCGGCCTCGTTGCGCCGTCGCGTGCGCCGCCGGCGTCGCGCGGCGGCGCCGCGAGCGCCAGCGGCGGGTGGCGCGCAGCTGCACCTCGCGCGGCTGCAGCGGTACGCCGCAGGCATTGCAGACGGCGAGCATCCGCAGACGCCGGCCGCAGCGGGTGTGCCACAGCCGCAACGCAGGCCGGCCGCGCGGTGCGAGCCAGCGGCCGGCCCACTGCTGCAGCGCGAGCGCGAACGGATACAGATCCCAGCCGCGCTCGCTGAGGCGATACTCGTGGCGCCGCGGTCGCTCCTGATAGACGCACGGCTCGATGATGCCGCGCGCCCGCAGCCGCCGGAGCCGGTCCGCGAGGATGTTCGAGGCGATGCCGAGCGCGTCGCGCAGCTCGGCATGGCGGCGCGCGCCGAGAAACAGCGCCGCGAGCAGCAGGGCGCTCCAGCGATCGCCGACGACTTCGAGCGCATCGAACAGCGTGTCATCGACCCCCGCGAGCGGCCGCGGCAGGGCCCGGTCGCGCCGCCGTTCCTCCCGCGTGGTCGAGGCTTGCGGCGGCGCCGCGCCGAGCGTGAAGCGCAGATCCCCGGGTCGAAGCTCCTCGCGGCAATGCCCACAGACGTAGCGAGGCTGGGTCTCGCTGTGGCAGCGGGCGTGCCACAGCCGCGGTGGCACGGTGCCAGGGCGCCCCCAGCGCCGCTCCCAGCGCCAAAGGGCCAGTGCGATCGGGTAGCAGTCGAGACCGCGATCCGTGAGGCGGTACTCGTGGCGTAGCCGGCCGTTCTGGTAGGGAGTGCGCCGCAGGATGTCCGCTTCGACGAGCAGCGCGAGCCGGGTGGACAGGGTGCCGCGCGCCGCGCCACTCAGCCGGCGCAGATCCTCGAAGCGGCGCACACCGAGGAAGACGTCGCGGAGGATCAGCAGCGACCAGCGGTTGCCGAGCAGACGCAGCGCCGACGCGCCCTCGCCGCGCTCGAGCAGCGACCGCAGCCGCGCGAAGTCCCGCGGCGGGGGCGTGCGCTGCACGGGTTTGCGCTGCATGGGTCGTCGTCCTCCTCGACAGCCGGCCCGGCGATGATTGCAAATTGGGCCGCGCCTGACTATAAGTCTCGTAATGCAACTGACAGCCGAGGCCGCGGGCGTGCCAGAGCCGCTGTTCGAGCGGCACCGGCAGCGCTTCGACGCCGCCCAGCGGGCCTGCCGCGAGCGGGGCGCCTGGAGCCCGTTCCCTGAGCAGCCCGCTGCGCACCCCGATCACGAAAGTGCTCGCGCTAGTGGCCAGGCCGCCTTCGAGTCGGCGCTCGGTCGCGAATATCCCTCCGATCAGCCGGCGGGCAGCCAACTCCTTGGCGAGGAGGTGTCCCCGTACACGCAGCAGCCGTTGGGAATCCTCTATCGCGCGGCCGACCTCGACGCACAGTTCACCGCGGCCGCGCGCGCCATGGCGGGCTGGAGCAGCGCTTCGATTGAGGCGCGTGCTGGCGTCGTGCTCGAAGTGCTCGACCGGCTCTACCGCGAGCGGCTGTTCGAGATCGTTCACGCGGTCATGCACACGACCGGCCAGAGCTACAACATGAGTTACGCGGGCTCGGGCGTGAATGCGCTCGATCGCGGTCTCGAGGCGCTCGTCTATGCGGTCGGGGCGATGCGCGCCGTGACGTCGCGGGCGCGCTGGGAACGGCGCTTCGGTTCGACCCCGATCCGTCTCGAGAAGCGCTATCGCCTCGTGCCGCGGGGTGTAGCCGTGTGCTTCACCTGCGCGACGTTCCCGACCTGGAACGCCTGGCCTTCCATGATCGCGAGCCTCACCACCGGCAACGCCGTGCTCGTCAAGCCGCACCCCACGGCCGTGCTGCCGATGGCGATCTCCGTCGAGGTGTTCCGCGAGGTGCTCGCCGAGCAAGGTTTCGAGCCCGACCTCGTGCAGCTCGCGGTCGATTCGACGGCGGAGCCGATCGGCAAGCGCATCGTCGGACACCCGCTCTGCAGGATCGTCGACTTCACGGGCAGCGCCCGTTTCGGGGCCTGGATAGAGCGACATGCGCCGCCTGCGCTCTGTTTCACCGAGACGGCCGGTTGCAATGCCGTGGTGCTCGAGTCCTGCGAAGACCTCGAGCCTGTGGTCCGCAGTCTCGCGACCACGCTCTGCCTGTTCTCGGCACAGATGTGCACGAGTCCGCAGAACCTCTACCTGCCGGCAGACGGGATCCGCGTCGGCAGTGGCGCCGGCGAGCGGCGCGTGAGCCCGGCCGAGTTCGGTGCGCGGCTCGCGGCTGCGATCGATTCCATTGGCAGCGATCCGCGCAAGGCGGCGGCGATCCTCGCGACGATCCAGTCGCCGGCGACGCTCGCGCTGCTCGAGGCGCTCGAGCGCGAAGGCGCGGCACGTGGCCAGGTGCTGCTCGCGCCGCGGCGCTACGTGCATCCCGACTTTCCCGGTGCGCGCACCAGCACACCGCTGCTGCTGGCCGTCACGCCGGCCGAGCGCGATCTGTACGGCGAAGAGCGCTTCGGGCCGGTCTCGTTCCTGATCACGCTGCCCGACGCGCGCGCCGCCCTCGAGGCGGCCACGACCGATGTCCGCGAGCGTGGCGGGCTCACAGCCTTCGTCTATTCGACCGATCCGGACTTCGTTGCGGCGGCCGAGGACGGCTTTGCGCGCGCCGGCGCGCAGTTGACGATCAACCTGACCGGACCGATGCCGCTGAACTTCGCGGCCGCCTACAGCGACTACCACGTCACCGGACTCAACCCCGCGGGCAATGCGTCGCTGACCGACGCGGCCTTCGTGGCGAGCCGGTTCCGCATCGCCCAATCGCGCCAGCCGGTGAACCCATGAACGCCATACCCGCGTTGCCGATCTTCGAACAGGTCTCCCTGCAGGGCAACTTCGCGCCGACCGACCGCGAGACCGAAGCCGAGGACCTCGTCGTCATCGGTCGCCTGCCCGAGGATCTCAACGGCCTGTATGTCCGCAACGGACCGAATCCACGCTTCCCGCCGATCGGCCGCTACCACTGGTTCGACGGCGACGGGATGCTGAGCGCCGTGCGCTTCGATCACGGACGCGCCTCGTTCCGCAATCGCTGGGTCCGCACCGCGGGCCTCGCCGAGGAGATCGCGGCCGGGCGCGCCCTCTGGCGCGGCCTCAAGGAGCCCCAGCGGCTCGACCGTCCCGATCAGCCGCTCAAGAACACCTCGAACACGGACGTCAAGTTCCACGCCGGCGAACTGCTGACGATGTGGTACCGCGGCGGCACGGTATACCGCGTCGACCCGTCGACTCTCGAGACCAAAGGGCCGCTGCTGCCGGATCCGCGCCTCGAGGGACTGCCGATCTCGGCGCACTCCCGCGTCGACGAGAACACCGGTGAGTACATCTTCTTCGCCTACGGCAACCAGCATCCGTACATGCACTACGGAGTCCTCGATGCCGAACGTCGCCTGACGACCTTCGTGCCCGTCGAGCTGCCGGGGCCGCGGCTGCCGCATGACATGGGGATCACGGAGCACTATTCGGTGCTGCACGACTTCCCGCTGGTCAACGATCCCGAGGCGCTCAAGGCGGGCCGCTATCGCGTGCAGTTCAGGCGCGACCTGCCGACCCGGTTCGCGGTCATTCCACGGCATGGCACGGCGCACGACATCCGCTGGTTCGAGGCCGAGCCGCGCTACGCGCTGCACGTCTGCAACACCTGGGAGGAGGGCGACGAGATCGTGATGCTGGCGACGCCGTACAGCATTCCGCGGCGCTGGGACGGCACGCGCGACTTCGATGCCTACGAGCGCACAATCGCGATGAACGCGACCGACTTCGAATTCTACGAATGGCGACTCAATCTGCGCACCGGTCGGACCTCGGAGCGCGTCGTCGACGACGTCTACAACGCCGAGTTCCCGACCATCGATACGCGGCGCCAGGGCAAACCCACTCGCTACTCGTATCACCTGCTGATGGGCCGCATGCGCCGGCCGGAAGACCAGCGCTTCGCGGGCCTCGTGAAGTTCGATTACCGCACGGGCGCCGGTGTCGCCTACTGTCCAGGCAACGACTGCTGGCTCAGCGAGGCGCCGTTCGCCTGGCGTAGCGGCGGTACCGAAGAGGACGACGGCTACGTGGTCAGCTTCGTCTGGAACGCGCCCGAGGACCGCTCGGAGGTCTGGGTGTTCGACGCCCGCGAGCTGCCGCGCGGTCCGATCTGCAGGGTGCTGATGCCGCAGCGGGTGCCAAACGGCTTCCACGCGACCTGGGTGTCGGCCGAGCGGCTCGCCGGGCGATGACGCGCCCCGAGCGCGCTCGCGCGCTCGCCGCGCGCCTGCCCACTCGCGTGCCGGTGTTCGCGGCGCCGATGTTCCTGGTCTCCGGCCGCGAGCTGGTGACGGCAGCCTGTCGCGCCGGGGTGATCGGCGCCTTCCCGTCGCACAATGCGCGCACACCGCAGGAGACCGGTGAGTGGATGCAGGCGATCGTGGAGGACCTCGCCGCGGCCCGACGTGCCGATCCGTCGGCCGTGATCGCCCCCTGGTGCGTGAATCTCATCACGCACGCGACCAACACGCGGCTGCGCGACGACCTCGATCTCGTGGTTCGCCATCGACCGCCGCTCGTCGTGACCGCGCTCGGCAGCCCGCGGCCGGCGATCGAGGCCGTCCATGGCTATGGAGGCATCGTCATTGCCGACGTCGTCAACATGACGCTGGCGCGCAAGGCGATCGCGGCCGGCGTCGATGGGCTCGCCTGCATCTCTGCGGGCGCCGGTGGGCACACGGGCTTCCTGTCGCCGTTCGCGTTCATCGCGGCAGTGCGCGCTGAGTTCGACGGGCTCATCGTGGTCGGTGGCGGCATCGGCGACGGGCGTGGCGTCGCGGGCGCGATCGTCGCCGGGGCCGATTTCGTCTACATGGGCACGCGCTTCATCCCGACGGCCGAGAGTCTGGCGCCGCCCGCCTACAAGCAGATGGTCGTGGATGCGCAGCTCGACGATCTCGTCGTCAGCGCCGCGATCACCGGCACGCCGGCCTCGTGGCTCAAGCCCAGTCTGCGTGCCGCGGGGCTCGACCCCGACGCGCTCGCGGGCGCACCGGACCGGTCCTACGATGCCGGCGGCAGCGACGCGCGCCGCTGGAAACAGCTCTGGTCGGCGGGGCAGGGCCTCGGCGCGAGTCGCGCGATCGAGCCGGCAGCGGCGATCGTCGCCGCGCTCGAACGCGAGTATCGCGCCGCGCTCGCGGACGCGGCCCGGCTCGGCGAGCGGAGTGCTTCATGACTTCGCCCACGACCTGGATCGTCGATGCCGTGCGCACGCCGCGCGGCCGCGGCAACGACAAGGGCGCGCTGCGCCCACTGCGCCCGCTCGACCTGCTGGCGCAGACGCTGCGGGCGCTCGAACGGCGTCAGCCGTTCGAGACCGGCGCGCTGGCCGATCTCGTCATCGGCTGTGTCACGCAGACGACGGAGCAGGGCGCGAATGTCGCCAAGCTCGCGGCGATCGCCGCGGGGTGGCCCGACGCGGTGCCGGCCATGACCATCAACCGGTACTGTGCCTCGGGACTCAGCGCAGTCGCCTATGCGGCGCTCCGGGCCCGTACGGACGAAGGCTTTGCGATCGGAGGCGGCTTGGAGATGATGTCGCGGGTGCCGATGGCTTCCGACCGGGGCCCGCTGACGCACGATCCGGATCTGCAACGCGTCGCCGCGCTCGTGCCGATTGGGATCGCCGCGGATGCGATCGCGACACTGCACGGCTTCTCGCGCGAGCAATGCGACGCCTGGGCGCTGCGCTCGCAGCAGCGCGCGGCGGCTGCCCAGGATCACGGGCGGTTCCGCTCGTTGTGCAGCGTCATGGCGCCGGACGGGACACTGCTGCTCGAGCGTGACGAGACTCCGCGGCGCAACACGAGCGCTGAGTCGCTGGCGGCGCTGCCGCCCGCGTTCGCCGAGCTCACGGCAAAGTACGGAATCGACCGACTGCTCGCGCCGCGCCTCGGGGCGGCGCGACTCGAGCACGTGCACACGGCCGGCAATTCGCCGGCGACGGCCGACGGCGCTTCAGCCGTGCTCGTCGCCAGCGAGGCCGCGCTGGGTCGCTTTCGCTGGCGTCCGCGGGCCCGCATCGTCGCGACGGCGGAGATCGCGATCGATCGCACTGTCGCGCTGACCGGCGCGGTCGATGCGACACGCCGCGTGCTCGCGCGCGCCGGGATCAGCGTCGACGCCGTCGACCTATTCGAGGTCAACGAGTCCTTTGCGGCGCCCATGCTGCACTTCTGTCGCGAGCTCGGTGTCGACGACGAGCGCGTCAACGTCAATGGCGGTGCGATCGCGCTCGGGCACGCAATGGGTTCGAGCGGCAGCGCGCTGCTCGGCACACTGCTCGACGAGCTCGAGCTGCGCGGTGCGCGGCGCGGGGTCGTCACACTGTGCGGGGCCGCGGGCCTCGCAAGCGCGATGCTCGTCGAGCGGCCCTGAGCACGGCCGAGGCAGCAGGCGCCGTCGCGTCGCCCGGCACTCAGTAGAGCAGCGCGATCACGGTCGCCGCGACGCTCCCGACCGCGAGCGCACACGACAGCGCGACCAGCAGCGGCGTCGGGCCGATTGCGCGCAGTGTCGAGAGGCGAGTCGACAGACCGACGGCGGCCATGGCCGTGGCGAGCAGGAAGTCGGTGGCGGTACCCGCTGCGGCGAGTACCGTGCTCCAGCGCTCCGCCGGCACGAGACCGAACGGCTGGTCGCCGAGATCACCGACGGTGCGCATCAGGCTCATGGCCGCGAAGCCGAGCACGAAAAGCGGCACGAGTTCGTATGCTCGCGACCGCGGGGCCGCCGAACCGCTGACCGACGCGCCGGGCATCGGCCGATAGGCGATCGCCATGAGCGGGATCACGGCGATCATCGCGAGATTGCGCACCATCTTCGTGACGGTTGCCACCTCGAGGGCGCGCGCGTCGGCGTAGTACTCGCGGTAGGCCATGCCTGCGCCCACTACCTGCGCGGTGTCGTGTACGGCTGTCCCGAGGAACAGGTCGCTGTGGAGCGACTCGCCGTTGAAAAGCCAGTGCGCAGCGAACGGATAGAGCAGCATCGCCAGCAGGCCGAACAGCGCGATGCAGGCCACCGCAAAGCTCGTCTCCTCCTCGCGCGCGCCGATCGTCGGTGCAGTGGCGACGATGGCCGTCGCACCGCAGATGCTGGTTCCGACGCCGATCAGCGCCGCGAGGCGTGGCGGCAGGCCGAGCCGCTCGCCGAGCCAGCGCACGAGCCACAGGGCGGTGACGATCGCCGCTACGATCACCGGCAGCGCGCGCAGGCCGACCTCGCCTGCCTCGGCCAGCGACAGTCTCAGACCGAGCAGCACGATTCCAGCACGCAGTACCGTGGTCAGCGCGAAGCGCGTGCCGGCGCGCAGCCGGTCTGGCAGATCGGCGCAGTGAGCGAGTGCGAGGCCGAGCAGGATCGCGAGCGTGATGCCGGAGACGGGACTGCGCGGCAGGCCGAGCAAGCCGACACCGAGCCAATGCGCGAGGCCCTGACCGAGCAGCGCCAGCGCCGCGGCGAGCAGCAGCCCGGGCATGATGTCGATCGTATGCCTTAACCCTCTATCCAGCCGCGCGCACGCTGGATCGCACGCGACCACTCCTGCATGCGGGACGCGGCCTCATCCCGACTCATCGCCGGTTCGAAGCGACGCTCGATCTGCCAGTGTGCCGCCACATCGGCCGGCGAGGTCCAGTAGCCGACCGCGAGGCCGGCCAGGTACGCCGCGCCGAGCGCGGTCGTTTCGATGACCTTGGGTCGGATCACCGGAACCCCGAGCAGGTCGGCCTGGAACTGCATCAGGAAGTCATTGCGCGCCGCGCCACCGTCGACGCGCAGCTCGCGCAGCCGTTGGCCGGCGTCGAGCTCCATCGCGTGCAGTACTTCGGCGCTCTGAAAGGCGATGGCCTCGAGCGCGGCCCGCGCGATGTGGCCGCGCGCGGTGCCGCGCGTGATGCCGAAGATCGAGCCGCGGGCGAACGGGTCCCAGTGCGGACTGCCGAGACCGGTGAAGGCCGGCACCAAGTAGACGCCGCCGTGATCCGGGACGCTCAGGGCCAGCGCCTCGATGTCGGACGAGTTCTCGAAGAAGCCGAGCCCGTCGCGCAGCCACTGTACCACCGCACCGCCGACGAACACACTGCCTTCGAGCACGTACTCGAGCGCGCCGCGCCGGCTGCAGGCGATGCTCGTGAGCAGCCGATGCCGCGAGTGCAGTGGCGCGCTGCCGGTGTGCATGAGGACGAAGCAGCCCGTGCCGTAGGTGATCTTGGCCATGCCCGGCTCGAAACAGGCCTGGCCGAACAGGGCCGCCTGCTGGTCGCCGGCAATGCCGGTCAACGGTACCTCGACGCCATCGAGCACGGCGCGCAGGCCGTCGTCGGCCGAGGAGTCGCGTACCGTGGGCAGGCAGGCGCGCGGAATGTCGAGCAGCTGCAGCATCCAGTCGTCCCAGTCGCCGCCGGCAAGATTCAGCAGCAGTGTCCGGCTCGCGTTCGTGACGTCGGTGACATGACAGCGTCCCCCCGTAAGCTTCCAGGCGAGCCAACTGTCGATCGTGCCGAAACACAGTTCGCCGCGTTCGGCCCGCGCGCGCGCTCCGGGCAGGTGTTCGAGCAGCCAGGCAAGTTTGGTTCCTGAGAAGTACGGATCGAGCAGCAGTCCCGTGCGCGCCGCGATCTCGCGCTCGTGGCCCTCGGCACGCAGCCGCTGGCAGGGCTCCGCGGTCCGACGGTCCTGCCAGACGATCGCGCGTGCGAGCGGTGCGCCGCTGCGGCGATCCCACAGCAGCGTGGTCTCGCGCTGGTTCGTGATGCCGATGGCCGCGAGCTCCCCGGGCGTCGCGCCGGCGCTGCGGAGCACGTCGGCGATGGTCGCCGACTGGCTTGCCCAGATCTCGAGGGCATCGTGCTCGACCCAGCCCGACCGCGGGAAGTACTGCGGGAACTCGCGCTGCGCGAGCGCGGCGATCGAGCCATCGCGATCAAAGAGGATCGCGCGCGAGCTCGTCGTTCCCTGATCGAGTGCGAGTATCCAGCGCTTCATGTGTCGCTCCGCGTTTCGAACCACTCCTCGACGCGCGCGCGCGCTGCCGCGTCGCAGTGCAGGCCGAGCTTGCTGCGGCGCCAGAGCACGTCGTCGGCGCTGCGCGCCCACTCGGTGCGCCAGAGGTATTCGAGCTCGCGCTCATGCAGGCCCGGCGCAAGCTCCGCGCCGAGCTCCGCCGGGGTCTCGGCGCCATCGAGCAGCGTGACCGCGCGCGTGCCGTAGGCGCGGGCGAGGCGTCGTCGCAGCCCCTCGGGCAGCCCAGGGTAGCGAGCGGCGAGTTCACGCACGAACGCTTCGAAGTCGCCGCCGGGCAGGTCACCTCCCGGGAGCGTGGCCGTCCGGGTCCACGCCCGACCAGCATGCGCAAAGCGCGGTGCGAGCAATTCCATGGCTTCCTCGGCGAGCGCCCGGTAGGTCGTGATCTTGCCGCCGAAGACGCTCAGCAGCGGCGCCGGCGCGTCAGTCTGTTCGAGCGAGTAGTCGCGCGTGACCGAGCGCGCCTCGTCGGCTTCGTCCTCGAGAAGAGGGCGGACTCCCGAGTAGCTCCAGACCACGTCTGCCTCACCGATCTGGCGGCGGAAATAGCGGTTCGACAGATCGCAGAGGTAGCGCGTCTCGGCGGCGTCGATCCTGACCTCCTGCGGCGCGCCTTCGTACTCGACGTCGGTCGTGCCGATCAGCGTGAACTCGTGCTCGTACGGAATCGCGAACACGATGCGCCGGTCGGGCGCCTGGAAGATGTAGGCATGGTCGTGTTCGAACAGTCGCGGCACCACGATGTGGCTGCCCTTGACGAGACGCAGGCCGTGCCGGCTCCGCGACGGCGTCGCCGCGGCGAGGAAGCTCGCCGCCCACGGCCCCGTCGCATTGACCGCGGCCCGAAAACGGCGCTGCTCGAACCGTCCGGTGCCGTCGCGGAGCGTGGCCAGCCATTGCCCTCCGGACACTTCGAGCCGCTCGCAGCGCGTCCGGGTGCGCACCGCTGCGCCGCGCTCGGCGGCGTCGAGCGCGTTGAGCACGACTAGGCGCGCATCATCGACCCAGCCGTCCGAATAGACGAAGCCGCGGCGGAAGCGTCCGTTCAGCGCGGCGCCCGCGACGTGCGTGCGCAGATCGACGCCACGGGAGCCCGGCAGCCGCCGCCGCTTCGCAAGGTGGTCATAGAGGAACAGTCCGGTACGGATCATCCATGCCGGCCGCAGGTGCGAGTCGTGGGGCATCACGAAACGCAAGGGCCACATGATGTGCGGTGCGCTCGCGAGCAGCACCTCGCGCTCCCGCAGCGCCTTGCGGACGAGGCCGAAGTGGTAGAACTCGAGATAGCGCAACCCACCGTGGATCAGCTTCGTCGAGGCCGAGGACGTGTGCGCGGCGAGGTCGTCCTGCTCGCAGAGCAGCACGGACAGCCCGCGCCCGGCGGCGTCGCGCGCAATGCCGGCGCCGTTGATGCCGCCGCCGACGACGAGCAGATCGACGAGCTCCGGAATGGCAATCATCGTCCCCAAGGTACCATCGTGTGGCGCCTAGATCAGGCCGTCCTCACGCGGGAACCCTTGGCTCGCGGCGCCATCAAATCCAAATGTAAGGAGGGATCAAGATGCAGAAGCGCATGTCGCCTGTCCTGACGGCATTCGTCCTGGCAGGAGCGCTCGCGCTCGCGGGCTGCGCCACGGGCCTCGACAGGCTTGCGGGCGATACGCCACTCGAGCGCTACTCGGCCTACGCGGGCGAGCCGGTGGACCGCTTCACGGCCTTCAACGTCACCGGCTGGACGGCTTTGTCGCGCAACAAGCTCGTGGTCTGGTCGGGCGTCAACGACGCACACCTGCTCACGGTCTGGGATACCTGCCGGGATCTGGAGTTCGCCGACAGGATCCGCATCACGCAGACCGGCTCGTCGATCTCGCGGTTCGACAAGGTCATCGTGCGTGGCGAACGCTGCCCGATCACCGAGATCCGCCCGGTCGACGTCAAGCAGATGCGCGCCGATCGCGAGGCCGCGAAGGCCGGCAGCGGCGACGGCAGCTGAGGGCGCGGGCCGACGGACCGCGCGGGCGCGGCATCGATTCGCGGTGTCCGGCCGCAACGGCGCCGGACCGTCACGACCCTCTGGCGACTGCGGCGGGCACGTGCGCTTTGCGCTAAGGTGACGCCCCGATGAGCCACACTCGCCCGAGGGCGTCCCGCCCCGCTGCACGCCTCCCGTTCGTACTCGCCGCCGCGCTTGCGTTCCTGTGCGCGGCCTGCACGCACGGTCCGCCCCCGGCGGGCAGCGAGCGTGCCGACGGCCCCGCGCTCGACCCGCGGCGTGAAGCGGCGCCCGCGCGCGGCTGGCAGGCCGGAGCGATGGTCGCAGCGGCGAACCCGCTCGCGGTCGACGCAGGTCTCGAGATCCTGCGCGCCGGCGGCTCGGCAGTCGACGCAGCGATCGCCGTGCAGGCGGTGCTCGGTCTCGTCGAGCCGCAGTCATCGGGCATCGGTGGTGGGGCGTTCATGATGCATTACGATGCCGCGACCGGCGACGTCGTCAGCTACGACGGCCGCGAGGTCGCGCCGGCCGGCGCGACGCCGCAACTGTTCCTCGACAGCGAGGGCAGGCCCCTGCCGTTCTGGGACGCCGTGCAGAGCGGTCGCTCGGTCGGCGTCCCGGGCGTCGTCGCGATGCTCGAGCTCGCACACCGCGAGCAGGGGCGTCTGCCATGGGCGAGGTCGTGGCAGCCGGCGATCCGGCTCGCGCGCGAGGGATTCGCGGTGCCGCCACGCCTCGCCGCCATGCTGCGGATGGGCGCTGGCAGACTGGCGCCCGACGCGGTTCGCTATTTCACGCGAGCAGACGGCGCAGGCCTCGTCGGTCTCGGCGACCGGCTCAGCAACCCCGACTATGCGCGCACGCTCGAGCGCATCGCCGCACGAGGCGGCCGCGGCTTCTACGAGGGGCCGGTGGCCGAGGCGATGGTCGCAGCCGCAGGCCGCGAGCCGCTGCCCGGGACGCTCTCGCTGGAGGATCTGCGCGATTACCGCGCGGTGCGACACGAGCCGCTCTGCCGTGGCTACCGGATCTACCTCGTCTGCGGCATGCGGCCGCCGTCCTCCGGCGGTGTCGCCGTGCTCGCGATCCTCGGCCTGCTCGAGCACCGCAACTCGCAGCGTCCCGAGGTGCCTGAGGTCGACCGCTGGCACGAGTTCATCGAGGCGCAGCGCCTCGCCTATGCGGACCGCGACCTCTACGTCGCCGACGATCGCTTCGTCGGCGTGCCGCTCGAGGGACTGCTCGAGCGCGACTACCTGCGCTCGCGCGCCGCGCTGATCGATTCGCAGCGCGCGCTCGCGCGCGTCGAGGCCGGTCGGCCGCCGGGAGCGCCGAGCCGCGGGGTCGATGCGAGCGGCGGGAACACGGGCACGAGCCATTTCGTGATCGTCGACACCCGCGGCAACGTCGTTTCGATGACGACGACCGTGGAGTCGGTGTTCGGATCGCAACGGATGGCGGCCGGGTTCTTCCTCAACAACCAGCTCACCGACTTTTCCTTTCGCGTCGTCGACGAGGCGGGTCGACCGATCGCCAACGCGCCTGCGCCGCGCAAGAAGCCGCGCTCGTCGATGTCCCCAACGCTGGTGTTCGAGAACGGCGGCTTCCGCCTCGCGGTCGGCTCCCCGGGCGGCAACGCGATCATCGCCTACGTCGCCAAGGCGCTCGTCGGCACGCTCGACTGGGGACTGACGCCACAGCAGGCCATCGAGTTGCCGAACGTAATCGCACGCGGCACCGCGGTCGTCGAGCCGGGCAAGATGAGTGCCGAACTCGTGGCGGCGTTGCGCGCGCGCGGGCAGGAGATGCGCGAGGCCCGTGGCGCCGAGGGCTCCGGGCTGCATGCGATCATGCTGACCGCGGACGGGCGCCTGCTCGGGGCCGCCGATCCGCGCCGCGACGGTGTGGCTCGCGCGCTGCCGTAATCCGTGCTTCGGACGCGGCAGTCGTCTAGACTGGCAAAGTTCTGCGCCGCGTTGTGCGGCGCAGCATCAGGCAGTGGAGAGGGCGGATGACTGAGACGAATCCGAGCCGCAAGGCGCTGCTGAACGCCTTCGATGGCACCGGCCTCGCGAGGCCGTTGGCCATTCTGCTTCTGGACCTCGCCGTGTTCGGCGGTGGACTGGCGCTCGTGCTGCTCGGCAGCCTGTGGCTCAAGCTCATCGGCTCGGTACTGATCACGGCCGGCATCGTACGTCTGTTCCTGATCGGCCACGACGCGTGCCACGGCAGCTTCTTCCGCAGTGCCGCGCTCAATCGCATCTTCGGCCGCATCGCCTTCCTGCCGTCGCTGACCGCTTACAGCCTCTGGGACGTCGGCCACAACGTCGCGCACCATGGCTTCAATAACCTCAAGGGCCGCGATCAGGTCTGGGCGCCTTTCTCGAAGGAAGAGTTCGACCGCCTGCCGGCCTATCGACGCGTGCTCGAGCGCGTCTACCGTTCGGGCGTCGGCTGGGGTCTCTACTATTTCCTCGAACTGTGGTGGAAGAAGCTCTACTTCGCGACCAGGAAGCAGATCGGCTCGAGTCGCCGTGAGTACAAGCTCGACAGTCTGCTGGTGACAGCCGGCCTGGCCGGCTGGATCGCGCTGGTCGCCGGGGTGGCCCACGCAACCGGGCAGAGCGTCTGGCTGCTCTCGATCCTTGGCATCGTGATCCCGTTCGCGCTCTGGAACGTCATCATGGGCTTCGTGGTGTTCGTGCACCACACGCACCCGAGGATTGCATGGTTCGCCAAGAGGCAGGAGTGGCAGCGCTGTCGCGCATACCTGACTGCCACGGTGCAGGTCAGACTGCCTCTAGGCCTCGACCGGCTGCTGCACAACATCATGGAGCACAACGCGCACCACGTGAACCCGCGCATCCCGATGTTCGCGCTGCGGCGCGCGCAGCAGGCGCTGCGCGAGCGCTTTGCAACCGAGGTGCACGCCTACCGGCTCGGGTGGCGGTCCTATGTCGATTGCGTTCGCCGCTGCAAGCTGTACGACTACGCCAACCACGCCTGGCTCGATTTCCGCGGTCGGGTGACCGCGCGCGTGCAGCTCATGCCGGCAGCGCCGCCGGCCGCGGCCGCAGCGTGAGCGCCTCGCCGGCGCGCACCCGTCGACCGACGCCGGCGACGATCACCGCGTTCTGGCCGAAGGTGACGCCGCGGAGTTCGCGGTCGAAGCGATAGCTGCGCAGCACCGGCAGCGGATTCACGCCCGCTGCGCCCGTCGCGGGGTCGACGGCCGTCGTCGAACAGCGTGTGCAGGCCTTGACGAGCCGCAGCGTCCAGCCGTCGCCGACGATCTCCGCTGTCGCGTCCTCGGCATAGGCCGGCGGCCCGTCGATCACGACATTGGGCCGGAAGCGCTCCATCGACAGCCGCTGGCCGTCGGGCATCCGTCGCTGCAGGTCGGCGAGCGATGCCGTGTTGCAGACGAGCAGCGGAAACGCGTCGGGAAAGTCGACGGATGCCGGCACTGTGCCGCGCCATCGCGCGTCCGGCTCCCGGCGCATCGAGGTCGCCGCGCGGACGATGGCGGCCTCCGTCCCGAGCAGTGCGCTGATCCAGGCCGCGGACTCGGCGCCGCAGTCGAATGCGGCGACCTCGTCGTCCCATATCCGCACCGCCCGCAAAGCCGCGGCGTCATCCGGCCACCCGAACGGCAGCTCGAGCGGCGCCATGCCCGGCGCGGTCAGCTCCAGCGCCGCGGCGCCGAGCGCCGTACGCACGAGCGCAAGCCGAGGATGCGTGCGCTGTGTCAGGAACCGACCCGCGGCATCCACGATCATCCAGTGCCGGTCGTACTCGATTCCGCGCGCGCCGAGCGTCGCGGATTCGAGTGCGATCCCCGCGCAGGACTTGACGGGGTAGACGTGCAAGGAGCGCAGGCGGGCGTCCGCAGCCATCGTCGCAGTGTAGCGCGCGATGGAGCCGCCAGCGGGCGGCGGCTATGCTTGCCTGCATGATGGTGTTCCAGCGCTACGTGGGCCGCGAGATCCTGATCGCGGTCGGCGGCGTCACGGGTGTGCTGCTCGCGATCCTGCTCACCAACCAGCTGGTCGCCGTGCTGCGCCGCGCCGCCGAGGGACAGATTCCCACCTCGGTCGTGACCGAACTGCTCTGGCTCGGCGCGGCTCGCAACGTCACGGTGATCCTGCCCGTAGGGCTGCTGCTCGGTGTCGTGATCGCGCTCGGCCGCCTGTATCACGACAGCGAAATGACCGCGGCACGCGCCTGCGGGATCGGCGACCGTGCGGTGTTCGTGCCGGTGCTCGGGCTCGGCCTGACACTCGCGGCGCTGGCCGCCTGGCTGGCCAACATGGCGGCACCGCAGGCCGCGCAGCGCGTGTTCGAGATCCGCGCCGAGGCGGACCGTACCGCCGCCGTGCGCGGACTTGCGCCCGGACGTTTCCGCACCCTCGGCGGCAACACGACGCTCTACTTCGAGGAAAGCGGCGCGGACGGCATGCTGCGTGAGGTCTTCATCCACCAGACCGATCCGGTGAGCGGCCGGATCGCCGTCACCACGGCCGATTCGGCGACCTACCGTCCGGCCGCGGATGGGCTGACCTGGGTCGTGACGCTGCAGAACGGGCGACGGCGCGAGGGCATCCCCGGCGAAGCGCAGTGGCGCACGCTCGAGTTCGCCGAGCAGCTCATTCCAGTCCGGCTCGGCAGCGCTCCGACGCCGCAGCAACGTGTCGACAGCCTGCCGACGCTGGCGCTCGCGCGATCGAGCGAGCCGCGCGAGACGGCCGAGTTTCACTGGCGTCTCGCCATGCCGATCATGGTGCTGGTGTTCGCGGTCCTCAGCGTGCCACTGTCGCGGCTCGCGCCGCGCCAGGGTCGCTATGGTCGCGTGCCCTGGGCCCTGCTCGTTTACTTTGTCTATGTCAATCTTCTCACCGCCGGCCAGACCTGGCTCGAGCGCGGCGTGATCCCGGCCTGGAGCGGACTGTGGTGGGCGCATGGGCTCGCCGCGGCGCTCTGCATCATGTTGCTCTGGCGTTCGCTGCGGCTCGCGCTGCTCGGGGTGCGCTCCAGTCCGGGAAAGGCCTGAACATCGTGAGCAGCCCTGCGGCGAGGGCCAGCAGTGCGATGAGCAGCCAGAGCACGGTGACATAGCCGCCCGTCTGGGCGACTCCCTGCGCCGTCAGCACCGGACCGATACCTCCGCCGAGCGAGTAAACCGCGTAATACGTGCCGTAGATGCGACTGTACTGGTGCAGCCCGAAGTAGCGGCTCGTCAGGTAGGCGATCACGTCGACCTCGGCACCCGCCGCGAGTCCAATCAGTGCAGCGGCGAGGAAAGCGGTCGGCCCGCTCGCGCCTGTCGCGAGCGCAGCGATGCCCGCGAGCGGCGCAAGCAGGAAGGCGAGCGCGACGCGCGGCGCGAAGAAGCGGTCCATCAGCCAGCCGGTGACGAGGCGCCCGACGACGAGACCGAGGAAGACCGTCGACTGCGCCGCGGCAGCGAGCATCGGTTCGACGCCGCGCGCGCGCAGCATCGGCACGAGATGGATCATCATGCTCTGCAGGCCGATGCCGATCAGCAGGAAGGTCAGCATCATCAGCCAGTAGGAGCGTTCGCGCACCGCCTCGCGCAGCGGCACGCCCACGAGCGGCGGCGCGCTCGGTCGCGCTGCCGCGGCCGCATCGCCGGGCGGATCGCCGTCCGCCGTCTGACCGAATCGTGCCGGTGAATCGTGGAGCGTCAGCGCCAGAACCGGCAACGTGATCCCGACGATGATGAAGGCGAGGCCAAGATAGGCGGCGCGCCACCCCTGCCACTCGATGAGCGCCTGACAGACGAGCGGCAGGACGATCCCGCCAATGCCGACGCCGGCCAGGGCCAGGCCGAGCGCGAGCCCGCGCCGGCGGTCGAACCAGAGGGCGATGACGCGGGCGAAGGCCACGTGCGTGGTGCCGAGGCACAGCGCACCGAGCGCGACGTAGCGCAGGTAAAGGCCCCAGATCGACCCGGTCATGAAATGGAACGAGGCGAGAATCAGAGCTTCGAGCCCGAACGACACCAGCACGATGCGCCGCGCGCCGAGGCGGTCGACCAGGGAACCGACGGCGGGCGCCGCGGCGGCGCTGGTCACGGTGACCGCCAGCGGCGCCCAGAACGGCAGGCTCGGGTCCCAGCCGAACTCGTCGCGCATCGGGCCCACGAAGATGCTGAACGTCGCGGCCACGACAGTCGCGATGCCGGTGGCGAGTCCGAGCCCGGCAGCGGCGACGACGATCCAGCCGAAGAACGGTCGCTGATGCACCCGGGGACTATAGCGGCCCCGCGCTCCGCGACAATCGGCAAGGTCCAGGGTCGGAGGGGCAGGAATGAGGAATGGCGAACTGTCGAGGCGGGCGTTGCTCGCGGCGGCGATGGCGGGTGGCGTCGCGGCAGCCGCCGCGGATGGCAGTGCGTCGCCGGCGGGTCCCGCGGGGCCGCCGCGGTTCGCGGGCCGCGTCGCGCTCGTGACGGGTGCGACGTCGGGGATGGGTGCCGTGACCGCCGAGGCGCTGGCAGCGGCCGGTGCGAGCGTCGTCTTCTGCGGGCGTCGCGCCCGCGAGGGAGCGGCGGTAGAGCGCCGGATTCGCGAGGCCGGCGGCGCGGCAATGTACGTGCAGACCGACGTGACGGACGAAGCCCAGGTCCGGCGTCTGCTCGAGACCGTCGATGCGCGCTACGGCCGTCTCGACTTCGCCTTCAACAACGTCGGGACCTCGGACGGCAGTGGGCCGCTGCACGAGATATCGGTCGCCGACTTCGACCTCGTGATGAACACCAACCTGCGCGGCAACTTCCTGCAGCTCAAGTACGAGATCCCACTGATGCTGCGTCACCGTGCAGGTGTCATCGTCGGCAACAGTTCCATCGCCGGGTTGCGATACCTGCGCGACAAGGCGCACTACTCGGGCGCCAAGCACGGAGTCAATGGACTGTACTGCGCCGCCGCGCTCGCTTACGCGCCGCTCGGCATCCGGATCAACGTCATCTGTCCGGGTCTGATCAAGACGGAGAAGGCCATGCGCGTACTCGGGGGCGACGAGCACAAACTCGATGCGCGCATCCCGATGGGTCACATAGGCCAGTCGGCCGACGTGGCCGGCGCCGTGCTCTGGCTCTTCTCCGACGAGGCCCGCTACGTCACCGGCGCAGTCCTGCCGATCGATGGCGGCCAGTCCGTCGCGTAGCGCTCGCGCTTCGTACTACCGATGTGACCGAATACGAGGTCGAGGGACCGTCGATGCCGCTCGCCACGCGTCACGAACGCGATCCTGCCGCCCGCGATTGGTCGTGATGACGATCACTGAGGCCGTGTGCGGCCACTCGCAAAGGCGCGCTTCGCGGCGCGGATGCCTTCGTACAGGCGCTGGCTCTCGCCGCCGGTGACCCTCACGAGTTCCGCCTGCGAACCGTTCAGCGCGCGTACCCACTGCGCTCGCTGCGCCGGCGTCAGCCGATGGACCTCGAAGCCGAGCTTCGCCGCGTCGCGCAGGTCGCCGGCGATCTCGGCGCGCGTGGCCTCGCGGATCCACTGCGTCGTCGGAAAGGAATCGCGGAGGATCCGGCGCTCCTTCGGGGCGAGTCGGTCCCACCAGCGCTTGTCGGCGACGATGACCGACAGCGCGAGCCCGTGCCCGGTCAGGGTCAGGTGCGGCGCTTCGGCGGCCGTGCCCGTGCGCGCATAGAGCGTGACGCCGTTCTCGCCCGCCTCGACCAGCCCGGTCTGTAGCGCAGGCAGCAGATCGGCGAACGTCACCGGGATCAGGTCGGCGCCGATCGCACGTCCGAAGATCTCCGAGGCCCTGCCGGCCGAGACGCGGAAGCGCACGCCGCGCGCGTCGGCGGGCACGAGCAGCGGCTTCCTGCGGCTCCAGAGCTGCTGGAAGCCGAGGTCGTAGAAAGTGATGAGCTCGAGGCCGCGACGCGCGAACAGCTTGCGGAATTCGGCATCGAGGTAGTTGTCGAAAACGTAGTCAGTCTCGGCCTCGCTCTCGAACAGGTAGGGGGCATAGAGGATCGCGATCTCGGGCACGATCGTCGAGGCGATGAGAGCCGAGAGGTTCGCGTATTGCACGCGGCCGCGACGCAGGCCCGAGACGATCTGCTCTTCGGCGCCGAGCTCGCCCCGCACGAGCATCTTCATGCGGATGCTGCCGCGGCTCGCGCTCTCGGCCTTGCGCTGGAAGTCGAGCCACTGTCGTTCGCCGGCCGTGCCGCGGAACGACGTGCCGCCGACCACGACCTCGAGAGGCCGCGAGCTGGCCTCCAATGGTGCGGGCGCGAGCGTCCACAGCAGCGATGCGAACGTCATTGCCCAGCCGGTCCGCCTGCAAAGCCTCATCATCCCTGGCCCTCTGCTCGTTTCGGCTGCACAGTATAGGGACGGCTGCCGCGGCCCGCATGCGCCCTGATCCGAGGACCGTCAATGCCGCGGTGCCCCCTGCGACGGAGTGCGCCGATGGGTATCGAGATCGTGAGCTTCGAGCCGCTGCCGGCGGCAGAGTGCAGCGAGCCGGCGCCCGAAAGGCTGCTCGCCGGTCGTCCGCACCAGGAGATTCGCAACGTCTACGCCGACCCGGCGCGGCGCTTCTTCGCGGGCCACTGGCGCGCGACCCCCGGCAAGTGGCGCGTCGCCTACACGGAGCACGAGTTCTGCCATCTGCTCGCGGGCCGAGTCAGGATCGTCTCGACGGCGGGGACCACTCACGAGTTCGGCGCAGGCGGAAGCTTCGTGGTGCCGGCGGGATTCACCGGCACCTGGGAGGTCATCGAGACCACCACCAAGCTCTACGCGATCTACGAGAGCGCGTAGAGCCGGTGGCGGACGCGAGTTCGCGTCACTTGCCCCAAGGCAGCGTGGTGCCGAGCGACAGGATCACCGTGCCCTTGCTCGAGAACGGGGCATCGTCGCGACCGAAGTCGCCCGGCGCATAGTCGCTGCCGTCGACCCACTTCAGCGAAACGTCGAGATTGCCGAAGCCTCGGCTGACGCCGATCGCGTAGTCGAAATACTCGCCGCCGGCGAGCTTCCAGTAGTCGCCGAAACTGTAGCCGGCGTGCAGATCCAGCGAGAAGTCTGCCGGCAAGCCGAAGGAATAGTTCGCTTCGGCATACCAGGCCGTCTCGTCCGAATTCACGAAATCCGGCGAGAACCAGATCTTCGCCGAGAAATCCTTGTAGCCGATGCCGGTCGACAGTTCGGGATAATCGACGTCGTCGCCATCGCCCTGATAGAGGTAGTAGACGCCGCCGATGTTCCAGGTCAGATCCTCGCCGAGCGACATCTCGTAGCCGGCATAGAGGTCGATCTCGACGTCCGCATCGGTGCCGGGTCCGAAGTCGACCGTGCTGGCCCAGATGCCAGCCGACAGGCCCGACTCGCCGGCCCAGTCGATGCTGCCCTGCAGCGCCGGATCGCCCTTCGACTGCGACTGGCCATGAAAATCGTAGTCCGAGACTGCCGTGATCGTGCCGGTGACCTCCGCATGCGCGAAGCTGGCTGCGACGGCAAGCACCGGCAGCGCGAGAACGGACTTGTGCGACTTCATTGTTTGAGACCCTCGGTGGTGAGTGGAGTTCTGGACCCGTATCTGGCAGTGACCATGGAGCGACCTACCGAAGCAAGCTGCGTGCCATCCGCGAGACCTCGAGCGGGCCTCGCGGCGTCAGACGTCGATGGCGACTGCACCAGTATCGTGCGATCGCAAGCCCTTCATGCCAGTGGCTGGTGCGGCCCGCGCGACAGGCGACGATCCGGTCCGGTCGCGATTGTGGCGGAGCCGCAACCATCACTGCGGTAGTCTAGCAGGCACCTGCGCGCTGCGCCGACAGCGTCAGAGGCCGCGGATCGTCTCGCCGAGCACGCCGTAGAGTTCGTCGATCTGCGACTTCTCGATGATCAGCGGTGGCGACAGCGCAATCGTGTCGCCGGTGCTGCGGACCAGTACGCCGCGCTCGAAGCAGCGCAGATAGACGTCGAAAGCGCGCGCGCCGGGCGCGCCGGCGCGCGGCTCGAACTCGAGCCCGAGGATTAGCCCGTAGTTGCGCACGTCGATGACGCCAGGCAGCCCGCGCAGGCTGTGCGCGGCGTCCTCCCAGTAGCCGGCCAGCGAGCGTGCCCGCTCGAGCAGTCCTTCGCGCTCGTAGATGCCGAGCGTCGCGAGCCCGGCCGCGCAGGCGAGCGGGTGGGCCGAATAGGTGTAGCCATGGAAGAGCTCGATCGCGCCGGGCGGTCCCTGCATGAAGGCGTCGTGAATCGCCTGCTTCGCGAGCACTGCGCCCATCGGCACGACACCGTTCGTGAGCCCTTTGGCGCAGGTGATCAGGTCGGGCACGACGCCGAACTGCTGTGCGGCGAAAGGCGCTCCGGTTCGGCCGAAGCCGGTGATCACCTCGTCGAAGATCAGCACGATGCCGTGGCGGTCGCAGATCGCGCGCAGGCGCTCGAGGTAGCCTCTGGGCGGGATCAGCACGCCGGTCGAACCCGCGATCGGTTCGACGATGACGGCGGCGATGGTCGAGGCGTCGTGCAATGCGACGAGGCGCTCGAGTTCGTCGGCGAGCTCGGCGCCATGCTTGGGCTGACCGCGCGAGAACGCATTGCGCGCGAGGTCATGGGTGTGCGGCAGATGATCGACGCCGGGCAGCATCGACGCCGACCACATCTTCCGGTTCGCGACGATGCCGCCGACGGAGATGCCACCGAAGCCGACGCCGTGGTAGCCGCGCTCGCGGCCGATGATGCGGGTGCGTGCCGCATCGCCGCGCACACGGTGATAGGCCAGCGCGATCTTCAGGGCGGTGTCGACCGATTCGGAGCCGGAGTTCGTGAAGAACACGCGGTTGAGGCCCGCCGGCGCGATCGCGACGAGTTTCTCGGCGAGTTCGAAGGCCGCCGGATGCCCCATCTGGAACGGCGGTGCGTAGTCCATGACCTCGACCTGGCGTGCCACCGCCGCCGAGATCTCCGGCCGCGAGTGCCCTGCGTTGACGCACCAGAGTCCGGCCACGCCGTCGAGGATGCGGCGCCCGTCCGGCGTCCAGTAGTGCATGCCGGCGGCACGCGCGAGCAGACGGGGAGCCTGCTTGAACTGCCGGTTCGCCGTGAATGGCATCCAGTAGGCGTCGAGCGAGGCGGCCATTGTCGGCTCCCGTGTTTTTCCGTCTCAATGATAAGGAAAGTTGACAAAACGGGCCATAGTGGCCCGAAAATCGGGACTTCTGTTTAATATCCTCAACGAAAGAGGCAGACGGGGAGCCATGTCCATCGACATCGGTGCGAGGCTGCGCAGCGTGCGGACGGCTTACGGACTGTCGCAGCGCGAGCTGGCGCGCCGCGCCGGCGTCACGAATGGGCTGATCTCGCTGATCGAGCAGAACCGCGTCAGCCCGTCCGTCAGCTCGCTCAAGAAGGTGCTCGACGGCATCCCGATCTCCCTTGCCGATTTTTTCACCCACGATCCCGAGGCGACGCCGCAGATGTTCTTCGCCGCCGAGGAGCTGGTGGAGATCGGCACGCCGGAGGTCTCGCTGAAGCTGCTCGCGGCCGAGCGTCCGGGTCGCCAGCTCACGATCCTGCACGAGCGTTATGAACCCGGTGCCGGCACCGGCGACGAGATGATCGCGCATCGCGGCGAGGAGGGCGGCATCGTGCTGCGCGGTCGCGTCGAAGTGACGGTCGGCGGCTCGGCGCGCGTGCTCGGACCGGGAGAGGCTTATTACTTCTCGAGCAGCCTGCCGCACCGGTTCCGCAACGTCGGCCGCGAGCCCTGTGAGATCATCAGCGCGAGCACACCACCGACCTTCTAACCCATGACACAGACCCTCGACCTCGCTGCCTGGCGCGAGCGCGCCGGCCGCCTCGGACTCCATACCCACGCGCTGATTGGCGGCCGTGCCGTGCCGGCGCTCGACGGCCGGACCTTCGACAACGTGAACCCGGCCGACGGCTCGCTGCTGTGCCGCGTTGCCGCCTGCGACGTCGCCGACGTTGACGCCGCGGTCGCGAGCGCGCGCGCTGCATTCGACAAGGGCGTCTGGTCGCGCATGCCGCCCGCGAAGCGCAAACGCACGCTGCTGCAGTTCGCCGAACTGCTGCTGCGTCACCGCGAGGAGCTGGCGTTGCTCGAAACGCTCGACGTCGGCAAGCCGATCCGTGACAGCCTCGCCGTCGACGTGCCGAGCTCGGCACGCTGCATCCAGTGGTATGCCGAGACGATCGACAAGATCTACGACGAAGTCGCGCCGACCGCGCACGACGCGCTGGCGACGATCACGCGCGAGCCGATGGGTGTCGTGGGTGCGATCGTGCCGTGGAACTTTCCGCTGCTGATGGCGGCCTGGAAGATCGGCCCCGTGCTCGCGGCCGGCAACTCGCTGGTGCTGAAGCCCTCGGAGAAATCGCCTCTGACGGCGATCCGTGCCGCCGAGCTCGCGCTCGAGGCTGGCCTTCCCGAAGGCGTGTTCAACGTCGTGCCGGGCTACGGCCATACCGCTGGCAAGGCGCTCGCTTCGCACATGGATGTCGATGCGATCGCCTTTACCGGATCAACGGCGACCGGCAAGCTCGTCATGCAGATGGCGGCGCAGTCGAACATGAAACGCGTCTCGCTCGAGTGCGGGGGCAAGTCGCCGAACATCGTGATGGCAGACTGGGACGACCTCGACAAGGCGGCGACTGCGGCTGCCTACGCGATCTTCTTCAACCAGGGCGAGATGTGCTCGGCGGGCTCCCGGCTCGTCGTGCACGAGAGCCTGCGCGATCCCATCCTCGAGCGCGTGCGGGAGATCGGTCTCAAGATGAGGCCCGGCGATCCGCTCGACCCATCGACGAGACTCGGCGCCATCGTCGACGAACTGCAGCTCAAGCGCGTGCTGGGGTACGTCGACGCGGGGCGCGACGAGGGTGCTCGCGTCTACTTGGGTGGCTGTCGCGTGCGCGAGGAGAGCGGGGGATACTTCGTCGAGCCGACCATCTTCGCCGACGCCCGGCCGTCGATGCGGATCGCCCGCGAGGAGATCTTCGGACCCGTGCTCACCACGCTCACGTTCCGTACGGCCGACGAAGCGGTGCAGATTGCCAACGGCGTCGACTACGGACTCGCGGCCGCGGTCTGGACCCGCGATCTGCGCACCGCGCACCGGGTCGCGCGTCAGTTGCGTGCGGGCACGGTGTACGTCAACTGCTATGACGCCGACGACATCACGGTGCCATTCGGTGGCTTCAAGCAGTCGGGCATCGGACGCGACAAGTCCCTGCATGCCTTCGACAAGTACACCGAGCTCAAGACGACCTGGGTCGATCTCTCCTGAGGCGCCCGGCGCAGCCCGAGTCGTCGTGAGCGGTCCGCTCGCCAGTGGCCCGGTCGCCTTCGTCGACGTCGAGACGACCGGCGGCCATCCGGCCTATCACCGTGTCACCGAGGTGGCCATCGTCGCTGCCCGCAACGGTGTGCCCGAGTGGCGCTGGAGCCAGCTCGTCAATCCCGGTGTCCGCATTCCGCCCTCGATCGAGGGGCTGACCGGGATCAGCAACGCGATGGTCGCCGACGCGCCGCCATTCGAGCGGATCGCGGACGAGGTGCTCGAGCGCCTGAGCGGACGGCTGTTCGTCGCGCACAACGCCCGCTTCGATTACGGCTTCCTGCGCGCCGAGCTGCGCCGGGCGGGTCATCGCTGGCAGTCGCCGATCGCATGCACTGTCAAGCTGTCGCGGCGGCTCGACCCGGCGCTGCCGCGCCACAACCTCGACTCCCTGATCGCGCACCACGGCGTCGACTGTGCGACGCGCCACCGCGCGCTGCCCGACGCCGAGGCGCTGCACCAGATCTGGAGCCGCTGGCTCGCGACGCGCCCTGCCGCCGACTTCGAGGCCGCGATCGCGGCCGTTTCGCAGCGTCCGCAGCTGCCGCCCCAGCTGCCGGCCGATCTCGCCGACGACCTGCCGGAGGCTCCGGGCGTCTACCGTTTCTACGGCGCGTCCTCGGCCGGAGACGGCGAGACGCTGATTTATGTCGGCAAGGCGAACAATCTGCGCGAACGTGTGCTGGCGCACTTCGCCGGTGCGCTGCGTGACGCGAAGTCGCGCCGGCTCAGCGAACAGACGCGGCGTGTCGAGTGGACCGAAACCGCGGGCGAGCTCGGCGCGCTGCTGCTCGAGGCGCGGCTCGTGCGTGAACTCAAGCCAGTCTACAACCGTCGGTTGCGCGGCGCGCAGGAGGCATGGAGCTGGATCGTCCCCGACGACGGTGCGGCGCCGCGGCTCGTCGACCTCGACGTCGAGGGCCTCGGCGATACAGATGCCTTCGGCCTCTACCGCACCGAGCGCGCGGCGCGCGCGGCACTGACCCGGCTCGCGCGCGACCAGCGGCTCTGCCTCAAGGCGCTCGGGCTCGAATCCGGCAGCGGTTCCTGCTTCGGTTATCAGATCGGTCGCTGCGCGGGGGCCTGCGTCGGCCTCGAACCACTGGCGCGCCACGGCCTGCGGCTCAAGCTCGCGCTCGCGCCGCTGAAGCTGCGCGGCTGGCCTTATCGGGGACCCGTCGGCGTGTACGAGAGCACGGGCTTCGGCCTGACGCAGATACACGTCATCGACAGGTGGCAGTATCTTGGCAGCGTGCGCGAAGGTGAGCCGTTCGAGCCGCGCTTCGCGCGCGATGGCCGGTTCGACACCGATGCCTACCGCATCCTCGTCGAGCGACTGACGCCGGCCGCGCGCAACGTGCGTCCGCTCGCGGGCGCACTGGCACGGCACGGCGAAACCGAGTGAACGGCCCGACGTTGCAGTGCCTTGCCAGCGTGCCGCGCGGCTTCGGCGACCTGCTCGCTAGCGAGCTGATAGGCTTCGGTGCTGCCGACGTGCGCGAGCGCGGCCATCAGGTGTCGTTTACGGGCCCGCTCGAGGTTGCCTACCGCGCCTGCCTGGAGTCGCGACTCGCGAGCCGCGTCTATGTCGAGATCGCGAGGTTCGATGCCCCCGACGAGGCCGGCGTGTACGATGCGCTGCGCGAGGTCGACTGGGCAGCGCACGTCGATCCGGCCGCCACGCTGGCCTGCGACTGGAGCGGCCGCCATCCGGCGATCCGTCACACGCATTTCGGCGCGCTGCGGCTCAAGGACGCGATCTGCGATGCGCTGCGCGCGAGCACCGGCACACGTCCGGACGTCTCCACGGACCGCCCGGCCGCAAGGATCCACGCGCACGCGCGTGAGACACGGGTGACGGTATCGGTCGACCTGGCCGGTGAGGGACTGCATCGCCGCGGCTACCGCACCGAGGCGGGCGAGGCTCCCCTGCGCGAGACCGTCGCCGCGGGCCTGCTGCTGCGCGCCGGCTGGCCGACTCTCGCCGCCGCGGGCGCGCCGCTGCTCGATCCGATGTGCGGATCGGGCACGATCGTGATCGAAGCCGCCATGATCGCCGCGGATATCGCACCCAACCTCCGGCGCGACTACTTCGGCCTGCTCGGCTGGCGTGGCCACGATGCGCCGCTCTGGCAGCGCCTGCGTGCGGCGGCGCAGGCTCGCGCCACCGCGGGTCAGGTCGCGGCGACGGCGCGCGCCGCACTCGTCGGCGAGTGCCTGCTGCGCGGCAGCGACCACGACCCGCGCGCGCTGCAGGCGGCGCGTGCCAACGCGACCCGCGCCGGCGTCGCGGAGCTCGTGGACTTCACCGAAGCCGAGCTCGAAGCCGTGCGCCCCGGGCTCCGCGCCGGCCTCGTCTGCACGAATCCGCCCTATGGCATCCGTCTCGGCGAGGATGCGGCCGCGCGCGCCCTGCATCGGCGCCTCGGGCGCTGGCTCCTCGAGCACTTCGATGGCTGGCAGGCGGCGATCCTGACCGGGGCGGCAGACCTCGGGCTGGAACTCGGGCTGCGCGCACAGCGCGTGCATGCCGTCTGGAACGGCCCGATCGAGGGACGGCTGCTGCGCATCCGGGTCGAGCCGGACGCGGGGCGCGAGCTCCGGCCCACGGCGGGAGTCAGAATCGACGCGGCGCTGGCCGAGTCGCCCGGGGCGCGCATGGTTGCGAACCGGCTCGGCAAGAACCTCAGGCGTCTGCACGCCTGGGCGCAGCGCGAGCAGGTCGGCTGCTTTCGGCTCTACGACGCCGAGATGCCCGAGTACGCGTTCGCGATCGATCTGTACACGGGCGAGGAGCCCGGCGCGCGCTGGCTCTACGTGCAGGAGTACGCGGCGCCGCGCGAGATTCCCGCGGAGGACGCGCGCCGACGCCGTGGCGAACTGCTCGCCGCGCTGCCCGGCGTGACCGGCGTCGTGCCGGCCAACATCCGCCTGCGCACCCGCCGGCGCAGCACCGGCGGCGAGCAGTATGCAAAGGTCGGCGAGCGCGGCGAGTTCCACGTCGTGCGGGAGCAGGGCCTGCGCTTTCTCGTGAATTTCGAGGACTATCTCGATACGGGCCTGTTCCTCGACCACAGGATCACGCGCGCGCGGCTCCGCGCGGCGGCCGGCCGTACGCGATTCCTCAACCTGTTCGCCTACACCGGCAGCGCGACGGTCTACGCGGCCGCCGGCGGGGCGCGTTCGACGACGACGGTCGATCTGTCGCGCACTTACCTCGAGTGGGCCCGGCGCAACCTCGAGCTCAACGGTCTGGCGGGAAAGGAGCACGAGTTCGTGCAGGCCGACGCGCGTGTCTGGCTCGAGGAGGCGCGCCGGTCCGGACGACGCTTCGACCTGACCTTTCTCGACCCGCCGACGTTCTCCAACTCCAAGCGCATGCAGGGCGTGCTCGACACGCAGCGGGATCACGCCGCGCTGATCGACGCATGCATGGCGCTGCTCGCGCCGACGGGAATGCTGGTTTTCTCAACGAATGCGCAGCGGTTCCGGCTCGATCCGGTGCTCGCATCGCGCTATGAGGTCGTCGACATCTCGCGGGAGACGCTGCCGGCGGACTTCGAGCGCAATGCGCGCATACACCGCTGCTTCGAGCTTCGCCATCGGTCTGGCGCCTCGTGAGGCCCGCGCGCACCCTGCAACTGCTCGATCCGCGGCGGCTGCTCGCGATGGCCGGTCCGCTGCGTGCACCGCGTTCCGCAGCGCACCTCTGGGCCTTCGGGTCGGCGCGCGCGGCGCGCGACGCGACCGACCTGCGCGCGGCCTGCCTCGCGCTGCTCGATGCCGCGGAACGCGCGCGCGCGGCGAAATTCCTGTTCGACGACCATCGTCACGACTTCGTCGTCTTCCACGGGCTGATGCGCTGCATCCTCGCGCGTTACCTCGGCAGGGACCCGGCGGGGCTGCGCTTCGACGCTTCGCCCGCGGGCAAGCCATTACTGGCCGGCCTTTCGTTCAATCTGAGTCACTCGGGCGACAGGGGATTACTCGCGGTGACCGCGAGCGAGCCCGTGGGCGCCGACCTCGAGCTCGAGCGCGACGACGTCGACGTCCTCGGCATCGCTGCTCACTACTTCCACGGTGCCGAACTGGAGGCGGTGCGCGCGGCCGCGAGCGAAGGCGATGTCGCTGCAAGGCGTGCCTTCTTCCGCCATTGGGTCGCCAAGGAAGCCGTGCTCAAGGGCGCGGGCCTTGGCCTCGGCTTTCCGCTGGATCGCTTCGGCGTGCACTTCGGCTCCGGTGGCGGCGACGCCTCCGTAACCACGCTCGATGCCGTGCGGATCGCGCCAGACTGGACCCTGCGCATGCTCGAGGTCGGCAGCGGCTGCCCCGGGGCCGTGGCGATGCGCGGTCCGCAGTGGGTGCTCGAGGTGGCCGAACCCTAGGGTCGCTCCCCATCGCGGCGCCCGGGAGCGGCGCCTAGAGCAGATCGCGCAACCGGTACCAGAGCATCGCCAGCACGAGCGCCGGCCGGCGCAGCGCCGCACCGCCCGGGAAGTCGCGGTGCGGGATCCGCGCGAAGACGTCGAAGCGTCCGGCCGTCCCGAGGATCGATTCGGCGAGCAGCTTACCGGCGATTCCGGTCAAAGCGATGCCGTGCCCCGAGAAGCCCTGCAGGAAATACACGTTGGGGGCCAGTCGCCCGAAATGCGGTGCCCGGTTCAGGGTGATGTCGACGTAGCCGCCCCAGGCGAAGTCGACGCGCACGTCGGCGAGCTGCGGGAACACCGCCAGCATGCGCGCCCGCGTCGCCTCGGCGGTGTCGAAGGGATTGAGGCCGGAGTAGCTGACGCGACCGCCAAACAGCAGCCGGTGATCGGCCGAGCGGCGGAAGTAGTCGAGCACCCAGTTGATATCGGTGACGGCCGCATTGTTGCGGATCAGCGCTGCGGCGCGTTCCGCGCCGAGCGGCTCGGTGGCGACGATGTAGGTACCCACCGCCATGATCTTGCGCGCAAGCTCCGGTGCCGTCCGGCCGAGGTAGGCATTGCCGCAGAGCGCGAGCTGGCGGCAGCGGACCTCGCCGCGCGGCGTGCTGACGCGCACCTGCCCGCTGGCACCGGACGCGGCCTCGAAGGACAGCGCGCGCGTGCCCTCGAAGATCCGCAGCCCGGCCGCGGTCGCGGCCCGCGCCAGTCCCAGCGTGTAGTTGAGCGGATGCAGATGACCGCTGGCCGAGTCGAACGTGCCCGAGAGGTAGCGCTCGGTCGCCAGCAGTCCGGCGAGCTCGTCGCGCTCGACGAAACGCAGGCTATCGTAGCCGTAGCGGCTGCGCAGCGTGTCGACCCAGGCGCGCAGCTCGCGGTCCTGCCGCGGCTTGATCGCCACGTGCATCTGGCCGGGAACCCAGTCGCAGTCGAGCGCGTACTTGGCGACACGCTCGCGGATCAGGGCCAGGCCCTCGACCGTGATCTCGAATATGCGCCGCGCGTCCTCGACGCCGATCAGCTGCTCGAGCTTCTGCTCACCGCAGGCGACGCCGCAGATGGCCTGGGCCCCGCTGCGTCCCGAGGCACCCCAGCCAATGCAGTGCTCCTCGAGCAGCACCACGGACAGGCCGCTCTCGGCGAGGTGCAGTGCCGTCGAACAGCCTGCGATACCGCCGCCGACCACGCAGACGTCGCAATCGACGCTGCCCTCGAGGCGCGGATGCACCGGCTGCGGATGGGCGCTGGCGGCGTAGTAGGACTCGACGTGGCGTGTGCGTGCCATGCGGGTGGCTGCGCCGCCTCAGATGGCGCCGAGGTACCACTCGATCTCGAGCGGCGTGACATACGAGTTGAACTCCTCCAGCTCGGCCTGCTTGACCGTCGCGAAAAGGTCCGTGAACGGCTTGCCGAGGTACTCGGCGGCGAGCGTGCTGGCAGCGAACAGCGGGATCGCGCTGGCCCAGTGCCGGGGCAGCGTCTGGCCGGCTGCGGAGTTGGGCTGGTGGTAGGCATTGCCCGCGACCGGCGGCGGCGGTTCGACGGCGCGCGCGAGGCCGCGATGGATTCCGGCGAGGACCCAGGCAACGACGAGGTAGGGATTCGCGTCGGCGCCGGCGAGCCGGTATTCGATGCGGCGGTTCGCGGCGTCACTGGCCGGAATCCGGATCGCCGAGCCCCGGTTGTTGACCGACCACGAGGCCGTCATGGGCACGTAGGCTTCGGGCCGCAGGCGACGGTACGAGTTCGGCCCCGGCGCGCAGATCAGCATGCCTTCGCCGAGCGTCTCGAGCAGCCCGGCGACGGCGTGGCGTAACGGTGCCGAGCCGGTCGGTTCCGGGGCTGCAAACACATTGCGACCGCTGCGGTCGAGCAGGCTCACGTGTACGTGCAGCCCCGAGCCCGCCATCTCGCGGTACGGCTTCGCGAGGAAGGTCGCCTCGCAGCCGCGCGCGCGGGCGACGCTGCGCAAGGCGCGCTTGAAGCGCAGCGCCTCGTCGCAGGCACGCAGCGCATCATCGCGATGCCGCAGGTTGACCTCGAACTGCCCCGGCCCGTACTCGGCCAGCGCGGTCGTCGTCGGCACGCCCTGCGCGCGGCAGACCGACTCGATCTCGGCGAGCAGCGCCGAGTGGTCGCCGAGATCCGTCATCGAGTTGATCTGTGTGCGGAACTCGCGGCGGCCGGTCAGCGGGGAGCGCGGCGGCTGTGGCTGACCGCGCGCATCGCGCTCGGCATCGACGAGATAGAACTCGTACTCGATCGCGACGACCGGACGGAGGTCGAGGCGGTGGAAGCGGTCCAGCACCTGCGAGAGCACATGCCGCGGGTCGCCGAAGAACGGTCGACCATCCTGCTCGAACATGCTCACCTGCAGCTGGCCGACGCCCTCGGCTTGCCACGGCACGGGTACGAGGGTGCCCGGGATCGGCCGGCAGGGCCGGTCTGCGTCGCCCTCGTCGAAGCCTAGGCCGGTAGCCTGCACCGTACCGCCGAGCACGTCGAGCGCGAACGTCGAGCCGGGCAGCGGCATGCCCTCGGTGTAGACCTTCTCGATGCCGGCGCAGTCGATCCGCTTGCCGCGTTCGACGGTATTCAGATCGTTGAGGTAGACGTCGAAGAACCGGATCTGCGGATACTGCTCGAGAAAGGTCCGCAGCTCTGCCCGGGCACCCGCAATCGTGTCCTTGTTCATCGGATACGGCTCCGAGTGTTTAATATTTTGGTACAGCCTGGAACATGCTGCCTACCGGCGCCAAAAATCACCGCTCGCAGCGAAACGGGTTCGAGTCCAGCACTCAAGAAAAATCATTTTCTATCAGCTACATAGTGCACAGTCGAGGTCATCGGGCGACCGCAGCGGAAGTCAGGTAAGCTGTTTAGCATATTCGACGAGTCGTCTGCGTCGCCAATTCATGAAGAATCTTCGCCCGATCATTGGGATCCCCACCGACCGACGCATGCTCGGCCCGCACCCGTTCCACGCCGTCGGCGAGAAATACATCCATGCGGTCGAGGCGGCCGCGGATGCGTTTCCGCTGCTGATCCCCGTGATGCCGGAACCGCTGCCGGTGGAAGAGATCCTCGCGCGGGTCGATGGCATCCTGTTCACCGGCAGTCCCTCCAATGTCGAACCGCGGCATTACGGTGGCGAGCCGCCGGCGCCGGGTACCTGGCTCGATCCCGAGCGCGATGCGACCACGCTGGCGCTGATCCCTAGAGCCATTGCCGCCGGCATTCCGGTACTCGGCATCTGCCGCGGTTTCCAGGAGATGAACGTCGCCTTTGGCGGCACGCTGTGGCAAGCCGTGCAGGACGTGGAGGGCCATCTGGATCATCGCGAGGATCGCAACGCGCCGCTCGACGTGCAGTATGGCCCGGCGCACGATCTGATCGTCGAGCCCGGCTCGCAGCTCGCGCAGTATGTGGGCGGGGCGGGCCGAGTTTGCGTCAATTCGCTGCATGCCCAGGGGGTGCGCCAGCTCGGTGCCGGGCTCGCGGTCGAGGCGCGCGCGCCCGACGGCCTGATCGAGGCCTTCCGGGTCGAGGCGGCGCCCGCGTTCGCGCTCGCGGTGCAGTGGCACCCCGAGTGGCGCGTGCTCGCTGACCCGCTTTCCTACGCACTGTTCGCGGCCTTCGGCGCCGCGGCACGCGAACGTGCCGCGCGCCATGCGCAGCCGCGCCTGTTCGAGGACATCCGCCATGCCCGTTGACATCCAGCAGTTCTTTCGCGACCACGGCATACAGGAGGTCGAGGCCATCGTGCCCGACATGGCCGGCATCGCGCGCGGCAAGGTCATGCCGGCGAAGAAGTTCGCCGAGGACCAGGGCATGCGACTGCCCGAGAGCATCTTCCTGCAGACCGTCACGGGCGACTATCCGGAGGAGCCGGGCGCCGCGATGAGTCCGGCCGAGATCGACATCATCCTCAAGCCCGATCCGCGCACCGTGCGCCGCGTGCCGTGGGCACCCGAGCCGACGGCCCAGGTGATCCACGACTGCTTCTACGCCGACGGCCGGCGCGTCAAGATGGCGCCGCGCGAAGTGCTGCGTCATGTGCTCGACCTGTACGCGCAGAAAGGCTGGGAGCCGGTCGTCGCGCCGGAGCTCGAGTTCTACCTCGTCGAACCCAACACCGACGCCGACTACCAGCTCAAGCCGCCGATCGGCCGCTCGGGACGCGCCGAGCCGGGCCGCCAGTCCTACAGCATCGCCGCCGTCAACGAATTCGACCCGCTGTTCGACGACGTCTACCAGTTCTGCGAGGACCAGGACATCGCAATCGACACGCTGATCCACGAGGACGGTCCGGCGCAGATGGAGATCAATCTGCTGCACGGCAATGCCCTCGACCTCGCGGACCAGGCGTTCATGTTCAAGCGCACGGCGCGCGAGGCGGCCCTTCGGCACAAGATGTACGCGACGTTCATGGCCAAGCCGCATGCGAAGGAGCCCGGCAGCGCCATGCACATCCACCAGAGCGTCGTCGACCGCGAGAGCGGACGGAACGTGTTTTCCGCGAGGGACGGCACGCCGTCCCAGCTGTTCTTCGCCCACATCGCCGGTCTGCAGAAGTACCTTCCCGCGGCCATGGCGCTGCTGGCTCCCAACGTGAACTCGTACCGGCGTATCACGCGCTTCCAGGTCGCGCCGATCAACGTCCAGTGGGGTTACGACAACCGCACGGCAGGCCTGCGCGTACCGCTGTCCGATGCGCAGTCGCGCCGCGTCGAGAACCGCATCTCGGGAGCCGATGCCAATCCCTATCTGGCGATGGCGGCGTCGCTCGCCTGCGGCTATCTCGGCATGGTCGAGGGACTCTCGCCGACCGATCCGATCACCGGCAGCGCCCATGAACTGCCGTTCTCGCTGCCGCGCAATCTTGATGAGGCGATCCGCCGGCTCCGGGACTGCGATCCGCTGATCGAAATCCTCAGCGAGGCCTTCGTCTCGGCGTTCACGCTGGTCAAGGAGGCCGAGTACGAGGTCTTCCTGCAGGTGATCAGTTCGTGGGAGCGCGAGCATCTGCTGCTGAACGTCTGAGCCGAGGGAACCGGAGCAAAGACATGGCGCGCACGACGCGTGAGTGGCAGCGGCTCGACGCGGCCCACTACCTGCATCCGTTCACCGATTACAAGGCGCTCGCCGGCAAGGGGGCGCGGGTGATCACGCGGGCCGAGGGTGTCTACCTCTACGACTCCGACGGTCGGCGCATCCTCGATGGCATGTCCGGACTCTGGTGCGTTGCAATGGGCTATGGCCGCCGGGACCTTGCCGAAGCGGCTCATCGGCAGATGCTCGAACTGCCTTACTACAACAGCTTCTTCCAGTGCGCCAATCCGCCGGCGATCGAGCTCGCCCGCCTGCTGGTCGAGCTGACCCCGCCGCAGTTCAACCACGTGTTCTTCACGGGCTCGGGCAGCGAGGCGAACGACACCATGGTGCGCATGGTGCGCCGCTACTGGGACCTCATGGGCCAGCCCGAGCGGCAGATCATCATCAGTCGCTGGAACAGTTATCACGGCAGCACGATGGCCGGCGCCTCCCTCGGAGGCATGAAGCCCATGCATGCGCAGGGCGGCCTGCCGATTCCTGGGATCTCGCACATCGAGCAGCCGTACTGGTTCGAATGCGGCGGTGATCTCGATCCCGGCGAATTCGGGCTCAAGGCCGCGCGCGCCCTCGAGCAGCGCATCCTTGAGCTCGGTCCCGAGCGGGTCGCCGCGTTCGTCGGCGAGCCTGTGCAGGGGGCGGGTGGCGTCGTGATCCCGCCGGCGACCTATTGGCCGGAGATCCAGCGCATCGTCGATCGCTACGGCATCCTGCTGGTGTCGGACGAGGTGATCTGTGGCTTCGGCCGGACCGGGCAGTGGTTCGGCTGCGAGCACTACGGCACCCGACCAGACTTTCTGACGCTCGCCAAGGCGATCACCTCGGGGTACCTGCCGCTCGGCGCGCTGATGGTTTCTGACCGCGTCGCCGACGTACTCGTCGAGCGGGGCGGGGAGTTCTTCCATGGCTTCACCTACTCGGGTCATCCGGTAGCCTGCGCCGTCGCGATGGCCAACCTCACGGCGATGCGCGACGAGGGCGTGGTGCCGCGGGTCCGAGCGGAGCTCGCGCCGTACTGGGCGCGGCGCTGGAGTGAGCTGGCTGCCCATCCGCTGGTCGGCGAGGCGCGCAGTCTCGGGCTGTTCGGCGCGATCGAGCTCGTCCCGCGCAAGCCCTCGCGCGAGTTCTTCCCAAGGCGCGGCGAAGTCGGCCTTCGCTGCCGTGAGATCGTGATCGGCAACGGCCTGATCATGCGTGCCGTATGGGACACGATGATCGTGGCACCACCGCTCGTCATCTCGGCGGCCGAGATCGACGCGCTGCTGTCCATCGTGGTGCGTTCGCTCGACCAGTTGTACCAGGAATTGCGCCGCGACGGGCTCGTCTGACGCGCGTCTTTCCAGCCCGGGCCCGCTGTTATATAACTCGCGCACCCATTCCACGAGAGGGCCTCTGGCCCGGGACGCCAACATGAACCAGCCAAGCCTCGAGTCGACCCGCAACGGCGTGCTCGTCACGTCCCTGGTCGTCCTGCTGGCCGCGTGCGGCGGTCAGCCTCCGCCCGAAAAGCCCGCCGAGGGCGCGAACGCTGCAGCGCCTGCGGCGGCGCCGGTGTTCGATACGGACGAGGAGAAGATCCTCAACGTCTACAACTGGTCGGACTACATCGACACCACCGTGCTCGACGATTTCCAGAAGGAAACGGGCATCAAGGTCAACTACGACGTCTTCGACTCGAACGAAGTGCTCGAGACCAAGCTGCTCGCCGGCAACACGGGCTACGACATCGTGGTGCCATCGGCCTCGTTCCTCGAGCGCCAGATCAAGGCCGGCGTATTCCAGAAGCTCGACAAGAGCCGGCTGCCGAACCTCAAGAACCTCGATCCGGAGATCACCCAGCGCGTGGCGCTCCACGATCCCGGTAACGAGCACTCGGTGAACTACCTCTGGGGCACCTCAGGGGTGGGATATAACGAGGCCAAGATCAAGGAACGCATGCCCGATGCGCCCGTCGACAGCTTTGCGATGTTTTACGACCCGAAGGTCGTCTCGAAGTTCGCTGACTGCGGTGTCACGCTGCTCGATGCGCCATCGGAAGTCATCGGCACCGTGCTGATCTGGCTCGGCAAGGATGCCAACAGCGAGAAGCCCGAGGACCTCGAGGCCGCGGAGAAGGTCCTGATGGCGATCCGGCCCTACGTCAAGTACGTGCACTCCTCGAAGTACATCGAGGACCTCGCTAACGGCGAGATTTGCCTGGCGCTCGGCTGGTCGGGCGACGTGCTCCAGGCCCGCGACCGGGCCAACGAAGCCGGCAAGGGCATCACGATCAAGTACCTGATCCCGCGCGAAGGGGCGGTCGTGTTCTTCGACATGCTCGCGATCCCCAAGGATGCCAAGCACGTCAAGAATGCGCATCTGTTCATCGACTACCTGCTGCGCCCGGAAGTCGCCGCGAAGAACACCAACTTCGTGAACTACGCGAACAGCAACGCCGCCTCGCTGCCGCTGGTATCGGAAGAGGTCAAGAACGACCGCGGCATCTACCCGGCCGAGGAAGTCAAGCCGAAGCTCGTGCCCGACCTCGCCGAATCACCGCAGTTCACGCGCCTGCTGACGCGTACCTGGACGCGGTTCAAGACCGGCAAGTAAGTCCTGCGCCGCGCCGATGGCGACCCAGAACGCGGACCGCGGCGGCGCGGCGCCCTCCCGGCACGTCGATCGCGCCCGGGAGTACGTTCGAATCGAGGGAGTGACGAAGAAGTTCGGCGACTTCGTCGCGGTCGACAATGTCTCCCTGACGATCTTCAAGGGCGAGATCTTCTGTCTGCTCGGAGGCTCAGGCTGCGGCAAGACGACGTTGCTGCGCATGCTGGCCGGCTTCGAGGCGCCGACCTCGGGCCGCATCCTCATCGACGGCCAGGACATGGCAGACATCCCACCGTACGACCGGCCCGTGAACATGATGTTCCAGTCTTACGCGCTGTTCCCGCACATGACGGTGGAGCGCAACGTCGCGTTCGGACTCGAGCAGGAGAGGCTGCCGGCCAGGGAGATCGCGAAACGGGTCGCCGAGATGCTCGAGATCGTCAAGCTCGGCCCGTTCGCGCAGCGCAAGCCGCATCAGCTCTCCGGAGGGCAGCGACAGCGCGTCGCGCTCGCGCGCGCGCTCGTCAAGCGCCCCAAGCTGCTGCTGTTGGACGAGCCGCTCGGCGCACTCGACAAGAAGCTGCGCGAGCACACGCAATTCGAGCTCATCAACCTGCAGGAGCAGCTTGGCGTGACCTTCATCGTCGTCACCCACGACCAGGAAGAGGCCATGACGCTCGCCTCGCGGATCGGCGTGATGAATCGCGGCGAGATCGTCCAGGTCGGCACGCCAACCGACATTTACGAGTACCCGAACTCGAGGTTCGTTGCCGACTTCATCGGTTCGGTCAACATGTTCGAGGGCACCCTGGTCGAGGACGAACCCGATCACGTTCGCATCGAGTCCGCCGAGCTCGGCGGTGTGATCTACGTCGACCACGGCATCAGCTCCGCGCCGGGCGCGACGGTCTGGGCGGCGATCCGGCCCGAGAAGATCGACATCGACCGCAGTCCTCCCGCGGACCCGCGCGAGAACTGCGTGCGGGGTGTGGTCAAGGAGATCGCCTACATGGGCGACCTGTCCGTCTATCTCGTGCGCATCGACAGCGGGAAGATGGTCCGCGTGACGCTGCCCAACATCGAGCGTCACGCCGACTCGCGTATCTCCTGGGACGAAACGGTCTACCTGACCTGGCATCCGACGAGCCCGGTCGTGCTTTCCCAGTAGGGCCGGTCGGCGACCGATGGCGCGCCCGCCGGACAATTCGCTGCCGCACCGCCTGAGCACCGGGCGTTTCGGGCCGCTGATCCTGCTGTTCATGCGCTATGGTCCGCCGCGCTGGTCACGCTACATCCGCAGTCAGTGGACCGGCTCACGGCTGGTGATCGCGGTGCCGTATTTGTGGCTGCTGCTGTTTTTCCTGGTGCCGTTCCTCATCGTTTTCAAGATTTCCTTCTCGGAAGTCCAGGTCGCGATGCCGCCTTACGCGCCGCTGTTCGACTGGGTCGAGGACGCGCGCCGGCTCATCGTGACATTCAATCTCAACAACTACCTGTTCCTGCTGACCGACGACCTGTACGTGAGCACCTTCCTCTATTCGGTCAAGGTGGCGGCGATCTCGACGCTGATCTGCCTGCTGGTCGGCTATCCGATGGCCTACGCGATCGCCCGCTCCAGTCCTGCAATCCGCAACGTCTGGCTCATGCTCGTGATACTTCCGTTCTGGACCTCGTTCCTGCTGCGCGTCTACGCCTGGGTCGGGTTGCTCAAGAACGACGGGGTCATCAACAATCTGCTGCTGGGTCTCGGGCTGATAGACGAACCGATGTCGCTGCTGTACACCGACTTCGCGGTCTACGTCGGCATCGTCTACAGCTATCTGCCTTTCATGATCCTGCCGCTGTATTCGAATCTCGAGAAGCACGATCTCACGCTGCTCGAGGCCGCTGCCGATCTCGGCGCACGGCCGGTGCGGGCCTTCCTGAGCATCACTCTGCCGCTGTCCATGCCCGGGATCATCGCAGGCTCGCTGCTCGTCTTCATCCCCGCGGTTGGCGAGTATGTGATACCGTCGCTCCTCGGCCGCAGCGACCAGCTCATGATCGGCCGCGTGCTGTCGGACGAGTTCTTCTCGAACCGCGACTGGCCGGTGGCGAGCGCGGTCGCCATCGCCATGCTCCTCCTGCTCGTGATACCGATCATGCTGTTCCAGCGTTACCAGAAGCGCGAACTCGAGGCCCGCAAGTGAAGTCGAATGGCTGGTTTCGCGGACTTGCGCTGCTCGTCGGCTTCGCCTTCCTGTACGTGCCGATCCTGTCGATGATCGCGTTCTCGTTCAACAACTCGCGGCTCGTGACGGTCTGGGATGCCGCCAACTCGCCGACGCTCAAGTGGTACCGGCTGCTGTTCGACAACGAGCAGATCCTCGGCGCCGCCTGGCTCTCGATCCAGATCGCGGCAATGACCGCGACAGGAGCCGTCGTGCTCGGCACCATCGCCGGCCTGGTCCTCGCCCGGTTCGGTCCGTTCCGCGGACGCGCGCTCCTGTCCGGTCTGACGACGGCGCCCCTGGTCATGCCTGAGGTGATCACTGGCCTCTCGCTGCTGTTGCTGTTCGTCTCGCTCGAACAGCTGATCGGCTGGCCCTCCGGGCGCGGGGTACTGACGATCACGATCGCGCACATCACGTTCGCGATGGCCTACGTGACCGTCGTCGTGCAGTCTCGGCTCGCGGGATTCGACGATTCTCTAGAGGAGGCGGCGCTCGATCTGGGCGCGAGGCCGGCCAGGGTGTTCTTCAGCATCACGCTGCCGCTGATCCTGCCCGCCATCGTTTCGGGCTGGCTGCTGGCGTTCACCCTCTCGTGGGACGACGTCGTGATCTCGCAGTTCGTCGCGGGACCGGGCTCGTCGACGCTGCCGATGGTGATCTTCTCCAAGGTGCGTCTCGGCGTCAGTCCGGACGTCAACGCGCTCGCGACGATCATGGTGATGATCGTCGCCGCGGGCGTGGTGCTCTCGGCACTGTGGATGCGGCATCAGGAACGCCGGCGCGAGCGTGAGATGCGGATGGCGCGCGCCGCAGAGAAATGAGCGCCCCGGACGACGCGACCGCGAGCAGGCCGCGCGGCAAGCTGCCGGACATCGGCACCACCATCTTCACCGTCATCTCGCGGCGGGCGGCCGAGGCCGGCGCGCTGAACATTGGACAGGGGTTTCCCGACTATCCGATTGACCCGGTGCTCGCCGCGCTGGTCGGCGAGGCCATGGCCGAAGGACTGAATCAGTACGCGCACGGCGATGGATTGCCGCAGCTGCGGCACGCGATCGCGGCGAAGATCGCCGAGTGCCAGGGGGTTGACATCGATCCGGATACCGAGATCACGCTGACCTGCGGCGCGACCGAGGCACTTTTCTCGGCCATCCAGGCCGTCGTCGATCGCGGCGACGAGGTCATCGTGTTCGATCCCGCCTACGATGCGTACGAGCCGGTGGTGCGCCTCGCGGGCGGTCGCTGCGTCCGCATACCGCTCATGCCGCCCGGCTTCTCGATCGACTGGGAACACGTGCGGGCTGCGCTGACCCCGCGCACGCGTCTCGTGATCCTCAACAATCCGCACAACCCGGCCTGCGCGGTGCACAACAGGGGGGAGCTCGATGAGCTAGCCGCGGTGCTGCGCGAGCGCGATACGCTCGTGCTCGCCGACGAGGTCTATGAACATGTGGTCTTCGACGGCGCGACCCACGTCAGCGTCGTCGCGCACCCGGAGCTGCGGGAACGGAGCCTGGCCGTCTTCTCATTCGGCAAGACGCTACATGTGACCGGCTGGCGGCTCGGCTATTGCGTCGCACCGCCGACGCTCATGCGCGAATTCCGCAAGGTGCATCAGTTCAACACGTTCAGCCTGCACACTCCGACGCAGCACGCTGTGGCGCGTTACCTCGAACGCAGACCCGATGCCTGGCGCGGCCTTCCCCACTTCTTCGCCGCCAAGCGCGACCGGCTGCGCGCTGCCTTGGCCGGCAGCGGCATCGTCCTGCCGCTCTCGGCCGGCACGTACTTCCAGCTGCTCGACTTCTCGGCCCTGACCGATGCGGCCGACGTCGAGATCGCCGAGCGGCTGATCCGCGAGGCAGGCGTGGCCCTGATTCCGCTGTCGCCGTTCTACGCCTCGCGGCCGCGCCTGTCGCTGCTGCGGATCTGCATCGCGAAACGCGACGAGACGCTCGACCTTGGCGCGCAGCGGCTCCTCGGGTTTGCCGAGCGTCTCGCGCACGGCGCCTGACGCAGCGATCGTGGAGCCCAGATGAAGAAGACCACGCGCGTCAATCATCCACCCCGGATCGAGCTGCCGCCGGACAATCATCCAGTCGTGGCGCCCGTCTACCAGACTGTCAAGTTCGAGTTCGATTCGATCGAAGAGACGCTGCGGGCGCTGACGGGGAAGCGACCGGGGTTCTTCTATTCGCGCACGTCAAACCCTACGCTCCGCCAGCTCGAAACACTGCTGGCCGAACTGCAGGGTCGAGACGACTGCATGGTCTGCGCCTCCGGTGTCAGCGCGATTGCGCAGACGCTGATTTCCCTGACTCGTGCCGGCGATCACGTGCTGTGCTTCATCGAGACATACAACCCGACGCGACAGATCATCCGCCGGCTCCTGGACCGCTTCGGCGTACGGCATACGATGCTCTCGATCGAGGACCTGGACAGCGTCGAGCGTGTGCTGGCTTCGACGCCGACCCGTCTCATGCACTTCGAGAGCCCGACCAACCCGGTGTTGAAGATCGCGGACCTCGCGCGCATCACGGAGCTCGCGCGACGCCATGGCGCGTTGACCGTCCTCGACAACACCTTTGCCGGCTTCCACCAGCACGGCGATTATCCGATCGACGTCTATGTGCACAGCCTGACAAAGTTCGCCTCGGGCGCGGGCGACGTGATGGGTGGTGCGGTGATCGCGCGGCGCGAGCTCATCGAGTCGATGCGACCTGACTGGGGACTGTTCGGTGCCACGCTGGACCCGCACGCGGCCTTCTTGCTGCTGCAGGGACTGCGTACCTATTTCCTGCGCTACCGTGCCCAGTCCGCCAGCGCGATGGCGCTCGCAGAGCTGCTGCGCGGCCACCCCGAAGTGGAGCGTGTGCGGTATCCGGGACTCGATGATCATCCTCAGGCGGCGCTCGCGCGCGCGCAGATGCGCGACTTCGGTACGGTCATCACCTTCGAGTTGCGGCGCGGCGCGGAGGCTGGCCGGCGCTTCGCCGAGGCGCTCGAGCTGTTCGCGACCACCGCGAGCCTAGGTTCCACCGAGTCGCTCGTGCTGCCGCCGCAAATGATCCGGCCGAGGGATTTCACCGCCGAACAGCTTGCGCAGTCGGGCATCCGCCCCGGAACGGTGCGCCTGTCGATCGGGCTCGAGGACCTCGACGACCTGCGGGCGGATCTGCTGCAGGCGCTCGACGCAGCTGCCGAAGCGTGAAGCGGTCGGCGGATTGCGCCCGACGCGATGGACCGGCCACCGGCTCTCCGCGAGCATCACGGCATGATCCTCCTGCATTCGTCTCGTTGAGCATGCGGCGACATCAGCCGACGATACCGGCTACCGAGCTGGCCAGGCTGCTCGAGCTCGCCGATCGGGCGCTCGAGTCGCAGATCGAGGCGCTCGGCGTGCGGCCGCAATCCTGGCGGGCTCTGGCCGACGCGTTCGCACTCGGTCGCACGCTCGACGGGTGTCCTGACGCTTGCGAGGCACTGCGCGAGGTCCATCGGCTGCTGTTCGCCGACGTCGATCGACCGAAGCAGGCTCGCCAGGCGTGGCTCGATGCCATCGCGAGCGCCGCTGCGGCACGCGCCATGGCCGCATCGCAGCGCGGATCTCCTGCGACCGCGGCCCTCGCAGCCATCGTCAGTCACGGTGCCGAGGGGCTCGCGCGGCGCGCGGTCGCGGTGGTCGAATCGAGCCAGGGCCTGCGGATCGACGCTTCGACACACGCCACGTTGGTTGGGATGCTCGCGCCCGCTGCGGCGGCGGGTATCGGTCGGAGGTGGAGGCTCGCCGCGGCAGTCGAGGCCGCGACGCGCGACGCGCGCAGGGTTCCCGAGCATCGTTCACCCTCAGTCGAGGCGAAGGCCGTGTATTTCGCGCGGCTGCTCGCTGCGACGCGTCCAGGGCGGGGCTTCGCCGCGCCCGGTCTCGAGCACGAGATCCGTCAGGGTCTCGGGACCGGTGGCCGGGAGGTCGTCGAGGCCCGCGCAGCAGCCGCGGCGGCCGAGCGCGTGGCGCAGGCCATGGCGCGCGATCCGTGCTCCTCCGAGGGTTTTGAGGCTGCCAGCTGACGGCGGGCCAGAAGCGGTGCGCGCAGCGGCTCAGTAGCTGCTTGCGATCCGGACCCGGTAGGGTTGGTAGGGCAGCACCTCCATGAACTCGCCGGCGCGGACACGCTCCTGCACGCCGCGCCAGAAGTCTGCGGTCAGGATCTCGGCATGGAACCGCATGAATGCCGCTCGCTGCTCGTCGCTGAACGCCAGGAAATTGAGGAAGGTCTCGGGAAACACGTCGTTGTCGGCGACGTAGAACCAGGACTCGCCTCGCATTTCGTCCTCTTCGCTGCTAGCCTGCGGCATCTCACGGAAGCGGCAGTCGGTCACGCGGCACAGCTCGTCATAGTCGTAGAAGATCACGCGGCCATGCCGCGTGACGCCAAAGTTCTTCAGCAGCAGGTCGCCGGCGAAGATGTTCGTGTACGCGAGGTCGCGGATGCACTGACCATAGTCGATCACGGCGCGCTCGGCCGCCTCGGCCGGCGCCTCGCGCAGGAACAGGTTCAAGGGCGCCATGCGCCGCTCTATGTACATGTGGTCGAAGATCAGATCCTCGCCATCGGCGTGCACGGTATCCGCCGTCTCCGCGAGCAGCTCCTCGAGGAGCTCGGGCGCGAATCGCGAGCGCGGCAGGCGCACCCGTTTGAACTCCTGCGCGTCCACCAGTCGGCCCGCCCGATCGTGCTTGAAGACGAAGCGATACTTGTCGAGCACGTCCTGACGCAGGATGTTCTTGGGGTAGGGGAAACGGTCGCGGATCACCTTGAAAACGACATCGAGCGAAGGCAGCGTGAAGCAGACCATCACGAGGCCACGCTCACCGGGTGCCTGAACGAACAGGTCGGTGGACTGACCGAGGTGACGCATGATCTCGCGGTAACGCTCTGTCTTGCCCTGCTTGGCGCGCCCAAGGACCGTGAAGAGCTCGCTGACGGGCTTGCGCGGCATCAGGTTCTTCAGGAAGGCGACCACATCGACGACGCGCTCGAGGTCGGCGTGCAGGTAGGAGCGCGTGAAGCTGAAGACGATCGAGATGTCATCCTCGGTCAGCATGGTCGCGTCGACGAGTATCCCGCGTTCGGTGCTCTTGAGCGCGAGCACGAGCGGTCTGGTCCAGTCGCGTCCGACCACGCGCCCGACCACGTACGCGCGTGTGAACTGGTAGAATACCTGCGGGATGATCTCGACAGCGAGGACGCCGCGGCGCTCACCGCTCGCAGCGAGCCTCGCCGTCACCTCGGCAGCCACCTGTGCCGCGCTCTTCTCCAGATCGCGCCAGGGCGCGCGGAAGCGCAGATCTCCAAGCAGGTCCTCGAACAGCAGGTTCAGCGCGCCTCTGTTCTCGTAGCTGCGTGTGACGGGCGTATCGAGACGGCCGGCCAGCGGATCGAGGTCGGTCGCGACGAACTCGACCTCGGGTGCGACACCGACCGTGCCGAACAGACGTCGCGTGATCGAGCTGAAGTAGGTCTTGGTGAACTCCCGATCGGGGAGCGACTCGATTTCGATCGCGAAAGCATTGCGGATCGCGGCCCAGAGACCTCGATCGAGGACCCGCTCACCGAGCCGCAGGCGAAGTTCCGCGATGGCGATGTCGACCCAGCGGTCGTAGAGCTCGATGCGTTCGACGGCGTCCGACTGGCTGCCCTTCCAGTCGCGCGATTCGAACCGCTGCGGCGCCCGGCGCGTGATCGCGCGGAAATCCGCGTTGTAGCCGGCGAACGCCTCGGCGATCTGCCGGGCGCAGGACTGTGCGAGGTCGTCCGCCTGGCTCAGTTCGGCGGTTCCGTCAGAGATTGCGGATCAGCGCGTCGCCGAACTCGCTGCACTTGACCTCGGTGGCGCCTTCCATGAGGCGAGCGAAGTCATAGGTGACCGTCTTCTGCCCGATCGTCCGGTCCATCGCCGCAATGATCGCATCGGCCGCCTCGGTCCAACCCATGTAGCGCAGCATCATCTCGCCCGAGAGGATCACGGAACCCGGGTTGACCTTGTCGAGATTGGCGTATTTCGGCGCCGTTCCGTGAGTGGCCTCGAAGACGGCATGGCCGGTCATGTAATTGATGTTGGCACCCGGCGCGATGCCGATGCCGCCGACCTGCGCGGCGAGCGCGTCGGAGAGGTAGTCGCCATTGAGGTTGCAGGTGGCGATGACGTCGAACTCGTCGGGTCGCGTCAACACCTGCTGGAGTGTGATGTCCGCGATAGCGTCCTTGATGATGACCTTGCCGGCTTTCCTGGCCGCATCCTGCTCCTCATTGGCTGCCCTCTCACCCTTGGCGGCCTTGGTGCGCTCCCACTGTTCCCAGGTGTAGGTCTGGCCCGGAAATTCGCGTTCGGCGAGTGCATAGGACCAGTTGCGGAACGCGCCTTCGGTGAACTTCTGGATGTTGCCCTTGTGGACGATCGTCACGCTCCTGCGCTTGTTGACGATCGCATATTCGACGGCGGCGCGGAACAGCCGCTCCGTGCCTTCCTGGGACACGGGCTTGATGCCGATGCCCGACGTGTTCGGGAAGCGGATTTTTGCGTACGCCTTCGGGAAGTGTTCCTTGAGGAGCTCCTTGAACTTCTGGTTCTCGGCGGAGCCCTGCTCGAACTCGATGCCGGCATAGATGTCCTCGGTGTTCTCGCGGAAGATCACCATGTCGACTTTCTCGGGCGCCTTGACAGGCGAGGGCACGCCCTTGAACCAGCGGACGGGCCGGAGGCAGACGTACAGGTCGAGCAGCTGGCGCAGCGCGACGTTCAGCGAGCGGATGCCACCGCCAACGGGCGTCGTCAGCGGTCCCTTGATCGAGACGAGATACTCGCGGCACGCGGTGACGGTCTCGTCGGGCAGCCAGGTGTTGAACAGCTTGTTCGACTTCTCGCCCGCGTAGACCTCGAGCCAGTGGATCCTGCGCCTGCCGCCGTAGGCCTTCGCGACCGCCGCATCGATCACCCTGACGCTCGCACGCCAGATGTCGGGGCCCGTGCCATCGCCTTCGATGAAAGGCACGATGGGGTGGTCGGGGACGTGCAGCTTGCCTGCCTGGATCGAGATCTTGGCGCCTCCGGCGGGTGGCGCGATGACGGGCTTGGCGGAGGTCGACATGCTGGGGCATCTCCTCGAAATCCGGGCGCGAATCGTAGCACAGCCACACCGAGTGCCCGGCCGGCCTGCGGCCAGGGTGCTTGGCTACAATGCCGGCATGTCGAGAACACTCGAGACGACGCCTGCCGCAGACGGCTTCCGGATGCCCGGAGAGTTCGAGCCGCACGCCGGGTGCTGGATGCTCTGGCCAGAGCGGCCGGACAACTGGCGGGAGGGTGCGCTGCCGGCGCAGCGTGCGTTCGCGGCTGTCGCCGTGGCCATTTCCCAGTTCGAACCCGTGACGGTTGGCGCCTCGCAGGCCCAGTTCGAATTCGCGCGCGCCGCGCTTCCGGCCGGTATCCGCGTCGTGGAACTCAGCAGCAACGACGCGTGGATGCGCGACGTGGGTCCAACCTGCGTGGTCGACGACAAGGGCTGCGTCAGGGGCGTCGACTGGCGCTTCAACGCCTGGGGCGGGCTGCGCGGCGGGTTGTACTTCCCGTGGGACCAGGACGATCTCGTCGCGCGCAAGGTGCTCGAGATCGAACGACTCGACCGCTACCGTGCGCCAATCGTCAACGAGGGTGGCGCGATCCACAGCGATGGCGAGGGCACACTGCTCGTGACCGAGCAATGTCTGCTCCATCGCAACCGCAATCCGGCGTTCACGGGCGCCCAGATCGAGGCCGCGCTGCTCGCATATACCGGTGCCAGGCACATCATCTGGCTCGGGGATGGGGTGTTCAATGACGAGACCGACGGGCATGTCGACAATCTGGCCTGCTTCACCCGGCCCGGCGAGGTCGCGCTGACGTGGACCGACGACGGTCGCGATCCGCAGCATCGTATCTCGCGCGATGCGTTCGAGCGCCTGATGGAGCAGCGTGACGCCCGCGGGCGTCGGCTCCGCGTGCACAAGCTGCCGATGCCGGGGCCGCTCTACATGACGCGCGCCGAGGCATCCGGCGTGCTGACCCGCGCGGGCGCGCGACCACGTCGTGCACGCGAGCGGCTTGCGGCGAGCTACGTGAATTTCTACATCGCGAACGGTGGCGTGATCGCGCCGCTGCTGGATCCGCGCCACGACGGGCGCATGCTCGCGATGCTCCGTCGCCTGTTCCCGGGTCGGCGCGTGGTGGGCGTCCCGGCGCGCGAGATCCTGCTCGGTGGCGGCAACATCCACTGCATCACTCAGCAGATTCCTGCGGCAGGCGCGATCCGGCGCACGCGGCGCCGGGCTTGACGTCGGAGATCGGCATGGGCAAAGGAATCGTTTCACGTCGCGATCTGCCCGGCAGACTCCGTATCAATCCCGGCACGCGACCGCGGATCCGCGACGCCCGTGCAACGGAGACGTTCGGCTGGGAGCGCGAGGCCGCCGAAGCCGCGACGGCCGAGAATCTCCGGCGCCTTGGCGAGTTGCAGTACAAGATGTACGCTGACGGGCGCCATGCCATGCTGGTCGTGCTGCAGGCCATAGACGGCGGCGGCAAGGACAGCACGGTCCGGCGCGTGTTCAGCGCGTTCAATCCGCAGGGCTGCACGGTGACGTCCTTCAAGACGCCCTCGGCCGCGGAACTCGCCCACGACTTTCTCTGGCGGGTGCATCCGCACTCACCCGCACGCGGCGAGGTCGCCGTGTTCAACCGCTCGCACTACGAGGACGTGCTGATCGTGCGCGTCGACGGCCTGGCGCCCGAGTCGGTCTGGAGCCGACGATACTCCCAGATCAACGACTTCGAGCGTCTGCTGGTCGAGTCGGGCACGCGGGTGGTCAAGCTGTTCCTGCAGATCAGCAAGGACGAGCAGAAGCGCCGCCTCGAGGAGCGGCTCCGGGAGCGCGCGAAGCAGTGGAAGTTTCACGCCGACGATCTGCGCAAGCGCGGCCAGTGGGATGCGTACCGCGCCGCATTCGAGGCCATGTTGGCCCGTTGCAGCACCGAGCATGCGCCCTGGTATCTGGTTCCCGCCGATCGCAAGTGGTTCCGCGACCTCGCCGTCTCGCAGATCTTGCGTCAGGAGCTCGAGCAGCTGCCGCTGCGCTGGCCGGTGCCGCTGCCTGGTCTGCACCGTGTCCGCATCCGCTAGCGACGTGCGCTGCGGCCGCCCCCGGGCGTGCCGTAACGCCACGTCGGCCCTCGGCGTCCGGCCCGCGCCGCTCTCAGCCGAAGTCGCCCCGCCGTCGGTGGGCGCGTTCGATGGCGCGTAGCTGCGCCGCTTCCGGGCCTTGTGGTTCGCGCAGCACGTGCGGGATCGCGCAGCGCACGATGACTCCGCCATGCGGGTGGTTCTCGACCGTCAGATCGCCGCCGACCACGTGGGCGCGGTAGTGCATCGTCCGCAGGCCGAGGCCGTTGCCTGGCGCGCCCCCCGGCGGCAGACCGCGGCCGTTGTCGCGGATGCTCAGCCGAACGCGGCTCGCATCGACAGTCAACTGCAGCGTGATGCGGCTCGCGCGGCCGTGGCGCACCGCATTGTTGATCGCCTCCTGCACGATGCGGTAGAGGTGATTCGCGGCGCTCGCATCGATGCGCAGCGGCTGGCTCAGGCGAGTGCGCAGCGCGATGGCCGCCGCATAGGCCTCGCGTGAGCTCGCGGCGAGCGTGCGGAGCGCGGGAATCAGCCCGCCGCGTTCGAGCGACACGGGCGACAGGCCGCGGACGAGGGCGCGTGTGCTCTCGATGCTGCGGCTGACGAGCTCGACGATGTCGTCCACCTCGCGCAGCGCTCCGGGGTGCTCGCGGCGGATCCGCATGGCGAGCGCGCGCAGCATCAGCGCAACGCCGGTCAGTTCCTGGCCGAGGCCATCGTGCAGGTCGTTGCCGATGCGGTGCTGCTCCCGGTTGCTGACCTCGAGGATCTCGCGTTCGAGCACCTTGCGCTCGCTGACGTCGTTTAGAACCGCGAGCCAGTGGTCGCGCCCGTCTATCACGACGGGCGTGACGACGCAGGAGGCGAAGAAGGTCGTGCCATCGGCCCGCATGCATTCGAATTCGACAGGACTCGGGCTCGGTGCCGCCAATTGCCGCAGGAGCTCCGCGCCGACGCGGCGCATGCCCGCGCCATCGCCGCCGAGCAGCGAACCGACCGGACGGCCGAGCAGCTCCCCCGGCGCAGTCGCGAACAGGCGGTCGAAGGCCGGATTCGTCAGTCGGACCTGGTTGCGATCGTCGACGAGCACGACGCCCTCGCGCATCGTCTCGAGGATGCGGGCCTGCAGTTCGAGGAGCTGCCGCTGCCTCAGCATCTCGGTCAGTTCGGTCGCCGTCACCGCGATGGCAACGGTGCGGCCCTCGTGCCGCACGGACTGGGCGCGAATCAGGAAATGCCGGGTCTGCCCGGCTGCGGTCGTGACGGCCTCGTGCATCTCGCGGATCCCGTCCGAAGCGAGCGTCGATTCGAGGAAGGCGGCGATGGCCGGACGGTTCACCGGTTCGCTGACCTCGACGGCGTTCCTCCCGAGCAGCTGCTCCGGGGCGATACCGCGGAAGACGCGGTTGGCCGCGACGATGCGCAGGCCGGTGTCGAGCAGAAGCAGCCAGTCCGACGAATTCATCGCGATCGCCTGCAGCCGCATCTGCGAATCGCGGAGCTCCTGCTCGGCAAGCTTGCGGGCGTGGACGTTCAGGCAGGTGCCGACGATCCGCAGCGGATGGCCGTCGCGGTCGCGTTGCACGGCGCGGGAACGCTCCTGGATCCACAGCCACTGACCGCTGCGCGTGCGCACCCGGTACTCGCTTTCATAGTGGTCTTGGCGGTTCTCGAGCAGCGCGGTGAAAGCCGCCGCCGCCGCCGGGCAGTCGTCCGGGTGGATGTTCGCGTCCCACAGTGCAACGTGGTCGGGCCCCTCGCAGGGGTCGATGCCCTCGATCTCGCACCAGTTGCTGTACCAGCGCGCGCGTCGGCTGCTCACGTCTAGTTCCCACAGGCCGATGTGCGCGGCCCAGACGGCGGTGCCTAGCCGTGCCTCCGCGTCGCCGAGCGCGAGCTGCGCGCGGTGCGTGGCATCGACGTCCATGAAGATCCCGGCCCAACGCGCTGGACGCCCTTCGGTGTCGCGCTCGACGATCTGGGAGCGATCGAAGATCCAGCGCCACGCTCCGCGTCGCGCGCGCACGCGGTAGTGGCATTCGGCGAATGGCGTCAGGCCCGCCGCATGCCGATCGCGGCTGAGCAGCCAGTCCGGCAGGTCGTCGGGATGCATCGCCTCGGTGAGTCGCGAACCGCGGCAGCGTCCGTCCGCGCCGCGCAGCCCCAGCTGATCGCACCAGTCCTCGCTCCCCTCGATGCCATCGTCGGCGATCGACCACTCGTAGTAGCCGATGGCGGTGCACTCGAGCGCCAGATCGAAGCGTTCGCGGGAACGGAGCAGGTCCTGCTGGACGCGCTTCTGTTCGGTGAGGTCGAGAACGACGCCGCGGATCAGCGGCGCACCGGAGTGCGGATCGATACCGGCGCGGTGGCAGCGCTCGAGTAGGTGGCGGTACTCGCCTGTCCCTGGCATCCGGAAGCGGAAGCCGACTTCGAGGCGTGTCGCGCCCGATCGCTCGAATCGCTCGTACTCGCCGAGCACCCGCTCGCGATCATCGGTGTGCACCGAGTCGAGCCATGCCGCCTCGTCGTGCGTGCGCGCGAGCGCGCCGAACGCGCCTAAGCTGTCCGGCGGGCTCAGCCAACGGATGCGGCGCGTGACGAGGTCCTGCTCCCAGACGAAGACCTCTACACCCTCGAGCGCCGCATCGCATTCGGCCCGTGTGGCAGGTCGTGCCTCAAGGTCGCGCGCGACGAGCAGCAGGCCTGCAACGTCGGGGTCTCCGTGCATGTCGGCGACGGTGACCTCGAACCACTGCCAGGCGCCCGCTGCGTCACGGAGCGATAGCGCGATGGAGGCTTCGGCGGCGCTGCCAGTCGCAAGGCGACGCGCGAGCCGCAGCGCGTCGGCGCGATGCCCGCGATGCACGCGACGCAGCAGCCGATGGATGCGGAGGTCGGGGAGGTCGAGGCCGAGCCGGCGCGCGACGGCCGGGCTCGCAATGCGCGGCGTACCATTGTGGCCGAGCACGAGGATCAGCTCGCCGGAGTGCGCGAGCAGCTTCGCGAGCAGCCGCTGCGCGGTTGCCATCCCCGCTGAGTCCGTCCGGTTACGGACAGCGGCGGCGTCAGGCATCGACGAAGACTTCACGGTGCGCCGACGACGTATTCGACGTCGAGGACAAGGCTGCGGCCGGCACCCGGGAAGTAGCGGTAGTCTCCCTGCGCGAAGTCGGCCCGATCCGCATAGCGGCGGTCGAACGCGTTGATGAGACGCAGCGAGCTGCGCCAGGGCCCGACAGGGCGCCAGTCGATGCGCAGATTGGTGAGCACGTGACCGGGGTAACGGCGCTCGTTCGAGGCATCGACGAAATAGGGCCCGACATTGATCAGCTCCAGCTCGGCCACGAGTGCGTCCCGCGGCGCGTACTGCAGGCGCAGACTGTGCAGCGCCCGGGGCGCAGTGTCGACGTCGCGGCCGGAGACGATCTGTTCGCCACCTTCGACCAGTGCATCGAAGTCGTAGCGGTGCCGCGCGTGGCTGCCGGCCACGGCGATCTGCCAGCGCGACCCGAGATCGGCCGATAACTCGTACTCGACGCCGTGATGCCTGGTCCGGCCGCCGCTGATGTTGAAGCCGTTGCTGTCGCGGATGACGAGGCCGCGTTTGCGCATCGTGAACGCGGTTGCAAAGGCGTGCAGTGTGCGCCACTGGCCGATCCAGCCCGCCTCGAGGCTCTCGAGCGTCTCCGAGCCCAGGCTTGCGATGCGCTGCTGGCGCTGCAGCCGGTACAGCTCCGTGGTCTCTGGCGGGCGGAATCCGCGTCCGGCGGCGACGTAGAGGCGCTGCGGGCCGTCGGGCGCGTAGGCGAGTTCGAGGCGCGGCGACAGATCCGAGAACCGGTCGGTGCGGTCCGCGGGCCGGCTGAACAGACAGCCGCCGAAGGGGCAGGGCTGGCCGGACTCGTCGGTGTTGCCGTCGAGCATCCGGTTGTCGTAGCGGTAGCGCGTGCGCTCCACGCGCAGCGCTGCGCCGGCGGCCCAGCGCTCGCTGGGGCGCCAGCGCAGATCGACGTATGCACCCGCCGTGGCGCCCGCGACGCTGTAGTCGTAATGGCGTCCGGCGGGGCGGATCGCCCGCGCAGTCGCGCTGCCCTCCGTCGTCGGGCCGGACTGCACTTCGAGCAGTTCGGTATCGCTGAGCTCGAGGTCGAGTCCGGCGCGCAGTTCCCACGCCTTGCGCAACGGACGCAACGTCCCCGCCGAGACGGCCAGGCTGCGCTGCGCATTGCGCTCGAGCGGCTTGCCGAGCAGGAAGTGCTGCAGGAATTCCATCGCGGATCGGCGCAGCACGACCCGCAGCTCGTGACTGCAGCCTTCGCATCCGCTCCAGACCGCTTCGGCGCCGAGCCGGGTGCTCCAGGCGTCTCGAAAAGCCTCCGGGTTCGGATTAGAGCGCCGCAGCAGGGGGTCCCGGTAGGCGTCGAAGCCGCGCACGAAGCCAGCGGTCTCCTGATTCAGGACGGTGCCCGCGGCGCGCAACCGCAGCGTCGCATCGCCGACCTCGCCGTCGTAGAGCAGGTTCAGCTTGGCCTCCTCGCCACCCGAGTCGGCGCGATAGCCGGGGTCGCGGCTCCAGATGCCGTAGGCGCCGAATGCGCCGGCGCCCGTCTCGAACCGCAGGCGCCGCAGGCTGTCGCTGCCGAGATCGGCGCCAATCCGCAGCGGCGCGAGTTCGGTCACTGCGGGTGTCAGCACGTTGACGATCCCATGCACGGCATTGGCGCCGAAAGCGACCGTACCGGGTCCGCGCACGATCTCGACGCGATGCGCCTGCGCGATGTTGAGCTCGAAGAATTCGTTGACGTTGCAGAATCCGACCGGGCGGATGGGCATGCCGTCCTCGAGCACTAGGAAGGCGCCGCAGGCGCCCGCACCGGTCAGCACTGGGGAACGGATCGCGGTCAGGCTTTCCTGTCCGCTGCCGCGCTGCAGGTAGACACCGGCGGCGCGATTCAGCACCTCGACGGCATGTGTCGCGCCTATGCGGTCGATCTCGACGCGATCGAGCAGCGAGACACTGCCGTAGTAGTCGAGGCGGGATTCGATCCTGCGGCTCGCCGTGACGATGACCTCCGCCGGCAGCGCCTCCGAGTCCGCGCCGAGCGGCCCGGCGGCGGCCTCACCGCCATGGACGAGCGAAGCAAGCAGCAGGGTCGTCGCGCGCGGCAGCACGCCAAGTTCGGCTCGAAGTCGCATCCGGGCATTATCGGTGAAGGCGGTCGGGGCTGGTATTCTGCCGTCTCATGAGTGGACTGGCTGCCCGGCCCGGGCGAATTCACACTGCGCGCAACGTAGCAGTGCTGATGATGCTGGCATGCGCTGTCGTCGCCGCGGCGACGGCCATGGCCGCAGCCGGCGACGCGCCGAGTGCTGCGCCCGCCCGCCCGCGCGTCGGTCTCGTGCTCTCCGGTGGGGGTGCCCGAGGCATGGCTCATATCGGGGTGTTGCGGCGTCTCGAGGAACTGCGCATTCCCATCGACGCGATCGCTGGCACGAGCATGGGCGCCGTGATCGGCGGGCTCTATGCGAGCGGTCTCGATGCGGCGCGGATCGAAGCCGTGATGACCTCGGTCGACTGGCAGGACGCGGTACGCGACCGCCCGCCGCGTGCCGATCTGACGTTCCGACGCAAGGCAGAGGACCAGAATTTCCTGGTGCGCTTCCCGCTCGGGCTGCGTGGCGGCGACTTCAAACTGCCGAAGGGGCTGATCCAGGGCCAGAAGCTCACTCAGCTGCTGCGCCAGCTCACGCTGCCGGTGGCCGACATCGCGACCTTCGACGATCTGCCGATCCCGTTCCGCGCCGTAGCGACCGATCTCGAGACTGGCGAGCCCGTGATCCTCGATCGCGGCGACTTGACCCGGGCGATGCGGGCAAGCCTGTCCGCTCCGGGCGTGTTCGCGCCGGTCGAGCAGGAAGGGCGCCTGCTGGTCGATGGCGGACTCGTCGACAACCTGCCGATCGATGTCGTGCGCGCAATGGATGTCGATGTCGTGATCGCCGTCGATGTGAGCTTTCCGCTGCTGCCGCGACGGCGTCTCGATTCCGTGCCGACGATCTCCAATCAGATGCTCGCGATCTTCATCCGGCGCAACGCCGAGCGGCAGCGGCGCTCGCTCGGTGAGCGAGACGTGCTGATCGATCCCGCGCTCGGTGAGGCCTCGAGTTTCGACTTCTCGCAGATCGCGCGCGCCATCGTGCTCGGGCGGGAGGCAACCGAACGTCAGGCGGACCGTCTTGCCGCGCTCGCGCTCGACGAGGCGGGCTACTCCGCGTGGCTGGCGCGCCGCGCCGGTCAGCGCAAGCCGCCGCCGACCATCGACTATGTCGCGGCGGCCGCGGGTTCCGAGCGCTACGCGCCTGCGCTGCTGAGCCGCTTCGGCGACCTCGTCGGCCGTCAGGCGGACCCCAGCGAGCTCGCCGCGCGCGTGACGCGCCTCTATGGGCAGGGCAATCTCGAGCTGCTCGATTACCGGGTCGCCCAGGAGGGTGGCCGTCACGGACTGCTGCTCGAGGCCAGGCGCAACTCCTGGGGGCCGAACTACGTGCGCTTCGGCCTGAACCTGCAGGACGACTTCGAGGGCAACTCGAGTTTCAATGCGGCCGCGCGTTTCGTGCTCGCCGAGCTCACTTCGCGTGGTGCCGAGTGGGTCTGGGACCTGCAGGTTGGCGAGTCGCCCAAGGTGGCCACCGAGCTGTTCGTGCCGCTCGACGCGCAGGCCCGCTATTTCCTGATGCCGCTCGCGCGCGTCGAGCTGCGCAACGTGCCGCTGATCGAGGACGGCGCTCGTCTCGCCGAGTATCGCCTGCGCCGTTTCGAATTCGGCGTCGATGCCGGGCGCGAACTCGGCGACTGGGGCGAGATCCGTGTCGGGTTGCGGCGCGAAACCGGCAGCTCCAAGGTGCGGCTCGGAGACCCGCTGCTGCCCGACAGCGAGTTCGACCTTCGCCAGTACTTCGCCCGCTTTTCCTACGACCGCCTCGACGACGTCAATTTCCCCCGGCGCGGCCAGTCCTTCGCGCTCGAGTGGCGCGGTGAAACCCCGCAGCTCGGTTCGAGGGGTGACGCCGAGGCGCTCTCGGCCAACTGGCTCGTTGCCGCCTCGCGCGGCCGCAGCACGGCCGCTTTCTGGGCCTCGGCCGGCACCAACATCGGCGGCGGTGTCGAGGTGCGCTCGCTGTTTCCGCTCGGCGGTTTCCTGAACCTATCGGGACTCGCGCCGAATGCGATCAGCGGTGCGCACTTTGCGATTGCGAGGACGCTGTTCTATCGACAGATCGGCCGGGGTGGCGAGGGCTTTCTCAACGTGCCTGCCTATCTCGGCCTGTCGCTCGAAGTCGGCAACGTCTGGGATCGACGTCGCGACATCTCGTTGAGCTCCGCACAGCGGCACGGCAGCCTGTTCCTCGGTTTGGACACGCTGGTCGGCCCCGTCTATCTCGGCACCGGTTTCTCCGATGGCGGCGAGACGGGGTTTTACCTGTTTCTCGGCCGGACCTTCTAGGCAAGTCTTGCACGGGTGGCGCGCGCGCCGCTGGCCCAGCGCGGTCGTCCTGCTTTCAGCGCGCGCGGCTCTCGGCGAGCTTCTCGACTTTCGAGAAGACCAGCGCCGGGGAGTCGCCGCGCCGCGAGTATTCGTGTTCGCGGCTCATCTCGGCGAGCGCGGCGTCCCGTTCGGCGACAGTCTCGAACCAGTGTGTGCGGCTCCAGTCGGCACCGAGCAGCTTGGCAAAAGGGTCGCCCGGTCGCAGCGCGACGCGCACGCCATATGGACGCGGGTGGCCACTGTCTGGCTTACGGAGATTGTGGGCGTGACAGGCTGGCATGGGCGTGGGAGCGTACTACAGCTGCCGGTCGCCGGCACCTTCGCGGTCCGACCAGCGAAGCAGGCGACGCGTCACGAACCGATAGACGCGCTTGCCGGTCGACATCCAGATCCGCGTGACCAGCGACGGCGTGGCGAGGATGCGTCGCTCGCGGGCTGTCAGGCGCATTGGCAGATAGGTTCTCTTGTGCTTGAGCAGGTGTCGCAGGTCGTCGTGTGCGAGGCTCCGGAACAGTCGGGTCGACCGGTCACGGCACAGCGCCAGCTGGAAATCGACGAGCGCCGGCAGACCCTCCGACGTGACCAGCCAGTTCGGCTCCTTCGCGAGGTCGTTGTGCACGACGCCGCGCGCGTGGAGGCAGCGCAGCAGTCGCAGGGCCTCGCGGAAGTACGCGGGGTCCCGGGGACGGGCGACGTGCATCGGCTCTCCGTCGATCCACGAGCGCAGCGTGCGCTCGCGGTCCGCCTCGAGCACCCGAGGCACCCGCGGCAGGCTTTCGAGCCGACGCAGCGCGCGTACCTCGCGTCGGGCGAGATGGCGGGCCAGCCAGCGTAGCCAGGGGCGCGCAGCGCCGATGTCGCGAGCGACCAGTCGGCCATGGACCGGATCGTCCTGCAACAGCACGCGTCCGAAAAGATCCTGCTTGAGCTGGCGTGTCACGGCAGCGGCAGCAGCAGCGGCGTGAGACCCGCATCTCGCAGGGAGCGCGACAGCACGATCAGGGCGAGCAGCAGCAGCATCGAGCCGGCGTCGAGGAACGCCTTCCAGAGTACGCGCGGCTGGATCTCGAGCCGCTCCGGCGGCAACGCGGCTGCGGGCGAGCCGAGCCTCGGGCGGAATCGTGGCGTGCTCGCCATGTAATCGGCATAGCGCTTGCCGTGCAGGGACAACAATGACCTCTCCTCGGCGCGTGCCCCGCGACCCACGAGCGACGCGACGACGGCGACCGCGATCAGCGTCAGCGCGATCGAGCCGGTCGCGAGGCCGAGACCTGCCGCGGCGAGGATCGACAGCGAGTAGAGCGGATGGCGGCACAATGCGTATGGGCCGATGGTGACCAACACGGTGTCCTTGCGTCCCGCGACGAACACCGAACACCAGATCCGGCCGAGTGTCGCGGCGCCGACGATCAGCCACGCCAATGCGTGCGTCAGTCCGGTGGCGAGTGCACTTCCCGGGCGCGGGCCGGCGACGGCGGCCGCGAGCCAGAGCCCGACGTAGAAGACCAGCGTGATGCGCAGGCGCGGTGTGCTTGCCGAGACGGTCATCGCGACTGCTACGATACCTTGAAGTCGGGCGCCACAGTCCCCAGACTTGCGCGTCGGGTTCCCGCTGGGAGGGCGAGATGGCTCTGTTCCGCCGCAAGTCCGAGATGGTCTCCGCCGAGGAAGCGCTGCCAGGGCGATCCATCCCGTTGCCCGTTCCCGCGCGCCATTTCGTCAGCGGTGCGCCGTTGCAGCCCCCATGCCCCCCGGGATTCGAGGAAGCCTATTTCGCGCTCGGCTGTTTCTGGGGCGCGGAGCGCCTGTTCTGGAAGCTGCCCGGCGTCTACTCGACGGCCGTCGGCTATCAGGGCGGCTACACGCCGAACCCGACCTACGAGGAGGTCTGCACCGGCCGTACGGGCCACGCAGAGGTCGTGCGCGTGGTGTTCGATCCGCGCCAGGTTTCATACGAGCAGCTGCTCACGGCCTTCTGGGAGGCGCACGATCCCACGCAGGGCATGCGCCAGGGCAACGACGTCGGTACCCAATATCGTTCGGCGCTGTACGTGACCGGCCCGGCCCAGCGAGCGGCAGCCGAGGCCAGCAAGCGCGCGTATCAGCAGCGGCTCAGCGCCGCTGGATACGGCACGATCACGACGGAGATACGTGATGCGCCGCCGTTCTATTTCGCCGAGGAGCACCACCAGCAGTACCTCGCGAAGAATCCGAACGGCTACTGCGGCCTCGGCGGCACCGGCGTGCGCTGCGCCGGTTGAGCGTCTCTCGCCGCCTACTTCGGCGGCTCCTGTCCGGGAGCCGAGTCCTCGAGCGGGAAAGTCCGCGCGTCTGCCGCACCTGAGGCTGACACCGTCGCGGGAGCCGCCGTCGCGGCCGGTGCCGCGGCCTGCGTTGCGGGCGCGCCGCTTGCTGACGCTGACGTGCTCGCGGCGATCGCGGAAAGCAAGCGGCGTACCGACTCCGAGTCCTTGCGCACGACACCGCTGAAGATGTCGGTCGGCGACACGCGCCGTCCGTAGAACCTGTCATTCGCGTCGCGGTTGATCGCGAGCACGGTGCCGTCGAGCGCGACGCCGGCGAACAGGCCGCGGCTGCGCGAGTAGGAGTAGATCTCTGCGCTCAGCGTCGGATCGGTGGCCGCCGAAGCCGTACGACCGACCGGCCCGGCCGCCACGGAGGCGTCTGCGCCGAGCGCGAGCTTGCCGTCGGCAATGCCCTCGACGCCACGGCGCGTCGTGAACACGAGCACGACGTCGGTTTCCTGGGCCCCGGCCTGCCAGCCGACGCTGGCGCCGCTCAGCGTCACGAAAGCCGGATTCGAGAACCGACCGTTCGCGTCGCGCACGACCAGCACCCCGCGCCCCATGCGACCGCCGAACACGAAGGCGGCCTTCTTGACGTCGGGAATCACGGCAATGCCGTAAGCCCGCTCGAGCAGGCGCTCGGGGATGAACTGGTCGCGGCTGCCGCGCAGTTCCTCGAGCACCTGCGTGGCGACGATGACCTGCGCTTCCTGGCGTGCCTGGGCGCGCGCGAGCGGCGAGACGAGCGCCGTCGTGGACAGTGCGGCGAGTGCGAAAGGCAGGATGCGGCGCGCGAACGGCGCGCGGATCGACGATTTCATGCGGCGGACTCCCCCGGGCCCATGACGACCCTCGGCTGCAAGCTTAACGCAACGTTGGCGATGCAGCCTCAGACCCGCCGGGCCGACGGAGGTTCAGAACCAGGCAGAGACGAACAGCTGCAGGACGTTCGCTTCGAGCTCGTAGAGAGGCTCGGCGCCGGCGCTGGTCCCACGCGTGATGTCGCGGAAGTCGTCGTACTGGACGATCATGTGATCAAAGCGCGCCGAGACGCTGCCTTTCTGCAGCCAGGGCAGGCGCTGAACCCTGAACTCCCAGGAGGCGCCGATACCGATCGTGTGCGCCGTGAAGGTCGACAGTTCCTTGTCACGGGCCTGGAAATTCAGCGTATTCCGCCGCGGGAACAGGTCGCGGTAGAAATCGGCCGCATCCTGGGTGTAGTAGCGATAGCGCGCGTCGAAGGTCCAGCTGCCCCCAAGCGGCTGCGTATACCCGAGATCGCCGGTGTGGGCGCGGATGCCCCAGGTGTCGCTGTAGAACCGATAGCGCCCGTCCAGCGCCGCGCGCCAGGGCAGGAAGTATTTGAGACGGGCCGAGGCCGCATTGCTGGTGCGCGTCGCCGGGTAACGCTCGGGATCGAGCAGGAAGCCCATCGGGGCGGTCGCGTCGGCATAGCGGATCGAACGATAGGGGCTGTTGAGGTAACCCTCATCCGACATCAGCTCGTAGGCGAGCGTGCCGACGAGATCGCGGGTCAGCACCTGGGTCAGGCTGAAACTGTAACTGCGCGTGTCGGACTCGGCCTGGAAGGCCGGGTCCCGGATTCGCGCACCGCTTGCATCCTTGATGTTGCGGAAAACGTCGTTCTGACCGCGTCGGAATCCGAACGAGATGGTCGTCAGGTCGCCGAACATGTCCTGGCTGACGCTGAAGAACGCTGTCTTGGCGATGTAATCCGACTCGGTGCTGTCGATGTAGCCTAGGCTGTAGGTGGTCTTGTTCCGAAGGTAGTCGAGAGAGAGGCTCTTCTGCGTGCGCTTCTCGGTGTATGGGCTCGCGGTCGTGACGACGTCGATCGAGGCCGAGGACACCATGTCCACATAGTAGTTTGCCGACACCGACACCTTGTCCGCGAAACTCTTGCGAACGAGCACCGAAGGCCCGTCTATCGTGACCCCGCCGCCATCGTAGCGATGGTAGAGCACGTCGGCGCGGTCCTCGGGCAGGACGGCCGCCTGCAGTGCGGGCGCGAGCGACAGCGCTGCGAGCAGCAGCACGCGCGATGCACGGCGGGCATTCATCGGTGGCTGTCTCCCGGTCCTCAGTTGCAGCCGCAGCCGCCACCGGCGGCGCCCGTTCCCCCGCGCGCACCTTCGCGCGACTCGAAGACGTGATCGATGTAGGCCGTCGAGACCGGATCGCGCTCGAAAGCCATGATCGGATCGGCGAGCCGTTCACGCTCGTAGGGCTTGACCCAGGGCTCGATCGGCGCGCAACCGCCGAGCAGCGAGGCGACCGGCGTCACGAGCCAGAGCAGACGGGCATGGCGGCGGAGACGGTTGTCGCGCATCGGTTCACTCCCGGATCAGACTGCGGATGTGGTCGAGGTAGACGTTCTCATCGCCCGGCCGGTAGCCCTTGTGGATCACCCGCGCGTTGCCCTTGCGGTCGATGATCACCGAGCTCGGCATACCCTGCACGGCGTAGAGCTTCGAGACGCTGCTGTCGGGGTCGAACGCGATCGGGAAGGTCACCGGCACTTTCTTCAGATACTCCTCGGCGGCCTTGGAGTCGGGTTCGACGTTGACGCCGATCAGCGTGAAGCCCATGCGCTTGTACTTCTGGTACATCGCATCGAGCAGCGGCATTTCCTGGCGGCAGGGTCCGCACCAGGTCGCCCAGAAGTTGATCATGACGACCTGGCCCTTGTACTGCGACAGCGAGAGGTGTTGCCCACCGCGCGCGGCGAGCGTGAAATCGGGGGCGGGAGCGTTCGCCGCGACCTTCGCCGCGGCTTGCTCGGCAGTGACGAGCGTGAGCGGCGGCACTGCGGCGAGCGCGAGCGCTACGAGGCGCGCGAGGCGGGCGACCGGAGCAGTCTGGCGGAGCGTGGTGGGGCGGTATGGCATCGATGGGATTCCTCGTGATCAGAAGAACACGGTCACGCCGAGTCGCGCCTCCAGGTTGTTGGTGACCTTGTTCGTGCCGAAGATGTCCGATTCGAACACCCGGTCCTGCACGTCGATGTGCACCGCCAGCCAGTCCGTGGGGAGAACCCGGTAACCCGCGCCGAAGCTCAGCGTGAACTTCTGTTCCTGCGCGAACTTCGTGCTGCCAACTCCGCCCATCACGTAGAAGGCGCTGTTCATGGCGAGGTTGCGACCAAGGAACACCTCGCCCGGAAGGAAGTTGTACCCAAAGGACAGCGAGTAATATGTGAGCCGCCTCTCATTGCCCAGGTTGAGCGGATCGGCGCCCGGATTGAGCAGTTCGAAGCTGGTCAGGCCCAGTCGCGTGCGGCCGACATTGGCCTCGAAGAAGAAGTCCTCGGTGACGTGGTAAGCGGCCTTGATGCCGTAAGCCGGATTGGTGCCGAAGTCCTCGACCGTCAGCCAGCCGTAGTAGGCGCCGAGTTCCCAGTTCTCGGTGTCGATCTTCGGCCGCTTGATCTCGCGCCGCTCGACTTCGGGGTCGATGACGCGCGGCGGCGCATCGGCTTCCTCCTGGTATTCATCCTGCGCGGCGCCTGTGACGTCCCCGGCAGGGCCGGAGCGCTCGCCCCACCAGGGCCACCGGAGGGCCGCACAGCCGCTGAGCAGCAGGCCCGACAGCGCGGCGACCGAGACGGCACGCGTCAGAAGAAGAACGCGAGTCCGACTTTCCATTCTCTGAGCTCCTCGTTGTCGTTTCGGCTCGTGAAGATCACGCGTTCCTTGTATTCCCCGCGCAGGAAGAAGCGCCGCGTCAGGTAGAAACGTGCGCCGGCGCCGATGTATGCCGATTCATCGGTGCGGTCGACGAGGTTCGGGCGCTGCGCATCCTCGTCGACGCGAAACAGGCCACCGCCGATGGTCACGTACGGCGACAGGCGCCACTCGGGCGCGAACACGTGCACCACGCCGACGTCGATCATGTAGCCATTGCGCTGTTCGCCGAGGTACTGCGAGCCGCCGAGTTCGATCTTGAGGTTGTCGTTGAGCGAGAAGGCCCCGAACGTCGATACGAGATTCGCGCCGTCGAAGTCACCGACCAGCGCGCCGAGCTCCCATCGATGGGTCTGGAAGCCCGCGCGGTCGCCGAGATCGAGTGTGAACGCAGAGCCGTCCGCCAGCAGGGTCTTCTGCATGTCGCGGGCGCTCGCCCAGCCCTCGATGCCGCGTTCGGTGCGGACCCTGAAGTAGTCGGTGCGCCGGTACAGGACGTCGACCGACTCGTCGCGCGCCACGACCTGGGCGACCGGATAGCCGCGGCCCGGTCCGGTCCGCAGCTCGAGGAAGGGTTCGGCCACGAACACCTGCAGCAGGCGTTCGCGCTCACGCTCCGCCTTGGCTTCGCGCCTCGCCTCGCGCTCCGCCTGCCTCGCCGCGCGCCGCTCGGCGCGGCGCTCCGCGCGCGTCGCGCCCGCATCCTGCGCGAGCAGCGCGGGTGGCACCGCTGAGCTGATCAGCAGGCACGCCGCGGCGAGCGCACCGAGCGGGCGGCGGCGGGACGACGACGGATGGAAGGGCTCAGTTGAGCGGTGCGGCAAACGGGTTGTTGTAGTACTGCGCGCCAATATCGAGCCACTCGGAAAGCAGACGAAGTTCCGCGGTCGTCAGGTAACCGGCATGGCTCCCTCCCGCTGCGAAGCGACTGAAGAAGCGGGTCGATCCACGCGCGTTTCCGGCGGCCATCGAGGGAGGCACCGGCACCGTGACCTGGATGGGCAGGTTGGTGACGGGATCCACCCCCGTAGTTACCAGAATGTCCCTCAGGGCCCCCATGTTAACTTCCTGCGCGTTGTCGGTGAACAGCAGTTCCCGGTAGCTCTTGAAGTGGTCGGGCTGATCCTCGGACGGCCCGTCGGACAGGTCGAGCTGGCCAGCCGGCACCCGGACGGCATTGTTGTTCGCCGGATCGGTCGGGCTGTGACAACGCACGCAGGTGTTGTCGGCGAGCACGGTGACGTTGTCCGCCGCGAGCGTGACGCGTGGCACGGACCACAGCGGATGGATGTGCCGCTCGTAGTGGATCGTGATGCGACAGTTCGACGTCCAGCGCGTCAGGCAGGCTGCGTCCACCGGCACGGGCGTCGTCAGCTCGCCGTACCGGTAGGCGAAACTGGCATCGGCTGGGCGACCCGAGGCCACCGGGTCGGTCCAGACGTCCTCGAAGCTGACGTCGACCGACGGCTGCATCGAGCGACAGCGGTCGGGACCGGAGAGCTGGCACGAGAGCCGCGCGCGGGTCTGCGCCATCGTTTCGCCCGGCTGCGGCGCGAGCGTTGGCGTCGCGCCGGGAAAGGCCCCGGCGCTCGCGCCCTGCCACGCAGCGTTGAACGAGCCGGCACGGCCATGCGAGCGCGGCAGCTGCGCCTCGCGCACGTGGCAGCCATTGCAGGTCAGTACCTCGCCCGGCCGCAGCTGCAGCCAGTTGCGGTGCAGCGGCGAAATCCTGCGCCCGTCGCGATCGAGGATCGAAATCTGGAAGGCGACGTTGGCCGGCACTTTCAGGCGCACCGAGCCGTCCGGCTCGACCATTCCATAGCCGAGGATCTCGCGCATGAAGTTCACGGTACCAAAGGCGGTGTTGCGGAAGTCGAGCGTGTCATCGTCCGGGATGGAGACGGCTTTCTCGATGCGTATGAACCGCGCGGGGCGCTGGTCGGCCGTGGTCAGCATGGGGTTGGCGAGCGTCGCGATGCCCGCAGTGCTGGTGTCGCGGCCCATCACGTCGTAGACGCTGCGCACGTCGATCACGCCGACGCCCTCACCGACGAACTCGGCGTCCACGTTGACCCCGGGCACCTTGTCGAGGATCACGACCGGTGCAGTGCGCGGCTGCGCGATCACGACGTCGGTGATCATCCGGTCGGGCTCGGGCGTCATCAGCGGCAGGAAGGCGCGCCGCTGCAGGTCGTACATCCAGATGCTGTACTGGGAGGGCGCGGGCTGCACGTTCGGATCGGCGAGCACGTCGCTGGTGCAGGGCCGCACCTGGCCATTGATCTGCGCGCGGCATTGCGTCCAGCTCACGGCGATGCGTGGGGTGCCGTCCCAGAGCGGGAACACCGCGCTGAAGCGGCCGCCCGGGGAGATGCCGGGGATCGTGCGCACGTCGTTGCCGGTCGCCCGGGTCTGCGCCGGGCCCTGCAGTCCAGCGTTGGCGGCCAGAGGCTGTCCGTTCTCGACGAAGCTGGCCGCGTCGATGAACTGCAGGTCGCCACCGAAGTCGGCGTCGTCGAAGGCCCGGATCAGCGAGATCAGGCGGCCGTCGGGCATCTCGCGCGTGCGGACGAACTGGATCTCGTCCTGGTTGCTGCCCGTCTGGTGCGAGACCGCACCATAGTGGAGCTGCAGATCGGTCCCGTCGGGGTTCATCGTGTACAGGTGCATGCCGCTGCGCCCGGGCGCGGTGTCCCAGCGCGTGAACAGGATGCGGCCGTTGCGCAGCACGATCGGATCGAGGTCGTGGCTCTGGCTGAACGAGATCTGGCGGATGCCGCTGCCGTCGGCGTTCATGACATGCAGGGTGAACGCGGGTTCGCGCCGGTCTTCGGTCTGGGCATCGAACTGGGGCTTACCCTCGTCGAGCAGGATGGCCTTGGCCTGCCGCTGTCGTGTAGAGCTGAACACGATACGTCCATCCGGCAGGTAGTGCGGCGCGACGTCGTGGCCCTCCTCGGCGATGATGTCCGAGGTGATGACCCGCCGCAGGGTGTCCGTGGCGAACTCATACTCCCAGATGTTCCAGGTCGGCTGATCCTCTTCGTCGGCGTTTTCGATCATCGGACCGCGCATCGCGAGCAGCATGCGCGTGCCGTCGTAGGACACCTCGAGATCGCGGATGTCCCACATGTCGTCGGAGGTCACGCGATCGGTGATGTTGCGCTCGGGCACGCTGGCGTCGGCACGCTGCCTGACGAAGGCGTCGGCGTCGACGCGGAAGGTGCGCATGTCGCGCAGGTCGTCATCCTGCGGTTCGGGCAGGCTGCGCTTGACGTAGGCGATCGGGAAATCGACAGTCGCCGGATCGGGTGCCTGGCCGCTGCCGATGTCGATATCGCCGCCGCCCGAACAGGCCGACAGCGTCAGGCTGCCGACGAGGGCGAGCCCGACGGAGGCGATGATCAATCGCCCCGAAGCAGGACAACACTTGCGCGACATCCGCAACTCCTCCAGTTCACGCGTCCAGGCGCGAGCGACCGGCGCATGTGACGTAATGCCATCCTCGCGCCATCGCGCTGCGCGATCTGCCGAGGCGGTCACAGCGCCGAACTTCTGTTCGCGCTGTCCTCTCGACCGCTTGCTTGCATCGATCGCCGCGGCCGGCGCGCCACCTTGCGCCTGCATCAGTAGCGCAACGGCTGCCTCGACGTTGTGAAGACGGCCGCAGACTGCCTCGCTGCAGGGTAGTCGCGGGGGCACGTGCGGCAAGCTGTCGTCGGCGGGCGACGTCGCTCCGTCGAGACATTCAGGGTGACGGATTTCGCTGGCTATATTTGGGCATAAGGCTCGGACACGGGACGGGAGAACACATGGGCTCGTATCGCATTCAACGGTCGGTCGCGCGGGCGGCGACCACCGCAGGCCCCGGCAGCGGACTGCTCGCGAGGTTTGCGCTCGTGGCGCTCGCCGCGGCGCTCTCCCTCGCGTCGACCGCATGGGCGGGGCCGCGCGAGCAGGCCAAGCGCATGCATGACCGGATCGCCGGCGTGCCGCCGTCGGCAGCGGTACTCGACCAGATGGCAGCCGACATCGCCGCCGGACGACCGCTCGACGCGGCCAATCGCGCGCTCGAGTCCAGCGCGTTCTACAACGTCACGCTGAAGAATTTTGTCGCGCCGTGGACCAATCGCGAGCAGAGCGTGTTCGTGCCGCTGAACGACTACACGGCGACGGTCATCGGCATGGTGCGCGATGACGTGCCGTTCAACGGCGTGCTCTCGGAGGACATCCTCTACGTCGGCGAGGGCGTCGCGGGCGTACCGGCGTATTCGCCCGCCAACAACGATCACTACGAGCAGCTCGAGCAGCGCGGCGCGGACCTGCGGACGGTGCTGCAGCGTCGCTCGCAGTCGGCGCTGAGCGGCATTCCGGCGGCGGCCACGGCCGGCGTCGTGACGACGCGCGCGGCCGCCCAGGCCTTCTTCATCGCCGGGACCAACCGTGCCATGTTCCGCTTCACGCTGATGAACCACATGTGCCGCGACCTCGAGCAGGTCATGGACACGACCCTGCCGACCGACCGGGTCCGGCAGGACGTCAGCCGCTCGCCCGGTGGCGACAGCCGTGTCTTCCTCAACAACTGCGTGGGCTGCCACACGGGCATGGATCCGCTCGCGCAGGCCTACGCCTACTACCACTACGACGAGACGCAGGCACGGCTCGTCTACACGCCCGGTCAGGTCCAGACCAAGTACTTCAACAACGCCGACACCTTCCGGCCCGGCTTCGTGACGCCGGACGATGCCTGGGAGAACCGCTGGCGCTCGGGCAACAACCGCATCCTGGGCTGGGACGCGAGCCTGCCCGGCCGAGGCAATGGCGCGAAGTCGATGGGGCAGGAGCTCGCCAACAGCGACGCGTTCGCGCAGTGTCAGGTCGAGAAGGTGTTCCGCGCGGTCTGCTTCCGCGCCCCAAGCAATGCGGCGGACCGGGCCCGGGTTCAGACCATCAAGGGGCAATTCCGCGCGAGCAACTACAGCCTCAAGCGCGTGTTCGCGGAAACCGCGGCCTACTGCATGGGTGAATGATCATGTACGTCAGCATCGGCAAGATCGTCTTCATGGCCCGTAGCGCCATCGCGATCGCGGCGCTCGCGATATTGGCTGCCTGCTCGAGCGGCGGCGCGCCGACGACGGAGCAGCCCGTCACCGTGGCGCCGCCGGTGGCCGACTACACGGGCCCGGCGCCGGCCAACGCCGACGTGCAGGCGTTCAAGCTCAACGTCTGGGAGAACCTCAAGGCGAGCAACCGCTGTGGTGCCTGCCACAACGCCACCGGCCAGTCGCCGCGCTTTGCGCGCAACGACGACGTCAACCTCGCGTACCAGGAAGCGATCGCGCTCGTCAATCTGACGCAGCCCGACCAGTCCCGCCTCGTCACCAAGGTCGCGGGCGGCCACAACTGCTGGCTGTCGGCGAACTCGGCCTGCGGCGACACGATGACGGTGTGGATCCGCAACTGGGCGGGGGCGACCGCGAGCGGAGGGAAGACGATACAGCTGCGTGCGCCGGTCGTCCGCGATGTCGGTGCCAGCAAGACCTTTCCCGCGGACTCGGCACTGTTCGCGAGCACCGTACATCCGCTGTTGCGGCAGTACTGCGCGCGCTGCCATGCCTCGAATGCCGGTACGCCGCAGGGTCCCTTCTTCGCCGACGCCGACGCCGACGCGGCCTATGCGGCGGCGCGGTCCAAGATCAATCTCGACAATCCGTCGCAGTCGCGGCTCGTCGTCCGGCTCCGCGACGAGTTCCACAACTGCTGGAGTGACTGCGGCTCGAACGCCAATACGATGCAAGCGGCGCTGACGGCGTTCGCCAACGCCATCCCGCTCACCCAGGTCGATCCGAGCCTGGTCATCTCGAAGGCGCTGACGCTCTATGACGGCACGGTCGCTGCGGGCGGCAACCGCTTCGAGAACAGCCAGATCGCACTCTGGGAGTTCAAGACCGGCATGGGCACCGTGGCCTTCGACACCAGCGGCATCGAGCCAGCCGTCAACCTGAATTTCACCGGCGACGTGAGCTGGCTGGGTGGCTGGGGCATCAAGATCGGCGCCGGCGGCAAGGCACAGGCCTCGACCTCGGCGAGCGCGCGGCTCGCCAGCACCATCCGCAGCACGGGCGAGTTCTCGATCGAGGCGTGGATCGCGCCGGCCAACGTGGTGCAGGAGGATGCGTACATCGTCAGCTACTCGGGCGGCACGATGACGCGCAACGCCACGCTCGCGCAGCGCGAGTACCAGTATCAGGCGATGGTGCGCAGCAACCGGACGGACTCGAACGGCGACCCGGCGATGCTCACCAACGCGGCCGACGAGGACGCCCAGGCGACACTGCAGCACGTCGTGCTGACCTACGATCCGGTCAACGGCCGGCGCCTCTACGTCAACGGCGTCTACACCGGTGACGTCGACGCGCGAGGCGGTGGCTCGCTGTCCGACTGGGACGACAGCTTCGCGCTGGTGCTCGGCAACGAAACCTCCGGCAACCGCCAGTGGCAGGGCATCATGCGCCTCGTAGCCATCCACAGCCGGGCGCTCACGGCGACCCAGGTCCGGCAGAACTTCGACGCCGGCGTCGGCGAACGCTACTTCATGCTGTTCAACGTCAGCGAGCTCGTCGACGTGCCGCAGGCCTACCTGATGTTTGAGGCCAGCCAGTACGACAGCTACAGCTATCTATTCACGAAGCCGACCTTCATTAGCCTCGACCCGAACGCGCGCCCGGACAACATCCCGATCGCCGGGATCCGGATCGGGCTCAATGGCAGCGAGGCGCGGGTCGGGCAGTCGTTCATACCGCTGGACCGCACCGTCACGGCCTCCAACTACACGGCCATCGACGGCATGCGGCTCTCGGACGGCGGCGCCGTGATCGGCCTCGAGAAGGGTCCGGCGGACGACCTGTTCTTCCTGAGCTTCGAGCGCATCGGCACTCGCACGCACACGCGCAGCGAGGGTCCCGTGACGCCGCCCGCACCGCCGACCGACCCGACCGAGATCCCCTCGGACATCGGCATGCGCACGTTCGAGGAGATCAACGCGACCATGTCGCAGATGACGACGGTGCCCATGACGCACCCGGATGTCCGCGCGACCTACGAGCTCGTCAAGCAGGCCATGCCGACGCGCGAGACCATCGAGGGCTTCGTGGCATCGCAGCAGACCGGTGTCGCCCAGCTCGCGATCGAGTACTGCAATGCACTGGTCGAGGACGGCGCGCTGCGTTCGGCCTACTTCCCCGGGTTCAACTTCAATGCGCCGGCGGCGACGGCCTTCGGTAGCGCGGCAGCGCGCGACCTGGCGTTCAACCCGCTGCTCGACCGCGTGCTCGGAGTCAATGTCGCGTCGCAGCCGGACCGCGCTCAGGCGCGAGCCGAGCTCGACAACCTGGCGGCGCGACTGACGAGCTGTGGCGCCGGTTGCAACGCGGCGCGGACGGCCACGGTGGTCAAGGCGAGCTGCGCCGCCCTGGTCGGCAGCGCGGTCACCCTGTTGCAGTGATCGAGAAGAGACGGAATCGAGGCAAACACCCATGCTGATCCGCAAGCCCACCCCCCGCAAGCTCGGTCTCGATGAACCGATCCTGCACACCGACTCGCACAAGAGACCGGTGACCCGCCGCGACTTCGTCGCGCAGGGACTGCGCACCGGCGGCGTCGCGCTCGCTGGCGCGTCGGTGCTCGGACTGTTCTCCAACCCGCGGGCCGCGTTTGCCGCGCTGTCGCCCGACCTGCAGGCACTCAAACAGACCTGCGGATTCTCGGTGCAGGGCGCCGGCAAGATACCGTTCATCGCCTTCGATCTCGCCGGGGGCGCCAACCTCGTCGGTTCCGAGGTGCTGGTCGGCGGGCAGGGCGGTCAGCTCGACTTCCTGACCACCGCGGGTTACGCGAAGGTCGGTCTGCCGGGCGACATGGTGCCGAACGCGCCGAACGCAGCGAGCCCGACCAACAACTTCATCGACACCACGCTCGGGCTCGCCTGGCACAGCGACGGCGCGATATTACGCGGCATCCTCTCGAAGATCTCGCCGGCGACGGCCGCGCTCATCAACGGTGCCGTGATCCCGGCGCGATCGGAGAACGACACCGGCAACAACCCGCACAACCCGATGTACGGCATCTACCGCGCCGGTGCCGACGGTTCGCTGCTGACCCTGATCGGTTCGCGGGCTTCGGAGTCCGGTGGCAACTCGGTCGCCCCGATGTCCATGATCGACCCCGCCGCGACACCGACCAAGATCGACCGCACGAGCGACGTGACGGGGCTCGTCGACACCGGCAAGCTCGTCGGCCTGCTCGACCAGAGCGATGCGGTGGCGGTCATGGAGGCGATACAGCGCATCTCCGACCAGAAACTCGCCAACACCCAACCGCGCACGATCACGCGCGACGAAGTGATCCGCGAGCTGATTCGCTGCAACTACGTCAAGGCGGCCGACCTGACCGACCGCTTCGGCAATCCCGCCTCGCTGAACCCTGAGCTCGATCCGTTCATCCTCGAGGGCGCGCCCGGCGCCTCGAACCCGATCTTCACGCGCGCTCAGTTCGACGGCGACGGCGAGTTCCGCAAGACCGCGGCCGTCATGAAGCTCGTTCTGGAGGGCTATGCCGGTGCCGGCACGATCACCATGGGCGGCTACGACTACCACGGGCAGGGACGCGCCACCGGCGAGGTGCGCAACTTCCGCGCCGGCCAGTGCATGGGTGCCTGTCTGGAGTACGCGGCGCGCAAGGGTGTACCGCTGATGCTCTATGTATTCAGCGATGGCGGCATTTCCGCGGGCGGACAGGTCGACAACACGGTCGACGGTCGCGGCAAGTTCATGTGGACCAGCGACAACCAGTCGACGGCGACGTCTTTCTTCCTGGTATTCAACCCGCGCGGGAGGCCGCAGCTGTTCACGGGCGACAGTATCCCGGCCGCACGGCATCAGCAGATCGGCTATTTCCGGCCGGACGCCTCGGTCGAGACGGCGGGGACACCTGCGGCCAACAACGTTAACCTGCTGGTCGAGACGGTCGTGCTCAATTACATGGCGCTGCACGGCGAGCAGAACCTGTTCGCGAGCCGCTTCCCGCAGCACGGCCTCGGCAGCGTTGCCCTGCGGGACAGCCTCACGGCGTTCAACCCGATCGTCAACGGCACGATCGCCTGACGCGGCTCGCGCCGCGCGCGGCGCCGCTGGTATAGAGTGGCGCGGTGATGGCCGATGAGGACGCGGCGACGCTGCCCCACTTCTGGTGCCCGCAATGTGGCGGGGCACCGCTCGCGCGCGACCGGGACGTTTTAGCCTGTGCCGCGTGCGGCACGCGTTTCCCGCTGCTGTCGGGAATCCCCTGGCTCTTCGCCGAGCCCGCCCAGCGGCTCGCCGAATGGCGTCAGCGTCTGGCCCTGCTGCTGCGCGAATTCGAGGCGCAGGGCGCCGTGCTGCGCTCGGAGGCCGATGCGCAACCGGCCGGCACCACCCGCCGTCGGCTGGCGCGCTCCTCGGATGCGATGCGGGCCCATCTCGACTGCCTCTCGCGGCTGCTGCGACCGTTGCTGGACCTCGGGGACGCGCCGCGCCGCGAGACGCTGCTGGCGCTGCGGACGCGGTTGCCGATGGCGCAGGACCTGATGTCCTACTACGTCAACCTGCATCGCGACTGGGTCTGGGGTGAGGCCGAGAACGTAGCCGCGCTAGAGATCGTCGCTGCCATGCTCGACGGCGCGGCTCGCGGGCAGTGGCTGATCGCAGGCTCCGGAGGCGGGCGGCTCGCCTGGGACCTGCATCAGTCGCTCGCACCGCAGATGACGCTCGCGGCCGACCTGAACCCGCTGCTGCAGATCGTTGCCAGCCGGATCGCCCGCGGCGAGAGCGTCGAACTCTGGGAGTTCCCGATCGCGCCACGCGATGTCGACGATTACGCGATCGCCCGGACGCTGCGCGCGCCAGCGGCAACCCGGCCGGGTCTGCACTTCGTGCTCGCCGACGCACTGCATCCGCCCGTCGCGGCCGGCGCCTGCGACGCGGTCGTGACGCCCTGGTTCATCGACATCCTGCCGCAGCCGCTTGCTGTGGTGGCCGCGCGCATCAATCGCCTGCTCGTCCCGGGCGGCGCCTGGGTGAACTTCGGCTCGCTGTCGTTCTCGCAGGGCGGTCCGGCCCAGTGGCTCTCGAAGCAGGAGGTGCTCGAGTGCATCGCGGCGACCGGGTTCGAGGTCACCGCGTCGCGCGAGGACGAAGTGCCGTACATGCGCTCGCCGGCGAGCCGGCACTCGCGGATCGAGCGCACGTTCGCCTTTCGTGCAGTAAAGCGCACCGAGGTCGCGGATCCGCTCGAGGTCTGGAGCCTGCCAGACTGGCTCGCCGATCCGACGCTGCCCGTGCCGCGACTCGCTCACTTCGAGACCCAGGGCCTCGTCACGAGGATCTACGCGTTCGTGCTCGCGCTCGTGGACGGGCGGCGCAGCACGCGCGACATCGCCAACTATCTCGTGCAGCAGAGGCTCATGGAGTCAGCGGACGCGGAACCTGCGATCCGCTCGTTCCTGACCCAGCTCTTCGAGGAAGGACGACGGCGCTCCCGCTTCTGACGCGCGTCCACAGTCGCCAGTTGCCGACAGTACGATTCTGTGACGCAGGCGGCGCGCACACTGTCCGCGAGTCGCGAATTTCCTGCTGTATCGCGTTGACACTCGCGCGCGCGCTGTGCGAGTTTAGCTTCGCTGTCGCGGACGCTTGGTCGCGGTCCCCGACTTCGCATCCGTCGCTGCACCGAACCGTTTCGGAGTTGAGCCCGTTGTCCCGACCGCAGCCGCTCGCGCTCATGCTGTTCGTCATGATCGGCACGCTAGCGGCCGCGTCGGCCGCGCACGCAGCGGATCGGCACGCCCTGATCGGCAGGCAGGCGCCGGATTTCGCGTTGCGCTCGGCCGCAGGCCCGAATCTGCGCCTCTCCGAGCATCGCGGCGACGTGGTCGTGTTGTCGTTCTGGTCGAGTCGGTGCAACACCTGCCGCGCACAGCTCGCCGAGCTCGACCGGCTCTACGCAACCTACCGACCTGCCGGGTTTGTCGTCTTCGGAATCAACGTCGACGACGAGCCGCGCGCGGCCGTCGAGTTCGCGCGTGCCCAGGCGGCGAGCTTCCCGATGCTGTTCGATCCGTCGAAGTCCACGGCGCGCAGCTACGACATCGACAACCTCCCCATGCTGGTCGCGATCGATCGGTTCGGCATCGTGCGCTGGGTGCGTCGCGACGACCGGCGGTCAGGTGTCGCGGAATACACGGCGGCATTGCGTCGCCTCATCGACGAATAGGGCTGCGTCCGCGCAGCGGGGATTGACTCATGGCCCGACCAGACAATCAGACGCATCGCAGGCCGTGCCATCCGGTGGCGGCGTGGCTCGCATCCTGGGTGGCGTCATGGCTGCTTATGCTTGCGCCGTCGTTCGCGCAGGAGGCAGCGCCCGCGCCGGCCACGACGCCGCCCACGGTGCCGGCGGAGCCGCCCGCGGGGCAGGCCGAGTCGGCCGAGTCGGCTGAGTCGGCACCCGATACGAAGGCTCTCGACGAGGAGGTGCAGCTCCTCAAGAAGGACGCGGTCGATCTCAATCGCGAGCTCTTCATGCTCGAGGAGGAGCTGCTGTTCCCTGCCAACACGCAGGTCGCCGTCTTCCTGTCGATGGACGTCGGCGAGTTCTTCGGGCTCGATTCCGTGCAGCTCAAGATAGACGGTCGCGAGGTCGGCAACTATCTCTACACGCAGCGTGAGGCCGAGGCACTGCTGAAGGGCGGTGTGCATCGCATCTATCTCGGCAATCTCAAGGTCGGCGAGCACGAGCTCGTCGCGATCTTCACCGGCAAGGGCCCCAATGAGCGTGAGTACCGGCGCGGCGCGTCGCTGCGGTTCTCGAAGGCCGTCGGTGCGAAGTACCTCGAGCTGAGGATCACCGACAGGCAGCGCCGCGGTCAGCCGGAGTTCGAGATCAAGGACTGGGAGTGAACCCGCAGGCACGCCGCAACGTCACCGTGGGCCGACGCGCGGCGCGCGCGACGCTGGCGCTCGCCGCCTTGGTGCTGGCGGCGTGGTGGCCGGCTTCGGCGGTTCACGCGGCGAAACGGCCCGATCCCGACAAGCTGCCGGTGACGCGCATCCGTGACCTGCACTACGGTGACGTGCTGTTCTACTTCTACCAGGGCGAGAACTTCGAGGCACTGACACGCCTGACCGCCTTCGACGCCTGGGGCAGGCTGCCGAGCCATCAGGCCGAGTCGCAACTGCTGCTCGGCGGCTTGTACCTCGAGCTCGGACTGCACAACGAGGCCGGCGCGCGTTTCGAACGGCTGCTCGGTCCCGAAGTGCCGGCCGGCGTGCGCAACCGCGCCTGGTTCTATCTCGCGAAGATCTGGTACGTGCGCGGATACCTCGAGCGCGCGGAAGCCGCGATCCGCCGCATAGACGGGCGCCTGCCACCCGCGCTCGAGTCCGAGCGCATGCACCTGCTCGCCAATGCGGTCATGCGCCAGGGACGGTTCGCCGAGGCGACGCGCATACTGGACGGCTGGCAGGGTCCCACCGACTGGACGGCCTACGCGCGCTTCAACCTCGGCGTCGCGCTCGTGCGGGACGGACGTCTCGAGGATGCAGCGCCGCAGCTCGAGCAGGTGGGCACGCTGGAGACCGACCGGCCCGAACTGCTGGCGCTGCGCGACCGCGCCAATCTCGCTCTGGGCTTCGCCCTGCTGCAGGCCCGTCAGCCGGCCGAGGCCCGCGCGGCGCTGCGGCGCGTGCGGCTCGACGGACCGTTCTCGAGCCGGGCGCTGCTCGGCGCGGGCTGGGCCGACGCCGAACTCGGCGACTATCGGGCCGCCCTCACGCCCTGGCTGGAACTGCGTGACCGCAGCCTGCTCGACGCCGCCGTGCAGGAGTCGTACCTCGCCGTGCCGTACGCCTTCGCCAAGCTCGATGCGACGGCGCAGTCCGTCGAATACTACGAGAGCGCTGTGCAGTCCTTCGAGGCCGAGACGGCGCGGATCGATGCCGCGATCGCGCGCGTGCGCAGCGGTACCATGCTCGAGGACATCGTCGCGCGCGAGGCGACCGGCGGCACCTACGGCTGGTTCTGGCAACTGCGCGAGCTGCCCGCGGCGCCCGAGACGCGCTACCTCTACTCGGTACTGGCCGGCCACGATTTCCAGGAAGGTCTCAAGAACTATCGCGACCTCGCGTACCTCGACCGCACCCTGACCCGCTGGTCGGACGACTTCGGTGCCTATCGCGACATGATCGATGCGCGCGAGCGCGCATTCTCCGAGAGGCTGCCGCGCGCCGACGAGCTGCTCGCGCGCGACGGCTCGACCGATCTCGTGCAGAGGCGCAATGAAGTCGAGTCACGGCTCGCGAGGATTGCGCGCGACGCCGACTTCGCGGCGCTCGGCACGGCCGAGCAGCGCGAGCAGTGGCAGCGGATCCGACGTCTCGAGGAGGCGCTCGCGCTCGAACCCGACGGGCCCGGCAAGCAGGAGGCCGCCGAGCGGTTGCGTCTCGTCCGTGGCGTGCTCTACTGGGAGCTCGCCGCGGCGTTCCGCGGCCGGATGTTCGAACAGCGTCGGGCGTTGCGCGACCTCGATGCGCTGCTGCGGGAGACGCAGAATCGCTGGGAGCGACTCGCGCGCGCCCGCGCCAGCGTCCCGGCCAACACTGGTGATTTCGCGCAGCGGCTCACCGTGGCGGGCGGGAAACTGGACGCCCTGCGCGCGCGTCTCGCCGCGACGCGCGCGCGCCAGAGCGAGCTGCTTGCCGCGCTCGCGGTCCGCGAGCTCGCGCAGCAGAAGGACAGGCTTAACACCTATCAGCTGCAGGCCAGGTTTGCCTTGGCCACCATCTATGATCGCGCTGCCACACTGCCTGCCAGGCCGGATGCCGCGGCGCCCGAAGACGCGGGCCAGGGGGGCGACGATGCCGATGCAGCGGCACCCCAAGGCGGTCAGCCGGAGTCCGCCCCATGAGCGCTGCGATCCGCGGCGCGTGGCCGGTGGCTGCGTTTTGCGCGGCGGCGCTCTTGATCGGCGCCTCGTCGGTCGCCGATGCCGCCGAGCGAAGCCGCAGACCGGCCACGATTGGCGACCTCGAGGCGCGTCGGGTCGAAATCCGCACCGATGCCCGAGTGCCGGGCAGCGCAGCCCGGGCGATGGACAACTACCGCAAGTACCTCGAACTGCAGAACGCTGACCCTGCCACGCGCGCGGAGGCGCTGCGTCGACTCGGCGATCTCAATCTCGAAGCCGGCGAGCTCGAGCGCATGGAGCGCGAAGTCTCGGCGGTCGACCTCGCCGGTGCGGAGGCGATCAGGCTCTACACCCTGCTGCTCAAGGCGTACCCGGACTATCCGCGCAACGACCAGGTCCTCTATCAGCTCGCCCGCGCCTACGAGACCACCGGCCAGCCGGAGCAGGCGCTCGCGACCCTGGACCGCATCGTACGCGAATATCCACAGGCCCCGCAGATCAGCGAGATCGACTTTCGCCGCGGGGAGATCCTGTTCTCCGCCAAACGCTACCCGGAGGCACAGGTCGCCTACGAACGCTCGCTGCGCGCCGGCGAATCCGGTGCCTTCTTCGAGCAGAGTCTCTACAAGCTCGGCTGGTCGCTGTTCAAGCAATCGCTCCACGAGGAGAGTCTGCCGCCGTTCGGGCGCGTGCTCGACGCGAACCTGCTCGATCGCCGCGACCGCAGCCGCGTGCTGCCGATCGAAGGGCTCAAGCGCGCAGATCGCGAGCTCGTCGAGGACACGCTGCGCGTCATGAGCATCGCCTTCTCCTATCTCGACGGCGCGACGTCACTCGCCGACTACCTCGACACGCGTGGGGCTGCCACGCCATACGCGTACCTTCTATACGCGCGGCTCGGCGACCTCTACGTCGAGAAGCAGCGCTATCAGGACGCCGCGGGCGCCTACCGCGCATTCGTCGCGCGCGATGCCAATAACGACAATGCGCCGTTGCTGGCGATGCAGGCGATCGAGGCCTACCGCAAGGGCGGTTTCTCGAAGCTCGTGCTCGACGGCAAGCGTGAGTACATCGAGCGATACAATTTCGCCTCGGCTTTCTGGCAGGGGCGCGACCGCGCCAGGCTGCCGCAGGTCATCGCCGAGCTCAAGACCAACATGAAGGACGTCGCGACCTACTACCATGCGACGGCGCAGACCTCGAAGCGGATCGAAGACTATGCGGTCGCTGCGCGCTGGTACCGCGACTATCTCGGTTCCTTCCCGGACGATCCGGAGTCGGCGGCGACGAACTACCTGCTCGCGGAAACCCTCTACGAGAGCCGCCAGTACGCGGACGCAGCGGCGGAGTTCGAGAAGACCGCCTACGGCTACCCGCGCAACGAGCGATCCGCGGCCGCCGGCTATGCCGCGCTGGTTGCGTTCCAGAAGGAGCGCGAGCGCCTGACCGGCGAGTCGCAGGCCGCATGGCACCTGCGGCAGATCGATGCCGGCATCCGCTTCGCGGAGACCTTCCCCGAGCACCCCGACAGCGGGGGCGTGATCACGCGCGCCGCCCAGGACGTGTTCGCACTCAAGGATCTGCCGCGCGCGATCGACGTCGCGCAGCGGGTGCTCGCGCATCAGCCGCTCGTCGATGCCGCGAAGCAGCGGATCGCGTGGAACATCATCGGTGAGGCAAACTTTGAGCTCGGTGTCTACGACCAGGCTGAGGCGGCCTACGCTCGGGCCCGTGAGTTGCTGCCGCCGAACGATCCGCTGCGCAAGGACCTGACCGAGCGCCTCGCGGCGTCCGTGTACCGGCAGGCCGAGGCGAAGCGCGCGGCCGGAGACGGTCTCGCCGCCGTCGACGATTTCCTGCGAGTCGCGGCCGTGGCGCCCGACGCGAGCATCCGTTCGACGGCGGAGTACGATGCGGCGGTCCAGCTCGTCAATCTCAAATCCTGGGAGCGTGCGATCGGCGTGCTCGAATCCTACCGCCGCAGCTACCCAGGCGATGGGCGCCAGCGGGATGTCGCGCGCAACCTCGCCGTCGCGTACGCCGAGGCAAACCGGCCGTTGCAGGCAGCCGTCGAGTTCGAGCGCATCGCCGAGACGCCGGCCGAGGAGATGGCGCTGCGGCGCGAGGCGCTGCAGAGCGCGGCGGATCTCTACGAGAAGGCTGGCGAGGTGTCCAGGAGCCGGACCGCGCTCGAGCGCTTCGTCGAACGCTACCCGGCGCCGCTCGCGCCCGCGATCGAGGCGAGGCAGCGGCTGGCCGACCTCGCCGGGCGGGCCGGCGACGAGTCGGCACGACTGCGCTGGTATCGCGAGATCGTGCGTGCAGACGCGGCGGCCGGCGCCGAGCGGACCGACCGGACGCGGGTGCTGGCTGCGCGCGCCCAGCTCGCGCTCGCCGCCCCGCAGCGCGATGCCTTCCGCGGCATCCGCCTCGTGGCGCCGTTGCGCCGCAGCCTCGAGCAGAAGCGCAAGGCACTCGACGTGGCGCTCGCGGCCTACCGAGCTGCCGTCGACTACCGGGTTGCCGACGTCACGACGGCGGCGAGTTTCGAGATGGCCGAACTGTACCGGACGCTGGCGAACGATCTGCTGAGGTCGGAGCGGCCGAAAGGGCTCGGCGCCGACGAGCTCGAACAGTACGATCTGCTGCTTGAGGAACAGGCGTTCCCGTTCGAGGAACAGGCCATCAGCCTGCACGAGATCAACGCCGCGCGCGCGCGGGAGGGCCTCTACGATGACTGGGTGCGGCGCAGCTATGCCACGCTCGCCGAACTCAAGCCAGCCCGTTACGGCAAGACCGAGGTGGTGCAGGATGTCGTCACTTCGCTCGAATGACCGCAGGCGGCGCACTGGCGCTCTGCGCTGGCTCGCTGCCGCCGGTTGTACGTTGATGTGTAGCGCGGCGCTGACCCATGCAGCGCAGGATGCAGTGCCCGCCGGACCCGCCATGCCGGCTGCGGCAGCCTCGGCACCCGGCGCCGGGGCTGCGCCGCGCAGCTATCCGGCGCGCGCGTTGGCCGACTATGCGCGAGCGATCGAGCTCATGCAGGCTGGCCGGACGACCGAGGCCGAGCTCGAGTTCGGGCAGCTGTCAGCGGCCTATCCCGAGTTCGCCGGTCCGCAGATCAATATCGGTCTGCTGCGGCGGCGTGCCGGCGATCTCGATGCCGCCGAGGCGGCCTTGCGGCTCGCCACCGAACGCAATCCGGGCAGCGCGGTCGCATGGAGCGAGCTCGCTCTGACGCTGCGGATGCGGGGGCAGTTCGAGCAGGCGGCCGCTGCCTACGAGCGCGCGATCGCCGCCGACCCGGCTTACGCGCCGGCGCACCGCAACCTCGGCGTGCTGCTGGATCTCTACCTCGACCGGCCCGCGCCGGCGCTCGCGGCGCTCGAGCGTTATCGCGAGCTCGCCGGTGAGGAGAAGCAGCTCAACGGCTGGATCGCGGAGTTGCGGCAGCGTGTCGCCAAACTCGCGCCGCGCGACGGCGGTGCCGCGACCGCCGAGGCGCCACTGTCCCCACCACCGCCGGACGATCCGATTCCCGCACCGGAGACCGTTCCATGAAGCGCAGAGGCCGCGTGACCGTTCCGTTCATTCTCGCCCTGTCGATCGCCGCCAGCACGCTGACTGGCGCCGCGGGCTGGGCGCAGGCGCCCCGGGCCAGCGTGCCGCCAGCCGAAGCCGACGCTGCGGCGGTCACCGAGAGCCTCGAGCCGGCAGTCGATACCTCGCGGGCATCAGCCGAGCGCCCGGCCGAAGCGGTCGGGCGTATCGATCCCCCGGCCAGGGCCGCGCAGCCGGCGGCCCGCCGCGCGCCCGCGACGGCGGCCGGCGCCGGGCGCCGCGTGCTCGACCGCGTCGATCTCGAGGCGACGCAGATCACCGGCAATCGCGAGTTGCCGCGCGTGCTCTACATCGTGCCCTGGAAGCGCTCCGACCTCGGCGACCTCGCCGGCAGGCCCGTCAACAGCCTGCTCGACGAGGTGCTGGCTCCGGTGGACAGGGACGTGTTTCGCCGCGAGACGCGCTATTTCGAGGCACTGCAGTCGGCACCGCCCGCCGGCGACATGCCCGGCTCGGGGAATGCCGGAGCGGCAGCGCCGCCGCCATTGTCACCGACCGGTGACAGCGTGAGAGATGCCTCACAACCCCCGGAGCCCGGCGGGAATTGAGGCGCGGAATGCCTTAACTTTAATCGCATCGTGGCCCGTTCTCGCTTGTCGGGCCCTGCGGCAGACGTGGAGGAGATCGACATGGGTCCATTCGGCACGGCAGTGAAGTTCTTCCAGGAGGGAGGACTCTTCATGTGGCCTATTGCAATCGTGTTCGTGCTTGGGATCGCGATCGCGATCGAGCGCTACGTCTACATCACCCGACAGGCCTCTCTGAACCGCTCGCTCTGGGACGAGGTCACGCCGCATCTGCAGGCCGGCAACTTCAAGGCGGCGGTGGAGCTCACGCAGAACTCCTCGGCCTTCATCGGTTCGATCCTCAACTACGGTCTCGCGCGGATCAAGACTGCGCGGCGCCGCGACGACATCGAGAAGGCGATGGAGGAGAGCCTGATGGAGGTCATGCCGAAGCTCGAGCGGCGCACTCCCTACCTCGCGAGCTTCGCCAACATCGCCACGCTGCTCGGGCTGCTCGGCACGATCGTCGGCCTGATTCAGGCCTTCCAGGCGGTCGGTGCCGCGAATCCGGCCGAGAAGGCCGACCTGCTGTCGGCGTCGATATCGGTCGCGATGAACACGACCGCATTCGGCCTGATCGTCGCGATTCCGCTGCTGCTGATCCACTCGGTGATCCAGTCGAAGACCACGCAGGTCATCGACAGCCTCGAGATGGCTTCGGTGAAGTTTCTGAACGCGATCACCGAGCGGCAGCCGGCCACTCCGGAGCAGAAGGGCTGAAGGGCCGGCCGCGGCGCATCGTGCGCCGGTGCCGGTGATCCCGTCCCACCCACGGAGCAAGCACATGGTCGGACGCGCACGCCGCCGTCGCAGGCAGGACGCCGACGAAATGAACATCACGGCCTTCATGAACCTGATGGTCATCCTCGTGCCGTTCCTGCTGATCACCGCGGTCTTCTCGCGGTTGACGATCCTGCAGCTCAATCTTCCGGCTGCCGAATCCGAGCCGACTGCCAACGAGCAGTTGCTGAACATCGAGGTCATCGTCCGCAAGGACCAGATCCAGATTGCCGACCGCGGCACGGGACTGCTGCAGGCGCTGCCCAATCTCGACGGCCGTTACGACCTGCGCGGCCTGACGACCTATCTGCAACTCGTCAAGCAGAAGTACCCCGAGAAGAGCGACGCGACCGTCCTGCTCGAACCGGACACGCCATACGACACGGTCGTGCAGGTCATGGACGCGGTGCGCGCGATCACCGTCGAGGTGGACGGCAAGCTGCGCCAGGCCGCGCTGTTCCCCGACATCTCGATCGGCGATGCGCCGGAGGCGGCGCCGCTGCCGCCGCTCGCAGCCGCAGGCGGAGGTGCGCGATGAGTCACTCGGCCCGCGCCAAGCGCATGGAGCGGCACCACAAGCGCGCGCGTCCCGCGGCACTGAGCCTCGTGTCGCTGATGGACATTTTCACGATCCTCGTGTTCTTCCTGCTCGTCAACCAGTCCGAGGTGCAGGCGCTCGACGTGCCCAAGAACATCGAACTGCCCGAGTCGATGGCGATCGCCCGTCCGTCGGAGACCGTGGTCGTGATGGTCACGCCCGAACAGATCCTCGTGCAGGGCCGTCCGGTGGCGAGTACGCGCGAGGTCGACGCGCAGGACGAGATCGTCATCGGGCCGTTGCGCGACGCGCTCAAGGCGCAGACGGACCGGTTCCTGCGCGCTTCGGCGCAGGCCGACGTCGCCGGTCGCGAAATCACGATCCTCGGCGACAAGACGGTGCCGTATCGCGTCCTCAAGAAGGTCATGGCGACCTGCACGGATGCGGACTACGGCAAGCTGTCGCTCGCCGTGCTGCAGCGCGAAGAGGCGCTGAACATCACGGGCGGCTGAGGGGGAGCGCATGGAGCTGTTACTGCGACCCTACTACCGCAACTTCGAACTGCCCTGGTCGGAGGACCCGGCCGCCGAGCGGCGTTTCCGCCGTCTCTGGTCAGGGCTGCTGATCGCCACGCTGCTGCTCGGCATCGTGGTCTGGCTCATCAAGCTGCCGGAGCCCGCGCCCGACCTCAAGCCGTCGATTCCGCCCGTGCTCGCGAGGATCGTCATCGAGCGGGAGATCAAGCCGCCACCCCCGCCGCCCCCACCGCCCGAACTCGACCTGCCCAAGCCCGAGCCGCGTCCGGTCGAGACGCGTCCACGGCCGCGCGAGCGCCTGCCGCAGGAGGACGATCTGGCGCGCACGCAGCGCGCGCGTGAGCGGGCGCAGCGGGCCGGTCTGCTCGCGATGCAGGACCAGCTCGCCGACATCCGCCAGCAGTTCGAACTGACCAAGGACCAGCTCAAGCCCTCTGCCAATGTGCAGGGTGAGGTAGAGGGGCCTTCGCGTGCCGAGCGCTCGCTGATCACCTCGAAGGTCGGGCAGGCCAGCGGCGGCATCACGACCGCGAGTTCGAGTCGTGGGTTCGGTGGCGGCGCCGGCAACCTCGGTGGCGTCGGCACGACGCAGATGGTCGTGCCATTCGGCGGCTCCGGTGAGGGCCGCGCGACGTCGGGGTCGGGACGCGACGTGCGCCGCAGCGGCGCGAGCGGCAAGCCCTCGCGCACGCGCGAGGAGATCGAGCAGGTCTTCGATCGGAACAAGGGCGCGCTGTACGCGCTCTACACACGGGCGCAGCGCGACAACCCGGAGCTGCAGGGCAAGCTCGTGCTCGAGATCACGATAGCGCCCTCGGGCGAGGTCACGAACGTGCGCGTCGTCTCGAGCGAGCTCGGCGATCCTGAACTCGAGCGCAAGATCGTGGCGCGCGTCAGGCTGTTCCGCTTCGAGGCCAAGGACGTCGAGACGATCACGGCCAGCAAGCCCATCGACTTCTTCCCGGCCTGAGCACAGCCGCGAGGCGTCGCGCGGACCGCGGGTTGCGCGGCCCGTCGGCTGCGCCTAACTTGGACCCGTGATCGACGATCCGCTGGGCCAAGTCCTCATCCTGCTCGCCGCGGCCGTGGCCGTCGTCTGGGCGGCCCGTCGCCTCGGCCTGCCCGGCATCCTGGGCTACCTCGCTGTGGGTCTCGCGCTCGGGCCCCATGCACTGGGGCTCGTCGGCGAAACGAGATCGACGGCCCTGCTCGCCGAGCTCGGGGTCGTGTTCCTGCTGTTCACGCTCGGCCTCGAGTTCTCGTGGCCGCGCATGGTGGCTATGCGGCGCGAGGTGTTCGGGCTCGGCGCGGCTCAAGTGACCTCGACGGCAGCGCTCGTGGCGCTGATTGCGGTGGCGTTCGGCCTGCCGGCACTGCCCGCTATCGCGGTGGGCGGTGCGCTGGCGCTCAGTTCCACCGCGATCGTCGTACACCAGCTCACGGAGCAGTCGGAGCTCAACCGCACCCATGGACGCGTGAGCTTCAGCGTGCTGCTCTTCCAAGATCTGGCCGTCGTGCCGTTCCTGGTGCTCGCTGGTGCGCTCGCGAGCGGGAGCAACGACTTTTCGCCGCAGAGGATTGCCGGAGCCGTCGCAGGCGGGGTGCTGGCCGTCGGGATCGTGCTGTTCACCGGTCGCTACCTGCTGCGTCCGATGTTCTACGAGATTGCGCACAGCCGGGTCCGCGAGCTGTTCACGCTGGCCGTGCTGCTCGTGGCGATCGGCGCCGCGTGGCTGTCGCATCGGGCCGGTCTGTCGATGGCGACCGGTGCCTTCCTGGCGGGCATGATGCTCGCCGAGAGCGAGTATCGGCATTCGGTCGAAGCCGTCATCAAGCCCTTCCGCGACATCCTGCTCGGGCTGTTCTTCATCTCGGTCGGGATGCTGCTCGATCTCGGTGTGCTGCTGCGGGAGTTCTGGCTGATCGCCGCGCTGCTCGTTGCCATGCTCGTGCTCAAGACCGTGGTCATGGCTGCGGTGGCCCGCCTCGGCGGGCTCGATGCGTTCCGGGCGCTGCGCACCGGCGTCGTGCTGTCGATCGGCGGCGAATTCGGTGTCGCGCTGCTGACCATCCTGCTGAAGGGGCGCGTGCTCGACGCGACAGTCGTGCAACCGCTGCTGGTCGCCGTCGTGCTCAGCATGGTGCTCGGCACCTTCCTGCTGCGGAACAACAAGCGGCTCGTCCGACTCGTGCTCCGCGAGTCGGGCCCGCCGGCGCCGACGGCGCTGGCCCGCGAGCAACAGGCGACCGCCGATGTCGCTGCGCGCGAGCACGTGATCCTCTGCGGCTACGGCCGCGTCGGCCAGAACGTCGCGCGCGTGCTCGAGTCCCAGGGTTTCGAGTACATCGCGCTCGATCTCGATCCGGCCCGGGTCCGCAACGCCCGCCAGGCCGGCGATCCGGTCGTCTATGGGGATTCCTCGGACGCGGAAGTACTGAACCGGGTCGGCGTCGAGAACGCCAGCGCGGTGATCATCACCTTCGCGGACCCGGCGGTCGCTCTCGGCATCGTGCGTGCGGTGCGCCAGTTGCGCGCCGACGTGCCGATTCTCGTGCGGACGGAGGACGATTCGCGGCTGACCGAATTGATGGACGCCGGCGCCACGGAGGTCGTGCCCGAGACGTTCGAGGCGAGCCTGATGCTCGTCTCGCATGCGCTGATGCTGCTGCGCGTGCCGGTGTCGCGCGTCGTGAGGACGATCGGTCACGTGCGCGAGAACCGCTATGCGACGCTGCGCAACCTGTTTCGACGCGGCGACGCGCTCGCGATCGGCGACGAGCATGCCTTCCGCGAGGAGCTCAAGACCGTCCTGCTGCCACCCGGTGCCTGGGCGGTCGGCCGCTCGCTGGCCGACGTCCGTGCGCGCGGCGCCGAAGTGGCCTTCACGGCGCTGCGGCGACAGGGCATCCTCGGCCGTGAACCGGACGAGGCAGTCGAGCTGCGCGAGGGGGACGTGCTCGTGATCTACGGGGCCCCCGAGGCGCTCGAACACGCCGAGGCCATCCTGCTCGCCGGCTGATGCGCGAGGGTGTGCGTCCGGCGCCGCGCCTCTTGGCGGTCAGCCGCGCAGAACCGCCGCGATCGAGTCGGCGACGTGCCCGACGTTGGCCGGGCTGATGCCGGCCACGTTCACGCGCCCGTCCGGGGCGACGTAGACGTGATGCTGCTCGCGCAGCCGCACGACCTGGTCGGACGTCAGATCGAGGCGGGAGAACATGCCACGCTGCTGCGTGATCCAGCCGAAGTCCCCCGTTCCGCGTGCCTCAAGCTCCCGCGCGAGCAGCGCACGCAGCGCGCGCATGCGTGCGTTCATTGCGGCGACCTCGGACTCCCAGTCACTGCGCAACGTGGCGTCGGCGAGGACCCGGTCGACGATCGCGGCGCCGTGATCGGGTGGCATCGAGTAGAGCGTGCGCGCGATCCGGCCGAGCTGGCCCGCGGCGATCTGCGCCTGCGTGCTATCAGCGGCGACCACCAGCAGCGCGCCGGTGCGTTCGCGGTACAGGCCGAAGTTCTTCGAGCACGAGACGGCCACCAGCATCTCGGGCACGAGGCGGGCGAGGGCACGGACCGGCGCCGCGTCCTCGTCGAGAGAGCCGCCGAAGCCCTGATACGCGAGGTCGACGAAGGGGATCAGGCCGCGGCGCTGCAGCGTCTCGCCGATGGCACGCCAGTCGGCCTCGCCGAGGTCCTGACCAGTGGGGTTGTGGCAGCTGCCGTGCAGGAGCACGATGCTGCCTGCTACGAGGCCGTCGAGATGCGCGAGCAGCGCATCGGTGCGCACTGCGTGTCGCGCGGGGTCGTAGTAGGGGTATTCTTCGACCTTGAGACCGGCGCCGCCGATCAGCGGCATGTGGTTCGCCCAGGTCGGATCGCTGACGTGCACGACGGCGCCGGGACTCGCGAGGCGGATCAGCTCGGCGCCGAGGCGCAGCGCGCCGCTGCCGCCGGGTCCCTGCACGGCGACCGCCTGCCCCTTGCGGCCCGCATGATCGGCGCCGAGCACGAGATCGAGCACGCCGGCGTTGAAACCCGGATTGCCGACCGGGCTCAGATAGGTCTTGGATCGCTGTACTGCGAGTACCTGCTGCTCCGCTGCGCGGACCGCGCGCACGACTGGCGTCTCCCCCGCCTCATCCTTGTAGACACCGACGCCGAGGTCGACCTTGAGGGGTGCGGGGTCGCGGCGGAACGCCGCCGAGATGCCGAGAATCGGATCGTCCGGAACGCGAGCGAGTGTATGCAGCATAGGGCGCCCACTTTGCCCGGCTCGGCGCGCGCGGGCAACTGGCGCTATCGACTCAATGGCGCGCAGGCGCCGGCGCGAATGCCCCGGCCGCCCGCATCGCTTCGATCTCGGCGTCCGTGTACCCGGCTGCACGCAGCACCTCGACGCTGTGCTCGCCGAGGCGTGGCAGCGTGAATCGCGGTCTAGCCGGTTCGTCGCGGAACTTGATCGGCACGCCGATGTGCTCGAGGCCCTGCTCGTCGACGACGCGCATGCCGCGCGCAGCGACGTGCGGATCGTCGAAAGCCTGCCGCAGGTCGTTGACCGGAGCGAAACTCACGTCCTTGCCGCGGAACCACTCGACCCACTCGGCCTGCGTGCGCGACGCAAACGTGCGCCGCAGGAAAGCGATCAACGGCAGCTGGTGCGGACCGGGACCGCGCTCGGCCAGCGGCAGGAGGTCGAGCCTGCCGAGCTCGCCGAGCAGGTTGCGGACGAACTTGATCTCCTGTGCGCCGAGCACGACGTGACGGCCGTCGCTGGTCCGGTAGATGTTGTAGAAGGCGCTGCCGCCGAAGGTGCGCTCGTGCTTGACCACCGGCGGGCGTCGATGCGCAAAGACGTCGCCGAGCACATTCGGCGTCCAGGCGAGGATCGAGTCGTGCATCGCCATGTCGAGGTAATCCCCGCGGCCGGTCTTCTCGCGACGGTAGAGCGCCATCATGATGCCAGCGAACGAGAGCATCGAGGCGGCCATGTCGGCCGCCGGCACGTGCGGCATCGTCGGCTCGCCGTCGTTGCCGAGGTTGAGGCTCACGACGCCGGCGAGCGCCTCCGTGGCGAGGTCGTGCGCGGGAACGTCGCGATAGGGTCCGGTCTGGCCGAAGGCGGCGATCGAGCAGTAGACGATGCGCGGATTGCGCGCCGCGACCGCCTCGTAGCCGACGCCGAGGCGATCGACGACGCCGGGACGGAAGGCTTCGACCAGCACGTCGGCCGTCTCGCAGAGGCGCAGCAGCGCATCGCGGCCCGCCGGCGCCTTGAGGTTGAGCGCGACGCTGCGTTTGCCGCGGTGCGTGTTGCGGAAGTAGACCGAGAACTCTCCCTGTTTCGGGCCGAGGTTGCGGTTCGGTTCACCCTCGCCGGGCGGTTCGATCTTGATCACGTCGGCGCCGTGATCGGCCATCATCATGGTCAGGTGCGGACCGGGCAGGAACAGCGACAGGTCGATCACGCGCAGTCCGTCGAGCTTCATCTCAGATTACCTTCTGTTGCCGCAGCGCGGCGATCTCCGCCTCCGAATAGCCCACCTCGCGCAAGAGCTCGTCGGTATCGGCGCCGAGTGCCGGAGCGCAGCGCGCCGGCAGCCGCTGGCCGTCGAGCTTGATCGGATTGGCGAAGCTGCGGAAGTCGGCCCGCAGCGGGTGCGGCGTGTTGCGGATCATGCCGACCGCCGCGACGAAAGGGTTGTCGAGCGCCTGCCGCATGTCGTAGACCGGCGCGGCCGGCAGCGCACCCTGGAGTCTCTCTAGCCAGGCGGCCGTGGTGTCGCGCTCGAAGACGGCGTCGAGCAGCGGAGTCAGCTCGTCGCGGTGCAGCCGCCGCTGCTCGGGCGAGGCGAAGCGCGGATCGGCAGCGATTTGTGGCGCATCGACGATGCGCATCAGCTCCTGCCAGAACTTCTGCGTCATGCACATGACGAAAATCCAGCCGTCGCGCGTGCGGAACAGCTGCACGGGCACCGCGGAAGGATGCGAACTGCGCGGCAGCCGGCCCGTGACGAGGCCCTCGTTGAGGAACCAGGTGCCGAGGTAGGAGAGCTGGTGCAGTGCCACGTCGAACAGACTGACGTCGAGGTCGCGTCCGCGACCGGTGCGTGCGACGCCGATCAGCGCCGAGACGAGCGCCAGCGCCGTCGTGATGCCGGTCATGAAATCGACGATCGACAGCCCCATGCGCGCGGGCGGCGAGCCGGGTTCACCCGTGACATGCAGATAGCCGGCCTCCGCCTGCATGAGGTAGTCGTAGCCCGGCCAGGCGCGGCGCTCGTTGTCGCGGCCGTAAGCCGACAGGTGCGCGCAGACGATGCGGGGATTGGCCTCGCGCAGCGCTTCGTACGTGAGGCCGAGCTTGTCGGGCTGGTCGCCGCGCAGGTTGTTGAGAACCGCATCGGAGCGGGCGACGAGTCGCCGGAAGGCCTGCTGCCCGGCCTCGGTCTTGAGGTTGAGCGTCAGGCTGCGCTTGTTGAGACTGAAGGTCTGGAAGAAGTGGCTGTCGTGCTCGCCGAGGAAATAGGGACCCATCGAGCGGGTCGCATCGCCGCCCTGCTCGCGGTTCTCGATCTTGACGACGTCCGCCCCGAGGTCCGCCAGGTACATCGACCCGAAGGGTCCGGCACCGAAGTTCTCGAAGGTCAGGACACGGATGCCGGTCAGCGGCAGGTCGGGAGTGGCCATGGACGATGCGCCTAGATCGGGTGACGCTCGACGAGCTGACGCGCGATGATCACGCGCTGCATTTCGTTGGTGCCCTCGCCGATGCACATCAGCGGCGCATCACGGTAGTAGCGCTCGACGTCGAAATCCGTCGAGTAACTGTAGCCGCCGAAGATGCGCATCGCCTCAAGGCTGTTCTCGACGCCGGCCTCCGAGGCGAACAGCTTGGCCATGCCTGCCTCGAGGTCGCACCGCTCGCCGGTGTCGTACTTGCGCGCCGCCTGCTCGATCAGCAGCTTCGAGGCCTCGACGCGTGTCGCCATGTCCGCGAGCTTGAGCTGGATGGCCTGATGCTGGGCGATGGGCTTGCCGAAGGTGTGCCGCTCCTGCGCGTAGCGGAGCGCATCGCGCAGGGCCGCTGCAGCGATGCCGGCGCCGCGTGCGGCGACGTTGATGCGGCCGAGCTCGAGCCCGCCGAGAGCGTGTTTGAATCCCTGCCCCTCGACACCGCCGATCAGCTGGTCCGCCGGGACGCGATAGTCCTCGAAGACGAGCTCGGCGCTGTCGATGGCCCGGTAGCCGAGCTTGCGGATCTTCTTCGCGGCCTGGAAGCCCGGGCCCTTCTCGCAGATGAACATGCTCATGCCGGTGTGCCGGGGCCGGGCGTCGGGGTCGGTCTTGACGAGCACGCCGAAACAGGTGCCGTAGACCCCGTTGGTGATCCAGGTCTTCGTGCCGTTCACGATGTAGTGATCGCCGTCGCGGCGTGCGACAGTGCGGATGCTCTGCAGGTCGGTGCCAGCGTTGGGTTCGGTCAGACCGATGCCGCCGCGCAGCTCCCCGCTCGCGAACCGTGGCAGCCAGCGCTGCTTCTGTTCCGCGGTGCCGTGACGCTGCACGCAGGCCGCCATGATCAGGTGCGAGTTGAAGATACCCACCGGCGCCATCCAGACCGACGAGATCGCTGTGACGATGCGCGCGTAAGTCGAGGCCGACAGACCGAGCCCGCCATACTCGGGAGCGATGATCGCGCCGAACAGCCCGAGCTCCTTCATCTGTTCGACGATCTCCGTCGGGTATTCGTCGCCGTGGTCGTACTTCTTCGCGACGGGACGCAATTCGCGCTCCGCCCAGCGCTCGATCGACTCGACGAGCTCGCGATCTTCGCTCATGGTCCGTCTCCGCGATCAGTAACCTATCCGGTCCTCGACCGAATGGCCGCGCCGCGCGACGAGGATGGTCCGATCGAAAACGCAAACGACCTTGCCATCCTGGTTGCGGCCGGTCGTGCGCACCGACACGATGCCGGCGGTCGGTCGCGACGCCGAGTCGCGCTTCTCGAGCACCTCGGATTCGGCGTACAGCGTATCGCCGGCGAACACTGGCGCCGTCATGCGGATTTCCTTCCAGCCGAGGTTGGCGATCGCCTTCTGGCTGACGTCCGTGACGCTCATGCCGACCAGCAGCGCGACCGTGAGCGGTGAGGCGACGATGCAGCGGCCGAACTCCGACGCCTTGCCGTATTCGGCGTCGAAGTGCAGCGGGTGGGTGTTCATGGTCAGCAGCGTGAACCAGGTGTTGTCGGCCTCGCTGATGGTACGGCCGGGGCGGTGCTCGTAGATGTCCCCGACGACGAAGTCCTCATAATATCTGCCGAACGATTCCCGGTAGCGCTGCGGCGCGACGGGCCTGGCGGTCTGCGTCATCCGGTGGTCCAGCCTCGCTAAATGTCCGGACAAATGGTAGGTTGTATGCAATTCCAGTGTCAATTCTCGGACGCCGGAGAGCGCCGCCGATGAAGACCCGCCCGGGCGGGAAGCAGCCCCGATATCGACAGGTCGCCGACGCGCTGCTCGCCGACGTGCGCGCGGGGCGCATCCGCGTCGGCGAGACGCTGCCCGGCGAGCTGGAACTGGTCGAGCGGTTCGGCGTCAGTCGGCACACCGTTCGCGAGGCGTTGCGCGTACTCGGCGAACTTGGACTGATCGAGCGACGCCAGGGCGTCGGCACGGTGCTGCGCTCGCGCGAGTCGAGCGAGGCCTACGTGCAGACCATTCGCTCGCCCGAGGAACTGATGCGTTACCCGCCGCAGAGCCGCCTCGAGGTCGTTGCGATGCAGGAGGTCCGTGCGAGCCGCAAGCTGGCCGCGACGGTCGCCTGCCCGGTCGGATCGCGATGGATGCAAATCAGTTGCCTGCGACGCATGGCGCCGTTGCCGGGTGCGGCGGAGACGGGCAGGGGCCGCGCCATCTGCTGGGTCGACATCTACGTGCTGCCCGAATACGCGGGCATCGCCCGGCTGATCGGCAAACGCGAGGAGCCGGTCTACGAGCTCATCGAGCAGAAGTTCGGCGAGAAGGTGGCTCGCGTCAATGTCGATCTTCGCGCACGCACGCTCGATCCGGTGCTCGCCGCTGCGCTCGACGTCGCGCCCGGTTCGCCGTCGCTGACCGTGGTGCGCCGCTACACGGGGCGCAGCCGCCGCGTGTTCGAGGTCAGCGTCTCGGAGCATCCGGCCGAGCGCTATACCTACTCGCTGGAACTGCGCCGCGGATGGCAGGCCGGCGACGCCTCGACGCAGGGTTGAACCGCTGGACTGGGAGTTCGCAGATGCAGGGGCAGGACGGTGCGGCGATGCGTGGCGGTTTTCGCAGCTACCTGTTCGCGCCAGGCAATCATCCGCGCAAGGTCGACAAGGTCTTTTCGGCCGGTGCCGACGTCGTGATCCTCGACCTCGAGGACGCGGTGCCAACCGCCGAGAAGGAGACCACCCGGGCCGCGGTCGTCGAGGCAATGCGGCGGCCGCGGACCACGCTCGGCTATGTGCGCGTCAACGGCGTCGGCACGCGCTGGTGCATGGGCGATCTAGAGGCAGTCGTTGGCCCCTGGCTCGACGGCATCGTCGTCCCGAAGGTCGAATCGCCCGAGCAGCTGCGGCTGATCAGCGAGAAAATCGGCGAGGCGGAGCGGCGGTGCGGACTTCCGGGCGGCACGATCGATCTGATGCCGATCATCGAGACGGCGCTAGGGGTCGAGTCGGCGCGCGAGATCGCCGCAGCCGGGCCGCGCGTCCGGCGGCTCGCCTTCGGCGGCGGTGACTACACCACGGATCTCGACATCATCTGGACGCCGGAGGAGCACGAACTGGCCTATGCGCGCGCGAAGCTGACCCACGCCTCACGCATTGCCGGCATCGAACCGCCGGTCGACACGGTGGTGGTGCAGGTGAAGGACATCGGGCGATTCAGGATGTCGGCGGCGAATGGCCGCCGCGCGGGTTTCGCCGGCAAGCTCTGCATTCACCCGGACCAGGTTGCGCCCTGCAACGAAGCCTTCGCGCCGACCGAGGCGGAAGTCGAGCGCGCGCGGCGCATCGTTGCGGCCTTCGTCGACGCGGAGGCCGGCGGATCCGCCTCGATCCGCGTCGAGGGAGAGTTCGTCGACTATCCGATCGTCGAGCGCGCACGCCGCGTGCTGGCACTGGCCGAGCGCATCGCGCGCGGCCCCCGGCCACAGGCGTAGCACGGGTCCGACTCAGGCGGCGCGCCGTGGTGTCATGCGCACGAGCTCGATGGCGAGCACGCTGCCGACGATCAGTACGACTCCGGCGATCTGCATCGCCGTGAGCCGCTCGCCGAGCAGACCCCAGCCGAGCAGGATCGTCGTCGGCGGACCCAGGGTCGAGACGACCGAACCGCGCTGCGCGCCGATCCGGCGCACTCCCTCGGACTGCATCAGTGCCGGCACGAACATGCAGAGGACCCCCAGGGCGCATAGCAGGGCCCACCCGGTGGCCGGCAGTGCCACAAACTCGGAGGTATCGGCGCGCAGCGCGAAGTGCAGCACGCATGCCGCCGTGGCGGCGCTCATCGCGAACAGCGTGAAACGGGCGCTGCCGATCCGCCGGGTGCAATGTTCGCCGGTCACGAAGTAGACGGCATACGAGAAGGAAGAGACCAGCACCAGCGCGGCGCCGAGCAGGTTGGCGCACAGTTCCGCAAGGTCCAGCCCACCGACCGCGAGGAAGATGCCGAGGTAGGCCACCAGTGCGCCGCAGATCGCGATCGGCTGCGGCCAGCTCCGCGAGACGAGCGAGGTCAGGACGACGACGACCGCCGGGTAGCTGAACAACAGCACGCGCTCAAGGCTCGCCTCGATCATGGTCAGCGCGAGGAAGTCGGTCATCGCGCCGACGTAATAGCAGACCGTGCCGGCCAGGCCGGCCAGCAGCGCGGGACGCCAAGGCGTCTCGCGGATCGCGGTCCAGCCCTCGCGCCAGAGCGTGAAGGCCCAGAACATCGGCAGGGACATCAGCGCACGCCCCGCGACCAGCAGCTCGAAGCCCGCGCCTTGCGCATACAGGGCCTTTGCGAGGATGCCCTTGATCGCGAACAGCATGGCGCCACCTGCCGTGAGCAACGCGCCGACCACGAGGTAGCCGCGCCCGCTGCGGACCGACGCGCTCAAGGGCGATCCGCGGTGTGGTGCGGCGGCGCCGCGCCCGGCACGGTCCCGTGCCAGGTCGTGAACGCCGAGTGCGCTTCGCGCGGTGGCTGGTAGGCGTTCACCGGCGCCGACTCGTCCGCGTAGCCGAGCGCCATGCCGCAGACCAGCGTCAGCCCCGGTGGCACCGCGAGCATGGAGCGGACGACCCGGTGCTGCTCGAGCCAGGCTGCCTGCGGGCAGCTGTGCAGGCCGTGTTCGCGTGCGAGCAGCATCACGTTCTGGAGGAACATGCCGTAATCGAGCCAGCTGCCGCGCGCGAGGCGCGCGTCGATGAAGAAGAACAGGGCAACCGGCGCGCCAAACAGTTCGAAGTTGCGCGCGTGCTGACGCGCGCGGCCGGCGCGGTCGTCCCGCGCGATCCCGAGCTGCGCATAGAGCCCGAAGCCGCAGGCGCGACGGCGCGTCAGGTACGGCTCGGGGATGGGCTCCGGGTAGTAGCGCCACTCGGGCTCAGCCCGCGCGCCTCCGTCGAGGGCAGAGGCGACGGCAGCGCGGCGCAGTCGCTCGAGCGGCTCGCCGGTGACCACATGCACCAGCCACGGCTGCATGTTGCTGCCGCTCGGGGCCCATGCCGCCGCATCGAGCAGCGCCGCGATGGTTTCGCGCGGCACAGGTTTTGGGAGAAAGGCGCGGATCGAGCGCCGTGAGCGGATCGCTTCGAGGAGTTGCATGCTTCCGCGGCCTGTCAGAGCCGCTTCCAGACCAGATGTCCGGACATTCTACGTGGCGAAGGCCTCGCGGGCGAGCGCGCCGCGACGGCGTCCCTTCGCGAAGTGCGCGATCGCCCAGATGCAGCCGCCGGCGATGAATACCTCGCCGAGGTTGTCGAGCTTGAGCGCCTGGAAGGGTGGGGTGGCGCTGATGAACATCAGGATGCCGCCGAGCATCATCCACGGGAAGCGGCGCCTGAACGCGAGCAGGGCGCCTGCCGCGATGACGAACGCGCAGGTCGCGAGCTGCGGCCAAGGTGGGCCGTCGCCGGGCACTGCGACCTGGGTCGAGAGGCAGAACTTGTCGGCGGCAACCTGGGTCGAGTAGCGCACGAGACCGAACTCGCAGACCGGGTAGAGCGACTTCTCGAAGAAGTACGGGATGTCCCAGATCATCCAGAACACCGTGAAGGCGCAGAATGCGCCCATCACGGCCTTCTTCTGCGCCCAGCCGAAACCGGCGAGGCGCAGGATCGCACCCGAGGCGATGATCAGCCAGGCACCCATCGTCCAGTGAATCCAGAATCGTGGCCAGGAGATCGCCTTGAGCAGCGGACCGATCCCGACCCAACTGCCAATGCCAACGATGAAGTTGTCGTAGAAGAGGCCGAACTGAGGGATCATCAGCATCAGGGCGACCGCGAGTCCCGTTTCCCTGTAGATGCGCACGAGCCAGCCGAGCAGCATGAGCTGCAGACCGGCCTGCGCGAGGAACATGACCTGCATCAGGGGTATCGGAGAATCCATGTCGACTCCCTGCGAGCGATGAAGTCCGCAGCGCCCAAGTAGGCCGCGCGCAACCGCGCTGCGCCAAAGGCATTCGATTCCGCTTGCCACCCTGTGGTGGCTGGCGATACTGACCGCTCAGTCAGATCAGCCGGAGACAAACTACATGCCGGGTCCGTTGCAAGGGGTCAAGGTCGTCGAGATGACGAGTGTCGTGCTGGGGCCGTGGGCCTGCCAGATGCTCGCCGACATGGGCGCGGACGTCGTCAAGATCGAGCAGCCGCGCGGCGACAGCAACCGCACGCTCGGCGCCGCGCAGAACCCGGGCATGGCGGCCCTGTACCTGACCTGCAACCGCAACAAGCGCAGCGTCGTGCTCGACCTTCGTCAGACCGGCGCCCGCGAGGCGCTGCTCGAGATGGCCAGGCAGGCGGACGTGTTCGTGCACAACAATCGCCCGCAGGTCATGACCAAGCTCGGGCTCGATTACGCGGACCTCAAGAAGGTCAATCCGAGGATCATCTACTGCGGTGCCTACGGCTACTCGAAGCACGGCCCGTACGGCACGCTCGGCGCGCTCGACGATTCGATCCAGGCCGTCAGCGGCATCGCCATGCTCAACAAGCTCGTGCTTGGCGAGCCGCGCTATCTGCCGACGGTCGTCGCCGACAAGACGACCGCCATCACGGTCGTCTACGGCGTGCTCGCCGCGCTGTTCCATCGCGAGCGGACCGGCGAGGGTCAGGAACTCGAGGTGCCGATGTTCGAGACCATGGTGAACTTCGTCATGGCCGAGCACCTCTGGGGGATGACCTTCGAGCCGCCGAAGGGCGCGCCGGGCTACACGCGGCTGATGAGTCATCACCGCAAGCCCTATCCGACCAAGGACGGCTACATCGCGATCCTGCCGTACCTCGATGCGCACTGGGAGAAGTTCTGCCGGCTCACCGGGCACCCGGAGCTGATCGACGACCCGAAGTTCCGCACGCTCGCGGACCGGGTGCGAAACATCGACGACACCTACTCGAAGACGGGCGAGATCATGGCGACGCGCACCACCAAGGAGTGGCTCGCGATCTTCGACGGGTCAGGCGTGCCGCTGATCGTCGTCAACACGCTCGAGGATCTCGCCACCGATCCGCATCTCGTCGCCACCGGCTTCTGGAAGTTCCAGGACCACCCGACCGAGGGCCGGTTGCGGATGCCGTCGTTCCCGGTGAACTTCGGCGCGACGCCCGCCGACATCCGCCTCCCTGCCCCGCGGCTCGGCGAACACACCTTCGAAGTGCTGCGCGAGGCCGGACTCACGCCCGGGCAGATCGAGGACCTTTGTGCGCGCGGCGCGGCGATGACGGCCGAGCAGGCCGCCAGCACCGTCGCCGAGGGCGGCGACTGAGCACTGGCGGCGCGGCCGCTGCCGCCGCCGCTCAGGCGTGCACCGGAGTCGCCCGGAACGAGGGCCGCGACTCGAGCGCGGCACAGAGCCGCCCGAGGTTCGCGTAGCGCTCGGCCCAGCGGCCGTCCTCGAAACGGAACTGCAGATAGGCGAGCAGGCATCCGGTGGCGATGTCGGCCAGCGAGAGCGTAGGGCCGACACAATGCTCGCGGGAACCGAGCCGGCGATCGAGCTCCGCGAGCGCGGCCTCGATCTTGCCGCGCTGCCGCTCGATCCACGTCGCACTGCGTTGCGCCTCGGGTCGCAGCGTCTCCACGCGGATCAGGACCGCCGCGTCGAGTGCGCCGTCGGCGATCGCCTCCCATTCGCGGACCGCGAAGTGGTCCGGACCGACCAGCGGGATCAACCGGGGCCCGGCGCCAGCGAGATCCAGATACTCGGCGATCAGCGGCGAGTCGACGAGCGTGCTGCCGTCGTCGCGGATCAGTACCGGAATCTTGCCGAGCGGATTGAGGCGCGAAACCTGCGAACCGGTCGCGAGCGGGCTGTCGACGACGAACTCGACGGGCAGGTCCTTCTCGAGCGCGATGATGCGAACCTTGCGCGTGAATGGACTGGAGGCGGTGCCGAGGATCTTCACGGCTCGCCGCCTCAGGCGCCGAGGCCGTAGACGCGCAGCGCGTTGTCGCGCAGGAACTTGCGCAGCGGCTCGGGCCGCAGGTTCAGCGCGAGCACCTCGTCCATCGTGCGCTTGAAGCCTAGCACGGGAAAGTCGGTGCCGAACATGACCTTGTCCTGGCCGTAGGTGTTGATGTAGTTGACGAAGCTCTGCGGCCAGTACTTCGGGCTGTGCGCGTCGGAGCCGATGAAGACGTTGTCGTGCTTCCAGGCCATCGCGATCATCTCCTCGGTCCACGGGATGCCGACGTGGATGCCGATCAGCTTGAGCTCCGGGAAATCGCAGGCCACCGCGTCGAGCGTGATCGGGCGCCCGACGCTGCGCATTGGCGCCTCCTTCGAATAGACCATGGACTGGCCGACCTGCATCTGGATCGGCACCCCGAGCTCGACGCACTTGGCGTAGAACGGGTAGTACTTGGCGTGGTCGGGTGCAAGATCGAACCAGTGCGGGTAAAGGTGCGCGCCGATGAACCCCATGTTCCGGACCGCGTCCTCGAGCGCGCGAACGCCATTCATGCCCTCGTAGGGATCGATACCGGCCAGGGCGTAGAAGCGGCCCGGATACTTCTCGACCGCGCGCGCGATGATCTCGTACGGGACGTGGAAGCAGCCCGGCAGCCCCTTGCGACCGACCTTCGGTGCGAACAGAAACGCGCGCTCTATGCCGGCTTCGGCCATCAGCTCGAGATGCTGCTCGAGCGTCACGCCCTTCATGTTCGCCTTCGACTTCATCTTGCCGGCGAAGAACTGCTCCTGCCAGCCGGGCCGGACCGAGAGCGCTTCCTCGGTCCAGATGCCGCAGACGATGTCGATGGCGGGTACAGGCGGGGTGGTGGCGGTCATGGCTCGGCCTTAGCAGGGTGCCGTGGAGGGGCGCAGCATGCCAGCTTGCGGCGGGACTGGGCCACGCAATCTTTGTTGCCTGTCCGCAACATCAGAGGCCGGGGTTTGTCCGGACAAGGGCGCGGATGTGTTTGCGTGTCGAGCCGTGCTAGGATCGCGCAGCCTGCAACCGCGCCACACGGCGTTGCTTGGCGTCTACACAGAAGAATTTGCGGGAGTTGCCGATGGACAGCAAACGAGCCCAGTCCCTGCGTCTGGCCAGCCTCACGCTGGCTGCCGCTGCGACGACGATGGCCGGCCAGTCAGCACTGGCACAGGAGCCGGTCGCCGAAGAAGGCCTCACCGAGGTCGTCATCACGACGGCGCGTCAGCGCGAGGAGGCGCTGCAGGACGTGCCGGCCGCGATCACTGCGATCACGGCCGACACACTCGAGGCCGCGAACGTGCAGCGCGCGGGCGACTTCATCCGCCTGACGCCCGGCGTCTCGTTCGTCCAGTCGGCCGAGGTCGCGGACTCCCAGGTCAACATCCGTGGCATCAACGGAGCCCGTGACGCCGAGAACAGCTACGCGCTGATCGTCGACGGCATCCTCATGACCAATCCCGCCGCCCTGAACCGCGAGTACAGTGACCTGCGGCAGATGGAGATCGTCAAGGGACCGCAGGGCGCCATCTATGGCCGCAACGCGGCGTCGGGTGCGATCATCGTCACGACCAACAAGCCGGGCGACACCTATGGCGCCAGTGTCAAGTTCGGCTATGGCGAGGACAACACGACGACCGGCGCGCTCTCCGTCGGCGGCCCGCTCAGCGACCGGATCGGCTGGAAGCTCGGTGCCGACTATCGCAAGACCGACGGTTTCTACCGCAACCAGTATCTGCCGCTGATCGGCGGCAAGGCCGAGACGGTCGACGACTTCGAGGGCTGGAACGTCTACGGGCGGCTCGTAGCCCAGACCTCCGACAGCTCGGAGCTCGATCTCAAGGCACGGTATGGCAAGGTCGATGGCGCCTCGATCTCGTTCAACGCGGCCTTCCAGCTGCCGGCATTCACGCTCTCGGGCCTGCCGAACGCGGAGCTGTTCAACGAGGACGTCAACACGCACAACTTCCAGTTCGTCAACAACATCGATCCGACCAACGACCAGGAGAGTCTCGAGCTGTCGGCGAAGTTCGACTCCGAGCTGTCTTTCGGCAAGCTGACGGCCTGGGCGCTCTACAGCAAGGTCGACAACTCGTTCGGATCGGACGGCACGAGTGGCGCATTCGGTTTCTTCAACAACGATGCGCAGTGTCAGAACACGGCCGCTGCGGTGTTCGGCTCGGGCTTCAGCCTGCCGCCGCCCCAGATCATCTTCTTCGCCGCCATGGGCGTGCCGCCGGCCGCGATCTTCGGGCCGTACACGCCGACGGCCTGCGACGGCACGCAGTATCAGGAGCGCAACCAGACCGACTACAGCGTCGAGCTGCGCCTCGCTTCGCCGAGCGAGCAGCGAGTCCGCTGGCTGATGGGTCTGTACTACCTCAACATCGATCGCGAGGTCGGCGTCAATACGGGCATCGACCGTGGCCAGGGCATCGTCCAGTCGCTGTACGCCCCGCCGGGCTCGGCGAATCCGACCGAGCAGCTCGTCTGGGACAACTTCAAGACCGATGTCTACGCGGTCTTCGGCAACCTCGCGATCGACGTCAGCGATGCTCTCGAGGCCTCGCTGGCGTTGCGCTATGACCGCGAAGAGCGCAGCGCCCGCAGTCTCGTGCCGACTGCGGCGCGCACGCAGTACATCGACTTCACGCCGGACGGGGTCCCTGGCGGCAACGCGTTCCTGAACCCCGGCCTCGATCCGGCGATCAATCCGGGCGGCCTGCAGCCGCAGGAGCGGACGTTCTCGCAGCTGCAGCCGAAGGTCAGCCTCACCTACGAGCACTCGCCGAACCTGACTCTCTATACGACCTGGGGCATCGGCTTCAAGAGCGGCGGGTTCAACAATGGCGGTTCGGCGGCCACGGTCGACATCTTCATCAACTGCCTCGTGATCGCGGCCAACAACAACTGCCTCGATCCGATGGGAGCCCCGCTCAGTGCGGCGCAGCGGGCGGGCATCCAGCGCTCGGTCGTCGTCCGCGACCAGTTCGAGAAGGAGAAATCGAGCTCGTTCGAGGTCGGCGCCAAGGGCAAGCTGCTCGAGGGCCGTCTCTCGTGGGATCTGTCGCTCTACGACACGAGCGTCGACAACCTGCAGTTCTTCGAGTTCCTGGTCGGCCAGTTCGGACTGCTGCGCGTCGTCAACAATGTCGACAAGGTCGGCATCAAGGGCGTCGAGATCGCCGGCAGCGCACAGCTCACCGACAGCCTCAAGCTCGTCGCCGGCTACAGCCGCGTCGACACCGAGATCGAGAAGAACAGCTCGCGGCCGAACAGCGTCGGCAACAAGTCGCCCTACACGCCCGACTACACCGCGACGGCCGGCGTCGAGCTCGACGTGCCCGTCTCGGAGGCGGGCTGGCGTGTCCAGGCCAGCGCTTACTGGAATCTCGTCGGACCGACGTGGTTCCACGTGATCCAGGCGCAGGACAATCCAACCCTGTTCGGCGTGCCCGGCAACTACACGAAAACGCTCCGCGACCGCTTCAATACGGTCGACGCACGCTTCGCGCTCGTCAACGACAACTGGACCTTAGCACTGGTCGGCAAGAACGTCACGAACACCAAGTGGCTCCAGGAAGTGATCCCGGCGCCCGAGTTCGGCGGTTCGTTCATCCATCCGGGCTCGGAACGGCGCCTCGCGGTGGAGGTCGGCTACAAGTTCTGACACGGCCGATCCGCCGCTGGCTGCGGTCCATCGATCGCGGAAACGCCGGCCTCGGGCCGGCGTTTCCTTTTGTACAATCGCGCCGCCGGTTCACATCGTGAAACGCACCGATATCCAGTTTCCGGCCAAGCACACGGCGCTGCGCGACGACGTGCACGCGCTCGGCGAGCTCATGGGCCAGATCCTGCTCGATCAGGGCGGACGCGCACTGTACGAGCGCGTCGAGCGCGATCGCATGCTCGCGATCCGCCGGCGCAGCGGCGATGCCTCGGCCGCCGCGGAACTGGCTGCGGCCGCACGCGGCCTCGATCCGAACATTGCGCGAGACCTGACGCGGGCATTCTCGATGTGGTTCCTCGGCGTCAATCTCGCCGAGAAGGTGCATCGCATCCGCCGGCGCCGTGCCTATTTCCTGCGCGACGCGAGCCGGCCGCAGCCCGGCGGCATCGAGGATGCCATCGCCCAGCTCAAGGCTCAGGGGCTCTCGTTCGGACAGGTGCTGGACCTGATCGGCGAGCTTCGCATAGAGCCCGTGTTCACCGCGCATCCGACCGAATCGGCGCGCCGCACGCTGCTGCGCATGCAGCAGCGCGTCGCCGGATTGATGCTCGACCGCCTCGACCCGACACTGACACCGAACGAGCAGCGCGACCTGATCGATCGCATGCGCGTCGAGCTGACCACGGCCTGGCAGACCGAGGATCACCCACGGGAGCGGCTGACCGTCGCCGACGAACGTGAGCACGTCATTTTCTACCTCGCCGAGGTGCTCTACGAGGTCGTGCCCGCGTTCTACGAGGAGATCGCTGCGAGTCTCGCGCGCCTGTACGACGTTGGTGAGGAGTCGATAGCGCTGCCGACCATCCTGCGCTTCGGTACCTGGGTCGGTGGCGACATGGACGGCAATCCCGACGTGCACGCGAAGGCAATCCGCGAGACGCTCGCGCGTCAGCAGCAGGTCATCGTCAACGCCTACTTCACCGAGTGCCAGTCGCTCGCGCAGAGCCTCTCGCAGAGCGCGAGCCGGATTGGCGTGTCGCCGGAGCTGCAGCAGCGCATCGAGCAGTATGCGACGCTGATTCCCGGGGCACGCGCCAGCACGCCTGCACGACACGACCGGATGCCGTACCGGGTCTTCCTCGGGCAGGTCGCCGAACGCCTGCGTCTGACCTACGAGGGAAGGGCCAACGGCTACGAGAGTCCGGCGCAACTGCGCCGCGACGTACAGCTGATCGCGGAGAGTCTGCGCCTGAACCGCGGCCGCCATGCGGGGCGCGTGCCGGTGCTTCGGCTGCTGCGCCGGATCGACACCTTCGGATTCCATCTCGCGACGCTCGACGTGCGACAGCACTCGGACGTGCACCATCAGGTGCTCGCGCAGGCACTCGACGACCCCGACTGGATTCGACGCTCACCCGGGGAGCGCCATGCGCGGCTGACCGAGGCGATCGAGCGCGATCGCGGGCCGCGCGGCGATCTGGACGCGCTCGCGCGGCGCACGCTGGGTGTGTTCGAGGCGATGGTGCAGTGCCGCCATCGCTATGGCCCGCATGCCATCGGTCACTACGTCGTCAGTGGCGTTGGCGCCGCTGCCGACGTTCTCGCGCCGCTGTTGCTGGCCCGTTGGGCCGAGGCCTACGACCGCCGTTCGGGGGAAATCGCGATCGACATCGCGCCGTTGTTCGAATCCATCGCGACCCTCGAGCGCAGTGGCACGATCATGCAAGCGCTGCTCGACGATCCGCTCTATCGGCGCCACCTCGACGCACGAGGCCGCGAACAGTGTGTGGTGGTTGGTTATTCGGACAGCAGCAAGGAGAGCGGCCTGTGCGCCTCGCGATTCGCGGCGTGGCGGGCCCAGACTGCGCTCGCCGACGTGCTAAGTCGAGGTCAGGAGCACCACGTGATTTTCCATGCGCGTGGCGGCAGTGTGGCCCGCGGAGGCGGCCGCATCGACACCGTCGTGCGGACGATGCCGCCGAGTGCCGTCAACGGCGTGCTTCGGCTGACCGAGCAGGGCGAAGTGATCAACCAGAACTATGGCCTCGGGCCGATCGCGATGCGCACTCTGGAGCGCTCCTTCGGTGCGCTGGCGCTCGCGACGGCGGCGGCGGGTCGCGCAGTCGAGGCCCAGCCGGAGGACGCACGTTATGCGACCGTCGCGGCGACCGTTGCCGCAGCGAGCCGTGAGCGCTACCGCGCACTCGTCTGGGACGACCCGCTGTTCTTCGACTACTTCCAGGCGGTCACGCCGATCGACGTCATCGAGCGCATGCAGATCGGTTCGCGCCCGGCGATGCGCGAGGGCCGGCGCGGTCTCGACGCGCTGCGCGCCGTGGCCTGGGTCTTCGCATGGACACAGACCCGTACCCTCTTGCCGGGGTGGTTCGGTGCCGGCAGCGGCCTGCGCGCGGCCATCCTCGCTCACGGGTTGCCCACCGTCTCGATCGCCTGCCGCGACTGGCCACTCCTGCGCAACCTGCTCGATGACGTCGAGGCGATGCTCGCGCGCGCGGATCTCGACATCGCCGCGCACTACAACGAACTCGCTCCGCCGGAGCTGCGTGGGCGGTTCGAGCCCATCCGCGAGGAATACCGGCGCGCCGTCGAGGCCGTCTTCGTCATCAAGCAGTACGACGAGCTGCTCGAGGGCGACCGGACTCTGCAGCGCGCGATCCAGCTCCGCAATCCGTACGTGGACCCCATGAATCTCGTCCAGGTGGATCTGCTGCGGCGGTGGCGCGCAGGCGGACGCGCCGACCGGGCGCTGTTCGACGCGCTGCTGGCGAGCATCAGCGGCATCTCGCAGGGCCTGCAGAGCACGGGCTGAGTCGGCCCTCGGCCATCGGCGATTCGGGGCGCCGGATCGCGCGACGCAGTCGACGGTATGAGAACATCGGACCCTGCGCACCACACTGCCGAGGACCTGCCGATGACCATCGATCGAGTTCGCGTTCGTGCCACCCTCGCCATGGCGCTCGCCGCGCTCTCAGGCTCGTTTGCCTTCGCTCCGGCGCTGGCGGGCGCGCAATTGTCGATCGAGGCACAGTGGGCCTGGCAGGGCCGCAACGATGTCCAGTCGCCGAACTCCGCCGCGGCGACGCGCTTTGCGCTCGACGACATCACGGGCGACGGGCCCGTGCTGACGCCGCGGTTCGCGCTGCTCTGGCCGATCGGCGCGACTCGCCACGAGGTGCTCGGACTCGGCCAGCCCTTGCGCCTCGACGAGGCAGGTTCCGCCGATGGCTCGATCCGGTTCGAGGGTGCCACGTTCGCCGCCGGAACACTGCGCGCGCGCTATCGGTTCGACTCCTGGCGCATCGGCTGGCGCTACCGCTGGATCGACCGTCCGGACCTGATCGTTCGCGTCGGCGCAACGGCCAAGATCCGCGACGCTCGCATCGAGCTGATACAGGGCGCCACCCGTGCGCGCAAGGACAACACGGGATTCGTGCCTTTGCTGCATCTGTCGGTGGAGCGGCCGGCCGCGAGCGGCTGGTCCTGGGCGCTGGACGTCGATGCGCTGGCGGGCGGGCCGGGCTACGCGATCGACGCGGGTGCCGTCCTGCGCTACGCCCTCTCGGACCGCTGGGCCGTGCAGGGCGGCGTCCGCTTCCTCGACGGCGGTGCGGACAACGACGAGGTCTACGCGTTCGCCCGATTCACCGGTCTGACGATCGGTGTCGTGCGTCGCTTCTGAGCAGAGCGCACGCCGCCACGCGCTCTCCGCCGTCAGCGCCGCGGTGGTGCGCGGGAATCTGTGTTTTCGCCGCTCGCGGCCTCGTCGGCGTCGTCGAGGATCTCGCGTCCCGGCTGGTCGAGGTCGTCGAACTGGCCCGAGTTGACGGCCCAGAAGAAGGCCCAGATGCCGACGCCGATCAGCACCACCGACAAGGGGATCAGCAGGTAGATGCTGCTCATGCCTCTGCCTCGCGCGTCCGACCGATCCGCTGGGCGTTGAGGACGACAACCAGAGAAGACAGCGACATGCCGAGCGCCGCGATCCACGGCGGCATGAAACCGAGCGCCGCCACGGGCACCGCGGCGAGGTTGTAGGCGGCCGCCCAGCGCAGGTTCTGCGACATGACCGCGAGCGTGCGGCGCGCGACACGGATGCTCGCTGGCAGCGCGGCCAGAGAGTCGCGCAGCAGGAGCAGGTCGCTCGCGGCGTGGGCGATGCCCGAACCGCGACTCATCGCCGCCGAGACGTCGGCCGCGGCGAGCACGGGGCCGTCGTTGATGCCGTCACCGACCATGAGTACGCGCCGCCCGCGAGCCTGCAGACCGCGGACGATGTCGAGCTTCTGCTCGGGCCGCAGCCGGCCCCGTGCGATGTCGATTCCGAGCTGTGCCGCCGCCCCGCGCACGGCCGCTTCGCGGTCACCACTGGCGATCTGGAGCTCGAGACCGAGCGCTCGCAGCGAGTCGGCCGTCGGTCTCGCGTCCGCGCGCAGCTCGTCGGCGATCGTGAAGGCCGCGATGGAACCAGATTCGTCGCCGAGCACGATGTCGCCGCGCGCTGGCCGCCAGACGTTCGGGCCTTGGTCCACGGCGAGCTCGGCGACCCAGTCGCGGCGTCCGAGGCGAAAGCGTCGGCCATCGACGCGTCCCTCGACGCCGGCACTGGCCCATTCGGTCGCGCCTTCTGCCGGAGAGACCGCGCCCGCGGCTTCCCGCAGCGCGGCGGCTACCGGATGACGCGACTCGGCCTCGAGCGCAGCGGCGATGCGCAGGGCGGCATCGCGCCCAAGACGCGGATCCGCTTCGACGTCGAGCAGCCGCGCGCGCCCGGCCGTCAGCGTTCCCGTCTTGTCGAGCACGAGCGTGTCGACCTTGGCGAGTCCTTCGACCGCGTCCGCGCGCGTCACGAGCACACCGAGCCGGGCGAGTCGGGAGGTGGCGACCGCAATCGCCACGGGCGTGGCCAGCGACAGGGCGCAAGGACAGGCCGCCACCAGCACCGCCAGCACGGCCGGCAGCACGCGACTCGAATCGAACCAGACCCAGGCCAGCGCGACGAATACCGTCAGGATCAGCAGGCGCACGATGAACCAGGAGGCCATGCGCTGCGCGGCGATGCCGAGTCGCGGGCGTTCGCTCTGCGCCCGCTCGAGCAGTCGCACGATCGAGTGCAGGGTCGATTCGGCCGGCAGACGTGTCACACGCAGCGTCAGGGCGGCACCCACATTGATCGACCCGCCGAGCAGCGGCTCGCCGTGCCACTTGCGTTGCGCGATCGACTCGCCGGTCACGAGCGCCTCGTCGAGCAGGGCCTCGGCGTCCTCGAGCTCGGCGTCGACCGGCACGACCTGTCCGGTACCGACGCGCAGGCGGTCACCGATGCGAACCTCGGCGAGCGTCACGGTGGTGGCGGCGCCAGTCGAGCCGTCGAGTCGCGTGACCCGCGCTGGCAGTGCGCGGGCGAGGGCGTCGCTGACGCTGGCGGCCTGGTGACGGCTGTTCATCTCGGCGTGCCGCCCGAGCAGCAGCAGGAAGACGAACATGACCACCGAGTCGAAGTAGACCTCTCCCGCGCCGCGCAGCGTGTTGATCACGCTCGCGGCGTAGGCGAGCAGCAGCGCGATCGAGACCGTCACATCCATCCCGAGTACGCGGTTGCGCAGGTCAAGGACGGCGCCGCGCAGGATCGGCGCACCCGAGTAGAACAGCACCGGGGTCGCGAACAGCAGGCAGGTCAGCTTCAGGAACTCGGCGTAGCGCGGTTCGATGCCGTCGAACGCTCCGGTGTACAGGCCGCCCGCATACATCATCACCTGCATGCTGCCGAGGCCCGCGAAGCCGATGCGCTTGTAGGACGTGCGGCGCTCGTCGCGGCGGATCGCCGCGGCTGATTCACCTGCCAGCGGCAGCGGGCGGAAGCCGAGCGCCGCGACCGTGCGCAGGATCGCGGGCAGGGAGGTCTCGGTGCTCGCCCACGCGACCGACACGCGACCGTTGACGACGTTGACGTCAACGCTGCGCACCCCCTGCAGCCGCTTCAGCGCGGCATCGATCGAGCGCGCGCAGTTGGCGCAGCGGATCCCCTCGGCATTGAACACGGCATGCCCCTCGCCCGCGGCCTCGCTGGCCCAATGGCCATCGAGCAGCAGCGCGGCCGCGCCCCTCGCGCTCACGGCGTTGCGGCTCCGAGGCGCCGTTGCGTCGCGGTGGCGGGCAGGCGCCCGCGGAGGCGCCAGTCGTCGACGGCGTCGATCTGCACGAGCCACGGCCCGTCGCCCGGCGTTGCCGCGCGACCGCGGTAGAGGCCATCGCTGCCGCGTTCGAGGACCCATGTGCGGTCGCGGTCCGCCAGCGTGGCATGCGTGAGCCGCAGCGTCAGCTCCTCTGGGGCTTTGGCCTGTGGGGAGGCGAAGCGCAGCGCGACCATGGCAGCGCCGTCGGCCGTCACGGCGAGCTCGGCACTGACGCCGAGTTCGGCCGCGCGGCGCGCACGCGCGAGATCGGCGTCGAGCTCGAGCCCTTCTGAATGGTAGTAGGCGGGCAGTTCCGGTTCGGCGCCCGACAGCGAGACCCAGACCGTGATGATGCTGGCGAGGATCGTCGTGAGTGGCACGCCGACGACGATCCAGAGCACCGGAATCGGTCCGCGGTGAATGTCGGTCTCGCTCATGGGACGGATGACTCCTCGTGCAGTGCCGGTCCGGCGGTCCGTGTCGGGTCAGCGGCTCGGGGCGAAGAAGCGGGCCTCGGCGCTTGCCGTCAGTCGTGGATCGGCCTCGGCCGTGACCGTGAAGCGGATCGTCTCGTTGCCGGTGGTCGCGAAGGCGTCGCGCTCGACTCGAACCGGTGCGTTGTAGACCTCGCCGGGCGCCGCATCGAAACTGATGCCCGGCGGCGCCAACGCGATGCCAGGCGAACCGGTGACGGTGACCCGGAACCGGTGCGGGCGTTCCTGCTTGTTCATGATCTTGAGCGTGTAGACGTTCTGCGCCTTGCCGTCGTCGGTCATCCGATAGAGCGTGTTGCGGTCGCGGATCGCATCGACCGCGACCGGCTTGCGCAGCGCCAGCGCGACGACGAAGCCGACGACGAGCAGCAGCAGCAGAGTGCCATAGACGACGACCCGCGGTCGCAACAGGCGCGTCGGCCGATGCTCGAGCGCATGCTGCGTCGTGTAGCGGATCAGGCCGCGACGGTAACCCATGCGGTCCATGACGCTGTCACAGGCGTCGATGCACATTGCGCAGGCGATGCACTCGTATTGCAGGCCATTGCGGATGTCGATGCCGGTCGGGCAGACCTGCACGCATAGCGTGCAGTCAGTGCAGTCGCCGAGGCCGCGTGCACGCGGGTCCTCGCCGCGCTTGCGTGAACCGCGCGGCTCACCGCGCTCTGCGTCGTAAGTGATGATCATTGTGTCGCGGTCGAACATCGCGCTTTGGAAACGCGCGTACGGGCACATGTACTTGCAGACCTGCTCGCGCAGATAGCCCGCGTTGCCGTAGGTCGCGAAGCCGTAGAAGAAGGTCCAGAACGCTTCCCAGGGGCCGATCGACAGGTCGAGCAGATTAGCGCCGAGGGTGCGGATGTCGGAGAAGTAACCGACGAAGGTGAAGCCCGTCCAGGCCGCGAACGCGATCCAGAGGAATTGCTTCGCGGACTTGCGCGCGAGCTTCGCGGCCGACCAAGGAGCTTCGTCGAGCTTGATCCGCTTCGCGCGGTTGCCTTCGGTCAACCGCTCCATCCAGAGGAACGCCTCGGTCCAGACTGTCTGCGGACAGGCGTAGCCGCACCAGAGCCGGCCGCCGACGGCAGTGAAGAAGAACAGGCTCAGCGCCGCGATGATCAGTAGCCAGCTCAGGAAGATGAAATCCTGCGGCCACATCGTCAGGCCGAACAGGTAGAACTTGCGTGCCGGCAGATCGAACAGCACGGCCTGCCGGCCGTTCCACTGCAGCCAGACGAGACCGTAGAAGATGCCGAGCAGTGCCCAGACGGCAATCCGGCGCAGCGACGCGAATCGCCCCTTCACCTCGCGCGGATAGACCTTGCGGTGCGCCTCGTAGTAGGAATCGGTGGCCGTGGCGGCGTGCGCCGGGGCGGTCGTATTCATCGGCGCGGATCTAGCATCCATGCAGTGAGTCCAGCGGCGATCGCGCAGCAGAGCCAGAAGAAAAGAAACCCGAAGCTGTAGAGCGTCATACGCGACCAGGGTTCGCCGGGAGCCGAGAACTGCGCACCGATCGGGGCCGGGTCGACGATCGCGAAGCACAGCAGTGTCGCGAATGCTGCGGCGAGGAACGAACTCCACGACACCGTGAAGAACAGGCGCACGAGGTGGGGCAGCTCGCGCTGGCCGGGGTAGGCGTCGTCGTCGAGCGTCGGCCGCCGTCCCGGACCCATCGAAGTCGGTTCCATCGGCTCAGGGTCCGCTTTGCGCAACACGTTGCGCTCCGAGGCTCATGACGTATGCGGTCAGCAGGCGCACGCGTTCCTCGCCAAGACGCTCGCCCTGCGCCGGCATGGCGTTGTTGACGCCATCGGCGACGACCTTGCGGATCGCCTCCACGGAGCCGCCGTGCAACCAGATCTTGTCTGTCAGGTTGGGTGCGCCGACCGCGGTGATGCCACGACCGTCGGCGCCGTGGCAGGCCGAGCACAGCAGTTCGAACTGCGCGCGCCCCTCAGCCGCATTGCCGGCAGCCGATGTGCGCCCGGACAGCGACAGCACATAGGCGACGACGTTCTCGACGCCATTGGCGCCGAGCACGGCTTCCCATCCCGGCATCGCGCCGACGCGACCCTCGTGGATCGTCGTGCGTACCGCTTCAGGTTCGCCGCCCCACAGCCAGTCGCCGTCGGTCAGGCTCGGGAAGCCCGTCGCGCCGCCGCCGTCCGAGCCGTGGCAGGCCGCGCAGTTGTTGGCGAACAGGTTGCGGCCGATCCTGAGCGCCTCGGCGTCACGCGCCAGATCCTCGAGCGGCACGCCATCGAAACGTGCGAGCGCGGCCCGTGCCTTGCGCTCCTGCTCGGCCTGCATCCGTTCCCACTGCCTCTGCTGCGTCCAGCCGAGCGTGCCCTTGGCCGAACCGAGCGCCGGGTAGAGCACGAAGTAGATCAGCGAGAAGACGACGGTGAGGATGAACAGCCACAGCCACCAGCGCGGTAGCGGATTGTTGTACTCCTGCAGATCGCCGTCCCAGACGTGTCCCGTCGTATCGGTCGTCGTCGCGGACTCGCCGCGACGCTTGCGCATCCACCAGAGCAGCCAGACCGCGGCGATGATATTGGCCAGGGTGAGAATGACGACGAAGAGATTCAGACCAGTGCTCATGTGCGTTCGCGATCGCTCGCGCCTCGGCTCGAAGACGTGTCATGGGGGCGAGGGGGCGCATCGTCCTCCTCGAGGGGCATGCGCCCGGCGCGGTCGAATTCGTCGCGTCGGCGATGGCTCCATGCCCAGGCCACGATGGCCAGGAAGGCGAGCATCGCCAGCACGGTCGTCACGCCGCGCAGCAGGTTCAGGGTGTCGGGGCTCATTGCCATTGCTTCGACGCCAGCCCCAGGCCCTGCAGGTAGGCGATCAGCGCCTCCATTTCGGTGCGACCCTCGACCTCCGCCGAAGCCGCCACGATCTGCTCGTCCGTGTACGGTACGCCGAGCGTCCTGAGGGCGCGCATCTTCTTCGGCGTCAGCGCCGCATCGACGGTCCGCTTCTCGAGCCACGGATAGCCCGGCATGTTCGATTCCGGGACGAGGTCGCGCGGATTGAGCAGGTGCAGCCGATGCCACTCGTCAGAATAGCGGCCGCCGACCCGCGCGAGATCCGGGCCCGTGCGCTTGGAGCCGAACTGGAACGGATGGTCGTAGACCGACTCACCGGCCAGCGAGTAGTGGCCGTAGCGTTCTGCCTCACCGCGCAGCGGCCGCACCATCTGCGAATGGCAGTTGTAGCAACCCTCGCGGACGTAGACGTCGCGACCCTCGAGCTGCAGGGCCGAGTACGGCTCGACCCCGGGTGCCGGTGCAGTCGCCTCTGACGACAGGGCGAGCGGTATGATCTCGACGAGTCCGCCTATGCTGATGACGACCGCGACCAGGACGCCGAGCAGCGCGCTGCTCTTTTCGATGGAACCGTGATTCATGCCGCGCTCCGATTCGCCGCCGACGCTGGCGATTCACGCCCGGCGCCGATGGTCTTGATGACGTTGTAGGCCATGATGAACATGCCGGCGAGCACGAGCGTTCCGCCCAGCAGCCGCACGGCGTAGTACGGATAGGTCGCCTTGAGCGCCTCGACGAACGTGTAGGTCAGCGTGCCGTCGGCGTTCGTCGCGCGCCACATGAGGCCCTGCATGACGCCGGCGATCCACATCGAGGCGACATAGAGCACGATGCCGATCGTCGTCGTCCAGAAGTGCCAGTCGATCAGCCGCGTGCTCCACATGTTGGTGCGGCCGTACAGGCGCGGTATCAGTACGTAGAGGCAGCCTACCGTGATCATGGCGACCCAGCCGAGCGCGCCCGAGTGCACGTGCCCGATGGTCCAGTCGGTGTAGTGCGAGAGCGCATTGACCGTCTTGATCGACATCATCGGCCCCTCGAAGGTCGACATGCCGTAGAACGACAGCGAGACGATCATGAACTTGAGGATCGGGTCGGTGCGCAGTTTGTGCCATGCGCCGGAGAGCGTCATGATGCCGTTGATCATGCCGCCCCAGGACGGTGCGAGCAGCATCAGCGAGAAGGCCATGCCCAGCGACTGCACCCAGTCCGGCAGTGTCGTGTAGTGAAGGTGGTGCGGCCCCGCCCACATGTAGATCGAGATCAGCGTCCAGAAGTGGACGATCGACAGACGATACGAGTAGATGGGCCGACCCGCCTGCTTAGGCACGAAGTAGTACATCATGCCGAGGAAGGCCGCCGTCAGGAAGAAGCCGACCGCGTTGTGCCCGTACCACCACTGCACCATCGCATCGACGACGCCGGCGTACGCCGAATAGCTCTTGGTCAGCGTCACCGGTATCTCCGCGCTGTTGACGATGTGCAGCACGGCGATCGTGACGATGTAAGCCGCGAAGAACCAGTTGGCGACGTAGATGTGACTGACCTTGCGCTTGGCCAGCGTACCGAAGAAGACGATCGCATAGGCGACCCAGACGATCGCGATGAGCACGTCGATCGGCCACTCGAGCTCGGCGTACTCCTTGCTCGTCGTCCAGCCCATCGGCAGCGAGATCACCGCGAGCACGATGATCAGTTGCCAGCCCCAGAACGTGAATGAGGCCAGTCCCGGCGCGAACAGTGGCGTGTGGCAGGTGCGCTGCACGATGTAGTACGAGCAGGCAAAGATGCCCGAGCCGCCGAACGCGAAGATCACGGCGTTGGTGTGCAGCGGCCGCAGCCGGCTGAACGTGGTCCACGGCAGGTCGAGGTTCAGCGCGGGGAACAGCATCTGCGCCGCGATGATCACTCCGACGAGCATGCCGACGATGCCCCAGATCAAGGTCATGATCGCGAACTGCCTGACGACGCCGTCGTGGTAAACGGCCGTCGCCGGTGCTGCCTCCGCGACCGGTGCGCCGACGGCCGTTGCTGTGACCGCCTGCCCGAATTGATATGCCGTCATAAAGACACCCTTGCCAGACGGCTTGCATGTTCGAAGCGGTGATGCGGTGCAGGAATACGTAGATCACGCAGGCAGTCACGGCTGTAGGTAGAACTCACGATCTGCGGGTCGCCGCACTGGCATAGAGTCGAAATCAGCTTGGAGCGTCGGATCGGAGCAGGAGTCGCGCGATGAAGGTGAAGACGGTGGCCTTGCCACTCGTGGCGCTGATGGCGGCGACGCTCGCGCCGCGGGGCGGAGCGCTGTCCGAGGTGTCGGCGGCGCTGGCCGCCAAGGCCGATCCCGCGCGCGGCGCCGAGATCTATCGCACCTGCTCAGCCTGCCATGGCGACGACGGCGGGGGCGTGCGCGATGGCAGCATCCCGGCCATCGGTGGCATGCCCGCGCCACTGGTCGCACGTCAGCTCGTCAACTTCCGCCGCGAGCAGCGAAGCGACATCCGGATGGAGCACTTTGCGGATGCGCGCCACCTCGCCTCTGCGCAGGAGATCGCCGACGTCGCGGCTTACGTCGCGAGCCTGGAGCGGCGAACACAGGCAGGCATCGGCGACGGACGCGCACTCGACGCCGGCGCCAAGGCCTACTTCCGGGCCTGTGCATCCTGCCACGGAGCCTTGGGGCGCGCAGGTCGCGACGGGGCGACGCCTGCGCTCGCCGGTCAGCACCAGGCCTATCTGGAGAGGCAGCTCCGCGATGCCCTTGCGGGGCGCCGGCCGAGCATGCACGGGATCCATCGGATGCCGCTGCGCGGCCTCACCGATGAGGAGCTGGTCGGCATTACCGACTACCTGTCGCGGATGACGCCCGAACCGCGCGCGGCGCGCTGACGCGTGCGCCTCAGCGCGATTCGAGTTCCATGACCATGCGGACGAGCTGGGCGAGCGAGGCGGCCTCCATCTTCTCCATGACCCGAGCGCGATGGATCTCCACCGTGCGCTGGCTTACTCCGAGGTCCCCCGCCATGACCTTGTTCGCCTTGCCGGTCGTGACGAGGGCGAGGACCTCGCGCTCGCGCGGCGTCAGCGATTCGTAGCGCGCGCGGATCTTGTCCCTCTCAAGCAGCTGCGCGCGGTTACGCGCGTCTCGCTCGATCGCCCGCTGGATCCGGTCGATCAGATCCTGATCGCGAAAGGGTTTCTGCAGGAAGTCGAAGGCACCGTGCTGCATCGCCTCCACCGCCATCGGTATGTCGCCATGCCCGGTGATGAAGACGACGGGGATGATGGCGCCGCGTCGATTGAGCTCTTCCTGCAGTTCTAGGCCGCTCATGCCGGGCATGCGCACGTCGAGCACGAGGCAGCCGGGCTGAGCCGGATCCCAGGCGGCGAGGAAATCGCGCGCCGAGCCGTAGGCGACGGCGGGGAGGCCGACCGACTTGAGCAGCAGACGCAGCGAGCTGCGCACGGCGTCGTCGTCGTCGACGATGAAAACGGTCGCGGGTCTGTGGTTCATCCCTGGTTTCTCCGTGTCACTGCTTGGTGGTGTCCGCGTTGCCGTCGTCGGGACTGATCAGCGGGAGGCGCAGCAGGAAACAGGCCCCTTGCGGGCAGTTGGGCTCGTACGCGAGGCTGCCGCGGTGCGCCTCGGCGATCGAGCGGCTGATCGCGAGTCCGAGTCCGGTGCCCGTTTCCTTGGTCGTGCAGAAAGGTTCGAATACCTGCGCGGCCAGCGCCGCGGGGATCCCGCAGCCATTGTCGGCAACCCTGATCACGACGGCCGAGTCGCCGTCTCGCGCGGTGCTCACCGACACTACCCGCTCCGCGCTGGACGCGGTCGCGAGCGCTTCGATGCTGTTGCGGACGAGGTTCAGAAGCACCTGCTGTATCTGTATGCCGTCGACGTGCAGGGTCGGCAGATCGGGGTCCAATTCGGTGCGGAGCTCGACGTTGTTGAGGCGCGCATCGCTGCGCGAGAAAGCGGCGACTTCTTCGACGAGCTGGTTGATGTCGGTCCGCTCGCGGCGCGCGTCGCGTTTCTGCACGAGGCTGCGCAGCCGGCGGATCACCTCACCCGCACGCAACGCCTGTGCGGAAATCTGCGCGAGGGCACTGCGCACGTCGTCCTGACTCTCGGGATCGGCGGCCGCTGCCGAAGCCTGCGGGAGGATGCGGGCGGCAGCGCTCGCATAATTGGCGATCGCCGAGAGCGGCTGGTTGAGCTCGTGGGCGATTGCGGCTGCCATCTCGCCCATCGTCGCGAGTCGCGCCACGTGCGCCATGCGCTGACTGGCGGCGGCCGCCTCCTGCTCGGCCCGCTTGGCTTCGGTGACGTCGATCAGCGTACCGACGAGGCGCACGCGACCCCCCTCGGCAGCCATGGTCTGGTAGTTCGAGCGCAGGTGGCGCACCTCGCCCGCCGGCGTCACGACACGGTGCTCGGACACGTAGCTGCCGGGCCTCCGCAGCGCTTGCTGCCATTCGCGCTCGCAGCGCGCCCGGTCGTCGGGGTGGACGAGCTCGTTGACCCGCTCCACCGAGAGGCGGTCGCCGAGCGGATCGAGACCGAAGATTCGGTACAGCTGCGGCGACCAGAAGTCCTCGCCGTCGCTCGGCTGGTAGACCTCGAAGTTGCCGAGCCTGGCGATCTCCTGCGCCTCGTCGAGCAGCGCGCGCGTGCGTGCTGCGGCCGCCTCCATCGCCCGCTTCTCGGTAACGTCCTCGCCCGACAGCAGGAATCCCGTCAGGCCGCCATCGGTGTCGCGTAGCGCGACGCACCGCCAGGCTACGAGGCGCGGCCGGCCGCCCGGTCCGACGACCGGATACTCACAGGCAGACTGGCTCTGTCCGACGGCCCTGGCGAGCCGATGCAGATCGTCGCGCACGGTCGCGCGCTGGTCAGGGGCGACGCAGACATCGATCCAATCGCGTCCGAGCAGATCCGCCTCGCGCCGCCCGAGCACCTCGCAGCCTTGGCGGTTGATGAGCTGTATGCGACCGTCCGGTGACAGCGCGACGAGAATGACCTGGGCGACCTCGAGATAGGTATTGGCGCGGTCGCGCTCGCGACGGATCGCGGCCATCGTCTCGCGGCGCAGCGTGATGTCGTGCAGGAAGCCAACGAAGCGTGGGGGGTCCGTGCCCGCGATCCGGCCCACCGACAGGAAGGCCGGAAACTCCGAGCCGTCCTTGCGGCGCGCGTCCACTTCCCGGCCGATACCGATGATGTGCGGCACGCCGGTGCGCTCGTAGCGACCCATGTAGGCATCGTGCGAGCCGCGGTCACGGTCCGTCATCAGCATGCTGACGTTGCGGCCGAGGACCTCGGCGGCCTCGTAGCCGAACAGTCGCTCGGCGGAGCGATTGAAGACCTCGATGTGACCGCGCGCGTCGATGATCAGCACTGCATCGACTGTCGCGTCGAGCAGTGCCTGCATCTCTGGCGCGATCACGAATCCCACGTGTCTTCCTCAGTCACCTTGCAAGCGCGCAATCCTAGCATGCGGACCATACGTACATTCCGCAGCATCTTAAGCGTAGTCGCGCATGTCCCAGGCGTGTACCCGACCCCAGAATCGCTGCAAGATTTGGCATTGGGGGTGGACGGTGACGACCGAGAGATTCCGGACGCGGCTCGTCGCGAGGCGACAGGAACTCGCGGCTCGAGCAGCCCGTGTGGCCGCGGACCTGCGCCGCGAGCAGGAGCCGCTGTCGGCGGACTTCAGCGAGCAGGCCGTGCAGCGCGAGAACGACGAAGTGCTGCAGGGGATCGGCGACGCGGCTCACGATGAGCTGCGGCTGATCGACCGCGCGCTCAGGCGTCTCGACAGCGGCGATTATTTCGACTGCGCCCGTTGTGGGGCGCCGATTGGCGAGGCACGGCTCGAGGCGATCCCGCATGCCGATCTGTGTTCCGATTGCGCGCGACGCGCACAGGGCTGAAAGGCACCGGCGGGCGGGCACGAAGCCGTGATGATGAACCGCATCAAGTCGGTGCTCGTGATCGCCGAGAGATCCGGCGAGGTCGCCGGCGCGCTGCAGAAGGCCTGCATCGTCGCGCGCCATTTCGGCGCCGTCATCGAGCTGTTCGCCTGCGATGCCGAACATGCCTACATGGCCCAGCATGCCTACGACACCGAGGGGGTCAGCGCCGCGGTCGCGCAGTGCCTAGCCGACAGCCGGCGCTTCCTCGAGGCGATCCGGAGCTCGATCTCCGCCGAGGATCTCGAGATCCGCACGAGCGTCGCCTGCGAGACACCGCTGCATGCCGGGATCGTCCGCAAGGTCCTCGAAGTGATGCCCGACCTCGTGATCCGCTGCGTCGAAGCGCGCGGTGCGCAGCGGCACTCCGTGCTGAGCTCCACCGACTGGCAGCTGCTGCGGATCTGCCCCGTGCCCCTGATGCTGACGAGTGGCCGCACCTGGCACCCGGTGCCGCGGATCGCCGCCGCTGTGGATCTGGCTGGTCCGGCCGTGGCGGCCCAGTCGGTGCTGGCGGCCGCGGCGTACCTTGCGAGCGGCTGCGGCGGCGAGGTGGATATTGCCTACAGCGCGCCGGACGCCGGTTCGTCCGCAGCGCTCGAGACGTTGCACACGCTGGCGGCGGAGCGAGGCCTGCTCTCGGCTCAACTGCATCTGCTGCATGGACCGCCGGAACGGACGCTCCGCGAGCTGGCGCGCGATCACGAACTCGATGTCCTCGTGCTCGGCGCACTGAGCCGGCGCACCGGAGCCCGTGGCGATGCGGTGGGAACCCTGACCGAGAGCCTGATCGAGGCACTCGACTGCGATTTCCTGCTGGTTCGGCCGACGCAGCCCGGCGACGCACCGCAGGCGCCTGGGGCGTTTGCCGGTCTCGCCGAAGAGGCACGAGCGTGAAGCTCAGGCGTATCCTCGTCGCGATCGAGTTCCCCGGCGAGGCGGACCAACCGGGTCTCGACAAGGCGCTACGGCTTGCGCAGGCGCAACGTGCCCGCGTCGAGCTCTGCCACATCGTCTACGACCCCGGCGTGGCAGCCTATGGTGGCCGCGCGGCCCAGCGCGACGTCGAGAACGTCGTCGCCTTGCGCAAGGCGCAGCTCGACCGGCTGGTCGAACTGCGCGCCGGAGCGGCCCGCGGCCTGCGCGTCACGACCCGCGTGGAGTGGGCACGTCCCGCACACGAGGCGATCGTCGCCGCCGCGGAGACCTTCGACGCCGACCTCGTCGTGGGCCAGTCAGGCCGACGCGGATTCGTCCGGCATCTGCTCACCTATGTCGACTGGCAGCTGATCCGGCACTGCCGGCGCCCGCTGCTGCTCGTGAAATCGGCCGAGCCGTGGCGCCGGCCATCGATCCTCGCCGCGATCGATCCCTTGCACGCGCACGACAAGCCCGCTGCGCTCGATCGCGCGATCCTCGCCGCAGGCCACTCCCTCGCGCGCGCGCTCGGCGGCCGGCTCCATGCCTATCACGCGTTTTTGCCGGCCGTGCGATTCGTGCCCGGCACTGCGCTCGAGCCGCTGCCGGTGCTGGCCCCGCCCGCCGAGCAGCGTCGCCATGAACGCGCGGTCCGCGCGCGCGTGTTGCGCGTGACCCGCGCGGCGCGGCTGCCCGCCGGCCGGGTTTGCATCGAATCGGCGGAGCCGGCGCGCGGCCTCCCGGCGCACGCCGCCGACCGGCACGCGGCCATCGTCGTGCTGGGAGCCGTCTCCCGCGGACCGTTGCAGCGGTGGTTGCTGGGCTCGACGGCAGAGAAGGTTCTCGACGCGCTCAACTGCGACGTGCTCGTCGTGCCGCCGTCGGCGCCACGGAGGCGTCGGCGGACGGTGCGCCCGGCGCGCCGCGTTCGCGCCGGATCCGGCTGACCGTCAGCCAGAACATCGCACCGACCACGCCGACCATCAGCGAAATGCCGCGAGCCCGGCGAGGAAGCGCGCTGCCTCGATCAGACCCCAACCGACACCGACTGGGGTGCTGACGAGCAGCATAAGCTTGGCAATTTGCACACCAGCATCGCAGGGGCTTTCCGTCGGTCTGGCGAGTGCGTACGCTCGGCGTATGTGGAAACCCAGACAGACCGCCCGTCCCATCCTGCGCTCGCTGCTCGTGTCCTTCCTCGCAACGTTCACGTACCTCTCGGCCCTCGCGGCGCCGGTCGCTGTGGCTGCCGCGCCTGCGCGTTACTCCGAGGCCGACGAAGCCATCTATCTCGAGCGCTTTCGGCGCCTGACCGAGGCGTTCAGGCTCGGCATCGGCCTCGAGGCGTACGAGCCCCTCGAGGCCGTGCCGGGAGCGCCGCGTTTCAGGCCCTGGACGGTCTCGGCCCCGCCTACGGAGAGCGCGCTCGGCCGGGCGCTCGCCGAGGCGCGCGACTACGCGGCACGCAACCGCTCCGATGCATTCATGGTCTGGCATCGCGGGCGGCTCCTCGAGGCCAGCTATTTTGGCGACATGCAAGCCGGCGCGACCTTCCCCTCGCGCTCGCTCGCCAAGCCGATGACGGCCGCTGCGATCGGCCGCGCGATCGCGCTCGGCCGGATCCGCTCTCTGGACCAGCCGGTAGCGGACTTCCTCGTCGAATGGCGTGATGACCCACGGCGCTCGAAGATCCTGATCCGGCATCTGCTCGACATGCGCTCGGGGTTTCTGCCGCAGGCTGTCGCGACCACGGCCGAGGACATCCTGAACCGTGCCTACCTGCACCCCCGCCACGAGGAAGTGATCCTGCGCGACTACCCGGTCGTCGACGAACCCGGCACGCGCTACGAGTACAACAACGCGACCTCGGAGATCGTCGCGCTCGTAATCGAACGTGCCACGGGGCGGCGCTATGCCGAGTTCGTCGGCAACGAGATCCTCGCGCGGATCGGGGCACCCGGTGGCGAGGTCTGGATCAACCGGCCGGGAGGGCTGGCGCACGCCGGCTGCTGCATGATGCTGCCGCCCGAGGCGTGGCTGCGACTCGGGGTCCTCTTCATGCAGGACGGCGTCTGGGCGGGCCGGCGCCTGCTGCCACGCGGCTACGTCGCGGCCATGAGGCAGGGCACGGCACAGAATCCCTGGTACGGACTCGGCGTCTACGTGGCTGGCGACTACATACAGCGCCGACCGTTCGCGAACCCCGAGCGCGTCCCGCCCCAGAGCGGCGTGCTCCACTCGGAACCTTATCTCGCGCGCGACCTGTTCCTGTTCGACGGCAACGCCAACCAGGTGGTTTACATCGTTCCGTCGGCGGAACTCGTCGTACTGCGCGTCGGCGGCCCGCCGCCGCGCGGCGCCGACGGCGAGTGGGACAATACGAAGCTGCCGAACCTGCTGCTGCGCGCCCTCTACGAGACGCAGCCGCGACTGCGACGGCGAGCGCCGGGCGTACAGCCGCAGCCAGGCGGTCCGGCCGGCTGAGACGCTGGCCGGAGCCGCTGGCTGCAGTCTCAGCCGGCCGCGCGCGAACGCGTGCGCACACCATGGAGCGCGATCAGATCCGAGTGGCCGATGTCGCGAACGGCGCGCGCAAGGCTGTCGCGACGGCACTGCTCATAGACGGCGCGTTCGCGCAGCGTGCGGCCTTCGAGCGAGGCGCAGACGGCGCGTGACGCGCGAGACAGCCTTTGATAGAGCGCATCGACGCCGGCCCGGGACCCGAGGTCGAGGTCGCCGACGCGGACCGCGACGCTTTGCACGGCGTCGAGCGGAGTGGCGGCCCCGGCCGCGAGCGGCAGGGTGGTCAGCACGCCTAGCGTCAGGGCGAGCAGCGGCGATCGGTGACTGACAGGGGTGTTCTGCATGACGGATTCTCCTGATGTCGTCTCGGGGTGGTTTCGTGAACTCATCGACCCTGCTTCGGGAACGGAACGCGTCCATTCCCTTCTGCTTCGATGCGAACTTAGGCCGAGACGTTTGAGTGCGGAATTCGCGGGGACGAGACGCGTCCCGGCGGGGACGAACGCCGGTTCGAACGCACCGGACCGCGTTCGTAGCGCAATCATGACGCGCCCGGTGCATCATCCGCGCATGGCATCCGGCCCGTTTCGTCCCCCATTCTGGCTGCGCTCGTCCGAGCCGCTCGTGCTGGCGATTGCGCTCGGCGCCTTCTGGCTCTACGTGATCGCCACGCGACTGATCGTCCGCGGTGTGCTGCTGGCCGAGGGGCTCGCGCGCAACCTCGCGGCACTCGACGTCTATGCCTTGCAGCACCTGCTGATGCTGCCGGTGCTGGCCATCCGGGCGCCGTGGCCGCGCGCTGCTCGGCCACGGCGCGATCGTCGTGGCCGTCGGCCTGCTAGGCCGCTACGCCATCTTTGCCGCGCAGGCGCTGCGGCCGAAACCGCCGGAGGCGGACGTGGAGCACTTGGCATGGACCGCGATGATCGTCGAGGACCTGCAGCGCTTCGTCTGGCTCGTGCCGTTCACCGAGTTCACCTTCAAGTACCTCTGTGGTTTGGCCATCGCCGCGGCGATTGTCGGCTGGCGACGGTTCCAGCAGCAGGCGGCCGTTGCGCGCCGCCGAGGCCCATGAGCTGACGAGAGCGCGGCTTGCGGCGCTGCGCCGTCAGATCGATCCGCACTTCCTGTTCAACACGCTGAACAGCATCGCCGCGAGGCTGCCCGGCGATCCGCATGCCGCGAGCGACATGCTGATGCGCACGGCCCGCCTGCTCCGCCGGACGACCGACGACGAGCGCGAGCGGATTCCCCTCGGCGAGGAGATCCAGAACGCGCGTGAATACCTCGAGCTGCACGCGCAGCGTTTCCCGGACCGCCTGCAGGTGCGCATCGCGATCGACGACGCGCTGCGCGAGATCGAGGTTCCGTCACTGTTGCTGCAACCGCTCGTGGAGAACGCCGCGCTGCACGGACTCGACGCCGATGCGCGCGAGGTGCTGGTCAGTGTGGGTGTCGCGCTGACGTGGCGGCGCGATGGTGCCAGGGTCGTGTTGCGGCTCGATCTGCCGCTCGATCTGCCGCACGAGGCCGGGGCGTCGGTTCGGGTATGACGGCGCAGTCTTCCCTGCTGCGCGCCGTGATCGTCGAGGACGAGCTGCCGGCCCGTGCGCGGCTGCGTTCGATGCTGCGCGACTACCATGACATACAACTGCTCGGCGAGGCCGACAGCGTCGGCACGGCCGTGCCGACGCTGGGCGCACAGCGCCCGGACGTGCTGTTCCTCGACATCGGCCTTGGCGGCGGCAACGCCTTTCAGCTGCTGCGGCTGATCGACGAGCCATGGCCGCAGGTGGTCTTCGTGACGGCCTACGGAGACTACGCCGTGCGTGCCTTCGAGGTGCGCGCGATCGACTATCTCCTGAAGCGTCTCGATCGTGACCGGCTCGACGAGTGTGTCAGCCGCCTGCACGACCGGGCCGCGAAGGCCGACCGTGGCGAACTGCGCGCAATGGTCGAACAGGCGCTCGAGGCGGCCATGGGGAGGGCGACCGGCGGATCGGCGAGTGCCGACATCCGCCTCGTGGCGCACGAGGACGCCACGCTGGTCATGATCGACCCCGCCGAGGTCGACTACATTGAGGCCGACCGCAACTACGTGTGGTTCTGCGCCGGCAAGCGGCGGCAGCACGGCCGCAACACGCTCAATGACCTCGCGGTCCGGCTCGATCCAGCACAGTTCAGCCTCGTGCACCGATCGCTGATCGTGAATCTGCGGCGCGTCGATGCGCTGACGCGCACGGTGCGTGGAGGCTTGCGGTTGACGCTGCGCGACGGCCGCACGCTGGATTGCGGGGCGGCGTATCGCCGGACGCTTCTCGAGCGGCTCGGCGTTGTCAGGCGCGCGAAGCGGCGCCCGCCGGAGGATCCGTCACCCTGAGGCTCGCGCCGCCCGCGGTCTTCGCCTCGGCATAGAGCGTCGTGCGCTGCCGTGCACGACGTCCGCGAGACTCTATCAGTGCCCTCATCGCCGCCACGTCGAGTTCCTGACCGTGCGTGGCTCCTGCGGCGCGCGAGATCGACTCGTTCATCAGCACGCCGCCGAGATCATTGGCGCCGGCATCGAGCATCTGCGCAGCACCCTGCGGCCCGAGTTTTACCCAGGAAGCCTGGATGTTCTCGACCAGCGGATACAGCGCCAGCCGTGCGACGGCGTGGACCAGCACCGTCTCGCGCCAGGTCGGGCCGCGCCGCGCCTGTCCGCGTCGGTAGAGCGGCGCTTCCATGTGCACGAACGGCAGCGGCACGAACTCGGTGATCCCGCCGGTGCGCGCCTGCAGCGCGCGCAGCGCGCGCAGATGCAGCGCCCAGCTGTGCGGCGTTTCAACCGAGCCGAACATCATCGTCGACGTGGTGGGCAGACCGATCCGGTGCGCCGCCTCGACCACGGCGAGCCACTCGTGGCTGCGGAGCTTGTCGGGGCAGATGAGGTCGCGGACCGGATCGTCGAGGATCTCGGCGGCCGTGCCCGGCAGGCTGCCGAGCCCGGCGTCGCGCAGCTGCCCGAGAAAGGCGTTGACGGACAGGCCGAGCGTGCGTGCGCCGTGCGCGACTTCGAGCGGCGAGAACGCGTGCACATGCAGGGTCGGCACGGCCTGCTTCACGGCCCGCAGCAGCTCGAGGTAGGTTCGACCGGTGAAAGATGGGTGGATCCCGCCCTGCATGCAGATCTCGGTCGCGCCGCGGGCGGCCGCCTCGACCGCCCTCCTGGCGACCTCGTCGAGATCGAGCAGGTACGCCTTGCCGCGCAGCGCGCGATGAGAGCGGCCCTTGGAGAAGGCGCAGAAGCCACAGCGGTGCGCGCAGATATTGGTGTAGTTGATGTTGCGGTTGACGACAAAGCTGACGAAGTCGCCACACCGGGCGCGGCGCAGCCCATCCGCGGCCGCGACGATTGCGTCGACCGCCCCGCCGCGTGCTTCGAGCAGCGTCACGAGCTCGTCCTGCCGCAGATCTTCGCCGCGCGAGGCCCGCACCAGCGTCACGTCGATCGGCATGGCGGCGTGGAGCCGCCGGCGACGCGACGGTGGCTGCGTGGCGCTGCCGGCCGTCCAGTCGTCCTCGCGCGCAAGTCCGCTCGCGTCGCTGCGGCGCATGACGTGCGGTCTCATCGCGGGATCGAGCCAGCGCGCCGCTTCGCGCGCGTAGCGCGGATAGATCGTCAGTCGAGGCACCAGTGCGCTTCCGGCCGCCGCCGTGTCGCGCTCGAGCGCGGTCAGACTCGGCCACGGCGACTCCGGATTGACGTGATCGGGCGTGACGGGCGAGACGCCGCCCCAGTCGTCGATACCGGCAGCGATAAGCCGGCCGCGGCCTGCGGGATTCAGGTTCGGTGGCGCCTGCAGGCCGATTTCCGCACCCAGTATCAGGCGCGCCATCGCAATCGTCCAGCAGAGCTCGTCGAGCGCAGCGGCCGGCATGTTCCGCATCGGCGTGTCGGGCTTGGGCACGAAGTTCTGTACGATCACTTCCTGCAGGTGGCCATGCTCGAGCTGCAGCCTCCGCAGTAGGAACAGCGCCTCGAGCCGCTCGCGGCGGGTCTCGCCGATGCCGATCAGCAGGCCCGTCGTCATCGCGATGCCGGCGCGGCCGGCCGCCTCGAGCGATGCCAGGCGCAGGTCCGGATCCTTGTCCGGACAGCCGTGATGCGGGCCACCGCGCTCGCAGAGACGCTTCGCGGACGACTCGAGCATCAGTCCCATCGAGGCGGCGAACGGCCGCAGACGCCGATACTCGCCCTCGTCGAGCACGCCGGCGTTCAGGTGCGGCAAGAGCCCGGTCCGCTCGACGACCGCAGCGGCGGCCGCCGCGAGGTAGTCGACCGTCGATGCGTAGCCATGGTCACCGAGCCAGCGCCGCGCAGCGCTGTAGCGGGTTTCCGGCCGATCGCCGAGCGTGAATAGCGCTTCGTCGCAGCCTGCATCGCGACCCGCCGCAGCGATCGCGACGACCTCGTCGAGCGTCAGGTAGGGCGCCGGCAGCGCAGAGGGCGTGGTGGCGAACGTGCAGTATCGGCAGACGTCGCGACAGAGGCGAGTCAGCGGGATGAAGACCTTGCGCGAGAAGGTGACGACACCGGGCTTGTGCGCATCCCGCAGCGCGCGTGCGCGGGCCATCAGGGTTTCGAGCGGCGCGTCCGCGAGCTCCAGCGCCGCGTCGATATCCTTCAGGACGCCCACGCTATCCATCGGCGTTCCCTGGCGAAGCGGTCGAGATCGGTGGCGGTGTCGAGATCCCGCGCCAGTGCGTGTCGGCGCAGGCGTCGCGCTGCGACGCCGGCGCGACGCGCGCGGGCGAGGTGACGCGCCGCGCTCCCCGGGCCGAACGCAAATCCGATCGGTCTTGGCAGATCACACAGCAGCGCATTCGTGCCGCCGTCGCGCTCGGCCGCGACGAGCGTCACGCCGCCGCGATGATGTGCGATCAGCCAGTCGAGGTCCGATGCCGACACGCCGGGCAGGTCGCTCGCGAGGTACAGCGCCGCGCTGGCGCCCGCGGCGCCGAGTGTGTCGACCGCGCGCATGAGTCGGCGACTGAGGCTGGCATGACCGCGCTCGCGCAGTGGCGTCGCGCCGCAGCGTCGCGCGAATTCGCAGCCCTCGCGGTCGCCACAGAGTGCGAACACGCGCTCGACGCCACTCGCCGCGTTCGCGGCCTGCAGGGCCTGACCGGCCATGGCCCGCGCGAGCGCGCGGCGTTGCGCCGGCGTGGCGATGCCCGCGAGCCGCGCCTTGGCACGGCCGAATGGCTTGATCGGTACGAGCGCGTAAAAGGTGGTCATCTGCGGCGCGCCGGCGCATGCGCGGCGAGGCTGCCCGCGAACTCCAGCACGGCGCGCGCGAGCGCGTCTCGGTCAGCGTCGTCGTACATGACCGTAGGCAGCACGCGGACCGCGAGGCCGTCGCACCCGATCCGCCCCGCGAGTGCGGCGTCGGCCGTGTCGATCACGAAGCCGTCGAGCAGTGCGCCGTAATGGCGTGCGACCGTCGTCGCCGACACCTCGTGACCTAACTCGAGCATCATTTTCGCCGCGCAGCCCTTCAGTGCCCGACCCCCGACGATGGGGCTGACAGCCACGATAGGACAGTCGACGCGCGTGAGCCAGTCCCGCCAGGCGGGGATCGCGAGGATCGGGTCGATGCTGAGGTAGGGATTCGAGGGACAGATCACGATGGTGTCCGGGTGCCAGCCACCGGCGAGCGCCGCCGCGAGTGGCGCGGGCAAGCGCGCCTCGACCGCACCCGGATACTGCAGTGCGCTGACCACGGGAACTGCACGGCGCCGGACGAAATAGTCCTGAAAGTCGAGCGTCCCCGCGTCGGTGACGAGGCGCGTCCTCACCACGTCGTCGCTCATCGGCAGCAGGTGCTGGGACACGCCGAGGCGAGCGGCCGCTTCGGCGGCGATCTCGCTCAGCGTCGCACCGCCGCGCAGTCTTTCCGTTCGCCAGACGTGCAGGCCGAGATCGCGATCGCCGAGCGCAAACCAGTCGGCCGCGCCGAGCGCCCGCAGGGTCTCCATCGCTTGCCAGGTCTCGCCGGCGCGCCCCCAGCCGCGCGCGGCATCCGCCAGTCCGGCCATCGCATAGGTCACCGAGTCGAGGTCCGGGCAGATCTCGAGGCCGAGGTGACTGAAGTCGTCGCCGGTATTGCAGACGACGGCGAGGTGCCAGTCCGGCAGCGTCCGGCCCAGGCCGCGCGCGAGTTTGGCGCCCCCGACGCCGCCAGACAGCGCAAGGACCCGCGCCTCGGTCAGCGGCACGGACGATGCGGAGCCGCTCATCGGAAGAGGTCCTCGCGCCGGTCCCGCTGCAGGACGCGTGCCGTCTGGCCACAGTCCCGGGCGTCGAAGCCGCGCACCAGCACGACGGGCCGACTCTCGTTCGCCTGGCCCATCAGCAGCGACGCGGCCGCCGCGAGCTCATCGGCGACGCCGATATCGGTGGCGCGCAGGGCCCGCCCGAACAGGTCGCGGCGGCCGCGCGCATCGACGACCACGGGCAGGCCGGCCGCGCCTAGGGCCTGCCCGACCGTGCCCCGACGCCAGGCACGACCGATGCTGTCGATGACGAGCACCGCCACATCGGTTCCGGTCAGCCTCGCCAGCTCGGCCCGCAGCCTCGCCGCCGAGGCGTCCGCGTCTGCCGGCAACAGCAGCGCTTCCGAGTCGTCGCCGCGCTCGTTGACGTTCGATTGATCGATGCCGGCATTAGCGAGCACGAAGCCCGAGCGGTGCTCGACGATCAGCACCTCGCGACCGACGCGCAGCACCTCGTGTGACTCACGCAGGATCAGCTCGATCAATCGCGGATCCTTGCCAAGGCGCTGCGCGAGCGAGCGGGCGCGCCGCGACGGTGTGACGTCCGAGAGCGCCATGCGCCGGCCCTCGGCCTTGGAGACGATCTTCTGCGCGACGACGAGTACGTCGCCGCGCTCGAGCCCGAGACCTTCGCGCTGCAACGCGGCGGTGATCAGCGGCGCGAGCGCATCGCCGGCGCGGATCAACGGCAACGAAGCGAGCGCGACGAGTTCGAGTCGCGCGGGCGCCGTGTAGCTCAAGCGCGCAGTCCGGGCGAGGGGGGCAGATCAGGCAGTCCGCCGTCGGTGATCCGGATGCCAGCGCCGCGGAAGCGGTAGCGCCTGTTCATGCCGATCAGGATTGACGTCAGGGCTTCGGCGGCCGCCGAGTTCGCCAGGGGTCCGGCGTGCCAGGCGCGGAGTCCGCCGCGCGCGAGTAGGTCTATGACGAGCTGGCGGGACGCCTCGTCGTCGCCCGTTACGAGCACGTCGCAGTCGGGCACGACGCCCTCCGTCAGGTAGTGCGCCGAGACGTTCTGCAGCGCCGAGACGACCCTGACGTTCCCGCCGAGCAGCTGCTGCGACTCGACGGCCGCGCAGCCAGCGGCTGGCAGCTGCACCCGCATCACCTTCGGCGGCCGCAAGGGCACGGTGGTATCCACGAGGATCTTGCCCTGCACGGCCTCGCGGACCACTGTCAGGGTCTCGCCGTGGGCCGCGTAGGGAACGGCAAGGAACACGAGCTCCGCGTCGCGCGCCGCATCGGCGAGCGCAGCGCCACGCACCCGCGCCCCGGGTACGTCGGCGGCGACGGCCTCGGCCGCGGCCTCGGCCCGACCCGCATCGCGCGAGCCGATGACGATCTCGATGCCCTGACGTGCGAGGAAGCGGGCGATGCCGCCACCGAGGTCGCCGGTTCCGCCGAGCACGGCGATGATCCTGGGCAACGCCAGCGGCAACGACTTCGGCGCTGATCCGACGTCGGTGATCGGCTTATCCACCGCTTCAACCCCGCAGCTGCGGCACGACGTGCTCGCCGATGATGCGCAGGCCGTCCATCGGATCGTCGTGCAGGCGCAGCGCCACTTCGGTCAGACCCGCGCGACCGAACATCTTGAAACGCTCGATTTCCCGGTCGAGGTCCGCGAGCCCGCCGGTCGACGTGAAATACTCACAGAGGCGGTTCGGGATCTCCTCCGGGATGCCCTGGATGTGCCCCGAGCGGTCGAACCATGCGGCGACGCACTTGTCGTAGTTGTCGCGCACGAGCTTGACCTCGTCCGGGTTCAGCACATGGGCGAGCAGCTCGGGGTCGAGCTTGCGGGCTCGCCATGCGAGCTCCCGGCGCGATTCGCGATAGCCTTCGCGGCGGTCGCGCTTGAGATGCCAGGCCCAGAAGGTATTCGCGCGCAGCGGTGGCATCGACGCATCGCGCTTCGCGGCACCCTCGTTGACCGCTTTCATGGCCTCGGCCATCACTTCCGGTGGCGTACAGCCGATGAAGACACCGTCGGCCACGCGCGCAAACATCCGCATCATCTGCGCGCGGTAGGCCGTGCCGTACACCTGCGGCGGACGCGACTTCGCCCATGGGTACTGGCAAGGGAGGTTGATCTGGAAATCCTCGCCCTTGTAGCCCTTGGCGATCTGGCCGTAGGCCGCGCCGCGGACGATCTCGATCGCCTCGCGGACTGCGCGCACGATCTTCGGCGGCTTGTGCAGGTTCATCGCGTCGACGTTGCCTTCGCCGGCGCCCACCGCGATCACTGCGCGCCCGCCACACATTTCGTTCAGCGTGAGCAGCGCGTTGGCGATCTTGAGCGGGTGCATTTCGAAAGGGCTGACGGCGAGCGGGCCCATCAGCAGCCGGCTCGTCCGTTCCGCCAGCGTCGCGGCCGAGAGGAATGCGTCCCAGTGGGCGAAGAAATTCGAGGTCCAGAGCGCGCGGATCCCGTATTTTTCCGCCTCGACACCGAGTTCGGCGACCTGTCGTGGGGTCAGGTCCGGTTCCAGGATGATGTCGACGTCCATGCGGGATCCTTCGGTTTCGGGAATGTCATGATTCTACTGAACCGTCACCCTGGTCCGGCGCGCGCAAAGCGCCTGCCTCAGGCGAAGATCGGCAGGCGGACATCGGCGAACGCGGCCGCCACCCCCTCCTGATCGAGTGCGGCCGCGGCGCGGCTGACGCGGCGGGCGTCGAGATGCGGTGCCAGCATCTGCATGAAGTCGTAGGCATACCGGCGCAGGAAGGCGCCGCGCCGGAAGCCCACCCAGGTCAGGTGCCGCGGGAACAGGTGCCGCGCGTCGAGGGAGACGAGGTCGGGGTCCTCCTGTTCGCTGACCGCCATCGCCGCGACGATTCCGACGCCGAGACCGAGACGCACGTAGGTCTTGATGACGTCGGCGTCGCGGGCCGTCAGCGCGATGTCCGGCTCGAGTCCCGCATGCTCGAACGCCGTGCGCAGCGAGGAAGGACCGGTGAGGCTGAACACGTAGGTGACGATCGGAAAGCCCGCGAGCTTCTCGATCGTCACGTGCCGCAGCCGTGTCAGCGGATGCTGCTGCGGCACGACGAGCCGCCTGTACCATTCGTAGCACGGCAGCAGGACGCAGTGCTCGAACTCCGACTGCGAGCCGGTGGCGACGGCCAGATCGACGTGCTCGGTGCGCATCATCTCGGCGATCTGCTCCGAGGTGCCCTGATGCAGGTGCAGGCGGACCTTGGGGTATCTGGCGCGGAACCTGGAGATTGCCGCCGGCAGAACGTAGCGCGCCTGCGTGTGGGTCGTGGCGATCGACAGCGTGCCGCGCTGTTCGTCGCGCAGGTCCAGCGACATGCCGCGGATCGCCTGCGCCTCGCGCACGATCCTTTGCGCGCGCTCGAACACGCGCTGACCCTGCTGCGTGAGTCGCTGCAGCGAGCGGCCCTCGCGGACGAACAGCTGAAACCCAAGCTCGTCCTCGAGAAGCTTGATCTGCCTGCTCACGCCCGGCTGCGAGGTGTGCAGACGTTCGGCCGCGGCCGAGATGTTCAGGCCGCTGTCGACGATGGCGACGAGATAGCGCAGCTGCTGCAGCTTCATGGTCGTCCCTCATGTCCCTCAGGCGACGTCGGGGGCGACGCGGACGAGTTGCTTGCCGACGTTGCGACCCTCGAACAGACGGATCAGCGCCTCCGGCATCCGCTCGAGCCCCTCGAGGATGTCTTCCTGGTAATAGAGCCGGCCCGCCGCGATCCACGCGGCCAGCGCGGCCTCGGCGCGCGGAAAATGCTCGGCCATCTCGTAGATGAAGAATGCCTCCATGCGCGCCATCTTCTTGAAGATCTGAAAGGCGTTGGCGAGCGGGCGCGGATGCTCGATTCCGTCGATGTATTGTGAGATGGCACCGCAGAGCACGACGCGCGCGTGGCGCCGAAGGTGCAGGAGTGCCGTGTCGAGTATCTCGCCGCCGACGTTGTCGAAGAACACGTCGATCCCGTCGGGACAGAGCGCGCCGATGCGCGAGTCGACATCCTCGCTGCGATAGTTGATCGCTCCGGCGTAACCGAGCCGCTCGGTCAGCAGGCGGCACTTGTCGTCGCTGCCCGCGAGGCCGATGGCGCGTGCGCCGAGATTGCGGGCGATCTGCCCGACGTTTGAACCGACGCCACCCGCGGCGCCCGAGACCAGTACCGTATCGCCGGCGCGGACGGCTCCGACGTCGACGAGGCCGAGGTAGGACGTGAAGCCCGTCAGGCCGAGCACGCCGAGCGCCGTCGACACGGGCGCCACGCGCTGGCGGACGGGGTACATCAGGTAATACGGCGAGCCGTCGGCGACCGCATAGTCCTGCCAGCCGAGCTTGCCGTGCACGATCAGGCCCTCGGGCCAGTCGGGATTGCGTGAGGCGACGATCCGGCCGACGCCGCGGCCGTGCATGACGTCACCGAGGGCGAGCGGACGCTCGAATTGCTCGGTGTTCAGCATGTAACCGCGCATCACCGCGGCGACCCCCAGGTAGAGAGTGCGGATCAGGAACTGTCCGGGCCCGATCTGCGGTATCGGCCGCTCGAGCAGGCGGAAATCCGTCTCGCGCACGGGACCCTGCGGACGCGCTGCAAGCACCCACTGGCGATTGACCCCGTCCATGGCAGGATTGTAGGGGTCATGAGCACAGAACGTGGCTACTTCCATGCTCCGAGCGGGCAGATCCACTACAGGGTGGCCGGCCTCGGCGGCCGCCCGCTGATCCTGCTGCACCAGTCGCCGCTGTCGGGGGCGCAATTCGAGGCCGTGCTGCCGCGCCTTGCCGACCAGGGCTTCCACGCCGTCGCGCTCGACATGCCCGGGTTCGGCATGTCCGACGCGGCCCCGGAACCACTCACGCTCGAGGCCTACGCGGGCTGCGTGCCCGCGGCGCTCGGGCATTTCGGCTGGGCACGCTGCGGGCTGCTCGGCCATCACACGGGCGCCGTGGTCGGCGCGATACACGCGGTCGAGCGGCCTGAGACCGTCGAGGCGCTCGTCCTGAACGGCTTTCCGCTGCTCAGCGAAGCCGAGCGCGCGCATTTCGCGACCTTCTACTTCGGGCCGAAGCAGATCGAGGCGGACGGATCGCACCTGCTGCGCGCATGGCACAATCGTCTGCGCTCGACGCCGGGCTGGACCGACCTCGATCGGATGCACCGCTACACCGTCGAGGCACTGTTCAGAGGCGCCACGAACTGGAAGGCATTCCCGCTGATTCTCGAGACCGATCTCGGCTCGCTGCTGCGCAGGCTGCGAGTGCCGACGCTGCTGCTGACCAATACCGGTGAGGATCTCTACGAGGCGACGCGCCGCGCGCACGCTCTGCGTCCGGATTTCGGCTACACGGAACTCGTCGGCGGTACGCACGATATCGCCGATGAGCAGCCGGATGCCTGGACCGAAGCCGTTGCCGCCTTCCTGAGGCACTGAAACGATGTCCGTCGCCGCCGCTGCGCAGCGCCCGCTGCGCCCGCTGACCGCCGTCGAGTTCGAGGACTCGTTCGTGCGCGCCTTGCCGGCCGATCCGGATTCGTCCAATGCCGTCCGTCAGGTTCGCGACGCGGCCTATTCGCTCGTGACACCGACCCCGGTGGCGCGACCGCGGCTGCTCGCCTGGTCCGAGCCGCTTGCCGAGGATCTCGGTCTGGAGCGACCGCGCAGCGACGGCGATCCGGCCCTGCTCGCGCTCGCCGGCAACCTCGTGCTGCCCGGCATGCGTCCCTATGCCGCGCGCTATGGCGGGCACCAGTTCGGCCAATGGGCGGGCCAGCTCGGCGATGGGCGGGCGATCACCCTGGCCGAGATGCGCGACCGTCGCGGCGCGCGGCAGGAGCTGCAGCTCAAGGGTGCCGGCCGCACGCCCTACTCGCGCTTCGCCGACGGGCGCGCCGTGCTGCGCTCGTCGCTGCGCGAGTTCCTCTGCAGCGAGGCGATGCATCATCTCGGCGTGCCGACGACGCGCGCCCTGTCGCTGGTGGCGACGGGCGAGGGGGTCGTGCGTGACATGTTCTACGACGGCCGGCCGCGCACCGAGCCCGGCGCGGTCGTCTGCCGCGTGGCGCCGTCGTTTCTGCGCTTCGGCAACTTCGAGATCCATGCGGCGCTGGGCGAGCGGGCGACACACCACGCGCTGCTCGAGCACGTGCTGGACACGCATTACCCACAGATCGCTCGCGCTGCGGCTTCGACCGAGCAGCGCGTCGGCGAGCTGTTCGCGGAGGTCTGCCGCCGAACCGCCGTGCTGATCGCGCACTGGATGCGTGTCGGCTTCGTGCACGGCGTCATGAATACCGACAACATGTCGATCCTCGGCCTGACGATCGACTACGGTCCGTACGGGTGGCTCGAGGATTACGAACCGGACTGGACGCCGAACACCACGGATACCGAGGGCCGCCGCTACCGCTTCGAGGCCCAGCCGCAGATCGCGCAGTGGAATCTGGCCCGGCTCGCCAGTGCGCTCTGGGAGCTCGTGCCCGACCGCGCGCCATTCGAGGACGGCCTGCGCACCTATCGCGAGACCTTCGAGCGGCACTATCGGCAGATCTACGCGGCGAAGCTCGGCCTCGCTGCGCTGAGCGACGCCGACGACGAGGCGCTGCTCGCTCGGATGTTCGAGGCCATGCAGGCGAGCGCCGTCGACTTCACGATCTTCTTCCGCTCGCTCGCGGGCCTGCCGCTGGCGCCCGACGCCTCGGAGGACGCGCTGCTCGCCGCGATCGCCCCGGCCAGCCATACGGCACCCCCATTCAGCGCCACCGTCGCCCGTGACTGGATCGAGTGGCTGCGATCGTATGCGGCACGTGTGCGCGCCGAAGAGGTCAGTGCGCGCACGCGGCAGGAGCGCATGAATGCCGTGAATCCGTGGATCGTGCCTCGCAACTATCTCGCGCAGCTCGCGATCGATGCGGCCGAGCAGGGCGACCTCGCGCCGCTCGAGCGCTTGCACCGCGCCCTGCAGACACCCTACGTGGAACGGGTCGCGGATGCGGATCTGGCCGCGCGGCGCCCCGACTGGGCGCGGCGCCGGCCGGGCTGTTCGATGCTCTCCTGCAGCTCCTGAGGGCGTCGCCGCACGGCAGCGCCCTCAGGCAGAGGCAGCACGCGGAGCCGCGACACCGGCCTGCACGCCCCAGCGCGCGAGTTCGCGCTGCAGTTCCGCCGGTACCAACGGCTTGGCGAGGAAGCCGTCCATGCCGGCAGCGAGGCAGCGCTCGCGTTCCTCGCTCATCGCCCCGGCGCTGAGCGCGACGATGGGCGTGCGACGGTCTGCGCCGTTCTCCTGCGCGCGGATCGCGGCCGTCGCCGCGAAACCGTCCATGCGGGGCATGTGGCAATCCATCAGCACGAGTGCCGGCCGCAGCTCGCGCCATGCCTCGACCGCACGCTCGCCGTCCTCGGCGGTCGCCGTGCGAACACCGAACTTGGCCAGCACACGCTCGGCCAGCAGTCGGTTGACGGCATTGTCTTCGACGACGAGCACGAGCGGTTCGTCGCCGTCGCGCGGCGTGGCGGCGGCTGGCGCCACGGCGTCTGCGGCGGGTGCGGTGGGCGATGTGGGCGCAGGTTGCGTCAGAAGGACATCGGCCAGCCTGGCCGCGCGTCGGGCCCGCGCCTCGGCAATCGCATCGAGCAGTCGCGAGGCGCGCGTCAGCGGTTTTGCCAGATAGACGTCGAAGCCGGCCTCGAGCATGCGGCTGGCCTCGCCGCGCTGGGCGCTCGAAGTCAGCATCAGCAGCGCGAGATCGTCGTAGGCCGGGTCGCGACGCAGCGTGCGGCACAGCGACTCGCCGTCGAGCTCCGGCATCAGATAATCGACGATCGCGAGTTCGAACGGGGCGCCGCGCTCGCGGGCAGCCCGCAGGCACTCGAGCGCCTCGCGCCCGCTGGCCGCGGTTTCGTACTCCATGCCCCAGCGCGCGAGGCAGGTGGACAGGATACGCCGGTTCGGTTCAATGTCGTCCACGACCAGCACCCGCAAGCCGCGCAGCGATTCAGGCGCGGCCGCCAGCGCCGGCATCGACTCGCCGCCCGTGCGCGCGACCGGCATCGTGAACCAGAAACGCGAGCCGACGTCGGGGGTGCTCTGCACGCCGATCTGCCCACCCATCAATTCGACGAGCTGCTTGCAGATCGCGAGTCCAAGACCGGTGCCGCCAAAGCGGCGCGTCGTGGTGGAGTCCCCCTGCACGAACTTGCGGAACAGGCTATGCTGGATCTGTTCGCTCATGCCGATGCCGGTATCGGTGACGCTGATGCGCACCATGCCCTCGAGATCGGGCGTCAGCTCGACGAGAATGTGGCCGCGCTCGGTGAACTTCAGCGCGTTACCGACGAGATTCAGGAGCACTTGCCGGAAGCGGGTCGGATCGCCGCGCAGCCGGCGCGGCGCGTCCGCGGCGAGGTCGATGAGCAGATCGAGCCCCTTGGCGAACACCTGCGGGGACAGCAGACTCGAAACCTCTTCGATCAGCGGGTCGACATCGAAGTCGAGCTGTTCGACCGAGAGCCTGCCCGCCTCGATCTTGCTGTAGTCGAGGATGTCGTTGATCAGCGCGAGCAGCGAGCGCCCGCACGAGTCGATCGTGCGGACGAATTCTCGCTGCTCGTCATCGAGCCGCGTGTCGAGCAGCAGTTGGGTGAAACCAAGCACGCCATTCATCGGCGTGCGGATCTCATGGCTCATGGTCGCGAGGAATTCGCTCTTGGCGCGATTGGCCGCCTCCGCCGCATCGCGCATCGCGGCTAGCTCGGCGGCGCGCGCATAGTCGCCGGTGATGTCCTGCACCGACAGCAGCAGCCCGGGACGCACGCGGCCGTCCTCGGTCCACGGACGCGCCTCCCAGCGCAGGTGGCGGACCGTGCCGTCGTGCGGGCACTTCCACGGCTCGTCGTCGACGCTGACCACCTCGCCCTCGAGCACCGGGGCGAGCGCGCCGCGCCAGCCGCGCGGCGCCGCCGGTACGACCTCGAACAGCGGACGGCCAGCGATCGCATCGGCGTGAGGGGCAAACATGTCGACCCAGCGCCGGCTTGCGCCCAGGAAGCGCAGCTCGGCATCGAACATCGCGATGGCGGCCGGTGCGTGCTCGACGAAGGCGGCGAGCCGCGCCCGCTCGGCAGCCATCTGCGCGGCGGTTTCCCGCAGGCGCAACTCGGCGAGCTTTCGTGCCGTGATGTCGGTCAGCGAGCCGGCGACACGGAGGACCTTGCCCGCCTCGCGGAGGGCCTCGCCGCGCAGCACGAACCAGCGGTATTCGCCCGAGGCATGCCGCAAGCGGTACTCGATCCGCAGCTCGCCGCGTCCCTGCACGTGCGCCTCGCCGACCGCGCGCGCGAGGCCGACATCTTCGGGGTGGATGAGCACCCAGAAGTCGTCGAGGCGGCGCAGCGAGCCCGGCGCGAGACCCAGCAACTCGTGCAGCCGATCCGAGAAGAAGGCCTCGCCGGACTCCGCGTTCCAGTCCCAGATCCCGTCATGTGTGCCGCGCGCGGCGAGCGCGAAGCGCTCTGCGTTGCGCTGGCTTTCCTGCGCGGTGCGGGCGTGGGAAGCGCGCGCCGCCTCCCAGGCGCGGCTGAGACGGCGCAGGTACAGCAGCACGAGCGCGGCGACGACCGCGGCCACACCCGCCAGCCCCTGCTGGAGCAAACGAAGCCGGCCGGCGCGCGCGGCCTCCGCGCTGAGGCGGGCCGTTTCGAGGCGGGCCACGCGGGCCTGCACGCGCCCGATCGCGATCGACAGCGTCTGTGCCTGGCGGTTGAGCGCGGTCACTGCGATCGGTGCATAGTCGAGCTCGCCATTGCGCAGGTAGGAGGTGAGCTGGCGTGCCTGCACCTGCAGTCGCCGAAAGGCCGCGTCGACGGTTGCGAGATCGCTGGTGATCTGGCCCTGCTGCCCGCCGTCGAGCGAGGGCGGCACGTGCTCGAGGACCGAGGTCACTGACGCGGCGAGATTGCTCGACGCCTGCTCGATCTGCAGCGCGGCCCGTGCCGCATCGTCGCTCTCCGCGGCGCGGTTCGCCGGATCGGCCAGGTCGCCGATTCGTGGCAGCAGCGCGGCCAGATCGGACTGGAACGCGCTGAATTGCGCGCTCACGGTCGACGCGGCCCGGTACTGCTGCTCGAGGAAGTGATTGAGCAGGAGGCTCGAGGCGAGTGTGCCGGCGGCGAGCGAGGCGACGACGATCAACGGGCCCCGCGCGGCACGGAACGTGCGGGCCGCGTCGGCACCGGGTGGCGAGGTTTCGCTGCTTGTCATAAGGCGCGAGCGGGCAGATGCGGGCCGGAGTCCGATTCGATAACGGCTCCGGCCCCGATGCCTTGAGCCCGGCCCTGCGAACGGGTGCTCAGACCGGCACTCAATCCGGGGCGCCCGCGGCCGTTAAACCCACCAGGCAGGCTGGGGATTCGCTTGGTCCTTCCCATGGATGTAAGCTCTTCGGATCGCGCGAATGCGGCCGCGCAGGTGCTGGTCGTTGACGACAACTCCGTGAACCAGCAGGTCGCGGTCGGCCTCCTGAGGAAACTCGGGATCTCGAGCGCGGTCGCCGCGAACGGCCTCGCCGCGATCGACATGCTGCGTGCGCAGCGCTTCGCGCTCGTGCTGATGGACCTGCAGATGCCTGGCCTCGACGGCGTGACGGCCACGCGCCGGATCCGCTCGGGCGAAGCGGGGGTGCTCGATCCGAGAGTTCCCGTGCTCGCGCTCACGGCGAACGCCTTCCCCGACTACCGGCGGCAGTGCCTCGAAGCGGGCTTCGACGATTTCCTCACCAAACCCGTCGATGTCGATTTGCTCGCGACGACCTTGCGACGCTGGCTGCCGGCGGCGATCACGGCAGCGCCGGGCCCGGCCGCAGCCGCGGTCAGCGGCCGCGCGTCGCCACCGTCGACTTCCTTGCCGCCGGACCGGATCGTGTTCGATCGCAGCGGATTGCTCGAGAGATCGATGGAAGATGCCGAGCTCGCGCGAGAGATACTTGCGGCTTTTCTCGCGGAGGCCAGTGCGCTCTACGCCTCGCTGGTGCGCGAGCTGCATGGCGGCAACCCCGCGCAGTTACGCGCCGCAGCACACTCGCTAAAGGGTGCGGCTGCGAACGCCGGGGCGCTCCGGGTCGCGGGCCTTGCGGCAACGATCGAGTCCGTTGCGCGCGCGGGCGACGTGTCGGGAGCCGCGCCGCTGGCCGAGGAGCTCGGCGCCGAGATCGAGGTGTTCCGCCGGCGGGCTCCGCGGGAGTTCGAGAGCGGCGCAGACGCAGGCAGCGAGGGCCTGCGGGAGGCCGTCCGATGAACGCCGGCCCCGCTGCCGCACTCGACGAGCTGCGCCGAACCGGCAAACTGCCGACGCCGAGCGGTGTGGCGCTGCGCCTGCTGGAGCTCGCGAGCCGCGAGGATGTGACGGCCGGAGAGCTGGCCCGCGTGCTGCAAGGTGATCCATCGCTGTCGGGACGCATCCTACGGATCGCCAACTCGGCGGCGTCCGGCACACACGCCGTCGTGTCGGTCGCGGACGCCGTCGTGCGGCTCGGCTTTCGTAGCGTGCGTCAGCTCGCGATGGGCTTCTCGCTGATCGAACGCTGTCAGCGGGGCAGCTGCGCCGCGTTCGATTACGACCGCTATTGGTCGCGTTCGCTGGCGACCGCGGTTGCCGCGGCGAGGCTGGGGCGCGATGCCCGTACGATCCCGGCCGACGAGTGCTTCACGCTCGGTCTGCTGTTCGACATCGGCGCACTGGCGCTCGCCACGGCCTGGCCGGTCGAGTACGCGCGGGTCCTGCAGCAGACCGAGGCTGCGGACGAGGGGCGTCGCTGGGAACTCGAGCGCGAGGCTTTCGGTGTCTCTAGCCGCGAATTGAGCGGCCTGATGCTGCTGGACTGGCGCGTCCCGCAGCCGCTGGTCGACGCCGTCGTCCTGCGCGGCCGCGTCGGCGCCGCAGGTGGCAACGAACGCACGCGCCGGCTGGCGGACCTGCTGCACCTCGCCGGACGGATCGGCGACTGCTGCGTCGACACCGGTGCCGCAGGTCCGGCTCCCGCCGAGACCCTCGGCGACGGACTTGCCACGCTCGGGCTCGAGCCCGGTTCGCTCGAGCCGCTGCTGCAGGACGTACTCGCCGAATGGCGGGCCTGGGGCGAGGAGTTCCGGGTCGCGACGCGGCCGATCACGGTCAGTGATCTGCTGTCGATGCATGCGACCGGGCAGGCCGACACCGAGGCACCGGCATCCGCTGCCGCATCGGCTGCCGAGGCCGCGGGCCCTGCGGCGCCCGATGCGCCGCCGCGCGTGCTCGTCGCCGAGGACGTCGCATCGCAGCGGCTGACGCTTGGCAAGCTGCTAGAGACCATGGGCTTCGAGGTCGAGATGGTCGCCGACGGTCTGCAGGCGCTCGCCAGCCACGCCACGCGCCGCGCCGACATTGTCGTGACCGACCTGATGATGCCGGGGCTCGACGGCATCGGACTCTGTCGCGCGATCCGCAGCGATGCGCGCGGGGCCATGACCTACGTGATCCTGCTGACGGGCAGCGACGATCACGACAAGCTCATCGAGGCCTTCGACGCCGGGGCCGACGATTTCGTGCAGAAGCCCATCGTCCGGCGCGAATTCGAAGCCAGGCTGCGGGCCGCCCGTCGTGTCGTGACCCTGCAGCAGCAGCTCGCCCGTGAGGCGGAGCGGCTGCGTGAGGCCAACGCGCGCCTCGAGGCAATGAATCGCCAGCTCGCGATGGTTGCGTTGACGGATTCGCTGACGGGTCTGCCGAACCGCCGGCATCTGCTCGAGCGGCTGCGCCAGGACTGGTCGCAGGCGCTGCGGCAGGGGCTCGATTTCTGCGTCGTGTTCGTCGACATCGACCACTTCAAGAGCGTCAACGACGTCCGTGGGCATGATGCAGGCGACATCGTGCTCGAGCGCACGGCGCGCGTGCTGCGCCGGAGCGTTCGCAGCGAGGACGTGGTCGGGCGCTTTGGCGGCGAGGAGTTCCTGATCATGTGCACGAGCTGCGACGGACCATCGGCCGTCCGGCTCGCGGAGCGCATTCGCGAGAGTCTGGCCGCCGAGCAGTTCGGGATCGGCGGGCAGCCCTGGCATGTGACGGCGAGCTTCGGTGTCGCCGCCGTGCGCGCGGCGGTCGGGCTCGACTGGTCGGATGTCGTGCGGTGCGCGGACGAGGCGCTCTACCAGGCGAAACACCTCGGCCGTAACCGCGTCGTGCTGCAGCCCGTGATCGCACGGCCGGACGCCGAGCGACGGCGGCAGGGCTGCTGACCGCCCGGCGGACTTTCCGTCTTAGAATCGGCGCCTGTCCCGCCGTCGGGAGGGCCGAAGCATGAGCAGGACACGCCTTGATACCGCCGAGGGCAGGCGTCGCACGCTGCCGGCGGCCTTGCTGCAGCTCGCATTGCTGCTGCCGGTCGCCGTCTGCGCCGACTCCCGCAAGGAGCCGGACGCCGACGTGCAGAGCATGCTGCTGCGCGCCGTGACCGTGACCTACGATCTCGAGCGGTCGCTGCTGTTCTATCGGGACATCCTCGGCCAGGAGATCGTCGAGGACGCGGTGCTGTCGACGGCGCGCGCCCGCGACTGGCTCGACGTGTCTGCCAAGGCCGAGTTGCGCTTCGTCGTCCTGCGCGGTCGGGCCGAGTACCCGGGTGGGCCGATCGCGGGCGGACGCGTCGCTTTCATCGGCGTTCGCGAGCCCGACGGCAGCCGTCCACCGCCCCGTGCCGGTCGGCGCGCGACCCAGGGAGACGTGATCCTGCCACACCGGGTGCGCGGCATCGATGCGATTCACGCCCGGCTGCAGCGCGCGGGCTTCGAGATCCTGTTCGCGCCACGTGTCTCGGCGACGGGCCTGTCGCGCAACATGATGGTCTACGACCCCAACGGTCACATCGTCGAACTGTTCGAACTGCGGTGAGCGCCTGGCCGGAGGCGCTCCGGCCCGGCGCGTGCCGTTTTGCTATCCTTGCCGCCCCGCCCGGTAGCGAGCCCGGATCGCATCCCCCGGGCTCCGTCCAGAGCAACAGTCGAGCGCCGCTTCGTACAAGGGCCATCATGAGCAGCCTGTTCCGCCGCATCGAGGATGCCGGCCACCCCGTCGCCGTTCGCACGCGCCTGATCGCCGGCGCGCTCATGCTGCTGTCCCTGGCGGCCTGCCTCGGCAGCGATGGTTCGTCCGCCCCCGAGATCTATCAGCAGCCGCGCGACCGCTCGGCGTTCGAGACGCAGACCGCCTATTTCGACGTCGGCGTCGAGGGCACCGCGCCGCTCAGTTACCAATGGCGACGCAATGGCGTGCCGATCCCGGGCGCCACGGGACCGACCTATACCACCCCGCCGCTGACCGCTGCCGACGACGGCGCTCGATTCTCGATCACGATCTCGAATGCCGAGGGCAGCGTCACGAGCAACGAGGCGCTCCTGACGGTCCTGCCACCACCGACGATCACCACCCCTCCGGTCAGCCAGACCGTCGACGTCGGCGCGACGGCAACCTTCACGGTCGCCGCGACCGGGTCCGGACTCAGCTATCAGTGGCGCAGGGACGATCTGTCCATCGCCGGCGCGAATGCGGCGTCGTACACCACTCCCGCGACGACGGCGGCCGACGACGGTGTGAGCTACAGCGTCGATGTCGTCAATGGCGCCGGGTTCGTCACGAGTGCGCCGGCGACGTTGACGGTCCGCGGTCCCGCGGCGATCGCGACGCAGCCGCTGAGCCAGACCGTGGCGGTCGGCGAGGCGGCTGTCTTCGGCGTGCGCGCTACCGGCGGCGAGCTCGCCTATCAGTGGCGGCGAGGGTCGACGGATATCCCGGGCGCCACGGGTCCGATCTACGTGACGCCGGCGGCGACCGTCGGTGACGATGGCGCGACGTTCAGCGTGGTCGTCAGCAACGCGCGCGGCACCGCGACGAGCGTCGCGGCGACGCTCACCGTCGTCGCTGGCGCCGCGAGCGCGCCCCCGGCGTTGCCGGCGACGATCGCCGCCTCGCGCTCCGCTTCTGCGTCGGAGAGCTTCGTCTACGTGCGCCGCTCCGACGGGTCGATCGCGAGCTGGGGATACAACGGCGAAGGGCAGCGTGGCGACGGTTCGACCTCTGCAGCCAGTGACACGATCGGTCGCGTCACGCTGCCCGCGGGTCTGGCCGCGACGCGCGTCGCGGCCGGCGGGAACCACGGTCTCGCGTTGCTGTCGGACGGTGCCGTCTACGCCTGGGGGCGCAACGGCAACGGCCAGCTTGGCCTCGGTGATCAGCTGACCCGCACGACGCCGACGCGGGTCGCTTTGCCGCGTCCGGCCGTATCGATCGCGGCCGGCCGGGATTTCTCGGTGGCCGTTCTCGACGACGGGCGCATCTACGCGTGGGGCCTCAATGGGTCCGGCCAACTGGGGCTCGGGACGCGCACGGTGACCAGTTCGTTGACCCCCGTCGAGGTGCCGGGCGTCGCGACGGCGCGCGCCGTCGCCGCCGGCAACGAGCACGTGCTGGCCCTGCTCGCCGACGGAACGGTGCTGGCGTGGGGCAGCAATGCCTCCGGACAGCTCGGCGTCGGTGACTTCGTCGTGCGCCGCGCGCCGGTTCCGACGCCGCTGCGCGACATCGCCGAGATTCGTGCCGGCGGCGATCTGTCGCTCGCGCTGACGACACGCCGGACCGCGTTGGGCTGGGGCGAGAATGGCGATGGTCAGCTCGGCCGGGGCGCCGTGTTCACGGCGGACCTGTCCGTGCCCACAGGCGTGGCCACCGACGTCGTCGATGCCGCGCCCGCCGACCGGCTGCTGCTTCTCGTCGGCAGCGATGGCGTCGTGCGCGGCGCCGGCGCCAACGAAGCGGGCTCGCTCGCCGATGGCACGACGACGGCGCGCAACACGTTCACTGCGGCGAGCGGTCTCTCCGGCGTGCTCGGTGCCGCGAGCGGGGGACGCTCGTTCGCGCTGGCGCTGCGCGGCGACGGGGCCGTGTTCGCGTGGGGCGACAACTCGGCTCGCCAGCTCGGCAACTCGACCTTGTCGGCGGCCGGCACCTCGACGCCGACCCTGGTGCCGAACTTCGACGCCATCCCCTGAGGTCCATTTGCCGAGCGGGATCGGCGCCATGGCGGAGGCGGACGGTAACTTCTACGCGCGAATCGCCTCGGTGGCGAACCGCCTCGCGGGGCGCGCCTGCTGGATCGCGGCGGACAGGCGCGCGTGGACCTGGGCCGAGGTCGACGCCGGCGCAGCGAATGCCGCCGCGGCGCTTCGGCACTGCGGCGTGCAGCCGGGCGACCGCGTGCTTGTGCAGGTCGAGAAATCCGCCACGGGGCTGCTGCTCTATCTGGGCTGTCTGCGCGCGGGTGCGGTGTTCGTGCCGCTCAACCCAGCCTACACCGACGCCGAGCTTGGCTATTTCATCGCCGATGCTGCGCCCCGCGTGATCGTCTGCGATCCGGCGCGCGCATCCGGCATCGGTGCGGCTGCCCCCGCGGCGGCCGGCGTGACGGTGCTGACGCTCGATGCCGCGGGGCAGGGGAGCTGGTCCGCGCTGCTCGAGCGCACCTCGGTCGATGCCGACGCGGTCGGGATCGAACCGTGTGCCGACGGGCAACTGGCGGCCATCGTCTACACCTCCGGCACGACCGGCAGGTCGAAGGGCGCAATGATCTCGCACGGCAATCTCGCCGCGAACGCGCGCGCGCTGCTCGACGTCTGGCGGATCAGTGCAGACGACGTGCTGCTGAACGTGCTGCCGACCTATCACGTGCACGGGCTGTTCGTCGCGCTGCATTCGACCATGCTGGCTGGCGCCACGACGCTGCTGCTGCCGCGATTCGACGTCGACACCGTACTGGCCCGGTTACCGGATTCGACCGTGTTCATGGGCGTGCCGACCCACTACACGCGCCTGCTCGCCGACGCGCGCTTCACGCGCGCCGCCACGGCGCCGGTGCGCCTCTGGATCTGCGGCTCCGCGCCGCTGCTGCCTGCGACCTTCGCGGCCTTCGAGCAGCGCACCGGACAGCGGATCCTCGAGCGCTACGGGATGAGCGAGTGCGGGATCATTGCCTCGAATCCCCGGGAAGGTGAACGCGTCGCCGGCACCGTCGGCTTCCTGCTGCCCGGATTCGAAGGCCGCATCGTCGATGGCGAGGGCCGCGAAGTGCCGCGCGGAGTCGCCGGCATGCTCGAGGTGCGCGGCGCGAGCGTCTTCGGCGGCTATTGGCGCCGTCCGGAACTCAACGCGAGCGAATTCCGGCCTGATGGCCACTTCATTACCGGAGACCTCGCCACGATGGCCGACGACGGTCGCATCTCCATCGTCGGGCGTGCCCGTGACCTGATCATCTCGGGCGGCTTCAACGTCTACCCGAAAGAAATCGAACTCGAGATCGACGCCATCGACGGCGTGGCCGAATCTGCCGTCATCGGCGTGCCGCATCCCGACTTCGGCGAGGCTGTCGTCGCAGTCGTCGCATGCCGCGACGGCGCGACGCTGACCGAGAGGGCGATCATTGATCGGCTCAGAGAGCGACTCGCGCGGTTCAAGCTGCCCAAGCGCGTCGTGTTCGTCGCGGACCTGCCGCGCAACGCGATGGCCAAGGTGCAGAAGGCGACGCTGCGCGAGCGCTATTCGAACCTGTTCTCGATGGACAGCTGACCTACTCAGGACGCGGACGAGCGCAAGCGCCGATGACCTCGCCATGCAGGCGGAGGGTTGGCGCTAGCGCTTGGCCCGATCGACGATGCGGCGCGGCGGACTGATGATGGCGAGAACGATCACGAGCACGAGCGCCACGGCAGCAATGCTGAGCTCGAGCGCGTACTGCTGCGGTTTGACCCACATCTCGTCGAGGTGTCCCCACTTCTCGAGGATCTCGTTGACGTTCCAGGCAATGATCGCCGTCGGGATTGCATAGCGCAGGGCCGGCGCCATGCGCTGGTACCACCAGAGGCGCTGGATCAGGTAGATCGCCCAGACCGCAAAGGCGCCGCAGGAAGCGAACGTCACCCAGTGGTCCGTGCCGAAGATGTTCGGGTTGTAGATCACAAGCAGATATAAGTAGAAGAACCACGTGACATAGATCGTCTCCATCGCGACGATCGAACAGAGGTTGCGCTGCGCGGCCGGGTTCTTCTCCCCGACGTTCATGCGCAGGTTCCGGTGCAGCCACATGAAGGCGTTGCAGCGCGTCTCCTTGTTGAAGAAGAAGAACAGCAAAGACGCAAACATCACGCCGATCGAAGAGAGCATGACGCGGTATTCGGGCAGCGTCGGCTTCGCCCCCCACATCGCTTCCTCGACGCCGAGTTCATCGGCGACCCAGACGAAGCTGAACTCGATCCAGCCTAGCCATACGAGGCTGCCACCCGCGAAACCAAGCAGGGTAGCTGCATTCTCGCCCTTGTTGCGGCCGACGTAGATCATGATCGCGCCGACCAGACCGAACACGAATGCGACCGTCAGGACGTCTTCCGGGAACCAACGATGTTCCATCAGGTACATGACGGTGTGACCGAGCCCCTGCCACACGTAGACGATCAGCACGGCGATGATGGCTGGGATCGGCGCCTGGTAATACTTCTTGAATCCGTGAGCCGGTGCAGCCTGCTCGGCGGGAGTGCTCATCTGTGACCCCCCCAGGTGGCACGCAGGCCTTCACTATAAACCGTTGCACCGCTTTGGCATCCTCGGGCGCGTGGTTTGCCGTCGCGGACCGTCCTGGAGTCTGTCTGCGGTCGCGGATTCGGTCATTGCGCCCGACGGTAGCAGATCTGCGCTACACAGGCGGGCCGGCCCGTGCTAGAAAACCCCGTGAACCGCTCATCCTCCGCGCATCCGTTGTCGTCGTCGTTCGAACGCTGGCGCCGCGCCACGCTCGCGCCGTTCTCGCAGCGTGTTTTCGCGACCTTCTGGTGGGCCTCGCTGATCTCGTCGCTTGGCAGCCTGATCCAGAGCGTGGGGGCGGCATGGCTCATGGCCACCATCGCGCCAGCGCCCGACCAGGTCGCCCTGGTCCAGACGGCCGGAGCGCTGCCGTTCTTTTTCTTGTCCTTGATCGCCGGTGCGTTCGCGGACACACACGACCGTCGCACGACCATGCTGGTCTCGGTGCTGCTGATGCTCGGTGCCTCGGCGGCGCTCGCCGCGGTCACGCTCGCCGGCGCGGTCACGCCGGCCGTGCTGCTCGGCCTGACTTTCCTGATTGGCTGCGGCACGGCCGCGTTCGCGCCGGCATGGCAGTCCTCCATCGGCGATCAGGTGCCGCGGCAGCAGATTGCATCGGCCGTCATGGCCAATGCCGTCGGTTTCAACCTCGCGCGCAGCGTCGGTCCCGCGATCGGCGGCGTGATCGTCGCGGCCGCCGGGGCGGCCGCGGCGTTCGTGATCAATGCGGTCTCCTACATTGGCCTGCTCGCGACGCTGCTCTGGTGGCGACCTTCGCGTGCCGCCAATCCGCTGCCGCCCGAACCACTCGCCAGCGCGATCGCGACCGGGGTCCGGTACGTCAGTCTCTCGCCGCACCTGCTCGCGATCCTCGCGCGCTGCGTCCTGTTCGCAACGCCGATGGCGGCCGTGCCGGCGCTGATGCCGATCGTCGCCCGGGACCTGCTCGGTGGCGGCGCGCCGACGTTTGGCGTGCTGCTCGCCGGGTTCGGCGTCGGCGCCATGGCCGCCGCGCTGTCGAGCGCCGCCTTGCGCTCCCGCTACTCGACCGACAGGCTGTTGCGTGCGGCCTGTCTGCTCGCCTTCCTCGCCATGGTTGCGATCGGTCAGAGTCACTGGTTCGCCGTGACGCTGCTCGCGCACGTCCTCGCGGGCTCCGTCTGGACGCTCGGGCTCGCGACCTTCAACATCGCCGTGCAGTTGTCCTCGCCGCGCTGGGTTACCGGTCGCACACTCGCCATCTATCAGACGGTCGCTTTTGGCGGCATGGCGCTCGGCAGCTGGTGGTGGGGCGAGTTCGCGGCCCTCGCCGGACTGCGCGAGTCGGTCACCGCCGCGGGCGGCGTGGCGCTGCTGTCGCTGCTGCTCGCGCGCTGGCTGCCGGTGACGGTGGCCCAGGCGGGGTCGCTCGATCCGCAGGCCGGGCCTGAGGTACGCCCGCCGGCCGTCGAGATCCACGACGCCTCCGGACCCGTCGTCGTCGCAATCGTCTACCGTGTGCCGCCGCAAAACGCCTCTGCATTCCTGCCCGTCATCCACGAGCTCGGCCGCATCCGGCGCCGCGACGGTGCCCGACGCTGGTCGGTGAGCCAGGACATCGATGATCCGCAGTACTGGATCGAGCGCTTCGAAAGCCCGACCTGGATCGACTACCTGCGCCGTCACAGCCGGCCGACCCAGGCCGACCAGGCCGTGCGCCAGCGCCTCGCGTCGCTGATCGAAGGCGAGTCGAAGGTGCGGCGCATGATCGAGCGTCCGGCTGGGTCGCAACCGCTCGGCAGCGATCGCTACCGGCCGGAGCCGCTCGACGATCCCTCCGGTCACGCTTAGAGTTCTGCCGATGCCGATTCCCTGGTTGACCGTGCTCAAGAGCGTCCCGTGGATCGAGGTGATCCGCAACGCTCCGCAGGTGGCCGAAGCCGCGCGGCGCCTCTGGCTCACGATCCGCTCGGAACCTCGCGCGGATGCCAGCGCGCTGACGCCGGCCATGCGGCCGCCGTCGCCCACCGCGAGCGAGCACGCCGTGCTGCGCGCGCGCGTCGATGCGCTGACGGGCGAGGTCAAGGCCCTGCACGAACAGGTCGTCGCCTCCTCGGAGCTCATCAAGCAGCTCGCCGAGCAGCAGGCCGGGCTCGTCGCCCGCGTAGAACTCAATCGGCGGCGCACCATCGTGCTCGCTGTGACGACCGTGATCGGCTTCGCGGCGGCGGTCACGGCGATCTGGCTGTCGCGGGCGCACTGAGGAGTCCGGCGGGCACGCAGCGGCGGCAGCGCCAGCGCGCCCATCGAGGCGCATGCGGCACACCGCGCGCGCAGACTTCGCCGTTGTTCTGCCAGAGCGCGTTCAGCGGAATCTTGAGGTAGGCGATCCCGTTGTTCTCGGGCGGAGGAAAGTGGCCGGCCCGCATCTTCACCTGCACCGCCGGAAGGATCAGCAGCGGCATCTCGAGCGTCGCGTCGCGCTGCTCGCGCATCTCCACGAAGGCCTGTTCATCGACACCGTCGTGGACGTGGATGTTGGCCCGGCACTGCTCGGCAACGGTCGTCCGGGGCTTGGGCTCGCGGCCGGCCGGTGGGTAATCGTGACAGACGTAGAGTTCGGCTGTGTCCGGCAACGTCAGCAGACTGCGTATCGAGCGGTACAGCGCGTAGGCACTGCCACCGGGAAAGTCGCAGCGCGCCGTTCCATAATCGGGCATGAACATCGTATCGCCGATGAAAGCAGCACGGCGCCTACGATCCCAGGTGCCGCCTTCGACGACGTAGGTGACGCACGCGGGCGTATGTCCGGGCGTGTGCCACAACGACCGAGAGGCGCAGATCGCCGAGCGGCAGAACGTCGCCTTCGTCTACAAGCTCATCGGACCAGCCGCCATCGCGCGCAAAATCCGGGCCAGCGTTGAACAATCTGCCGAAGGTCTGCTGCATCGTGGTGACGTGGCGGCCGATGACGATGCGACCACCGAGTTCACGCTGGAGATATGGCGCCGCCGAGAGGTGATCGGCGTGCACGTGAGTCTCGAGCAGCCAGTCGACGCGGAGCCCGAGATCGCACACCCGCGCAACTGCCCTGTCAGCGCTCTGCGAGCGGGTGCGTCCTGATTTCGGATCGTGTTCGAGCACCGAATCGACGATGGCGGCGCGCCAGCTACGACTTGATCTGACATCATCATGTCGCATCAGAATGCGAAGGGAAAGTCAGATGCCAAGCGAACAGAAGATCATTCGGAACAAGGTGGGATTGCTAAAGCTGGCGCAGACGCTGGGCAGCATGTCCGAGGCCTGCAAGGTGATGGGCTTCAGCCGCGATAGCTTCTATCGCTTCAAGGAGCTGCACGACTCTGGCGGCGAAACCGCGCTCATCGAGCTGTCGCGGAAGAAGCCGATTCTGCGCGATCGGGTCGATCCGGCGATCGAAGCCGCAGTGGTGGCTTTTGCCCTCGAACAACCGGCTTTCGGGCAGGTACGTGTGTCCAACGAGCTGCGTAAGCGAGGGCACTTCGTGTCGCCCGCAGGGGTTCGGGCGATCTGGCTGCGCGATGATCTGGAGAAGTTCGACAAGCGCCTGAGGGCGTTGTCGGCGAAGGTGGCTCAGGACGGCTTGATCCTCACCGAGGACAGGTGCGCGCGCTGGAGAAGGCGCGAGAAGAGAAGGCCGCGCACGGAGAGATCGAAACAGAGGCTCTGTTGAATTTCAAGTGGGTTGCGAAGCGCGTGAAGCCGCGGGCGCGGCGCTTGGCGGCCTGGAACAGGCCGTTGAGCGCTTCGAGGAAGCCGTTGGTCTGACGGGTCTGGGCCCAGGCGACGATGCCCTCGAGGTGGCGGCGCACGAGCGCGGCCACCTCCTTCATCGGTTCGACCTTGCTGCGCATGACGCAGGTGCACCAATGCTTGCGCATCGCGCGCACGACGTTGATCTGCTTGCGCTCGAGGATCTCGCGCAGCCGCTCCTTGTAGACCCAGGCGCGGGCGGTGCGCACGGTGCTCATGCGCGCGATCAGCGCGTCCAGGTCGGCCGCGGCCTCGGGCTTGAGATGGGTGCGGTCCTTCAGCAGCGACCAGCGCAGGCCCTTCAGGGACTTGTCGCTGCGCTGCTCGATGCGCCGCCTCTTGTCCACCGCCGCGTTGGCGTGCCAGACGACGTGGAATTTTTCGAAGGTGATCCGGGCGTTGGGCAGCTGCTCGGTGCAGCCTTTGATGAACGCCGGGGACATGTCGATGCTGACTGCAGTGATCTGCTCGGCCGGGCAGCCGTGAGCGGCCAGCTCGGCGGCGATGGTCGCGATGGTCTTGGCCTCGCGTCCCTCGGCCACGGCCAGCACGCGCCGCTGGGCGGCGTCGGCGGCCAGCGTGATGTAGTCGTGACCGCGGGCGCGCGAGGTCTCGTCGATGGCCAGCGCCCGGACCTGGCTGAAGTCGGCCGCCCGCAGCGCCAGCGCGACGTAGCGGCGGCAGATCGCCAGCACCGGGTACGGCGAGATGCCCACGATGCGCGCCACTGCGGCAAAGGGCATCTGCGCGCCGAGCCTCAGCACCAGCGCCTCGAACAGCAGCGTGAAGCCGGCGAGCTTGCCGGCAAACGGCGGCTCGACCAGGCGCACCGAGCCGTCGGGCAGCCTCACCCGCGGCGTACGCACCTCGAGCACGCATTCGTGCTGGAAGAAGTTCAGGTGCCGGTAGCGCTTGGTCAGGCTGTCGTGGACCGGGTGCTCGCCGGCCACACCCTCGACAGTGAAGCGACTGCCGGCGGCGTAGTCGATGCCCACCGTCAGCACCCTGGACGCCTCGTCGAAGCGCACGCCGGTCACGGACCACGGCAACGCGATGCCCAGCGCCGCCTCGAACAACCTGTCATGCATGTGAATCGCTCCTGCTCGTCATGGCCGATGCGCCAGGATGCCGCATCGGCCATGACGGTGAGCGTACCGGCCGAGCGCCGGCGTCAAGGGTTCACTGCGCCGGGCTTCGCCCGCCCTTGACCCCGGCCCTCGACCAAGACACCGACGGATCCACCCACTCGAAATTCATCAGAGGCACAACCTTTTTGGCAGCGTTCTGCCGCCCCGGCCCCGATCGCCCCAGGCACTCCCTGGTCTGACGTACTCGATGAGAGATGGAGCGCCGTCACTCCGAAGGTTGGGGTCGATCTCGACTTTACTGACGAGATCATGGGGTATGTTTCGGCAACGCGCGGCTTCAAGAGCGGTGAGTTCAATCTCCTTGCCGCGCAACTGCCGTATGATCCGGAGTTTCTCTGGAGCTATGAGCTTGGGCCGAAGACCCGCTGGGCGGACGGACGCGTCATCGCTAACTTCGGCGCGTTTTACTACGACTACAAGGACATGCAGGTCGGCAAGATCGTGAACCTGTCCGACACGCTGACCTATGCTGCCGCGGCGACCCTCAAGGGTCTGGAGGCGGAGGTTCGCGCCAACCTCGGCTCGGGCTTCGAGCTCAACCTCGGAGCGTCCTTCCTCGATGCCCAGTTCGACGAGTTCTTCACCGAAGACCCCGCCATTGACGCCGCCCCCGGCCCGCTCGGGCCGAATGCGGGTGCCTGCGAAACGCGCGATACCCGCCGCCCTGGAGCGAGCAATCGCGCCGTATCGCTGGCGGGCTGCGATCTGCGTCGCGCTCCCGAGTTCGCGGGAAACGTGGGTCTCGCGAGGGAAGGCAAGATCGCCAACGGCGGTGCGATTAACCTCCGCGCCGACTACGCGTACAAGGGCAAGCAATACTTCACCCAGTTCAACCGCGAACTTGTGTCGCAGGATGGCTATGGGCTGCTCAACCTCAGAGCGGACTACACTGGGGCGAGTGGCAAGTGGGCGCTGACCTTGTTCGCCGACAAGGTGACAGACGAGCAGTACTTCTCGACCTTGCTCGAGAGCGGCGTGCCACCACCCGGCACTCTTGTACCGCAGGAGATCCTCGGCGCGCCGCGCACGTATGGAGTAAGCTTTCGCATCGCGTTCGACTGAGGCAGGAGCGCATATGGCCTGGTTCTGGCTAGAGGACGGCACGCCGCTGCACTACATCGAGCGTGGCCGCGGTCGTCCGCTGGTCCTGATCCATGCGCTGATGTTCTCCGCGCGGTATTTCTGGAAGCCGCAGATCCATGCCCTCGCAGACGGTGGGTGTCGCGTTCTCGCACTCGATGGCGTGCGAGCAAACCGCTCGGGGCTTAAGGATTTCATTGCGAATGGTTTTGCGGTGCTGCCGCATGCGGACACGCTCGAAGAGATGTACGCGGAGACTTTCCTCACGCCGACAGATGCTGTTGCCGATCTCTGTGACGACATGGTTCGACAGGACCTACGGGCGCAGCTTCCGACCATTCCGGTGCCGACGCTCTATATGTATGCGACGAAGCACAACAAAATCCGGCCCACTCCGATCGGGCGGTGGATGCGGGCGCAGACGCCTGGCTCGAAGCTAGTGTAGTTCGAGCAGGGCGGCCACAATTTCACTCTGGAAGAACCTGACAGGTTCAACCGCGAGCTGCTCGCGTTCGTGAAGGGGCTTGGCTGACATGCCCAATCCGCAGTTCTTGTCGGTGGAGATCGCAAGCGAGCATGCAAACCAAATCGTCCTGCTGAGGGAGCTGGCAAGCGGGGTCCGATCCGACGGAGGCCAGGTGCTGGCTTGGGATCCACCGGGCCGCATCTCCGGGCTGGAGCGCGCCACCCCGGCTGCCGGTATATTGCTCTCGCGGTTCGACGATGGCGCGCTGCTCCAGAGGTGCGTCCGCGACCGGCTGCTTCCGCTCATCGACGGCGCCGTGCCAAACGGCGCGGCGGTGCAGGTGCTGCAGGTCATTGGCTTGCCGGAAGACGGGCTGCCGGACATGATGGCCATACCCACCGTCGCCAGCGTCCCGCGCATCAAACCTATGCCGTGCATCGCCTTGATGCTGATCCGCGGCACCGGATATGACCAGGAGCGGCTGGATCGATACCGAGACATCATCCTTCCAATGCTCAAGGAACGAGGTGGGTACTACGAAGTCTTCGCGTCGACCGAGGGTGAGGTTAGGGCGCTGCGCGGAGAGTGGAAGGATGCGATTTTCGCTGTTTCGCGTTGGCCGACACGCGCCGCAGCCGAGGACTTTTGGTACTCGGACAAGTACCAGACACAGGCAATCCCGCTCCGGGTGAATGGCGCCGGGCGCTTCACCGTGAATCTCTTGGACGCCGCACGGGACTGACGCTGAGCTTCCGGCGCCTCTTTGAACGCGTGAAGGCGGTTGCCCTGTCCGCTTTGCGCTCAGTCCACTGAGACTCCTCGGTAGAATGGTCGGGATGAGAGGATTTGAACCTCCGACTCCTACGTCCCGAACGTAGTGCTCTACCAGGCTGAGCTACATCCCGATGTCAGTACGTGCGCTCCACCGAGAAGCGCGCGAGCGCGGCGAGGCTTTTCTTGAACGGCGTTTCGGGGAGCGCCCTGAGCGCACTCAACGCCTGATCCGCCTCGTCCTGTGCGAGGCCGCGAGTGTACTGAAGGGCTCCCGTCGATTCAATCGTGGCCACGATTCGATCCATCCGCTCGAGGCCGCCGGCGCGGATCGCCTCGCGGATCAGTTCACGCGTGGCGGGGTCGTCGCTGGCGCGCATGGCCTGGATAAGCGGCAGCGTCGGCTTGCCCTCGGCGAGATCGTCGCCGAGGTTCTTGCCGAGCTCGCCGGCATCGGCCTGATAGTCGAGGACATCGTCGACGAGCTGGTAGGCGGTGCCAAGGTGCTTGCCGTAGGCGGCGAGCGCCTGCTGCAGACTCGGCGAGGCGCCGGCCAGCACGGCGGCGACCTCCGCGCCGGCCTCGAACAGCTTGGCGGTCTTGCGGTAGATGACATCGAGATACCGCTGCTGCGTGGTGTCGGGGTCGCGCGCGTTCATGAGCTGCAGCACTTCGCCTTCGGCGATCACGTTGGTCGCGTCGGCCATGATCTCCATGATGCGCTGCGAGCCCATCGCGGCCATCATCTGGAAGGCGCGCGAGTAGACAAAGTCGCCGACGAGCACACTGGCCTGGTTGCCGTAGACGTGGTTGGCCGTCGCCCGGCCTCGCCGCCGGGACGACCCGTCGACGACGTCGTCATGGAGCAGCGTGGCGGTGTGGATGAACTCGATGAAAGCCGCCGCATCGATGTGGGTGCTGCCCTGCGCACCACAGGCGCGCGCGGCGAGCACGACGACGAGTGGCCGCAGACGCTTGCCGCCGGCACCGACGATGTAGTCGGCGATCTGATCGACGAGCCCGACCTCGCTGTGCAGCCGTACGCGGATCACGGCGTCGACCGAGTCGAGGTCGGCGCGGACCGGGGCTTTGATCTCGTCGAGCCTCATCGCGGGCGGGATGGTAGCGAAGACGGGGCAGGCGACCAAGCAGCGCTCACGCGGTGCAGCGGCGCAGACTCCGTAAGCCACTGATCTAAAAGGCCGAACAGGGTTTGACCGGCAGGTTCGCGAGGCTTACAATTCGCGCCCTTTGATTCGGAGCGGAACATGTACGCGGTGATCGCCACGGGCGGCAAGCAGTATCGGGTCGAGAAAGGCAGCACGCTGCGTGTCGAGAAGCTCGCGGCGGAGCCCGGCAGCGAGGTCACATTCGACCAGGTACTGCTGGTCGGCGCGGCCGAGTCGGTCAAGGTCGGCTCGCCGCTCGTCAGCGGCGCGGCGGTGCGCGCCACCGTCGAGCGTCACGGCCAGGGCGAGAAGAAGTCGGTCGTCAAGTTCCGTCGCCGCAAGCACTACCTGCGCATGGGCAACCATCGCCAGCGGTTCACCGAGATCAGGATCACCGACATCAGCGCGGGCTGAGCCGGACGGAGCACTCAACCCATGGCACACAAAAAGGCAGGCGGCAGCACCAAGAACGGCCGCGAATCGCACAGCAAACGCCTCGGCGTCAAGATTTTCGGCGGTCAGCAGGTGCTCGCCGGCAACATCATCATCCGGCAGCGCGGCACGCAGTACCGCCCCGGTGTCGGCGTCGGCATCGGTACCGACCACACGCTGTTCGCGAAGAAGAACGGTCGCGTGCAGTTCAAGCGCCGCGGCGCCGAGGGGCACATGTACGTCAATGTCGTCGATGCCGAAACGGGTGGCTAGCGAGGTTGACGGACCCGCTTGCTCGAACCGACCCCGGCCTCGCGCCGGGGTTTTGTTTTGAAGCGCCCGTCGCGCGTAAGCTGCTGCCTATGAAGTTCGTCGACGAAGCGCGACTGCGCGTTCAGGCTGGCAACGGCGGCCGCGGTTGCGTGAGCTTCCGCCGCGAGAAGTTCGTGCCCTTCGGTGGCCCTGACGGCGGCGATGGCGGCGACGGCGGCAGCGTCTATCTGCGCGCGGCGCCGGGCATCAACACGCTGGCCGACTTTCGCATCGAGCGCACCTTCCGTGCGCAGTCGGGCGAACCCGGCAGCGGCAACGATTGCAGCGGCCGCAGCGGCGCCGACCTGTTCATCCCGGTACCCGTCGGCACGATCGTGCGCGATGCCGAGACGCAGGAGCAGCTCGGCGACCTGACCCGCGAGGGGGACACGCTGCTCGTGGCGCATGGGGGCAAGGGCGGCTGGGGCAATACGCGATTCAAGTCGAGCACGAACCGCGCGCCTCGGCAGTTCGGACCGGGGCTGCCGGGCGAGCGGCGCCAGCTCGAGCTCGAGCTGAAGGTGATCGCCGATGTCGGCCTGCTTGGGCTGCCCAATGCCGGCAAGTCGACGCTGATCCGCGCGGTGTCCTCGGCGCGGCCCAAGGTCGCGGACTATCCCTTCACGACGCTGCATCCGAATCTCGGCGTAGTCTACTGCGGCGAACACCGCAGTTTCGTCATGGCCGACATTCCGGGACTGATCGAGGGCGCTGCCGAGGGCGCGGGCCTCGGCATCCGCTTCCTCAGGCATCTGCAGCGGACCGCACTGCTGCTGCATCTCGTCGACATCGCGCCCCCGGATCCCGACGCGGATCCTGTCCGTGACGCGCGGGCCATCGTCGCCGAGCTCAGGAAATTCAGCCCGGAGCTCGCGGCGAAGCCGCGCTGGTTGATCCTCAACAAGTGCGATCTGCTGCCGCCGGAGGACGCGCGACGGCGCGCCCGGGACATCGTCCGCCGTCTGCGCTGGAGGGGGCCGCATTACCTGATCTCCGGCGCAACGGGCGCCGGAACGCGCGAACTCGCGGAAGCGGTCATGCGTTTCCTCGAGCAACAGGCCGCCGGTCGCGACGAGGCCAGTCTCTACTCGGCCGCGAAACGCGCAGCCGCTGCTCCGCGGCGGGAGCGCGCGGCCGGGGCCGGGCGCACGAAGCGCTGACGGCCGGACGTGACGACGGCGCGCAACGTCAAGGTCCGTCGGCGCATCGCCGCCGGCAAGCTGCGGCTGCGGATCCGCGATCTGCGCAATCTCGGACCGCGCAGCGAGCAGATGCTCGCGCGAGTCGGTATCCGCGACGTCGAGACGCTGCGCCGGCGGGGCGGCCTGGCGGCCTACGTGGCATTGCGCCGCGCGGGCGAGGTTGCGACGGTCAATGCGCTGTGGGCACTGGTTGGCGCGCTGGAACCCTGGCCCGAGGGAACCGACTGGCGCGAGGTCGCCGCGAGCGAGCGGCGCCTGCCGCTGCTGCTCGCTGCCGAGCAGGCCGGTGCAGCGCCCGAATCGCGCCGGACGGCGCCCAGGCGTGCCAGCAGGCTGCAGCGGCCGCGCGGCACGCGCAGCGTGCGCCGGCTTCAGGAGGAAGCCTGGGCTCCGGGTCTGCCATTCCCGAGCGAGCGGTCAGCGAAGACGAAAACGCCCCGCGGTGGGGCGGGGCGTGTACGGCGCGGCGAGAGGTAGCCTGGAACGCGCGTCCGGCGCGCGACGCAGTCCGGAATCGTTGCGCCTCAGGCGAGCGCCTTGATCCGGGCGGCCAGTCGGCTCTTGTGCCGTGAGGCCTTGTTGCGATGGATCAGCCGCTTGTTGACCAGCGAATCGACCATCGCGACGGCCTTGCGGTACTGGACGTTCGCTTCGGCCTTGTTGCCGCTGGCCACCGCGGCGAGCACTTTGCGGATGGCGCTGCGGGCGCGGGAGCGCAGCGCCACGTTGCGTGCGTTGTGTTTCGCGGCCTGGCGGGCCGCTTTCTCGGCGGACTTGGTATTGGCCACTTCGGACTCCGTAAGCTCGGCCCCGGAGTGTCGCCCCGGGGCCGCAAAGGGCGCGTAGTGTGCGCAGCGCCGCAGGGCTTGTCAACGCCGCCCGGGGGCTGCCGTCGCAGGTGCCGATCGGCCGCCGCGGCCTCCCGTGACCGGTCCGGCGGGTGCGCTGCAGCGCTTTCTGTATAGTGCCGGCGAACCCCCACAAGGCCCCGCATGAGCCGCGCGATCTTCAAGAGCACTACCGTCGTCGGGTTCACGACGTTGCTGTCACGGATCACCGGGCTCTGGCGCGACATGGTTTATTCGCAGTCCTTTGGCGCCGGCAGCGTCATGGACGCCTTCCTGGTCGCCTACAAGATCCCGAACTTCCTGCGCCGCCTGTTCGCCGAGGGTTCGTTCTCGCAGTCGTTCGTGCCGGTCGTCTCGGAGTTCAAGGTGCGCCGCCCGCAGGCCGAGGTGCGCGACCTCATCGGCGGCGTGGCCGGCACGCTCGGGGCGGCGCTGTTCGCCGTCACCGCGGTCGGCGTGATCGCCGCGCCGGTGATTGTCCTCGTGTTCGCCCCGGGTTTCACCGCGGAGACCGGCAAGTACGAGCTGGCGGTGCAGATGCTGCGCTTCACGTTCCCGTATCTGTTCTTCATCTCGCTGACGGCGCTCTTCAGCGGTGTGCTCAACAGCTACGGACGCTTTGCCGTGCCGGCCTTCACCCAGGTCATCATGAACATCGTGATGATCGTGTTCGCCAGCCTGATCGCGCCGCATACGGCGAACCCCGGGCTGACGCTCGCGATCGGCGTGTTCGTCGCCGGTGCGCTGCAACTGCTCTTCCAGCTGCCGTCCGTGGCGCGCCTCGGGCTGCTCGCCTGGCCGCGCTGGCGGCCGGCCATGGAGGGCGTCCGGCGCATCGCACGTCTGATGGTGCCGGGCATCCTCGGCTCGTCGATGGCCCAGGTCAGCCTGCTGCTCGACACGCTGATTGCCTCGTTCCTCGTCACGGGCAGCATCGCCTGGCTTTATTACGCGGACCGACTGATGGAATTTCCGCTCGGCGTGTTCAGCATCGCGCTGGCGACGGTGGTGCTGCCACGGCTCTCGGCGCAGCACGCCGAACAGTCGATGGAAAGCTTCACGCAGACACTGGACTGGTCGCTCCGGCTCGTGCTGCTGGTCGTGACGCCCGCGGCCGCGGCCCTGCTCGTGATCGCCGGACCCTTGACGGCGACGATCTTTGGCTACGGGAAATTCACGGAACGCGACGTCGAGATGGCGACCTATGCGCTGATGGCCTATTCCTGGGGCCTGATCGGCTTCAGCCTCGTCAAGGTGCTCGCACCGGGCTACTTCGCCCGGCAGGACACCAGGACACCAGTGCGCGTGGGCCTGATCGCGCTCGGCGTCAACATGGGTGTGAACGTGGCGGTCGTGCTGCCTGCGCACTATGCCGGCTTCCCGGTGCCGCACGTGCTGCTCGCGACCTCGACCTGCCTGTCGGCCGCGGTCAACACGTTCCTGCTCTGGCGGGGGCTGCGGCGAGACGGAATCTATCGCCCGGCCCCGGGCTGGGGCCGGCTGCTGCTGCAGATCGGCGGCGCCTCGCTCGTCATGGCGCTTCTGCTGGTCTGGCTCGCCGGCGACCTGCGCGACTGGCTCGCGATCGGTCCGCTCGAGCGGGCGGGCCGTCTCGCGGTCTGCGTGGCGGCCGGCGCGGCGGTCTATTTCGCAGTGCTCTGGCTCGCCGGGTTGCGGCCCGCGCAGCTGCGCTCGGCGGCGCCGCGGCCGCGCCGCGATGGCGCGTCGGGCGCGCGCCCGCCGGTACCGTGATTGACCTATAATTCCAGTCTTTTCAAACGCTTCAGCAGGCCTGCATGAACCTCGTTCGCGGCCTTCGGGCGTTGCGCGAAGGCGACCGCGGTGGCGTGGTCACGATCGGCACGTTCGACGGTCTGCACATCGGTCATGGCGCGTTGATCAGCGCCACGCTCGCCCAGGCGCGTCGTGAGTCGCGTCCCGCGGCGATGGTGACCTTCGAGCCGATGCCGCGCGAACTGCTGTTTCCGGACGCTCCACCGGAACGACTGACGAGCTTCCGCGAACGTTGGCGTCTGCTCGAGCGCAGCGGCCTCGACCTGCTGGTCGTCCTGCGGTTCACGCCCGTGCTGCGCGCGATGAGCGGCGAGGAGTTCCTGGGCATGTTGCGCGAGGCGCTGCAATTCAGCGGCATCGTCGTCGGTCACGATTTCCGCTATGGTCGGCACGGCGAGGGGAACGTCGCGACATTGCAGGCGGCCGGACGCAGGGAGGGCTTCTCGGTCGAGGTCGTGCCTCCCGTGCTGATCGATGGACAGCGTGCCAGCAGTACCGCGGTGCGCCGTGCGCTCGGCGACTCCGCGTTCGACGCGGCGAAGCGGCTGCTCGGGCGCCCCTACGGCATCCGCGGGCGCGTCGCGCGCGGCGAACAGCTCGGTCGCACGCTCGGCTTTCCGACGGCGAACCTGCGGCTCAGGCGCCGCCGCACGCCGCTCGCCGGCATCTTCGCCGTGCGCGTGCACGGCGTGGGCACGCAGCCCTGGCCCGGCGTCGCGAGCCTCGGCACGCGGCCGACGGTCGGCGGCGTCGAGCCCTGGCTCGAGACGCATCTGTTCGACTTCGACGGTGATATCTACGGTCGCGAGATCGAAGTCGAGTTCGTCGCCCGACTGCGCGACGAGCAGAAGTTCAGCTCTCTCGAGGCGCTGACGGCACAGATGCAGCGGGATGCCGTGGCGGCACGCGCCGCTTTGGCCCGCATAGCAGACTGAGCGGTGCGGTTCAACCGGGGACCCCATGGCGGACTACAAACACACCATCAACCTGCCACAGACCGACTTTCCGATGAAGGCGGATCTGGCCCAACGCGAGCCGACGCTGCTCGCCCGCTGGGAGCGGGAAGGCACTTATGCTGAGCTGCGCCGGATTGCGGCAGGGCGGCCGCGCTTCGTGCTCCATGACGGCCCGCCTTACGCAAATGGCGCCATTCACATCGGCCACGCCGTCAACAAGATCCTCAAGGACATCATCGTCAAGGCGCGCACGCTCGACGGCTTCGACGCGCCTTACATCCCCGGCTGGGACTGCCATGGCCTGCCGATCGAGCTCGCCGTCGAGAAGAAGGTCGGCCGGCCGGGACAAAAGATCGACGTCAATGCCTTCCGTGCCGCCTGTCGCGCGTTCGCGCAGGAGCAGGTGGACCAGCAGCGTACCGACTTCAGGCGTCTTGGCGTGCTCGGTGACTGGGACCGGCCGTACCTGACGATGGATCCGGCCTACGAAGCCGCGCAGATCCGCGCGTTCGGTCGCATCGTGCGCAATGGCCATGTCTACCAGGGCGCGAAACCCGTGCACTGGTGTCTGGACTGTCGCTCGGCGCTCGCCGAGGCCGAGGTCGAATACGAGGATCGCACGTCGCCGGCGGTCGACGTCGCATTTCGCGTCGTCGACCGCGGCGAGTTCGCGCGGCGCACGGGACTCGATGCCGCGACCCTGGCAGAGACCGCCGAGCTGCCGGTCTCGATCGTGATCTGGACAACGACGCCGTGGACGCTGCCCGCGAACGAGGCGGTCGCGGTGCGTGCCGATCTCGCATACGCCCTCGTCGAGATTGAACGCCAGGACGCGGCCGGCAGTGAGCCTGGCGCGCCACGGCGGGAACTGCTCGTGCTCGCCGACGATCTGCGCGCCGCCTGCCTCGCCCGCTATGGTGCAACCGAGCGCGCGGTGCTCGCGCGCTTCGAGGGACGTGCACTCGAGCGACTCGCCCTCGAGCATCCGTTCCTGCCGAAGCAGGTGCCCGTGATCCTCGGCGAACACGTCACGCTCGATGCCGGCACGGGCGCGGTGCACACGGCACCCGCGCACGGTCAGGAGGACTTCGCAGCCGGGCAGCACTACGGCCTGCCGGTGGTCAATCCCGTCGGCGCCGATGGCCGCTTCCTGCCCGGCACGCCGCTGTTCGAGGGCCTCAAGGTCGAGGAGGCGAATCCGAGGATCGTCCAGACGCTGCGCGAGCGCGGCCGCCTCGAGCGCCACGAGGCCTACCGGCACAGCTATCCGCACTGCTGGCGGCACAAGACGCCGGTGATCTTTCGCGCGACGCCGCAGTGGTTCATCAGCATGGATCAGCGCGGTCTGCGCGCTGGTGCGCTGCGCGACATCCAGCAGGTGCGCTGGACACCCGCATGGGGCCAGCAGCGCATCACCGGCATGATCGAGAACCGGCCCGACTGGTGCATCTCGCGCCAGCGCACCTGGGGCGTGCCGATCCCGCTGTTCGTCCACCGCCAGAGCGGGGCGCTGCACCCGCGCACCGAGGAGCTCGTCGAGCAGGTTGCCGCGCGCGTCGAACGCGGCGGCATCGAAGCCTGGTTCGCGCTCGATCCGGCCGAGCTGCTCGGCGCCGAAGCGGCCGACTACGACCGGGTCCAGGACGTCATGGACGTCTGGGCGGACTCGGGTCTCTCCTTCGAGTGCGTGGGTAACGCGCGGCCCGAGATCGCCGCGCCGGTGGACCTCTACCTCGAGGGCTCCGATCAGCATCGCGGCTGGTTCCACTCCTCGTTGCTGATGTCCGAGGCGCTGCATGGCCGTGCGCCGTACCGCGGCGTGCTGACGCACGGCTTCACTGTCGACGAGAAGGGTCGCAAGATGTCGAAGTCCCTCGGCAACGTCATTGCTCCGCAGAAGGTCATGCAGAGCCTCGGCGCCGACGTGCTGCGGCTCTGGGTAGCAGCCACGGACTACGCCAACGAGATGAGCGTGTCGGAAGAGATCCTGCGGCGGATGTCGGATTCCTACCGTCGCATCCGCAACACGGTGCGCTTCCTGCTCGGCAACCTGTCCGGCTTCGACCCGGCCGGCGACGCGGTCGCGCCGGCCGATCTGGTCGAGCTCGACCGTTGGGCGCTGCAGCGCACCGCGACACTGCAGCGCGAAGTCGTCGAGGCATATCGGCGCTACGAGTTCCACCTGATTTACCAGAAGGTGCACAATTTCTGCGTCGTCGACCTCGGTGCCTTCTATCTCGACGTCCTCAAGGACCGCCTTTACACGACACCGCGGGCCGGACATGCGCGTCGCTCGGCGCAGACCGCCATGTGGCACATCGGCGAGGCCATGGTGCGCTGGCTCGCCCCGGTGCTGTCGTTCACGGCCGAGGAGATCTGGCAGCACCTGCCGGGCCCGCGCGCCAAGTCGGTGTTCCATGCGCTCTGGCACGAACTGCCCGTCGTGCCGCCGACGCTGCGCGACTGGGACCTGCTGCTCGCCCTGCGCAGCGACGTCGCGCGCGAGCTCGAGCGGCTCCGCGATGCGGGTGCGATCGGTGCGCCGCTCGAGGCCGAGGTCGATCTATGGTGCGATTCCGGCAGCGGCGAGCGGCTCGCTGCATTCGGCGCGGAACTGCGCTTCCTGCTCATCACTTCCGAGGCCCGCGTCCACATCGGGAGCGCGGCGGAAGCGCCGCCAGGCGCGGTTGCCGGCGCGACGCTCGGCGAGGGCGTACGCATAGAGGTGCGGCGCAGCGGCACGCCGAAATGCATCCGCTGCTGGCATCATCGGGCCGACGTCGGCGCGCACGCGGACCACCCCGAGCTCTGCGGACGCTGCGTCGAGAACGTCGCGGGTGGCGGCGAGACGAGACAGATCGCATGAACCGGGGCGACAGGGAAGTCGATCAGATGACCGCGATGGCCACACCCTTGCCCAGGGCTCGGGCGAGCGGCTGGCGCTGGCTACCGCTCGCGCTCGGCGTGATCGCGCTCGATCAGCTCACGAAGGCCTGGATCGAGGCGCGTTTCGCGCTCTATGAGGCGCTGCCGGTGTTGCCGGTGCTCGACATCACGCGCCTGCACAATCCCGGCGCAGCGTTCAGTTTCCTCGCTGACGCCGGAGGCTGGCAGCGCTGGTTCTTCACCGGCCTCGCGGTGCTCGTCAGTGCCGGCATCGTCTGGTGGCTGCGCCGCATCCCGGCGCGCGAGCAGGCCCTGCTCGCGGCGGGCCTGGCGCTGATCATGGGTGGCGCGATCGGCAACGTGATCGACCGACTGCAGCACGGTTTCGTGATCGATTTCGTGCACCTCCACTGGGGTGGCGCGTATTTTCCGGCCTTCAACGTCGCCGACGCGGCGATTACGATCGGTGCCGGTGCGCTGCTCATCGACGCCTGGCTCGAATGGCGACGCGAACGCGCGGGCGCCCGGGGACAGCCATGAAGATCCTGCTCGCCAATCCGCGCGGTTTCTGCGCTGGCGTCGACCGCGCCATCGACATCGTCGAGCGCGCGCTCGAGCTGTTCGGCGCTCCGATCTACGTGCGCCATGAGGTCGTGCACAACCGCCACGTCGTCGAGCGACTGCGCGGGCTCGGTGCGGTGTTCGTCGAGGAACTCGCGGAGGTTCCCGAGGGCGCCACGGTGGTCTTCTCTGCCCACGGCGTTTCGTCTGCGGTCGAGCGCGAGGCCGAGGCGCGCGGGCTCACCGTCTTCGACGCGACCTGCCCGCTGGTGACGAAGGTGCACATGGAGGTGCAGCGCTACGCCCGCGAGGGCAGGGACGTGATCCTGATCGGCCACGCCGGGCACCCCGAGGTCGAGGGCACGATGGGCCGCTTCGACACCTCCCGTGGCGGTCGCATCCTGCTGGTCGAGAACATCGACGATGCGCGTCGGCTCGAGGTCCGCGAGCCGGAGAACCTGGCGTTCGTGACCCAGACTACGCTCTCGGTCGACGACACGGCCGAGATCGTCGCGGTGCTGCGCGAGCGCTTCCCGGCGCTCAAGACACCGCGCCGCGAGGACATCTGCTACGCGACCCAGAACCGTCAGGATGCGGTCAAGGATCTCGCCGCGCAGTGCGACGTGCTGATCGTCGTCGGCTCGGCGAGCAGTTCGAACTCGAACCGGCTGGTCGAACTCGGGCAGCGCCTCGGCAAGCCGGCCTATCTCGTCGACGACGCCGACGGGTTGCGCCGCGAGTGGCTCGACGGCTGCAGGGTCGTGGGTGTCACGGCGGGCGCCTCGGCGCCAGAACAGCTCGTGCAGGGTGTCGTCGCAAGGCTGCGCGAGTGGGGCGGACGGCCAGCGGCCGAGCTGTCCGGTCGGGAGGAGCGAGTAGTCTTCTCGATGCCGCGCACCTTGCGCCGCCGCGTCGAGGCTTCCTGATCGCCCTCAGCGCCAGCAATCCATCGTCCTGTCCGAGGCCGCTGCGTCACGTGCCCCGCGCAAGCCGTGATGGTCCAGCGTGAACTCGCGGCACAGCGCATCGTCGCGCTGCCCCGCAGCGGCACGCGGTCGTGCTCGCGCGAGATAGGCGCTGCCGTCGGCGGCGGTCAGCTCGATTTCGAGATCGTAATAGCCGCGCTCGCTCACCGGAGCGAGCCCGAGCCCTGCGGGCGGCGTGGCCGATAGCGCGGCCGCGAAGCGATTGTGTTGCAGAAAGTGCGCCTCCTGTGCGGCGCCGATCCGCAGCAGTGCCGTGGTCGCGTCGCTGCGCTGCGCACGCAGCGCCTGCCCACGATAACTCGGCACGGCGATGGCAGCGAGGATCGCCAGCACCGCGAGGGTCGTCAGCAGTTCGACCAGCGTCCACCCGTGAGCGTACAGCGAGGCGGGTGCAGAACACCGGTCAAGGTGCGCCCTTCCGGCATCGGGCTGCATCAGTCGCCGCCGCCGTCCTCGGCCAGGCGACGCCAGTAGCTGCGCACGACGCCGCCCGGCATGACGCAGCGCTGCAGCACCTCGACGCCGACGACGCAGAGGCCGCGCCGACCGAGCGCGTCCGGCGCCACGCCACCAGGCTCGCTGCCGCCCGCGGCGCTCTCGAGCGCGAGCGAGACCTCACCGGCGATCCCGGACTGAGCGAGTTCGGTAAACAGGTCGGTCGAGTCGACGCCGCCGCTGTCGTTGAAGTCGATGAACGGGCGCCCGTCGTCGACGCGCAGCGCATAGGCGCGGTTGATGCCGTTTGCCGGCCGGCAAGGGTCGCTCTGGGCCGGCGGCACCGGCTGGTAACTCGTGAACAGGATCGTGCCATCGACCGTCAGCGCTTCCGCCAGCACCTTTTCGCCGACCCAGCCGCCGTTGAGATTGAGTTCGAGCTTCCAGCCGGCTGCGCGCGGCGGGACGACCGCCTGCTCGGGCGTCGGCGTGATGTTGACGAGATCGGCATCGGTGATCGGGGTCGCCGCGTCATACTGGGCCTGGGTCAGTTTCGCGAACGGGTTGCGATCGCGTAGCGCATAGAATCGGTCACGCGTTTCGGTGTGCAGTGGATGGCCGCGGTACCCCGAGCCGATCGCGAGGTTCAGGTACGGTTCGGCGCCGCGTCGCTGGATCAGCGCGACGTCCGGGGCGTAGTAGAACCGCCGGTTGTTCTCGATCGCCGTCTGGCCTGTGCCGCCCGCGCCGAGCGTGGCGAGCACGCCGCCCGTGACGAGCTCGCTGCGCGGCCGGCCGTTCCAGATGTCGAAGCGCCAGATACGGCCGCCGAGATCGGCCGCATACATACGGTCGGCGAAGCGGTCGCCATCGAGGTCGAGAGTGACGACGCGCCCGGTGATCGAGTGCGTCATCTGCGACAGCGGCCGGTCGGGCGCGCCGGCGCCCTGAGGCCCGCCGGCGTACCAGAGCAGCTGGCCGCTCGCGGCATCCACCATGAAGATCCGATGACCGGAGGTATCGGTCGTGAATTGATAGTTCTCCTGCGCGTCGTCATAGCCGCCGCCGAAGACGAGCACAAGGTTCTCGCCGTTCTGGCTCGCGCCGCCGACGCGCACGCGGGCGATCGTCGGTGGCGACCACGTTTCGCCTATCCCCGGCAGTTGGCTCGGCCCGGCGCTCCAGCGCAATACCGGTCGATTACGATCCGTCACGTCGAGAGAGTAGTAGTGGCGACCGCCGCGGCGCATGCCGAAGAAGATCCAGACGCGATCGCCGGCGGCGCGATCGACGATGCCGTCCTGATTGACGTCGAACTTGAGTACGCGGACGTCGCCGTCGAGGCCGAAGCTGCGCGAGGGGGAGACGGGATTGCGATAGAGATCGACGAGTCGGCCGAGCAGTTCGGGCGGGATGAACGACCAGAGCTCGACGCCCGTACGCGCATCGATCGCGTGCAGGAAGCCGTCGTTCGTCGGGACAAAGATCACCTCGTCGCTGGGGTCTGGGTTACTGGTGCTACCGCCGTAGGCGACGAGCGCCGGCCGTGCATGCAAAGGGTCGCCCATCAGGCGGCTCGCCTCGCTGCGATTCCCATCGCCGTCGACATCGAGCACATCGAGACCGCGCGCCCAGCGGATCAGATCGTCGCGGTCGACCTCGGTGTCGAGCGTGTTGAGGCGAGCCGCATCGAGCGCGGCATTGCCGAGATCGAAGGCGTTGACGGGATCCGTCAGATCGCGCTGTCCGGTGCTCACCAGGTAGGTGTAGACGTTGCGCTCGGCTGGCGCCGGCAGGCGCGCGGCCGCACCCCCTGCCTCGACACGGTTGCCGTCGATCTCGGCGACCGGCGTCCAGATGCTGCGCGCGCTGCTGCGGACGAAGCCGGTCTCGGCATCGATGGCCGGAGCGCCAGCGGCGTCGACGATCTGACCGTTGCGGATGCCATACTTCTTGACGTTCCCGATCCAGCGCAGCGTGTCACGGGGCTGGAACAGCGCGAAGTACAGCTCGTTGTTGGTCTGGGTGCGGTTGAAGGCGTTGATCGAGACCGAGGGCGAGACGAACGTGTTGCCGCCGGTCAGGACCTCGCTGAAGATGCTTTGCAGGACGGTGGTCAGGTTCTCCACGTTCGACGCCGTGTAGGCCCGCCCGCCGCCACGCCGCGCGACGTCCTCGAGGAAGGCACTGCCGGCGACGTCGGGCCCGAAACCGATCGTGTAAGTGACCGCACTCTGCCGCCCGGGCAGCGTGGGGTTCAGGTCGCCCTCGAACAGATATTCGGCCATGTCGTCGAGGCAGCGCCCGGCTCCCGAACCATCGCAGTCGCTGCCGACCAGCGAGCCAAACTCCGGCAGCGCGCGGATCCGCGCATCGGCCGAATTGTCCTCCGTCGGCTCGCCGTCGGTCAGCAGCACGACGTAGTTGCGCTGGCACTGGAACCCGATCGGCGACTGATAGCGCGAGGGATCGGCCGGCAGGCGCGATTCGGGAACGCTCGGGAAAGGCTGGCCGCCCTCGACGGTCGAGGCGAGGCCATACTCGACGCTGCGTCCGGCGAGGTATTGCCCGGCCTCGTAGAGAGTCTCAGAGAGCGGAGTGAAGCCCTGCGCCTCGAAGGCATTGAGTCTCGTGACGATCGACTCGCGTGCCGCACCGATCGGCGCGACCTGATGGGCGACGAGGCCGCCCTCGCCGCGGTCGCCATTCGGGCCCGGCGCCGTGCTGAAGCGCATCAGGCCGAGGTTGACGTTGTCGATCGAGTAGGCGAGTGCGGTGCTGACCGCTTTGACCGTGTCGAGCCGCGAGATCTGTGCCGGCGATATCGGCGCGTAGAGCCAATTGAGATAGTTGCCCGAGAACAGCGCATAGCTGCCGGCCGCCGACCAGCCGATCGCCTGCGACTCGATCGAGGTCCAGGGATCTTCGCTGTTGCCGTTGCGCGCCCAGCGCGCCCCCGCGGTCGCCGACTCGCCGTGGACGCCCGCGTCGGCCTCGCATTCGATCGGCCCGCTGTCGTCGTCACTACGGGGCGTCCGCCAACGCGCCTCGCTCGCCGACCACTGCAGGACGCGGCCCGTCCAGCGGCCCGCCGGACCGTCGAGCGCCGCCATCGACGCGGCACAACGGTTGATCGCCACCGGAAACGCCGCGCTCGGGGTCGTGCAGGAGGGTGTGCCCGCAGCGGTCGCGCCCTGGTAGTAGATGGCGCCGCGATCGCACGCGCCCGTGTACTGCACGGACGCATCGTACGGGGCACGATCGACCTGAACGAGTCCGTTCATGCTGCCCGAGGTGTCGACGACGAACAGCACGTTCGGGCGTACGCCCACTGCGGCGCCCTGATTGACGAAGATCTCGGTGTCATCGGCGAGCGCCGCGCCCGCGGCGAACAGGGTTGCGGCGAAGCCGGCGAGTGCGGACTGCCAGCGTCGCCCGCGGGCCGCGGCGCGTTGCGGGGCTGCGAGGAGGGGGGCGGCTCTGTGCGTCATGGCGTGCACCCGAGCGCGTTCAGCGGCGAGCGGGCGCCAACGGCAGGGTTACGAGGATCCGCGTCACCTCGCCGCTCGAGCGACGGTAGAACAGCGCGACGCTCGCGTCGGGTTCGGCGAGCAGCGTCCGGCGCAGTACATCCGGGGTCACGGGCGCACCGTCGACGAAGCTGCGTGTCGCGGCGCCGGTGAGCAGCGCGAGAGAGCGACAGTCGCGGCAGGGAGCCACAGTGAGCCGACCGACCCCGGTCGCGGGCAGGCGCAGCTCGGCCGCGCGCGTTTCGATCGAATGCTCGAGCACGCGCAACGCCGCCATCGGCATCGATCGGTCGGCCGCCAATCCTGGTGACGCCGCCACTGCCAGCGCGACGGTCAGCGACACCGCAAAGAGCATCGAGGCGGCGCTGCGCCGCCGCCATGGCAGGGACGTGCGAGGGCTGCTCGTCATTCGAGTCCGTCTCCGATCCGTCCGAAACTCCCGTTGCCGGCACCGCCGGCACTCGCGACGACCATGACGCCCTGCGTCTGTACGTCGCGCGCATTGCGTGCCGAGGTGCCGGTGCTCTCGATCTCGTAGTGCAGGCCGATGAACTTGTCGGCGCTCGATTGCGGCAGGCCCGATTCCTCGCCGATGTATCGAATGGTGGCGCTGTACTGCGTGGCCTCGTTGCCGAACTCCGTGAGCGCGACCGAGCCGGTTGCCCCCGCCGTCGTGCCCACGGTGCCTATCGCCGCGATTGCCTGTTCGACGCCGGCCGCGCTCGCATCGGCCGCACTGCGGCGGAACTGCTCGTTGTTGGCCATGGCAAGCTCGGTCGTCGCCGTGTTGATGCCGGTGAACGCGAGGATGGTCAGGATCAGCAGCATGATGAGCCCGACCACGAGCGCCGCGCCGCGTTCGCGGCGTCGGCTGATGATTGCAGACTGCCGAGGCCCGTTCATTCAGGGTGTTCTCAGAGTGTCCTGGCGTTGCGCAGCGCGATGGTCCGTGACAGCAACAGACGGCGGAAGTTGCGCTCGTCGCCGGCCGGCGTGTATTCGACGTCGGCGTAGCGATAAGTGCGATCGTCGAGGAAGCCGGGTTCGGGCTGCTCGGCGCGCAGCCGGATCCAGACACGCACCGAGACCACCTGCGCCCGGTCGAGGTCCGCGAAATCAGGGTTCACGTACCGCGTCGCGCGACCGTCGGACTCGGGAATGCCGTCGCCGTTCAGATCGGCGGCGGGGTCGACGTCGCCGTCATTGTCATAGTCGCCCGTATCGATGCCGAACTGGACCTGGAAGTCTTCCACGCCGGGCATGACCTCGGTGTCGAGGAAGGCAGGGCTGCCGCCGATCCGGGTCAGCGACTTGACGCGCAGCGCCGGCTGCCCGGGCCGGTCGACCGAATCTTCGGCCACGTAGTAGGCGCGGACCACGAGATCATGCAGGCGATTGTCGTCGTCGAGCGCGCCGGGGGAGACTCCATCGGCGAACAGCAGTTGGGCCGTGCGGCTGCGCAGCCTCGAGGCATAGATCTGCAGCCGACCGTCTTCCGCGGCGCCGACCGGCTCGGTCGACGCGCGGCGGACCGTCAGCGTGTCGGCGCCGGCCTGCGCCGCCCCGCCGTAAGGCGCGCAGGCGCCCGTGCGCTCCGGGCCGAGCTCGAAGCCGTCGTTGGAGCCCTGCACGGGGCGCAGCACGTCGACGGCGAAATTCACGCCACAGGCATGCGCGCTGGCCGCGAGTCCCGGCGCCGCTGTCGGCGGAGTGGGCGGATCGGTGATCGGCACCTGCCGGAGCTGCGGGGCCGTCGCGAGCACGACGCCAGGCGCCGCGCCTGCGACCAGCCGCAGCGTGTCGGCCGAATTGGTGAAACCGTAGAAGCCGGCGAGTTCGATGTCCGGCTCGATCACCGATATCACGTATCGGCCCTGGTCCTGGAGGCGCGCCACGGTTTCGTTGACGGTGAAGGTCGTGCGGCTGTTCGAGTAGATCGTCACCGCGCCGACGATCAGCAGCGAGCCGATGGTCAGCGCCACCAGCAGCTCGACGAGACTCAGACCGCGCTCGCGTTGGCTCATGTCAATGGCGACCTCGGCATGATCAGGATCTCGCTGCGATAGCTGAACGGCAGATCCTCGCCCGGCTCCTGCCAGCGCACGAGCACGGCGTAGCGGTCCGGGGCGCCGCCGACTCCAGGCGTGTATTCGACCTCGGTGGCCGGGCCGCCGTCACCGGGGCCGGGCAGGGCCGCCTCGACCGCGGCGATCCAGCGTGCGAGATCGTCCTCCGCGAGTTCGGCAATCGTGCAGTTCGCGCCCGCGGCGCCCGGGCCTGGCGCGCAGTCGCGCGCCGCCGGCGCGGCGCCGTAACTCGACAGTTCGTAGGCGGGGCCCGCGCTGGCATTGGCGCGGATCCGGTCGGCCATGTCGCTGACGAGATTGATGGCCTGCGTGCGCAGCAGCGCCGTTCGGTTGAAGCGCACGCTCGAGACGAACAGGGCCGCGATACCGAGCATGCCGACCGAGAGCACGAGCAACGCGACCAGCGCCTCGACCAGCGTGACACCGCGGGCGCGGCGCGCGCACAGCGCCGATGGGCCCCGCCGTGGGATCAGGGCGGGCATGGCAACTCCCAGCTCGCGATGAGCGCTGGGTCGCGAGTGACCTGGGCGCGTCCCGTCCGGTTCAGCAGGATGCCGCGGCCGAGCGACTGGTCGGTGCCGGGCTGCACGTCGATGCCGCGCGCGTCGCAGAACACGAACCGCGAGGCGCTGTCGGCAAGGTCGCGGGTGAAGCCGGTGCTGCCGATCGAGACGCAGCCGCCATCGGCCGCGGCGCGCAGTCGCCGCGCTCGCTCGAGATCGCTGCGCGGCTCCGGATCGCGCCCGATCTCGGCGCGGATCAGCGGTTCGTCGGCACTGCGTTCGCAGTCGCCATCGGTATCCTCGAAGACGATCCAGCGCGTGAACTCGCCGGTGGTGCAGCTCGCGCTGGGCGATGCGGGATCGTCGGACGGGCAGATCGAGACTGCCGTCTGGCGCTTGACCGCTTCGGTGCGCGCGAGCTGCACGCTCGCGAGAAAGTCGTTGGCGGCTGCCGTGAGGCGGTTGTTCTGGCGGAACTCGCGGAAATTCGGCGCGCCGATCGCCAGGATCACTGCAGCGAGCGCGAGCACGATCATGAGTTCCATGAGCGTGAAACCGCGTTGGCCGGGCGTCCGAGCGCCTGTCGGAATCGAGACCAGTCCCATCGCGCGGGACTATACGGCGTGTCCAGCGACTGCGTCGCGGATTCCGACGACCGGCGCGTCAGCGGCGATGAACGGTCAGCCCGCACCGTCGGGCCCGCCTCTGCCACACGGAGGGTCCGCGGGCCGCAGCAGCCGCTGCCGGGGACGGCCCGATTGGCTGACGATCACGGCGCGACCCGCAGCGAGGCCACTCGGCGTACAGAATGTCAGCGTCGCCGTGGTGCCGGCACGGCTGACGGGCCAGTAGGTGACCGCGGCGCGGCTCGCATGCACCGCGAGGCCCGCCGGCAGGTCGAAACGCGCGACCAGAGGCTCGCGCGCATCGCGCTGTGGGCGACGCTCCGGGCGCTCGTTGACGAAGACGATCCAGCCGTGTGTGCGTCGCGCATCGGGCGACTCGAGGCATCGGCGCCCATCGGTGCTCAGGCAGAGCACGGCGGGCCGCCCGCGCAGCAGCGCCTGCGAACGCGCGAGGTGCAGGCCCCCGACGAGCGCATTGGCGGCCGCGAGCGTGCTGGCATTGGCACGCACGCGGTGGAAGGACGGCGATCCCACCGCGAGCACGGTGGCAGCGATCGCCAGCGCGATCAGCCATTCGGCCAGACCGAAGCCGCTGTGAGGTGCTGCGCGGGGCATGGGCCCAGTCTGGGCCCGCCGGCGGCTGCCGCGGCAGCGCTGAACGAGCGGCGATTGCCCCGAAATGCGCGCCGCAGCGTCCAGCTGGCAGTCGCCGCAACACCCTCTATAATCCGCGAGTGGTCGGTTTTCACGGAAAGGCTGCCGCGAAGCATCTCGTGCAGCGCCTGCTCGCCTGCGGCATACAGCCGACCTCGCAGCGGCTGCAAGTCGCCGATCTGCTGCTCGCGACCGAGCAGCATGTCACGGCCGAGCAATTGCTCGCCGCCCTGCGCTCACGCGGCGCGCGGGTGTCGAAAGCGACGCTCTACAACACATTGCGGCTGTTCGCGGAGCGCGGCCTGATCCGCGAACTGGCGGTCGATGGTGCGCGCGCCTGGTTCGACTCGAACGTCGTCCCGCATCACCACTTCCGCGACGAGACGACGGGCTCGCTGACCGACGTCGCCGTCGGTGAGGTCGCCTTCGGCCGACTGCCCGAACCACCGCCAGGCATGGAGATCGCCGGCGTCGATCTCGTGATCCGCCTGCGACCGGCGCGCACGGACCAGGGCCGCGATCCCTGAACGGCGTTCATTGCCTCGAGCCCGTCGGTTCCCCTAGAATCGCGACCCCCAGTGCCGGGGTAGCTCAGCTGGTAGAGCAGCGCATTCGTAATGCGCGGGTCGGGGGTTCGAATCCCTTCTCCGGCACCATCCCTCCCCCGGTGTATCGATGAACCCCGAGCCGGCGCCGCGATCCTCGCTCTGGCTGAGGCTGCTCGCTGCTCTGCCGCAGAGCCTGCTCTACGCCTTCGCGAGCCTGCTGGCCTTCGTCGCTTTCCGGCTGGTCCGGTACCGGCAGCGGGTGGTCCGCGACAACCTCGCGATCGCCTTCCCCGATCTGGATGCGGCCGGGCTGCGCGGGATCATGCGGCGCTTCTATGCCGGCTACGCCGACGTGCTGGTCGAACTCGTGATGGCAGTGCGCCTGTCTCCCGAGGCGATCCGCGAGCGCGTCGCGATCCGCAACCTCGACCGCGTCCGCGAACCCATCGCGAAGGGCAAGCCGGTGCTGCTCCTGGCAGCGCACCAGTGCAACTGGGAGTGGATGCTGCTCGCGCTGTCGCTCGAGCTCGGCCATCCGCTGGATGCCGCCTACAAGCCGCTGGTTGACTCTTGGGCGGATCGGGAGATGCGGATTATCCGCACGCGATTTGGCGCGCGGCTCGTGCCGGCCCAGGAGCTGCTCGGCGACGTCCTGCGTCGCAACAAGATACCGCGCGCCATCGCAATGGTCGCCGATCAGGAGCCCGTGACGAGCGACCGCAAGCACTGGCTGCGATTCCTGAACCGGGACTCGGCCTTCTTCCTCGGCGGCGAGGAGATCGTCCGCAAGTTCAAGTATCCGGCGCTGTTCATCCGTATGCGCCGCCTCGCGCGCGGTCGCTACGAAATGGACTTTGAGCCGCTCGTCGCGGCCGGCGAGCCGCTGTCCCCTGGCGAGTTCACTGAGCGATATGCACGGATGGTCGAGGCGCAGATCCGCGCGGCGCCCGCGGACTGGCCATGGAACCACAAGCGCTGGAAGCTGCGCAGGCCCCTCTACGGCGCCTGAATCCGCGACCCGGCCCGCTCAGCGTTGAGTCGCGAGCTTGCCTTCGAGGTGGGCAGCGAGGTCGGCGATCGTCGGATAATCGAGCAGCTCGGTTAGCTCGACCTGATTCGGATAGAGCGCGTCGAGCTGCTCGTGGATTTCGATGAGCTTCAGCGAGCTCGCGCCGATCTCGAACAGGTTGTCGGTCACACCGATCTCGCGGCCGAGTGCGCGATCGCAGATCTCCTTGAGCCGCTGCTCGATTTCGCTCGCTGCAGCCTGTCCGCCGCCTGCTGCCGCGCGCAGTCTCTCGCGCAAGGCGCGAAGTTCGGCGAGCTCAGCCGCGAACGCACCGGCGAGGTATTCCTCCTCGAGCAGGTGGCGCTGGATCTTGCCACTCGTCGTCTTCGGAATGCGCCTGACCGGCACGAGTTCGGCGACTTCGAGACCGGTGTGCTCGCTGAGCAGCCGGGCGATTTCGTTCGCGACCGGCAGGAAATCGGCGACATCGGCGCGATGCAGCACGAAGACGACGAGATCGTCCGTCTGGGTCTCGGGTCGGTTGACGCCGGCGACGACGACCTTGCCGAGATCCATGCCCTCGGCGCGGATCGCGACCGCCTCGAGATCGTGCGGGTAGTAGTTCTGGCCATTGACGAAGATGATCTCCTTGGCGCGTCCGGTCACGTACAGCTGGCCGTCCTCGACGACGCCGAGATCGCCCGTACGGACCCAGCCGTCGGCGGTGTGCAGCGCGGCGTTCGCTGGCGGATTCTCGAAATAGCCACGCGTGACGTTCGCCCCGCGGATCTGAATGTGGCCGACGTGGCCGGCGCCGAGCGGCGCATCGTCGTCGCCTGCGATGCGTAGTTCGCAGTGCGGGATCACGCGACCGACCGCCATGAGCTCGACGGCATCCGTGTCGCCCGGGTCGACGTGACGCACCGGCGCGCCGACCGTCAGCTGGTGGCGGTCCAGACGCACCGATCGCAGCGGGGCGCCTGGTTCAGGGAAGCTGACGGCGAGCGAGGCCTCGGCAAGGCCGTAGACGGGGTACATCGCGTTGCGCGCGAGCTTCGCTGGCGCGAGCCGGTCGAGGAACTCGTGCGCGAGCGGCACGCTGATCGGCTCGGCGCCATTGAAGATGAGCCGCACGCGCGACAGATCGAGTCCCTGCACCGATCGGTCGCCGAGCACCTTGAGGTAGTGCCGATAGCCGAAATTGGGTGAGCTGATGATGGTGGCGCCGACCTGCGAGGCGAATTGCAGCCACAGCATCGGCCTGCGCACGAACAGATCGGTCGGCATCAGGTAGGTTTCGATCTGCGAGCCGAGCATGAACAGGTGCATGCCGATCAGGCCCATGTCGTGCGTGAGCGGCATCCAGGACAGCGAGACGTCATCGCTCGTGAAATTGGCCGCCGTGGCTGCCCCGCGCCAGTTCGCGACCAGGTTGCCGTGCGTGAGTACCACGCCCTTCGGCTCGCTCGTGGATCCCGAAGAGAACTGGATGAAGGCGATGTCGTTCGGACCGGCAGTGCAGGGCTCGCCGGGACGCGAATAGTCGCTAAGTTCCTCGGCGAAGAGGGCGTGCGAGCGCAGCCGCTCGGCGGCGGCAGCGTCACCCGTCTCGCTCGCGAAAGCGGCGATGCGCTCGAACGCCTTGCGCTCAGCGAACAGGAACGGGGCGCCGAGTCGCGCGGCGATGCGCAGCAGCTTGCGCCGGTGCTCGTCGGAGATACCGACGGCGACCGGCACGGGCACGATGCCGCCGAGGATGCCCGCCCAGAACGCATCGATGAACGCTTCGTTGTTCTGCAGCAGCAGGATCAGCTTGTCGCCGCGCTTCGCGCCGAGTCGCTGCAGGTGATGCAGCAGGCCCAGTGCGCGTTCCTGCAGTTCGCCGAAACCCACCACGCGGCGCTGGTTCTCGCCCTCGAGATAGGTGATGGCGCGTCGGGCCCGGCGGCTGTTCTCGAGCAGTTCGGTGAGGGTCGTCGGTTCGCTCATGCTGGGCGACGGGGCTCAGTGGGCGGGCCGGCGGTGCGAGAGCCGCATCTTCAGCGGCTCACGCGTGCGCAGGTTGACGAGCGCCTCGAACTCGATCGGAGCGTCACTGGTCAGGGCGAGGCGAAAGCGCCGCGCGAACAGGTACAGGTGCATCAGCATCTCGTACATCGCCAGCGTCTCGCCGATGCAGTGCCGGGGTCCGGCGGCGAACGGCATGTAGGCGAAGCGCGGCCTCTCGGCCTCGTGTTCGGCGTCGAACCTCTCCGGGCGGAAACACTCCGGCTCGCGCCAATAGGCCGGATGGCGATGCAGCAGGTAGGGCGAGAGCAGCACGTCGGTGCCGGCCGGCAGCACGTATCCGCCGAGATCGTCGGCTTCGATGGCACGCCGCGAGATCAGCCAGCCCGGTGGATACATGCGCAGCGACTCGTCGCAGACATTGTGCGCGTACTGCAGCGATTCCATTTCGGCGAGCGAAGGCGCGCTCCAGTCCGGCGCGGCGTCGAGCTCTCGATGCAGCTTCGTCTCCGCTTCCGGGTTCTTCGCGAGCAGGTACCAGGTGGAGTTCAGTGCGCTCGCGGTCGTTTCGTGCCACGCGACGATCAGCGTCAGCAGCTCGTCGATGAGCTCGCGATCGGTCATCGGTTCGCCGGTCTCCTTGTCGCGCGCGTCCATGAGCATCGCGACGTAGTCGAGGTGCTCGGCGGGGTGGGCGCGACGGTGGTCGAGGATGCCCTGGACCACCTTGGCGAGTCCGCGGAAGCGGTAGGCGAAGCGCAGGTCGCGCGCCGGTTCGCGCGTCACGATCAGGAAGGGATTGTCACCGGTTTCGCGCACGAGCCGCACGACGTCGCTGCCGAAGATCGTCTCGAGCACGATGTCGAGCGTCATCTCGCTGGTCTCGTCCGTGACGTTGATGAGCTCCCCGTCGGCGGCAAGCCGCTCCCAACGGTCCATGCGGCGTCGGTTGTGTCGGGCGATCACCTCGGCGAAGCGCGTGAGCACCTTGCGGTGGAAATACGGCTGCATCATGTACCGCTGGCGACGCCAGAAATCCCCCTCGCTGGCGATGATGCCCGTGCCGAGCAGGATGCGGACGCGATCGAAGCCGAGGCCCTTCGTGTAATTGCGATGGTTGCCGACCAGCACGCGCTTGACGTCGTCGGGATGATTGATGACCCAGACGTACGACTTGCGCACCGGCGAGTAGACGCGGAAGGTGTCGCCATAGCGTTCGAACAGCGCGATCATGCGCTTGAGGCTGTCGTCCGTCTCGCCGATATTGAACGGCTCGTCCGTGACCGGTGGCTGTGCGGCGGCCGGGTCGCTCATTCGGGGCGGGCTCTTGACACGGTCTGGTCATTCTATCGCAGTCACTGCGGACGCTGCCGGCCGCACCTTGTGCCACCCTCGGCAATCACCGAGAATTGCGGCCCTCATCGTTGCCAGAGTCCACGTTCTCCATGGCCGAGTCCGGCTCCGCAGACCGCGAGCGCAGTCCGCTGTCGCGCCCGGCCCCCTCGCTGTCAGTCGTCGTGCCGGTCTGCAACGAGGCCGAGAACGTCGAGCCGCTCGTGCGCGAAATCGCCCGCGCCCTGGGGCCGTTGTCGCACGAGATCCTCTACGTCGACGACGGCAGCACCGACGACACTGTCGAACGGGTTCGGCGCCTGCGCGCGGCCGGCGTGCCGCAGCTGCGACTGCTGCGTCACTCCTTCCGCGCCGGCCAGAGCGCTGCGGTCGCAAGCGGGGTGCGCGGGGCGCGCGCCGAGTGGGTCGCAACCCTCGACGGCGATGGCCAGAACGATCCGGCCGACCTGCCGGCGCTGCTCGCTGCGCGCGACGCCAACCCGCAGGCGCGCCTCGTGATGGGACATCGGCAGACGCGACGCGACACGGCCTGGCGGCGGCTGCAGTCGCGCGTCGCCAACGGCGTACGCGGCCGCCTGCTCGGCGACGGCACGCCCGATACGGGCTGCGGCATCAAACTGCTGCACCGGCCGACCTTCCTGACGCTGCCGTACTTCGACCACATGCACCGGTTCCTCCCCGCGCTCTACCAGCGTGCCGGCGCGGTGGTGATCTCGGTCCCCGTGCGCCACCGACCGCGCGAACGCGGCCAGTCGAAGTACGGGTTGTTTGATCGGCTCTGGGTCGGCATCGTGGACATGCTGGGCGTCATGTGGCTGCGACGCCGTTTCCAGCCCGGCCTGTCGGTCAGCGAAGAATCCTGAGCGGAGCGAGCGCATGAGTTCACCCGAAACGACGGTCTGGATCGCCATTGGATTCCTCGGGCAGGCGCTGTTCTCGGCGCGCTTCATCGTCCAGTGGCTCATCAGCGAGCGCGCCCGGCGCAGCATCATCCCGATGGCCTTCTGGTACTTCAGCCTGGCCGGCGGCGCCGTGCTGCTCTCGTATGCGATTCACAAGCGCGACCCGGTTTTCATCGTCGGACAGGGAATGGGGCTGATCGTCTATCTGCGCAATCTCTACCTGATACGCACTGGTCGGCAGAAGGTCGAGGCCTGAGGCCGTGATGGGCCCGGCAACGCCGAACCCGCGCGACGCCGGGCGCGGAATGCGCCTCGGCGATCTCGCCTGGATCGGCCTGTTCGTCGCGGTCCTGATCGGCAGCGGCATCGGGCTGCGCGACCCCTGGCCCGCCGACGAGCCGCGGTTCGCGAGCCTCGCGCGCGACATGGTCGCGAGCGGCGAGTGGCTGATACCTCGCGTAGGCGGCGACCTCTATCAGGACAAGCCGCCGCTGTTCTTCTGGCTGCTCGCGCTCTGCTACGCAGTCACGGGCAGCGTCCGTGCGTCGTTCCTGCTGCCTTCGTTCGCGGCGGCCTTTGCGGCCGCGGTCCTGCTCTACGACATCGCACGTCGCCTGCACGGGCGCGTGGAGGGACTCGCGGCGGCACTCACGCTGGTCTGCTCGCTGCAGTTCGTGCAGACGATGCGCGGTGCGCAGATCGATCCGACCCTGCTCGCGCTGACGACGTTCTCGCTGTGGGCGCTGCTGCGTCACCTGCTGCTGGGTCCCGACTGGCGCTGGTGCTTCGCGGGAGGTCTCGCCGCAGGTCTCGGTGTGATCACCAAGGGTGTGGGCTTTCTGCCGCTGCTGCTGCTCGTGCTCTACGCGGCGCTGCGCCGTACCGGCTGGCACGATCTGACGCCTGCGCCGGGCCGCGTGCGATGGCTGCTCGTGCCGGCTGGTTTCCTGCTCGCGGTCAGCGTCTGGCTCTTGCCGATGCTCTGGCACGTGGCGGAAGTCGGCACGCCGGAGCTCATCGTCTATCGCGACGAGATCCTGTTCCAGCAGACCGTCGAGCGCTACGCAACCGCCTGGCACCACGTGCGACCGTGGTGGTTCTTCGTGGTTGAAGTCATTCCGCCGCTGTGGCTGCCCGGTAGCGCCCTGCTGTTCTGGCTGGTGCCGCGCTGGCGCGATGACTGGCGCGCGCGGCGCGCCAGCGTCTGGCTGCCGCTGGGCTGGGTTCTCCTCGTGCTGCTGTTCTTCTCGGCGAGCCCCGGCAAGCGCGGTGTCTACCTGCTGCCGGCCCTGCCGGCCTTCCTGCTCGCCGCCGCGCCGCACCTGCCCGCACTGTTCCAGAAGCCGGCGATCGGTCGGCTGAGCCTCGGCCTCGCTGCGGCGCTGGTCGTGGCGGCCGTCACGGTCGCTTCGCTCGCCATGGCCGGTCACGCGCGCGTGCTCGCAACGCTAGCCGAGGCCGGTCTCGAGGGTTCCGGCGCCGCGGTCGCGCTCGCGGTCTCGATGCTCGTCGCCTGGCTGCTCTGCGCATGGCGCCGGCCGCTCTACGCCTGGCCAGCCGTGATCGCCTGTCTCGCCGTCTGCTGGGGCTTCTTGATCGCACCGGCGATGAATCCGGTGCGCTCGAGTTCGGCGTTCATGGCGCGGATGCTGGCGATGACGCCGCCGGATCGGCAGCTCGCGCTGGTGGCCTACAAGGAGCAGTTCCTGCTCTACCTCGACCGCGAGACTGTCAACTTCGGCCACCGCCGCTGGCGCGAGGGCGATCAGGAGGCCTTCGACGCAGCCGCCTGGCTGGCCGCGGATCCGGCGCGCCGAATACTGCTGCTGCCCGACTACAAGGTCGAGCGCTGTTTCGCGGCGGCCGAGCGCCGTTTCGTCGGCGTCGCCAGCGACGACCGCTGGTATCTCGTCAGCGGCCGGCCGGCGGCGGACTGTATCGCTCGCGGGCATGCCGCGCGCGCCATCCGCTATCCGGCGCACCCGATTGGTTGATTGCGATCGGTAAGCACAAACAAGTAGTTACCTTGTTTTTCTCGACTGATGTGACACAATCGACGCACACTCGAGAAAGAGGGCAGGTAACCTCATCTTGCGACTACCCGCGGAGCGTCCCGGCGCCTCGGTCGCCAATCCCGACTCGACGGCCGAGTTCACGGCCTCGGATCTGCTCTCACCGCAGACCTGGTCAACGGCCGAGCGGCGCGCCCCGCTCGGGCTCGACATCACCTGCACGAAGATAGCGGTCGACTTCCAGAACCTCGCGCGCAACAGCCTCGAGACGACCCTGCGCGAGAGCCTCGAACTGCTGCGCGCCGCGAGCGGTTGCGATGCGGCCTTCGTGGCGCTGCTGCGCGCGCCGCCCCCCGGCGCGGCGCCCGAAATCGAGCAGATGCACTTCGCGCGCGCGGCTTTCGCACAGTGTCAGATCGAGGCGCTGACGCATGAGAGTCTCGATGCCTATCCATGGTTCCTCTCGCGGCTCGAGCCGCTGCGGCTCACCGAGATCCGCGACACCGCCAATCCCCATCCCGAGCAGCGCGCCGAGGCGACGCGCCTCGCCGAGCTGCGGGTCGGCGCGTGGCTGGCCGTCGGCATCCACGTGCAGGGGCGGCCCGCGGCGCTGCTCGGCCTCGCGCACGCGCTGCCGAGGCCGTCCTGGGACGTCAACCTGCAGTTGCTGCTCAAGCTGCTCGGTTCTAGCCTCGCCTCGGGCCTCTCGAGGCTGCAGCTCGAGTCTGCGCTGCAGCGGCTCGAGCAGCGCGAGCAGCTCTCGTGCGAGACGGCCAACGACGGCCTGTGGGACTTCGACGTCGAGCGCGACGAGATGTACTTCTCGCCGCGCTGGAAAGCCATGCTCGGCTACGCCGATACGGACATGCGCGCCTCGCCGCCGGACTGGCGCAGCCTCGTGCACCCCGAGGACATGGGCCGCGTCCAGACGGGGATCCGCGAGCACGTGACGGGCAAGACGCCGCTGTTCGAGAGCGTACACAGGATGCGGCATCGCAACGGCGAGTGGCGCTGGGTCCACAGCCGGGCCAAGGCGCTGCTCGATTCCAACGGCAGGCTGCTGCGGCTCGTGGGCGTGGAGCACGACATCACGGAGCGCAAACTCTACGAGGACGCGCTGTTCCGTGAGAAAGAGAGCGCACAGATCACGCTGCAGTCGATCGGGGATGGCGTCATCACCACCGACCATCAGTCCGTGATCGACTACATCAACCCGGTGGCCGAGGAGCTGACCGGCTGGCGGCTCGAGGATGCGATGGGGCGGCCGGTCGAGGAGATCTTCCGGGCCTTCCACGAGGAGACCTGCGAACCCCTCGAGAATCCGCTCGTGCAGGCCGTGCGTCGCGCCCGGCCGATCAAGTCGGTACGGCCGATGCTGCTGATCCGAAAGGACGGCAACGAGCTTTATGTCGAGAGCACGGCTGCACCGATTCGCGACGGCGCCGGCAACGTCGGCGGCGCGGTGCTCGTGTTCCACGACGTCAGCGAGAGCCGCGAGCTCAATCGTCGGCTCTCGTATCACGCGAGCCACGACCTGCTGACGGGTCTCGTCAACCGGCGCGAGTTCGAGAGTCGGCTCGAGCGCGCGCTCAAGAGCGCCAAGGCCCGCGAGGCCTCGTATGCGCTGCTCTATATAGACCTCGATCAGTTCAAGATCGTCAACGACAGTTGCGGTCACGGCGCGGGCGACGCGCTGCTCGGTCAGGTCGGTGCGCTGCTGAAGGCCAAGGTCCGCTGGCGCGACACGCTGTCGCGTCTCGGCGGTGACGAGTTCGGCATCCTGCTCGAGAGTTGCTCGCTCGACGAGGCGATGCGCACCGCCGAGGCGATGCGCGAGGCCGTGCGCAACTTCCGCTTCACCTGGGAGGACCGGGTGTTCCGGCTCGGTGCGAGCATCGGAGTGGTGCCGATCACGGCCGACAACGAGGACGTCGCGTCGATCCTCTCGGCCGCCGATAGCGCCTGTCAGGCCGCGAAGGAGGCCGGGCGCAATCGCGTCCACAGTTTCGCCGAGAACGACATCGAGCTGATGCGCCGGCGACGCGAGATGCAATGGGCCGCGCGCATCAACGCGGCGCTCGAGGAAGGGCGCTTCGAGCTGTACCGGATGACGATACAGCCATTGCAGCGCGCAGCGAGCGGCGCGCACTACGAGCTGCTGCTGCGAATGCGCGACGAGAACGGGCGCATGGTCGCGCCCGACCAGTTTATCTCGGCGGCCGAGCGTTACGGCATCACGCCGGCGATCGATCGGTGGGTGATCGAGAACGCCTTCCGCTGGCTCGTTTCCGAGGCCGACGAGCGCGAGCGGCTCGAGCTGTGCGCCATCAACCTGTCGGGTCAGAGCCTCGGCGACGACAAATTCCTGCCGTTCGTGATCGAGCAGTTCCAGAAGAGCGGCATCGATGCGACCAGGATCTGTTTCGAGATCACCGAGACTGCGGCCGTGGCGAACTTCTCGCAGGCGAACCGCTTCATCAAGGCGCTCAAGGAGCTCGGCTGCAAGTTCTCGCTGGACGATTTCGGCACGGGCCTGTCGTCTTTCGGGTACCTGAAGCACTTCCCGGTCGATTTCCTGAAGATCGACGGCAGCTTCGTCCGCGAGATCCTGCGCGACCCGATCGATCGCGAGATGGTGCGCTCGATCAACGAGATCGGACACCTGACCGGCAAGCTGACCATCGCCGAGTTCGCCGAGAACGCGGAGATCATCCAGATGCTGACGAGCCTCGGCGTGGACTACGCGCAGGGGTATGGCATCGCGCAGCCGCAGCGCGTGCTGAGGGCCGTCAATTCCTGAAGTCGAGACGCAGCGACAGGTCGACGGCGCGCAGGTGCTTGGTAATGGCGCCCACTGAGATGTAGTCGACGCCGGTCTCGGCGATCTGCCTGACCGTCTCGAGGGTGACGTTTCCGGAAGCCTCAAGCCGCGTGCGGCCCGCGCGCGCGTCGCGACGCCGAACGGCCTCGCGCATGTCGTCGAGAGGCAGTTCGTCGAGCATGATCACGTCGCAGCCGGCGGCCAGTGCCTGCTCGAACTCTTCCAGCGATTCGACCTCGACCTCGACGGGCACCCCGGGCGAGAGCCGGCGCGCGGCGGCCACGGCGGCGGCGATCGAGCCGGCGGCGACGATGTGGTTCTCCTTGACGAGCACCATGTCGTACAGGCCCATTCGGTGATTGCGCGCGCCGCCGCAGCGCGTCGCATACTTCTGCGCGGTGCGCAGGCCCGGCAGCGTCTTGCGCGTGTCGAGGATCGCGCAGCCCGTGCCGGCGACCGCGTCGACGAAGCGGCGCGCCGCGGTGGCGGTCCCCGACAGCAGCTGCAGGAAGTTCAGCGCCGTGCGCTCTCCGGTCAGTACGGCGCGTGCCGGCCCCTCGATCCGCACGATCACGTGGTCGGGCGCGATCGACTGCCCGTCCTCGACCCGCCAGTCGAGCTGCACGGAAGCGTCGAGCTGGCGAAACGTCTCGTCGACCCAGGGCCGGCCGCACAACACCGCATGCTCGCGGCTGAGTACGCGCCCCACGACACGTTGGGCGCTCGGCACGAGGGCGGCGGTGACGTCGCCGCTGCCGAGGTCCTCCGCGAGGGCGGCGCGGACCTGATCGCCGAGATCGGCCGGAAGGCCATGAACCGGACCCATCGGCGGCCCCTACAACGGCAGCCCGTGGGCGGAACCGCCCATGCAGAGCAGCATCGGAAAGGACAGCACGAAGTTGACGCGGGAGGCCAGCGTCGCCGTGCGACGCGCCCGCGACTTCTCCGCATCGGTAGCCGGCACCATGCCGAGCACACGCCTCTGACAAGGCCAGATGATCAGCCAGACGTTCAGCAGCATGATCGTGCCGAGCCAGGCTCCGATGCCGATCACGACGCTGCCCTCGCGCAGCAGGAAGCCATCGACGAAGCGGGCGTCGAGGAGCCAGGCGCCGCTGATCCAGGTGACGACGGCAGCCCAGCGGAACCAGCGCAGCGCTCGTGGTGCAACGTAACGCAGGATGGCGGCGCTGCCCGGGCCCTCGCGGTCGTTGGCCGCCTCGGCCAGCGCCGGAATCTGCGCGACGTTGAAGTAGTAGAGCAGGCCCACCCAGAAGATGCCGGAGACGATGTGCAGCCAGCGCCCAAGGCCGAGATGCGAGAACTCGCCGCCAGGCGTCGCCGGGAGAAGCATGACGAGGATTGCGAAGCCGACTCCGAGCGTGACCGTCAATCCGACGCTGTCGAGAGGATTCTTCATCGGCCGGGTCCTGCTTTCATGTGCCGGATTGCCGCGAGTGCGGCGTCGGCGGTCTGAGGCGGAAGCGGTTTGAAGATTAGGCGGTGAAACCCCATAATTCAATTCAGTCGAACCCGAGCCGGGACGCATACAGAGGGCTCATGGAATCGAGCCAACCGATGATCGAAATCTCTGATCCGCGTGCCGAGCGCACCCGGGACGAACAGAACGGTGGCCCGATGTCGCCTTGCGTCAGCGTCTGCACACTCGACGAACGGGGTTTCTGTCGCGGCTGCTTCCGCACCCTCGCCGAGATCTCCGGCTGGCTGCGCATGAGCGCCGAGCAGCGCCGCGCGGTCCTCGGCCAGCGCGAGCGGCGGCGCGCGCTGCTCGCGGCCCGCTGAGGTGGCAGCGGCCCTGGCCATGCGAGCGCCGCGGCTCAGGGTCTCGCTCGCACTGGCGGTCGCGGCGATCCTGCAGGGTTGCACGGCAGCCGTGATCGGCGGCGCGGCCGTCGGCGGTTATTATGTCGGCAAGGACGAACGGACGGCGGTGCAGATCGCCGAGGACGCGGCCATCACAGCGGCGGTCAAGGCGCGGCTGATCGCCGATCCGGACGTGCGGGCATTCGACATCAACGTGGACACCTACGACGCCGTGGTGTTGCTGCAGGGCCGCGTCACGACACGCGAGCAGCGCGGTGCCGCCGAGCGGCTCGCGCGCGGCACCAGGGGTGTCCGGGGTGTCCGCAACGAACTCACGCTGCGTCGCCGCTGAGGCGATGCACGCCTGGCGAATCGCGAGGAGATACGCATGGACGTCGTAGAACGCATCAAGTCCCACCTGGCATCCGCGCCGGTCGTGCTGTTCATGAAGGGCACGCCCGACTTTCCGCAGTGCGGCTTCTCGGCGCAGGCCGTCGCGGCGCTGCGCGCCGCCGGCGCGCGGTTTGCCGCCGTCAACATCTTCGAGGACCCGGAGCTGCGCGAGGCGCTGAAGCGATACTCGAACTGGCCGACCTATCCGCAGCTCTATGTCGGTGGGGAGCTGGTCGGTGGCTGCGACATCGTGCTCGAGATGGCTCGCAGCGGCGAGCTGCGAAAACTGCTGGACGAGGCCGGCGCCACCGCTTGAGCCGCGGTCACTCGGCGTTGTCGCTGGGACTCTCGGCCTCGACAGCCGGCGCCTCGCTCTCGCGCCAGCCGAGTTCGCCGGCGCGCAGCTCCGCGGCCCGGTAACTCGCATCGAGCGTGTTGCATACCTGGCAGAACAGGTCAGCGGTTTTCTCCGCGTCGTAGGCCGCCGAGTGCGCCGAGCCGTCGTCCCAGCCGAGCCCGGCGATCATCGCGGCCTTCGCGAGCACGGTCTGGCCGAAGGCCGCGCCGGCGAGCGTCACCGTATCGAAGCTCGAGAACGGATGGAAAGGGCTGCGCTTGATGCCGGTACGGGCGATCGCCGCGTTGAGGAAGCCGAGATCGAAGCTCGCGTTGTGGCCGACGAGGATCGCGCGCTTGCAGCCCGCTGCCTGCATCGCCTCACGCACCGGCTTGAAGATGCGGCTCAGTGCGTCGCGCTCGGGCAGGGCGGGGCGCAGCGGGTGGAATGGATCGATGCCGTTGACTGCCAGCGAAGCCGGGTCGATCCGTGCCCCCTCGAACGGTCGGACCTGATAGCTGTGCGTCACGCCGCGTCGCAATCGACCTTCCGCGTCGACGTCGATCAGCACCGCAGCGATCTCGAGCAGCGCGTCGGTCGCGGCGACGAAGCCGCCGGTCTCGACATCGACGACGACGGGCAGGAATCCGCGGAATCGTCGCGCCAGCGCGCTCATCGGGCCGTCAGCCCGCGTCGCAGGCGCCAGCGCAGCGTCTCGCCGGCGCGCATCGGCACCACGGTGCCAGCGCCGAACCCGTAGGCCATGGGGACGGTCCACTCCTCGCGCACGAGCTCGACGCTGCCCGCGTTGCGCGGCAGGCCGTAGAACTCGGCGCCGAAGCGCGCCGCGAAATCCGCCAGTCGCCCGAGCGCTCCGGCGGCCTCGAATGCCTCTGCGTACAGCTCGAGCGCCGCATACGCCGTGTAGGTGCCGGCGCAGCCGCAGGCCGCTTCCTTGGTCGCGCGTTCGTGCGGGGCGCTGTCGGTGCCGAGGAAGAACTTGGGGCTACCGCTGGTCGCGGCCTCGAGCAGCGCCGCGCGGTCGTCCTCGGTCTTGAGGATCGGCAGGCAGTAGTAGTGCGGCCGCAACCCGCCGCGGAAGATCGCGTTGCGGTTGTAGAGCAGATGCTGAGGCGTGATCGTCGCCGCGACGTTGGCTCCCGCCGCGCGCACGAACTGGACCGCAGTCCGCGTCGTGATGTGCTCGAACACCACCCGCAGCGACGGCAGGCGCCGCGTCAGCGGCGAGAGCACCTCGTCGATGAAGCGCGCTTCGCGATCGAAGATGTCGACGTCATCGTGCGTGACTTCGCCATGCACGAGGAGCGGCATGCCGTGTGCGGCCATGGCCTCGAGCGTCGCCGCGCAATGGCGGATGTCGGTGACGCCGGCGTCGGAGTGGGTCGTGGCCCCAGCGGGGTAGAGCTTGAAGGCGTGCACGAAGCCGCTAGCACGGGCACGTGCGACCTCCTGCGGCGGCGTGCGGTCGGTCAGGTAGAGCGTCATCAGCGGCTCGAAGCCCGAACCCGGGGGCCGGGCGGCCAGTATCCGCTCTCGGTAAGCACCCGCCAGCGCCACCGTCGTCACCGGGGGCTTGAGGTTGGGCATCACGATCGCGCGCGCGAAGCGCGCCGCCGTGTGTGGCAGTACGGCGGCCAGCGCTGCGCCGTCGCGCAGGTGCAGGTGCCAGTCGTCGGGCGTCGGCAGGATGAGGCTGTTCATGGCGCCGCCCCGCCTAGCAGATCCGTGGCGCGCAGGGCCTCGAGCGCGAAACGCACGCCGAAGCCGGTGACGTCGGTCGTGACGTGGCCCAGGCCTCCGGAGCGGGTGGCGGCGGCGAGATCGACGTGCAGCCAGGTCGATTCGGTGGGCACGAACCGTTGCAGGAAACGCGCGGCAAGGATGTGGTCGCCTTTGCCGTCGACCGCGCACTGCAGCAGGTCGGCGACGCGGCTCTCGAGATCGGCGTCGTAATCGCGCGGCATCGGGAAGCAGTGCACACGTTCCCCGCTGCGTCGTCCGGCCTCCTCGATGAACGCGCGCAACGCAGGACGGTTCGTGAACGCGCCGCTCATGCGCTCGGTCAAGGCCAGGACGCACGCCCCGGTCAACGTCGCGAAATCGACGATCGCGCGCGGCCGGCTGCGCGCCGCGAGCGCAAGCGTGTCGGCCAGCACCATGCGGCCCTCGGCGTCGGTGTGGATCACCTGCACGGTCAGGCCGTTGGCGGCCCGGACGACGTCCTGCGGCCGATAAGCGGACGGGCCGGTGCGGTTCTCGCTGATCGCGAGCCAGCAGTCGATCGCGAGCGGCACGCGCAGCTCGGCGAGCGCGAGCGTGGTCGCGAGTGCAACGGCGCTGCCGGCCATGTCGGTGTGCATGTCGAGCATGCTCTTGTGCGGCTTGAGATTGGTGCCGCCCGTGTCGAACAGGATACCTTTGCCGACCAGCGCGAGGTCGGGAGGCGCGCGTCGCTTGCGCGGCCGGTAGCGAAGCTGCGCGATGCCCGCGTCGCGCGCGGCGTTACCAGCCGAGACCGCGAGAAAAGCGCCGGCGCCGGCACGGCGCAGCGCGGCCTCGTCCCACCACCGAAGCTGCAGGCCGTGGCGGCGCGCGAGCGCGGTGATCAGCCGGCGATAGGCGGTGGCATCGAGCAGGTTCGGCGGCAGCGCGGTGAGCCAGCGGGCGAGGTTGTTGCCGGCCGCGGTGGCACGCGCGCGCGACAGATCGACCGCGCCGCCATCGTGCAGGTCGATGCGCGCCAGCCGGGGCCGCGGCGCGCAGCGACCGAAGCGCGGCAGAGCGAAGTCCTGCGCGATCGCTGCAGCGACCAATGCCTCGCTCGCGACGCGCGCGGCGTCGCCGGCGAGCGCGGCGTGCACCACGATGTGGCCGGCGAGCCGCCGGCCCGCGGCTTTGACCATGCTGCCGGCGAGCTGCAGGGCCTCGAATGGCTCGGCATCCGGCGCCAGAGCGCCGATCACAGCGCAGGTCTGCGCGGCGTTGGGCAGTGTCAGCGTGCAGCACTCGCCTGCTCGTGGACGCTCGCGCGTGAGTGCGCGGAGCAGTGCGTCGTGATGCGGCAGGGACTCTGGCAATGCGGGTGGCGCCCGACGACGGCCCGACCGCGCCGCGTCCGCTGCGACGGGCACCATCAGCAGCAGCGACTCGGCGCCCTCGATCTGGCGGGCCGTCGGTAATGCCCTGAGACGACGCAGTGGCGGAACGGTGAGGTCGGGCAGCAGCGCCGCGCGCGTCGGGAGGGTGGGCATTGCGGGCGCGATCCTAGCACAGCCATCTGCCGCGACCCGTCGCCGGTAGCGGCAAGGTAGAATATTGGATTGATCAAAGCAGTTCTTCCGGAGCACCGATGAGCGAAGCGGCCCGCATAGGGGACATCGACCCTGTCGAAACTCGAGAATGGCTCGAGTCGATCGACTCGGTCCTCAAGGCCCACGGTCCGGAGCGCGCACATTTCCTGCTCGAGCAGCTCATCGACTACACGCGACGTTCAGGCGCGTACCTGCCGTTCAAGCCGAACACGGCCTACCTCAACACGATCTCCACGGGACAGCAGAAGGAGTATCCCGGCAATCGCGAGCTCGAGCGCCGCATCGAGGCCTACATCCGCTGGAACGCGATGGCCATGGTCGTGCAGGCGAATCGGCAGTCCGCCGAATACGGTGGGCACCTTTCCACCTATGCGTCCGCGGCCACGCTGTACGAGGTCGGCTTCAACCACTTCTGGCGCGCTCGCTCCGAGCGGCACCCCGGCGACATGGTTTTCATCCAGGGACACGCCTCGCCGGGAATCTACGCACGAGCCTTCCTCGAGGGGCGCCTTACGGAGGAGCAATTGCGGCACTTCCGGCAGGAGGTCGACGGTGACGGGCTCTCCTCTTATCCGCATCCCTGGCTGATGCCGGACTTCTGGCAGTTCCCTACCGTCTCGATGGGCCTCGGTCCCATGCAGGCGATCTTCCAGGCCCGTTTTCAGCGCTATCTGGAGAACCGGGGTTTCGTGAAGCCCTCGGATCGCAAGGTCTGGGCCTTCCTCGGCGACGGCGAGATGGACGAGCCGGAGTCGATGGGCGCGCTGACCATGCCGGTGCGGGAGAAGCTCGACAATCTGATCTTCGTCATCAACTGCAACCTGCAGCGCCTCGACGGCCCGGTGCGCGGCAACGGCAAGATCATCCAGGAGCTCGAGGCGGCGTTCCTCGGCGCCGGCTGGAACGTCATCAAGGTGCTGTGGGGCTCGCGTTGGGATCCGCTGCTCGCCCGGGACAATCTCGGGCTGCTGCGCCGGGTCATGGAGGAGTGCGTCGACGGCGAGTATCAGAACTTCAAGGCCAAGGGTGGCGCGTACACGCGCGAGCACTTCTTCGGCAAGTATCCCGAGCTCAAGGCCATGGTCGCCAACATGTCCGACGAGGAGATCTGGCGCCTCAACCGCGGCGGGCACGACGCTCGCAAGGTCTACGCCGCGTACTGGGCGGCCGTCAATCATCGCGGTCAGCCGACGGTGATCCTCGCCAAGACCGTCAAGGGTTTTGGCCTCGGCAAGAGCGCCGAAGGCCAGATGGTGACGCATCAGCAGAAGAAGCTCAGCGACGACGATCTGCGCCTGTTCCGCGACCGGTTCAACATTCCGGTCAGCGACGCGGACATCGCCAAGCTCACGTTCTACAAGCCCGCCGAGGACAGCGAGGAGCTCAGGTACCTGCGCGAGCGGCGCATGGCGCTGGGCGGCTACCTGCCGTCGAGGCGCCGCGAGGCGCCGCCGCTCGCGATCCCCGCGCTCGAGGCGTTTCAGTCCATGCTCGACGGCACCGATGGTCGCGAGATCTCGACGACCATGGCCTTCGTGCGGATCCTGACGCAGCTGCTCAGAGACAAGAACATCGGCCGGCACATCGTGCCTATCGTGCCGGACGAGGCGCGCACGTTCGGCATGGAGGGCCTGTTCCGGCAGGTCGGCATCTACTCGGCGGTGGGACAGCTGTACACGCCGCAGGACGCCGATCAGTTGATGTCCTATCGAGAGGACAAGAAGGGCCAGATCCTCGAGGAGGGCATCAACGAGGCGGGCGCGCTCTGTTCGTGGATCGCCGCCGGCACGGCGTACTCGAACCATGGCTTGCACATGGTGCCGTTCTACATCTTCTACTCGATGTTCGGATTCCAGCGTGTCGGCGACTTCATCTGGGCAGCGGCCGACCAGCAGGCGCGCGGCTTCCTGATGGGAGCGACTGCCGGGCGCACGACGCTGGCCGGCGAGGGACTGCAGCACCAGGACGGTCACAGCCAGCTCGTGGCGACGACGGTGCCGAACTGCCGCGCCTACGATCCGACCTTCGCCTATGAGCTCGCCGTGATCATCCACGACGGGCTGCGTCGCATGTACGCGGAACGCGAGAATGTCTTCTATTACGTCACCGTGATGAACGAGAACTACGCGATGCCGCGCATGCCGAGCGGGGTCGCACCGGGAATCCTCAAGGGCATGTACCTGTACGAGCAGGGCGGGCGCGGCAAGGTCCGCGCGACTTTGTTGGGCTCGGGAACCATCCTGCGCGAAGTCATCGCAGCGGCCGAACTGCTCGAGAGGGATTTCGGCATCCCGGCCGACGTCTTCTCGGTGCCGAGCTTCTCCGAGCTGCGGCGCGAGGCGCTCGAGTGCGAGCGCTGGAACCTGCTGCATCCGGATCAGGCGCCGCGCGTTCCCTACGTCGTGCAATGCCTCAAGGACCGTGACGGACCGTTCGTCGCGGCCACCGACTACATGCGCGCCGTGGCGGACCAGATCCGGCAGTGGGTGCCTGGAGGACAGGTGGGGCGCGACGGCGGCCACTCCCGCTACATCGTGCTCGGCACCGACGGGTTCGGGCGTTCCGACGCGCGTGCGGCCTTGCGCCATCATTTCGAGGTCGACCGCCGCTTCATCGCGCTGGCCGCTCTCAAGGGGCTCGCCGACGAGGGCAAGGTCGATCGCGCGACAGTGACGAGGGCGATCGGTACGCTCGGCATCGATCCCGCCAAACCGAATCCGCTGAACTGCTGAGGCCCGCCATGACCGCCCGCATCGAAGTGCGCGTGCCGGATCTCGGCAACTTTCAGGACGTGGAGGTCATCGAGGTGCTCGTCGGTGTCGGCGAGCAGGTCGAGCGCGACACGCCGCTCGCGACGCTCGAGACGGAGAAGGCGACGATGGACGTGCCCTCGACGGCGGCGGGTCGCGTCGAGTCGCTCGCGATCGCACGCGGCAGCAAGGTCAATTGCGGCGACCTCGTCGCGGTGCTGACGACGGACGGGGGCGCGACCGGCGTCGCGTCGCCTGCCGAGGCCGCCTCGCCCGCCGAGCTCGTATCGCCTGCCGAGGCCGCGTCGCGTGCCGGTGCCGAACCACCCGCCAGCCCCGGCGCGGAGGACGGCTCTGCGGACGCCACGGTCCCGGTCCGCGTGCTGCGTGCGCCAGCCGGCGGCGGACCGGCGGTCGCGGCGCAGCCACGCGAGGCCGAGGCTGGACCGACTGCCGGTGTGCCGGTCGCCATCCCGGGCGGCCGCAACGACCTCGCGCCGATCGACGAACCGGGCTTCTCGCGCGCACACGCGTCGCCGTCAGTGCGCAAGTTCGCCCGTGAGCTCGGTGTCGACCTCGCGCGCGTCAGCGGCTCGGGTCCGAAGGGACGCATCCTCGCCGAAGACGTCAAGGCTTTCGTCAAGCGCGCGCTGAGCGGTGGCGCGGAGGCAGGGACCGCTGCGGGCACCGCAGCCTTGCCGCGTGTGCCCGTCGTCGACTTCGCGGCCTTCGGCCCGGTGGAAGTCCGGCCGCTCAATCGCGTGCAGAGGATCTCCGGGCCGCGTCTGCATGCGTCGTGGGTCAATCTGCCGCACGTCACGCAGTTCGACGAGGCCGACATCACCGAGCTCGAGGAGGCGCGTGTCAGGCTCAAGCAGCGCGCGCTGCAGGAGGGCATCAAGCTCACGCCGCTCGCGTTCGTGATACGCGCCTGCGTGCTGACGCTTGCCCAGCATCCGCAATTCAATGCCTCGCTCGACGAGGCCGGCCAGAATCTCGTCCTCAAGCGCTACTGCCACATTGGCTTCGCGGCCGACACGCCCAATGGACTGCTGGTGCCCGTGATACGTGATGCCGATCGCAAGGACGTCTACGAGCTCGCGCGTGCGCTGGCCGAGCTCTCGGACAAGGCGCGGGCCGGCCGACTGTCGGCCGCCGAGATGCAGGGCGGCTGCTTCACCGTCTCGAGTCTCGGCGGCATCGGCGGGACCGCCTTCACGCCGATCATCAACGCGCCGGAGGTCGCCATCCTCGGTGTCTCGCGTTCGGCGATGCGTCCGCAGTATCGCGACGGCGCTTTCGTCCCGCGCCTCATGCTGCCGCTGTCGCTGTCGTACGACCATCGCGTCATCGACGGTGCCGCGGCGGCGCGCTTCACGACTGATCTCGCTGCGCGACTCGCCGACCCGCGTGCGCTGCTCGAGGCCGTGCCATGAGCGAGATCATCGAGATCCGCGTCCCGGACCTGGGCGGGTTCAGCGCCGTCGACGTCATCGACGTGCTGATTGGCCCCGGCGAGTCGATTTCACTCGCGCAGCCACTGATCACACTCGAGACCGACAAGGCAACGATGGACGTGCCGGCGCCGGCGGCCGGCAAGGTCGTCGAGGTGCTGGTCGCGCGCGGCGACAAGGTTTCCACCGGCAGCCCGATTGCTCGCGTGGCGGTCGAGTCGGCCCGCCCCGCGGGTACGGTCATCGGCGCGGATACGGTCGGCAGCGCGGATGCCACCGTCGGCGCGGATGCCGGCGACGCAGCCGCTCCGCGCGAGCCGGCTGCGGGGCCGGCGATTGCTGCCGCGACTCCGTCCGGCGGTCGCGCGGCGCCTGAGCCGCTGGCTCCCGCGCGTTACGACGGGCCCGTGGATCGGCGCACCGAGCTGCTCGTGATCGGTGCGGGGCCTGGCGGCTACGCTGCAGCCTTCCGCGCCGCGGATCTCGGTGTGCGCGTCACGCTGATCGAGCGCTGGCCCGTGCTGGGCGGCGTCTGCCTGAATGTCGGCTGCATTCCGTCGAAGGCGTTGCTGCACGCTGCCAAGGTCGTCGAGGAGGCGGCTGCGATGGCCGAGCATGGCATCGTCTTCGGCGAACCGCGGATCGATCTCGAGCGGCTGCGTGGCTGGAAGAACGGCGTGGTGCGCAAGCTGACGGGCGGACTCAAGATGCTCGCCAAGCAGCGCACGGTCGAAGTCGTCCAGGGCGAGGCGAGGTTCGTCTCGTCCAACGTCGTCTCGGTCACGACGGCGAGCGGTGCGCAGACCATAGGGTTCGCGCACTGCATCGTCGCGGCGGGTTCGGAGCCCGTGAAGCTGCCGTTCATGCCGGACGATCCGCGCGTGATCGACTCGACCGGCGCGCTCGAGATCGAGAGCATTCCGCGCCGGTTGCTCGTCATCGGTGGCGGCATCATCGGTCTCGAGATGGCCTGCATTTATGCCGCGCTGGGGACGAAAGTCAGCGTCGTGGAGCTGACGCCGCAGCTGATGCCGGGGTGTGACCCTGATCTCGTGCGGCCGCTCGAGAAGCGCATCCGATCACGTTACGAGCGGGTGCTTACCGGCGTGAAGGTTACCGGCTGCGTGGCGACGGCCGAAGGTCTCAGGGTGCGCTTCGAGGGCGAGGGGGCGCCGGCCGAGGACATCTTCGATCGCGTGCTCGTCGCCGTCGGCCGCGTGCCCAATGGTCGGCGGATCGGCGCCGAGGCGGCCGGACTCGAGATCGATCCGCGCGGTTTCATCACGGTCGACCGGCAGATGCGGACACGCGTGCCGCACATCTTTGCGATCGGCGACATTGCCGGACAGCCGATGCTCGCGCACAAGGCGACGCACGAGGGCAAGGTGGCCGCCGAAGCCGTCGCCGGACACAATGCCTACTTCGATGCGCGCGTCATTCCGTCGGTCGCCTACACCGATCCGGAGGTCGCCTGGGTCGGGCTGACCGAGACTCAAGCGAAGGCGAAGGGCATCGCGGTGCAGAAGGGATTGTTCCCCTGGATGGCGAGCGGGCGCTCTCTCGCGCAGGCGCGTGACGAGGGCTTCACGAAGCTGCTGTTCGATCCGTCGACGCGGCGCGTGCTCGGTGGCGGTCTGGTTGGGCCCAATGCCGGTGAACTCGTCGCCGAGATCGCGCTCGCGATCGAGATGGGGGCTGACGCTGCGGACATCGGGCTCACGATCCATCCGCATCCGACCGTGTCGGAGACGGTCGGCTTCGCGGCCGAGGCCTTCGAAGGCACGCTCACGGATCTCTACGTACCGCGCAAGGCCTGAGCGCCCTGCCGCGGCGGCCGTTCAGAGCAGGCCGCGCAGCGCCTCGAGATAACGCCGCTCGTCGGGAGCGTGGCCGGCTCGCTGTGCCTCCCAAAGCGTCTGCCCGAGCAGTTCCATCATGCGGTGCTCGGCTTCGTGCGGCTCGAAGCGCGAGTTCAGCCGCTGCGCGACAGCGCGGATCCCCGCCGGTCGGTCGGTCGCGATCTGATCGCGGATCGCCAGATGCAGCCCGAGATGCAGGAACGGGTTGCCGCCCTCGATACCCGCGAAATCGGCATCGAGCGCCGTCTCGTCCTCGAGCCAGCGCCAGTACTCGGGGTGTTGCTCGATGACCTCGGCGATCTGCGCTTCGAGCGGCGAGAGCAGCGCGCCCGAGCGGCTGCGGCGCCAGGCTTCGTGGTAGTGGCGACGCAGGTCGGCCCGAGTATGACCGGAGAACAGCATCAGCTCTCCTCACGGCTCTTGCCGCGGTACTCGCAGAGGTCCGCGATCGGGCAGCGCGGACAGTCCGGGCGGCGCGCCTTGCAGACGTAACGACCGTGCAGGATCAGCCAATGGTGCGCATCGCGACGGAACTCCTCGGGAATGAACTTCAGGAGTGCCTTCTCGACCGCGAGCGGCGTGCGGCCACGGGCGAGGCCGGTGCGGTTCGCCACGCGGAAGATGTGCGTGTCGACAGCGATGGTCGGTTCGCCGAAAGCGGTGTTCAGAACCACGTTGGCGGTCTTGCGACCGACCCCTGGCAGAGCTTCGAGCGCCTCCCGCTGCCGTGGTACCTCGCCACCATGCTGCTCGACTAGGATCCGGCAGGCAGCGATCAGGTTTCGGGCCTTGGCATTCCAGAGCCCGATCGTGCGGATGTAACGGGCGAGACCGTCCACGCCGAGCGCGAGCATGGCCTGCGGCGTGCGCGCCACCGGGAAGAGGCGCCGCGTCGCCGCGTTGACGGACTTGTCGGTCGCCTGCGCCGAGAGGATCACGGCGACCAGCAGTTCGAACGGCGTCGAGTATTCGAGCTCGGTGGTCGGATGCGGATTGGCGCGCCGCCAGCGCTCGAAGATCTCGCGTCGCTTCTGCGCGTTCATGGCCCCGCGCTCCGCTTGCGCTCGGCGATGCGTGCCGCACGCTCTGCAGCGCGTCGTGCCGAGCGCCGCTCGTGGGCGCGATGCCGTTCGCGACTGCGGGAGGGGGTCGGCGGGGGCGGCGCCGTCACGGGGCGTGGAATCATCACGATGCAGTCCACCGGGCACGGCGCAATGCACAGCTCGCAGCCGGTGCAGACCGACTCGAGCACGGTGTGCGTATGGCGCTGGGCGCCAATGATCGCATCGACCGGGCAGGGCGGCAGGCATCGCGCGCAGCCTATGCAGCGCTCCTCGTCGATGCGCGCGACGGCCGGCGCGGCCTCGGCGCCGCAGTCGGGGTCGAGCGGCAGCGGTTCACGCCCGAGCAGCGCCGCCAGCGCCGCGATCGTCGCGGCGCCGCCGGGCGGACAGCGATTGATCGCAGCGCCCTGCTCCACGATCGCCTTTGCGTAGGGCAGGCAGCCCTGATAGCCGCAGCGCGTGCACTGCGTCTGCGGCAGCAGCGCATCGACGGCTTCGACGAGCACTGCCTCGCTCGCGTCGCTCATGTCCGGGTCGTCAGGACACCTTCATGCCGGCGCCCGCGCCGCTGTCCGCACCGAGCAGGAACAGTCCGCCGTGCCCGTCGCCGGCGCAGAGCACCATGCCCTCGGAGACCCCGAAGCGCATCTTTCGCGGCGCGAGGTTCGCGACCATGACGACCTGGCGACCGATCAGGTCCTCGGGCCGATAGGCGCCGCGGATGCCCGAGAAGACGTTGCGTCGCTCGCCACCGAGGTCGAGCGTGAGCCGCAACAGCCTGTCGGAGCCCTCGACCTCGCTGGCGGCGGTCACGGTGGCAATGCGCAAGTCGATCCGGGCGAAGTCGTCGATCGTGATCGTGCCCGTCGTGGCCTGGGCTGCCGGGCTCTTCGCCGCCCCGGACCCGACCCCAGGCGGTTCGGCGGCCGGCGCCGAAGGCGCGTGCTCGACCAGCGTCGCGACAATCTTCGGATCGAGGCGTTTCGCGAGCGGTGTGTACGGGCCGATCGTCGTGCCGAGCAGAGGCTGCCTCGGCGCATCCCAGCGGTCGATCGGAGCGGCGAGGAAGGCGCCCGCTGCGCGGGCCATCGCTGGCAGCACGGGCGCGAGCCAGGTCATGAGCACGCGGAACAGGTTGATGCCCTGCGTGGCGACGCCGCGTGCTTCCTCGGCCCGCCCCGGATCCTTGGCCAGGGCCCAGGGTTTGCGAGCGTCGACATGCTGGTTGGCGCGGTCGGCGAACACCATGATCTCGCGCATCGCCGCCGCATAGTCACGCGACTCGTACAGCGCGGCGATTCGCTCACCCGCTGCGACGAACTCGTCGTAGAGCGCCGCATCCGGCAACCGAGCCGCGAGACGGCCTCCGCCGCGCTCGATGAAGGGTGCGCAGCGGCTCGCGATGTTGACCAACTTGCCGACGATGTCCGAATTGACCCGCGCGGTGAAGTCCTCGAGCGACAGGTCGATGTCGTCGACTCCGTTGCCGAGCTTGGCTGCAAAGTAATAGCGCAGCGGCTCGGGCGGCAGACGCTCCAGATAGCGCCGCGCCGTGATGAATGTGCCGCGCGACTTCGACATCTTCTGGCCGTTGACCGTCAGGAAGCCGTGCACGAACACCGCGGTCGGGCGGCGGAAGCCCGCGCCGTGCAGCACCGCAGGCCAGAACAGCGTGTGGAAGTAGCTGATGTCCTTGCCGATGAAATGGTAGAGCTCGGCGCTGCTGTCCGGACTCAGGTAGTCGTCGGGATTCTTCCCGGTGCGATCGCAGTAGGCGCGCAGGCTGCCCAGATAACCGATCGGCGCGTCGAACCAGACGTAGAAGTACTTGCCCGGCGCGTCCGGTACCTCGAAGCCGAAGTACGGCGCGTCACGCGAGATGTCCCAGTCCTGCAGTCCGGCCTCGAACCACTCGTTCAGCTTGGCGAGCACCTGCGGCTGCAGCGATCCGCCCGCGACCCACTCGCGCAGCATACCCTCGTATTGCCCCAACGCGAAGAAGAGGTGTTCCGAGTCCCGCCAGACCGGTGCCGTGCCGCTGACCGTGGAAACCGGGTCCTTGAGGTCTGCGGGGGTGTAGGTTGCGCCACAGATCTCGCAACTGTCGCCATACTGATCTGCCGCCCCGCAACGCGGGCAGGTGCCGCGCACATAGCGGTCGGGCAGGAACATGCCCGCCTTCGCGTCGTAGGCCTGGCGGATGGTCCGTCGGTTGATGCTGCCGCGATCACGCAGCCGCTCGTACATGAGGTTGACGTAGTACCGGTTCTCGGCCGAGTGAGTCGAGTGGAACTGGTCATGCCCGATCAGGAAGCCCTCGTAATCGGCCCTGTGCTCCGCCGCGATCCGCTCGATGAGTTGTTCGGGAGTGACGCCCTCGGACTGCGCCTTGATCATGATCGGCGTGCCATGCGTGTCCTCGGCGCAGACGTAGACGCAGTCGTGACCCTGCATCCGCTGGAAGCGGACCCAGACATCGGTCTGCACGGCCTCGATGATGTGGCCGAAGTGCAAGGGGCCGTTCGCGTAGGGAAGGGCGCTCGTGACGAGGATCTTGCGGCGCATCCTCGAATTATCGCACACGGCGCCGCGGCGTCCGCGCCTGGCCCTGGTCTCGACGTGGCGGACCGCGCTCGATCGGATCGATAGCGCGCGCGGCGTCAGCCCTGATCCTTGACCGCCTCGAACTTCGCCTTGTTGATGCCCTTCTTGTAGGCCTCTGTGCCCGTGATCAGCTTCTGGTCGAGCAGGGCCTGAATCGCGCTGTCCATGGTCCGCATGCCGAACTGGGCTCCCGACTGCATCGTGGTCTCGAGCTGTTCGAGTTTGCCCTGGCGGATCAGATTCGCGACGGCTGGCGTGTTGACGAGGATCTCGAGCGCGGCGACGCGACCCTGGCCGTCGGCCCTTGCGAGCAGCTGCTGCGAGATCACTCCGCGCAAGGAGGTCGAGAGCATCATGCGTACGTGCGACTGCTTGTCCGCCGGGAATACGTTGATGATGCGGTCCACCGTCTGCGCGGCGCCGTTGGTGTGCAGCGTGCCCATCACGAGGATGCCCATCTCGGCGGCGGTGACGGCGATGCTCATGGTCTCGTAGTCGCGCAGCTCGCCGACCAGGATGACGTCGGGGTCCTCGCGCAGCGCCGAGTGCAGGGCGTGGGCGAAACTCGGACTGTGCACGCCGACCTCGCGCTGGCTGATCAGGCAGTTATTGCGCCGGTGTATGAACTCGATCGGATCCTCGATGGTGAGGATGTGCCCCTTCAACTGGCTGTTGATCTCGTCGATGATCGCCGCGAGCGTCGTCGACTTGCCGGAACCGGTCTTGCCGGTGACGAGGATCAGACCGTTGGCGGAAAGAGCCAGCGTGCGCACGACATCCGGCAGCTTGAGCTCGGCCATGGTCAGCGCCTTCGAGGGGATCGCGCGCATCACGGCTCCAAGCCCGTTGAGGTGACGCAGCACGTTGACGCGGAAGCGCCCGGCCTCGCCCATCGTGTAGGCGAAATCCGCACCGTCGTGCGACTCGAGCCTCTGCATCGCCGGTTTCGGCATGATCTCGTACAGCGTCTCGCGGACGAACTCGGCACCGAGCGGCTCCTTCGAGAGGGGGCGCAACTCGCCGAACACGCGCACGCGCGGCACGTCACCCGCCATGAAGTGCAGGTCCGAGCCGCGACTCTGCAGCACGACGTTCAGGTAGTCGTCGATGCGCGGCATGCCTCAGCCTCCGGCCACGTCGAGCTTGGGCAGCATGGCCGTATCGGTGACGTACTTCGCGAACAGACGTTTCTCGGTTGCGTAGGAGACGGCGTCTTCGGGATCGACCTCGCGCGCCTGCAGGGCCTGCAGCAGCGCCTGGTCGAGCAGTTGCGAGCCGATGTCGCGATTGGTCTGTATCTGGCTCGGGATCTGGAAGGTCTGGTCGGTCTGGATCAGCTTCGCGATCGCGCGCGTCATCATCATGATCTCGAGGATCGCGCGACGACCGCGGTTGTCGGCATTCTTGACCAGCACCTGGGTGATCACGGCGATCAGGCTCGACGAGAGGAAGCTCTTGGTCTGCTCCCGCTGTTCGATCGGCAGCGCGTCGATGATGCGGTCGATGGTCTTGGTCGCGCTGGTCGTGTGCAGCGTACCGAGCACGAGGTGGCCGGTTTCGGCGGCTGTCATCGCCATCGAGATGGTCTCGGCGTCGCGCAGCTCGCCGACGAGGATCACGTCCGGGTCCTCGCGCATCGCGGCGCGCACTCCCTCGGCAAAGCTCGGGATGTGGGTGCCGAGCTCGCGCTGGATGACCTGGCTCTGCTTGCTCTGGTGGACGAACTCGATCGGATCCTCGAGGCTGATGATGTTGAGCTTGCGGGTCGAGTTCAGCAGGTCGATCATCGCCGCGAGCGTGGTCGACTTGCCCGTGCCGGTCGAGCCGGTGACGAGAACCATGCCCTGGTGGTAGTCGCAGAGCTTGCGGACGATGGGCGGCAGATTGAGCTGCTCGAGCGAGGGGATCACGGTCGGAATCGCCCGGAACGTGGCGCCGATCCCGGTCTCCTTGCGGTAGAGGTTGACGCGGAAGCGGCCCTTGTCGGCGCTGACGTACGAGAAGTCGAGGTCGTGTCCGGCGGCGAACTGCTCGGCCTGCTTCTTAGTCAGGATCTCGAGCAGATAGCCCTCGAGCTCGGCGTCGCGCAGGTCGCGGAACTTGATCGGCAGCAGGTCGCCGTTCAGGCGCAGCATGGGCGGCACTCCGACCGCGAGGTGCACGTCGGAACACCCCTGCTGCATGCCGAGCTTGAGGAAAGAGTCGATTCGGGCCACGTTCAGGCCTCCTTCACGACTTGCGGTACGCCTCGAGTCCCCTGCGCAGCTCGTCCATCGTCTGGTAGCGCGCGTTCTTGTCGACGGCCATCGCCTTCATCACCACGTCGGCAAGGCCGGGCGGCAGGTCGGGGTTGAGTTCCTGCGGATTGCGCGCCTTGCCCTGGACATGCTGGTACATGACGGCCATGTGATCGCCGCGCGAGTAGGGCGGCACCCCGGTCAGCATCTCGAAGAGGATCACGCCGGTCGCATAGATGTCGGCGCGCTGGTCGACCTTCTTGCCGAGTATCTGCTCGGGAGCCATGTATTTCGGCGAGCCGATGACATAGCCGGTCTTGGTCAGCTGGGTGTCACCCTCGCGCTGTGCGGCCGCCACGCCGAAGTCGACGATCTTCAGCAGGCCCTGATCGTTGATCAGGACATTGGCGGGCTTCAGGTCGCGATGCACGATCCCTGCCTGGTGGGCCACGGCCATCCCCGTGCAGATGTCGATGCCGAAGCCGATCGCGCGCGGGAGCGGCATCGGCTTTTCGCCGACGATCTCGGCGCCGAGCGTATGCGAGGGGAAGTACTCCATCGAGATCGCATAGGCTCCCTGGATGTAGAGGAAATCATAGATTCGGATGACGTTCTGGTGCGTGATCTTGCGCGAGTAGCGCAGCTCATGCACGAACCGCTTCATCATCTCTTCGTCCTGCGAGACGTTCGGGTTAAGGAACTTGAGGATCAGCCGATCGTCGACGACCGTGTCCTCCATCAGCAGCACCGTGCCGAAGGCGCCCTTGCCGATCTTCTGGATGTACTTGTAGCGGCCCTCGATCAGGTCGCCGGGCTTGAGCGTCGAGATGTCGAGCCGCGGCCCCGCACTCGCCTCTGCGGAGCGTACCTGTTGGACGACCTCCTCGTCGGGGCGGATGATGCTGCGGGAGGGCTCGACCGGCCTCGCGCGCGGGCCGTCGCTAACCGAGTCGCCGGGATCGATCGCACGGATGCCGCCGCCCGTGGTGGCCGTGAAACGCCTCTGCAGCTCCTCGAGCGCGCCGAGCGCGGCCCGCGACACCGTGCTGTCCGATGCGGCGGTCTGCGCCTCGATCTGCACGCGTATGTGTTCGTAGCGCTGGTCGTCGGCGAGCTTCGCGAGCGCGTGGACGGCTTCGACCTGCAGCTCCTTCTCCGGACGAGTCTGCATGACGCGTATGATCGCGTCGACCGTGCGCGGCTCGCCGAGCTTGCCGAGCGCCCGTACCACGATCGGCAGCGACTTGACGTTGCCCTTGCCGAGCATTTCGACGAGCCGCGGAACGGCGCGCTTGCTGCCGATCTCCGCTAGCGCATCGACAGCGCGCTCGCTGACCCACCAGTCGCGGTCGCGGGTCGCGGCGATCAGTTCGTCGACGGCGCGTTCGTCCTTGGTCTGGTTGAGGATCTCGATGGCGGCGCGACGGACGTCCTCGTTCGGGTCACGGACCAGCGTCAGGACGGCGTCGACGACCTTCGGTCCGCCGATCTTGCCGAGCGCGTCGGCAGCGCGGCTGCGCACCCACCAGTCGCTGTCGGAGATCGCCTCGAGCAGGAACTTCACCGACTGCGCATCGCCGACTTCGTTGAGCACCTCGACGGCCGCACGGCGCGCCGACTCCTCGGGATCCTTGAGCACGTCGATCAGGTACTTGATGGTGTCGGGATCGCGCACCTTGATCAGCAGGTCGATGGCCTTGCTCTGCACGTCGAGTTCGACGTCACGCAGCAGTGGCACGACCTGTGTGATGTCGATGGGGCCGTCCATCTTGGCGAGGGCGGCAAGGGCGGTGGCGCGCACGAGCTTGCTCGGGTCCCGCAGTTGGTGCTGCAGCGCCTCGCGTACTGCCGGCATGTTGAAGCGGCCCAGCGTATTGATGATGTGGATGCGCGCGATCTGATCCTTGCTCTGCAGGCGGCCGATGAGCTCGGGCACGTCGTTCGCGGTGGCGATCTGGGCCACGACGCGGAATAGCGCGACCTTTTCGTTCGGCTGCTGGTTGTAGGCGGCATTGAGCAGTTCGCGGACGCCGAAGCGGTCCTTCTGCGCAATGATGACGTCGAGGATCGCGGCCTTGGGGACGTCGGCCTGGCCGAGCGCCTCGAGCAGGAGGCCGGGCGGGTAGGTTCGGCTCGAGGACAGGGCCCACTTGAGAGCCTGCACCACGCGCGGGCTGCCCTCGATCATGGCCTGTACGAACTTGCCGAAGTTCTTCTGGTTCACGATGCCCGAGAGCGCCTCGACGAAGGCCGCCGTCGCGTGCTTGTCGGCGTCGGGGAGGGCACCGAGGATCGGGTAGATTGCATCGTCGCCGATGTCGCGCAACCGCGCGACGGCCTTCTGCGTCGCCGGGCTCGAGGCGTCCGCGGTCTCACGGATCTCGGTGATGATCCGGTCGGCTCGAAGATTCGAGAGGAATCCCATCAGGCCCGGTCCGAAGGTCCTTCGATCGGCAAGCAAAACATCGGACATTCAGTATGCCATAGGGCCCCTCCCGGACGGCGCCAGGCTGCTAGAATCGCGGACTTCCCCACGGTCCGCCCGAGGCCTATGTCAGAGCCCGACACGAGCACCGTCCGCGCGGCGCTCGAGCAGTACTTCGACCCCAACCTGCGCCAGACGCTCGGCGAAGCCCGCGCCGTGGTCGCCGTCGAGCCCGGCGCTGGCGGCGGCCCGTGGCGTGTGCGCCTGCGCTTCGGTTTCCCGACGGACGGTTATGCCGCCGAACTCGCGCCACAGCTCGCAGAGGCCCTGCGCGCCCGCGGCATCGAACAGCGTTTCGAGCTCGAACTGGAGTCGCAGATCGTCACGCACGCCGTGCAGCGGGGTTTGAGCGCGCTGCAGGGTATCCGCAACGTGATCGCCGTCGCCTCCGGCAAGGGCGGAGTCGGCAAATCCACGGTCGCGGCGAATCTTGCGCTGGCCTGGGCCGTGCAGGGCGCCCGCGTCGGCCTGCTCGACGCAGACATCTACGGCCCGAGCCTGCCGATCATGCTGGGGCTCAGCGGTGAGCGCCCGTCCTCGCCCGATGGCAAGCGCATCCGGCCACTGCGCGCGCACGGCGTCGTCGGCATGTCGATCGGCTTCCTGGTCGACGTCGAGCAGCCCATGGTCTGGCGGGGTCCGATGGTGACTTCGGCGCTGAACCAACTCCTCGCCGACACCGACTGGGGCGAGCTCGACTACCTGGTCGTCGACATGCCTCCCGGGACCGGCGACATCCAGCTCACGCTCTCGCAGCGGGTGCCGGTCGCCGGCGCGCTGATCGTCACGACACCGCAGGATCTCGCGCTCGCCGATGCCCGCAAGGGGCTCCGGATGTTCGAGAAGGTCAACGTGCCAGTGCTCGGCATCGTCGAGAACATGAGCACGCACATCTGCTCGCAGTGCGGCCACGAGGAACACATCTTCGGCGCTGGTGGCGGGGCACGGATGGCAGAGCAGTACGGCGTGCAACTGCTCGCCGAACTGCCCCTCGACGGGCGCGTCCGTGCCGAGACCGACAGCGGTCGGCCGACCGTGGTCGCCGAGCCAGGCTCGCCCCGCGCGCTCGCCTACCTGCGCATGGCGCGCCGTGCGGCCGGTGAGCTCGCGCGCCGTGGACGCGACCGCAGCGCGCTGTTTCCGAAGATCGTCGTCGAGGAATCATGAGCATCAAGTCGGACCGGTGGATCCGCCGCATGGCGAGCGAATACGGCATGATCAAGCCATTCGCGGCCGAGCAGGTGCGCGCCGTCGACGGCCACAGGATCGTCTCCTACGGGACGTCGAGCTATGGCTACGACGTGCGCTGCGCCAACGAGTTCAAGATCTTCACCAATATCAACTCGACCATCGTCGATCCGAAGCGATTCGACGAGAAGAGCTTCGTGGACGTGCAAGCCGACGTCTGCATCATCCCACCGAACTCGTTTGCGCTGGCTCGTACGGTCGAGTACTTCCGCATTCCCCGCAGCACGCTCGTGATCTGTCTAGGCAAGTCGACCTACGCGCGCTGCGGCATCATCGTCAACGTGACGCCCCTCGAACCGGAGTGGGAGGGACACGTCACGCTCGAGTTCTCCAACACCACGCCGCTGCCGGCGAAGATCTACGCGCACGAGGGCGTCGCGCAGATGCTGTTCTTCGAGAGCGACGAGATCTGCGAGACGTCCTATCGCGACCGCGGCGGCAAGTACCAGGGACAGACCGGCGTCACCTTGCCAAAGACCTGAGCGTCATCTCGATATCGGCCCGTCCGCCGCGGGTCCGCTCCGCGCGCACGGGCAGGTAACCGAGCGCGGGCGCATACCAGACCCGCGTCACGCGGTCGGATCCCGGTCGGCGGCTGCTCCAGATCACCGTCTCGAAGTCGCCGGCCGCCGTGCTCAACCGGGCCGTGCCCTCGCTGCGATATTCGTAGCCCTTGATGCGGTTCTTGTCGACGAGCCAGAACCCCCCTGGTTCGCGGCCTGCGGCGAGCTCCACCAACAGCGCGATCTGCACGGACATCGGATCCTGCACGCCCGGCTGCAGCGCGAGATCGACCGGTTGCCGCTCGGCAATGCCGCGGACGCGTCCGGCGGCCCAGTCGAACTCGAGCCGGACGTCGCGACTCGTATCCGCCGAACCGTCGTCGCCCTCGAAGCGCCGCGGGCAGACCGCACCGTTCAGCGTGAACTCGCTGATCTGGGTGATTTCGCCCGGAAAGACCAGCCGCGCGAGGCCGCGGGCATGGTTCCGCGAGCTGTAGCGCCATCGCCCCGGCCCGAGCCGTTCGAGCTGCAGCGAGGAAGTGCCGGCGTTGATGCCTCGCCAGGTGACCGCGAATTCGACGGTGAACGGTTCCAGTGTGCCCGACGGATCCGACGCCGGGGCTGCTGCATCGGCGGGTCGTACGACCGCGAACGGTGCGAGCAGCGCTGCACCGAGGGCGACGCCCCAGATCAGGGTGCGAGCCCACGTATGCAGCGCGCGACAGGGTCGCGGGCGCGGCGGCTCATCGGGCAGCATCGGCTTCGGTGTCAAGGAAATCCTCCACGATCGGTGCCCGTAGCGGCTGGCCGTCGAGCCAGGGACCGTCGCGGTAGACGAGCCGGCCGCTCGCGATCCATTGCAGTACACGCAGGTAGATGATGTGTTCGCAGGCCTGAACGCGTGCTGAAAGCCGTGCTTCGTCGTCGCCGGCGACCACAGGGACGCGACCCTGCAGGACCACCGGGCCCGCGTCGAGCTCGGACGTGACGAAGTGCACACTCGCTCCGTGCCAGCGGTCTCCGGCCTCGAGCACGCGCCGGTGCGTATGCAGGCCTTTGTGCCGCGGCAGCAGCGAAGGATGGATGTTGAGCATCCTGCCCGCATAGTGCGCGACGAACGGCTCGCCGAGCACCCGCATGTAGCCTGCGAGCGCGACCCAGTCGGCCCCTGCCGCGTCGATCGCCTCGCGCAACGCCGCCTCGTGCCCGGCGCGGGTGGCGAAGCCCTTGGCGTCGAGCTGCAACGCCGGCAGGCCGCGCGCCCGGGCTGCCTCGAGCCCGGCCGCGGCACGGTCGCTGCCGACGAACACGATCCTGGCATCGAGGCGGCCGTCGCGGCAGGCGTCGTCGATCGCGAGCAGGTTGCTGCCGCGCCCGGAGATCAGCACGGCGAGCCGCAGTGGGCTCACTGGATCAGCGTGCCCCGATCGCCGCTGCGCACCTCGCCGATGACGAGGGCGCGCTGCCCCGCGGCCGCGAGCGTGGCGCGGGCCGCATCAGCCAGGGCGGCCGGCACGATCGCGACCATGCCGATGCCGCAGTTGAACGTGCGATGCATGTGCGCATCGTCAATGCCGGCCGTGCGTTGCAGCCAGTCGAACAGCGGGTCACGCGGCCAGCTCGCCCGCTCGAGCACCACCTCGAGTCCTGCCGGCAGGACACGCGGAATGTTGTCCGTGAGCCCGCCGCCGGTGATGTGCGCGAACGCGCTGACGGGAACGCTGGCCGCCAGCGCCAGCATGGCCTTGACATAGATGCAGGTCGGCTCGAGCAGACGGTCGAACAGCGGTCGACCGTCGAGCTGTGTCGTGGGATCGGCGCCAGAGACGGCGATGAGCTTGCGGATCAGTGAATAGCCGTTCGAGTGCGCGCCACTCGAGGGCAGGCCGAGCACGACGTCGCCTGGGCGCATGCGTGAACCGTCGATGATGCCGTCCTTCTCGACGATGCCAACGCAAAAGCCAGCGAGATCGTAGTCTTCACCGTCATACATGCCCGGCATCTCCGCGGTCTCGCCGCCAACCAGCGCGCAGCCGGCCTGCTCGCAGCCGGCGACGATACCCTCGATGACGCGCGCGGCGACCTCGACGCTGAGCTTGCCCGTGGCGTAGTAATCGAGGAAGAACAGCGGCTCGGCGCCGCAGACCGCGACATCGTTGGCGCACATCGCGACGAGATCGATGCCGATCGTGTCGTGTCGACCCGTGTCGATGGCGAGCCGCAGTTTCGTGCCGACACCGTCCGTGCCCGAGACGAGCACCGGGTGACGCCACCGGCCCGGCGGGATCTCGACCAGTGCGCCGAAGCCGCCAATGCCGGCCAGCACCTCGCGCCGCTGCGTGCGCCGTACGAGCGGCTTGATTCGGTCGACCAGCGCGTCGCCCGCGTCGATGTCGACGCCGGCGTCGCGATAGGTGATGCCTGCCTGCTTGCCTGGGTTCATGTCGCGCGCCGCGCCGCGGGAGGGGCGGGATGCCTGTGTTATTGTAGCCGCCTCCCCAGACCGCAGTCGCTTCGATTTCCGTACATGATCGCCATCGGCGTCCGGCCTGCGATTGCCGCGCGGCGCGCCCGCTGCATCGGCCCACTGCTCACCATGCTGGCCGTCACGCCCGTGCTGGCCGTGCAGGCGGTGCGTCCGTACGAGGTGACGACCTCGTCGACCGATGCGCCCACTGCCTTCCTAGAAGCGCTGCGCATGGCGCTGGTGCGCGCCACCGGCGTTCGAGCGGCGGCCGACTCCCCAAGCTACGCAGCGCTGCGTGCCGAGCCACGACGTTTCGTGCGTAGCTTTCGATTGGTCAGCGGCGGACTGCAGGTGACGCTCGATGGCGCCGCGCTCGATCGCGCGATCGTCGCGGCAGGCGGTCGGCTCTGGCCGCGCGCCCGGGAAGTCGTGCTGGTCGGGTTCGAGACCGGCGCGGCCCCCAGCGGCGGCAGCGCCTGGCGCGACGAGGTCGAGCGAGCCGCGGGCGCACGCGGCTTGCCGGTGCAATCGATCGCCACGGCCCTCGACCCGGAGCTGGACGCTGCGTCCGCACTCGAAGCGGCGCGCGCCGCAGGGGCCGACGTGACCCTGATCGGCTCGAGAGCGGCCAGCGGGGTCGTCGGCGAGTGGCGTTGGCGGCTGGTCACGCGCGCCGGCGTCGAAGAGTGGACGGGTTCATTGGCGGACGCGATCGACACGGCCGCGGATCGCCTCGCCAGTGCGGCGATCGCGCGCCTGGAGCAGCCGGAGGCGAACGTGGCGGTCGAGATCAGCGGTGTGACGACGCTGACCGACTACGTTCGCGCCGAGCGCCTGCTCGGCGCGGTGGCCGGCGTCAGCGGCGTCTCGCTGCTCGAGCTCGGTGCCGGGCGCGCGCTGTTCGAGGTCGCTGTGCGTGGCGGGGCGGCGGGCCTCGTCGACGCGCTCGCCACCCACCCGGCGTTCGTCGCCGGTACGGCCGGTGGCGATCGGATCGGCTACGCGCTGCGCCCGGACTGAAGCCATGCGCCACCTCCCCAACCTGATCTGCGTGCTGCGCATCCTGCTGACCTGGCCGGCCGTCGCCGCGCTCGCGGCGGGACGATATGGCCTCACCCTGACCCTGTTCGCGATCGCCGCCGTTTCCGACGGCATCGACGGGTCCCTTGCCAAGCGCTTCCAGTGGACGTCGGATCTTGGGCGCTTCCTCGATCCGCTCGCCGACAAGCTGCTGCTGGTCAGCATGTTCGTGGCCGCCTCGTGGCTCGCCATCGTGCCGTGGTGGCTGGCCGCCGCAGCGATCGCTCGCGACCTCGTGATCGGAGGCGGTGCGCTCGTGTACCGGCTCTGGTTCGGCCCTCTGCGCGGCCGGCCAACGGTGATCTCGAAGATCAACACCGCGCTGCAGATCAGCGTGCTGCTGCTGGCGATCGGCCACGCAGGCTGGGGCCTGCCGCCCCGTGAGCTGCTCGAATTCCTGGCCATCGCGACGCTGGCGACTACGCTGCTCTCCGGCGTCGACTACCTGCGACAGTTCGTGAGCCGCGCATGGTGGCTGCCAGCGCCGGGTACCGGCGATGTCGGGCGCAGCTGAGATGCGCCAGCTGCCGCTCGGCGTGCGTCTGCGCGAGCGCGCCACATTCGACAGCTTCCTCGCCGACGCCAACGCCGAGCTCGTCGAGCGACTGCGGGCCCTCGCGCGGGACGGAGCCGGGGTCTGCTGGCTATGGGGTCCGCCGGGCAGCGGCCGCAGCCATCTGCTGCAGGCGGTGTGCGCCGCGACGCCCGCGGCCATGCGCGCCGCCTATCTGCCGCTCGCTGCACTGCCGCCCGTGACCGCCGCGCTGCTCGAGGGCTGGCGCGGAGTCGACCGGCTCTGCATCGACGACCTGCCGCTCGCGCTCGGCGACGCCGAGTGCGAGCGCGCGCTGTTCGGACTGTTCCGCGACGCCGAGGAGCGCGGCGCGGCACTGATCGTCAGCGCCGACGCGCCGCCCGCGCGCCTCGACTGGCGCCTGCCCGACATCGCCTCTCGGTTCGCCGGCAGCGCGATTTTCGAGGTCCGCGAGCTCGACGAGACCCAGCAGGCCGAGGCGCTGCGGCGGCGCGCGGCGCTGCGCGGCGTGGAGCTGCCCGACGAGACATTGCGCTGGGTCCAGCGCCGCTGGCCGCGCGACATGCGGGCGCTCTGCGAGCTGCTCGACGAGCTCGATGACGCTGCGCTCGTGGCGCAGCGGCGGCTCACCGTGCCATTCATCCGTGAGGTGCTGGGCGAGCGCTAGCCGACGCGGCGAGCGCGATCGCGAGTCCGGCGACGCGCCGCCCGAGCGCCCGCGCGATTGCGGCTTCGTGCTCCGATGGCCGGGGGCTGCCCTCTGCCGCGGCGACATGCGAGGCACCGTAGGGCGTGCCCCCTGTGCGCGTCTCGGTCAGCGCGCGCTCCGTGAACGGTACGCCGACCAGATACATGCCGTGATGGAACAGTGGCAACATCATCGTCAGCAGCGTCGATTCCTGGCCGCCGTGCTGGCTCTGGGTCGACGTGAACACGGCGGCCGGCTTGCCGGCGAGCTCGCCGGACAGCCACAGGCTCGATGTGCCATCGAGGAAGTACTTGAGTGGCGCGGCCATGTTGCCGAACCGCGTCGGACTGCCGAGCACGAGACCGGCACAGCGACGCAGGTCGTCGAGCGTCGCGTAGGGGGCACCGGCATCCGGCACGGCCTTCACGGGACGTTCGCTCTCGGCGCTGACCGGTGGCACGGTGCGCAGCACGCTGGCAGCCCCGTCGACGCTCTCGATGCCACGGCACACCTGACGGGCAAGCTCGGCCGTGGCGCCATGCCGCGAGTAGTAAAGGACCAGGATCTCAGTCACGTCCGTACCTCAGCACGGCCTCGCCGGGATCGAGACCGAGGTCGTCGGCGCCGTTCCAGCGGGTCCAGCGGTTGATGACCATGTCGGCATACCAGCGGCGACCGACGCTGCCGTTGTAGCGGGCGAGGGCCCGCGGCACGTTGTTGCGCTCGCGCTCGAGATAGTGTCGCAGGATCGCCGTGCCCATGCGGATGTTCTCGGGGATCCGCACCAGCTGGTGCCTCTGCAAGCCGAGCTCGCGCGGCCAGAACGGCATGATCTGCATGAGTCCAACGGCTCCCGCCGACGAAACCGCCCACCGGTTGAAGCGGCTTTCGACGTCGATCACTGCCATCACGAGTCCGGGTGGCAGGCGCAGCTCACCAGGGCGATTGGACTCGCAGAACACGTGCTTGAGGATCAGCAGTCGCTCGTCCCGGTCGGAAACGATGCGCCGCAGGCGTGGTTCCATGAGCTTGTACCAGACTGCCGACTCGTGCTCATCGGCAAAGCACTCCGCTTCGGCGATGGCGCGCGCGAGGACTTCTCGGAGCTCCGGATCGCGCTGCTGGTCCGCGCGCAGCGGCGCGGCGGCCAGCGCGAGCGCGAGCGCCGCAGCGAGCAGCGGCGTGCGGATCGGCTCAGCGCGCGAGCCGCGAACTGATGAACTCGACGGCTCCATCGAGCGAAATGTCCTCGTTGGCGGCGGCGCGGCGGTGCCGGTACTCGACCCTGCCCGCGTCGAGCCCGCGCTCGCCGACGACGATGCGGTGCGGGATGCCGATCAGCTCGACGTCGGCGAGTTTGACCCCCGGGCGAGCGTCGCGGTCGTCGAGGAGCGTCTCGATGCCCGCCGCGGTGAACTTGGCGTAAAGCCTCTCGGCGGTCGTGCGCACGCGTTCGGAGCGCGAGGCGTTGAGCGGCACGAGCGCGAGCTGGAAGGGCGCCAGCGGTTCGGGCCAGACGATGCCTGCACGGTCGTGATTCTGTTCGATGGCGGCCGCAACGATGCGCGTGATGCCGATGCCATAGCAGCCCATGAACATCGTCACGCTCCGGCCGCTGTCGTCGAGCACGGTCGCGTGCATCGCGGTGCTGTACTTGCGACCGAGCTGGAAGATGTGGCCCACCTCGATGCCGCGCACGATGCGCAGCACGCCGCGCCCCGTCGGGCTCGGATCGCCGTCGACCACGTTGCGCAGGTCCGCGGCCGGCGGTGCCGGCAGGTCGCGCTGCCAGTTGACGCCGGTCAGGTGCACGTCCCGCTCGTTCGCGCCGCAGACGAAGTCCGAGAGCGCGAGCGCGGCGTGATCGGCATACAGCGGTATCGACAGCCCCACGGGGCCGAGAAAACCCGGCTCGCAGCCGGTCGCGGCCTCGACTGCCTCGGGCGAGGCCATGCGCAGCGGACTCGCGACGCCGGGGAGCTTCTGCGCCTTGACCCCGTTGAGCTCGTGGTCGCCGCGCAGCAGCAGCCCGACCAGCGTCCCAGGTTCGCTGCCCTCGACGATCAGCAGCTTGACGGTCCGCTGCGGCTCGATGCCGAGGAAGGCGGCCACCTCGGCGATCGTGCGCTGGCCAGGCGTCGCGACGCGCGCGAGTGACGCGTTCGGCCGAGGCCGCGGCCCGGCCGGCGGCAGCGCCGGCGCGAGCTCGAGGTTCGCCGCGAAGTCGTCGCCATCGGCGACGGCGATGGCGTCCTCGCCCGACTGCGCAAGCACCTGGAACTCCTCGGAGACGCTGCCGCCGATCGCGCCCGTGTCGGCCTGCACGGCACGGAACTCGAGTCCCATGCGCGTGAACATCCGCGTATAGGCCTCGCGCATCAGCGCATAGCCCTCCCGCAGTGACGCCTCGTCCGCGTGGAACGAATAGGCGTCCTTCATGATGAACTCGCGCCCGCGCATGACGCCGAAGCGCGGCCGGATCTCGTCTCGGAACTTCACCTGGATCTGGTAGAAGTTGACCGGCAGTTGACGATAGCTCTTGAGCTCGCGGCGTGCGAGATCCGTGATCACCTCCTCGTGCGTCGGACCGATCACGAAGTCGCGCTGGTGGCGGTCCTTGAGGCGCAGCAGCTCGGGTCCGTACTGTTCCCAGCGGCCCGATTCCTGCCAGAGTTCAGCGGGTTGCACAGCGGGCATCAGGACCTCGAGCGCGCCGGCGCGATCCATTTCCTCCCGGACGATGTTCTCGACCTTGCGCAGCGTACGCAGCCCGAGGGGCGTCCAGGTGTAGATGCCGGCGGCGAGGCGGCGGATCAGTCCGGCCCGCAGCATCAGCTGGTGGCTCACGACCTCGGCTTCGGCTGGGGTCTCCTTGATGGTCTGAATGGGGTATCGCGACCAGCGCATCGGGTTCGTCACGCGACCTAAAGCCGCAATGGTAGCAATGGTAGCAGGGCGGTGCCGGCGGCGGCCGTTGGCGCTGCCGGGAGCGCGGGCCTATCATGGACGCTCCTGCTCCGTCCAACCGGAATCCGCTTGTCCACGTCGACTCCACACCCCGGTGCCGATTCCCGCCGTCGCGGCGTCTCACTGCTGCCGAACCTGCTGACCACGGCCTGCCTCGCCTGCGGATTCTTCTCGATCGTCTCGGCGATCAACGGCGACTTCGCGCGCGCCGGCGGCGCGATCTTCCTCGCGATGATCTTCGACGGCCTCGACGGGCGCGTGGCGCGCTGGACGCGCACCGAGAGCAGCTTCGGCAAGGAGTACGACAGCCTCGCCGACATGGTCTCCTTCGGCCTTGCGCCCGCGCTCGTCGCCTATCAGTGGGGTGTGGCGCGGATCGCCGAATACGGCAATGCCTGGGGACGCTTCGGCTGGATCGCCGCGTTCTTCTATGCCGTCTGCGCAGCGCTTCGCCTCGCGCGCTTCAACTCGCGTGCCGCGAGCGTCGATAAGCGTTACTTCGAAGGGCTGCCGAGCCCGTCGGCCGCGGCGCTCGTTGCCGCCTTCGTCTGGTTCTCGAGCGGCTGGCGCGAGCCGGGGCTCGCGGGCCTGATCCTGACATTCTCGCTGACGGCGGCAGCCGGCGCGCTCATGGTGTCGAAGTTCCCGTACGTCAGCATGAAGCAGGTCGACTGGGACCGGCGCATCAAGTTCGCCTACTTCATCATCGTGCCGGTCTTCCTCGGGCTGATCGCCGCGGAGCCCGCCACGATGCTGCTCGCGATGTTCAGCGTCTTCGCGCTGACTGCGCCACTACAGTGGCTCGGGCGCAGGCTTCGGCGCGTGGTGCGCGGCGGCGTCGCGTCCTGATTCCGCCCCGGCCCCATGAACCGACGCGAGCATTACCTCGAGGCGCTCGGCATCGATGTCTGGCGGGCGCGCGCGGCGCGTGCATCCGCCGCGCCGCCGCACCCGCTCCCCGGCGCGGCGCCGGTCGCCGACCTGTATTCCGAGTTGCCGCCGAAGGCCGGCCCTGCCGTGATTCCCCTGGACCGCGCCACTGAGCCTGCCGACCACTGGGAGCGTTTGCGCGCCGAGGTCGCCGCATGCACGCGCTGCGGCCTGGCGAGCGGCCGCACGCAGACCGTGTTCGGCGTCGGCGATGTCCATGCGCGCTGGCTGGTGGTCGGCGAGGCTCCCGGCGAACAGGAGGACCTGCGCGGCGAGCCCTTCGTCGGCCCTGCGGGACAGCTGCTCGACCGCATGCTGCTCGCGATCGGCCTGCCGCGGCCGACGGTCTTCATCGCCAATATCCTCAAGTGCAGGCCGCCCGGGAATCGCGATCCGCGCCCCGAGGAGGTCGACTGCTGCCTGCCGTACCTGATGAGGCAGATTGCCTTGCTGCGCCCGGCCATCATCCTCTGCGTCGGTCGCATCGCGGCGCAGACGCTGCTCGGCACCGAAGCCCCGATCGGCCGCCTGCGCGGCCAGGTGCATCGCTTCGGTCCGCTGCGGACACCCCTGGTGGTCACGTATCATCCGTCGTACCTGCTGCGCGCCCCCGGCGAGAAGCGCAAGGCATGGGAAGACCTCAAGTTGGCCCGCCGAGTGTTCGAGGAGACGGTCGGCGGGACTGCGCCGCCGAGACCTTGAGATGATGGCCACTGCCGCCGATTTCGTCCGCAGCGCCCCCGAGATCGTGATCCGCGCCATGACGGAAGCCGACCTGCCCGCCGTCGTCGCGGTGGAGAGGGCCTCATACCAGTTCCCGTGGAGCGAGGGCGTCTTTCGCGACTGTCTGCGCGTCGGTTACACCTGCCGTGTCGTCGAGCTCGCCGGCGTGATCATCGGGCACGCGATTCTCAGCGTCGGGGCCGGCGAGGCGCACATCCTCAATCTCTGCGTCCGCGAGGAGTTCCGCTGCCGCGGCGTGGGCCGGCGACTGCTCGAGCATCTGCTCGAGCGTGGTCGACTCGCCGGCATGACGGAGGCCTTCCTCGAGGTCCGGCCGAGCAACACGGCAGCGATCCGCCTGTATCAATCCATGGGTTTTCGCCAGGTCGGCTTGCGACGCGGCTACTATCAGGCCGTGGGCGGCCGCGAGGACGCCGCCGTGCTGCGCAGTTCGCTGATTCCGCAGGACTGAGCGCCCGTTGGGACGTGACCGTGCTGCTAGAATCGCGGCCTTCCCCATCGCCCAATACTCCCCGATGAGCCCGCTCGAGCAGGAAATCGCTCGCCGCCGCACGTTTGCGATCATCTCGCACCCGGACGCCGGCAAGACCACGCTGACCGAGAAGCTGCTGCTGTTCGGCGGCGCGATCCAGATGGCTGGTACCGTCAAGGGGCGCAAGGCGACCCGACATGCCACCTCCGACTGGATGCGGCTCGAACAGCAACGCGGCATCTCGGTCACCTCGTCGGTGATGCAGTTCCCTTACGGCGACTGCATCGTCAACCTGCTCGACACGCCGGGGCACGAGGACTTCTCCGAGGACACCTACCGGACGCTGACGGCGGTCGACTCGGCCCTCATGGTGATCGACTGCGCGAAGGGTGTCGAGGAGCGGACCATCAAGTTGATGGATGTCTGTCGGCTGCGCGACACGCCGATCATGACTTTCATCAACAAGCTCGACCGCGAAGGTCGGCCGCCCATCGAACTGCTCGATGAGATCGAGCGGGTGCTGCGCATCGGCACTGCTCCTGTGACCTGGCCGATCGGCATGGGTCGCGATCTTCTCGGGATCTATCACCTCGGCGAGGATCGCATCTACGTGTATGCGGCCGGCGAAAAGGGCCGCGTCGGCCAGAACCTCGTCGTCGATGGCCTGCACAGCAGTGCCGGTCGCGAGCTGCTCGGCGAGCGCGCGGCCGCCTTCGACGAAGAGATCGAGCTCGTGCGCGGTGCGACGGAGGCGTTCGACCTCGAGGCGTATCGTGCCGGGCGTCAGACCCCGGTGTTCTTCGGTTCGGCGATCGGCAACTTCGGCGTCGAGGAGCTGCTCAAGGCCTTCACGTCGCTTGCGCCCGCTCCGTTGCCTCGTCCCGCCGTGCAGCGGGTGGTGCAGCCGCACGAGACACGCCTGACCGGCTTCGTCTTCAAGATCCAGGCGAACATGGATCCGGGTCACCGCGATCGCATCGCCTTCCTGCGCCTGTGCTCGGGCAAGTACACGCGCGGCATGCGGATTCGACACGTTCGACTCGGCAAGGACGTGCGCGCCGCCGATGCGCTGACCTTCATGGCGGCCGAGCGCAGCGCTGCCGAAGAGGCCTTTGCCGGCGACATCATCGGCCTGCACAACCACGGCACGATCAACATCGGCGACTCGTTCACGGAGGGCGAGCACCTGATCTTCACCGGTGTGCCGAACTTCGCGCCCGAGCTGTTCCGGCGCGCGGTGCTCAAGGATCCGCTGCGCATGAAAGCTCTGGCCAAGGGGCTCGCGCAGCTCTGCGAGGAGGGTGCCACGCAGCTGTTCAAGCCGCTGCGCAACAACGACATGATCCTCGGCGCGGTCGGGCAGTTGCAGTTCGAGGTCGTCGCCTTTCGCCTGCAGGACGAGTATGGGGTGCAGTGCGCGTTCGAGCCCGTCGCGGTGCACACGGTGCGCTGGGTCTACGCCGGCCAGGACGAGCGCAAGCTCGAGGAGTTTCGCAGCAAGGCCTACGAGAACCTCGCCGTCGACCACAGCGGTGCGCTGGTCTACCTCGCGCCCTCGCGGGTGAACCTCGAGCTGACGCTCGAGCGCTGGCCCGCCCTGATTTTCCGCGAGACGCGCGAGACGCTCGCGGCTCAGGCTGCGCAAAGCGCGGCATGAGCCACGGCGGCGCGACCGAGCCTGTTCCCGCCGCGCCTGCCCGCGCGCTGTTCCGGCGCCGTCCCGTGTGGTCCTGGGCGCTCTACGACTGGGCCAACTCGGCCTTTGCGACCACAGTCATGGCAGGGTTCTTTCCGGCCTTCTTCCAGCGCTACTGGAGCCTCGGCGTCGACCCGACCGTCAGCACCTCGCGACTCGGTCTCGCCAACGGCATCGCCGGCTTCATCGTCGCGCTGCTGGCGCCCGTACTCGGCGCGATGGCCGACCGCGGCGGGGGGCGCAAGCGCTTCCTGATCGCCTGGACGCTGCTCGGCATCGTCGGCACGGCGCTGCTGTTCTTCGTCGAGAGGGGTGACTGGTTCGCGGCGGCGGCGCTGTTCACGGTGGCGTCGATAGGCTTTGCATCCGCCAACGTGTTCTACGATGCGCTGCTGCTCGACGTGGCCTTGGAGACCGAACTCGACCGGGTATCCGCCTTCGGTTATTCGCTCGGTTACCTCGGCGGCGGATCGCTGTTCGCGGTCAACGTGGCGATGACCCTGCGCCCGCAATGGTTCGGTCTCGCCGACGCCGCCGAGGCGATCCGCGTCGCCTTCGTGACGGTGGCGATCTGGTGGGCCGTGTTCCTGCTGCCGCTCGCACTGAACGTGCGCGAGGCGGCGCCGGCGGCCAGGCTGTCGCTAGCGGCGGCCGCGCGCAGCGGGGTGACCGAGCTCGTCGAGACGCTGCGCTCGATCGGCCGCTACCGACAGATCCTGATCTTCCTCGTCGCCTACTGGCTGTACATCGATGGCGTCAACACCATCATCAAGATGGCGGTCGATTACGGCGTCGCGCTCGGTCTCGAAACCGGCAGTCTGCTCGCAGCGCTGCTGCTGACCCAGTTCGTGGCCTTTCCGGCGGCGCTGTTCTTCGGCTGGCTCGGCGACCGCATCGGGGCGCGACGCGGCATCCTGATCGGCATTGGCGTCTACACGCTGGCCACCGTCTATGCATTCTTCCTCGACACCATCGAGGAGTTCTTCGCGCTCGCGGTCGTGATCGGTCTGGTGCAGGGTGGTGTGCAGAGTCTGTCCCGCTCGCTGTTCGGGCGGCTGGTACCCGCGGGCAAGGGCGGCGAGTTCTTCGGCTTCTACAACATGATGGGCAAGTTTGCGACCGTGATCGGTCCGCTGCTGGTAGCCGTCGTTGCGCTCACGACGGGCAGTTCGCGCGTCTCGATCGTCTCGCTGGCCGTGCTGTTCGTCGCCGGCGGGCTGCTGCTCATGCTGGTGCGCGAGCCGGCCAAGATGCCGGATCGAGACCGTAGAAGCGGCTGAGTTCGCCATAGAGCGCCGGATGCCGCGTCGCGAGCTCCTCCGGAGCCTCGAGGAACGCCTCGGTGGCGACGCAGAAGAACTCGGCGGAATCCTCGGCGCCGTACGGATCGATCAGGGTCTCCTCGCCGCGATCGAGCGCATCCTGCAGCGCTGCCTGCTCGCGCGCCAGCGTCGCGTGCCACGCGGCCGCGCCTTGCGGATCGGACAGCGCGCCACCGTGCACGTGATCGAGGTAGTGGGCGAGCTCGTGGGCGATCACGTTGTACGGCCGGTCGGAGGCAGCACCCTCGAGGACGTCACGCCATGAGACGATCACGCGGTCGGTTTCGATGGTCTGGCCCGACAGCACTTCCGAGCCCTCGGTGACCAGACCCGTCTCCTCGTCCTCGATCCGCTGCGCGACGACGAACTCGTCGGGATACAGGAGCACGCTGTAGAGTCGCCCGAAGGCACCGATGCCGGCACGGCGCGTCAGCAGTGCCGCGTGCATCGCGACCAGCAGGCGCATTTCGTCGCGCACCTCGAGGCCGTTGCAACCCACGAAATCGACGCGCCCGAGGAAGGCGCGCATCGCCGGTTCGAGTTCGCGGCGGAGCGGGTCGGGCATGCGCGAGTAAAGCGGTGACAGTCGCGCGAGTGCGTCGCGCTGCGCAGGTTCGAGAGGCGCGGCCAGCGCCTGCGCGCTCTGGCGGCGACGCCAGAGCAGCAGCGTGACTGCAGCGACGATCGCGCTCGCCGCGACCAGCCAGGAGAAGGGCGTCATCGGCAGTCGCAAGCTCAGTCGGACTGTGTCGTCAGATCGGCCAAGATGCGACTCCCGTGGGGCTGTGACTGGCCTGCCGGCAAGTATGGCCCAGGATCGCCTCGAATCGTGATGGCGCGATAGCGGGTCAGGGCCGCAGCGAGCGCAGCTCGCGCGCCACGGCCCGGGTCTGCGCATCGCTAGCGCGGGGACCGAAGCGGACGAGGGCGTAGCGTTCGAGGACCGGGAGCACGCGCGCTGCCAGATCCGGACGCTCGCGGGCGAGGCGAGCCGCGTAGGCGAGCGGGCCTTCCTGCGGTGCGCGCGCGATGCCGGCCGCCGCGAGCCGCGCGCAGAGGCTCCGGTAGCCGCGCGCCAGCGCATCGCCGCGCGCGGCGCGCGGCGCGCGTCCGAAGCGCAGCGCGATCACGAGTAGCCAGGCCGCGAGGCCGCCGGCCACCAGCCAGCCGAGCTGCCGCAGGGCCGGGCGCTCGAAGCCGAGGCCGCGCAGCAGCTTGAGCTGGCTGCCGAGGTCGAAGTCGAGCACGCGAATCTTCCACCACGTATTGATCGCGTCCCAGGTCAGCGCGATGCGCGCCAGGGTGTCGAGCTCGGCGATCAGCGGATCGGCAGCACCCTCCGCGCCGGCGATGCGGTCCAGCGCCGCACGCTGCAGCCGGTCTGGAGCGACCACGGCGGTGGGATCGACACGACTCCAGCCGCGCCCGTCGATCCAGATCTCGACCCAGGCGTGCGCTTCGGACTGCCGAACGATCAGATACTGCCCGATCGGATTCCACTCGCCGCCGTGATAGCCGGTCACGACGCGTGCCGGGATGCCCGCCGCACGCATCAGGGTCGCGAGCGCCGATGCATAGTGGCCGCAGAACCCGCTGCGCGTGCGGAACAGGAAATCGTCGACCGAGTCGAGATCGAGGAGCGGGGGTGTCAGGCTGTAGACGAAACCTCCATCGCGGAAAAACTCCAGCACGCGCCGGACGAAGGCGGCATCGCTGCCGGCCGCGGCGCGCTCGCGCTGCGCCCACTCGAGCGTGCGGCGGTTGCGGCCAGTCGGCAGCTGCAGGTCGATGCGGCGCGCGAGCAGCGATGCCTCGTCGCCACTGCGATAGCGGATGTGGGAAACGAGTTCGTAGCTGACGGCCTGACTGACCGGTTCCGCGCTGACGAGCTGGTAGTCGAACGTGAAGAAAACGCCCGGTTGCTGCGGTGGCACCGGCAGGTCGAGTGCGAACCACCAGCGTTGACGGTGGGGCTCGAGCGTGATCCGGTAGCGATACTCCGGGCCCTCGTACTCGAGTCTGGCGCTGCGGTAGACGCGACCGAGTTCGCGCCGCCAGGTGTAGCCGTCGAACTGGTGGAGCACCGGGCCGCGCCAGTAAAGCGAAGTCGACGGTGGCGGGGCGCCCTCGAAGGTCACGCGGAATGCCGGCTCCTCGGATTCGGATAACTGGCTGATCGATCCCGGGCTCATTTCGTCACCGAGTCCGGTGACCGCCGCATTGCCGGCCGGCAGCGACCAGATCTGCCCCTGGACGCGCGGGAAGAACAGGAACAGCAGCACTGTCAGCGGCAACGCATAGGCCAGCGTCCGCCCGGCGAGTCCGAAGGCCGTGCGCGCGGGCAGGCGTGCATCGGGCGTGCCGACGATCGCGAGCGCGGCGCAACACAGCCACAGGTGTGCAGCGTACAAGCCGATGCGCGCCAGCCCCTGCCGGTCGAGCGTCGCTGCGATCATCAGGAACAGGCTGACACCGAGCACGATGTAATGATCGCGGCGTCCGCGCGTCTCGAGCAGCTTCACGGCGCCCATAGCGGCGAGCAGGGCGCTGCCGGCAGCGAGTCCCGAGAGGCTGCTGAACTGCACGACGACGGCGAGCAGCAGGCTGCCGCCGAGGCCGAGCCGGATCAGCCGCCGCGGCAGGGCGAGCGAAGCGACTGCAGCGAACAGACGCCATAGCACGATCGCGGCGATCGCCGCGAGGCACCATGGCGGCAGGCGGTCGGCATGCAGGGCGACGGCCGCGCTGAACGCAGCGATGACCCAGCGCAGTGCCCGCTCGCGTTCCGGCCAGGCTTCGCGCCAGCGCTCACGCATAAAGCGCCAGCGCCTCGAGGCAGCGGTGGCGGTGCACCGCGCCGCGCCCCTCGTCGATCACTGCGACCGGCAGGCGCAGCGCATAGCGCTGGCCGCGTGCCTCGGCATCCACGACCCAGCGCGCGAGCTGCTCGAGCCGCGCTTCGGTGCCGAGTCCGGCCAGCGCCGCGTAGTCGAAGACCAGCGTGCGCGCGCTGCGCCCCACGTATTCCTTGACGACGAGCGGCAGCCCACGGGCGTAGCTCTTCCAAGCGACCTGGCGTGGCGAGTCGCCATCCCGGAACGGGCGCAGGCCCGACCACTCGTCGTTGCCGCCGGCGAGCGCATGTTCACCGGTCTCGCGGTCGGAGGTTGCGAGCGGCGGCGGCAAAGCGCCGCGCGCTGTCGGGTAGACCAGCACAGTCGCATCGGTGTGCAGCCAGGTCCAGGCCGTGAACAGGCCGAAAGGGAAGGCGGTCGCGATCCGAATGGGTGGCACGGCCAGGCGGCCGCGCCGGGCGGTAGGCACAGTCAATACGAGCCGGCCCGCGGCACCCGCGGCCAGGGTCCCGAGCGTGGCATGAGAATCGCCGATCCGGGCGGTGATGCCATGCCGGTCCAGATTGGCGTCGTTCTCCAGTAGCAGCTCGATGCGGCCGGGTTCGCCGGCGAAGGCGGGCGCCGCGGTCAAAGACAGGAGGCGCAGTCCCTGCAGATTTCGGTGGCAGTGGTGCATGCCGACCAGCGCGAAGCCGCCGAGCGAGAACGCGAGGAGCAGCGCGACGCTGTTCGCGTAGTTGAGCCCGGCCAGCACCATGCATAGCCACAACGCACCGAAGCCAAGGCCGGCGCGGCTCGGCAGGATGTAGAGCCGGCGCCGCTCGATCCGCACAGGGAAGCGGTCGAGACCCTGCCGGCGCCGGCTCCATTCGGCGGCGCGTGAGGTGAGCGCGGCGCGTATCCGTGACGCAATCGCCAACCGCTCGCGCGGCGCTGACCCTCTGTGGCGGGACGCAGCTCGGGGCAGCGCCACGGCCTCACTCCGGGACCGGCACTGCCCGCACGATCTCGGCCGCCACGTCCCGTGCGCTGCGCGACACTGCGGTCTCGCGCAGCGCCATCCGGTGGGTCGCAATGGCCGGGAATACGGCCTGCACGTCTTCCGGCAGCACGGCGGAGCGTCGCTGAAGGTGGCTCCAGGCCTGTGCAGCCCGGACGAGGCCCTGTCCGGCGCGAGGCGACAGTCCGAGCTTGAGATCCGGATGCTCGCGGCTGCGCTGGATTAGTCGCTGCACGTAGTCGAGCAGCAGGTCGGCGACGTACACGCGGCGCACGCGCTGCTGCAGTTCAAGCACACGAACGGCGTCGAGACAAGCCTGCAGCGAAGCGAGCCGGTCGCGCCGCTCGCCGCCGCGCAGCAGTTCGCGCTCGTGTTCGGCATCCGGATAGCCGAGCTCGACGCGCATCAGGAAGCGGTCGAGCTGCGATTCGGGCAGCGCGAAGGTACCGAGCTGCTCAGTCGGGTTCTGTGTCGCGACCACGAAGAACGGTTCGGGCAGCACGTAGGTCTGGCCGTCGGCGCTGACCTGACGCTCCTCCATGGCCTCGAGCAGCGCGCTCTGTGTGCGCGGGCTCGCGCGGTTGACTTCGTCGGCGAGCAGCAGCTGCGTGAACACGGGACCCTTGCGGAACTCGAACTGCTGGCTGATGCGGTCGAACACGGACACACCGATGATGTCGGCGGGCAGCAGGTCGCTCGTGAACTGCACACGATTCCATCCGAGACCAAAGACCTGGGCCAGAGCATGCGCGAGCGTCGTCTTGCCGACGCCCGGCACGTCCTCTATCAGCAGGTGGCCGCGCGCCAGCAGGCAGGTGACACACAGGCGCAACTGACGCGGCTTGCCGAGGATGATCTCATCGAGCGCCGTGATGGCCTGAGCCAGTGCGTCCGCCAAGGTCAGCTGCTCCCCAGCAGCACGCGCACGCGCGCCACCTGCTCGTCGAGGCCGCGCAACTGGCCCTCGAAGTCGGCCACGCGCTGGCGCTCCTGCGCGACGACCTCGGCTGGCGCGTGACGCGCGAAATTCTCGTCGGCGAGCTTGGCACGCGCCTTGGCGAGTTCCGTTTCGGCCTTGGCGCGACGCTTGCCGAGCCGCTCGAGTTCGGCGTTGGCATCGATCAGGCCGGCCATCGGCACGAGCACCTTGAGCTCGCCGACCAGCGCGGTCGCCGCCGGGGGCACGGACTCGCCGGGTTCGACCAGGCGCAGCGACTCGAGGCCCGCAAGACGCTCGAGGAATTCGCGGTGGTTCGCGAGGCAGGCGCGGTCGGCCGCCGCGGCGTTCTCGAACAGCACCGACAGCTTCTTCGCCGGACTGATGTCCATCTCGCCGCGGATCTGGCGGACGCCGAGCACGACGCGCTGAATCCAGCCGACGTCGCGCTCGGCGTCCTCGTCGCACGGCGCCTCTGCCGCATCGGGCCACGGTGCGGTCATGATGCTCGGCCTGCCGCCAGGCAACGCAGCTCCGGCGGCAGCCCGATATCGGCCAGCATGGGGCGCGATGCGCTGCCAGATCTCCTCGGTGATGAACGGCATGAGCGGGTGCAGCGCGCGCAGCAGGGTCTCGAGCACCGTAGCGAGCGTGCGGCGTGTGCCGCGCTGCTGCGCCGCAGTCGCCGCAGTGGACTGCAGCACGGCCTTGCTGAGTTCGACGTACCAGTCGCAGAACTCGTACCAGGTGAACTCATAGAGTGCCGTCGCGGCGAAGTCGAAGCGGTAGTCGCGGAAGGCCGCCTCGACGTCCCCGAGCATGCGGCTGAGGCGCGAGACGATCCAGCGATCGGCTATGCTCGGTTCTGCCGGGCCAATCAGAAGCGCGGGATCCTGCGCCCGACCCTCGGCGTCCTCGAGCGCGAGCAGCGCGTAGCGCGCCGCGTTCCATAGCTTGTTGCAGAAGTTGCGGTAGCCGGCCACTCGCTGCAGGTCGAAGCGGATGTCGGCGCTCTGCGTCGCGAGCGCGGCGAACGTGAAGCGCAGCGCGTCGGTGCCGTAGGCCGCGATGCCTTGCGGGTAGGCCTTGCGGGTCGCCTTCTCGATTGCCGGGGCGAGGTGCGGCTGCATCAGTCCGCTGGTGCGCTTCCGCAGCAGCGTGGGCAGATCGATACCGTCGACGACGTCGAGCGGGTCGATGACATTGCCCTTGGACTTCGACATCTTCTGGCCCTCCGAGTCGCGCACGAGGCCGTGCACGTAGACTTCGCGGAAGGGGACATCGCCCATGAACTTCAGTCCCATCATGATCATCCGGGCGACCCAGAAGAAGATGATGTCGAAACCGGTGACCAGTACGCTCGTCGGATAGAAGCGCCGCAGTTCTGGCGTCTGCTGTGGCCAGCCGAGAGTCGAAAACGGCCACAGTGCCGACGAGAACCACGTGTCGAGCACGTCCTCGTCCTGGCGGAGTGCGACGCTCGTGGGCAGACCGTGATTGAGGCGGACCTCGGTTTCGTCGCGGCCGACGTAGACCTTCCCGGCGTCGTCGTACCACGCTGGAATGCGATGACCCCACCAGAGCTGGCGGCTGATGCACCAGTCCTTGATGTTGCGCATCCACTCGAAGTAGGTGCGCGCCCAGTTCTCGGGGACGAAGCGGATCGCGCCGCTCTCGACGGCGCGGATCGCGGGCTCGGCGAGCGGTGCGATCTTCACGTACCACTGGTCGGTGAGATAGGGCTCGATCACCACGCCGGAACGGTCGCCGCGCGGCACCATGAGCCGGTGCGGTTCGATCTTCTCGAGCAGTCCGAGCCGCTCGAATTCGGCGACGACGCGCTGGCGTGCCTCGAAGCGGTCGAGGCCGCGCAGCGCCGGCGGCACGCTGTCATTGAGGCGGGCCTGCGGGGTGAAGATGTTGAGCTGCGGCAGTCCGTGGCGCAGTCCGACCTCGTAATCGTTGAAGTCGTGCGCCGGGGTGATCTTGACGCAACCGGTGCCGAAGGCGGGATCGACATGGTCATCGGCGATGATCGGGATCAGACGGTCGGCGATCGGCAAGCGGACCTGCCGGCCGACCATGTGCCGATAGCGATCGTCGTCGGGATTCACCGCGACCGCCATATCGCCGAGCATCGTCTCCGGACGCGTCGTCGCGACGACGAGATGACCGCTGCCGTCCGCGAGCGGGTAGCGAAGATGCCAGAGCGAGCCCTCTTCCTCCTCGCTGAGCACCTCGAGATCGGACACTGCGGTGAGCAGCGCCGGGTCCCAGTTCACGAGGCGCTTGCCCCGATAGATCAGACCGTCTTCATGGAGACGCACGAAGGCCTCGGTGACGCTCCTCGAGAGCCGTTCGTCCATCGTGAAGCAGTCGCGCGACCAGTCGAGCGAGGCGCCGAGACGGCGGAACTGCTGGTTGATCGTGCCGCCGGACTGGGCCTTCCACTGCCAGACGCGCTCGACGAACTGCTCGCGCGTGAAGTCGGTCCGCGTCTTGCCCTCGGCGTTGAGCTGACGCTCGACGACCATCTGCGTGGCGATCCCGGCATGGTCGGTCCCGGGCTGCCATAGCGTCGGCCTTCCCCGCATGCGGTGGTAACGGGTCAGCGCATCCATGATCGTGTCCTGGAACGCGTGCCCCATGTGCAGCGTGCCGGTCACGTTTGGCGGTGGGACGACGATGCAGTAGCCCTCACCATCGGCGTCCGCGCGCGGCGCGAATACCCCGGAGGACTCCCAGTCCGCGTAGATGCGCCGCTCGATGTCCTGCGGCGAGTAGACCTTCTCCATCGCGCCGCTATCCGCGCCGCGCCGTCGCAGCCGCGCGGAGCAGGTATTCGGTCAGCAGCGCGACCGGCCGGCCCGTGGCACCCTTCTGCGCGCCACCGAGCCATGCGGTGCCGGCGATGTCCAGATGAGCCCAGCGCATGCCTTGGGTGAACTTGCCGAGGTAGGCTGCGGCCGTGATCGCGCCACCCTCGCGGCCGCCGACATTCGCGAAGTCGGCGAAGTTGCTCTTGAGGCTCTCGGCATACTCCTCGGTCAGCGGCATATGCCAGCCGCGATCGTCGGCGGCCACGCCGCAATCGACGAGCTCGCGCGCGAGCGCCGCGTCGTTGGCGAACACGCCGGTGTGGTGCGCACCAAGCGCGATCACGCAGGCGCCGGTCAGCGTCGCAATGTCGATGACGGCGCGCGGCTTGAAGCGTCGTGCATAATGCAGCGCGTCGCAGAGCAGCAGGCGGCCCTCGGCATCGGTGTTGAGGATCTCGACCGAGAATCCGGCGGCGCTCGTGACGATGTCGCCGGGCTTGATCGCGCGGCCGCTCGGCATGTTCTCCGCGGCCGGCACCAGCCCGATCAGGTTGATCGGCAGTTGGAGCTCGGCCGCTACCGTGATGGCGCCGAGCACGGCAGCGGCGCCCGACATGTCGAACTTCATCTCGTCCATTCCGGTCGGGTCCTTGAGCGAGATGCCGCCCGTGTCGAAGGTGACACCCTTGCCGACGAGCACGATCGGGGCAGCGCGCTCGGGGCCACCGCGGTGCCGCAGGACGATGAAGCGCGGCGGCTGCTCGCTGCCCTGGGCGACGGCCAACAGGCAGCCCATCTTCTCGCGGCGGATCGCTGCCTCATCGAGGACTTCGGCGCTGACGCTGGCATAGCGGCCCGCGAGCCCCTCGGCGGTCTGTGCAAGATAGGTCGGAGTGCAGACATTGGCTGGCAGGTTGGCCAGATCGCGCGTGGCACGCAGCCCCGCGGCGAGACCGATCCCCTGCGCAATGCCGCGACGGACCGTGCGCGCGGCGGTACGGGTGACCGGCCCGATCAGCATCCGCTCGAGCTGCGGCGCCGGCGCGCGCTGGCCGGTCTTGAGGTCGTTGACGCGGTAGAGCGTCGCTGCCAGCAACTCCGCGCTCGAGCGACCGAAGTGCAGGTCGTCGAGCTCGCGCCGTGGCGGACGCTCGAGCGCGAGCGCCGCGCTGCGCGCGCGCGTCTTGCCGACGGCCGCGAGGGCCGCGAGGCAGGCACGGCGCCAGCTCGGGCGCGAGACGTTCTTGCCGAGGCCGACCACGAGGACCCGCGCCGCGGCGACCCCGCGCATGTCAGGCAGCATCTGCAACTCGCCGCTGCGGCCGCTGAGGTCACCGCGATCGACGAGCCGACTGAGCGTGCCGCGCGCGGCGCGATCGACCTCGCGCGCCGCGGGCGAGAGAGCGCCGCCATCGAAGATGCCGATGATCAGGCAGTCGACCTCGAGACCCGCGAGGCCGCGGGAAAAGACGTCCAGATGCATGAATTCGCTCCGCGTGCGCGTGCAATGCTAGTGTAACGCATCCTCAGACCCGGCCCGGAAGGTCGGGCGGGCGCAGTAAGTTGTTCACGATCCTCGACCGTTACATCCTCCGGGCCATCTTCGGCTCGGTCGCGCTGGTCATGGCGGTGCTCGTCACGCTTGGGGCGCTGTTCCTGTTCCTCTCCCAGCAGGACGACATCGGCGTCGGCACCTATCGCATGGCCGATGCGCTTCGTTTCGTGCTGTTGAACCTGCCGCAGCAGCTTTGGGAGTTCCTGCCCATCGGCGCGCTGATCGGCACGCTGACCGGACTCGGGGTGCTCGCGCGCGGCAGTGAACTGACAGTCATGCGCGCCGCGGGACTGTCGGTCTGGCGCGTCGCCGGGGCCGCCATGCTCGCGGCGCTGATACTCGCCGGCGCGGGCTCTCTGATCGGCGGGGCGCTCGCGCCGCCGCTGACGCAGGTGGCCAAGCAGCAGAAGGCGTTCGCGAAGTTCTCGAACGTCAGCTTCGCCGGGCGCGGGGGTGCCTGGCTGCGCGATGGCGATCTGATCGTCAACGTCGAGCGGCAGTCCGCGGGCAACGAGTTCGGCGGCATGGTGCTCTACCGGCTCGGTCCCGATGGCGAGTTGCAGACCGTCGGGCGCGCGGTCTCGGCCCGCGCCGACGCCAGCGGGGAGTGGCGGCTGTCGCAGTACGCCGAGTCGCGCTTCGGCAACGATCGAGTGACGACCATGCGCGCCGCGAGCCGCGGGCTCGACTCGGGCATCAGCGCGGAGTTCCTCGGTCTGGCGGTCAACGACCCCGCGCAGCTCGACACGTTCGCGCTGCTGCGCCTGGTTCGCCACCTCGAGGCCAACGGGCTCGACGCGCGCGGTCCGCTCTACGCGTTCTGGACGCGGGTGGCGCGCGCTTTCGCGATTGTCTTCGGCGTGCTGCTGGCGGTGCCGTTCGTGTTCGGCTCGCTGCGCACGGCTGGCGCCGGGGCCCGCACGCTCCTGGGGCTGCTCCTCGGCATCGGCTTCTTCACGCTGCAGAGCCTGCTCGAGAACGGCGTGCTGGTCTTCGACGTCGATCCCGTGCTGCTCGCCTGGCTGCCGGCCGCGTTGATGGCGGTGCTCGCGGTCACGCTGCTGGCGCGCGTCCGCTGATGGGCCGCGTCCGAGTGCGGCTCAGCGCGAGCGCAGCAGTTCCTCGAGCGGCCGGAACAGCACGCTCGCCTTGTATGCAGGAATCTCGAACTCGCGGCCGCGGACGCGCGCGTTGATGCCTTGCGCCTCGGCCCGCGCCGCATCGGTGTCACCGGTGGCCTCGACGGTGATCACGCGCCGCGTGCCGCTCTCGCGCTCGCGGATGTCAATCGTCAGTCCGTCGCGCGTCGTATAGCGCGCCTCGGCGCCGCTCGGCAGCGACGCTGCGGCGGCGTCACCGGGCGACACGACATCGTCGATCCGCAGATCGACGAGTGCCGCGGCGAGTGCCTCGACGGTGTCGGCGCTCGCCACGGCGCGCCCCGGCGGCACCGCGGTGAGCGTCAGTGGCCCGCTGCCGTCGCCGCCGCGCTCTGCGATATACGCCGGCTGGCCGCGCGCGGTAATCGACACGCGGCGGATCCGATCGGCGGGCACATCGAGAAGTTGCGTCGCGAGCCAGCGGCGTGGCGCAGCATCGGCCACGACCTGCGGCGTCGCAAGCAGAGAGGTCGGCGCATCGGGTGCGCGGACAAAGACCGCGCGGCTGCCGTCCGTCTTGCCGAGGATCAGCGAGGTAGCGGCATCGGCGCGGCCGTCGGCTGACAGCGTCACGAGCGTGCCGCGCGCGGCGGGGCCGCTGACGGGATCGACTTCGAGCTGCGCATAGCGCTTGGGGTCGGACGTCTTCTCCTCGAGCACGCGGAGCGCGGCGAGGTCGGTCAGCAGACGCCGGATCTGTGCGACGTCCGCCGGGTAGTCGCGTTCGACGACGCGCCAGCCGGTGGCGTCGCGCCGCAATGTCGTGGCAGTCCCGTCGCCGCGCGCGATGCGGACCTCGGCGATCTCGTTGAGCCGCGCGGCGAGGCCCGGCAGCACGGGCTCGCCCTCCTGCACCGCGCGCGGTAGCGTGCGCCCGCTCGACAGCCAGAAAGCGCCGGCCACCGCCACGAGAGCGGCGACCCCGATCAGCAGCAGACGTCGCAGACTCATGACGGGGAGCCCTCGCGGGCGGCTCCGGCCAGGTGCCGGTCGCGTTCCAGCGAGATGATCGCCGCATGCCGGCGGCGGCGCCACCATGCCATCAGCATGGCCACGCCGGCGAAGACCAGCGGCGCAACGACGATGTTGAGCGCCTTGAGCCGGTTACCGAGCGACTCGATCTCCTGATCGAGTCCGCGTCGGACCTCGCGCAACTCGCGCCGGATGCGCAGCTTCTCGCGCTCGAACCGCTCGATCTCGCGCTGCTGCTCCGGGCTCAGGATCAGGCCGGTCTGCTCGCCGCGCTGCTGCTGCAGTTCGGTGAGCTTGCGCTCGGTGGTCTCGAGCTCCTGCTCGAGCTCGATCTCCTTGGCACGCAGCCGGTCGTCGGCGGCGCGGCGCAGCTGCTCGACGCGTTCGAACGGACGTCGGAAGGTCGCGCGCCCGCGCAGGCTGATCAGGTCGCTGCTGCCGGCGAGATTGTCGAGTGCGTTCCAGACGAAGTCGCCATTGTTGGCCCAGGCCTGCGCGACACGCTGACCGAAGAAGTTCTGCTGCCGCACCCAGAGGAAGTCGGACAGCAGATCCGTGTCCGCGACGACAATCAGGTTCAGCGGCTTGGCAGACTCGGTCAGTGGCTGGGCATCGGCTGCCAGCGTGACGCCCGCGGGCGGCCCGCCGGGGAACGCCGACTTGACGTTGCCGGTGACACGGGCGGCGAGGGCCAGCCGCTTGCCGGCGGGCTTGAATCCCTCGCGCAGCGTGCCCGGATCCATCAGCATCTCGAAACGTGCGGCCGGGATCGGCGCCGCATCGACACTGGTCCGCAGCAGCGGCTCGAAGCGCGTGGTCGCGCCCGCGCGCGGCGCCAGCGTGCCGGCCGAGGCGAGGTTGATGCTGTTGAGGGTTGCGGTGGTGACGTCGTCGGCCGCGAGCGCCGTGGCATCGAGACCGAGGATGCCGATGTGGCGGGTCGGCGGCGCGCCGGGCTGCATGCTGACCGTGATGCCGTAGGTCAGGTCGCCGACGGCATTACTGCGGTCGAAGTCCACCCCCCAGGCCTCGAGCAGCTCGCCTGGGCGCGAGGCGCGGTCGGCACCGAGGGCCGCGAGCGGATTGCCGGGCTCGGCAGCCGAATTGTCGCTTTCGGCGAGCGGGTCGACGAACAGCAGGATGCGCCCGCCCGCGAGCGCAAACTGGTCGATGGCCCACCGCGCGGCCGGCGTCAGCGTCTTCGGGTGAACGATGACGAGCACTTCGATATCGGGATCGATGCGCGTGAGCGTCGGCTGCAGCATGCGTACTTCGAACAGGTTCTGAGCCTGCTGCAACACCAGCCACGGGTCGGTCGGCTGCCCGAGCATCGGGTCGAAGCCCCCCTGCATCGGCAGCTCGGCGAGCCAGCCGACCACTGGGCGGCGCGCGGCACCGAGCTGCTGGATCAGTTTGGCGACGTCGTACTCGAGGAAGGTTTCCTTGGCCGGATCGAGGAACTCGATGACGGCTCTGCCGTCGGTCGAGTTGCTGCCCGCAAGACCGAACCAGAGCTTGCCGGCGCCAGCGCCGAGGGGCACGGCCCGGATGCCGAGCTCGCTGGCGCGGTCTTCCTCCTCGGAGAACGGCTCCGGGTCGACCACGCTGACCCGGAGCTTGCCATCCGCCCGCGATGCCAGCTCCTCGAGCAGTTCGCGCACGCGGGTCGCATAGTTGCGGATCTGCGGCAGATCGGCGGCCGAGCTCGCGGAGTAGAACAACGTCAGCGTCACCGGCTCGGGTAGCGAGCGCAGGATGTTCAGCGTGCCAGGCGAGAGGGTGTAGAGGCGGTTCTCGGTCAGGTCGATGCGCACCCCGCGCAACGCGAGACTGGAGATCACGGTCAGGGCGACGAACAGGAGCGCGAGCAGCGCGATTGCGCCGCCACCGAGCGCCTTGCGACTGCGTGCTTCGCTCATTGCGACTTCCTCACGTCGAGCACGATCACGGTCGTGGCGATGAAGAATGCGATCGTCAGCGCGAAGTACAGCAGGTCACGCAGATCCAGCACCCCCTTGGAGAGCGCCTCGAAGTGCGTGAGGAACGACAGCGCGGCGATCGCATCGACGAGCACCGCGGGCGCCCAGCCGCGGAAGGCGTCGAGCACCAGCGGGAAACCGGCGAGCAGGAAGGCAAAGCAAACCACCACGCCCGAAATGAAGGCGATCACCTGGCTGCGCGTCAGCGCCGACATGCAGGAGCCGATCGCGAGGAAACCGCCGGCCATCAGCAGGCTGCCGACATAGCCGGCGACGATCGCGCCGTTGTCCGGCGAGCCGAGCCAGTTGACCGTGATCCAGATCGGGAAGGTCAGCGCCAGAGCAAGGCCGGCAAAGGCCCATGCCGCGAGGAACTTCCCGAGCACCGCCTGGGTCAGCGTCACAGGCTGCGTCAGCAGCAGCTCGATGCTGCCGCTGCGCCGCTCCTCGGCCCACAGGCGCATCGAGATCGCCGGGATCAGGAACAGGTAGAGCCAGGGATGGAAATTGAAGAATGGCGCGAGGTCGGCCTGGCCGCGCTCGTAGAAGCCGCCGAGGTAGAACGTGAACGCTGCGGCGAGCACGAGGAAGATCAGGATGAACACGTAGGCGAGCGGCGTGGCGAAGTAACTCGTGAGCTCGCGGCGGAAGATGATTGCGATGGGGCGCACGCGGGACTCCGGCAAGGATTCAGACGGTAATCGAGCGGAACACGTCGTCGAGCCGGCCTGACTCGAGACGCAGGTCGCGCAGCGCGACACGCTGGGCCGCGCTCCACTCCGTGATGGCCTGCAGCAACGCGGCGCCGGGTGCGCGCGGCAGCGCAGTCAGGCGCCGCTCGTTCTCCTGGACCTCGACGCTGGCGACACTCGAGAGCTGCTCGAGCGCGGCTCGCACGTCGGCGAGCGAGGCACCCGGGTCGAGCGTGAACGACACCGCGTCATGATACCGCGAGCGGGCCGCGAGCCCCGGAGGCGTGTCGTCGGCGACGATGCGGCCGCGCGCAATGATGATCGCACGCGTGCAAACGGCGCTGACTTCCTCGAGGATGTGGGTCGAGACGACGATCAGCTTGTCGCGAGCCATTTCGGCGATCAGGCCGCGGACCTCGTGTTTCTGGTTCGGGTCGAGACCGTCGGTCGGCTCGTCTAGGATCAGCACGGGCGGATCGTGGACGATCGCCTGGGCCAGGCCGACGCGGCGGCGAAATCCCTTCGAGAGCGTCTCGATGCTCTGCTCGAGCACCGGCCCGAGCTGCAGCCGGCCGATGACGTAGTCGAGCCGTTCGCGGCGGCGCGCGCCATCGAGGCCGCGCAGTTCGGCGATGAAGCCGAGGAAGGCGCGCACGCTCATCTCGCCGTAGCTCGGCGCGCCCTCGGGCAGGTAGCCCAGCTTGCGCCGGGCCTCGATCGGTTCGCGCTCGACGTCGTGACCGCAGACGCTGGCACTGCCGCGCGTCGGTGCGATGAAGCCGGCGAGCATCCGCATCGTGGTCGACTTGCCGGCACCGTTCGGGCCCAGGAAGCCGAGCACCTCGCCGGGACGGGCCGTAAAGCTGATGCCGTCGACGGCGGTCAGGGCGCCATAGCGGCGCGTCAGGTCACGGGTCTCGATCATGGCGGCGGATTCTGGACAGTGCGAGGAGCGGATTTCAAGGTGACGGCGGCATCGCGCGAGCTAGAATCGGGCCATGCCGACGCTGGTCAAGCGGACCACTCTGATCGTGCGGGACATCCGAAGTTCCGTCGGCTTCTACCGGGACGTGCTCGGGCTGTCCGTCTGGTATGACGACGAGCTGACGCTGTCCGGGGTCGGGCTCGCGGCCGGCGCCAGGGGCGACCGCACGCACCTCGTCATCATGCGCGCGCAGGATCCCGTGGTCGGCATGATCGGCCTGCTCGAGTTCACCGAGCCGCGCCTCGCCGAACCGCCCGCGCGTCGTGAGCGGCTCGGCATTGGCGACGTCGTGTTCGTCATGCAGGGCGATGATGCCATGGCGGCGCACCGCCGGGCGCTCGCCTTCGGCGCGCGCGTCCATGCGCCGCCGCACGAGTTTCGCGTGCGCGGCGCCGACGGGCGGGAGTTGCGCATGACCTCGCTGTCGCTCTGGGATCCGGACGATTACTTCATCGAATACAACCAGCGGCACGAGTGAGCGCCGCATCCCCTCGACCCTCAAGGAGCCCTGCAGATGGAACGACGTGAACTTCTCCTCGGCGGCGTCACTGCGCTCGCGACCTCGACCGTGTTCGGTGCGCCGGCGGCGGACGCGGCCACCGCTGAGGCGGGCGCGGCGCCCGGCCTGACCGGCCCGTATCTCGACCTGACCACGGCGCGCGGCACGATGCTCAACATCGCGCGGCTGGTCGGCGACCTCGATCTCGGCCGGCAGAAGGCAGGTTGGTACAACGGCTACGTCTGCGGAGTGCGGCCCGACGAGGCCGTGCGTGACCTGTTCGGCTTCGCCGGATTCGGCATGAGCCGGCTGCTGCCGCACGAGAGTGGCCAGGGCTACCGCAAAGTGCTGCGCGAGGTCGGCATCTACTACGATCTCGCGTCGGAGGAGCCGCTCGAGGAGTGGCTGAATCCGTATACGAACGAGCGCGTGCGCGTCGTGCACGTCGCGAACGACCCGTTCAACCAGGTCATCCAGGAGACGACGCAGCCGCCGCCGCAGTACGGGGGTCTCAACGCGGGCCCGCCGCCGCCGCCGCGGCCGCTGATCCTGCCGTGGAAGCAGCAGGGCGACCTGATCAAGCTCGAGCGGCACATTCATCTCTACTACCGCAACGCGCTGCAGCCCGACAAATGGCCGCGTGAGTCGGCCGGACCCATGGCGCGCGTGTCCGAGTTCTTCACCTACTTCATGCGTGCCGCCGACGTGCAGAATCCGAAGCTCACCAGGCTGCCGTTCCATGGCACCTGGTCGCGCATCACGCCGTGGCTGCCGTGGATGCTGATGGGACAGAGCCCCGGCCACTGTCAGTACTTTACGTATCAGGGCGGCGGAAACGAGCTTGAGGACGTACTGCCGCGCAAGGTGCTCGACTTCATCGAGAAGAACTACCCGCTGTACCTTAACGCGCCGGACAAGTGGGTCGACCCGTCGCTGTCGTCGATCGAGCGCTACGCGCTCGAACAGAAGCCGGCGCCGGTGCGCTGACGGACGTCGATGGATGCTCTCAGTCTGGCAGCTCGCCGACGACGCAGGTCTCGAACTGCGTCTTGGCGGCCGCTAGCGTGCGACCGTCCGCGCCGAGCAGCCGAGTGCCGCCGCCGACCGGCGCGCTGACATTCGGTGCGGTCGCCGGATCCGCGGCCGGCTCGATCCACGCGCCCGGCAGACCAAGGCGCGCGCAGGCCACGCAGAAGGTCCTAGCGGCCGGGCCGTCGGCGACGCCCTCGAGTCGATGCGTCGACAGCCTCCCGTCGCCTTCGAGCGCGAGCAGCCGCGGCTCGCTGTGAACGCCACGCTCACGCCACCACGCGCCGAGCGTCAGGCGCAATTCGTGACGGCGCGCGAAGGCGCGCAAAGCGTCGATCTCGGCGCTGCGTGGCTCGAGTGCAAAGGCATCGCGCGCCCTCGTCGGCAGCAGTGCTGCCGCAGCGAGCGGCGAGGTGCCGAGGGCCAGCCAGTCGAGACGGGAGCATACACTCATGCTGCGCGCGAGCTGGACCATCAGCGCCGCGAAGGCGCGCTCGCGCGAGCCGCCGAGATCGTGGCCGTCGACGAATGGTGGCGCGCTCTGCAGCAGCCCGACGCGCAGCGCTCCGCCCCGTCCGGCAGGTGCTGGCAGCCGTTGCGCGGCCGGCACCGCTGCCGTGAACGTGCCGATCAGGCCGGCCGCGACCAGCACTTCACGCCGCGTCCACATCCGAAGCGGCTCAGCGATCGGATGGCGGCGTGATGACGCCCGCCGCGACGAGATTCCGATAGGCTTCCTGCTGCACCTCGAGGATGCGTGCCTTCGAGTCCATCGGTGCATCGGCAAAGCGGTTCGGCGGGTACAGCGTGGTCCTGTTGTAGAGCGGACGGTAGATGTCCAGTCGCTGGCGCAACAGGCGGTTGCCGCTGCCGGGGATCGAGCGCATGCGCCGCAGCGCTTCGACGTCGATCCAGGCGCTGCAGACCGTTGATTCGCCGGGCCCGCCCGTGTCCGCGAGCACGCGGCCGTCCCAGTCGTAGATCTTCGAGTGACCGGCCGTCGAGCCCTGGGGCAGGGGCCCGCCGATCTGGCCGGTCTGGTTGGCGGAGACCAGATACATCATGTTCTCGCTGGCACGGACCTTCTTGGCCGATTCCCAGCTCCAGGTGTCGGAGGCGCCGTGATCGGACGTAGGATGCAGCAGCACCTCGGCGCCGCGCAGCATGAACATGCGCGCCGCCTTCGGGTACATGATCTCGCCGCAAGGCATCATCGCGATGTTCCCAAGATCGGTCTTCGCGACCGGGAAAGTGCCCTCGACGCCGTAGCGATCGAGATACTGATCCATGAAGTCGTGCGGTGAGCCGGTCTGCACCGTGTTGATGCGGCGGTACTTGAGCAAGATGTCGCCGGACGGGTTGATCAGGTACGAGCAATTGAAGTAGCGGCCGGGCCAGCTCGGATCGCGCTCATACGAGTTCAGTCCCATCCAGATCCGGAGGTTCTGCGCCTCGCGCTGCAGCCGCTCGGTGACCGGCCCGGGGATCTCGATGCAGGCTTTCTCGATCCACTCGGCCGCGCTCTCTTGCAGCGGGAAGCCAGTCAGGCAGAACTCCGGGAACAGCAGCAGTTGTCGGCCGCCGTCGCGGGCCACGCCGCGCGCCAGCACGATCCACCGGTCGATCGAGCGGTTCATGATCACGAGCGCCTCGTCGCGACTGCGGGCGCCGTTGACGAGGTTGCAGTAGACCTGCATGCAGGTGGCACGCCAAGGCTGGATCATCGGGCCTCCCGGACGGTGAGTTTCGGTGGGTGAAGATAGTAGAGTGAGGGCGTCGCCGCGCGGTGCGGCGCAGGGGTGACCGACATGCGAAAGGACGGAGTCCCGTCGCTGCAATGCAAGGTCAGGCTGCTCGGTGTCGTGCTGCTCGCGAATGCTGTGCCGGGCGGTGCGCCGGCCGCGTTCGCTGCCGAACCGATGCCGATCCCGCGTGAGCAGCTCGTTGCGGCGAGCTATCGGCAGGGCATGACGGCGTTTCAGCAGCGCTGTAGCGCCTGCCATTCGCTCGCCGAGGGCGGCAACGATCTCGCCGGGCCGAACCTGCACGGGATGTTCGCGCGCGAGGCTGGCAGCAGGCGTGGATTCGCCTACTCCGATGCGATGGAGAGTGCCGGATTCCGCTGGACTCCCGAGCGGCTGCTGACGCTGATCTCCGACCCGCAGCGGCTGGTGCCGGGTACGTCCATGCTGCTGCCGGAGCCCGTGCCCGAGGCCGATCGGATCGCGCTCATCAGCTTCGTGATGCTGGAGACCGGCGGCGCCGACTGGCCGCGGCCGGCAACCCCGCCATCGGCCGCGGCACAACCTTCGCAGGGCGGAGGCAGCCCTGCGGGTCGCGATGCCGATCTGGCGGTCCGTTTCCCATCGTTCTGGAATCACCTGATGAGCAACACGACGCGTTACCGGTTGCAGCGAGGCGAGGGTGACTTCCGCTTCGATGCCTACTTCGAGCCCGATGGCAGCGTGGGCACCAACGTCGACGGCATGCGCGGGTTCTGGCGCGTCGATGCGAACGACATGTTCTGTTACGCGCTCTACGGCATGCCGGTGCCACCGCGGCAGCTCGTCGAGTGCTTCCCCGTGGTCGCGATGAGCATCCCGCGCTTCCGCGAGGACCTGTGGACGACGACGCTGCCCAGCGGCGAGAGGCTCACCGGTGGCATCGTCGCCGGTCGACCAGACGGGGCGCGGCCATGAGCGCATCTGCCCGGTGGCCGTGGGCGTCGGCCGTGGCCGCGACCGCCGCGCTGCTCGTCACGGCGGCCTACTCGGCCGCACTCGTCAGGGACCCGTCGCGGCCTGCCGCCGCGACCGCCGCGCCGAAGCTGCCACGCGCCGAGGCCACGGCGCGGATCCCGGCGCGCGCCCGCGCCTTGCACCGCCGCGTGCTGACGCTGGACACCCACCTCGATACGACGATGCACCTGGCCCGCCCTGGCTGGAGCGTGCTCAAGCGGCATTCGCTGCGCACCGACCCGTCGCAGGTCGATCTGCCGCGCATGCGGGAGGGCGGACTCGACGGTGGCTTCTGGGCCATCTTCGTCGCGCAGGGTCCGCGCACGGCCGAGGGGCACGTGCAGGCGCGCGACCAGGCCTTGCGGATCGCACTGCGGTTGCGGGAGATGGTGGCGCGTCACGGCGACCAGTTCGAGCTCGCCACCACGGCCGAAGATGCCGCTCGGATCGCCGCCCGCGGCCGCAGCATCGTGTACCTCTCGATAGAGAATGGCTACCCACTCGGCACGGACCCGACGCTGTTGCGTACCTTCTACGACCTTGGCGTGCGCATGTTCGGGCCGGTCCATTTCGCGAACAACGAGCTCGGCGATTCGTCGACCGATCCGAAAGGACCGGAATGGGGCGGACTCAGTCCGCTCGGCAAACGGCTCGTCGCCGAGGCCAACCGGCTCGGCATCGTGCTCGACGCTTCACACGCTTCGGACGCCGTGCTCGACCAGATGCTCGAGCTCTCGCAGGCGCCGATCATCCTGTCGCACTCGGGCTTCAAGGCGGTCTACGACCATCCGCGCAACATCGACGACGACCGTCTGCGCCGCATTGCCGCCGCCGGCGGTGTGATCAGCATGAACTCTCTGCCGGCCTACCTGCAGCGCGTCGACGTGCCACCCGAGCGCGCCGCGGCGCTGGCGCCGCTGATGCGCCGCTACATGAACTACAGCGAGCTGACTCCCGAGGCCGCCGCGCAGTTCGTCGCCGAGCGCGACGCGATCGACCGACGTTACCCGGTGCGGCCGGTCGACTTCGAGGACTTCATGGCGCACATGCTGCATGCCCTGCGCATCGTCGGCCCCGAGCATGTCGCGATCGGACTCGACTGGGATGGCGGAGGTGGCGTGATCGGCATGGCCGACGTCACGGCCATCCCGCGCATCACCGCGCGCCTGCTCGAGGAAGGCTACAGCGAGGCCGACATCGAGAAGATCTGGAGCGGCAACGTACTGCGGGTGCTGCGCGCCGCCGAGGAGGTCCGCGACCGGCTCGCGCAGGCGCGCAGCCTTCACGCGCGGATGCTCAACGTCGACGCGCACGCGGACGTCCTGCATCCCGACTCGCGTTCGCAGTACTTCGATCCGGGCGGGCGTTCGAGGCTCGAGCTCGAGCGGCTGCGCGCGGGCGGCATCGATGTGCAGACGCTCGCCGTCGCCGTCGGCCCGGGGCCGCGCAGCGCCGAATCGTATGCGGCCGCGCGGCGTGAGGCGCGCGACAAACTCGCGACCATCCGCGGCTTCCTCGCTGCCAATGCCGGGGCCGTCGAGCCGGTGCGCAGCGCCGACGACATCGAGCGCGTGCATCGCGAGGGCAAGGTCGGCATTCTGATCGCCTTCCAGAATGCGCGGATCCTCGGCACCGACCTCGGCGCGATCGACGAGTGGTACCGCGAGGGCGTGCGCGTCTTCGGTCTCACGCACGCTGGCAACAACGACTTTGCGGACTCGTCGCGCCCGACACCACCGGAGGGCGAGCTCCACGGCGGATTGTCGGCGCTCGGACGCGCCGCGATCGCGCGGCTCAACGATCTCGGCGTGCTCATCGATGTCTCGCAGCTGACGCCGGCCGGCGTGCAGCAGATCGTGCAGCTCAGTCGCGCACCGGTTGTCGCGACGCATTCGGCCGCGCGCGCACTGGTCGATCACGTGCGCAGCCTCGCCGATCAGGAACTCGACGCGATCGCCGCGCGGGGTGGCCTGGTCTGCGTGCCGCCGTTCTCGGCTTATCTCGCGCCGGTGCCTGACGATCTTGCGCCCAAGGTCGCGAGGCTGCGCGCCGAGTTCGGCCTGTCCGCGGACTTTGCGCCGACGCTGGCGGGCTTCGCCGCAGGGCTTCAGGTTCTGCCGCGGGAGCGCCAGGGGGAGTTCCTTGCGCGGCTCGGCGCGCTGCGGCCGCGCGCGACCGTGCGCGACTACGTCGACCACATCGACTACGTCGCCAGGCGCATCGGCGTCGCCCACGTCTGCATCGGTACCGATTTCGATCACGGCGCCGGCGTCGCCGGCTATGACCACGCCGGCGAGGCGACCCATGTCACGGCGGAGTTCCTGCGGCGCGGCTATTCCGAGTCGGACATCGCGGCAATTTGGGGCGAGAACTTCCTGCGCGTGCTGCGGGCCGTCGAAGCGGCGGCGCGGCCCGAAGCCCGGCGCGCGGCACTTGCAGCCGATGAGGTCGGATGAGACGCAGAGAGTTTCTCGGTAGGCTGTCGGCCGGGGTCGGGGTCGGTTTGGCTGGCGCGCGGGCAGGCGCCGCGTCCCGGAGCGGCGCCGAGTCGGCCTCGCGCTCGTTCATGTGGGATCTGATCGTGATAGGGGGCGGCACGGCCGGCATGCCGGCGGCGATCTTCGCCGCTCAGGCGGGGGCCAGGGTTCTCGTGCTTGAACGCTCGCCGGTGCTCGGCGGCACGCTCGATCGCTCGACTGGCCAGATGGCGGCTTCGCGCACCGTGTTCCAGCGAGCGCTCGGTATCGAAGACTCGCCTGACCTGCACTACACCGACAACATGCGCATCAACAGTGGCACTGCGGATCCCGCGATCACGCGCCGATTCGTCGATGAGGCGCCCGAGACGCTGAACTGGCTCGCCTCCCAGGGATTCACGGTCCGCCCCGGGCACCCGGTCACCGGACTCGGCCACGATCCCTTTCTCGTGCGCCGCTACCAGATGGGCCCTGAGGGTGGGCTGTCGATCCTGAAGGCCATGAGACCCGCGTTCGACACCGAGGTTGCGCGCGGCCGCGTCGCCTTGCGGCTCGAGACCGCCGCAGTCGATCTGCTGCAGGAGCCCGCTGGCGCCATCGTCGGGGTGGCCAGCGAGGACGCCGGTGGCCGACGCGAGCAGCACCGCGGACGTGCCGTCCTGATCGCAAGCGGAGGCTGCGCCGCGAATCCACGGCTGTTCGAGGAACTGCACGGTGTGCCACTGACCACGCTGATGGCCCATCCCTACAGCCAGGGCCAGGGCCTGCTGCTCGCGCAGGGCGCGGGCGGCTACCTTCGCGGAGGCGACAAGTACATGCCGCTGTTCGGCGCCTTCCTCGAGAGCGACCAGTTCCCGAGCGCGCAGGAGGCCCCATTCGTCAGTGCCGTCGAGCGACGCCCGCCGTGGGAGATCTGGGTCAATAGCCGCGGCGAGCGCTTCGTGCGCGAGGATCATGCCGGCCACGAGCACCGCCAGCAGGCGCTGCGGCGCCAGCCCGGCCAGCGGCTCTGGGTCATCGCCGATCAGCGAATGCTCGAGCGTGCGCCGCCATTCATCGCCGGCTGGGACGCGACGCGGATCCGCGCAGCCGCAGCGGCTCGCCATCCGATGATCGCGCAGGACCACGACCTGCGCGTGCTGGCGCTGAAGGCAGGTATCGATCCGGCCGGACTCGCCTCGACGGTGGCGGGCTACAACGCGGCGATCGCGACGGGCGCCGCTGATCCGCTCGGGCGCGAGTTCAGGCCGCTGGCGCTTGCCGCGCCTCCCTACGTCGCCGTGCGGATGACGGGCTGGACGCTCGTCTCGTTCGCGGGCATCGCGGTCGATGCCGATCTGCGTGTGCTGCGGCGGGGCGGTCGCCCGATCCCGAACCTCTACGCAGCCGGCGAGGTCATCGGCGCGGGCGCGACCTCCGGCGCCGCTTACACCAACGGCAGCCTCGTGACCCCGGCCCTCGCCTTCGGACGCTGGCTCGGCCGGCGCGTGTGGTCGTTGCCGGCGCAGGGCTGAGCGGCGTCATACAGGATCGAACGTCGTGGGCGGACGCCGCATGCGCAGGTCTGTTGTTCTATTAAAGCAAACGAATAGTAAATAAAGATCTATTGGATATATCAATCCAGACTCTCCTAGCATGCCGCGCCATCCCGAAGGAGCCGCCTGCATGCCCGGATTCGATCTGCTGCTTGCCAACTTCCTCTCGCCCGTCGTGCTCGCGTTCGCGCTCGGCGTGATCGCCGGGCTGATCCGCAGTGAACTCGAACTGCCGGAAGCGATTCTCAAGCTGCTCGCGATTTACCTGCTGTTCTCGATCGGTCTCAAGGGTGGTTCCGAGCTGGCCAAAGTCGAGTTCAGCGCGATCTCGGGGCTGCTGCTCGCGACGATCGCGCTGACCATCGCGATCCCAGTGCTGTGCTTCTACGTGCTGCGCACGGTCGGACGGCTCGACGTCGCGAATGCCGCGGCGGTCGCCGCCCACTACGGCTCGGTGAGTTCGGTGACGTTCTTCACGGCCATGACGCTCGCAAGCAGCTTGGGCACGCCCAGCGAGGGCTATATGACCGGTGTCGTGGCGGTGATGGAATGGGGCGTGATCGTCGCGCTGATGCTCGCGCGCTGGCATCTCGGGCAGGAACGTGGCGGCACCCGCATCGGCGAACTCGTGCTCGACACGCTGCGCGGCCGCGGCATCATTCTGCTCACCGGCGGCATGGCGATCGGGATGCTGACCGGTGACAGCGGCTGGAGCCAGATCTCGCCGTTCTACGACGAGCTGTTCCGCGGCATGCTGATGCTGTTCCTGCTCGAGATGGGCATGACCGCTGCGCGGCAGATCCGCTCGTTCGCGCAGGTCGGCGTCGTGATGACCACGTTTGCGGTCGTCGCGCCGCTGCTGCTCGGCCTGCTTGGGACATGGGTGGGCCACGTCTTCGGGTTGTCGACCGGTGGCGCCTTCGTACTCGGCGCCGTCTGTGCGAGCGCCTCGTACATCGACGCGCCCGCCGCCTGCCGAGCGGCGCTGCCGCAGGCCAATCCCGGCATCTACCTGACCGCCTCGCTCGGCGTCACGTTCCCGTTCAACCTGCTCGTCGGCCTGCCGATTTATTACCAGTTTGCCCGCTGGCTTGGCGGCGCGTGAGCCGCCAGCGTGGGATTCGATGCCGATTCAGGCCTGATTGCGGGCAGGGCGCACTGCATCGCCATCATCCGAGGACCGAGCATGGCCGAGAAAGACTCACGCATCGATCGCGACGGGGCAGAGGCACGTGTCTGGTACGACGTCGAGGACATCCCGGTGCGGAAGACGTCCGAGTTCGAAGCCGAGACCTGGGATGCCGGCCCACCTCGCCCGTTTCCCATCGAGAGCGTGTGGATCAAGGGACTGCCAATCTCGAAAGCCGAGTTCGATACGCTCGTCGAGGCGGCGAGGGGCGGCAAAAGGGTTTAGCAGCGCGGCGCTGCGCCTTCAACCGAAGCGGGACCGGCAGCTCAGGGACGCTTCTTGTCGTGCAGTTCCCTCATCTTCGCGTTGATCGCCTCGGCGATCTGCTGCGGGTTCGCATCCTTCGGGAAGATCGGTCGCACGGCACGGTCGCCGCTTTTCGGGCTCTCTGACGGGGGCGGTTTGTCCTTTCCAGAGCTCATCGTGGGTCTCCAGATCGCGCCTGTTCCGAGCTTGCCAGCGGCGGGGAAGGTGGAGATAATTAGCTAACTTAGCTAATCTGAGTGCGTCATGCGTAAAGTCAACATTCACGAGGCCAAGACTCGCCTTTCGCAGCTCGTCGAGGCCGCTGAAGCTGGAGAGAGGGTCGTGCTGGCGCGGGCTGGCAAGCCGGTGGCGGAGCTCGTGCGCCTGCGAGCGCGCCGAGGCATCCGCCTGGGGATCCTGAAGGGGATGTTCCCGGAGGCGTTTCAGGCTGCGGCGGCGAAGCCGCTCTCGAAACGCGATCTGCAGCGACTGTTCGCGCAGGATGTCGAGCCGTGAGGGTGCTGCTCGACACTCACATGCTGATCTGGTCGCTCGAAGACAGTCCCCGGCTGCCGCGCTGGGCGCGCGCCGTTCTCGAGGACCCGGATAACGAATGCTGGGTCAGCAGTGCCAGCGTCTGGGAGATCGCGATCAAGGCGATGCTCGGCAAGGTGCGGCTCGCCCAGCCGCTCGAAGTGCTCGAAGGAGCCGTCGAACGTGCAGGCTTCAGGAGTCTCGATGTGACGGTTCGTCATGCTGCTGCGATCGAGCGAATTGAGCTGACGCATGGCGATCCTTTCGACCGGCTTCTGCTCGCACAGTGCGAGGTCGAGACGCTGCGGCTGCTGACGGCGGACCGACTGCTGGCGGGACTGCCAGTGGCGTTGAGTGGCGGGCGGTAAAGGGCTCCGATGGCAAGCAGACCTCGGGTTCCCGAGATAACGCGCCGCGGCCTCGCCAGTGACCCGTGTTCGCGAGGGGCACGACAGCCTTCAGAATGCGCGATGCCTGTCGCACAGGTCGTCGGAACCATGCCCGCCTGAAACGGGTCGATCCCCGCTCGCGCGGGGGAGACCATGGCGGCCGTGACCGATCGCACCTCGTTGTCCGTGCTTTCGAGTATGCGCGTGAGTGTGCTGTTCGACTCGCGGCTGCCCCCATAGGCTTTGGCCAGCACTGCCCCTTGAATGCGCCGCGCTCCATCCTGCGACAGCATCCCCTTCGCATCGACCATCTGCCCGTGTTCTGTCGGCGGCAGGCTCTTGATGAAAGCCTCGACAAACGGCCTGTTCGCCGCAGCCGTCATGTCCGAGCTCTGGATCATCGAGAACACGTCGTTTGGTACGCGCCGCGCGTCCGCCTGGGCGCGCTCCACAGCACTCATGCCCAATAGCGGCGAAGTGTTGGCGTCGATCGCTAGCGCCACGATCTCGGCGTCGGTCAGCGGCTCCGCCACCACGCGCACGTAGGTCGGCTGCTCTCCCTGCGGCGTCAATCCGCGCTCGACCACCCAATCCCGATACGCCTGCTCCCGATCCGGCGAAATTCCCCGCCGCGCGATTGTGCGGCCGTTGCCGCTGATGACGATGAACCGGCCATCCCGCTCGACCGCTATTGGCGCACCTAAGGCCGCCTCCGGCTGGTTGCCAAGCCGCTCCGGGTCGAAGTTCTGGCGGATGTTGGCGATCTGTGCCGCCGAGCTCGCCCGCTCATCCCGCTGCCTCGGCTGAAACGCCGCCGGATACTCCGGCATGTCGGACGTAATCAGGCGCGAGGCATCGACCACCCGCCCCTGTACCCGCACCCTGCGCCCTGCCGCGGTGACGTGGTGAGGCTTGAGAATTTCAGGCAAGCGTGACACAGCATTAGCGGGGGTGTAGGTGGAAGTTATGGAAGAGAAACCGCGCAGATTTTCGGACGGACCGGGACCGGACTGGGAGCTTTGGGACGGGGACGGCAATGAGGTCTGGATAGACCCTTTCCACAACATCGCGCTCGAATTCGTCAACGGCGCCTGGGAAGGAAGATTTGCCCCAGCTGTGATGAGGGAAGCCTTTCCGAAGAACTCTTCCCAAGCCGGTCGGTAGTACTCGCGCGACTCGGCCTTGATGGCCTGAACGGCCCTGAGTTCTTCGGCCGTTAGCGCGCGTCGCTGCATCGCGGCCCGCGCAATGATATTGCGGGCCCGATCGTAGAACTCATGCCCCCGCTCGGCCTTAAGCTTGGCCATCAGCGGGGTCATGACCTGTATTTCGTAGGTGCGGCCGTTGCGCTCGAAGTTGAACTTCAGGTCCCCGTAACCGTACTCGTCCGGCTGCATGTCGAGCAACGATCGTTTCACTTTGTGTTGTTTTGCACCGAAAACTGACCCGGGTTTTGCATTGAATATTGACCCGTCTCGGTGAGCCGAAGTATGGCTCAGGATGGTTCGGATTTCTTGCTGCGTCGTTCCCTCCCTGATTGGATTGAGCT
>JBBILX010000006.1:0-193823 GCA_037444685.1 Gammaproteobacteria bacterium
AGCTCAATCCAATCAGGGAGGGAACGACGCAGCAAGAAATCCGAACCATCCTGAGCCATACTTCGGCTCACCGAGACGGGTCAATATTCAATGCAAAACCCGGGTCAGTTTTCGGTGCAAAACAACACCGAACCTCAACGGTTGCTCGGTGCTCGATGGGCTTGATGCCTACAGCGCACTACTCGAGCAGAAGAGCTATCTCGACTATTCCTCCATTCTCGAAGCCGCAGTCGACGTGCTGACCAACGACACTTCACTTCGCCAGCGATTGGCGGATCGGGTCAGATACGTGATCGTCGACGAGCACCAGGATGTGAATTCTGTTCAATAGGCGATCGTTTGGTCCCTGCATGAGCTTGGCGCGCCCATCTGCGTGGTCGGCGACGACGATCAGACGATCTACCAATGGCGCGGCGGAGACGTCCAAAACATCCTTACTTTTTCGCAGCGCTACCCCGACGTCGATCAGGTTCCGATCGAGGAGAACTTCCGCTCGAGCGACGGCATCGTTCAAACGGCGCGTCGGTTTATCGAGCAAAACACTGCGCGTCTCGTGAGGGCGATGAAGCCGACCGGCGCGCAGCCATGTAAGGCCGGGGACATCGTGGCGCTGTCGTTCAAGAGCCCGTTGAAGACGGGGCCGAACGTGGCCTAGCGTGGTCGGACATGGCGATCCTGCTGTGCAGCGTCAAAGCAAATGCCGAGCCGATCACCGCCGCACTTAGAAGGGCAGGCATTCCGTTTGTTGTCACCGGCATGAGCAACTTGTTCGGCGCCCCGGAAGCCGAAGCTGCTCGCCAGTTTTTTTACTTTATCGCCGGTCGGGGGCCGGACGCGGCAGGACTCGCAAGTGCTTGGCGTGCAGCGGACCTTGGCCTTGATCCCACCGAGCTCAATGCCGCTATCCAGGGCGCAGCGGCTGGCAAGGCTGCGCTGACCGACACGGACCAGAAGCGTTGGGGCCAGTACTCGATTCAGCGCGTTTTCCTCAACTTCCTCGAGCGCGCCGGAGTGCGCGAAGAAGTCGTCCCCAATGGCCGCGGCGAGGTTGTGTTCTACAACCTCGGGAAGTTCAGTCAAGTGATCTCCGACTTCGAGGCCATCCACTTCCACTCCAAGCCGGTCGAGAAGTACGCCTCGTTCGCGGCCTTCCTTGAGCACCGTGCCGTAGATGCGTATCCGGAAGGATGGCAGGACAACCAGTACGCCAACCCCGATACCATCCGGATTATGACCGTCCATCAAGCCAAGGGCATGCAATGGCCAGTGGTTGCGCAACCGGTTCCCCGCCGCGAGGATCGGTGGACCAAGCGTATGGCACTTGCTGCCGCGTAACGGTATGAAGGGTCAGGCCAGATTCGAGGGCACCATCGAGGATGAGCGACGTCTGTTCTACGTGGCCATGACGCGCGCGCAGAAGTTCCTCCACATGACCTGGGCTCCCATCCAAGGCAAGAACAATCGATACACCCAGGCTTCGGAGTTCTGGGACAACATTCTCGCTTCGAAGTACGTCAGGCGCAGGGTGCCAGACTACACGCCGCGCAAGCGCCTGCCGCCGCAACCGCGGGCAGGTGTGTCAAACGTCGTGTTCTCGTTCTCCGACCTGAAGTGCTTCTTCGAGTGCCCCTACCAATTCAAGCTACGCGTGTTATACGGTTTCAACGCACCGATCCATGAAGCGCTGGGCTATGGCAAGTCACTGCACGACGTGCTCGCTGAAGTGCACGCACGCGCCATCCGCGGCGACCTTGCTACCGCCGCGGAGGTGCCACGGCTGCTTCAGACGCACATGCACACCCCCTTTGCCTATCCGACGCTTCGACACCAGCTCGAAGCAAGCGCCGAACGCATGATCCGCGATTCCCTTGAGGCCAACCGCGCGCTTTTCGACAAGATCGAGTTTTCCGAAAAGCAGATCGAAATCAATCTCGACGATGGCGTCAGCGTCGTCGGGCGTATCGATCTTGTCCGCCGCGTCGACACCCGCGAGACGACCATCGTCGACCTCAAATCCTCCGACCGCGCGCAAGCGGAGGATATCACCGAAGCGCAGCTCCACGTGTATGCGCTCGGTTACCAGGAGTTGAGCGGCCGCCGGCCCGACTATGTAGAGGTCTACGAGCTGGACGAAGGCAAACGCAAGCCGAGATCGGTCGACGATGAGTTCATCGCAGGCGTAAAGACCAAAACCCGCAAAGCCGCCGAGGCGCTGCGCGTCGGCGCGCTCCCGGCACAGCCAGCCGTCCGCACGTGTGCCGCCTGCGACTACCGAGGGATGTGCACCGCAGGACGCAAGGCACGGGGCGCGTCGTGAGCGCGATAACGACCGAGCGGCAGAAGCTTCGGGCACGGGTGCTGCGCTCGCTGCGAGCGCAGGGATTTCACATTCAATCGGGTCGTTTGGTGCCGCCCGATGAAGGCTGCAAGGAACAGCTGCGCGCGCTGCACACCAATGCCGTACGCCATCAGATCGAGCGCGCAAAAGCGGGGCTGGCTCGGCATGAGCCACGTATGCTCACGTATATCGCGAACGGTCGAGAAGTCGATCCAGAACGCATTCGCCCGCGCTTGGTGCTGGTGACGCCCGAATCTGAGGAGGAACTGCTGTTCCGATATGCGCGCCTGCATTGGAGCATTCCGGTGTCGGCGGGCTATGGCCGGCGCCTCCGGTTCGCCGTTTTCGATGAATCGAACGGCAAGTTGATCGGTGTGCTCGGTCTCGGTGATCCAGTGTTCAGTCTTGGCCCGCGTGACCGGTGGATCGGCTGGACCCTTATGCAACGCAAAGCGCGTCTGCAGTGCGTGATGGATCTGTTCGTGCTGGGCGCGGTGCCGCCATACTCGCACCTGCTGTGCGGAAAACTGGTGGCGCTACTCGCGACGAGCAGGGAGGTGCAGCGAGTGTTCCGTCGCAAGTACGGCGGGGACCGCGCGTTGATCAGCGGCAATCCGCTCGATGGGCGACTGGCGCTCTTGACCACGACATCCGCGCTTGGGCGTTCGTCTCTCTACAATAGATTGACGTATCAAGGCCAGCCGGTATTCAAAAGCCTTGGTTACACGCAAGGCTCCGGGGAGTTCCATTTCGGGAACGGCCTCTACAACGACCTCCGGGCGCTGGCCGAATCGCACTGTGAAGCCCGCGCCAAGCATGCACGGTGGGGGCAAGGCTTTCGTAACCGACGCGAGCTCGTGCGCAAAGCGCTGCCGCTGTTGGGTCTTTCGCGTGAGCTCGTCTATCACGGCGTCCGCCGGGAGATCTTTGCCGCACCGCTGGCCAGTAACGCAGCCGAGTTTCTGCGCGGCGAGCATCAGCGGCTGAGGACGAAGGGTCACACGGTTGCCGAGCTGTTCGAATGGTTTCGCGATCGGTGGTTGCTGCCGCGAGCGCAACGAGACGCCAGCTACCGGGAATTCCAGCGCGACAGCTACCGGCTGTGGAGTCAGAGATGACGCGAGGACCGGCAGATCCCACGCCTTATGCTGATTTGCCCGCGGCGCTGGTCGAAGAGGTACTCGGGCAGACCGCCGCCGTTGCGGACGAGCTATTGGTGTCGTTTCAACGGGTGCGCGCTGACCGAGCCTCGCTTCGTGATCAGCTCGAGAGGTCACAGCTTTTGATATCGGAGTCCAAACTGGGCTATCCGCCGTTGCCGACCACGTGCGCCACGGATGGCTCCTATGCGATTGAGCGTCTGCTGACGACCGATCTTGCCGCTGCCGCGGCAGTGGCGGTCGAAGGGCTCACTCCACCATCGGAACAGCGGCACTGGGAATTGCCTCGGCACAAAGCGTTCGTCGCAGCCGAGCCGCACCTCGAGGATACGGCTACGATTCTGCGTGCCGTGATGCTCGGCGAAGAGCTGCGGCTCGCCACGGCCGCGCCGCATGACCTCGTGATGTTGGACGGCACACTGACGCTACCGATCATCTACTTCAACCAGGCGCTTAACAAGGCGCCGGATACGTCAGAGCTGCGCTGCGCCAGTACGTTCCTTGAGCACTGCCCGGATTACCTGTCCGCCTATCTGTCACTGCTGCGATCGGAAAGGTCGGACAAGCACTACGTGGCTCTTCCGAAGTACTCCACGCGGCGCGAAATAGGTACTGCGCTCAGCTGGCCACCGAGCCATGACGACCGTGGACTGCTCACGCTGTTGTTGAACGCCGGGGAGTTGACTCAGCCAATGCCGCTCGAGCAGCCTCGCGACCAGGAAGGCAACATCACGTGGCACCTCAACACCGTCCGGTTACCCGCAGGCCTGCGCCAGCAAGCGGGCGTGCTCGCGGACGAGATCGTCTCAGCGCTCGGCTCCGTTCACGTCTTCTACTACAAGCCCCACGATTGGCTGCCGGCACTGCGCGTCGAAGTGGCAGCGAGCATCGCCGCCAACCCGCACCGATTGGCGACGATCGTGCAGGGACTCAAGCATCAGAGCGCCACACCCTCGATGCTCGAGCCCTACCCCATTTACATGGCCGACCGAACGGCGAAGGCGTTGGCGCGCGCGATTCCGGCTTTCAGGCAGGTGACCACGCAACGGGTGTCCGAGAGGTATTCGGGGGACATCGGCGAGGTTTTCTTCGCGCTGCATGGCTATCGCAGCGAATCGGGAAGGTGACGCATGGCGGATGCACCCAAGGACCTCGACAAGATTGTCGATGACACCGAGCGGCTCGGCGTCGTCGGATCGCCTTCGTCCACTGCGCAGCTCGCCCTGGACGTTCTAGGCTCAGCGGTGACGCGTAAGCTCGTCGGCGAGCTTGCGCTCTTTCGGTTCTCGCAGGACACGAGCGCGCACTACGCGCTCGGCCAGATCACCGAGGTGCAGCTACGCAACATCTGGCACGAAGACCCGACCATGCGCAGCCTCATCCGCCAGCGTGGGCGGGTGGATGCGGTCAGCGAGCGGCAGGACACGCACCTTGGGGAGATGGTGATCAGCGCGGTGTTCCGCAAGGGCGGCCCGGCGGGCTACGAGCCGAGCATCCTCGGTACCGTGCCCGCGACCGGAACGCCGATTCACCTCGTCAGCGATCCGGTGCTCGACGAGCTGCTGCGCCCTTACCGGGACCAGATCTTCTACCTCGGGCACGTGTACGGGTCGAAGCCCAAGCTGCCGCTGTGGTTCAAGCACTTCGACCGTGGGCCGGATGGCGCGGGCGAGGCCTACCACGTGGGAATCTTCGGAAAGACCGGCTCGGGCAAGTCGGTACTCGCGAAGATGATTCTGCTTGCCTACGCGCGCTATCCGAAGATGGCATTGCTCGTCATCGACCCGCAGGGGGAGTTCGCGCGGGACATGAAGAAGGGCGGAACGAGTGGGGAATTCCCTCTTGCAGTTGGCGACATCCTTCGCCAGCAGGGCAAGGACGTCTTCGTTCTCACCGTTCGTAAGTTAGTGCTCGATCGATGGGATCTATTCCGGCAAATACTTGCCGAGTCTCGCTTTTTCCGTGAGCTCGAGATTATGACCGGCGATAAGGTGGAACTAGCCTGCGACCAGCTCACTGAGACGATGCGAAAGACTCCGGGGATCACTCTGACAAAGCTGCATGAACGTGAGGTCTTCGAGAAGGCGTGGAATCTTCTGAAGCAGGAAAAACTTCGGAACAAGATATATGCGAAGGAAGGGGCTGCCGCTGAGCGATTCAGAGACGCCGTAAACGATGCAAATCCAGATGAGCTCTACACCGACATTTGGCTCCCCGTTGCACGCTTATTCCAAGAGGACCACGGCGGCGGGCGTAGAAAGGTCGAGGATGCGCTGAAGTGGTTGCTTGCGAGCGACGGCGGGAAGCGCCCGATGTTGATTGTCGATGTTTCTAAGGAGCAGGCTCAAGGACTGCTTTGGAACGACAAGATCCAGTCGCTTGTCATCAAACGCCTCTTGGAGGGCGTCACCTTCATGGCTGAGAGCCTGTATCAGGAAGGTAAGAGTCTCAATGCTCTTGTAGTGATCGACGAAGCGCATCGCCTTGCACCACGCGATTTGCCAAACGATTACGACACGGCTAAGGCCGTCCGTGGCGTACTTATCGACGCAGCGCGAACGACGCGCAAGTACGGGCTCGGGTGGCTCTTCATCAGCCAGACGCTCTCGAGCCTGCACCCGGAGATCCTGCAGCAGTTGCGCATCTTCTTCTTCGGTTTCGGGCTGGCGCTGGGGCAGGAGTTCCAGTCCCTGCGGCAACTGCTCGGGTCGTCGGGAACGGCGCTCGATCTCTACCAACTCTTCCGCGACCCGCACTCCGCGTTCGATACCAAGAGCCGGCAGTACTCGTTCATGACGATCGGCCCCGTGAGCCCGTTGTCGTTCGCGGGGACTCCGCTTTTCCTCAACGTCTTCAACACGGTGGACGCTTTCCTCACGGCCAACGGGCTGAAGAAGTAAGCGCTGCAGGCCATGCGATTCGCCGCGATCGACTTCGAAACCGCCAACTACAGCCGCGACAGCGCCTGTGCCGTTGGGTTCGTCGTCGTGGACGGTGGCCGGATCGTGGATCGCGCTTTTGAGCTGATACGCCCACCGACCCGCGAATTCGTGTTCACGCACATCCACGGACTGACGTGGCAGCACGTCCGCTCCGCCCCGACCTTTGCCGAGGTGTGGCCGAAACTCAAGCGGCGGATCGAGACAGTCGAGTTTCTGGCCGCACACAACGCACCGTTCGACGACGGCGTGCTTTCCGGTTGCTGCCAGACCTATCGGCTCTCTTCGGTTCGCCGCCCGTTCGTCTGCACCGTCGAGGTGGCAAGGAAGATGTGGAACATCTACCCGACCAGGCTGCCGGACGTGTGCGCGCGGCTGCGAATTCCCCTGCGGCATCATCAGGCCGACTCGGACGCCGAGGCCTGTGCCCGAATCGTCATGACTGCGGCCAAGGCTGGGTGGAGTCCTTGAGCTCAAGACCGGGAGACCTCGCGCCTTGCTGATGACGGTTTCGGAATTCCGCGAGGCCGTTCGCACCGATCGGGCGGCCCTCGTCTCCGCGCTCGAAGCGGCGACCGGCCGGAGTGGCGGAGAGGAGCGCCAGGCGTGGGAATCCTCGCTCCCGGGTCTGGCCGAAGCACTCGCTGTGCCATCGCTCGGCGAGATGCACATCTACTTCTCCGGCCGCGGTTACATGGCGCTCGAGTACCAACTCCCTGCGGCGTCGTCCTGGTGCGACGTGGTGCTGCTCGGCCGTGGAACCGCGGGGCCTTCGGCCGTGATAGTCGAGCTGAAGCACTGGATCACCCGCGGCGATCGCCCGGGGCCGGTTGAGGGCCTGATGGAGCGAGGCGGCGCGCTGGTGCTGCACCCGGCGGACCAGGTTCGCGGCTACACGGAGTATTGCCGACGCTTCCACTCCACCGTGCAGGACCAAGCCGCAGACGTGCGGGGCTGCGTGCTGTTCACCCGCGACTACTTCGTTCAGAGCTACGCCGAGCCGCCCAACGACACCCTGGTGCGCGACTACCCCTGCTTCACGCTCGCGCCGAACGTGGTTCGGGAGGCGCGGTCCACGTATCTGACCCGCAGCCTCAACTCGGCCGACGAGCGCTTCGCCCGCGCCTTCGTCGCCGGCCGCTACCGGCAGGACCGCGGGTTCGTGCGGCAGATCGGCGCGCAGATCCGCGATCGCGCGGGGCGTCCCTTTGAACTGCTCGATCACCAGCGGCGCGCATTCGCACTGGTACGCGCGCGGCTCGAAGCCGATGTGCTCGGCCGCAGCGTGCCCAGGAAACAGGTGATCGTGATCCAGGGGCCACCGGGCTCGGGCAAGTCGGTACTGGCGGCGCGCATCTGGTCGGCGCTGGTGACGGACGAGCGCCTGCCCGAAGGCGCGGCCGTGCTGACCACGACCTCCACCGCGCAGACGAGCAACTGGTCGAAGCTCTTCCAGATGGCCGGCGGCACGCGCGCGGCGGCCGGCATCGTCAAACGCGCGGCGAGCTACGTGCCCGTGACGACGCATACCCTCGGGCGCCTGCGCCGCACGCATGGCGTCGGCTTCGCGAGCGACCCGGCTGCCTGGCGCGAAAACGTACAGTACTTGCGCGACTGGGGTATCGGGTTCCAGGACGGCGCTCTCGACGAGCAATACCTCGTCTCTGTCGTGGACGAGGCGCACGCCCTGATCAACCCCGAGCACCCGGAGGGGCGCGGCCAGTTCGGTTTTGCGCCGACCTTCGGGCCACTCGCCTGGCACATCATCCGCTGCTCGACGGTCTCGATCTTCCTGCTCGACGCCGAGCAGGGATTCCGCGACCGCGAGAACACGACGCTCGAGGACCTGCGCCGCTGGGCGGCGGAACTCGGTGCCGAGGTCGGCGAGGTGATCTCGCTCGAGGGCGCCCAGTTCCGCTGCGCCGGCTCCACGGAGTACGTTGCCTGGGTCGAGGGGCTGCTGCGGGGCGAATCGCCTGACGGTCTTGTCGCCCGCGCGCGCACCTAGCGTCGGGTCTTCGACGTGCAACTGTTTGACACGCCGGCCGCGCTCGAGAAGCGGCTGCGCGAACGCGTGCGCGACGGCCGCACCGCGCGACTGCTGGCGAGCTACTCGCGCCCCTGGAAGACAAAGGGCGCCGCGCGCCCGCACGCGTTGCCGCCCGCCGAGCAGGACTTCCACGAACCGTACCTGGACGAATCGGGCGCGCAACGTTACTGGAGCAAGGTCTGGAACTTCATCCCGCAAAATGGCAGCGACTACACCTGGTTCATCCAGGCGCCCGAAGGCAGCCCGATGCATGTGGACCCGCTCTGCGAGGTCGGCTGCCCGTACGCCGTGCGTGGATTCGACTTCGACTGCGTTGGCGTGCTTTGGCTGAGCGACCTCGTCTGGCGTGGCGGCGCCTGGCGCGCCGAGCCGGATCATGTGCACGACACGGGCCTTGACCGCAGCGTCGCCGCTGCGCGCGCCGAGCGCTCGCTCGGGCCCGCGCATGACAGGCTGCGCGCGGCGCTCGCTCAGGCCTACCGGATTCTGCTCACCCGCGGCCTGAGCGGGAGTTACCTGTGGATCGAAGACGCCGAGACCCGCGAGCACGTGCGCGCATGCTTGGATCTTGCCGGCAACTGAATCGTCAATCGAGGGACCTCCCCATGCCCGGACCCAAAGGCTCAGCTAGCAAGCCCAAAGGCGCGAAGAAGATCACCCGCTACACATACGAGGACATCCGCGAACCGCGCAAACCCGAGACCGGGCACACGCCACTCCTCCCGGCCGACGAGCAGGTGGTGACGCTGCCGATGGAAAACGGCTGGAGCAAGGCCGTCGTGGTCGGAAAGCTCCCGGAGGGCGACGAGCGGCCGGTGGTGGTGGACATGGACCCGGCGGCGGACCCGGTGCTCTTCTGGGCCGGCAAGCGCAACCGCCGCGAGGTGCCGGTGCTGCCGCTCCAGAGGAACCAGATCGTCTCCGAGTCGCGCATCGCGCAGATCATCGAGCGGGCGCGGAAGGGAGCCGAGGAGAAGTCGAGCGCATCGGCAAGGCCGCGCGGGTGAGCCTCGTGCTCGACCTGTCGGCGACTCCTAGGTACGGCTCGGACTCGCCCAAGCCAGAGGGAACGCTCTTCGAGTGGCTGGTCGCGTACTTCTCGGTGTACGACGCGTTCGAGTCCGGGTTGGTGAAGGTCGCGCGGCTACCGGACCCGGACGAGCACGGGAAGGTGTACCTCGAACTCTGGGATTTGGTTAAGGGCGCGACGACCAAGGAAGAGTACCTGCGCGCCTGCAAGGGCGCAATCGCGAGCATCTACTCGTCATGAAAGAAGGACTACGACGAGTGGGCAAGCTCGCTCGAATTCGCGCGCGGGCCCGCCCCTGTGCTGCTCTGCGTGACGAGCGACGCGACCCGCGCCGGCTGGTTGTTCGAGCACCTCACGCGCGAGTACGAACTGCTGCGCAACTCGGACGACGAGGACGGCCCGCGCTGGGTCACGATTTCGATCGACTCTAAGGTGTTCGACGCCGACAAGGGTAACGAGGCGGTGCTGCGCGAGATGGTGAACACCGTCGGCTCGAAGGGCAAGCCCGGCGAACATGTGCGCTGCATCGTGAGCGTGAACATGCTGTCCGAGGGCTGGGACGTGAATAGCGCGACGCACATCCTCGATCTCCGCGCCTTCGGCTCGCCGCTCCTCACCGAGCAGATCATCGGCCGCGGGTTGCGCCGCACGAATTACGACGTGCTCAACCAGCCGCTCGAGGAGCGGCCCGAAGGAAGCGAGGAAACGGTTGACGCCTTCGGCATCCCCTTCGTTGGCTTCCCAGGCGAGAAGCGCAAGCGCCCGAGATCCGGCGAGTGGGGTCAGAAGCCGGTCTGGATCGAGCCCGAACCAAAGAAGGCGAAGCACCGCGTGCAGGTGCCCAACGTGCGGTCCTGGGCGGTCGGGGTGACCGAGTCGCTGGCGGATCTTATACGCATCGAAGACCTGCCGCAGATTCGGCTCGACCCGAGGCAGACGCCGCACAACGTCCACGTGCGGCCGGTGGTTGGTGACGCGCCCGAGGCTGTCATGACGCTGGAGGAAGTGCGCCGCGAGTGGCCGGTCCTTCGCACCGCTTTTCTGGTGGCGGAGGAGTTGTATCAGGGGACGAACCCAGGATCGGCCGGCGAGCTCGGCACCAGTCCGACGTTTGACGAGCTGCTCGACGTCTCGCGCCGCTTTCTCGATTCGCGGATCGTGCCGCTGGAAGTCGGGGGTCTCGAGAGCGACGTGCGCGACGTAGGCATCTACTACTGGCGGCGACAGGCGCTCGATGCACTGGACACGGCGATTCGCGGCGCGGGCGCAGCCGGCGTCGAGGCCGTGCCGATCCTCGGCAATCCCGAGTGGCTCGACTCGGCGAGCCTGCGGCGCTTTCAGTGGACCGGCATCACTGCCGACGGCAATCGCTGCCACACGAACAAGGTGCCGTGCCACACGGACCTCGAGAATCGCTTTGCCGACTTCCTCGACCGTGCGGACGACGTCGTCAAGTACTTCAAGAAAGTGCGACTCGGGTTCTCGGTGATCTACTACGAGAGCAACCGTCCGCGTCAGTACTACCCGGACTTCATTATCGCCGCGCGCGATCGCGACGGCCGCGAGGTGATGTGGCTCGCGGAGACGAAGGGCGAGATACGCCCTAACACCGCGCTCAAGGGCGAGGCGGCGCGACTCTGGTGCGAGAAGATGAGCGGCACCAAGTACGGGCAGTGGCGATACCTGTTTTCCCAGCAGCGCAAGGTGGATAGCGCGCTGGCTTCGGGCGTGCGCTCGCTCTCAGAGCTTGAACACGCATTGGAGCCTGCTCGCCCCGCGCAGCGGCCTCGCGTGATCTCGCTCGAGGACGAGCGCGTCAAGCGCGAAGCAATCAAGACCCTTCTGCCGCTGTACAGCCTAAAAGCGGCTGCTGGCGACTTCGGCAACGGCGAAGCGGTCGAGCCGGAGGGGTGGATCGAGGCCGATGGCGTTGGCCGGCTCGACGAGAAGATGTTCGCCTGCCGGGCTGTGGGCCGCTCCATGGAGCCAACGATCCGCAACGGCGATTACCTCGTTTTCCGCGCAAAGCCTGCGGGCACGCGGCAAGGCAAGATCGTGCTCGCTCAGTATCGGGGCCCTCCGGACCCCGACACCGGGGGTTCGTTCACCGTGAAGCGCTACTCGTCCGAGAAAGACGCCCACGACGAGGGTTGCTGGCGGCACGCCAGGGTAACGCTCGCGCCGACGAACCCAGAATACTTACCGATCGTTCTTTCCGCGCGCGACGCGGAGTCCGTGCAGATCGTTGCCGAATTCGTGGCTGCATTGCGCGGCGCGTGATGCTATGGCAATGACACAGTGGCGGCCATGCATTTGGGCCGTGAATGTCGCGGGGCGCGGCAGAGTCAGAGATGCTGTAATGCTCTTGCATTTTGGCCGACGCTGAAGAATACCGTCGACGCCGCCTTGATCTCGCAAATCTGGAGCGACACTTCATGATTGCAACGATGATGAATGGTCGTGCGCGGCGCACGTTGACTGATCCATGGATCGAGAGCCCGGCCGTGGCTCCGCCGGGCCTGTGACGTCGGTTAAGCCACGTTCCCGCTCCACGTCGGAGTACTGCCTCCCGCGGTCTTGCTCATTCACGACCCCACCGCGTCGAATTCGGCCTGCACGTCACGCGGCTTCCCGGATCGCACGACTCCCCCTCGCCCGCCACACTGCGCATAGACTTCGTCACATGATCGTCAAGTCGCTCGCCGCGCTGGCGCTCGCGTATGCCGGACTCTGCGCCTGTTTGTTCGTGCTGCAGCGCTCGATGATTTATTTCCCGACGCCACCCTCGCCGGGAGGGCCGGCGCAGCGCGTCGCGCTCGCGGTCGATGGTGCGACGCTGCAGTACTGGCTGGTGCCTCGCGGCGGCCGCGGCGCGCTGATCTACTTCGGCGGCAACGCCGAGGACACGGGCGCGAGTGTCACGGAGTTCGCAACGGCGATCGACGATCGGACGCTCGTGTTCGCGCAGTACCGCGGCTACGGCGGCAGCACGGGCTCGCCGAGCGAGTCGGCGCTGATCGCGGACGCCGTTGCGCTCTTCGATCACCTTGCGCGCGATCACGACGACATCGCGGTCGTGGGCCGCAGCCTTGGCAGCGGCGTCGCGGTGCAGCTCGCCGCATCGCGGCCGGTTCGCTCGCTGGTGCTCGTGACGCCGTTCGACAGCCTCGTCGCGGTCGGTCAGGCGGCGCTGCCGTGGCTGCCGGTGTCGCTGCTCGCGCGCGACCGCTATGAGTCGACGCGCTTTGCACCGGCGGTGTCGGCCCGCACGCTGCTGCTCGTCGCCGACGACGACAGGGTCGTCCCGCCGCGGCATGCCGAGGCGCTTTTCGCCGCGTTCCCGGCCAGCCGCGCGGAACTCGTGCGCGTGACCGGCGCGGGTCACAACGACATCCAGCTCTGGCCACAGTACTACCGGCGGATCGCCGAGTTCGTCCAGTGAAGGTGTGCGGGCCGGCTCGAGCCATGTGCCGTCGGGGCGAGCCTCTCGCTGGCAACCGGGGTTCTGGACAGCTTTTGGGGTCAATGGGCCAGATTCAGGGCGGGCGCTGGCAGTGCGCGCGGTGCGAGCATGTGCGACGTCTGTCCGGATACGCCGTGCATGAACACCACGCTTGCGATCTACGAGGCCCTGATTCAGGCTAATGTCCCGCCACTGGCTGCGCGCCGCGCTGCTGAGGCCCTGGAAGCGGACATGCTGACGCATCTGGTCACCAAGCAGGATCTGGCACACCTCGAGCAGCGCTTCAGCGCGCGCTTCGATGCACTTGACGAACGCCTCGGTCAGCGGATTGATGCTCTCGACGAGCGGCTGAGTCAGCGCATCGACGCCTTGGATGGGAGCGTCGCCGCGAGCTTGGCCGCCAGCCAGACGCACTACGACCTGAAGCTCCAGAACCTCGAGTCGCGGCTCGTGATCAAGCTCGGCGCGCTGCTGACGGTGCTCCTCAGTGCGGCGAGCGCCTTACAGGTGCTGCTGCGCTGAGCGCAGGCGCGGCGCCTAGCGCAGCTGACTGTCCTTGGAACCGCGCCGGTTGTAACCCGAGAAAGCCGTCGCTCCCAGGTCGGCGGCCTCCTGGCAGGGCACGCAGAGGCGCACACCGGGAAGCGCACGGCGACGTGCCTCGGGAATTGGCGCATTGCACTCCTCACAGTGCATACGCGACGGACCGGCACCGAGGCGGCTCTGCGCGCGGCGAATGCCGTCCGCGACGGTCGCGTCGATCTGTTCCTGCACGGCGCCATCGCCGGCCCAGCCATTGGCCATCGCGGGAACCCCAGATCGAATGGTGGCAATCTGGCCTGCGGCGCTTGGGAATGCAAGCGACGCAGCCGACGCTTGCGATTCACGAAGCCCTGATCCAGGCTAAGGTCCCGCCGCTGGCCGCGCGGCGCGTTGCCTAGGTCCTCGAGGCGCGCCCCGGCCGATTTGAGCGTGCCGCCGACGACCGCTTCGCGACGTCCGATCGCGACGCCTAGTCGCGGGTCCATGCCGGCGAGATGCGTTGCGATTTCAAACTTTAGACGCTCGAGTCGCGGATCGTCACGAAGCTCGGCGCCTGCAAGGCCTTCCTGTTCGAACTCAGCGGTGCCGCGCTCGCGCTGCTGCGCTGAGTGGTCTGCCCGTCTAGATCGGGACTCTTGACGCTCATTCGCTCGCACCAGCGGCTCAGCGAGGCGCGAAGAACTCGAGCAGCGCGCCATCGGGCGTCTGCACCCCGAACAGCACGACCTCTCCATACGGCGCGAGTTCCACGACGGCCGGTTCTCCGAGCAGCCGCGCGCCGCGCTGCTGGAGCTCCTGCGCACGGGCCCGTGCATCGGCCACGGGCACGCGCAGCGCGAGGATGCCGAGGTTCGGCGGCAAGGCGCGCGCCGCGAAGTCCTGGCCGCGGAACTCGACCCACTCGACGAGTTCGACCTGGCCATAGGCGAGACTGCCGTCGGCGTGGCGTCCGCCGGCGGCGATGACGACGTTCTTCGGCGTGCGGCCGACGAAGTTCTCGGGCATGCCGAAGCTGTTGCAGGCGAGACGCGTGACGCCGTCGAACCAGGGCTGCCAGCCGAGCACCTCGCGATAGAATGCGCGCGCGGCGGCGATGTCGCGAACGGACTGCTGGCCGTTGAAGGCCATCGCAACGCGCGCATAGCGCGGCGGCGGCGGCTCGGGCTCACGCAGCGTATAGAGACCGAAGGCGACGCCGTCCCAGGCGCGCAGCACGACGTTGCGGAGCACGCGGCCTTCGAAATGCATGTCGACGGGATCGTGGTAGACGCTCCAGCCGAGCGCCTGCGCGGCGCGGAAAGTCGCATCGACATCGCGCGCGTAACAGAGCAGCGAAAAGTATCCGCCGGTATCCCAGTGATTGCCGCCCGAGCGGATCTCGACCTGCTCGAGGCCGGCGAGCTGCACGAGACGCACGCTGCGCGGTGGATCGTCGGGCTGCACGAGCACGGCCTCGCGGCCCTGCGCGGTCGGCGGCAGTCGCCACGCGGCGAGCAGCCGCGGATCGACCGCGCCCTGCACCGCAACGCGCCAGCCGAACAGCGTCGCGAGCGCGGCGCACCAGCGCGACAGCTCACGGACGCAGAGCACGGCTTCGTGCCAGCCGCCATGGGCGGGTGGCCTGAAGGGGCTTGCTGCGTTGTGCGACTCGGTCATCCACGCAACCTTCCCGAAGTCAGGCCCCATTCCAACGGGGCCGGCGTCGCGTACCGCCCTCCCGATGTCGCCCGAGTCTCGATCTGCAGTGAGCCGGTGCATCGGGGCCGATCGGGCCAGTCCGCGTGACCGCGGCGCTCCTATTTAATGGCACTGTTTGCACCGGGCGGTGTGGTGCAATATGGGCACTCCCCCCGGCAAAGGCAACTCGTCATGACTCGTCCGGTCATCGTCGGTCCCTCTGCGGCGCTCGCCTCGGCTGTCCGTCTGGCGCTGGTCGCCTGTTCTCCCGAGCCGGCGGCCGACAGTTCATCCGCACCGGCAACCGACACTTCCGGAGCAGGCGAGCGAGCGGAGCGGGGACCCCTCGCAGGCCGCCTCGCCTATCCCTCGGAGCGAACGCCACCGATGACCGTCTACGTGCTCGGCGACACGGACCACTTTCTGCGCACCACGTGGGATCAGCGGCAATACGAGCTCGAGGTCCCGCCGGGACGGTACGTCGTGTTCGCCATCCCGGACGAGCGCGAGGATCCGCTTCTGGTGGGTGCACATACGGAGTATTCGCCGTGTAATGCGCGTGCGCTGCGCGGCGAGGAGCCGGGGCAGCCCTGCACGACCGGCAATCCACCTGAAGTCACCGTCCGCGCAGGGGAGCGGCCTGACGACGCGAATATCGATGACTGGTACATCACCGAGGAACTGGCCATCAATGTGAACGCGCTCGCGGCTGGGGCGCGCGAACGGGCTGGGATGGGGCAGTGATGCAGTTCGCCATGGTCGGTCTTGGGCGCATGGGCGGCAACATGGTGCGCCGGCTTGCGCACGCGGGGCATCGCGTCGCGGTGTTTGATCGCCAGCGCGAAGTACGCGACTCGCTCGCCACGGAGTGCGGCGCCCGCGCATGCGAGAGTCTCGAGGCGCTGGTGGCGGCGACGTGCTCGCCGCGCGTCATCTGGCTGATGCTGCCGGCCGGCGAGCCGAGCGCGCAGGCATTCGCGGTGCTGCTGCGGCGGCTCGATGCGGGCGACGTGCTCGTCGACGGCGCGAACGCCTGGTATCGCGACAGCATCGCGCGCGCCGCCGAGGCGGCCGCTCGCGGCGTGGGCTTCGTCGACGCCGGCGTTTCGGGCGGCGTCTGGGGCCTCGAGAACGGCTATGGTCTGATGGTCGGCGGCGCGGCCGAAGACGTCGCGAAGGTCGAGCCTTACCTGCGGGCGCTGGCTCCGGCGCCGGACCGTGGCTGGTTGCGCTGCGGGCCGAGCGGTGCGGGTCATTTTACGAAGATGGTTCACAACGGCATCGAGTATGGCCTCATGCAGGCCTACGCCGAGGGACTCGCGCTGCTGCGGGCAAAACGCGAGCTCGAGCTCGACGTCGCAAAGATCAGCGAGGCCTGGCGCCATGGCACCGTGATCCGCTCGTGGCTGCTCGACCTGACGGCTGAGTTGCTCGCGCGCGACCCGACACTCGCCGCGACGGCGCCGGTCGTCGCCGATTCGGGCGAGGGGCGCTGGACGGCGGCCGAGGCGATCGAGCTCGGCGTGCCGACGCCGGTGATGACGCTCGCGCTGATGCAGCGCTTCACGAGTCAGGGCGAGGGCGATTACGCCCACCGCCTGCTCGCCGAGATGCGGCGCGCGTTCGGCGGTCACGCCGTCACGTCGTCATCTTCGGGCAGTTCCTGAGCGGCCGCGGCGTCGCAAATCACGGTTGCTTGCTCGCGTGGCAGCCGCAAGGCGGGCGCCTCGCCGCGCCCCTCCCAGAGTTCGGCGAGACGGTGGCTCTTCGCGGTACCGGTGACGATCCAGAGCAGCGCGCGGGCGCGTGCGAGGGCGGGTAGCGTCAGCGTGAGACGACGGGTGCCCTCGTGCTCGCGCGAGAGGCCGACGATAGCGTCACGCGCCTCGAGCAGCGGATCGCCGGGCAGCAACGAGGCCGTGTGCCCATCGACGCCGAGCCCGAGCTGCACGACGTCGGGAGTGTCGAAGCCGAGTTCGCGGAACCGGCGTGCGTGCGACTCGATGACGACGCGGCACTGCGCCTCGCTCGCGGCGAGCTGCAGCGCGTCGATGGGCATCTCGAGCAGGTGCGAAGGCAGAAGGGGGCCATCCGCGACGAGGATCCGCTCGAGCTCGCGCAGATTGCGACGCGGATCGTCGCGCCCGACGAGCCGCTCGTCGACCTGCGTGATCCAGATCTGCTCCCACGGCAGCGACCGCGCCGCGAAACGCTCGATCGCCGGCCACGGCGTACTGCCGCCGCTGAAGGCGAGCGTGGCGCGGCCGCGGGCCGCGAGCGCCGCGCGCGTGCGCGCTACGAGCCAGTCCGCCGCGCGCGCGGCGACGTGCCCGGCGTCGCGCTCGACGATCAGGCGCAAGCGCCGATCCCGAGTTCGTGACTTGGATCGAACCAGCCGCCGTGACGCTGCGCGAGCGCCTCCGCCGACGCGGGTCCCCAGCTGCCGCGTGGGTAGGGCTCGACGTCCGGTGCCTGGGCCAGCAGCGCGTCGACCACGGCCCACGCCGCCTCGACGCTGTCCTGGCGCGCAAACAGTTGCGGGTCGCCACGCATGCCGTCGGCGAGCAGACGCTCGTAAGGCAGCATTTCGTCGGCCTCGCTGTTGCAGGCCGTCAGCGCGACATCGCGACCCTGCAACCGTTCGCCCGCGGCCTTGACGCGCGCGCCGAGCGAGATCGCGACGCGATCGGGGCCGAGCCGGAAGCGCAGGTAGTTGATCCGCTCGCTCGCCTCGTCGAACAGGCGCTGCGGCGGACGGTGGAAGGTGACGAGCACCTCGGTCGCGGTGACGGGCAGGCACTTGCCCGTGCGGATCAGGAAGGGCACGCCGGCCCAGCGCCACGAGTCGATGCCGAAGCGCACGGCCGCGAATGTCTCGACGGCCGAGTTCGGCGCGACGCCTTCGGCGTCGCGATAGCCCATGTACTGGCCGCGGACGAAGTTGCGCCCCGGTTCGAGACGCAGCGCCCGCAGCACCTTGGCCTTCTCGTCGCGCAGCGCTTCCGCATGCAGACCGACCGGCGGCTCCATCGCGAGCATCGCGACGATCTCGAGCAGATGGTTCTGGACCACGTCGCGCGTCGCGCCGAGCTCCTCGTAGAGCCGGCCGCGGCTGCCGACGTCGAGCGTCTCGGCCATCGTGACCTGCACGCTGGCCACGTGCTGCCGATTCCAGAGCGGCTCGAGGAAGGCGTTCGCGAAGCGGAAATAGATCAGGTTCTGCACCGGTTCCTTGCCGAGGAAATGGTCGATCCGGAACACGTCGCGCTCGCCGAAGTGCCGCGCGAGCATGCGGTTCAGCGTGCGCGCCGAGGCGAGGTCGCGGCCGAGCGGCTTCTCGACCATGACGCGCGCGCCGGCCGCGCAGCCCGAGGCGCCGAGCTGCTCGACGACCGTACCGAACAGGCTCGGCGGGATCGCGAGGTAGTGCAGCGGCGCGCGTGACGCACCGAGTGCCTGCCGCAGCGCGTGGAAGGTCGCCGGATCGGCATAGTCGCCGTCGACGTAGCGGAGACGCTCAAGCAGCGCGGCGCCGTGCACGGCATCGAAGCCGCCTCCAAATCGCTCGAGGCTCTGCCTGATGTGCTCGCGCAGCCGATCGAGACCGAGTCCGCCGCGGGCGACGCCGACTACAGGAACTGCCAGTCGACCACGCCGTGAAAGGTTCTGCAGGGCAGGGAAGATCTTGCGCGCGGCAAGATCGCCCGTGACTCCGAAGACGACGAGTGCGTCAGACGCGTCGACGTTCATGCCACACGGCGCAGTCACCCCGCCTCACGGCCGAGTGCGCTGTTGGCGGGGTCCCAGAACACGCCGAGCGCCACTGCGCCGATGGCCAGCGCACGCTGCAGCTCGACATCGGCGTCCTTCGGCAGGAACAGCCGGGGCGTGCCGTCGAGCTCGATGGCGCCCACCACTTCACCGTCACGTTCGAACAGCTAGCCGATCGGCGTCGCGAGCTGCAGGGGCGAACCCTTGAGGGTGTGCACCGAGCGGATCTGCAGGATCGTGCGCGGTACGGCCAGCTCGCCGCGCCGTTCCAGACGGCCGAGCGCTCCGGCGAGCGCCGGTTCTCGATTCCTGGAGCTCGAACCGCGCCGCCATATTCTGCCCATTCGCGCGGAAACTGCAGCGGTAAGCCATCGGCTTTGGGGTGAAAGTGACGATGCTGATCGTGAGCGAGCGTTCCTGCATGGCGCAGTCGGCTTCGATGGCGCCCTCGAGCCCGCCTCCCTCGAAGGTGTAGCGGGATCCGCCGTAACGCTTCTCGTAGACGTCGAAGAAAGCGAGGCTCGAGTCGGCGCGCTCGAAGCGGCCGCGATACGGGGCGACCTCATAGACGCCGCGCTGGCCGCCGCCGATGCCGGTGATCGGCATGATGGTCACATCGGACTGCAGCGCGGGCGGTAGCGCCATCTGCGCGGGCCGGACCGCTGCACAACCCGTGAGCAGCCATGCGATGGCGATCGCGGATGGCAACGCCGAACGCAGGGCGCGCAGTGTCGAAGTCTCCAGGTTCATCGGGTCTCCACGGTCGGTTCCGGTGCCGGTGCATCGATGTCGCGGTGAATGCGCCAGCGCCCATCGGCGTCGCGACGGTAGATCACCAGCGAGCGCGCGTGCTCGACGCGCGGGGCGGCCGCCGCGTCACGCGGGGTGTAGCGGACCTCGAACTCGGCCACGCTCCATGCCAAGTCTCCGCGCACGACGATCTCGCGCAGTTCGATCGAGATGTCGACCTTGCGGCCGGCAGCGAGCCCTCCGACCGCGCGCCGCATCTGCTCGCGCCCGACGATGGCAGCACGGCCGCGCGGCATGACGAGGCAGTCCTCGGTATAGAGCTCCGGGATCTCGGCATAGCGACCGGATTCGTAGAGCGCGCGCCACTGTTCGCCGACCGCGCGGATCGCTGCGGTCTGCGGATCGGAGGGCACGGTCGCCGCCAGCGCGAGCGAGGCGAGCCACGCGACGCAAAGAATCGGGATCGAACGTCCGGGGGATCTCATCGCCGCATTCTAGCCTCACTGTGGAATACTGCGCGACGTGAGGGAGACGCTCACAGCGACGCCAGCAAGCCGGCCCTTGCGCCTGTGGTCGAATGCAGAAATCCATGCGCGATTCGAAGCGGCGCTTGGTGCCGCGGACGGTGTCGCCGGCGCTCATTGCCTGAACGAACTGATGTTGCGCGGCGAGATGTCGGCAAACATTGAGCCGCGGCTCGAGAGGCTCTGGAGGCGGGCCGCCGCGAGCATCCCCGACTGGCTGCCGATGCGCCACATCGATCGCCTGCCGCAGCTGTACGAGGTCTGCGCGCGCTTCGCGGCCCGCCGGCGCGGCGGATTCAACGTCTATCTCGTGCTGCTCGATTACTCGGACAGTCGCGACGATCCCTGGGGCTTCTACGTCGGCATGACGGGATATCCGCCCCAGCAGCGCTTCGATCAGCACAAGGCCGGCATCCGGCACGCCGGCTGCGTGCTGCGGCGCGGCGTGGAGCTGCTCACTGGGCCGGTGATGCACCTGCAGCAGATTTCGCGCGGCGATGCGCTAAGGATCGAGTCGCAGCTCGCCGACGTGCTCGCCGCTGAGGGGTGTTTCGTGCAGGGCGGTCATTGACAGGGTGATCGTCGAGCCCGTGTGCGGACGGTGCGTCGCGGCGATCAGGAACGGCGCGTCAGACTGGCGGTTTGCCGCGAAACCGTTGCCCGCATAAGCTGCGCGCATGCCCATCAGACAGGTTCGCGGTGCCATCGTCCCGCCGTTCTACGCGGGCGAGATCGCGCGCGAGGCGGCGCGGCTTGCCGCCACTGGCCGCGAGATCGTGCCGATGCACTTTGGGGAGCCGCGCCTAGCGCCGCCGGCTGTGGCGCTCGAGGCTGCGCGACGCGCGGCGCACGCCGCGGAACCGAGCACGCATGCTTACTGGGTCAGCGAGGCGCTGCAGGCCCGCCTCGCGCGACATTACCGCGAGAGTTACGGTATCGACGTTGCGCCGCAGCGGATATTGCTCACGAACGGCGCGAGCGCGGGACTCGTCGCCACCTTCACGGTGCTGACGGGCGCCGGCGACCGGGTCGGTGTCACGCGTCCCGGGTATCCTGCCTACCGCAATGCGCTGCAGGCACTTCAGCGCAGGGTCGTCGAGATCGACTGCCGCGCGGACCGTGGCTACCGGCTCGGGCCGGCGGCGGTGCGCGCCGCCGGCCCCCTGCAGGCGCTGATCGTCGCGAGCCCCGCCAATCCGACCGGTGTCGTGCTCGGGCGCGGCGAGCTCGCGGCGCTCGCTGCCGAATGCCGTGCGCAGGGAGCCTGGTTGATCTCCGACGAGATCTATCACGGCATCGTCTACGGGGCGCGGGCGGCGTCGGCGCTCGAGGTGGAGCCGGAAGCCATCGTCGTGAGCAGCTTCTCGAAGTTCTACCGGATGCCGGGCTGGCGCCTCGGCTGGCTGGTCGTGCCGGAGTCGCTGATCGAGCGCTTCCGTGCGCACCTGATCAATCTGTTTCTGACGCCGACGTCGATCTCGCAGCATGCGGCGCTGGCGGCCATGGACGCTACCGATGAGCTGCGCGCGGCCGTGGACGTCTATGCGGCAAACCGCGAGCGCCTGATTGGCGCGCTGCCGACGCTCGGCATTGGACGGATCTGCGTGCCGGACGGCGCGTTCTATCTCTACACCGACCTCGCAGACCACACTGCCGACAGCCTGACATTCTGCCGTGAGCTGCTCGCCGACACGGGAGTCGCGATCACGCCGGGCATCGATTTCGACACGGAGAGGGGGAACACGCATGTGCGATTCTCGTTCGCAGGCAGCCACGAGGACGTCGAGCGGGCGCTCGAACTTCTCGGTCCGTGGCTCTTGGCTCGGCGTCGCGCTGCTCGCACTCGGCGGCACGTTGGCGCAGGCGCAGGGACAGGACTCGACGCCGGGTGAACGTTACCTGCTCGTCATGGCGGAGCTGCTGCCGGGCGAGTACGACAACGCGAATCAGGCCTACTTCGATGGGCGACGGAAGCTGCCGCAGGCGGATCGTCACCCGCGCATGCACACGACCATCACGCGTGTGACGGCGCCCGCCTTCGGCCGCTACGCCTTCCTCTGGGTCAACACGACGACGACGCCGGACGGGCCGCAGCGCACATATCGCATCGCGACGCTCGAGGCGGGACCTGCCGCCGACGAAGTGACGATGAAACACTACCTCCGCATGAGCGGCGAGATCCGCGAGAGCGAGCTCGCGACGCTGACGCCCTCCGACCTGCAGCGCACCGAGGGTTGCGACTATTTCTTCAAGCGCCGCGCCGATCACTTCCGCGGTGTACAGCGGCGACGCAGCTGCGTGTTCCGCTGGGATGGCCAGCAGGTCTACACCGACAATGAGATCCAGTTGTCGCCAACGAGCCTCTGGTTCGTCGATCACAAGTACGTGGTGGGCACCGACCGGCGGATCACCGGCGTCGCCTCGGGCGAGCCGTTCTGGCTTGAACGCGCACGGCTCTTCCACTGCTATGTTGACATCCCCGGCGTCGGCGGCGGCCGCGACATTCCGTTCGAGCGCTACGACGGCATCGTGCTGCACGACAAGGGCGGTTCGCACTGGTTCCAGACGCGGCCGACGCCGAACGAGCCGGAGGTCCGCGAGATCGGTCTATCGCTGCAGTCGGTGACCTGGCACGTCCTCAACGAGCGCAATGGCAACTTCAATCGCAACTCGCTCGTGCTCTACGCGCTCGAGAAGCTCCCGGATGGCAGCATCAAGGAGCACGGCTACGCGTTCACGGATCCCGACGCGGAGCGCATCGGCAACAACCTCAAGTGGATGCTCGTCAACTGCGCGATCACGCCGCGCGATCAGGCACGGCCCGAGATGTAGTGCCCGGCATCCGCCAGACGTGCAGGCGCGTGCCGCGTCGGTCGCCGACATCGAGGACGACGTCGGCCTCGACTCCCGGCACCGCGAAGCCGCAACTCACGAACAGGCTGCCGGCGCGCATCTCGCGCTTCGCCTTGGCCCAGAGCTCGGGCATGGGCACGGGCGAGAGGAACGCAAATACGACGTCGTAGTCGCCGAGGTCGATCGGCCAGAAGCTGCTCCAGACGGCGCGCACGTTCGCGGGTCCGAGTATCGCGAAGCGCAGCTTGCTCAGCAGCGCCGGCAGCGGCGCGATCTCGAAACCCGTATAGCTGCCGTCGGGACGACGGGCGCCGAGGAAGGCCAACAGCCCGCCGAGTCCGGATCCGAGGTCGACGAAGCGCAGCGGCCGGTCGGGGCGTGCCGGAGGCAGCAGCGACTCGACGGCTTGCCAGACTGCGCGGCTCGAGCGAAACAGGGGCACCTGGGTGCGAAACGTGCTCCAGTAGACGAGCGCGAGCACGGCGAAAATTGTCAGATAGGCGCCGGGCGGCACGTCGACCCGTAACATGAGCCAGATCGAGGGCGCGAACAGCGCCTGGATCGGCCACCACCAGCGATCCAGACGACGCAGCAGCGTGAAGGTCAGGGCCACGGCGCCAATGGCGGTCGCGGCGACCCAGCCTGCGACGCCGAGCCCGAACAGCCAGAGCGCGCCGAACACGAGGCCGACCGCCAGCGCCTGACAGAGCAGCGCTTCGAGCGACGGGGGCAGGGCACGCCGCGTCATCGACTCACCGTGACGCGCGCCGCCCCAGGGTGCGCAGCAGGCGCGGCGTAGCAAGCCACCGCAGCCGGGCGCCGCCCGCACGGACGGGCCCATCGAACTCGAGCAGCGCCGCGCCGCCTTTGCGCAACTCGAACGCGTCGTTCTGTCTGGCACCGACGGCCCACGCGATGAAACGGCTGAGGCTCGGCTCGTGGCCGACGAGAGCGAGCCGCCGCGGCGCCTTGGGCTCACCGCACCGCGCAGCAAGGCGTGCACCTAGCACCGAGGTCGCAACGCCTGGCCGCAGTGCGGGGGTCGAGTGTGCCGCTGGCCAGTGGGCGTGAGCTGCGGCCAGTGCCGCCGTTTCGCGCGCGCGTCGCAAGGGGCTGCTCCAGACTTCATCGGGCCTCGGCGCGAAGTGCGCCAGACCCCGGGCCGCCTTGCGGAACCGGCGCACGCCGCGTGCAGTCAATGGGCGCAGCGCATCATCGGGCCAGCGCAGCCGATTGCGATCGGCCGCGATGGCATGACGGACGATCAGCACGGTCAGCCGTCTCATCATGATTCCTCGAGGCGCACCGCAGGACCGAGCGCGTCACGGACTCTTCGCCAGTGCTTCGGCGACAACGCGCGCGCGGCGCGCAGAGCGCGACGGATTTCGCGCTCACGTGCCTTCGCCCGCAGCGCTGCCAGTTCCCGCGCGCGTCGCCGCAGTGCGGCATCGACGCGGTCATCACGTGACAGCGCGGCGAAGTCGCGCTCGGCAACGACGGCATCCTGCAGACCGCCGAGAGCGGCGCGCAACCGACGGAGCTCGCGGCGCAAGGGCCGCGCGACCTCGCCGAGCCACGGCTCGAAGTCGGCGAGCGCGTCGTCGAAGCGCTTCGCGCGACGGCGTGCGCGGTGGAACCGCTTCAGGGGGGCGTGGCGATCGAGACGCTCGAGCGAGCGGCGCAGGCTGCGGCGCCGCTTCCGGATCAGTGCCGACGCCACGGCGCGCGCAGGCTCGCGCGCAAGCCAAGGTCGCCAGCAGCGCGGCGACCGCAGCAGCCTCGCGAGGCGCGCCCGACAGCGCGACAGGGCCGCAGCGCTCATCGCGTTCTCGAGTTGACGAAGTGCCGCACGGCGACGTCGCATCAGCAACACCCGCAGGGCCTCGTCCCGATCGAGCAGCCGTAGCTGCTCGTCGAGGTCGCGGATAGCACCCAGCGCGGCGAGCACGTGACGGAGAGGTTGGTGCAGGCGTTGCAGCGCGGGCGATGCGAGCGGCAGCAGCAGCCGCAGCATCGAGTCGAGTCGACGCAGCGTCACACGGAAATCGTGGACGTCCTCGGCGTCGAGCGAAGCGACGTCGCGGCGCAACCAGTGACGCAGCGCCGCGCTGTGGCGCGTCAGGATCGTTCCGGCGGCCCGTTCGAAGCGCGGTGGCCAAAACGGCGCGGCCGATGCCGATGCGATCAAGTCGGGTCTTGCTCCGTTCATGGTCACAGCCTGCCACCGGTGCCGCATCGCGGCAATCCGTGTAGTTCGACCGCGACAGGCTCAAGTACACTGTCGGAATGGATCACGAAGCGCTGTCCGCACGCGTCGTCGAGGCGATCGCGCGCGCAACCGATCTGCCGCTGGCATCGGCGGCAGACGCGGCGCGCATCGCTGTAGGAGCGCAGAGCGCGATCGACGCGGTGCGCGCCGTGGGCCATCTCGAGCTGTTCGAGACGGAGCCTGCGGATTTCCTGCCGGCGCTAGAGCAGCTCGCACCCGGTCCGGACGGATCGCGATGACCGACGTCGCGGCGCTCGGCCTGGTCGACGTCGCCGAGCGCATTCGCGACGGCTCGCTGACGAGCGTCGCGGTGACCGAGGCGGTGCTCGCGAGGGCGGAGCGCGAGCAGGCACGGTTGAACTGTTTCCTCGCGATCGATCGCGATGGTGCGCTGCGCGCCGCCGAACAGGCCGACCGGCTGCGCGCGGCCGGTCAGGCGCTTGGACCGCTGCACGGCGTCCCGCTCGCCCACAAGGACATGTTCGATGTTGCCGGTCGGCTGGTTCGCTACGGATCGCGCGTCCGCGGCGCACATCGCGCCACGGCCACCGCCACCGTGATCGAACGGCTCGAGTCGGCCGGCGCGCTGCGGGTCGGCACGCTCAACATGGCTGAGTTTGCGCTCGGTCCCACGGGCCACAACGCCATCTGGGGCGACTGCCGCAACGCCCTCGACCCCGACTACATGGCCGGCGGTTCGTCGAGCGGATCGGGTGCCGCCGTAGCCGCCTGCGCTGCGTATGGCGCGCTCGGCTCGGACACGGGCGGCTCGGTCCGCATTCCGGCCGCAGCCAACGGCGTCGTCGGCATCAAACCCACCTACGGGCGGATCCCGCGCCATGGCAGCATGCGCCTCGCGCCCTCGATCGACGTGATCGGCGTGCTGGCGCGCAGCGTGCGAGATGCTGCGCGCCTGCTGCGGATCGTCGCCGGTCACGACGTTCGCGACGCCCAGTCCTCGAGGTTGCCCGTGCCCGACTACGAGTCCTTGCTCGACCACGGCGTGTACGGACTGCGGATCGGTGTGCCGCGCAATTACTTCTTCGACGTGGCGACCGAGGACGTGCGCGTGGCCATGCAGCGCAGCCTCGACGGGCTGCGCGCTCAGGGTGCGCAGATCGTCGAGCTCGACGTTCCCCACGCGCAGCCACTCGCGGAACTCAGCCGCGCGATCGTCTATTCGGAGGCATCGGGTCTGCATGCGCGCTGGCTGCGCGAAAGAGGCGACGCATACTCGCCGCAGGTGCGCGTGCGCGCCTCGACCGGCTTCGCGATCCCGGCGGCCCTCTATTACGAGGCGCTGCTGCTACGCGTCCCGATGTTGCGCCGCTTCGTCAGCGAGGTCTTTTCGCGCTGCGACGTGCTGCACACGCCGACGTTGCCGATCCCGACTCCGACGCTCGCCGAGGTCGATGTCGGTGCCGGCGAGACGCTCTGGCGGACACTGAGCCGCCTCGTGCATTGTACGGCGCCGTTCAATTTCCTCGGTCTGCCGGCGCTCGCCGTGCCTGCGGCGCCGGCGGCGAACGGCATGCCGACCAGCGTGCAACTGGTCGGCCGCCCTTTCTCCGAGCCGCTGCTGTTGCGTGTCGCGGCAGCCCACGAACGAGTTCCCTGAGGTGACCGTGCGCAGACTGTTGTTCGTCGACTACGAGAACGTTCCGAAGGTCGATCTGTCGGTCCTGCCGGCTGACGTGGTCGTGCCATTCTTCTTTGGCGCCTCGCAGCGCACCGTGCCGACGGCCTTCCTCAAGGAGGCACTGAAGCTAGGCGAGCGCTTCGTGCCCATCGATATTGAAGGGCAGGGCAAGAATGCGCTCGATTTCCACATCGCCTATTACCTCGGCGAATACCTCATCTCGGCCCCCGATGCCGACTGCGTGATCCTCTCTCGCGACAAGGGCTTCGATCCGCTGGTGCGCCATCTGTGCGGGCGTGGCTTCAAGGTGCGCCGCGTCGGCGCGCTTGCCGACGCCTTTGGTGCGACCGCCGCGCCGGCGCGGACGCGCGCGAAGCGCGCCGCGTCACGGTCGCGCGCCGAGGTGCAGAAGGAGTCCGCGCAGGCGGAGCGGCATCCGCACTTCGAGCAGGCCGTGGAAAAATTGCGGCGCATGCCAGCCCGCAACCTCCCGCAGCGCCGCAAGGCACTCGCAGCCACGCTGCACTCGGCCTTCGCCCGTAAACTCGATGCCACCGAGATCGAGCGGCTGATCGATTCGCTGATCCTCGCGGGCCGGGTGCGTGTCTCGGGAACGGCGCTGAGCTATGCGCTCGACTGACGGCGAGGAAGTCCAGGATGCCGCGACTCGATCCACTGCCGCCTGATGCCCTGCCCGAGGACCTCCGCGCCGTGATCGAGCAGGCGCGATCCTACATGGGGTTCGTCGCCAACGATGCGCTGACCATGGCGCACAAGCCGGCGATGCTGCGCGCCGCGTTGCCGTTCATGCGCGCGATCTACGGCGACGGCGAGGTCTCCTTCGAACTCAAGCGCCTCGTCGCCATGATGTCGAGCTGGTCCGCCGGCTGCCAGTACTGCGTCGCCCACACCGCGCATGGCGCGGCCAGGCTCGGCGTTGCCGAAGAGAAGATTGCGGCCTTGTCGGAGTTCGAGAAGAGCCCGCTATTCGACGAGGCCGAGCGCGCTGCGCTGCGGGTCGCACGCGATGGCGGGCAGGTACCTTGCGCGGTCACCGACGCGCACTTTGCGGAGCTGCGTCGCCACTTCAGCGACTCGCAGATCGTGGAGATCGTCGCGGTGATCGCGCTGTTCGGCTTCCTCAACCGCTGGAACGCGATCTTCGCCACCGATCTGGAAGCATCGCCGCTGCAGTTCGCGCGCCGTGCCCTCGCCACTTCCGGATGGTCCCCCGGTGCTCACGACCGGGACGAGTGACAGGCTGGAGGTGCCGCTGGCGTCCTGCGCCGGTCTGCGGCAAATTTCCGATCCGCCGTGAACTTCCGCGACGTCTTCGCCACCCGGATCTATTCGGCTCGGCTGCAACGTGCCGGTCTGGCTGCCTTCAACAGACGGCTGCTGCGCGAATGCGAGCAGCTGCGTCATGACGACCTCGCCGGACGGCGCTGGTCGCGCCGCGGCTATCCCGGCGGTTACAGGTCGTACGGTTCGCTGTGCCGGTTGCACGAGATCTCGCCGGGCTTTGCCGACCTCGAGCGGCGCCTGCGGCGTCACGTGCGCGCCTATGTACGGGCGCTCGGGCTCGACATGAGCGGCCGCTCACTGACGATGACGGACTGCTGGGTCAACATCATGGGCCGCGGTGCGACACATGGTTTGCACCTGCATCCGCTGTCGACGATCAGCGGCGCATATTATGTGCGCATGCCGCGCGGCGCCCCGGCCATCAAGTTCGAGGATCCGCGCCTCGATCGTTTCATGGCCTCGCCACCCCGGCCGCCTGGCAGCACTTGGCTGCAATGGCCGGCTCGCAGCGGCGACGTCGTGCTGTTCGAGAGCTGGTTGCGGCACGAGGTTCCGTCCAACCTCGGTGCCGACGAGCGTGTCAGCGTGAGTTTCAATTACAACTGGTTCTGAGGGCTGCATGCAGCGCAAGAACAAGGGCGAGCTGGGATTGCCGATCGAGGCGATGCTCGCGGTCAGTGACGGCAACCTGCTCGAGGCTATCCGGCTGCTGCGTGAGCGCGAGGGGCTCGATCTCGCGCGCGCCAAGGCGCGCATCGAGGCCTACGTCGCCGCGAACCCAGCCCTCAAGGAGGCGATCGCCGAGAGGCAACGCGAACGCCTGAAGGAAGTGGCGAATCGCGCGGCGCTGATCTTTCTCGTCGCGGCCGCGGTCTCCGTATGGTGGCTCACGCACGGCTGAGGCGTATCAGGTCCGCGCGTCACCGAAGCTTCGGGAGCGCTGCACCGACGCGAGGTAGGCCGTACGGCCCCAGAACAGCAGTCCGATGCCCGCGAGGCCGCCGACGGCGTTGACGAGCGCGAGGCTGGGCGCGATGCCTCGCTCGTCCGTGAACACGTAGTCGTTGAGCAGGCCGACGGCCACTGAGCCAACCGCCACGCCGGCGAACCCAAACAGGATCGTGTAGATTGCCACGACCTGCCCGCGCAGCTGGTTCGGCGTGATCTGGTTCAGCGCGGTCAGCGCCGCCGTGATCGCCCAGGACGCGCACTACAGGCCCATCACGAGCAGCGGGCCGTCATCGCGACCGCGCCGGGCCAGCGCCGACAACGCCCATCCGGCCGTGATCGCACTGAGCAGGCCGAACGGCACGCCGACCAGCGCGAGCGCGGTGCCGACCCGCGCCGGAGTCCATTCGTGCACGCGGAAGAACAGCGTCAGGAACCAGGCGAGCTGCGAATCGACGATCATGACGTTCATGATCGCCCCCAGCATGATGGCGAGGAGCGCGCGCCGGTTGGTCTGCATCTCGCGCCAGAGCGGCTGCAGCGAGATCCGGGCCGTGGTCGGCACACTGCCGCGTCGCGCCGGCTCGCGCATCGCGAGCGCCATCACGAGCGCGAGCAGCAGCCCGGGCGCGCCGACGACGAAGAACACGATCTGCCACTTCGCAAATCCGCCGAGGACTGCCGGCGCCATCTCCTGCAGCGTTCCGGCCACCGTGATCGCGACGCTGCCGAGCAGGTACGCGATGCCTATGCCGATCGAGCCACCCATGTTGAAGATGCCCTAGGCCCGCGGGCGCAGCAGCGGCGGGAAGTAATCGGCGATGATCGAGGACGAGCCCGGATTGGTCACCGACGAACCGGCGCCGATGCACATGCGGGCGAAGAACAGCGAGACGAAGCCGCCGGCGAGACCGCAGGCGAACGTCGCGCCGCTGGTCAGCAGCAGCCCGAGCCAGAGCACCGGAACGCGTCGCCAGCGGTCGATCAGCATGCCCACGGGCAGCGCCGCAACGGCGAACAGCAGGCAGAAGGCCAGTCCCTGGATCAGGCCCAGTTCGGTGTCGCTGAGCTCGAGATCCGCCTTGATCGACTGAGTCAGCAGGCCGATGACATTGCGGTCGACGACGCCGAACGCATAGGCGAGCACCAGCAGCGCGACGACGAACCACGCGTAGCGCGAATCCGGCCAGTCAGTCGTTGCCGCTGCGCCGGCGCTCGCCGCCATCAGCGCGCCGGATGCATGCGGAAGACCCGCTTCAGATAGGCCTCGCGCCAGGCATTGCGCTCGGCTTCGACTTCTGCCGAAGGCCGGAAGGCCTCGATGTCGGCGCGCGTCACGCTGCCCTTGCCGTCGAGCAGCCGCTCGACGGTATCGAGCCGCTCCCGGAGCACGGCCACCTCGGTCGTCAGCTCGATGAGGAAGGTCATCATCTGATCGATCGCGGGGTCGTCGAAGAAGTGTGGCCGCTTGCCGCGCGTCTCGCGCGGCAGCCGGACGGCCTCGGGCGGGATCTGTTCGGGCACGCGTCGCTCCTCGTTGTCGGCACAAAAATTATACAGATAGCATGTCCGGACAATGTTGATCGTCTGCAGACACCGCCTGACAGCCTGGCTGGCGGGCGCCGCGCTTCTCTCGGTGGCCCTCGCCATGCCGCGCGTGGGCGCCGAGCCCGTGTTGCAGCGCTTCCGTGCCGCGACGATCACGGCAGCGGACATGGCATCCGTCGAGCGCGATTATGCGCGCCATCTCGGGTACGTGGTGCGCGAACGCGGCCGCGTGCCCGCTGCGCTCGCGCGCAGCTGGACCACACCACGCGCTGCCGGCCGGTCCTACGTGCTGATGAGTCCGCCGAGCGCGCCAGACGTCTTCGTCCGAGTCGTGCAGGGACCGACGGTCGCGCGTTACCGGCCGCTGACCACCCGGGGCTGGAATGCGATCGAGATCGTCGTCGACGACGCCGACGCCAGCCACCAGCGCTTGCGCGGTAGCCCGTTCCGGGTGATCGGCGAGCCAGCGAACCTCAGCGGCTACCCGAGTATCCGCGCTTTCCAGGTCGCAGGACGTGCCGGCGAGGTTATCTAGCTGACCAGCGAGACGGGCGATCGGGCGCGCGGCGTTGCCGCTGCCCAACGGACCCGTCGGACGCATCTTCATCATGGTGGTCGCAGGTCCGGAGCCGCAGCAGCTCGTCGACTGGTATGCCGAGACCTTCGCGCTCGAGCGCGGCACGCTGCGTGACCGCCCGGTCGGCGTCCTGCAGCGGGCGCAGGGTCTGCCGCCCGACCGGCTGCTGCCGCTGACGACGACGCGTCTCGCCCAGCATGGCAACCTGATCGAGATCGACGGCTACTCGGAGAACGCTGGGGAGCGGCCGCGCAAGCCCGGGCATCTGCCGCCCGGGGTCGCAATCACGACCATGAGCGTGCGGAGCCTCGAGGCGGTGCGCGCGCGTTTCCTGACCGAGCCTGTCGTGCTCGAGGGTGCCCTCTACAGCGGACGGCGCAGCGCAACGCTGCGCGGCCCTGCCCGTGAGTTGATCGAAGTCGTCGAGGAGTAAGCGAGGTGGCAGCGCGAAACGGCCTGGCGCGGCGGGGCTTTCAGCGAGGCGGTGCGTTCGCAGCGGTCTCTCTGCTGGTCCCGCGCGCTCCGCGCGCTGCGCAGACGGCCGAGGAGGACCTCCACTACGATTTCATCGTCGTCGGTGCCGGCACAGCGGGCATTCCGGCCGCGATCTTCGCCGCATGACGCGGCGCGCGCGTGTTGCTGGTCGACGCCGCGAGCGTGGTCGGTGGCACGCTACACCTCGCCAACGGCCAGATCAGCGGTGCCGGCACCCGTCTGCATCGCGAGCTCGGTATCGACGACACGCCCGATCGGCACTTCGACGACGTCATGCGCGTCACCGAAGGCACGGCCAACCCGGACATCGTCCGTCTCACGGTCGACCATGCCGCGACGACGCTCGACTGGCTCGAACGGGGCGGCCTCGTGCCGCTACCCGGACACCCGGTAACCGGCGAAGCGCCGGGACGACCGATGTACACGCGGCGGCGCTATCTCTGGGCGGAGCGCGAGGGCCGCGCGATCCTCGACGTCGTGGGTCGCGAGCTCGCGCCCGAAATCGCCCGCGGCCTCGTGCGGACCCAGCTCGATACGCGGGTCACCGAACTGCTGACCGACGACTCGGGCGCGGTCGTCGGCGTGCGCGCCGAACTCGGCGGCGGCCGGGGTGTCGCGTTCCGAGGCCGGCACGTCCTGCTCACGACCGGCGGTTATGCATCGAACATGTCGATGTTCCGTCGCCTCTCCGGTCATCCGAACTATGCCGGCGGCTCGTATCCGTACTCGCAGGGTTATGGACTCGATCTCGCGGTGTCGGTCGGAGGTTTCCTGCGTGGCCGCGAGCTCTACCGGACCGGCTTCGGCTCGATCCTCGAGAACGAGAACCACCCGGCACGGATCACGGGCCGCTTGGTCACGACCCCGCAGACGCGCCCGCCCTGGGAGATTTACGTCAACTTGCGCGGCGAGCGCTTCGTCGCCGAGGATGAGCCGCGGACGCTCGGGCGCGAGCGGACATTGCTGCGTCAGCCGGAGGTCCGCTACTGGATCGTGTTCGACCAGGAGATCCTCGAGCGTGCGCCGCCTGGTGTCCAGGGCTGGACGCGCGAGCAGATGCTGGCCGCGTTCGAATCGCCCCCGATGTTCGCACGCGCCGAGTCGCTGGCCGCGCTCGCCGCACGCGCCGGCATCTCGCCGGCCGGGCTCGAGCGCAGCGTCCGCGACTACAACGCGGCGCTGCTTGCCGGCACCGCCGATCCATTCGGTCGCGTCCATCGCCCATGCCCGATCGGGCGCGCACCGTTCTATGCGATCCGCCACCAGGGTCACTCCGCGACATCGGCGGCCGGGGTCGCCGTTGATCGCGACCTGCGCGTGCTGCGCGGCGACGGCGGTATCGTTCCCAATCTGTACGCTGCCGGCGAGATCCTCGGCAGCGGTGCGACCATCGGCAACGCCTTCGCGGCCGGCATGATGCTGACGCCGGCCCTGACCTTCGGGCGCCTGCTCGGCGAGCGGCTGCCCCTCTCGCGGGCCGCGGCGGCGAGCCGCGCTTCGACCGGATCACGATAGGAGGGAGAACGACATGAACGACAGCAAGCGATCCCGATGGCTGCTGGCATTGACGGTCGCGACGGTCGCTGCCGGCGCCACCGCGCAGGAGCAGTCGTCGTCGGGCGGCGGCCTCGAGGAAGTCACGGTGACGGCGCAGCGCCGCGAGCAGAGCCTGCAGGACGTGCCGATCGCGATCAGCGCGTTCTCAGCCGAGCTGCTCACTTCGCGCAACATCGTCGACACCTACGATCTCGTGCGCAACATCCCGAACCTCACAGGCAACGCCAATGTCGGTGTCGGGACATCGAGTTCGCTCTACATCCGCGGAATCGGCAATGCCGAATCGATCGCCACGTTCGACGTGCCCGTCGGTGCCTATGTCGATGACGTCTACATCTCGCGCCAGAACCACAACAACTTCAGTCTGTTCGACGTCTGGCGCATCGAGGTGCTGCGCGGCCCGCAGGGCACGCTTTTCGGGCGCAACACGACGGGCGGCGCGATCAACGTCGTCATGAGGAAGCCGTCCGACTAGTTCAAGGGCTTCCTCGAAGCCGGTGTCGGCCGCTTCGGGCTCTGGTAGGCGCGCGGCTCGGTCGACCTGCCGGTCGGCGACGAGGCGACGACGAGGGCCGCGACGCTGAACGTCCGCTGGCAGATCAACGAAGACCTGGGCCTCAGTTCAATCACGGGCTACCGCAAGACTGATCACGACTTCTTGATCGACTCGGGTGGCGAACTGCCGCGCGTGACCACGAACCGCGGCTTCACTCCGCTCGCCAACATGGGCGACCACGAGCAGATCTCGCAGGAGTTTCGTCTCAACGGTTCGAGTCTGGCCGGCAATCTCGTCTGGGTGGCTGGTCTCAACTGGCTCGCCGAGGACAATGTCACCGACTTCGCCAACGCGAGCACCAATACGCTTACGGGCGTGTTCTCGATCGCGGCCGACCGCACGATGCGCAACGGCCTCGACACCTACGCGGCATATGCGCAGGCCGACCTCGAGTTCGCCGACCGCTGGACGCTGACGTTCGGCCTGCGTTACACGGACGAGAAGATGGATTTCGCGATCGACCGCAATCCCGGCGCAGCGGGCGCGGCGCTGTCCACGGCCGCCGTCGCCGCGGCCGGCATCCCGCTCGAGCTCGATGCAGACGAGTTCACGCCGCGCGTGGCGTTGACCTACGAGCTCAGCGACGACGTCCGCGTGTTCGCCTCGTCGACGCGCGGCTTCAGGTCGGGAGGCTGGCCGGCCCGTGCAACCGCGAACAATGCCTTCGTCCCCTTCGAGCCCGAGAAGGTCTGGTCGCACGAGCTGGGTCTGCGCGGCCAGTTCTTCGATGACACGCTGCGGCTCAACGTCACGGCTTTCGTCACCAAGACGGAGGACATCCAGATCCCGGCTCGCATCGACTTCAATGGCGTGAAGATCTCGACGACGACCAATCCCGCCGATCTCGATAATAGGGGTCTCGAGATCGATGCGGAGTGGGCGCCGACTCCTAACTTCTCGTTCACGGCTGGTCTCGGCTGGCAGGACGCGAACTACGTCAACATTTCGGCGGGCGTACTCGCGCAGGCGGCGGCGTGCCCTGCCAATCCCTCGGCCCTGTTCAACAGCACACCCGCCTGCAACGCGAACTTCGTCGATCAGTTCGGCAACATCGCGACGCCTGTGCGCGCGCCGGATTACACCGGCAGCCTCAGCGCGACCTATCGATTCAACGTCGGCACCGTGCGGGTCTCGCCGACCATCGGTGTGAACTTCTCGGATGCCTATGCGATCGGTACGACCGGCAGTCCGCAGGCGACCAACGGAACCTGGACCAGCAAGCAGCAGTACCTCAATGCGCAGCTGGCCTTGGACTTCGAGTCACTGCCGGGCCTGCAGGTGACGGTCGACTGCCGCAACTGCGCTGACAAGGCCTATCCGATGTCGGCGCTCGGACCGTTCCAGTTCCTGGATCGGCCTGGCAGTTGGAGCGCGCGAGTTCGCTACAGGTTCTAGGCCTGGCAGTCAGCGGGACGAGGACGCGCCGCGCGGCGTCGCGAAGGTCTGCACCCAGTAGAGGTCGCCTTCACCGCCGCCGTCGGCGAGTCCGAAGCCCATCTCGGTGAAGCGACGGTCCATGATATTGGCGCAGTGTCCAGGGCTCGCGAGCCAGCCGCGCAGCGCTTCCTCGGCAGTCATCTCGCCCTTGGCAATGTTCTCGCCCGTCAGCGACGACGCGTAGCCGATCCGTGCGAGTCGCTCGGAGGGGGTGACGCCCTCGGGCGTATCGTGATCGAAGTAGTTGCGGCGCGCCATGTCGCGAGCGTGCTCCATCGCAACGGCCTCGAGCGCGCGCGAGTATTGCAGCGGCGGCGCCGCCGCGTACGCTGTCGCGCCGCAGCGCCGAGCTTGCGCCCGGGCCGCATTGACGAGCGCCAGCATCACAGTCGCGCGCGCGGACCCGGGAACCACGCTCGGCCGTCGACGATCCGCCGGTCGCGTGCCGGCATCCGTATCAGCCTTGGGCGGGGCCGCCGCGCCTTGCGCACGGCGCTCGGCGATCACGAGCCAGAGCGTCTCGCCGCGACGCACGCTCGCGGCGACATTCATGCCGGGCTCCGTGAGCCGACCGCAGAAGCGCTCTCGCAGCAGCATTCGGATCTGTCGCGCGTCGAGTCGCACGGCATCGAGCCGGATTGCCGCGGCCTGCGCGGCGCGATAGCCGCGCCACTCGAGCGCCTGTTGCAGTGAGCGGCCCCCGGCGTGGGCGGCCGCGACGGCGTCGAGGGCCGGATCGGGCTCGAGCGCGCCTGCGGCGGGTCGTGGACAGAGCCCAAGCCGCAACTCGTTGACGAGGTCAAGCATGTCCTCTTGCGCCATCGCGACGGCGGGCCGCGTCAGCAGCAGCGCCGACACGAGGGCGAGTGCGACCGTGCCCGGATGCGCGGTGGTCATGGTGCGACTATCGGGCCCGTCGGATGAACCGGGTCTGAATGGCGGCCAACGGGCTCGCACAATCCCGACTAGTGCGCTTCGTCCCAGTTCGTGCCGGTGCCGACATCGACCTTGAGCGGCACGCGCAGTGCATCGCCAGCCGCTTCGATCATGAGCCGACGGACCTCATGTGTGACCGTCTCGACTGCCTCCTGACGCACTTCGAGCACGAGCTCATCGTGCACCTGCATGATCAGTCGGGCCACGTCGCCGCGGTCGCGGCACCACGCGTCCACGGCGATCATCGCGAGCTTGATCAGGTCGGCTGCCGTGCCCTGCATCGGCGCGTTGATGGCGCTGCGCTCGGCGTACTGCTGTGTCGCGCGGTTGCGCGAGCGTATGTCCGGCAGGTAGAGCCGGCGCCCGAACACCGTTTCGACGTATCCCTGCGACTTCGCGCGCTCACGCGTCTCATCCATGTAGCGCTTGACGCCCGGATAGCGCGCAAAATAGAGATCGACGTACTGCTGTGCGGCACCGCGATCGATGCCAAGCTGGCGCGCCAGGCCGAAAGCCGACATCCCATAGATCAAGCCGAAGTTGATCGCCTTCGCGGAGCGTCGCTGCTCGGGCGTCACCGCGTCGAGAGCGACACCGAGCACCTCGGCGGCCGTCGACTGGTGGATGTCGCGGTCCTCGGCGAAGGCGCGCAAGAGGCTCTCGTCGCCCGAGAGGTGTGCCATGATACGCAATTCGATCTGCGAATAGTCGGCCGCGAGCAGCACGTGTCCGGGAGGTGCGACGAAGGCGCGGCGTATGCGGCGGCCATCGGCCGTGCGGATCGGGATGTTCTGCAGGTTCGGGTCCGTCGACGAGAGGCGGCCGGTCTGTGCTACCGCCTGATGATACGACGTATGCACCCGGCCGGTGCGTTCGTTGATCTGCTCCGGCAGCCTGTCGGTGTACGTGCTCTTGAGCTTCGCGAGACCGCGATACTCGAGGATCAGGCGCGGCAGCGGATGGGAGGCGGCGAGTTCTTCGAGCACGTCCTCGGCCGTGCTCGGCTGGCCGGTCGGCGTCTTGCGCAGCACAGGTATCTGCATGTTCTCGTAGAGGATCTGCTGCAGCTGCTTCGGTGAGTCGAGGTTGAACGGCTGTCCGGCCGCCGCGTGAGCCTCGGCCTCGAGCTGCTGCAGCCGGCAGGCGATCTCGTCGCTCTGCGCGCGCAGTTGCTCTCGGTCGATGAGTACGCCATGCCGCTCCATGCGCAGCAGGACCGGCACAAGCGGCTGCTCGAACCGCTCATAGAGGCGCTTTAGCAGCGGTTCGTGGTCTATCGCCGGCCAGAGTGCGCGGTGCAACCGCATCGTGACGTCGGCGTCCTCGGCCGCGTATTCGGTTGCCTGTTCGAGGGCCACCTGGCTGAAAGGGATCTGTTTCGCGCCCTTGCCGGCGACGTCTTCGTAGTGAATGGTGCGGATGCCGAGGTAGCGCTCGGCCGCCGAGTCCATGTCATGGCGGGTGGCCACGCTGTTCCAGACGTAGGACTCGAGCATCGTGTCGTAGCGCATGCCGGCGAGCGCGATGCCGTGATTCGCGAGCACGTGCGCGTCGTATTTCAGGTGATGGCCGACCTTGCCGCGCTCGGGATTCTCGAGCAGGGGCTTCAGCCGCGCGAGCGCGCGCTCGCGCTCGAGCTGCGGTGGTGCGCCAGGATAGTCGTGCGCGAGCGGCAGGTAGGCTGCGCGTCCCGGCTCGATGCAGAACGATGCCCCGACGATCCGTGCCTGCATGTAGTCGAGGCTCGTCGTTTCGGTGTCGAACGCGAACAGGTCGGTCTGCGACAACGCCTCGAGCCAGCGCTCGAACGCAGCCTCGTCGAGTATGGTCTCGTAGCGCCGCGGCGCCGTGAGGATCTCGGCATGCACCTCGAGCGCGCCGGCATCGGGGCGGCCGCCCGCCAGCGCCTGCTCGGCAGCCGGTGGCGTATCGCGGCCGTCCGGTACTCCGGGCACCGTCGTTTCCTTCTGCTCTGCCTCGGCGGTCGTCACGTCACCGCTTGGCAGCGTGCGCAGCAGCGAGCGCAGGCCGAGTCGCGCGTACAGCGCGCGCAGCGTCTTGACGTCGGCTGGACCCTGGACGAGCGAGTCGACGTCCTCGGCCAGCTCGACATCGCAGCGGATCGTCGCGAGCCGACGCGACAGCGCAAGCGTGTCGAGACCCGCGCGGAGGTTCTCGCCGACCTTGCCGGGAACCTCCGCTGCATGCGCGATGAGCGTGTCGAGGTTGCCGTACTGTGCGAGCCACTTGGCCGCGGTCTTCGGCCCGACCTTGTCGATCCCGGGAATGTTGTCGGAGGCGTCGCCGACGAGAGCGAGATAATCGACGATCTGCTCGGGCCAGACGTCGAACCTGGCCTTGACGGCAGCGCGGTCGTAGCGCGAGTCGCTCATGGTGTTGATGAGACGGATACGCTCGCCGACGAGCTGCGCCATGTCCTTGTCGCCGGTCGAGATCAGCACCTGCAGGCCACGATCGGCCGCGCGGCGTGCCAGCGTGCCGATCACGTCGTCCGCCTCGACGCCGCTGTAGCGCAGCAACGGCAGGCCAAGCGCGCGCACTGCCTCGAGCAGCGGGTCGACCTGTGCGCGCAGATCATCGGGCATTGGCGGACGGTGCGCCTTGTACTGCGCGAAAAGCTCGTCGCGGAAGGTCGGTCCCGGCGCGTCGAAGACGACGGCGACCCGCGCCGGCCGGTACTCGCGCAGGAACTTCTGCAGCATGTTGAGCACGCCGTAGACGGCGCCGGTCGGCTCGCCGCGCGGGCCCGTTAGCGGGGGCAGGGCGTGAAACGCCCGGTAGAGATACGACGACCCGTCGATCAGGACCAGGTCGGGATGCGGCCAGTCGGCACTGCCCGCCATCGTCAGGCGGCGTCGATCCGCGTCTCGAGGTGGAACTCTCCCTTGAGCGAGTTCGAGATCAGGCAGACCTGCTTGGCCTTCTCAAGCAATTGCTGGGCCCGAGCCGGATCGGTGCCGGCCGGCACGCGTAGCGTCGCGTGCAGGTCGAAGCGAGTGAACTGCGAGACGCGCTCGATACGATCGAGCGTGCCGACGACCTCGCATTCGAGCGATTCCCAGCTGAACTTCGAGGCGGTTGCAACCGCGCGGAAACTCAGGTTGAAGCAGTCGGCGACGGCGGCGCAGAGCAGCGTTTCCGGCGACCACTGATCGCCCGGCCCGTCGAACTCGGCGGGCGGCGCCGACGGCAGATCGGCGAGTCCGGGTGAGCGCAGCGTGACGCTGCCGCTCGTCGCGCAATGGGCGGCGACTGTGTAGCGATGCGGGTACGGGTGCATGGTTGGTCTCTCCAGTCCGTCACGGGGAAGGGGCGCGCGGCGGCGGCTCGTCGGCACGCTTGCTCTGAGGTTTGCCTTCAGGCGTCGACTCCTCGGACTTTGGCGCCGGCCGCGTGATCACCTCGCCGGTGGCTTCCGGAAGGTACAGCGCTCCCTTCTGGCCGCAGCCGGCGACCAGGAAGCCGGCGAGCAGGGCTGCGCAGGGCCGGGCTGCAGCGACGCTCATGCGATTCCCCGGCCGTCGCGCAGGGCCAGCCAGCCGCGCGCGACGCGGTAGATCACCCACAGGCCGATCACGACTGCGGCGATGAAGAACGTCACGATGCCGAGGCCGAGCAGCAGGATCAGCGGCGCCGAGATCAGTCCGGCGATGAAGATCCACAGCAGCGCGGACCAGAAGGTGCGGATCTGCCAAGCGAAGTGCGACTCGAGGTACGTGCCGCGTGCTTCGTCGCGGCGGACGTAGTTCATGATCACTGCGATGATGGACGGCAGGCCGAACACGAAGCTGCCGACGATCGTGGCTGGCCCGGTCACGCCGATCAGCACCGACAGGGCGTGCAGGCCGTAGACGATGTGCGTGTACGTCACGAGCGACGGGTCGGCTTCACGCGTGCCGTCCGGCTTGATCGAATACGTTTCAGCCATGGGTGCTCCTCGGGGTGGCCTCGTCAGTCGAATGCGCCCCGTTACGATCGTCCGGGGTGCTTCGGATACCCGGTAGGTTTGCCTTCCATCGGTCCGCCAGTGTCCGGATTCGCGTAGTAGACGATCATGCGGGCGATGCGCCCCCGCTCGAGCCAGAAGAAGTTGCAATTGTAGAGCGTCAGCGTGCCACGCTCAGCGTACGCCGATTCGGGCTTGGGAGCGAGCGTGACGCGGAAGGTCGCGGCGCAGCGCGAGGCTTCGAGGTCGATGAAGTGCTCGAAATCCTCGAAGCGTGCCGAGTAGTTGGCGTTGAGGTGTTTCCAGAATTCGCTGATGTGGGTCTCGCCGGGCCCGGGGCGAGCCGTCATCACGCGCGTCGGCAGATCGCCATGCCGGATCACGATCTGCGCCTCCTCGGTGAAGCAGTCGAGCACGTCCTCGAGCCGCTCGCGGCTGACGTTGCCGAAATAGCGGTTCTCGACGAGATCGATGCAGGCGGCGCGAGTCAGCGCTGCGGTCCGTGCACTCATGACGACGCAAGCCGCGGTTCGCGAGCGACGATGGCCATGGTCAGCCGCGCGACGCAGAGCAGCTGGCCGCGCCCGTTCGTGATCTCGACGCCCCAGACCTGGCTGCGCGTGCCGACGTGAAAGGGACGTGCCACACCGTGGATGATCGTGCCGAGCGGTGCTGGCCGCAAGTGGTTCGCGTTGACCTCCTGGCCGAGTGCAGCGTAGCGCTCGCGATCGACGCTGAAGTTGGCGGCGACGCTCGCGAGCGTCTCGGCGAAGACGACGTTCGCACCGCCATGCTGGATGCGCATCGGCTGCATGCTTCGCTCCGTGACCGGCATGGTCCCGCGCAGATGGTCCGCGCCGATCTCGGTTACCACGATGCCGAGATTCTCGACCATGGTGCCGCGCTGAAGCGAATTGATGGCCTCCAGGGTCACGCTGCCGTGCCAGATGCTCATGCGTTCCGATCCGCGAGCCTAATCCTGTCCGCGCAGTCGTCCCGCGACCCGACGGTAGGCCTCGCGGAACGGAATGCCCTCGCTGACCACCAGGGCGTTGGCCTGCTCGGCAGCGTGGATCGCAGGGTCGAGCGCTATGTTGTCCGGCCGGAAGCGGATCGCCGCGACGCCGGTGGCCATGATGTCGGTCGTGGCGAGTGCGAGGTCGATGCCGCGGAACAGCGGCAGCTTCAGCAGCTGCAGATCGCGGTGGTATCCCGAAGGCAGCTTCGCAAAGATGCCGAGCGCCTCGACGAGGCAGCCATGGGCCGTGGCCGTGCGACCGCGCACGAGCTCGAACACGTCCGGGTTGCGCTTCTGCGGCATGATCGACGAGCCGGTCGTGAACGCGTCCGGCAGCTCGACGAAGGCGAACTCCTGCGTGTAGAACAGCAATACGTCGGCGGCGAGGCGGCCGAGATCCTGCATCAGCAGCGCGATCTCGAACAGCAATTGCGCCTCGGCCTTGCCTCGCGACAGCTGGACGGCCGTCACCGGCTCGTGGACGGTCGCAAAGCCGAGTCGGGAGCGGGTCGCCTCGCGATCGAGCGGCAGACCGGGCGTGCCATAGCCGGCCGCGGAGCCCAGCGGACAGCGATCGATGCGTCGCCGAACGTCGCGCAGTCCCGCGGCGTCGTCGCGCAGCTCGGCTGCGAAGCCGCCGGCCCAGAGCGCGACCGAACTCGGCATCGCCTGCTGCATGTGCGTGTAGCCGGGCAGCGCGATGCTTCCCTGGTCCGCAGCGAGCGCCTCGAGCGAGGCGGCCACGGATTCGGCGCCTGCGCCAAGGCGCTCCACGGCATCGCGCAGGTAGAGGCGCAGCGCGGTCAGCACCTGGTCGTTGCGCGACCGGCCCAGATGGATCCTGCCTCCCGTGGGTCCGAGGCGCTCGGCGAGGCGCCTCTCGAGGGCCGTCTGGCCGTCCTCATCGGCGAGTTCGATCCGCCACTCGCCACGCGCGTGCGCCGCGCCGATGTCCTCAAGCGCGGCGCAGATCGAGGCCCGATCCTCGGCGGACAGCAGGCCCCGCGCGGCCAGCATTTCGGCGTGGGCGATCGATGCGCGCACGTCGTACTCGACGAGGCGTTCATCGAGGGCGTGGTCCTCGCCGGCCGTGTAGGCGAGCACGCGCTCGTCGAGCGGCTGGCCCTTGTCCCACAAGCGGGTCATTGGGCGGCAGCGACTTCGGCGGGCGCCAGCGCCTTGATGTCGGCGACCACCAGCGTGCCCGAACCCTCGTTCGTGAACACTTCGGCGAGGATCCCTTCGGGCGATTTGTAGGAGATCACGTGGACGCGCCGCACGCCGCCGCGCAGCGCATCCTCGATCGCCTTGGCCTTCGGCAACATGCCGTCGGTAATCGCTCCGGAGTCGCGCAACTTCCGCAGTCCGTCGAGATCGGTGTAGGAGATCAGTGACGTGGGGTCGTTGATGTCCTGCAGGATGCCGGGCGCCCCGGTGCAAAGGATCAGCTTCTCGGCATCGAGCGCCGCGCCGATCGCCGCGGCGACCGTGTCGGCATTGATGTTGAGCAGCGTGCCGTGGTCGTCCGCCGAGAGCGGACTGACAACCGGCATCAGGCCGTTGTCGAGCAGCTTGGCCAGCACGTCGGTGTCGACCACGTCGATGTCGCCCACAAAACCGAAGTCTACGGTCTGGCCCGAGCCGTCCATGAGCTTGACCGGCGGGCGCTTGTGCGCTCGCACGAGCCCGGCGTCGACGCCGCTGACGCCCACCGCGTTGATGTTCAGATCGCGGCAGATCGCAAGGATGCGCGTGTTGATCAGTCCGTTGAGGACCATCGAAGTCGCGTCGATCGAGCTCTGGTCCGTGACACGGCGACCCTGAACCATCCTGGTCGGCACGCCGAGCTTCTCGGTGAGCTCGGTGAGCTGCGGGCCACCGCCGTGCACGAAGACCACGCGCACGCCGAAGTAATGCAGGATGGCGATCTGTTCCATCAGCGCGCGGGTTGTGTCGATGTCGCCGAACACGCTACCGCCGGCCTTCACGACGAAGGTCTTGCCCTTGTAGAGCCGCATGTACGGAGCTGCGTTGCGCAGCGCGCGGATCGCCGCGGCCTGGTCGGTTCGGTGCATGATCATCTCGATGTCGACTCCGGTCGATGGATTGGAGGTCAGTGGCGGCTGGCCAGCAGGCGGTACAGCACCGCCATTTGGACCACCAGCCGGTTGTGGGCCTCGAGCTGCACGGCGCTGCGCGGCCCGTCGAGCACTTCGTCGGCGACCGCTACGTTGCGGCGCACCGGAAGGCAGTGCATGAATCTCGCGGACTCGTGCATCCGCGAGAACCAGTCGGCACGCACGCACCAGTCGGTCAGCGAGGCGCGCAGGCGCGCATCTCCCTCGACGTCGCCGTAATGCGTGGTAGAGCCCCATTCCTTGGCGTAGATCACGTGGGCGCCCGCCAGCGCCTCGTCGCGGTTGGCTGTCTCGCGGACCGAGCCGCCCGAGGCCGCTGCCGCAGCACGGGCGCGGTCCATGATCTCGGGCGGCAGCGCGTACCCCTCGGGCCTAAGCACCACGACCTCCATGCCGCGATGCGCCGCCATGTGCACCGTGGCCGCCGGCACCGCCAGCGGCAGCGCGCGCGGATGGTTCACCCATGAGAGCACGAATTTCGCGCCGCGCGGGATCCCAAGATCATCGAGGGTCTTCCAGTCGGCGAGCGCCTGGCACGGATGGTTGACCGCTGACTCCATGTTGATCAGCGGCTTCTGTACCAGGTCCGCCATCGCGCGGAAACTGGTCTCGGCGATGTCGGCGCGCAGATCCTTGCCCTCGGCGAAAGCCCGGATGCCGAGTGCGTCGCAATAGTCGGCCAACACCGGTATGCCCTCGCGGACGTGCTCGGCGGCGACCCCGTTCATGACGGCGCCGAGACGTGTCTCGAGCTGCCAGGTGCCCTGGCCCGGGGTGATCACGAAGGAGGTGCCGCCGAGTCGCGCCATGCCAGCCTGGAACGAGGACAGGGTCCGCAGCGAGGGGTTGAAGAACACGAGTCCGAGGATCTTGCCGGCGAGCGCGTTCGGCTCGGGTTGTCGCTCGAGTCGCGCGGCGAGCGCCAGCAGATCGACGACTTCGTCGCGGGACAGATCCGCGAGATCGACGAATCGATCCATGGTCAGAACCCCTCGAGCGCGCGGCGCAGCATATCGACGTGTTCCTCGCGCAGGATGTACGGTGGCAGCAGCCGGATCACGTTCGGGTCGGCGCTGGTGCCGGCGAGGATGTTCTGTGCGAGCAGCGCCTGCTGCACCTCCTTGGCCGCCCGCGAGGTGCGGAGCCCGTGCAGGAATCCCGCGCCCTGGTGGCCGATCACCGGACCCACCGTGCAGGTGGCGCGGATATAGGCCGACACGCGGCGCACGTTCTCGAGCAGGTTCTCGTGCTCGATGGCGTCGATGACCGCCTCGATGACCGCTGCTGCCATGGGTCCGCCGCCGAAGGTCGTGCCCAGGCCCTCGAGTTTGACGGCCGCGGTCACGCGCGGCGTCATCAGCAGTGCCGCACACGGGAAGCCGTTGCCAAGTGCCTTGGCCGTCGTGATCATGTCCGGCGTGACGCCGTAGTAATTGGCGGCAAACGGTGCCCCGCTGCGGCCCACGCCGATCTGCACTTCGTCGAAGATCAGCAGCGCGCCGACCGCATCGCAGCGTTCGCGCAGCGCCGCGAGGAACTCGCGACCGAGGTCGAACGCGCCGCCGACGCCCTGCACCGGCTCGACGATCACGGCCGCCGTGTCGGCGTTGACGTGCGCGCCGATCGCGTCGAGATCGCGGCGCGGGATGTAGCTGACGTCGAATGGCGCACGCGGGAACTCGTACCACTTCCTGTCGGCGCCCCACGTCACGGCTCCGGCGGCGGCAGTACGGCCGTGGAATGCGCCCTCGACCGCCGCGACGTGCCTGCGTCGCGTCATCCTGAACGCCATGCGCAGCGCATTCTCGTTCGCCTCGGCTCCCGAGTTCACGAAGAAGACGCTGTCGAACGCTCCGCCGGCGAAGCGCGCGAGCTTGCCGGCCGCCCGGGCACGTACCTCCATCGGCACGGCGTTGCTCTGGAAGTTGCAGCTCTCGGCTTGCTGCTGCAGCGCGCGCGTCCAGCCCGGATGGCCATAGCCGAGCGCCGCCACTGCGTGACCGCCATAGAGGTCGAGGATGCGACGACCGTCGCGCGTGTGCAGCCAGACGCCCTCGGCGCGCACGACCTCGATCGGGTACTGCGCGAAGACGGGCGCGAGGAAGTCGCGGGTTGAGGCAGGCTGGAGGTTCGCGTTCATGTCAGGTGCTCATGCTCGCAGGGCGGATGAGGCACTCACGCACGCTCGCACGCCGGCGTCGCCGTCATCCTGCGACCACGGCGACCGGGTTCGAAGACCGTCGGAGCGTGGCCGCAGCGTCCCGCGCTGACCGCAACCCGCGCTGACACCACGGGGCTGGCTCTGGCTTGCTGCGAACGAAGGCGAGAGCGTGAACGTTCGCACGCGGGTGAAGAGGCGTGAAATTCCTGTGTCACGGGCCGTGCGCGACAGGATGTCGCGCCCGGAGGCTCTAGGGACGGATTTACGCCGTCCCGGGACACAGGAATTTCGCGCGGATTCGCCCGCATGGTATCGCGACCATCTTGACTTGGAGCGCAGCACGTCAGGTCCACCCCGCCGCTGGCGCCATCAACCCCGCGGTCTCGTCGAACCCGAGCAGCCGGTTCATCCACTGCATCGCGCCGCCCGCCGCACCCTTGTTCAGATTGTCGATGACGCACATCACGGCGACGCTGCGCCCGTTGGCGGCGGCGGACAGATGCGCATAGTTGCTGGCGGCGACGTCCTTGATACGCGGCGCGCTGTCGAGCACGCGCACGAAGGGCCGGCCCGCGTAGAACTCGCGGAGCTTCGCGAGAACGCTCCCGGTGTCGACAGGCTCGGCGAGACTGGCCTGCACGGTCACGTGGATGCCGCGCGCGAACGGACCTGAATGCGGTACGAAGGCGAAATCGGCCGTCACGCCGGTCGCCGCCGCGGCACAGGCCATGATCTCCGGGATGTGCCGGTGCACGAGCGCATTGTAGGAGTACAGGTCGCTGTGACGCGTCGGGTGATGCGTGCCGTCGATCGGCTTGCGCCCGGACCCCGTGCTGCCCGTCACGCCCGACACGAACAGCGTCGATGTCACGAGCCCGCTCGCGAGCAGTGGTACGGCGGCAAGCAGCGTCGCGGTCGCAAAACAGCCCGGATGCGCCATGTGGCGCGTGGGTGCCTGCGCGAGGTGCTCGGGCACCGCGCAGGTGAACTGCCCGAGGCGGGCCGGCGCGCCGTGCTCGTGCTTGTAGACCGCGGCGTAGGCAGCGGCGCTGCGGTAGCGGTAATCGGCGGAGATGTCGACGACGCGCGCATCGGTGCCGGCCGACTCGCTGGCCGCGAGCAGCTGGTCGATCAACGCGGCGCTGACACCGTGCGGCGCCGCGCTCAGGATGCCGCTGCGCGGCAGCGTGGCGACGAGCCGCGCGATCTCGGCCTGGGACTGGAAGCGGGCGTCGCCGAGCACGGCCGCGAGGTGCGGAAACGCGCGACCGACCGGCTCGCCAGGCTGCGAGTCGGACATCACGCCGGCGAGTTCGAGCTGCGGATGGCCGAGCACGAGGCGAATCACTTCGCCGGCGACATAACCCGTGCCGCCGAGCACCAGCACCGGAATCCTGGCGGAGGACTGGCTCATGCGCTCGCGACCGCCGGGAATTTCGCGCCGAGGCCGATCGACTCGATGACCCAGTCGCCGAGCGCGGCGCCGTCGGTGAGTGCGTTGAAGGCCCGGACGCGCATTTGATCCTGGATGATGTCGACCCCGACGGCGTTGTCGGTCGCAGGCCCGGTGACGGCGCAGGGCTCGACCTGGAAGCGCTCGCGCAGCAGCTTGACGCCGCCCCAGGCGGCCACGGGGTCGTTGGCGGACAGGACGACTGCCGTCAGCGACTTGCGGATGGCCTCGTCGTCGAGGATCGCATCGACGCCATAGGCGCCGAGGATGCCGTCGCCGAGCTCGAAGACGATGACGTCCGGCTTGTTGGCGGCCATTTCCGTCAGCATGGTCCGCGTCAGCGCCGGGCCGGTCTGCGGCGTCGTCGTGACGATGCCGAGGTCGGTGAAGATCATCGAATTGCGCGCGCCGGCGTCCTCCATCGCGAGGATGTCGCGTCGCAACGAAACGCCGGTGGCCTTGAACACGTCGACGACGAGCCCCCTGTGGCGCATGCGGCTGACCATCGAGCAGGCCGCGGCCGTCTTGCCCGCTTCCATGCAGGTACCCGCGAGTGCCACGACCGGGATGCCGCGCGTATCGAGTGCGGCGCCATGGTCCAGCCGGCGGTAGCCGACGCGCGCGGGCACGCCGATCCGCTCGCCGAGGTAGGGGAACTGCAGCACCACGCCGAGCACGCGGCAGTCGAACGGTTTGCCGCGGTCGGGATTGGCGGAGTCGCAGACGCCGAGCACGCCGCCGATGTTGAGCATCTGGATGACGTCGCCAGTCTTGACCGATGCCGGCACGTGGCCCGAGTAGCCGAACAGCGCCTTGCGATGACCGAGCGCACCAACGACGATATCACCCCGGTTGACCTTGGCCATGCGGCCACTGGTCAGCTCGAGCGTATTGTAGGTCGACTTGCTCGTCAGCACCTCGACGACCACGACCACGCCCTCCTCGGCAGGGATGTGGTCGGTGTCGATGCGCAGCTCGTGGCCGAGACCACAAGCCTGTGTGATGGACGCGATCTTGTCGACGACGACTGTCTTCATTCAGTTTCCCTTCGCCCGTTCTGCGGCCCGCAGTCCCGCGCGACGATGGAATATCCCCGGCAGGCCGACGATGCGCGAAAACCCGAGCGCATCGGCCGCCGTCCACTCGCCTACCGCCTCGCCATAGACGCCCTTGGACGCGGCCATCAGCGAGTAAGGCGACTCGACACCCTCGACGAACAGCGAGCCGGGGCGCATCAGCACATGCACGACGCCCGTGACGCGTTCCTGCGACTTGAGGAACAGGGCCTCGATGTCGCGGCAGACCGGATCGAGCAGTTGCCCCTCATGCACCCAGTCGCCGTACGGTCCGGCAAGCGACTCCTTGATCCGCTGCTGGCGTGCCGTCAGGACGAGCTTTTCGAGCTCGCGGTGGGACGTCAGCAAGGTCTCGGCGGCAGGTGCCTCGAAGGCGACGCGCCCCTTGGTGCCGATGATCGTGTCGCCAAGGTGGATGCCGCGGCCGATGCCGAACGGGCCCGCGATGCTCTCGAGCCGTTCCGTGACTTCGACCGGGGTCATCGTCCGACCGTCGATGCCGACCGGCACGCCGCGCTCGAAGTGGATCGTGTGGCGCTCGGGCGCGCGCGGTTTCGAGTAGGCATTTCTGGAGAGCACCCACTGCTCCTCGGGGATGCTGCCTGCTGAGGTCAGCGTTTCCTTGCCGCCGATCGTGACGCCCCAGAGGCCACGGTTGACCGAGTACGCCGCACCGAAGGGGGGCACCGGCAGGTTGCGCGACTGCAGGAACTCGAGCTCCTCCTGACGCTTGAAGGCCTTGTCGCGCACCGGCGCGATGACCTCGAGATCGGGCGCCAGCGTGCGCAGCGCGACTTCGAAACGCACCTGATCATTGCCCGCCGCGGTGCAGCCGTGAGCGATGCTGCCCGTGCCGAGCTTGCGGGCCATCAGCGCGATCGTCTGCGCCTGCATGACGCGTTCGGCGCCGACGCAGAGCGGATAGAGCTGGCCGCGCCGCACGTTGCCCATGATCAGGAAGCGCAGCACCTGGTCGAAATAGTCGGCGCGCGCGTCGATCTGGTGATGCTCGACGGCGCCGAGTGCGAGCGCCCGTTCGCACAGCGTCTTCGCCGTCGCGGCATCGATGCCGCCCGTATCCACCGTCACGGTGATGACCGGGCGCTGGTAGTTCTCCTTGAGCCAGGGTACGAGGAATGACGTGTCGAGGCCGCCGGAATAGGCGAGGACGATGGGTTGGGTCATGCAGACGCTCGTGGGTCGGACGCGAGATCCCCGGCTCAGCGGGCCGGGAGACGGAAGACCTCGCGCAGCCGGGCCACGGCCTGCGCCTGCGCGCGCGCCGTGTCGGTGGCGAGGAAGATGGTGTCGTCGCCCGAAATGGTGCCGACGACTTCGGGCCACTCGGCCTTGTCGATCGCCGCGGCCACGCTCTGGGCGGCCCCGACTGTAGTCTTGACGACGACGAGCGAGGAGCCGGCGGTGGCGAGTCCGCGCACGAACTGGCGCAACGTGTCGAAGTCGCTTTGGACGCGGCTCGCGGCTTCCGGAGGCGGCAGGTAGCGGCCCGATGCCTTCAGCACACCGAGCTCGCGCAGGTCGCGGCTGATCGACGACTGCGTGACGTCGTGGCCTTCTCGCCGCAGCAGCCGGACCAGCTCGTCCTGTTTGCGCACGGGCGTATCGCGCAGGATGCGCAGAATGGCTTCGCGACGGCTGGCGCTATGGAGATCCATGTGCATAAATTTGCATCAATTATGCATAAAAATGCACCCGCGTCAATATCCGACTCGCGCAGTGAACCGGCCCGTTCTGCGCACTTGCGCTGCCGGTCCGCGGCCCTGTGCTAACGTCCGTGTCATGGATACGGATCGCCGCCAACTGATCCTTACCGGCCCAGCCGCTCTCGCCGGTCTCGCCGGCGTACCCACTCCGGCCAGTGCCTCGCGCGGCCAACCCGGCCCGGCGGGCGGCGTGCCGGCGGCGCTCGATGACGCAGCGCTGCTCGCCGCTTTCGTCAAGGCGCGCTATGCGCTGGACGGGCGGATCACCTGCGGCTGGGTGGATGCGACCACCTACGCGTTCGTTGAAGGCGCCACCTACCCGCTCTACCGGCTGCGTGCGGGAACCTGGTCCTGGCTGCGGCGCGTCGATGCGACACGCTTCGAGGGCCGGACACTCGAAGTAGCATATTTCTTCGACGCAGGAACCGACGAGCCTTTGACCCGGCTCGCGATGCCGGTGACCGGCCGCGAGGTCGAAGTAAGACCATATCGCGCCGGCCCCTCGGATCTTGTGGTCGGCGTGCGCGAGCAGTCCACCGACGTCTTCCGCATGGCAGCCGAAACGCGCGACGGAGCCGCCTTTTTCCGCCCGGGCACGCGGCAGCGATCCCAGGCGCTCTCGCAACCGGTGCGCGAGGCGGATCGACTCTACATCCGCGAGGACATTGCAGCGCGCGTGAGCGGTGAGGCGGGCGCGCGGCCAAAGTTCTTCTACACCGAGTGGACGATCACCGAGGTCGCATGGAGGGACGTGCGGAACCCGCGGCTCATGAGCGCGGCGTCGCGTCTTCAGTACTCGGCGATCGCCGCGTTCCGCCCGTGGATGCGGATGGACGGCGTCGACGGACATACGCTGCAGAATGGTCGTGGCGGCAAGGTCGCGGGTGCGGAACAGTTTCCGCCGTGCCTGCTCGAGATGGTGCGCCGCGTCGATCCCGATCTGCTCGACGATCCGCGCAGGGTGCTCGGCGGGCAGCCCGGCAGCTGATCGGCGTGCGCGCCGGAGCAGACTACTTCTCGATCGTATAGACGATCTCGGCGCTGCGCTCCTTGCCTGCCTCGGTTCGCAGCGTCCAGCGGTCGCCGAGCGTGTACCGGAGCTTGATGGTGTTGATCGACTCGGCCAGCGAGATGCCGTAGCTGACGTAGAGCCGCGGCGAGAGGTACTTGCCGAGCACGAGCGAGGTCTCGTTGGAAAGGTCCTGCTCGATGCTGACATCCTCGATGCCGACCTTCGAGCCGAGCTGTTGCGCGATGACTGCGCCCCCCTGAGCGAGGACTTCGCTGCGCCGCGAGCCGGCGTCCCGCTCTTCGCTCTGCGCCGATTCGAACGCGCCGCCCGCGAGGATCAGGGAGACGATCTGCGCTTGCGGCAGCGCGGGCTCGGAGAAGAATGTCATCCTCGGCGCGCGCAGTGTGCCGCGGACGTTCACGCCGGCGATCATATCGGGGAACTGCTTCTGCGCGCGCAGGTCGACGCCCGGATCGGCGAGCAGTCCGCCGCTGAAGATCAGCCGGCCACGCTGGATGTCGAGCCGGCGTCCGAGCGCGGCGTACTTGCCGTCGGCGACGCTGAGTTCGCCGGTGGCGCGGCTGATCCCGTCGATGCTGGTGTCGACCGTCAGCGCGCCTTCGAGGCGGCCGGAGAGTCCGAAGCTGTCGAGGGTGACGCGCTCGCCGAGCACCATGCGCACGCGGCTCGCGATGCGGAAGCTCTGCTCCGGGTTCGGCCGGATCTCGCCGAGGATCACTTCGTCCGAAGAGGTGAGCACGGCACCCGTGAGGTCCGCCGGCGTGATCGCGGCTTCGGGTATGCGCACCTCTCCCTCGATGTCGAGTCGACGCCCGTCGATGCGGAAGTCGAGGTCCGGCGATGCCTTGATCCTCGCCTCCGGCACGTTGACCAGCAGCAGGTCCTCACCGCGCAGGTTCATGCGACCGCGCGGCAGTCCGCCGCGCCAGCGCACCTCGCCGTCGACGGCGAGCTGACCCTCGCCGGCCCGGGCCTCGCCACGAAAGGTCACGCCGTTGTCGAGCAGTCTCGCTTCGATGTCCGCGGCGCGCAGCGCGAGGTTGATCTGATAGAGATCCAGTTCGCCATTGCGCAGGAGCGCGATGCCGTTGACCGCCGGCATGCCCACCGTCCCGCCGACGATGAGATCGGCGTCGAGCCGACCCGCCGCGCGGTCGATCTCGGGAACGTACAAATTGACGAAGCCCAGCGCCGTCGTCGAAGTGCGCAGCGTCGCGCGCAGCGGCATGTCGGCGTACGACTCGCCGCGGCGCGTGACCGTGGCAGTCGCCGCAATCGTGCCGGTCGGGCCGGCGTCGAGGTCGAGTTTCGCCGCGATGACCTCCGGCCCTGCGTCGGCGCTGAAGGTGCCAGAGCCGAGCTCGATGACGTCGACGCGTCCGTTGACGCGGCGGCGCCGCAACTGCGCGCCACTGAGCGTGGCGCGGACAGTGCCGAGCACCGGGCCGCCGCCGGTGCCGCGCGCGTTCGCCTCGATGTCCAGCGTCCCTTCGTAGACGACACGCGGGCTCAGTCCTGCGGTCAGCGCCGCGAATGGCAGTCTCGTCGCCTCGACGGCGGCATTCCACCCTGAGGCAGTCCAGTCGGCGCTGCCGCAGAGGCGCGCCTGCTCGCCGCGCAGGCAGAGCCGCTCGAGGCGGCCTGAATCGAACGAGACGCGCAGCGACGCAGGTGCATCCAGACGCAGATGCAGATCGGCTTCGTCATCGACGCTGAGCTCGCGCCATTCGGCGCGCCAGACCTCGTCCGCAAAGCTGCCCTCGGCACTGGCACGGAGGCGGCCATTCGGTGCTTCCGCGTCGAGACTCACACGATGCTGCTCGGATCGCCCCTGCAACGACAGCGCGATCCGCCGCAGCGTGCGTCCCGCCGCCTCGAAACCGCGCGCCTCGACACGCACATTGGAGCCGCGGCCGGCACGCGGATCCAGGTCTACATCCGCGTCGAGCGACGCCAGCCGCCACTGATCGAGCTCGATGTCGCGCCCGTCGACGGTGAGCTTGAGAGCCGGTTGGCGCGCCGGGCCGGTCAGCAGGCCCCGCGCGCGAAGCGCACCGCGGCCCCGCGGCGTCAACACCGCGAGATCGTCGGCGTCGACCACGAAATCGAGATCGTAGGCCGTCGGCTCCACGCGGCCGTCGGCCCGAAGCCTGAGGCTGCCGGCCGCCACGTTCACGCCCTCGAACAGCCAGCGCTGTCCCTGCTTCTGGATGCGACCGCGACCGCGCGCGGCGGCGCCGCGCAGTCGCCCGCTGAGGTTGCTGAAACGGGCGTCGAGCTTCGCCGCGGCACCGAAGGCGTCGCCGCTGACGTCGAACTCGAAGCCTATGCGGCCGGGCAGGGCGGGCCGGATCGTGCCGGGATCGAGGCCGCTCATGCTGCCGGTGAAGCGCCAGTTCTCTCGAGGCGACCAGCGAACGTCGCCTTGCAGGCGTGCCGTGCCCCCGAACAGCGCGACCGATCCCTCGTCGATCCGCAGTCCGTCGCGGGCGAGCGAGCCGCGCAGGCTCATCGGCAGCGTCTGGGCGAGATCGGGTTGATCGAAGCGACCCGCGGCGCTGATCGCATAGGGCCAGACGCCGTCGAGCGTGAAGGTGCCGCTGCTGTTGCGGATCGCTGGCGCCGCGCCGATCAGCGGCCAGCGCAGATCGTTCCAGGTCCCGGCAAGCGCGAGCCGCGGGCCGTCGCGCACGGCCTCGATCTCGCCACTTGCTTCGAGCATCGATCGCGACGACTGATGGACGAGACGGATGCGGTCGCAGCGCAAGACCCCCCTGACCCAGTTGCCCTCGAACAGCGCGTCGAATGCGCCGGCGGCGAGTCCGGCCGAATCGAGCGAGCCCTCGGCACGGAAGCCGTCGCGATCGCCTGCGAGCTCGAACTGGCCGGTGATCCGTCCGAGCGCGCCGCCCGCGCCGAAGGCGCGCAGGTCGAAGTCGCTGACGCGGGCATCGGCGCGCCAGTGCCATCGGCGGCGCAGGTCGAGGAGTTCGCCCTCGACAGCAGCCGACATCGGCGCCGTGATCCGCACCGATGCCGGCAGACGATCGAGGTTGCCATCGAAGTCGGCGGTCGCGATCCAGGCTGGCTGCCCCGGCGGCGCATAGCGCCAGCGGGAAGCGCCCGACAGGCGCAGCGGCTCCGCGGCGGTCAGCAGTGCCGTGCCGCCCCCGCTCAGCACGCGGCCGAAGACGACGGACGAATCCGTGAAGCGGATCGTCTTGTGACGCGCGACGCCCGAGGCGCGCAGGTCGCTGCCGGCGAGCCGGAAGCCGTTGATGAGCCGGACCTCGGCGCGGGCGATGCGGATGTCGTCGCTGACGATGGTCAGGAAGCGAGGCAGGAATCGCGGCTCGCGCCGCGGCGGCGGCGTGCGGCGGCGATACAGATCGGCCGTCGCCAGCTCGACGCGCAGGTCGCGCGCCTCGATCGTCTGCCAGAGCAGCGGCAGCATCTCGAGGCGGCCGGTGGTGCGCTCGATGCGCAAGGAAACGAGTTCGTGCTCGAGCGTGAAGCGCTCGAGGCGGAAGCCGCCGGCCAGGGTGCCGGAGAAGCCCTCGGCCCGCAGGCTGACCTTGCCGATGCGTTCGGGCAGCCGCTCGAGCAGGAAGCGCGGCGCCGACTCCGTGTAACCGAGCAGCAGGAACGCCGCGGCGCTGATGACGAGCGCGGTGCCGAGAATGCCGGTGATCGACCAGGTGACGCGGCGGAACACGGCTTACAGCTTCGGCGTGAAATTGAAGTGCAGGCGCGGACCCGGCCGATCGGCGAAGCCCGGCACCGAGGCGCAGCGCGGATCCGGGTCGGCGGCGCGGCAGCTCGGATTGGTCAGCGGCTGCGCGAGGTCGATGCCGACCGAGACGACGGGCAGTCGCCAGCGCAGACCGATGCCGATCGCGAACTGCAGCGGGTCGCCGAACGAATCGAAGGCGTTGCCCGCGTCGGCGAACAGGGCGAGCGCGAGGTTGCGCGGCAGGTCGCGCTCGATCTCGACGGTGACTGCGAGCATGTGCCGGCCGCCGACCTTGACGCCGTCGTCGAGCGGCGAGAGTTCGTTGTAACCGAAACCGCGCACGCTCCGATCGCCGCCCGCGAAGAACCGCTGCGAGCCCGGCAGCTCGCTGAACTCGGCAACGGCACTCGCGCCGAGCTGTCCGCGCAGCAGCAACTGCCATTTGGGCGCGACGACGAAGCGGCGCTCCGCCTCGATACGCAACTGCAGGAAGTCCGAGTCGGAGCCGAGGAAACCCGTCGAGCCGCGCAGTTCGGCGTAGAGCGCACGGCTGAACAGCGCCTCGCCGAGGTAGCCCTGCGGCACCGACGCGTAGCTGATGCCGGGTATGAACAGCGTATCGATCCGTCGCAGGTCGGTCGGGCGGTTCAGCGACTGCGGCTCGATTGTGCGCGTACGGGTCACGGTGCCGAAGATCACGCGTTGCCAGCGACCCATGACTTCCGTGATGCTGGGTTCGAACTCGATGCTGCGCGTTTCGATGTCGGCGAGATCCTCGTCGTTGAAGGTCAGTCGCGTGCTGAATTTTTCGACGGCCGGATCGCCGATCGGAATGACATAACGCGCGTCGAGCTCCCGGACGGTCTGTGCGGTGCGCGCTTCGACGCGGAACCGGTGGCCACGCCGATTGACGCGGCGATTGTCCCAGGCGACCGAGCCGCGTAGCCGCGTGTCGCTGCCGTAGCCGACACCGAACTGGTAGCGGTCGCGGCGGTTGGGGTCCGCACGTATGCTGACCGGCACGGTCAGCGCCTCGCGATCCGGCTCGCCCGGCAGCACCTCCACGGTGGAGAAATAGAGGCTGTCGTCGAGCGCGAACTGCGTGCGCAGCAGTTGCGCGGCGTCGAACGGCTGATTCTCGCGGTAGCGAAGGTAACGCCGCGCCAGCGACTCGTTGATGGCCTGCTGCTCGATCGTCGTGGCGCCGAACCGGTAGCGCTGGCCGGTCACGAGGTGCAGCGTGGCCGTCGCCGAGAAGGCCGATGGATCGACGCGAAGTTCCGAGCGCGTCATCTGCGCGTCGAGATAGCCATGGTTCGCGGCCGTGCGCAGCAACGCGTTTTTGGTGCCGTCGTAATCGGCGTGCCGCAGGGGCTGGCCGGCACGCAGCGCCGCGCTGCGCTGGATCGTGAGGAACACCGGATCGCTCGCGCCGGGGCCCTCGATCACGAGATCGACGTCTTCGAGCACGACGCGGCGACCTGGCTCGACACGGATGACGGCCCGCCAGTTGCGGGCGGAGATCTGCGAGACCTCGGTGCGGACCTGGGGCTCGTAGTAGCCGAAGGGCCGCATTGCGGCCGCCACTTCGCGCTCGGCACGTTCCTGGAGCCGCTCGATCAGCACGGCGTCGAGGTCGTCGCGTTCGCGGTAACGTGCCAGGCTCAGGAACACCAGGATGTTGGCGAGCACGTCGGGCTCCACGCCCAGCACGTCGATGTCGATGTCCGCACGCGCGCCCGGGGCCGTGCCGAGCAGAGCGATGAGTGCCAGGATGGATGCGCGCAGCCGGCTCAAGGGCAGGGACCGCCAGGTACGGATGTCAGCGACGGATTCTACTCAGAGCGCTGCGCGGCCGGCAGGTTCCTCGCGAATGCCTGCGGACCGCGATCGTCAGAGACTGTTCAGCTCGAGTTCAGTATCGCCGGTCGCCATTCCGTCGGCGGCATAGCGCCGCTCCGTGACGAGCCCGTTGCCGCGCGCGTCGATCAGCGCGACGGTTGCGCAGCGCGTGCCGTACTCCGGGTGGACCACGAACGGCGACGACAGCACGTGCTCCCATTCTGGAGTCAGGCCCGTCGCCGGGAGATCGTGCAGTTCCGCGCGCGCGCGATCCTCGAGCGACTCGAACAGCGCTGCATGTAGGGCGCGCGGAGCGAGTTCCCCGGTCGCCGCCGGAGCCAGCAGTCTGCGCAGGCGTTCGCGCACCCGGACCAGCTTAGGCCACGGCGTGTCGAGGAAGTGATTGCTGAGACCATACACCCCGGGCTGCAGACGGCGCGCGAACTGGTCGGCACGATTCGAGGCATACCAGAGCTCGGCGCCATCGCACAGGAGCAGGTTGAACCCGGCATAGCCCATCGAGTCGGCTTCCATCTGCTCCAGAAAGCGAGCGGCGGACAGGTCGCTGGCAAGGAACCGGGGGATCAGCTCGCCGCGCGATGGTGCGGCGCGCCGCCGGCGACCGAGTTCGCGAAAGTTCGTGATCACGCCGAAACGTCCGGCGCGACCGAAGGCGAGCCAGGTGCCACCGGCCTGCAAGTCACGGCCGGCGATGATCGGCGGCTGCTCCCAGCGCCCGAGTGGCGCGGCCGGGCGGGCGTGGAATTCGTCGCGGTTCGCCGCGACCGCGAGCGTGCAGGCAGAGTGCGCGCGCCAGGCGATCGCCAGCAGGCACATGGTCAGGCTTCGGTGCTGGCGGTTTCGGATGGTCGGCGCTTGAGTCGGCGCCACAGCAAGGCGAGCAGCCAGAGCCCGACCGCAAGCACGGCCAAGGCCACGAGCAGCGCGAGAAGCGGTGCGGCCAGCGCCAGTGCGCTGAGTGCCGCCGCGCCGCCGAGCTCGCCGCTGGCGACCGCGGCATTGGCCAGCCCCGCGGTCGTGCCCGTCGATTTCGCGCGCAGCAGCGTGGTGGCGCCCTGGGTGATCGCAGCGGCGCCGCCACCCGCGATGACCGCCGTCGTCCAGCGCACCAGCGGTGGCAGATCGGTGATCACGGCGGCTGTGGCGATCGTACCGGCGAGCAATGCCGCCGGTGTCGCGATCACGTCGAGCAGGTTGTCGACGCCCGGTACGTAGTAGGCGCCGACTTCGAGCACCGTGGCCACCCCGAGCATCACGAGCGCTGGAGGCGTGGCGAGCCAGGCGAACGGGTCGGCCAGTTCGAGGTGACCCGACCAGGCCGCGATCGACAGCGCGAACAAGGGCAGGAAGACGCGCAGCCCGACCGCGGCGGCGAGCGCGGTGCCGAGCCCGATCGACAAGAGTATCTCGGTCGCTGCCATGCCCGCGGTCGCGATCTTCGCTACCAGCCCGGCTGGCCGAGTGTGGCGAGCGGTTGCGGCCAACCCGCGTCGAACCAGGTTGCGATCAGGCGATGCGAGATGGACGTGCGCGGCGGCAGCAATGCCTCGCCACGCGCAATCTGCTCGCGAGAGAACCAGCGCGCATCCTCGAGTTCGGCGTCTGCGCAGGCGATCGCCCCCGTTGCCGCTTCCGCCATGAAGCCGACCATCAACGAGGAGGGGAATGGCCACGGTTGCGACGAGTGATAGCGCGCGGCGAGTACGTGCACACCGGTCTCCTCGCTCACCTCGCGCGCGACGGCGTCCTCGAGGCTCTCGCCGGGCTCGACGAAGCCGGCGATCGTCGAGTAGCGACCCGGCGGCCAGCTCGCCTGGCGGCCGAGCAGCGCGCGCTCGCCATCCGTGACCAGGACGATGATCGCGGGGTCGATCCTCGGAAACACCTCGATGCCGCAGCCGGGGTTCGTGCAGCGCATGACATGGCCGGCACGGAGCGGTTCTGCGAGGGCGCCACAGGCGCTGCAGTAGCGATGCCGGCTCCTCCACCAGCTCATCGCGCGTGCGTAGGCGAGCAGACCGGCCTCGTCCGCGTCCAGCAGCGGTGCGAGAGGTCGAAGCTCTTCGAAGCGCGTGCCGGCGGGCAGCAGCCGCTCGGTCGCGGCCGGATCGCGCGCGGTCGAAGTGTCGACGAGCACGCAGCGCGCCTCGTGGTACCAGCCGAGCAGCAGCATCGAACCTGGATCGGCCTCGTGGACCAGCGGGTGACTGGCGTCGAGGAAGGCGACCCGCGGCTGCAGATCGGCGACGATCAGCTGCGCGGTGCCTCGCGCGAGTACGAAGCGCGTGGTCGGATCGAGTCTGGCCTCTTCGTGCCACTGCGGGCGTTCGCGCTGTTCGGTCCGCCGATCGAGGTAGGGGCCGGCGAGGAAATTATCCGAAAGGCGGTGTACGGGCATCGGTGGTGGTCGGCGCCCGCGGCGGGTCGTCGGCCGGGTGCTCCCACGGATTCTAGCACTGCTGCGGCGTCACGAGTCCTACGCTGCCGAAAGGCGCCGCGCGCGCAGCACGCGCGCCGAGGCCCGGCGCGAGTTGCGCGCCGCAGGGGCTACAGAGCGAGGGGCGCGTCGCGAGCAGGTCGACGATGCCCGGACTCGCGCAATTCGGGCAGGGCTCGAGCCGCAACTCATCGCCGCGAGCGAGCGTGATCAGCAGGAATGCCGCGTGTTCGAAGCTGATGCGCGACTCTCCGTACAGATTGCGGAAGCTCTCGTAGGCGTTGCAGAGCAGCTCGCCGCGCGGTGCACTGGGTAGCACGCGACCCGCGTCCGCGACGCGCTGACGCGGCAGCGCGCCGAACATCTGCATCAGCGTGGCGAGCGCCGCCGCATCCTGACGCACGCTGTCGGAGCGCGTGAAGAAACCGGGCTGCTGTGGCGACTTGCCGCGATGACGCACGACCCGCGGGCCGTCGCCGCCGGCCACGTAACTCCGGTAGAGCTTGCGGATGCGATCGTCCGTCAGCCCGGTCCACAGGCGAATCGTGCGCGTGCGTGCCTCGTGCCGGATCAGGCGCATGGCCAGGTCGATGCGCATCCGGTCGCGGCTGTAGCGATCATCCGAGATCCTCATGGTGCTCCCCGCAAGCGGCGTTCGGGCTCGCCGTTTTTCTGGGAAAATAATCCCAAAATTGCACGAGCATTGCCAGCGCCCCTGCGGCAGGATATCTGGCGGAAAGCCGGAGGAATGCATGGATCACTCCACGACCCAGGGCGGCCGCGCCACCCGTCGATCGGACCAGGCCCGCAGCGACCGGCGCCGCCCGCAGGCGCCGCGGCTGCCCGGGCTGCAAGACCCACCCGGTCCGCGCGAGCCGCTGACGTCGGCCCGGCTCCGCTACGACGTGCTCGACGCATCCGTGCTGCTCGAGGTGCGCTCCCTCAATCTCCGCGGTGCGCTGCTGCTGCAGGATGCGGCGCGCGGGCTGGCCGGGCTCGACGCCGAGGCGCGGGCGACAGCGCTCGAGGCCCGCGGCATCGGCAGACTGGTCGCGTCTAGCCTCGGCGAGTGGCTGGTGCTCGACGGCGCCGCGCGCGAGCGACTGGCGAGCCAGGCGTTCCTGCTCTTCGACATGGAGTTCGCCGATCCGCTGCGCTGGCGTCAGCTGCTGGGCCGCAACATCGCCGAAGAGCCGGCTGGCACTGGGCCGGGCGGCGCACCCATTGGCCCGATGCTCGCGTACGCCCGCCTCCTGCTGCACTACGTCTGGCACCTGGCCCGCACGGCGCCGCGTTCGGCGGCCATCGTAGCTGGCATGGCCGCTGAGACGGCGACGTTGCTGCGCGGCTGCAGCGTCGAGCGGCTCGACGGACTCGCACCGCAGTGCGCATCGTGGCTGCAGCCGCGCTGGGTGGCGGATCCGGCTTTCTGGTCCGAGCTGCTGCAGGCGGCGCGCGCAGGCGACGATCCGGGCCGCGCGCGGCGGGCCAGTCTCCGGGCGCTCCAGCGCATCGGCGGCGATCTGGCCCGGCTCTAGCGGGCGGCGGCGCGGCCCGGCGGGCGCCCGCTGTGGTAGATTGCCGCCTCCTCACTTATGAAAGCGCTTTCGGTACGCCAGCTCGTCAAGACCTACCGGAATGGCGTACAGGCGCTCAAGGGCATCGATCTCGAGGTCGAGCGCGGCGATTTCTTTGCGCTGCTCGGTCCTAACGGCGCCGGCAAGACCACGCTGATCGGCATCCTGACCTCGCTCGTCACGAAGACCAGCGGTCAGCTCAGCGTGTTCGGCTACGACATCGATCGGGATCTCGAAGCGGCGAAAGCCTGCATCGGCGTGGTGCCGCAGGAGATCAACCTCAACCCGTTTGAGACGCCCGAGACCATCGTCGTCAACCAGGCCGGCTTCTACGGCATTCCGCGCCACATCGCCCGCGAGCGCGCCGAGAAGTACCTGACCCAGCTCTCTCTCTGGGACAAGCGCAACAAGACCACGCGCTCGCTCTCCGGTGGCATGAAGCGCCGGCTGATGATCGCCAGAGCGCTCATGCACGAGCCGAGGCTGCTGATCCTCGACGAGCCGACTGCGGGAGTCGATATCGAGATCCGCCGTTCGATGTGGGACTTCCTGCGCGAGCTCAACGGGCGCGGCACCACCATCATCCTGACCACGCACTATCTCGAGGAGGCCGAGGCGCTCTGCCGGCACATCGCGATCATCGACGGCGGCCGGATCGTCACGCGCGATCGCATGGACCGGCTGCTGCGGCAACTGCACACCGAGGTGTTCGTACTGAACACGCGAGGCGCGCTCACAAGCGCCCCTTCGATCACCGGATACGCCGTCGAGCTCGTCGACGAGCACACCCTCGAGGTCGAGGTCTCGAAGGACCGCAACCTCAACGAATTGTTCGCGGCGCTGTCTGCGAGCGGCGTCGAGGTCGTCTCGATGCGCAACAAGGTCAATCGCCTCGAGGAAGTCTTCATGCGCCTGACGGACCGAGGCGGCGCGCAGACTCCGCGCGCCGAGTCCGCGCCGCCGGCACGGATGGCGCACCCATGAGCGCCGCGCCCGGGGCCGCGTCGGCCCGAGCCGACGAGATGCCGACCCGGCCGCCCATGGGACGGGTACGCTGGATCGGCTTTCGGACCATCGTCATGCGGGAGCTGCAGCGCATCCTGCGGATATGGGGTCAGACCATCGTCCCCTCGGCCGTCACGGCGACGCTGTACTTCCTGATCTTCGGCAGCCTGATCGGCCGCCGCATAGGCGAGATGGGCGGGGTGCCCTACACTCAGTACATCGCCCCCGGGCTGATCATGATGGCGGTGATCACCAACGCCTACGCCAACACGGTCTCCTCGTTCTTCGGCGCGAAGATGCAACGCTTCCTCGAGGAGATCAGCGTCTCGCCGCAGCCGAGCTGGGTCGTCGTGCTCGGCTACGTCGGCGGCGGCGTGTTGCGCGGGCTGCTGGTCGGCGCCGTGGTCACGCTGGTCTCGCTGTTCTTCACGCATCTGCCGGTTCATCACCTGTTCATGATCGGCGCGGCAGCATTGATCACGTCCTTCGTGTTCTCGCTGGGCGGCTTCATTAACGCCGTGTTCGCCAAGACTTTCGACCAGGTCAACTGGGTGCCGGCCTTCGTGCTGACGCCGCTGACCTACTTCGGCGGGGTGTTCTATTCCGTGTCCCTGCTGCCCGGCTGGGCGCAGAAGCTTTCGCTCGCCAATCCCATCCTCCACATGGTCAATGCCTTCCGCTACGGCTTCCTCGGCAGCTCGGACGTCGACATCACGGTCGCTTTCCTGATGATGGGACTGTTCGCGGTGGTATTGTTGGGCGCGGCGATCTGGCTCATGGAGCGCGGCATCGGCATGCGCGAATGATCGGTCAACGGGTTCTCGCAGAGGGGTCGAACATGCACAAGCAGCAGTCACTCAAGATCACGGCGGCTCTGGTCACGTTGGTTGCCGGTACCGCAGCAACGCTCGCGCCAATGATCGCGAGCGCCCAGTCGGGCGGAGTCACGGGCTACAAGCAGGGCAAGGGCGGCAGTCCGGTCACGGGTGCCGCCGGCACCAGTGGCTCGACGGGCGACTCGGGCATCGAGAAATGCGACAAGCCCATGGGTGCGGTCGCGGTGGTCGAGCCGCAGGACCTCGTCGTGCAGTCGCTGACGCAGTACGGCCTGCAGTCGCCGGTGCCGCTGATCCGCATGATGATCCAGCAGTCGAACTGCTTCCTCGTCGTCGAGCGCGGCGTCGGCATGCAGAACCTGATGCAGGAGCGCCAGCTGTCGCAGTCGGGCCAGACCCGCGCGGGCTCGAACATGGGTGGCGGCCAGATGGTCACGGCCGATTTCATCCTGACGCCGAACGTCGTCTTCTCAGAAGGCAATGCGGGCGGCATCGGCGCAGCGCTCGGCGGAGTGCTGAGCCGTTCGAACCCGCTGCTCGGCGCAGTGGCCGGCGGCCTGAAGTTCAAGGAAGCGCAGACCAGCATGCTGCTCGCCGACGCGCGTTCGGGCCTGCAGGTCGCCGCCGCCGAGGGCAGCACCAAGAAAGCGGACCTGCGCCTCGGTGGCGCGCTGTTCGGCAGCGGTGGCTTCGGCGCGGTCGGCGGCTATGGCAACACCAACGAAGGCAAGATCATCGCGGCGGCCTTCATGGACAACTACAACAAGATCGTCGGCGTCGTGCGCAATGACGAGTCCTTGCAGCGCGATGTCGGCACGCTGAAACAGGAGGCGGGCAAGAAGACGGCCGCCGGTGAGGTGTTCAACGAGGGCGACGTGGTCGTGCCGAAGATTGCGAACGTCAAGCTATTGCGCAATCCGGCGGACGGCGCGGCCGTGGCCGCCACGCTCGCGCGCGGCGAGGAACTCGTCGTGATCGGGCCCGAGCAAAACGGCTTCCTGAGCGTGCAGGGCGGTTCCGCCAGCGGCTGGGTCAAGAAGGTGCTCGTCACGCGGCCGTGACGGGCCGGCGCGGCGACGCGCTCGCCGCCGCCGCTAGTGCTCGGCGCCGGCGGGCGGGAACTTCCGCTCGCCGGCCGTGATCCGCAGCGACAGTCTGTTCTGCTCCGGCGGCAGCGGGCAGGTCGCGAACTCGTTGAACGCACAGGGCGGGTTGTAGGCGCGGTTGAAGTCGATGACGAGACGACCGCCCACAGGTCGCGGCACATCGAGGAAGCGTCCTGCGCCGTAGCTCTCGCGGCCGCTCGTGCCGTCGCCGAACATCACGAATAAGGTCGGCGCTCCGGGCGCTTCCTCGAGCGCATCGAGCCGCCATTCACGGCCCTCCTTCTCGAAAAGGATCGCGCCGGGCGAGGGCATGTCCGACTCCATGCCCAGGATGTTGAGGATGCGGATCTGCCGGACGGGCTCGTAGGGCTCGAACCGGGCCTCGATGCGCCACTGGTCGTCGGCATCGAAGTAGTCGATTCCCGGAAAATCGCGGCGCCGCGGGTGGTCGAGGTCGCGGACGCGCACACCGAGCCGCCCGGCACGCTCGATCACGAAGAACTCAACGGCTCCATGGCGCAGCACCGTCGGCGTTCCGGTGCTGTCCGGCTGCATGAGAGCCGCCGTCACCGACCGCAAGGAGTCGAGCACGCGCGCGCCGCGCGCTGCGACGAAACGGACTTGGCCATCCTCGAGCACGAAATCGCCGAGACGACGCGGCATGGCCGCATGGTCGAGCACCAGCCTGTTCGTCCGTGCGCGCCCGAAGCTGTTTCGGCCGGGCTCGAGCCAGAACAGCCCGACGAGCGTCAGGAAGCCCGAACCCGCGGTCAGCGCCGCAATCCGCTCGGCGCGCCACTGCTCGAGCGAGAGGGTCGATGCGGGCTGCGCCGCCCGAGTCGACGCCGGCAGGGCAGCGCCAAGCAGGACGAGCAGCAGAGCAGGCATCAGGATCGTGCTGAACGGTCGCATCGGGGATACCCTAGCACCTGATGTGTGGCCGCTTCGCATTCTTCTCTGCCCACGAGGCGATGCGGCGCGTGTTCGATCTACCCGATGATACTCTGCAGGTCGAGCCGCGCTGGAACATCGCGCCAACTCAGTTCGTGCCGGTGGTCCGGCTCGACCCGCACCGGCAGCGACGGCTGTCGATGCTCTACTGGGGGCTTGTTCCGCACTGGGCGCGCGACAAGTCCATCGGTGTGCGGCTGATCAACGCGCGCGCCGAAACGGTCGCCGAGAAGCCTGCGTTCCGCGGCGCCTTCAGGCAGCGCCGCTGTCTCGTGCTCGCCGACGGCTACTACGAGTGGCAGACGACGTCCGCCGGCAAGCAACCGTGGTTCATCTCCCGAGCCGACCGTCAGCCGTTCGCGATGGCGGGTCTCTGGGAGTCCTGGGTCGAGCGGCCCGGCGCGCCTTCGCTCGAGTCGTGCACGATCCTGACCACGGCGGCGCCGTCCGCGCTCGCCCCGATCCACTCGCGCATGCCAGTGGCGCTGCCGGCGACGGCTTACCCGACCTGGCTCGAGCCGCAACCGGTGGACCCGACAGCGCTGGCCGCGCTGCTCGGGGCCCCAGCCGCCGACGCCATGGTGGCCGCGCGCGTCGGTAGACGCGTCAATGATGCCCGCAACGAGGGGCCCGAGCTGATCGCCCCGCTCGCGGATCCGCCTTGAGCGGCGCTACTTCTGCCGCCAGGTGCCCGAAGCGTCCTGGTAATACCAGCCCGGTTGCGCGCCGCGCTCGACCCAGCGCCGCGCGAACGTCGCGCGGATGTCCGGTTCCCACTCGGGATGGCCATTGGCCTTGGCGATCTCGGCGTACAGCGTGTTGCGGTCGTTGTTGTCCTCGGCGACGAGGCGCTTGACCGTGGCGCGCTCGGCGAGCGGCACGGCCGCCTGATCGCGGATCTCGACCAGTCCGTTGGCGGTCAGCCCGATCGCGCCGGAGTCGAAGTACTTCCGCATCTGCTCGAAGCGCGCCTGCATCGAGGCCGTGATCGCCCGGATTTCCGGCGAGGAGATGTCGATGTTGGCGTTCGCCTGCGCATGGGCCGCCGGCACGAGCGCCTCGAGCGCGAGACCTGCCTGCCGTCCGAGCCAGGCAAGCGGCGTCGCGCCGTCGGATGCGCGCTGCGAACGCGGCGGCGGCGCCGGAGCCGGCGATGGCGGGCTGGCCGTGCCGGCGCCGCCGGTCACGGTGTCGATGATCTGGTCGGCCGCGCGCTCGGCCGACGCGGCCGGGAAATAGACGTTGATCGTGACGCAGGCCGCGAAGGCGAGGCTCGCGAGCGCCATGTTGAGATTGCGGAATCGACGCATGATCACTTTACCCTCCGGTGCCGCAGCAGCCGATCGGCACGCCGACATTCTGCGGCGCACCGCTGAACGCTGCCTTAACTGACCGCATTTGACAATGCCAAGGTCATTCGACGCGGATCTTGCCTTCGCCGCGCATCTGCGTGGCGATCTGGCCGACGAGCTGAGGCCAGCTCACGCGACCGGCGTTGCCGACGATGTCGATGCGCGGCAGACCCTTCCCCCTGAGGATGTAGTATCCCGTGCCCGCCGGCTCGATGCCCGACATCAGGCAGACGTCATTGGCGAGCCGGCAGCGCAGTCCGATGCGGTCGTAGTCGTATTCGTCGAAGAACTGCAGCAGGCCTGACTGCAGCGTCTGGAACACGCCGCCACCGCCACCGCCGATATTCGATAGGTTGCCGATCGCGCGGGCGCTGATCCGGTGCGGGCCGCGATCGCGCGGCGGCGTCTGCAGCAGGGCGTCGAATGCCACCGGCGACCAGTTGAACAGCTCGAGGCCCAGCAGATGCCCCTCGAGGCGACCCGAGATGCTGCCAATCGCAAACGTCTGCGTGACCTCGGCGAGGTCCAGATCGTAGGCGCGCAGGTCGGCGAACAGGCGCGGCCAGGGGCCGAGCGGGTCCTGCAAACGCAGACCGCTGCCGACGATGCGCCCGCCGAACACGCGCGCCTCGACATCCCCGGCGACCGTCAGCACGCGGTCGCGCAAGTCGACCCGCGGAATGCGTCCCGAGAGCTTGCCGGCGAGTTCGGGCCAGCCGAAAGCGCGAGCGAGGCGCTGCAGGCTGATCGGCTCGATCTCGGCCTCGAACTGCAGGGCCGGGTTCGGGCTGCCGAGCGCGTCCAGCGTCAGCGTGCTGATCCGCAGAGCACCGTCGAAGATCGGCAGGCGCGCCGGCCGGGTCAGCGCGATCGAGCGGCCCTGGGCACGGAAGTCGACTCGGGCGCCATCGCCGGACAGGCCGTAGGCGCTGCCGGCCGTCCAGGTCAGCACGGAGTCCTCGACCGGTTGGCCAGGCGGCGCCCAGTGGAGCTGGCCGCGCAGATCGGACATGGTGAACTTGCCGCGTGTGTCTTCGATCTCGAGACCGAGCAGGCGAAGGTCAGCACCGGCGACCGCGTTGTCGCGAATGCGCGCCGATCCCGTCAAGCGACCGCGGGTCTCAAGTGCGCCGAAGTCGGTGGCTGCCAGCGCGATCTGCGCGTAGGCCGTATACGCCTGCGGCAGCCGCAGCTCACGCAGCTCGATGTCGGCCTGCCGCACGAGCAGCGAGGGAGACAGCTGCAGCGTGGCCGTCGCGCGTGCGTCGCTGAGGTCGCGCTGAGCGATCGCGACGTCGTCGAAGACGACGCGGTCCGGAACCCACTCGCCGCGCGCACGCAGCTCGAGCGGATGCGCGCCGAGGTCGAGCAGCACCGGACCGAGCAGCGCCTGGCCGCGGCCACCGTCGAGCGCGACCGTCACCTCTCGGCGGGCGCCGCGAGAGCGCGCGCTGGCCTCCAGCCTGAGGCTGACGTTCTCGCTGACCAGGGTGCCGGCCTCGTTCGCGAAGTTCAGCGCGTCCAAGCCGAGCGCGAGCTTGCCCTGCTCGACGCGCGTGCCGCCGCGCGCGTCGAGGCTCGCGTCGAGCCGCCCAGCGACGTCGAGCTGCGCAGGCAGCCCGAGCGCGGGACCGAGCCAGGCGTGCAGCGACTCGACCGCAGCGTCCTTCAGGGCGGCGCTGGCGCGCCAGCGGCCGTCACGCTGGCTCGCAGCGAACCGCAGCGTGACGTCTTTGCTCAGCGTCCAGACGCCGCGTGTGGTAAACGCACCCGTGTCGAGGTTCCAGCCGAGGCTCAGCCGTGCCGCGAGCGGCGGCAGCCATGCGCCCTCGAGGACGCGGCCGGCCAGCGTGGCGCGGTCACAACGGAACTCGGGCTCGTCGAGCCGAGTGTCCGCGCACGAGAGCCGCAGGTGTGCATAGCGCCCGATCGGGGGCCCGAGATCGAGCGTGGCAGCCGTCACGGTCGTGCGCAGCGGACCGCGCGCGTCCGCGACCGGCTCGCGCGGTAGCTCGAGCCGCAGCCGCACCTCGCTCGCGCGGAGGCCACCGATCTCGATCGAGAGCGCCTCGAGTTCGATCGCCTCGACCGCGGCGGCCGTCGTCGGCAACAGGGCGGCCGCCCACAGGGCCAGCATCGGTCCGCGAGCGGTCCGATCCGGCGCGGCGCGCACGTGGCGGGCGGACCGCGGGGCTGGCATGCTTGCGGCAGAACTGCCCATGCCATCGCATTCTAAACGCTCCGCGCGCCCCTTCTTGGCGGGACTCGCCGCTGCGGTGCTGTTGATCTGCGGCTGCAGCTCGCAGTTCGTCTACAACCGGCTCGATGCTCTCGTCTACCTGTACGTCAAGACCCAGGTCTCGCTCGAGGACCTGCAGGCCGCCGAGTTGCGCGGATCGCTGCGCTCCTTTCTCGAATGGCATCGCAGCAGCGAGCTGCCACGCTATGCGGAGTTCGCGCAAGGTCTCGCACGCGATGCGGCGCGGCCGCTCGGGCGGGCGCGCATCGACCAGGCCCGGCTCGCGATCGAGGGCTTGTGGCGCGACGCGGTCGCGCGCGGCGGCCCCGATGCGGCCCGTTTCCTCGCCGGCCTGACGCCGGCGCAGCGGACCGAGCTGTTCGCGAGTCTCGGCAAGGACGACGACGAAGTCCGCGAGGAATATTGCGAGACGCCGGCCGAGAAGCGGATCGAGCGCCAGCAGCGCAGCTTCGTGCGGGCCGCCGAGAAATGGGTCGGCCCGCTGACGGCCGCGCAGCGGCGGCTCGTCGCGACGCGGCTCGCGGCGCTGCAGCCGACCGGCTGCGGCTGGGCGGAGAATCGGATCCGCGTGCGGCTGGCGCTGCGCGAGCTCGTGGAGAAGTCATCGGCGGATCCCGACTATGTACGCGCCGTCACGCGTCTGCTGGCGAGCCCCGAGGAACGCTGGGATCCGGTCTACCGCGCCTCGTTCGAGTCGAATCGCGACGCCATCGTCGACCTGCTGGCCGAACTCGACGCCCAATTGACGCAGCGCCAGCGAGCCCAGCTATCCGAGCGGCTGACGGCCTATGCTCGCGAGTTCCGCGCGCTCGCGGCGCCACCCGCGACGGCCAAGGCGGCGCGGGACTGAGGTCCCACGCCGCCGCTGAAAGTCCGCTGACCGGTTCGAGACTCAGCCGCCGTCGCCAGGTCCGTTCGTGACGGTGGTCGTGCACTTGCCCGCCGCCCGATCGCATTCCTTGGTGACGGTACGCTCGAAGCTCTGGCCATTGGGCCCGGTGCCCGAGGTTGCGCGCGTGAAGCCGTTCTCGGTGCGCGTGGTCACCGTCGTGCTGTTGGCGCTGCGGCCGTCGAAGGTCGTGAACTCCGAGGTACGCGTCACCGTGCCCGCTTCCTTGTCGATCGCGACGCTGCTGTTGCGGGTCGCGGTCTGACCGTCGGCGTTGGTCCGTGTGCGCGAGGAGGTCCAGCCGTCGTCGGTGCGCTGGATGTCTTGACTCATCGTGCGGGTACGTCCGTCAAAACCGGTCTGGGTCACGTCGACACTGCGCGTGCCCGCCTCACGATCGTTGACGACGGTGCGCTGCATGGTCGCCGTTGCCCCATCCGGACGCGTCCACGTCGTGTTGCGGACATAACCGGTGTCGGTGCGCTGCGTCTCGGTCGTGCGCGTCACCGGTGGCCGCACCGGCAGCGGCCGCTGCGCCATCGGGCGGGCCGGGCGCTGCGCCGCGGGGCCGCGCTCGCGCGCCTCGAGCAGCGGTGCCTGTGCGGCGAGCAGCGCCAGGACGGCGCCGGCTGCCGCTGCGGCAAACGGCCTGTGTCTACGGATCATGGTCTGGCGATTCATGTCGGTACTCCTGTCGTGTCGCCGACTGGCGTCAGTCGGTCATGGTGATGTCGGACAGGCAGCAGAACGCGATCCGCTGGCATGCGTTGACAGGGATCGAGGCGCGCGCGGGCGACACGGACTCGCCAGCGAGCGATACACGACAGAACGCGGCCTCGGGCCGGCAACGTGGCCGTGAAGCTGCGCTAAGATGGCCGCGTCCCCGAATCCGATCGAACCGGACAGCGATCATGTCTGCCAAGCGCGCCCTCATCGTAGACGATTCGCGATCCGCACGCAGTTTCCTGGCACGCCTACTCGAGAAATACGACATCGCCGTCGATACCGCGGAGACCGCCGAGGTGGCGATCGAGTACCTCGCCAAGGCGCGCCCGGACGTGATCTTCATGGACCACATGATGCCCGGCATGGACGGATTCCAGGCCGTCCAGCTCATCAAGAACAACCCGGCCACGGCGACGATCCCGATCATGATGTACACCTCGCAGGAGGGCGAGCTGTATCTCGGGCAGGCGCGCGCGCTAGGCGCGCTGGGCGTGCTGCCCAAGCAGATCAAACCGGCCGAGGTGTCCACGGTACTACATCAGTTGCGGCTCCTCCCCGACCGACGCCAGGGGACGCAGAGCTCCTTCCTGCCGGGCAACGAGGCCGCGGCCGAGGCGACCAAACTGGCACCCACGCTGGCGCCGGCCCAGACCGTGACGGAATCCGCTGCGTCGGGCGGAGCGGCGGCGGTGCCTGCCGAGTCGGCGGTCACGGCTGCCGCGGCGGCGATCGATCCGGCCAGCCTTGTCGAGTGGCGGCAGCAGTTCGAGCAGCTGCTGCGCACCGAGCTCGGCGATCTGCGGCGCTGCCTCGATGCGAGCCTCGAGCAGCAGTCGGACCGTCTGCTCGCCGACGTGCGTGCCTCGGTGACGGAACTCAACCCTCCCGCGCCGCCCGCGCCGCCGCCACCGGAGCCGTCGCGCGCGCCGTGGATCGCCGCCGCGGTCGCGTCGGCGGCGGCGGTGGTGTTCGCGGTGCTCTGGTGGCGCGAGGCGCAGCAGACGCGCGAGCGGATCGCCGCTGCGCTGCGCTCGGCGCCGGCCGCCCGTATGACTTCTGCGGCGCTCCCCGCGGTGGCGCCCACCACGATTGGCGCAGTGGCGCCGGAGACACCCAAGCCGGCCGAGGCGGACGCCGTGGCCGAACCCGACGTCGCAGATCGCGCTGCCAGCGCTCCGCGGGACTGGCCGGAGCTGACGATCCAGTCCGTGCCGTATGGCGAGGTGCCGCTCGCCGGCGAGCGACTCGACCAACTGCGCGCGCTGCTGCGCGACGTCGCGGCGCGCGGCTTCCGCGGTCGCATCATCGTGACGTCGTTTCCGGGCCGCTTCTGCCTCGCAGGCAGCGCGGCGGAAGGCTTCGGTCCGGCGCCCGACGACACGCCCCTCGAACGCTGCGACCTGCTCGGCAATCCGCCCGACGAGACGCTGACGATGGCGCAGCGGGAACCGCTGACGCTGGTCAACCTGATCGGCACGATCCGTCGCGAGAGCGGCGGTGCGATCGAAGTCGAACTCGCGACCGGCAGCGAGGCGCAGCGCGCGGCGCCCTATCCGGCCGAAGGGCCGCGGCTCACGGCGGCCGAATGGAACCGGGTCGCCGCGCTCAACAACCGCGTCGAGATCCGGCTTCGTCCCGCGGACTGATGCCAGGCGACGATTTCAGCCCGCCGCGCTGGCTCAAGAGCGCGCACGCCCAGTCGATCCTGCCGAGCCTGCCGCTGCGGCGGGCACGCGTCGAGCGCTACACGGCGGCCTGGCGTCGCACGAGTCGGGAGCTGCTGCTCGACTGCGGCGACGGCGTGACCCTGCAGGCGTTTCACTCGGCGCCGGCCCAGCGACCGTCGACGATCGAACCGGTGGTTGCGGTCCTGCTCCATGGCTGGGAAGGCAGTGCCGAGTCCCAGTACATCCTGTCGCTCGGTCACGCGCTGCTCGAGCGCGGCGTCGACGTCGTGCGCCTGAACCTGCGCGATCACGGCAACACGCATCACCTCAATCGCGAGTTGTTCCATTCCTGCAGATTGCCTGAGGTGATCGGCGCGGTCGTGCGACTGCGGGAGCGCTTCATGGGCCATCGGTTCGTGCTGGCCGGCTTCTCGCTCGGTGGCAACTTCATGCTGCGCGTGGCGGCCGCGGCGCCGCGCATCGGTCTGATGCCCGACCGCGTGCTCGCGATCTCGCCCGTGCTCGATCCTGCGACGACGCTCGAGGCGCTCGAGACGGGTTTCCCGCTCTACCATGCGTACTTCGTCCAGAAGTGGACCCGGTCGCTGCGGCTCAAGCAACGTGCCTGGCCCGACCTCTACCGCTTCGAACCGCTGCTGCGCTCGCGCAATCTGCGGCGCATGACCGAACAGCTCGTGCGCGAGCACACGGACTTCGGGGATCTCGAGTCCTATCTCGCCGGCTACGCGATCACCGGTGCCCGGCTGGCCGATCTCGCCGTGCCCGCGGTGATCCTGACTGCGGCCGACGATCCGATGATTCCGGCGCGCGATCTGGCGCGCCTCGCGCGCTCCGAGGCACTGCGCGTGGTCACGACGCGGCACGGCGGACACTGTGGCTTTCTCGAGCATCTCGGTCCGACGACCTGGGTCGATCGTTTCGTGCTCGGCGATCTCGAACGCGCCGGTCTGCTCTCCGTCGAGCCGATCAGGCGCCTTGCTCCGGCGGATCGCGCGGCGCACTGAGGCCGAGTTCGCGGGCGACCGCGCGCACGTGCGCCGTCGCCACGTAGTCGGCACCGGCCGACGCGAGCGCGCGCAGCCTGTCGACGTCGGCGACGTCCAGCGCGACCCACTGCCAGACGCCGTGTCGCAACGTCGCGCCCGACCGGAGCTGCGCCTCGGGAAACAGCAGGTAGTCGGGACGGATTGCCTCGCACTTGATCTGCGAGCCCGTCGAGAAGTCGGGCACGATCCAGCCGACCGCCTGCGCGCCCCTGCGCCGCGCGAGCTCGATCACGAGCAGGTCACGCGAAACGATCACGCAGCGATCCGAACAATCACGCAGCGCGCTGAGTGTGGCCACCACGAAGCGTTCGCCACCATGGCGGGCGAGGCTCGCGCGGCGCAGCTCGACGAACAGCCGCGCCTCGGGCCAGTCCTGCAGGAGCCACGCGACGTCGGTGAGGCGTGGCACGCAGAGGCCGGCGAACCGGTCGCCGAAGCGCGTCGGCTCGGATGCATCGAGCCGGGCGGCCTCTGCAGCGGCGAGATCGGGCACACCGGACGCGGGGCCCCCACCGGCGACCGGGTCGGCATCGCGCAGCACGAACACTTCGGCGTCGCGCGAGAGCTGCGCTTCGACGTAGAGATTCGCGACACCCAGTTCGAGGGCCGAGCGCAGCGCAGGCAGGGTGTTCTCCGGATACTCCGCACCGTTGCCGCGCAGCGCGATCAGCGCGGCGTGCGCGCTGCGGCGCCGCATTGGTGGCGCGCCACTGTCGCGGTTCGCGGACGGGGGCGCGGCTATCGGCGACCGCGCTTGTGTGCCAGCATTCACGCTTCGATGCCATCACATCGGGTGCAAGGCATGCAACTCGCGTCACGATGGTCGATGCTGCTGCTGCTGATCTCGGTGGCCGCCTGCGGCGGCGCGCCGACCGAGGAGACCGGCACGGGCGGTCAGGGTGGCGGTGGGGGCGGCGGCGGTGGCGGCAGCCCACCCGTGCTCGGTCTCGATGCGCGTCCGGGCAATACCACCTGTCTGGCCGGCGACGCACCGGCCACCCAGGTCACGCTGGCCATTCAGCGCGCTTTCCCGAACCTCAGTTTCACCGCACCTGTGCTGCTGCAGGCGCCGAACAGCAGCGCGCGCTGGTACGTGGTCGAGCAGGCCGGGCGCGTGCGGGTCTTCGACAACGACCCGGCCGTCCCGGCCAGCACGCTGTTCATCGACATCGCGTCGCGGGTGCGTTCGGGTGGCGAGATGGGGCTGCTCGGACTCGCGTTTCATCCGCAATATCCGACGGATCCGCGGGTCTACCTCTCGTACACCACGGGCAGCCCGCAGCTCGTGTCGCGGATCGCCGAGTTTCGCAGCAACGACGGCGGCCAGACGCTCGATCCCGCCAGCGAGCGGATCCTGCTGACCGTCAATCAACCGGAAACGAATCACAACGGCGGGCACATCGCCTTCGGACCCGACGGATTCCTGTACATCGGCTTCGGCGATGGCGGCAGCGGCGGCGACCCGTTTGGCAGCATCGGCAATGGCCAGAACCTGCAGACGCTGCTCGGCAAGCTGCTGCGGATCGACATCGGTGGCGACACCGGTGCGGTGCGTTACCGGATTCCGCCCGGCAATCCCTTCGCGGGCAACACGCCCTGCAGCGCGGGCAGCGGTGCGCAGAGCTGCCCCGAAATCTATGCCATCGGATTTCGCAATCCCTGGCGCTGGAGCTTCGATCGCGGCTCGGGCGAACTGTGGCTCGGCGACGTCGGCCAGAACGCGTGGGAGGAGGTCGATCGTATCGAGGTCGGCGGCAACTACGGTTGGCGCTGTCGCGAAGGCGCACATCCATTCAACGCCAACTGCGGGCCAGCGCAGAATCTGATCGATCCGGTCGCCGAGTATGGCCGGACGGCCGGCCAATCCGTCACCGGTGGCTACGTGTATCGTGGCAATGCGATCCCGGCACTCGCCGGTCGTTACGTGTTCGGCGATTTCGTTTCGGGCCGGATCTGGCACATCGCGCGCGATACGGTGCCGACGCTGGTCGTCTCGGGAGGATTCGACAGCGGCCTGCAGATCGCCTCGTTCGGCCAGGGCGCAGACGGCGAGATCTACGTCGTGCACTACGGCGGCACGCTGCATCGGCTGGTCGCCGGTGCCGGTGCCGGCGGCTCGATTCCGAGCCAGCTCTCGGCGACGGGCTGCTTCAGCCCTGCCGCACCGACACAGCCGGCAAGCGGACTCGTTCCCTACGCGCCGAACGCGCCGTTCTGGTCGGACGGCGCGACCAAGTCGCGCTGGCTCGCCCTGCCGAACGGGCAGAACGTCGTGGTCGGCGCCGACGGCGACTGGGATTTCCCGCCCGGGTCGGTGCTGGTCAAGACTTTTGCGCTGGGCTCGCGACTCGTCGAGACGCGACTCCTGATGCGGCACAGCAACGGTAACTGGGGCGGCTATACCTACGAGTGGAACGCCAGCGGGACCGAAGCGACGCGCGTGATCGGTGGCAAGAGCCAGCAGATATCCGGGCAGACCTGGATCTTTCCCAGCGAGGCCCAATGCTTCGCCTGTCACACGGACGCCGCGGGCCGGTCGCTCGGCCTCGAGACCGCGCAGCTCAACGGCAATCTGCTCTACACGGCGACCGGCCGGACGGCCAACCAGATCGCGACGCTCAATGGCATCGGCATGCTGACTCCACCGATCACGGCGAACCCGTCGACACTGCCGGCAATGCCGGATCCCTACGGCAACTCGGGCACGGCCGCGCAGCGCGCGCGGGCCTGGCTGCACACCAACTGCTCGCACTGTCATCGGCCGGGCGGCGGGACGCCGACGAATCTCGACCTTCGCTACGAGACTCCGCTGCGGCAGACCAACGCCTGCGACGTGCCGCCGCAGGCCGGCGACCTCGGCATCCCCAACGCTCGCCTGATCGCTCCGGGCAGCGCGGCGCGCTCGATCGTCGTCGCGCGTGCCGATCGCCGCGACGCCGCGGCGATGCCGCCGCTCGCCAGCACGCGTGTCGACGGCGCCGGCATCGCCGTCGTTGCGGGCTGGATCGACGCGCTGTCGGGCTGCGACTGAAGGCAAGACGCTACAATGGCGCTGCGCGAGTCAATCGAGGAGTGCGGCGATGAGGACGCAGGCGCCCGTTGGACGTCGGGTCGGATCCACTGCAGCGCTGACGGCGGTCTGCGTGGCGGCGCTGCTCGCGGCGTGCAGTCGCGAGGCAGGTGATTGGCGCGCGACCCAGGGTGCTGACACGATCGAAGCCTACGAGCGCTTCATCGAACAGTACCCGCAGAGCGAACTGGCAGCCGAAGCGCGCGAGCGCGTGCGCCAGCTCGCCGAGGAGCGTGACTGGCAGGTCGCTACGAGCACCGATACCGCGGCGGCCTATCAGCAGTTCCTTAGTCAGTACCCTGAGGGCAAGTGGACGCAGGAAGCGCGAGTCCGGATCGAGAATTTCAACATCGTGGAGGCCGCGACCCCGGTGGCAGCCACCGTCGAGCCCGCGCAGGCGAGCGAGTCGGCGCCGGCCGGTGCGCCGGCGCCCGCCGCAGCCGCGCCGTCCGATGCGCGCCCGATGAGCCCGCCACCAGCGGCGCGCCCGCCGAGTGCCTCGGCCGCCGGCGCGCCATCTGCGGGTCACCGCGTGCAGCTGGGCGCCTTTTCGAGCGAAACCAAAGCGGTTGAAGCCTGGCGCGCAGCCGCCGCCCGCTTCACCGCTCTGCGGCCACTCGAACCCGAGGTATCGGTGACGACCCGCGAGGGGGCGCGGCTCTATCGCCTGCAGACGAGGCTGCGCAGCGAGTCCGCGGCGCGCGATCTCTGTCGCGCGCTGCAGGCCGGCGGACAGGCCTGCCTGTACGTCCCGCCGCAGTGATCGACCACGTCGCAATCTGACGCGTCGCGTCAGGCCGAATCCCTCGCGCGGCCGCCAAGTCGTGTGCGATCAGACACTTGGCTGCTGGCACGCCAATTGCTGCGCCCTCATCGACGAGTGCTGAGGGACTTGGCGATGAATTCGGTGCGCCTGACCCTGCTGCTGCCACCGCGCCCGGCGGTCGCCGGGCCGCCCACGCGGCCAAGCGAAGGACGCTGCGCCGCGCAGCTGATCCGGCGCCGGGATGGCGGCCTGACCTTCGACCCGCTCGATGCGCGCCTCGCGAGAGCGGTGCTGGTCGGCGCCGGTCGCCGCTCCTGACTCGTCCTGGACCCTGAACGCGGACATCCTCCCCGATGTTCGCATCCCCTCACGCCGCCCCGGCGTCGCCGGCGCGGCGTTTTTTTGGTCTCTGGCGGCGCTGCGGCCGATCGTCGATGATGCCCGCATGCCCACGAATCTCCCGATCCCGCGGTCGGCCGTGACCGCCCTGCTCGTCGCGCCGATCAGCGGATTGCTGGCCGTTCCAGCCGCGGCGGCCGACCGGCCGACCCGACTGGCGGCGACGACGCCGATGGCGATCAGCCGCGGTGCCGCCGCACCCGAGGCGACGACGCTCGACAATGGCCTGCGCGTCATCGTCTGGACCGATCGGGACATCCCGAACGTCGCGCTCTACAACTGGGTGCGTGTCGGCAGCCGCAACGAGGCACCCGGCACGACCGGGCTCGCCCACTTCTTCGAGCACATGATGTTCAACGGCACGGCTCGCAGGCAGCCCGGTGAGTTCGACCGACTGATGGAAGCCAGTGGCGGTGCGAACAACGCCTTCACGAGCAGCGATGTCACGGTCTACCAGGACTGGTTTCCGCGCAGCGCGCTCGAACTCGTGTTCGAGCTCGAGGCCGACCGGCTGGCCCATCTCGCCTTCGATCCGAAGACCATCGAGAGCGAGCGCGGCGTGGTCTTCTCCGAGCGCAGGCTGCGTGTCGAAGACAACAACGAATCGTTCCTCGCCGAGCGTGTGCGGGCCACGGCGTTCGTGGCGCACCCCTACCAGATCCCGACCATCGGCTGGCCGTCCGACATCCGGGCGTGGCGCATCGAGGATCTGCACCAGTTCTTCCGCACCTACTATGCGCCGAACAACTGCACGCTCGTGATCGTCGGCGACGTCACCGCGCAGGAGGGGTTCGAGCTCGCGCAGCGGTACTTCGGCGCGATTCCGCGGCAACCACCGCCTCCGGCCGTGCGCACGGTCGAACCCGAGCAGCTCGGCGAGAAGCGGCTACGGATCGAGCGGCCGGCGCTGACACCGCTGCTGCAGTATGCGTACAAGGCGCCGGCCGCGACCGACCCGCGCGGACCGGCGCTGCGGCTGCTCGTGACGGCGCTCGCGCAGGGCGACGCCTCGCGTCTGCACCATCTGCTCGTCGAGCAGCGCAGGCTCGCCATCCGCGTCAGCGCCTACTGGGACGAAAGCTTCGATCCGGGGCTGCTCTGGTTCCTGGTCACGCTGCCTCAGGGTGGCGCCATCGCGACGGTGGAGCGCGAGTTGGACGCCGAGCTCGCGCGGATCGTGCGCGAGGGCCTCACGGAGGCGGAGCTGCGACGTGCGAAGAACCTGGAGATCACGCGGCTCTGGCGCGGCTTCGCGACGATCGACGGCAAGGCGCGGCTGCTCGGCCAGTTCGAGGTCGTCCACGGCAATTACCGCAGGTTGTTCGACGAACCGGCGCGCATCGAGGCAGTCACGCTGGAGGACGTCCGCGCGATCGCGGCCGAAGTGCTGCAGACGCGGCGACGCACCGTCGGTGTCCTCGAGGGTCCGCCCGTGACGGCCGGAGCCGCGTCGTGAGGGGCGCAGCGGCGCTGCTCGGAGCAGCGTTCCTCGTCCACGCGCTCGGTTCGGCGCCTGTGCAATCCGCGTCGATTCCTGGCGTCGCGGGCGCCGAGTCGGCTATCGTGCGCGTGCCGGATTTCGAACGCGCCGTGCTGCCGAATGGCCTGACGCTCGTGGTGATGCGGCGAGCGGAGGTGCCGCTGATCGCCTTCACGCTCGTGTTGCGCGGCGGGGCCATGGCGGAGCCCGTCGACAGGGCCGGTGTCGCGGCGCTGACCGCTGGTCTGCTCGAGAAGGGCGCCGGCCGGCGCAATGCCTACGAGTTCGCTTCGGCGGTCGAGGGTGCCGGGGGCAGCTTCGGCGCATCGGCCGGCGTCGAGACGCTGCGCGTCACAGGACAGTTCCTCGCCCGCGATCGTGACCTGATGCTGGAACTGCTCGCCGACGCGCTACGGCGCCCGCGTTTCGACGAGGGCGAGTTCGAGGCCCTGCGCCGTCGTCAGATCGAGTTCATCAAGGCGGCCAAGGACTCGGACCCGTCGTCGCTGATCGACAGCTACGGCCGCGCGCTGCTGTTCGGTGCGCACCCCTACGCGCGTCCGGTCTCCGGCAGCGAGCGCTCGCTCGCGACGCTGGCCATCGACGACGTGCGCGCCTACGCGCGCGGGCATTTCGGCGCCGATCGGGCGACGCTGGTCCTCACGGGTGACGTCGATCCGGCATGGGCGCGCGCGGCCGTGCGCCGGGCATTCGGCGACTGGAATCGCGCTCCGCGGCCGCTCGCGCCGCTCGCCGAGACGACACGCTTGCCCGGTCGCCGCGTGCTGCTCGTCGATTCGCCCGGTGCGTCGCAGGCCTACTTCTGGCTCGGCAACGTCGGCGTCGCGCGCCGCGATCCGCAGCGCGCCGCCATCGACGTCGTCAATACGCTGTACGGCGGACGTTTCACGTCGATCCTGAACACCGAGCTGCGCGTCAAATCGGGACTCTCCTATGGCGCGCGCTCGTCGTTCACGCTGGGCAGCGTGGCCGGTGAGTTCGCGATCCGCTCGTTCACCGTCGTCGACAATGCGCGCAAGGCCCTCGATCTTGCACTCGACACGCTGGAGCGGCTGCATCGGGAAGGCGTCGATGGCGAGTCCCTCGACTCCGGGCGACGCTATCTGCTCGGCCAGTTCCCGCTCGCCTACGAGACCGCGAGCCAGTGGGGCGGTGCACTGGCCGACCTCGAGTTCTTCGGCTTGGGACGCGACGACATTGAGACCTACGGACCGCGGATTGCAGCCGTCGATGGACCGGTCGTCCGCGCGGTGATCGCGCGCGCATTCCCGCGCAGCGACGACCTCGCAATCGTCCTGATCGGTGATGCCGCGCGGCTGCGCGAGGTCGCGGCCGCCTACGGGCCCGTCACCGAGATGTCGCTGACCGATCCCGACTTCGCGCCCGCGGCCGTCGTGGCGGGCAGGGACGGGGCGCCAGCCGCTCCCGCTCACTGACCGAAGCGCCGGCCCTCGCGCGCCAGCCAGCGCTCCTCCTCGGTGGTGCTGTCGCGACCGAGCGCCGCGTTGCGATGGGGGAAGCGGCCAAAGCGTGCCACGATGTCGCGATGCAGGACCGCATAGTCGAGCGTCGAGTCGAACACGTCGGCGAAGGCCGGTGGAGACTCGGCCCGGAGTCGTCGATACGCCGCGACCGACAGTTCCTGCAGTTCGGTCGACTCCGCGTGCTGGAGGGGCATGTAGAAGAAGATCCGCTCGACGACGTCGAGAGCGGCGTCGGCGGCCTGCTCCAGGCCCTGCCGGGCGAGAGTCGCGGCCATGGCGTCCCCAGCGAAAGCCGCGGCCGTGCCGCGGTGAATATTGCGCGGCAATTGATCGAGCAGCAGGATCAGCGCGAGACGCCGCCGGGGGCTGTCCGCCCAGGCGGCGAGCTCGCCGGCCAGCGCACGGGCAACGAGCCCGCCGAAGCGGCTCTCGAGGTCGCGGTCGCGCATCTCGACGAGTTCGGGAGTGTCGGCGCCGAACCAGAAGCGCATGCGCTCGCGCAGGCCCTGCGCCGTAAAGGGCCTCGGTCCGAACCAGAAATCGAGCAGCCGATGCGCGTGATCCATCCGGCGAGCATAGAGCGGTTGCGTCGCGCCTGCCGAACTGCGCGCCGACGGATAGCGTCTCGGCCGGACAGCGCTGCACGGCGGGGCGCGACCGGCCTATCATCGGCGGATCGTTCACCGAGCGCCGCATGACCGCATCCACGGACACGACTTCCGCCGGACAGTTGATCTTCTACTGGCAGCCCGGGTGCACGAGCTGCCTGCGCACGCGCGAGTTCCTCGAGCGCCATGGGATCGCTTACGAGTCGGTCAACGTCTTGCGGGACCCTGGCGCGCACGAAGCGCTGCGGCGTCTCGGAGTGCGCACGGTGCCGCTGCTCGTACGCGGCGATCGCTGGGTGTCGGCGCAGGATCCCGCCGAGGTCGCGCGCTTCGTCGGCTTGCCGTGGGCCGGCAGACGACTGGAGGGCGGTGACCTGCTCGGACGGCTCGAAGCGTTGCTCGACATCGCGGCCTCTTTCGCCGCGCGCTGGCCCGCGCGCCGGCTCCGCGACAGCCTGCCGGGACGGGACCGCAGCCACGCGGACCTCCTCTATCACGTCGCCATGATCGTCGAGGGACTGCTCGATGCGGCCGATCCGGAGCGCGGCGGCGCGCTGACCTACGCGCACTTCGAGCGCCGGCCGCCACCCGCTGATGTCGAGCCCGTTCGGCTCGCAGGCCGGCTGCTCGAAACCTGCGCGTCGCTGCGACGGCTCCGTGAACGGGGCTTTCCGGCAGGCCCGGCCGTCACCGTCAATACGTATTACGGGGCCCGTCCGGTTCATGAGGTCATTGAGCGCACCACCTGGCACGTCGCGCAGCACATTCGCCAGATCGAGCACCTTGCGCGTGAGGTGCTCCGGCTGGCGGACGTGCCAGACGTCGATGCCGCGCTGCTGGCCGGTTTGCCGTTGCCGGAGCGCATCTGGGATGCGGAGATTCAGTTCGGCGCCACGGCCGCGCTAGACTGAGGTCACAGAGCAAGGAGGACTCGGATGGATGTTTCCCTGAAGCAGACGGGCCGCGCCGGGATCGAGTTCGCGGCCGACCTCGGCGCCGTCGGGGCGCGGATGCGCGCGCAGATCGCGCGCGACATGGCCGGCAAGCAGCTCGATGACAGCTCGCTGGCGGCGGACCTCGATGCCCGGCTGCGTCAAGTCGACGCGGCGCTCGCCGATTCGCACGCCTACGCTTCGCTCGGCATGGTCAGCGAGTGGGCCGGCCGCAATCACGGGCGCATCGCACAGGCGGCTTTCGAGGAACTGCGCGAGGAGCTCGCGCCCAGGCTCGATGCACTGCTCGAGAAGGGGCCGACCCGGATCGAGCGCCGGCTCGAGGGAGACCTGCCCGCGTACTTCAGGGGCTGGCGGATCCATCGCACGACCGGTGGCTGGGACGGTCATCCGTATCAGGGCTTCGTCCACGGGGAGCTGCTGCATCGCGAGTACGTGGCCCGCAACTACCCGGGGGACATCTTCGCGCAGCGACGCGAGATCCTCTCGGTCCTGCCGCGCAAAGACTACCGGCGCATCCTGGAGATCGGCACGAGCAGCGCCCATTACACCCTGCAGATCGCCCGGACCTTTCCCGAGGCCGAGATCTGGGGCTGCGATCTGTCGTTGCGGATGCTCGAGCAGGCGCAGCGCGTCGCCAACGAACATGGCTATCACTGGAGGTTGTTCCAGGTGGCCGGCGAAGACACGGGTTTCGAGGCCGCGAGTTTCGACCTCGTCACCTCGTACATCGTCATGCACGAGATTCCCGCCGCGATCACCGAGGCGCAGCTGCGTGAAGCCTTCCGCGTACTGCGGCCCGGCGGCGACCTGCTGTTCAGTGACGTGACCCGCTATGCCGCACTCGACCGCACCGGTGAGTTCTGGGCGGAGTATCTGGCAGTCAACGGCGGAGAGCCGTTCTGGCGCGAGGCCGCGAGCCTCGACCTCAAGGCGGCCGCCGAGCGGGCCGGCTTCGTCAACGTGCGTTCGGAGGGTCTCGGCGGCGCCAAGTACCCGTGGTACGTCTACGGACAGAAGCCCGCATGAGCCAGATCGACACGCGGCACCTGCTGCCCAACGATCACGCCGTCCGCAACGATCCCGTTGCCCAGCTCGCGCTGACGCTCGCGAAAGAGCTCTGGCTGCTCCGCGATCGCCAGATCGTCCTCGAATCCGTACTCGCCGAGAAGGGCGTCGCGACGGCTGAGCTCATCGATTCGTACCAGCCGAGCGGCCCCGTGCGGGAGCGTCTCGCGCGCGAGCGCAAGCGCTTCCTCGAGGAGATCCAGAGCGCGCTGAGCCCCGCTCCAGGCTGAACATGCCCAGGGTCACCACGGTCGCGTCGTTTGCGGCGGCATTCGTCGTGAGCCTCTCCATCGCGCCGCCCGCGGCCGCGTCGGATCCTGCGCCCGGCGACTGGCCGGCGTTCGGCCGCGATCCGGGCGGAAGCCAGTATTCGCCGCTGCGGACCATCGATGTGCGCAATGTCGCGCGGCTGCGCCGCGTCTGGGTGCACCGGTCCGGAGATTTCATCGACGCTCCTTCGCCGAAGGGCACGGCCTTCCAGGCCACGCCGATTCACGTCAATGGCACGCTCTACTACTGCACACCGTTCGGCCGGGTCTTCGCGCTCGATCCCGCGACGGGCGCGGAGCGCTGGGTGTTCGATCCTCGCGCCGCGGATCCTGCGACCGGCCGGCCGGTCACCACGGCGCCGCGCATGCCGATGCGCTGTCGCGGCGTCGCGTTCTGGCAGGAGGCCGCGTCGGGTACCGGAGCGGACCGCGCGGCGGACGCCGTTGCCCCGTCCGTCTGTGCTCGGCGGATCTTCGCGCACGGCGACAGCGGCCGCATCTATGCCCTGCACGCCGACACCGGCCGGCTCTGCGAGGATTTCGGCGCCGCGCGCGGTCACGGCGGCTTCGTCTCGCACAACGACTACGAGAACTTCGGCGAGGGCTTCGGCGGCGCGTCCGGCTCGCCGCCCGTGATACTCGGCGACCTCGTGATCTCCGGCACCGCGGTCAACGACGGCATCGCCAATGCCAAGGACGGCATCGTGCGCGCCTTCGATGGGCGGAGCGGCGCACTGCGCTGGGAGTTCAACCCTATCCCGCCGGACAAGCGCATGGTCTCGGGTGCCGCGAACGTCTGGTCGACGATCAGCGTCGATCCGGCGCGCCGGCTCGTTTTCCTGCCGACGACCAGCCCGTCCACGGATTACTACGGTGGTGGGCGGACTTTCGAGATCCCGCTGGCGAACTCGATCGTCGCGCTCGATGGCGACACCGGGACGGTGAAGTGGTCTTTCCAGACCGTCCGCCACGACCTGTTCGATTACGACCTCGTCGGCCATCCGCTGCTTGTCGACATCCGGCGCGCCGGCCGGACGATTCCGGCGGCGCTGCTGCAGACGAAGATGGGCTGGTTGTTCGGCTTCGAGCGCGAAACCGGCCGGCCTTTGTGGCCGATCGTCGAAAGACCCGTGCCAGCCTCGGACGTGCCCGGCGAGAGCGCTGCGCCGACGCAGCCGGTACCGGAGGGCATGGCGACCTTTGCCCGCCAGACGATGCGGCGCGACGAGCTGTTCGGCCTGACGCCGCTCGATCGCGCCGCCTGCCAGCGCCGCTTCGACGAGTTGCGGTACGAGGGCATGTACACCCCGCCCTCGATCCGCGGCTCGCTGCTGTTCCCATCGGCGCTCGGCGGCGGAAACTGGGGCGGCGCCGCCTACGATCCCGTCAACAACCTGCTGGTCATCAAGGCCGAGAACCTCGCGACCGTGCTGCGCGTGATCCGCAAGCAGGATCCCGCGAAGGAGGACGCGGTACCGCCGAAGGACTACCTGACGAGACCGCTGCTCGGCACGCCGTACCGGATCGAGGGCGAGCTGTTCGTCTCGCCGCTCGGCATCCCTTGCACGCCGCCACCCTGGGGCACGCTCGCCGCGATCGATCTCGATACCGGCAGGATTCGCTGGCAGATCCCGCTCGGCCAGATCCGTCGCGCGGGCATCACGATTCCGAAGCGGGCGAACTGGGGGTCGCCGAACGTCGGGGGGCCAATCGTGACGGCGGGTGGCGTCGTGTTCATCGGCGCCGCGATGGACCAGAAGCTGCGCGCGATCGACGTCAAGACGGGCCGCGAACTCTGGGCCGGGGACCTGCCTGCGCCCGGCATGGCCGTGCCAATGACCTATCTTGCGAACGGCAGACAGTACGTGGCGATCGCCGCGGGCGGCAGCGCCACGGCCGGCACGAAGATCAGCGACGCGCTCGTGGCGTTCGCGCTCGAGTGAGGTGTGCGCTCGTCTTGAGGAGACTCCATGGCTAGTCTGCAACTGACCCGGATTTCCGCCGAATCGCTGCCCGTCCCCGGGGCGGACCCGTGGTACGTCAACGCCGGCGATGCCGCGATGACCGTGATGACCGACTTCAGCGATCGTCACTCGGTCACGGTGGCCGCAGCGGCCTCCCTCGATGCGGCGCTCGATCACATGAAGCACACCGGTGTGCGCTGCGCTTTCGTGCTCGACGACACCTCGCAAAGCGTGATCGGCATGGTCACCGCCTACGACATCATGGGCGACCGGCCCATGCAGATCATGCAGGCGACCGAGGTGTCGCGCGCGGAGCTCAGCGTCCGTAATCTCATGCGGGCGCTGCCGGACTGCCCGGTGCTCAGACTCGAGGACGTCGTGCGCGCGACGGTCGGCGAAGTCATGCGCCTGTTCGAGGAGAGCGGGCTGACCCACATTCCGGTGGTCGAAACGGCGGGCGGTGGCCAGCTGCGGCTGCGCGGGATGTTCTCAGCCGCGCGGCTCCGGCGGGTCCTGCGCCGCTGACGCGATCGCGGCAGATGGCTCCGCCGGACCGCGGCGCCGCGGCCGCGGACGCCAGACGGCGAGCAGCAGGTTGACGAAGGACAGCGCCAGCATCGTCCACAGGCCCAGCCACTCAGTGCGCAGCAGCGGCGCCAGCGCGACTGCGTCGCTCTGGCCACTCGCGACCGCCGCCTCCGACAGCTCCATGACCTTCCTGCCCGTGGCCTGGATGTTCAGCAGCGTGCCCTCGAACATCGCGATGCCGAGCAGAGCCTTGATCCAGGCCCACCCGGCGTCCATGTAGGCGCGGTTGGCGGCAATCGAGAGCAGCCCGCTGATCAGCACGATCGCGAGCGAGGGCACGAGCATCCAGCGTGCGATCGCATCCATGCCGCGGCGGATCGCGGCATAGCCTTCGAGCGAGTCCTGCGGTGCCGACAACAGCAGCACGAGGGAGGCGGCGAGCGCGCCCATCACGCCGATCGCGCCGAGCTCGTGCAGCGCCTTGAGAAGCCTTGAGATCATGGTGCGCCAGTCTAGACGGACCTTCGCCCGGGTTGGCGACTACAATCGCCGGTGCGGCTCACTCGGGCGCCGCTTTCTCTGGGCAACGGGAGATCCAACCTGATGTGTTCGTCGGCCCCACGCCAGCGGATTCACGGCCTGATGCTTGCTGCGATCTGCGGGGTGGCGCTCAGTGCGCCGTCATGGGCTGCGCCCGGCCTCCGCTATCAGACGGTCGAGGGCGAGGGTGGGGTGCCTCTCAACGTGGTCTCGGCGGGCGATCCCTCCCGGCCGGCGCTGCTGCTCGTACACGGCATCGGCCAGAGCCACGTCTCATTCGAGGCTCAGTTGCGCGGATCGATCCCGGCGCAGTTCCACGTCGTGTCCTTCGACCTGCGCGGCCATGGCAATTCGGGCAAGCCGTGGAACGCGACGGACTACACCGACTCGGCCAAATGGGCCGGAGACGTGCGTCGGGTCATCGAGGCGCTCGGGCTGCGCAAGCCTGTGTTGCTAGGCTGGTCCTACGGCACACTTGTGGTCGCGGATTACCTGCGTCACCACGGGACGAACGACCTCTCCGGCATCGTCCTGACCGGTGCCTACGGCGGACTGACGCCGCCGCCGCCGCCTGCGCCGCCGGCCATCGCCGAGCGCATGGCCCGCAACCGCGAGCTGCAGTGGAGCGCGGACCCGCTCGAAAACGCCGCGGCCGCCCGTGCCACGGCGGCGCAGCTCACGGCCCGCGACATGGGTGATGAATGGCGTGCGCGTGCGGCGCAGATCGCGATGATGCTGCCGGCCTATGCTCGCCGGCACATGTTCGATCGGTCGCTCGCCAACCTAGATCTCATCGGGAAGATCGACGTGCCGATGATGATTGTGGTCGGCGGCAAGGATCTCAGCACACCCGAGGCCGCCGCTCGCGAACTCGCCGCGAAGCTCGAGCGCCAGGGCGTGCGGACGGTCGTCAGCGTCTACCCGGACGCAGGCCATTCGCCGTTCGCCGAGGAACCGGCCCGATTCAATGCCGAGCTCGCCGAGTTCGTCCGCGCCGTGCGTGATCCCTCGGCACGGTAACCCGGAATGCCGGGAGAATAGGCGCCGCAGCCTGCGGGCCTCGGTCGACGGTCCGGCCTGGCGGCAAGCCCGGGCAGCCAGGACGGGCGGGTTGCATCTCAGGGCGCTGTTGCCAGAGACTTTATGGCCAAAGCGCGGTCTCGTCAGTTCTGCCTGTCGTTCCTGGTCTCAGTCGAGGAGCCGACGAGCATTCGCCGATCCCAGAAGTCCGTTCTCCAGTTGTTCGAAGGGGGGACCATGCAGAAAGCCAAGTTCGCGCCATTGATCAGTTTGCTACCGATTGCGGCCGTCGGTTCCGGCGCGGGCGGATTCCTGCAGCGGGTGCCTGCGCTGCCCGGAACGGTCGATGAGACCGTCTCCGGCCTGCAACGGCTCGAGGCCCAGGGGGCAACTCCTGCAACGTGATCTCGAGGCGGCTCGCGGAGCCGCACAGAAGCGCGCGGCCGAGGCGGCCGCTGCTACCGAGGCGGAAGCCGCGAAGCAGGGGCGCAGGCTCGAGCAGTTCGTCGGCATGAGCGCCGCGGAGATGGAGGAGGCCGACGACGACGAGGTCGAGGCCCGAATGCTCAAGGGCATGGGTCTGACGAAGGCGGACATGGACGCGCTGGAGAACATGAGCGACGAGGAGGCCAACGCTTACCTGGCGCGCCGCCGGCTCAATACCGAGCGACTTCAGATATTCGCCGCGGGTGCGCCCCAGGTCTCGGACGCACCGAAGTTGGACCGTCTGACCCGCGAGTTCGGCGACTAGCAGACGAAATACGCCGCGCGCGTCTCGGCTCTCGGCAACGAGTTCTCGGCGCTCGAGCGACGCTGGAAAACCGAGCATGCGCAACTCGATGCGCGCCTCGATAAGGACCTCGCATCGCGGGTGCGGGCTGTGCCCAAGGTCGATTGCGGCGAGGCAGGGGTCTACCCCGATGCGCCGGAGCTCCACCCTATCCAATCGGAGCGTTATGCAGCCCACGAGAGACTCTTGCCCGAACACCTGAAACAGGGCCAGGCGTTTCTGGCCAAGCACCGGAGCGCTGTCCGGGAGTCTGCCGCGTTCGCCGATCGGTTCATCGGCGAGGCGGCGGGGGTCCCGGAGATCAAGACGCAATCGGCGAGTGTCGAGGCCGCAGAGCAGCTGCGGCTAGCGGAGCGCTTGCCGACCCAGCGATCGTACCGGCGCCAATCCGGGGGGGCGGCCGTCGTGCCGCCCTGCATCGCCGGGGCGTTCAGGCATCCGGGAGCGGGATGTACTCCTGGTCATCGCCAGGCACCTTCGGAAAGCGCGCGAGGTCCTGTTCGCGCCAATCGCGCTTGGCCTGCTCGATCCGCTCGCGCGTCGACCCGACGAAGTTCCATTCGATTTCGCGGGGCCGCGCAAAGCCGCGTCCGCCGATGAGCATGACCCTTGCGTGGCACAGCGCGTGCAGGCGCGCCGTCACGCCGCCGCGCAGCACCGCGAGTCCTCCTGCCGCCAAGGGTGCCGCTTCGCCTTCGATGCGCAGTTCGCCCTGCGCGACATAGACGCCTCGCTGCTCGTGCTCGGCCGGCAGCTCGAGTGAGCTGCCGGGTGGCATCGCGGCGTCGACGTACAGCGTCGGCCACAGTGTTTCGACCGGCGATCGGCGGCCGAAGGCCTCGCCGGCGACGACGCGAAGCGTCACACCCCCGGGCGTCTCGATCAGCGGCAGCGTTGCCGCGGGGTGGTGGGCAAACGACGGTGCGTCGTCTTCATGTCCATCCGGTAGCGCGACCCAGCTCTGCAGGCCGTGCAGGTGCATGCCGTCGCGTAAGGCGGCGGGCGTCGATCGCTCCGAATGCACGATGCCGCGACCGGCGACCATCCAGTTGACGTCACCGGGCCGGATCTCCAGATGCGAGCCGAGGCTGTCGCGGTGGAGCATCTCGCCGTGGAACAGGTAGGTCACGGTGGCGAGCGCGATGTGCGGGTGGGGCCGGACGTTGATGTGCGGTCCCGGCGGCAGATCGACCGGGCCCATGTGGTCGAGGAACACGAATGGCCCGAGCATCCGCAGCCCTGCCGCTGGCAGGACGCGCCGGACGCTGAAACCGCCGAGATCGCGTGCGCGGCCCTCGATGCGCTGGTCGGTGACGTTCATCGGGCGGTCTCCGGGCTCTGCATCACGGTGGGGCCGCGTGGCGGCGGCAGGTCCTCGCCCTGCAACCGGCGCCAAAGCCAGGCGAGGCCGGCGCGCGCGTCGCCGCGCGATCCGACCGCGCGCGGCGTGATGGCGTGCCAGGGGCTGCCGCGCCTGGCGACGGCGAACTCGAAGACGTAGCCTGGCTCCTGGCCCATGCGCAGATCGGCGATCAGGGCGCGGCCGTCAACTGCGCGCATGCGATAGAAGCCGTGGCTGAACCAGGTCATGCGCGCCACGGCCCACTCGTCCGCGAGCGCTGCATGCAACGCGGGGTCGCGCTCAAAGCGATCGAAACGCGGCAACCGCTCGCCGTCGGCGAGCGAATAGAAAGCCTCGTGGTAGCCGCGCCCGTCGGCGTCCATGGCCAGCAGGCGCCAGAGTACGGTGTTGAAGGGGGTTGGCGTCACGAGCATGCGCTCGACTTCGAGCCCTTGGGCGAGGACGGCGCGCTCGGCGATGCCGCGGACGTGCTGCTGCACGAGCACGCTCCAGCCAAGGTAGAGCGTCGACACCAGGACACCCGCTGCGTTCCAGCGCCAGCGTCCGGGGCCTCGCGCCAGCGCCGTGCCGAGCAGTCCGATCAGCAGCGGGAGCGTGTAGAGCGGATCGATGATGAAGATGCTGCCGATCCAGTAGGGATGATCGGTGAACGGTTGCAACAGCTGCGTGCCGTAGATGGTCATGTTGTCGAGCAGTGGATGCGTGACGAGAGCCAGCGACAGCGCGAGCCACCACCGCCTGAAGCGGTCCATCTCGCCATGCAGCTTCGCGACGCCGGCCGCAAGCGCCGGCGAGACGAGCGTCAGATAGAGCAGCGAGTGGCTCTCGGCACGGTGGAACGTCATGTTGCGGACCGGGTCGCCATGATCGATCAGCGCGTCGAGATCGGGCAGCGTGCCGCAGACGGCGCCCCAGAGCGCCGCTTTCCAGACGGCGGTGCGCCGGCCCATTACGGCGACGCCGATGCCGGCGCCGAGAGCGAGATGCGAAAGGGAGTCCACGCCCTACTCTGTGGCCCGGGACCCTAGCAGGCCGCCCGGAGTGGCGGGCGCGAGTTCGGGCGCGGCGCGGCGTGTCAACGCCCATGCGAGGCAAAGATTGGACGAGAGTACGGGCAACGGGCATTCCTCGCGGAAGGTCCGCAACGCGCTCAGCGTCGGCATACCGGTGCCGCTCGCGACGATGCAGTCCGCGCGTCCTGCCTCGGGATCGCGCAGCAGCACACGGAGCGCCTCGAGGGCGTCGTGGCTCGTGAACTCGTATATCCGGTGCGTATCGTCGATGGCCGGATCGACGCGCAGCCGCGCGGTGACCGCGATGCCTGACTGTTCCCAGTAGCGGTAGCCCGCCTCGGCGAGCCCCTCCGGGTAAGGGGAGACCAGCGCGATGCGGCGCGCGCCCAGAGCCGCGAGCGCCTGCCGGATCGCCTGTGCGGCGGTGATCACCGGCACGGCGCACTCGCGCTCGGCAGCCTCGGTCAGCGCATCTTCCTGCGCCTGGCCGGCGACGTACGACGAGCCCGTGCAGCCGACGCCAAACGCCGCGAGCCGCATCGGACCGAAGCTGCGGATCGCGTCGGGCAGGTGGGTGATGTAGTGCTGCAGTCTATCCTCGACGCGAGGCGCGCCATGGCTGAGCCGCGTGGCGTAGACGCCGACCGGTTCGGGAACCATGGCGCGCATCTCGGGCTCGACTGTCGGGTTGGCCTGCGGGGTCGCGACACCGACGCGCGCGCGCGGTCCGTAATCGGCGGACTGCTGCGAACTGGGCATGGAGCCTCCCGACCATGGGCGCGCCTGCGCCCCGAGGCAATGTTAGATCAGCCCGGTGATTCCCCGTTCACTTCTCGCGCGGCACGAGGAACACGCCGAGGTAGCCGTCCGGATGCATGCCGATGACGAGCCTGCTGTCGCGGTTGTCGCGCAATGTCGCCAACGGCAGGCCGTGCCTGGCGATCTGGTCGAGGCGTTCCTGCCAGGCCGGGCGCGCGGCGAAGTCGAGCTCGCCGGGCCGCATCGCCGGCCGTTCGCCGGCCTCGAGACGGGCGGCCAGTGCAACGAGGAACAGGGTTGCGCAGAGGCGGGATGGCGTCGTCGGCATGAGAGACCTCGCGCTCGCGGCCGCGGCGGCGGCCTGCCTCGATGCTGTACCGCCACGCCGTGCCGTGCGCTCGCGCGAGGCCGGAATCGCGACGTCGCTCACAGCCGAACGGACTATTGTCGCGACGGAGGGGCGGACGGCCAAAAAACAAGGACGAGCCGATGGCTCGTCCTTCCGGTCGAAGCGACTCGTCGATCGTGTCCGTCGGACCGCTCAGCCACGACGGTGGGCTCGATCGCCCGAGTCTGTCAGCTTCAGAAAGCTATTCGCAGAGGCTCTCGAGGTACCCCTGCGCGAGTGGCGAGAGCCGCTTCATGGCCAGCGCGCGCGCCTTCGGCGCGTCGATCAGGTGCTCGAGTGGTCCGCAGACCAGCATGCGCCGGACGGCCGGATCCTTGCGGGAGAGCGCCGCCATCTTGTTGAGGACGGTGAATCCGCGGTTGATCTTGGCGCGGGGGGCGCGCCGCTGTTCGATCGAGCGGGCCAAGTACTGACCGAAGCGCGAGTAGAGGAAGTAGTCGTCGTCCCCAACCTGGAATCTGGCTTCGGCGAAGAAGTCTGGGAAATTCCTCTCGAGGTAGGCGTTCACCTTGAAAAGACGCGATGATCGGGATTCCTGCCCGGACAGCGCAGACTGCTTCTTCATTTCGGTCTTGCCACACCTCCAAGGGTCCAGAGAACCATTTCTGGACGTCACGAGCGGTACCACACCTCGCAACGCGCGCGAAACTTAATGCCAACGGACGCGCTGCGCAAGGGCTCAAGCCGAAAATTTTCTCAGCGTGCGTCGTCGTTGGCTTCACTGCGACCCTCGAGCGCGCCATCGATGCGCGCCCTGCCGGCAGCCACCGTCGCGTCGACGGCGCGACCGACCGCGCGCGCCGCATCGCGCGGATGCGCACCGGCCTTGAGCGCAACGCCTGCCTCCTCGGCTGCATCCGTCACGCTGTCGGACGTGTCCTCGAGCTGGCGCAGCGCAAGCATGCCGATCAGCGCCAGTGCTGCGAGCACTGCAATGAGTCTCAGCATTCGGCCTCCTCGCCGCCCTGGGGGCGGCTGCACCGCGCAGCTTGCGCCGCTGGGCGAACCGCGCACAAGCTGTGGAGCGGTCAAATTGCGGAGTCGCGCACGATGCCGGACAGCGAAGAGGAGGGACCGACGCTCGAGAGCTTCGCCGCCGGCCTGCGCGCGCTGGTGTTTGGAGCGAGCGGGGCGCTTGGCGGCGCGTTCGTCGAACTGCTCGCCGCGCATCCGCGCGTCGGGCGCGTCTACGCCGCGGCGAGGGATCCGCGGGCGGTGCGCGTCGGCGGGCCGGGCGGCGAGCGCGTCGAGCGACTCGAGTTCGACCTCGAGGACGAGGACCGCATCGCCGGTGCCGTGGCGGCGGTCGCGGCCGGCGGGCCGCTCGATCTGGTGATCGTCGCCACGGGTGTGCTGCACGACGGCGCCCGTCTTCAGCCGGAGAAGACTTGGCGCAGCCTTTCCGCCGCGGCGCTGCAGCGTGCCTTCGCCATCAATGCCACTGGACCGGCGCTGATCGCCAAGCACGCGCTCGACGCGCTCGCGACGGGCCGCAAGGCCGTGTTCGCGGTGCTCTCGGCGCGGCTCGGCTCCATCGAGGACAACCGTCTCGGTGGTTGGCACGCCTATCGGGCTTCGAAGGCGGCACTGCACATGCTGATCCGCGGCTTCGCGATCGAGCTGGCCCGACGCAATCCGACGGCAGTCTGCCTGGCGCTGCATCCGGGCAGCGTCGACAGCCGGCTGTCGCGGCCATTCCAGTCGGCCGTCCCGCCGGGCCGCCTGCTTTCGCCGGCGCGCTCGGCGCGCGCCTTGCTGGAGGTCATCGACGCGTGCACCGTCGCGGATTCGGGGCGCCCCTGGGCCTGGGACGGGCAACCACTGCCGTTCTGAACGCTCGGCGTCGCTCGCTTCTGCCGCGCGGCGCGTGGCTAACGCAGTCGGGTCAGGCCCGGTATCCGGTCGAAGGCGGGGTCGAAGCTCAGCAGCGTCCTGATGCCATGTTGCTGCATCACCGCGACGTGCACCGCCGCGCGCACGGGCAGCGTCGGGTACTGCAGACATAGCTGCTTGGCGAGTTCGACGTTCCCGCGTTCGACGGGCAGCACGTCGTCGACCACGCCGAGCAGGGCGTCGAACGCGAGTTGGACGTAGCCGCGGCGGTCGAGCGCGGTATAGCGATGCAGGATCTCGTTGAGTGCCTCGGCGTCGGTGACGAGCCGGGCGCGCTCGGTGACGAGCGCTTCGAGCCGCCGCTGCGCGTCGATCTTGTTCGGATGGGCGGCGCCGACGAGGTACATCGGCACATTCGAGTCGATGAGGACCATCTGGCAGTCGCTCAGTAGCCGCCGCCACCTTCGGCACCACCGCGGTAGGCGCGCTCGATCTCGGCCGTCAGCCGCTCGATCTGCCCGGTCGGACCGCTGTGGCGCACGGCGGCGCGGATGGCATCGAGCTTCCGATCGATGTCACCGGTCGACTCCCGGCGGCGAGCGGCGGCGATCGCCTGACGTACCCACTCCGCTACCGACAGCCCGCGTGCGGCCGCCGCCTGTTGCAGAGCCGCATACTCGTCGTCAGCGAAGAGCACCTGCAGTCGCTTAGTCATATCGTGAGTCTACATGACTCACACAGATGAGTAAAAAGCACTGAATTCGATTGGGATCCTCTCGTCTCATCGGTATATTCACGGCCAAGGCCGGAGGGCCCGCTGCCCGCGCGAAGCCCGTCCGCGCCCGAGCCGCGCAGCCTGCGCGGACCGTGAGACCCGAGGAGTGCTCCCGTGCGCCCAGCCGACCGAAATCCCCAGTTCGCCCGCAGCCGCCGCCCGCCCCAGCAGGGGCTCTACGATCCGTGGTTCGAACACGACGCCTGCGGTGTCGGCTTCGTCGTCGACATCAAGGGCCGCAAGTCGAACGCGATCCTGCGCCAGGCCATCGAGGTGCTCAAGAACCTCGACCATCGCGGCGCCTGCGGCTGCGAGGTCAATACCGGTGACGGCGCCGGTGTGCTCATGCAGATGCCGCACGCTTTCCTAAAGGACGCGGCCAAGCGCGCCCACATCACGCTGCCGGAGCCGGGGCAGTACGCCTGCGGCCTGATCTTCATGCCGCGCAACCCTACGCAGCGACGACGTATCGAGGAGGTATTCGCGCAGGTCGTGCAGTCCGAAGGCCAGGTCTACCTCGGCGCGCGCACCGTCCCGGTCAACAATTCGATGCTCGGCGAGACCGCCAAGGCCAGCGAGCCATTCATCCGGCAGGTCTTCATTGCGCGCGGCGAGGACACGCCCGACGAGGCGGCTTTTGAGCGCAAGCTCTACGTGATCCGAAAGCGTGCCTACAACGAGATCAGGGTCTCGACCGTCGGTGGCGCCGAGTACTGGTACGTCGCGAGCCTCTCCCACAAGACGCTGGTCTACAAGGGCATGCTGACGACGATGCAGCTCGACCAGTACTTCCCCGACCTGCAAAGTCCCTTGATGGAGACCGCGATCGCGCTCGTGCATTCGCGGTTCTCGACCAATACGTTCCCGAGCTGGGACCGCGCCCACCCATACCGCTACATCGCGCACAACGGCGAGATCAACACGCTGCGCGGCAACATCAACTGGATGAAGGCGCGCGAGGCATTGCTCGAGTCCGAGGTGTTCGGCGAGGACGTCCAGAAGCTCAAGCCGATCGTCAACGTCAACGGCAGCGACTCGTCGATGTTCGACAACGTGCTCGAGCTCATGGTGCTCGGCGGCCGCTCACTGCCACACGCGATCATGATGATGATCCCCGAGCCCTGGTCGAAGCACGAGTCGATGGATCCGCAGCGCCGGGCGTTCTACCAGTTCCACTCGAGCATCATGGAGCCCTGGGACGGTCCGGCTGCCATCGCCTTCACCGACGGCACGCAGATCGGTGCGGTGCTCGATCGCAATGGGCTGCGGCCCGGTCGCTACTGGGTCACCAAGGACGATCTCGTCGTGCTCTCGTCCGAGACGGGCGTGCTCGACATTCCGCCTGAGCGCGTGCTCCACAAGGGCCGCCTGCAGCCGGGGCGCATGTTCCTGGTCGACACGGCCCAGGGACGGATCATCGAGGACGAGGAGATCAAGCGGCAGATCTGCAGCGAGCGTCCCTACGCCGAGTGGCTCGCCGAGCACCTCGTCCACCTCGAGGATCTGCCACCCGCGCCCGAGGTGCCGACGCCTGAGCCCGAGACGCTGCTGCAGCGCCAGATCGCCTTCGGTTACACGTTCGAGGATCTGCGCCTGCTGATGGCGCCGATGGCGCGCGACGGCAACGAGGCGGTCGGCGCGATGGGCAACGACACGCCGCTCGCCGCGCTGTCGAAGAAGTCGCGTCTGCTGTACGACTACTTCAAGCAGCTGTTCGCGCAGGTCACCAACCCGCCGATCGACTGCATCCGGGAGGAGATCGTCACCTCCTCGGACGTCTGGCTCGGCTCCGAGGGCAATCTGCTGCAGCCGAGCCCGACCGATTGCCGCCGCGTCGAGCTCAAGGGTCCGGTACTGACGAACGAGGAGTTCGCGAAGGTGCGTCGCCTCGCCCTGCCCGGGCTCAGGGTCGGCACGCTGCCTATGCTGTTCCGCGCCGCGCGCGGTGAGCAGGGTCTCGTCAAGGCAATGGAAGAGCTGTTCGCGACGGCGCGCCGCATGATCGAAGAGGAGGAGGTCAACATCCTGATCCTCAGTGATCGCGGCGTGAACCGCGAGTTCGCCGCGATACCGTCGCTGCTTGCGGTATCGGGCCTGCACCACTACCTGATCCGCGAGGGCCTGCGCATGCGGGTCAGCCTCGCGGTCGAGACCGGCGAGGCCCGCGAGGTGCATCACTTCGCGCTGCTGATCGGCTATGGCGCGAGCGTCATCAATCCCTATCTCGCTTTCGAGACGCTCGACGGCATGATCCGCGAGGACATGCTGCCTAACGTCGACCACAGGATCGCCTGCATGAACTTTGCCAAGGCCGCGACCAAGGGCGTGGTCAAGGTGATGTCCAAGATGGGCATCTCGGCCGTGCAGAGCTACCACGGCGCACAGGTGTTCGAGGCGGTCGGTCTGCGCCAGGACGTGATCGACGAGTACTTCACGAACACGGCTTCGCGGATCGGCGGCATCGGTCTCGACGTGATCGCCGAGGAGACCTTGATGCGCCACCGCGCGGCGTTCGCCGAGCGTCCGGTCGCGACTCCCGTCCTAGAGGCCGGCGGCCAGTACCAGTGGCGCTCCGACGGCGAGTTCCATCTGTTCAATCCGGAGTCGATCCATCGGCTGCAGAAGGCCGTGCGCACGGGCAGCTATCAGACCTACAAGTCTTTTGCCGAGCTGATCGACGACCGCGCGAAGAATCTCTCGACGCTGCGCGGCCTGCTCGCCTTCAAGAAGGGTGACCCGGTGCCCATCGACGAGGTCGAGCCGGTCGAGAACATCATGAAGCGCTTCAAGACCGGTGCAATGAGCTACGGGTCGATCTCCAAGGAGGCGCACGAGACGCTCGCCATCGCCATGAACCGCATCGGCGGCAAGAGCAATACCGGCGAGGGCGGCGAGGATCCGGAGCGTTACATCCCGTTGCCGAACGGTGACTCGAAGAACTCGGCGATCAAGCAGGTCGCATCGGGCCGCTTCGGTGTGACGAGCGAGTATCTCGTCAACGCCAGGGAACTGCAGATCAAGATGGCGCAGGGCGCGAAGCCTGGCGAGGGCGGACAGTTGCCTGGCACGAAGGTCTACCCGTGGATCGCGAAGACCCGGCACACCACGGCCGGCGTCGGGCTGATCTCGCCTCCGCCGCATCACGACATCTATTCGATCGAGGACCTCGCGGAGCTCATCCACGATCTCAAGAACGCGAACCGCGATGCGCGCGTGAGCGTCAAGCTCGTGGCCGAGGTCGGCGTCGGCACGATCGCCGCCGGCGTCGCCAAGGCGCACGCCGACGTGGTCCTGATCAGCGGCTACGATGGCGGGACCGGGGCCTCGCCGCTGACTTCGATCAAGCATGCGGGCCTGCCATGGGAACTCGGGCTCGCGGAAGCGCACCAGACGCTGGTCCTCAACAACCTGCGCAGCCGGATCGTCGTCGAGACGGACGGTCAGCTCAAGACGGGCCGCGACGTCGCGATCGCCGCGTTGCTCGGTGCCGAGGAGTTCGGCTTCGCGACGGCACCGCTCGTGACCATGGGCTGCATCATGATGCGGGTGTGCCACCTCAATACCTGTCCGGTCGGCGTGGCGACCCAGGACCCGCGGCTGCGCGAGAAGTTCACGGGCAAGCCCGAGCACGTCGTCAACTACATGCGCTTCATCGCGCAGCATCTGCGCGAGATCATGGCGGAACTAGGCTTCCGCCGCGTCGACGAGATGATCGGTCGCGTCGACATGCTCGAGCCCCAGGCTGCGATCGATCACTGGAAGGCGCACGGGTTCGACTTCACGAACATCCTCTACCAGCCCGACATGGGGCCCGAGGTCGGCCGTTACCAGACCCAGCCGCAGGACCATGGTCTCGACAAGTCGCTCGATGTGACGACGCTGCTCGAGATCTGCCGTCCGGCGATCGAGCGTGGCGAGCCCGTCGAGGCCACGCTGCCGATCCGCAACGTCAACCGCGTCGTCGGCACGATCACCGGCAGCGAGGTGACGAAGCGCTACGGTGCCAGGGGCCTGCCCGACGACACGATACGGCTGCGCTTCGTCGGCTCCGCAGGGCAGAGTTTCGGCGCCTTCATGCCACGCGGCATGACCTTCACGCTCGAAGGGGACGCCAACGACTACGTCGGCAAGGGTCTTTCCGGCGGCCGACTGATCATCAGGCCCGACGAGCGGGCGACGTTCGTGGCCGAGGAGAACATGATCATCGGCAATGTCGCGCTCTACGGTGCGACCAGCGGTGAGATGTTCGTCCGCGGCATGGCTGGCGAGCGTTTTGCGGTCCGCAACAGCGGCGTCGACGCGGTCGTCGAGGCAGTCGGTGACCACGGCTGCGAGTACATGACGGGCGGCCGCGTCGTCGTGCTGGGCCCGACCGGGCGCAATTTCGGCGCCGGCATGTCCGGGGGCATCGCGTACGTCCTGGACGAGGCCGGCGATTTCCTTCGGCGCGTCAACATGCAGATGGTCGATGTCGAGCGCGTCACCGACGCCGATGAGGCCGGCGCGCTGCGTGCCTTGATCGAGCGTCACGCGCTGTTGACGGGCAGCCGCAAGGCGCTGCGCATCCTGGAGGCCTGGCCAACGCAACTGCCTCGCTTTGCACGCGTGATCCCGAAGGACTACAAGCGCGTGCTCGCCTGCCTCAAGCGGGCACACGACCAGGGTCTGTCGGGTGACGACGCGATCATGGCCGCCTTCGAAGAGAACTCCCGCGACCTCGCCCGAGTGGGCGGCAACTGATTCGGATCGACCTGCATGGGCAAGCCAACCGGATTCATCGAGTATCTGCGCGAACTGCCGCTCGACCGCAGTCCCGTCGAACGCATCGCGGACTGGAAAGAGTTCCATCAGCACATGGACGACAAGCACCTGCGCCAGCAGGCCGCGCGCTGCATGGACTGCGGAGTGCCCTTCTGCCACACGGGCAAGCTCATCAACGGCAGCGCCTCGGGCTGTCCCGTGAACAACCTGATCCCCGAATGGAACGACCTCGTCTATCGCGGGTTGTGGCGCGAGGCGCTCGAGCGGCTGCACCGGACCAACAACTTCCCGGAGTTCACGGGTCGCGTCTGTCCGGCGCCCTGCGAGGGCTCGTGCGTGCTCGGCATCAACGCGCCGCCGGTCACGATCAAGAACATCGAGAACTCGATCATCGAACGCGGTTGGGAAGAGGGCTGGGTGCTGCCCAACCCGCCCAAGGTGCGCACCGGCAAGCGCGTCGCGATCGTCGGCTCCGGCCCGGCGGGCCTCGCCGCCGCCGCGCAGCTCAACAGCGTCGGCCACAGCGTCACGGTGCTCGAACGCGCTGACCGCCCGGGGGGGCTGCTGACCTACGGCATCCCCAACATGAAGCTCGACAAGCGGGACATCGTGATGCGCCGCATCCGCCTCCTGGAGGAGGAGGGCGTCAAGTTCGTCTGCAATGCAAATGTCGGCGAAAACGTCGAGCCGATGCTGCTGGTCAAGGACTTCGACGCGGTCGTGCTCTGTACCGGTGCAACGCTGCCGCGCGATCTGCAGGTCGAGGGGCGGTCGCTCAGCGGGATCCATTTCGCAATGGACTACCTGACCGGCACGACCAAGTGGCTGCTCGCACGCGGGGCCGCGAAGACGGCCGCGAGGGCGGGCGGCGCCAGCGGCTTGTCGCGTCGCGCCGGCAATGGTGCCAGCGCGGCGGCGCCGATCGACGCGCGCGGCAAGGACGTGGTCGTCATCGGTGGCGGGGACACCGGCACCGACTGCGTCGGCACCGCGATGCGACAGGGCTGCCGCAGCCTTACACAGTTCGAGATCATGCCCCAGCCACCGCTCGAGCGTGCCGCCGACAACCCTTGGCCCGAGTGGCCGCGCGTCTACCGCATGGACTACGGTCAGGAGGAGGCTGCGGCGAAGTTCGGCCAGGATCCTCGTGTCTACGTGACCACCGTCAAGCGGTTCGTCGGCGACGAGCAGGGTGCGGTGAAGGAGCTCGTGACGGTGCAGGTGCGGTGGGAACGCAACGACAAGGGCCAGCTCATGCCAGTGGAGATGCCCGGCACCGCGCGCAGCCAGCCCGCGCAACTCGTGCTGCTCGCGATGGGCTTTCTCGGTCCCGAGCAGACTCTGCTCCGCGACATGGGCATCGAGGTCGACGCGCGCAGCAATGTCGCTGCCGAGTACGAGCGGTACGCGACCAACGTCAAGGGGGTGTTCGCGGCGGGTGACTGCCGACGCGGCCAGAGCCTCGTCGTCTGGGCGATCCACGAGGGCCGCGGCGCCGCTCGCGAGGTCGATCGCTATCTGATGGGCTCGACGATGCTGCCCTGAAAAACATACTGCCCTGAAAAAAGAAGAGGCCCCGCGTTAGCGGGGCCAGGTTTTCATCGACGTCCGGTCATCGCCGTCAGCGCGCGGCTTGCGCCGCAATCGACTCACTTGCGCGGGCGCAATCATTGCCGGTGGGAACGCTGGGACCGAAGCCCCGGCCCAATCCAGGCCCGCATGGGCTCATGCGTCGCGACTCCCGTCCGCCATGCAAAGGATGGCGGCTTGTCCGGGCCCGTTCCAATGCCAGATTTTCTGTTTTGAAACCTCGTCAGACACTCGAAATACCGTGCGGCACAAGTCCAACAAACTCGTCGATCGGGGATCGCTCTCACCTCTCGCTAAGAGAAATCAATCAGTTAGCAGAGCTGCGCCGCAACCACGCTTGTGAAGTATAAACAACGTTGATGACGGTGGCATGTCCGAAATCTGCGACATCGGCCTCGGTTTGTACGGATGGCTTTGGCGCCGGCCGGGTGTGTGCGAGGCCGCCATGACCGCGCCGGGCTGCCGGCGCGGTCCATGGGTCGCCGAACCGTGTCGGGTCGGAACTTCTCAGGGGCCCCAGTGCGGCCCGCGCGAAAGCTCGACGAGTTCGTAGTGCGTCTGCATGTAGCCGGCCACGCCGCCCTTCAGGAACAGGTACTCGCCATCCGCGGTGCACCAGACGTCGTAAGGAGGGTGCTCCTGAGGCAGCTCGGGGTTGGCGACGAACCGGAAATGCAGCGCGTCGAAGTCGCCAGCGCCGACGGTGATCCGCTCGGTGCCGACGAACACGATGTTCAGGCCGATCGAGAACAGCATCGGACCGGTGGCGCCGCGATGATCTGGCGATGACAGCAACATTTGCTCGATGCGTTGCACGTCGCCGGGCCTGCTCTGATCGATGAGCCGCAGATGCCATGCATCGCAGGCGATCGCGTGGTTCTGGAAGGTCACGAGCGGGCGCTCGAGATCCATGGTCTGCGAGACGCGCCCCTCGACCGCTGTCCAGGCTTCGCACTCGGCGAACTTCGGATGAAAGCGGAACCAGCCCGACCCCATGAACCGGCTCCCCACCGAGAGGCGCACGAAGCAGTCGGTCGGCATCCAGTTTCGGTCGAGCGAGTAGGTAATGTCGCGCATCACGGAGGGTCGGTCGTCGATCTCGCAATGTGCGCTGCAGGTCCGGGTGCCGTCGGCGTGCACGTCGATCCGGAAATACTCGCGACCGCGCTCCTGCCCGAGCCGCTCGGGTTTGCGGCTCGTATAGAGGATCTTGCCCATCACGCTGCGGTGATCACGCTGCAGGATCGGCAGGACGCTGGCGGTCTTGGTCTCGCTCATGCGCGGGTTCCTCGGGGGCTTGGCCCGCGCATCATAACGGCTCGAGGTTCCCCATCCGCGACGGTCGCTGCCGCGGCGCGCGGTGTGGACATGCAGCGCGCACCGCCGCGGTGGCGCGAGCCCCAAACGCGGAGGCCCCACGGCTTCCCGTGGGGCCCCTCGAGTCTCGCTCGGAGTTTGCGTCGAAGCGGGCTGCCTCGCTCTATCGGTCCGCCCGCCCTCAGGCCGCGCGGCGGCGGCGTGCGGCGAACCCGATCGCGAGAAGGCCGGCTGCGATCAGACCGAGCGCGCCGGGCTCACTGACGGCGGCAGTGCGAACCGTGGCGAGCGTTCCGAGGTAGCCGACGCTGCCGGAGTTGCCGTGCGACCCATTGTAATCGTAGACATTGACGCCGATCGTCAGCCAGTAGCTGCCGCTGTTGATGCCGGCGAAACTGAACTGATTCAGGGTTCCGTTCGGGGTCCCCTGCGAGGCGAGCAGCGACGAGCCATTCCAGAGCCCGATGTTGGTCAGGTCGACGCCCATGTTCGACGAGAAGTCCCACTCGAACACCAGGCCGAGCGCATCGGCGGAGTGGTTCAGGCTGAAGCTGTAGCAGTCCGTGTAGCTGCCCGGCCGACTGAAGCTGTTGCCGAACACCGCGACGTCGGGCGGCGTCAAATCGCCGAGCGACTGGTCATTGCAGGTACCGATCGGGCCTGCGACTGCCGGGGTCACGAGACCGCCCCAGGCGAGGGCGACAGCAGCGATGGCGTGGATCCAGATCGACTTCATACCGAAGTCCTTACGATTTCAGTCGCGGCCGGTCGCCGCGCTCCTCCTGTGCGTAGCAAAGCCCGTGCCAACGGCCAGCCATCTGGAAAATATCCTATATCTCAATTGGTTGCGTAAAGCAGCACCCATGCTGCGCCGCCATCCATCGCTGGACTGTCAAATCTTCCAACATCGACCGGTTCTCAGAAAGCGTTGATTCCGGTCAGTTCTCGTCCGACCGTCAGCTGATGGATCGTCTCGGTCCCCTCGTAGGTGATCACGCTCTCGAGGTTCATCGCATGGCGGATCGGCACGTACTCGGCGCTGATACCGGAGCCGCCGAGCATGTCGCGCGCATCGCGAGCGACTTCGATCGCGGCGCGGCAGTTGTGCCATTTCGCCACCGAGACCTGCGCCGGCGTCATCGTGCCCGCGTCCTTGAGGCGCCCGAGTTGCAGCGACAGCATCTGTGCGGTCGTGATCCGCCGCGCCATCTCCGCGAGCCGGATCTGGATCGCCTGATTGGCCGCGAGCGGGCGGCCAAACAGGATGCGCGTCTTCGTGTACTCGATCGCCTCGGCGAGGCAGGCCTGCGCGGCGCCGACCACGCCCCACGTGATGCCGTAGCGGGCCTGGGTCAGACACGACAGTGGCGCCTTGAGCCCGATCGTCGTGCCAGGCAGCAGGTTCTCCTCGGGTACGACCACGTCCTCGAGGAACAGCGCGCCGGTGGCCGAAGCGCGCAGGCTGAACTTGTTTTCGATCTCCGGTGCCGCGAAGCCCTTCGTGCCGCGCTCGACGAGGAAGCCGCGGATGCCTTCTTCGGTGCGCGCCCAGACGACGGCGATGTCCGCGATCGGTGCGTTCGTGATCCACATCTTCGCGCCGTTCAGCACCCAGTCGCGCCCGCGCCGCTTCGCATGCGTTTTCATGTTGGCCGGATCGGAGCCACCATGCGGTTCGGTCAGGCCAAAGCAGCCGATCAGCTCGCCGCGCGCCATCGGCGGCAGGAAGCGCTGCCGCTGCTCCTCGCTGCCGTAAGCGTGGATCGGATACATGCATAGCGAGGTCTGCACCGAGACGAAGCTGCGCAGTCCCGAATCGCCGCGTTCGAGTTCCTGGCAGATCAGCCCGTAGCCGATCGCGTTCATGCCGGCGCAGCCATAGCCGCTCAGCGAGCAGCCGAGCAAGCCGAGTTCGGCGAGCCCGCCGACCAGCTCGCGCGGGAAGCGGTGCGCCTCGAAGTGCCCGCGGATGACCGGCAGCACCTCGCTGTCGACGAAGCGCGCGACCGACTCCCGCACCATGCGTTCGTCGTCGCCGAGCGTGCCGCGGACGTCGTAGAGATCGAGAGGATTCAGTGCATCGGACATGTCGGTGTCTTCAGTGGCTCCACGCTCGCGCCTGCTCGGCGCTCGCGCGGAAATGCGGCAGATTGTAGAACAGCAGCGCCGTGCCGATGACCGCGACGATCGTGGCCACGCTGGCGAGCGAGTAGCGCAACTGTGCCTCGTCCTGGAAGTAGAAATCGGTGACGAGCGCCACCGCCGTCGGACCCACGAAGCAGCCGACCGCGTTCAGAGTGAAATAGTAGAAAGCCGTGATCTGGGCGCGCATCGACGGCTGCGCGATTGCGACCACGGTGGCCGCACCCGCGGCAGTGGGCGCCGCCGCGCCCAGCGTCCCCGGGATCAGCATCAGGATCGCCAGCGTCGGCGTCGGCATCAGCGCGAAAGTCGAGTAGCCAACGGTCATCAGGGCGAAGGAAATCAGGCAGACGCGCACGTAAACGTCGGCGTAGCGTCGCTGCAGCACGTCGCAGAGCCAGCCGCCGGCGACAACTCCGATCAGGCCGAAGACGATCGAGACGACACCGCGCCAGCGAATGTAGCTGCCGAGTTCGGCGGGCGTCAGCGCATGGGTCCGGCGCAGGAACTCGGGGATCCAGAAGCCGATGCCGTAGGCCATGATCGCGAGCACCGACAGGGCGAGGAACAGCACGATGAAGCTGCGCCAGCGCGCGATCAGGAATCGCAGTGTCTGCCAGACCGGCGTGGCCGTGGGCGCAACGCCGGTCCGCAGCCACTCGCGCCGCACCGGCTCGCGGATCGTCAGGATCAGCAGGGCGAGCAGGATGCCGGGCAGACCGACCCAGATGAACATCCGCTGCCAGGGCTCGACGACACCGACGAGCGGCCAGCGCAGCGCTCCGGCTGCCTGCACGGCCGGATAGACGCTACCGCCGACGAGATGAAGGCGAGGCCGCTGCCGCTCGAGACACCGGCGGTGTAGAGGCCGATCGCACGGCCCATGCGGTCCGGCGGGAAGTAGTCCTTGATCAGCGACAGCGCGGGCGGGTTGAGCGCCGCCTCGCCGGCGCCGACGCCGACGCGGGCGAGGAACAGCGCCGGGTAGCTCATGGCGAGCCCGCAGAGCATGGTCATCACGCTCCAGACGGTGACCCCGCCGAAGATCAGCCAGCGCCGGTTGCCGCGGTCGGCAAGCCAGGCGATCAGCACTCCGAAGAACGTGTAGAACACCGCGAACTCGCCGCCGAGCAGGAAACTCATGCGGGTGTCTGAGACGCCAAGATCGTGCTTGATGTCCGGCACCAGCAGGGCGATGACTTCCCGATCGACGAAAGCGAGGACGTAGGCGAGCAGCAGCACGACCACGACGTACCAGGCGTAGGCCGGGCGCGGGTAGGGCGGCTGCGCGGGAGCGCCCAATCCGTCAGCCTGCGAAGCCGTGTTGCGTCGCGAGGTTCGACGCGAGATCGTCGAACAGGATCATGCGCGCCAGCGGTTCGCGCTTGAGTTCGGCGCCCGCGTCGCGGTCGATGATTGCGTTGATGACCGCAGGGCCGTTGTGGGCGAAGGCGCGGTCGAGCGCCGCGTCGAGCTGATCGGGCCGCTCGACGAACTCGCCGTGACAGCCGAAGCCGATGCCGACGAGGTCGTAGCGGAGGAAGCCGAGCTCGGTGTTGACGGCGCGGCGGATCGCGCCGAGCTGGCCGTGCAGCTCGGTGCCCCAGGCACCGTCGTTGCCGATCACGCAGATCAGACGCAGGCCCGCCTGTGCCGCGGCGTGCAGTTCGGCCGGGTAGAAGCCGAAGGAGCCGTCGCCGGTCGTCAGCAGCACTGGCGGCACGGCTGCCCGCGCAGCGAGCGCGAGTTCGCGCGCCGCCGCCGCCGCGCCGACCGCGAGCGGCGTGCCCATGCCCATCGCGCCGAGCGGATAGTGGTCGAGGAAGCCGGGTCCGCGGCGCACCCGCAGCGCGCCGTACATCCAATTCTGCACGTCGGCACCGTCGCCGACGATGATCGCATCGTCGCCGAGCCTTCTCGCGAGCGCCCGACCGAGCGCGAGCGGATGCAGCCGTTCGCGCGGCTCGCGCTCGACGGCATCGAGGTAGCGCATGCGCGGCTGCAGGCGGTCGTGGACCCAGAGCGCCCGCCGGCCGCGCGGCGCGCCGCGGGCAGCGAGCGCGTCGCGGAGCTGCGTTGCTGCCAGACCGGTATCGGCGACGATCGGCACGTCGATGCGCCGATTGCGCGACAGCTCCTCACTCTCGATGTCGATCTGGATGAACTTCGCCGCGGGGGAGAAGCGCGGCGGCAGTCCGTAGCCGAGACGTTGCTTGAGACGGGCTCCGAACACGCAGACGACGTCCGCATCGCTCGCCGCCGTCTGCATCAGCGGCCAGCTCCACGAGCGCTGCCAGTCCTCGGGCACGACGCCGCGGCCGAGCCCGTTGCCGGCGATCGGCACGTCGAAGCGGTCGACGATCTCGCGCAGCGCGGCGCCGGCGTGGCCGAGCGCGGCACCGGCGCCGGCGATCAGCAGCGGCCTCTCGGCGTCGGCGAGCAGCTCGGCAGCCCGCGCGATCGCGTCGGAATCGGCGGCCGGGCGCGCGAGCACGGGAGCGGGTTGCGCGGCAGCGCCCCAGCCCTCGAGGGTCCGGCCGAGGAACTCCTGCGGAATCTGCAGCACCACCGGGCCCGGACGCCCGGCCAGCGCCCGCTTGGCGCCCGCATCGACGTATTCGGCGAGCCGCTCCGCGGCGGGCACGGTGCGTGCCCACTTGGTGATCGGCGCCACGAGCGGATGCTTGGCGTTGTCGTATTCGGCCTCGGCCTCGGTCCAGGAGTTGGGCAGCCGGGCGATCAGCACCAGCACGGGCGAACAGGCGTGGAAGGCGCCGGCAATGCCGTTGATCGCATTCGGTGTGCCCTGATCGGCGATGATCAGCGCCACGCCGAGCCGGCCGGTGATGCGCGCATAGCCATCAGCGGCGCCAACGCAGCCCGACTCGTGCCGGCTGCTGATGATCCGGAAGCCGTCGCGATCGAGCGCGTCGACCAGATGCGTGTGCGACGCGCCGGCGACGGCGAACACGGTGCGGATGCCGTAGCGGGACAGCGCGCGGCTGACTACCATGCCGCCCGTTATCGTGGCTGATGTCATCGGCAAGACCCCCGGGCCCGGATCATCGCACATCCTCTCGTGATCAAGCTCAGCCATCATCCCGACTACTATCTGCCGCTGCCTGCCCACCATCCCTTCCCGATGGCGAAGTACACGCTCGTGCATCGCTATCTCTGCGAGCGCGGGCTGCTCGGGTCGGACCGGATGATCGAACCGGGCGAGGCGGCGGTCGCCGACCTCGAGCGCGTCCACGCCCGGTCGTATCTCGAGGCCCTCGCGGCTGGCAGTCTCGATGCCGCCGCGCAGCGGCGCATCGGCGTGCCCTGGAGCGCGAGGCTCTGGCGGCGCTCGAGGCTCGCTGTTCAGGGTACGCTCGAAGCGGCACGCGCCGCGCTTGCCGCGCGCAGCATCGCCGGCAATCTCGCCGGCGGCACGCACCATGCGTTCGCCGACCACGGCGAGGGATTCTGCGTACTCAACGACGTCGCGGTCGCGATCCGGACCTTGCAGGCCGAAGGGCACATCCGTCGGGCGCTCGTGATCGATCTCGACGTGCACCAGGGCAACGGCACGGCCGCGATCTTCGCCGGTGATCCCGAAGTGTTCACGTTCTCGATGCACGGCGCGCGGAATTATCCGGTACAGAAGATGCGTTCGACGCTCGACGTCGAACTCGCCGACGGCACGGGCGACGACGAGTATCTCGACACCCTCGTGACGCGCCTCCCCGGCGTCATCCGCGCGGCGCGCGCCGATCTCGTCTTCTACCTCGCCGGCGTCGACGTCGTGGCCGGCGACCGCTACGGGCGTTTTGCGCTGACCGAGCAGGGCCTCAGGGAGCGCGAGCGGCGGGTCATCGAAGCCGTGGGCGGCGCGGGCGCGCCGCTCGTGATCACGCTCGCCGGCGGTTATGCGGTCACGGCCGAGCGCACTGCCGAGCTGCACACGATCGTGTTCGAGGCCGCGGCGGCCTGGCTTCAGCGGGTAGCCGGGCTCGGGCGCGAGTAACGTATGCCGAGGGCCCGGTAGACGAAGGCGAGCAGCCAGAGGGGGCCGATCAGCAGGAACTGCAGATCCTTGAAGAACGAGGGTCGGCGGCCCTCGATGGCATGCCCGACGAACTGCCCGATCCAGGCGATGACGAAGATCGCGAGACAGCTCTGCCAGAGCGGCCAGCGCAGTGCCGTCAGCGCCTCGATACCGGCGAACGCCAGCGCGAGCGGCGGCAGCACGCCGAGCGCGAGCGCCGGAGAGAGGCGCAGATAGTAGAGCAGCGCGAGCACCGCCGTCAGGGTGCCGAGATTCGCCCACGACCGGTGGACCGTGAGCAGAGGCAACGGAACGAGCGAGAGTGCGCCGAGCACCGTCAGCACGATCGCCGGCACGCAGATCCAATGGAGGGCCTTGTTGACGGGGTGACGATGACTCTCGCCGTACTCCTCGAGCCACTGATCGACGCTGCGCATGGTGTAACCTCGCTGCAGTGCCCGTTGTCCGCGCCACGCTAGCCGCGCGGCGGCGCCCGCGCAAGCATGAGCCAACCCCGTCCGCTGCAGCGCCTGATGAGTCTCGCCGTCGAGCGGCGCTGGCTCGGCGATGCGCGCCTGCTCGAGTGGTATCCGCCGTTCCTTTGGATGCGGATCCGCGTGCTGGAGATCGGTGCCGGCTGGCGCCGGGTTCGCATCCGGCTGCCGCTCAATTCGATCTCGCGTAATCCTGGCGGAGTGATGTTCGGCGGCTTCCAGGCGGCGCTCGCCGACCCGATCGCCGCGCTCGCCTGCGCACGCATCTTCCCGGGTTACTCGGTCTGGACGCGCGCAATGACGATCGAGTTCGAACACGGTGGCAGCACCGATCTCGAGCTGCGCTTCGATTTCCCTGCCGATCTCGAACGGAGCATCCGCGACGAGCTCGCGCGGACCGGCAAGTGCACGCCCACGTTCGAGTACGGCTTCCATCTCGCTAACGGCAGGCGTTGCACGCGGATCCTCAACACCGTGGCGATCCGGCCCCGCGGCTACGTGCGCGCGACGACGCCGCCGGCGCCGGAGCAGGGCATCGAATAAGATCGCCGCATGCGTGTCACCGTTCAGCTAGCCACTGCCTTGCGCCTGCTGGCGAGCGCCTTGGCCGCCTCGCTCGCGCTCGGTTGTGCGGGCCGCGCGGCGACGGGACGCGTCTCCACAGCGCCACCGGTCCGCACCGCTGCGGCGACTCCACGCCTGCCGGTCGGACTCGCGCGATTGCGGGAGGCGCTCGCGGCCGTGGCCGGCACGCGCCCCATCGAGCTTGCAGGGGAGACGCGCGGCGAGCTGACACTGTTGCGCGCCGTCGTGCCGGCGAGCGAGCTGTTTCGGGCAGACACGGCCCTGCTCACCGGCAGCGGCGCGGTCCTGCTCGGCGACTGGGGCAGGGAGCTCGCCCGCCATCCGGGCTTCTCGATCGAGATCGAAGGCCACACCGACGAACTCGGTCGCGCGGCGTACAACCTCGAGTTCTCGCACCTGCGCGCCGCGGCTGTGCGCGACGCGCTGCTCGTGGCCGGCGTCGCGCCGGAGCGCGTGACGGCGGTGGGGCTCGGCGAAGCGCGACCGCTCGCAAGCGAGCGCGGCGTCGACGCCCGCGAGCGCAACCGCCGGATCGAGATCAGGTTGAGGCCGCGCGGAGCGCGGCAGAGCCGGGTCTGGACGCGGTGCCGCTCAGGCCGCCATCAGGCCGCGCAGTTTGCGGATCGCGTTGGCTTCGAGCTGACGGATCCGTTCGGCCGAGACACCATACTCGGCGGCAAGCTCATGCAACGTGGCTTTCGCGCCTTCCTGCATCCAGCGCCGACGCAGGATCTCGCGGCTACGCGGGTCGAGCTGTGCGACGGCGGTGGCCAGCCGGCGCGCCGTCACGTTCTCCCACTCACGGGTCTCGATGACCTCGGCGGGATTGGCGTCCGGCGCCGGGAGGTAAGCGGCCGGCGAGCAGGAATCGTCGTCTTCGGACTCCGGCGCGGGATCGAAAGCGATGTCGCGCGCGGCGAGGCGCTGCTCCATCTCGGCGACCTCGCGCGGATCGACGCCGAGGTTGGCGGCGACGGCACGGGTCTCCTCGGGAGACAGCCACGCGAGATTCTTCTTGAGCTTGCGCAGGTTGAAGAACAGCTTGCGCTGCGCCTTGGTCGTCGCGACCTTGACGAGGCGCCAGTTGCGCAACACGTACTCGTGGATCTCCGCGCGGATCCAGTGGATGGCGAAAGAGACGAGCCGGACGCCGATGGCCGGGTCGAAGCGCTTGACGGCCTTCATCAGGCCGATGTTGCCCTCCTGGACGAGGTCGGGCAGCGGCAGGCCGTAGCCGGCATAGCCGCGCGCGACGTGGACCACGAAGCGCAGGTGCGACAGTACGAGCTGCCGGGCGGCCTCGACGTCGCCGTCGCGGTGGAATCGCACTGCGAGCCGGTGCTCCTCCTCGCGCGACAGCACCGGAACGCGTGAAACCCGCTCGAGATAGGCGTCGAAGCTGCCTATTGGACCGGCAAGGACCAGGTCGGTCGGTCGAGCGACCAGCGCTTGACTCGTCATGGGCTTGATCCTCCTGTGCCTTCAATGACGCACGAGTTTAGCACTCTCGACCTTAGAGTGCTAAAACACATTCACGGTTCAGAAAATTATAAATGTTTGCTTTCCAAAGGAATTTTCTTCTTCGAGGCGGGCGCCGTCAGGCACGGGGTTGGATCCGCGACAGATGCCGTGCGGTCGAGACCCAGGCGGCGAGCCAGCCGAGCAGGGTGCCGACGCCGAGCAGCTGCAGGATCTCGGGTCCTGCCGGCGGTTCCAGCCGGAAGCGGCTACCGTAGAGCCGCGCGAGCTCATCGACGGGCGCAGCCAGGAAGGCCAACGCGCCGGCGATCAGTGCCCAGGCGAGCAGCGCGCCGAGCAGTCCGTAGAGCACACCCGCGTACAGGAACGGCCGGCGCACGAAGGCGTTCGAGCCGCCGACGAGCTTGGTCACCTCGATCTCGGCGCGTCGCGCCTGAATCTCGAGGCGGATCGTGTTGCCGATCACGGCCAGCACGCCGAATCCGAGGACCGCCGCGGCGACCAGCAGCAGCCGACGCAGCACCTCTAGAATCGTGGCGAAGCGCCGCACCCACTCGGTATCGAGCTGCACGATCTCGACCTCGGGCCAGGCCGCGAAATAGCGCTTGAGCTGCTCGAGCTGGGCAGGTCCGCTCGCCTCCGCGCTGGGCCGGACGTTGAGGACGTGCGGTAGCGGATTGCTGTCGAGAGCGGCGAGCGCGTCGCCAAAGCCCGAGTACTCGCGGAACTCCGCGAGCGCCGCGTCCGCCGGCAGCAAAGTGACGCTGGCAACGCCGGCGCGTTTCGCGGCATTGCGTCGAAGCTGTTCGGCGCGCTCGAGGTCGACGTCGGGTTTGAAGTAGACGGTCACGTCCACCGCGTTGGCGAAGTCACCGGTGGCCGCGCGCGTGTTGTCGACGATGAGCCGCAGTGCGAGCGGCAGCGCCAAGGCGAGCCCCACCACCGTCACGGTGAGCAGTGTCGCCAACGGCGCGCGCGCCAGCCGGCCAACCGAGCCAACGAACGCCTGCGCGTGGCGAGTTACCCAGGCCGAGACCGACGCCACGATTCAGCCACCCCCGGCCAGCGTCGGCAGGACGACGTCATGGGTCGCGGCGATGCGGCCGGCTTCGAGGACGATCTCGCGCTGGCCAAACTCGCGCACGAGCTGCAGGTCGTGGGTCGCGACCACGACCGTGACGCCGACTTCCTGGAAACGCTTGAACAGCCTCATCACCTCGAGCGCGAGCCCGTGGTCGAGATTGCCGGTTGGTTCATCGGCGATGAGCAGCGGCGGTTTGGCGATCACGGCGCGCGCGATCCCGACGCGCTGCTGCTCGCCGACCGACAGTTCGGCGGGCAGCACGCGTTCCTTGCCGAGCAGTCCGACCTGATCGAGTGCCGCGCGGACGCGCTTGTCGATCTCCTTGAGCGGCGTGTCGGCGACGATCAGCGGCAGCGCGACGTTGTCGTAGACCGGTCGGTCGAAGAGCAGCCTGTGGTCCTGGAAGACGACGCCGATCTGGCGGCGGAACGCCGGCACGCGCCGCTCCGGCAGGGTGCCCGTGTTCTGGCCGTTGACCGTGACGACGCCACGCGTCGGGCGCTCGAGCAGGGCGATCAGCTTGAGCACGGAGCTCTTTCCCGCGCCCGATCGACCCGTCAGGAACACGAACTCCCCGGGCGCGATCCGCAGTGAGACCTCGCTGAGCGCCTCGCGTCCGTTTGGATAGCGCTTGCTGACGCGGTCGAAGCTGATCATGCCGAGGCAGTATCGCCGCTGCCCGCGCCCTCGACCAGCGCCTGCGCGAAGGCGCGCGCATCGAACTCGCCAAATTCGTCGGCGCCTTCACCAATGCCGACGAAGCGGATGGGCAGCCCGAGGCGGCGCGCAATCGCGACGACGATGCCGCCCTTGGCCGTGCCGTCGAGCTTGGTCAGCACCAGTCCCGTGACGCCGATGGCGGCATGGAACTGCAGCGCCTGCGCGAGGGCGTTCTGGCCCTGGTTCGCGTCGAGCACGAGCAGCACCTCGTGCGGCGCGCTCGGGTCGTTGCGCGCGATCACGCGTTTGATCTTGCGCAGCTCTTCCATCAGGTGCGACTGGCTGTGCAGGCGTCCGGCGGTGTCGGCCAGCAGGACATCGCAGCCGCGCGATTTCGCCGCCTGCATCGCGTCGAAGGTCACGGCCGCCGGATCGGCGCCCGACTGCTGGGCGACGAGCTCGGCGCCCGTCCGCTCAGCCCAGACTGCCAGCTGTTCGATCGCGGCAGCGCGGAACGTGTCGCCGGCCGCGAGCACGACGCGGTGTCCGTCGCTGGCAAGGCGCCGCGCGAGCTTGCCGATGCTCGTGGTCTTGCCCGAGCCGTTGACGCCGACGACGAGCACGACGAAGGGCCGGTGTGCGGCGTCGATCAAGAGCGGCTTGGCGCAGGGCGCGAGCATCTCGGCGATCGCGTCACGCAGCGCAGCGATCAGCGCATCGACGTCGTCGAGCTCGCGGCGTGCGACACGGTGGCGCAACTTTTCGAGCAGGTCGTTCGTCGCCTCGACGCCGACGTCGGCGCCGAGCAGGCGACTCTCGAGTTCCTCGAGCACGGCCTCGTCGATGCGGCGGCCGCGGAACAGCTTCGCGAGGTCGTAGGAGAGCCAGGTCCCCGGTTTGTTGATCGATGCCCGGAGGCGCTCGAGGAAACCCAGCTTCTCGCCGTTCTCGCCCATCGGATGCCATGCCCCACGAAACGAGAAGGGCGGCCGCAGCCGCCCCTCTGCCCGCCATCATAACGCGTTGCGGCGGCAACCGGATCGCGGCCCGCCACTTGCGTCAGGGGGCGATCACGCCCGGATTCGAGACCGTCAGGGCGGTGCCGTCGTTGGCCACGAACTCCGCGATCTGCGTCTGCATCTCGAGCGTCATCGCCGGCGCCGGTCGCGGATCGAGATAGCCGTTGTGGATGCCCTGGTTGAAGCGCACCTGCACGCCGGGCGCCGCGACGGCGGCGGTGCCGGCGGTCGGACCTCGAATCGGCAGGCCGAGCAGCGAAGTCAGTACCTCGGTGCGGGCGTTGGGCACGGTCGAGTCCGGACCCCAGATGCCACCGGCGGGATTCGGCGCGCCGCCGACCACGTAGCCGACGTAGATCCGGCGGCCTCCGGCGGTCACGGTTCCCGTGTAATTGATGCCGTCCGCGGCGTCGACCACCGTCTGGGCGTCGCGAAACCAGTTCGAGTAGAGCGCCGAGCCCGGCACGAGCTGACCGCCGCTCGCGGCGGCGAGACCCAAATTGATCCGCGGTCCGTAGAAGTCGGACAGCCGTAGCGTCTCGGTCAGGCCGACCGCGCCCATCGGCAAGCCGGATGCGCGCGGTATCGGGGACACGCCGAGCACCGTCGTCCCGACGATCGCGCCGAGCGAATAGCCAACGAGGTGGATGCGTGCCGGATCGAAGTCGGGCGTACCGTCGGCGTTGAAATCGATGTTCGGGATCGCCTTGAGGGTCGTGACGATGTCGGCGACGGCCTGACGCGTATTGTCGCGGCTGACCAGCAGATTGGCGAGGTTGATGAAATGCGTGCCGGTCTCGTCGATGACCCCGTCGGGTCCGGGAGCACCGGTGGTGTTGTTGACGAGGTCCAGGTCGAAGACTCGCTCGCGTCCGGGCTGGCGTAGCGCGGCGAACGGATCGGTGGGCGTGATGCCATGCAGCGGCAGGTCGATCGCGATCACCGCAAACCCGCGCGCGGCGAAGCTGTCGGCGACCAGCAGCGAGTCGGCGCGCGTTCGGGGTGTGCCATGCTGGAACAGCACGATGGGCCAGCCGTTCGGACCCGGGCCGCCGACCGTCGGCACCGTCAGCAGCAGGGGGATGTCGAGCGTCGCGACGCGCGCCGGCAGCGGGTTGAAGCGCGTGAGCAGCCGACTGCTCTGGTCCAGCGTCGGCACCAGAGGCGGACCGGCGGCCAGCCAGTAGTTGTTCAGCGGTGCCGTGGGATTGCCGGCGGAGGGCGGCGTGAGGTAGTACGGCACGCGGATGGTTCCGGCGTAGAGACGCGCGAGTCCTGGAGAACCCGGCAGCAGCTGCGCAGTCGTCAGGCCCGTATTCTGCAGCGCCACCGCACCGTCCGTGCCCGACAGCGGCGCCGCCGACAGCAGCGCGAGCGTGTCGCCGGTCGACTGGGTCGAGAAGCTGAACGAGAGCACGATGTTCGAAGGATCGAGCCCGGCCGCACGCGCCACCAGCAGGTGAGTGCTCGTGAGCTGACAGAGTGCGCGCAGCGTCGCGTTCGCGATCGGCGCGCAGGAGGCAGGCGCCGGTGGCGCGGTCGGAGGCCGCGCGGCGAATTCACTGAGGATCTGCGCGCGGATGGTGGCGTAGTCGGTGTCGGGCGAGGCCGCCGCGCCGGTGCTGCTCGTGATGCCGCGGGTCAGCAGCACGAGGTAACTAGACTTGGCCGCCAGAGGACGCAGCGGGTTGATATTGAGCACGCTGCCGTTCGCGCCGGCATCGGTCGACAGCGAGACCGAGTAATCGATTCCCTGGGCCAGCGGTCGTACCAGGCCGGTGACACCCTTGGTCGCGGTATCGGTCGTGACCTGCAGCACGAAGAGGCTTGCGCCGGTCACGGAGGCGAGGTTGATCGCGCCCTCGAATCGCACCGTCCAATGGGCCGTCGTCGAGAATCCATCGAGCGCATTCTGGGCTGGCTCGGCCGTGGTCCGCCCCGGTGGCAGGAAAGTGACCGGGCTGAATGGCGACGACGGCAGACTCAGGGTGCCATCGCTGCTGCCGGCGAAATAGGCGTCGTATGGGTACGGAAACACGCCGAACGTCGGCTGGAACAGCGGCCGGAAGCCCGTGTTGACCGGCGTGCTGCCGCCGGGATTGAGGTTGCCACTGCTGGGGTTGGTGGCGCCGAGATCGTCAGGTCCGTCGGCGTCGGAGACACTCTTGGCGCAACCCGTGATCACGGCCGCGATGGACAGCATCAGCGCGGCGCGGTGCAAAGTCTTCATCGGAATCCCCTCGGTCTCGTGGTGCCGACTCCGGCCGGGCACGCTGGGCACGGTCGCCGTAGGCGCCGCGCTCGTTGGTGTGTGGCAACAACGACGCGAGGCTAGGGTACGCTTCCGCGGAACGGGGAGGCAAGCCGATGGCGGAGCGCGTCGGGGGAGCTCGCAAGCTGCGCATCATTGGAGGCGCCTGGCGCGGTCGCCGCTGGCGTTTTCCGGCCAATCCGTCGATCCGCCCGACACCCGACCGTGTGCGCGAGACGCTGTTCAACTGGCTCGGACAGCGTCTTCCCGGTGCGCACTGTCTCGACCTGTTCGCCGGCAGCGGCGCACTCGGGCTCGAAGCGCTGTCGCGCGGCGCTCGATCGGTGCTGTTCGTCGAACGCGATGCCGCGAGCGTTGCCGCGCTGCGCGCCTTGATCGCCGACTGGTTCGCACCGCGGGACCGTCCCGACCCCGCTGTCGTGACCGACTCGCCGGATGCGGGCGGCGCGCGCGTCATCGCCGCGGATGCCCGCCGCTGGATCGACGCGCCGCGACCTGCTGATCTGCCCCGATTCGACGTCGTGTTCCTCGACCCTCCATTTGCCGACGAGCTGCTGGAGCACTGCTGCGCCGCGCTCGAGCGGTATGACTGGCTCGCCGATCGTGCCCGTGTCTACCTCGAGTGCCCGGCGCGTGCGCCATTACCGGCGCTGCCGCCGCGCTGGCGCATGCTGCGTTCGGGGAGCGCGGGAGAGGTCGGGTATCATCTGGCCGAGCGTGGCGAGGGAGGGGTCCGCGACGCGGCCAGCAGATGAAACGCAATGCCATCTATCCGGGCACTTTCGACCCGATGACCAACGGCCACCATGACCTGGTGCGCCGCGCCGCCTCGATCTTCGATCGCGTGGTCGTCGCCGTCGCGGCCAATCCCAACAAGGCGCCGATGTTCACGGTGGCCAAGCGCGTCGAGCTCGCGCGCGCCGTGCTGGCCGACCTGCCGAACGTCGAGGTCATGGGGTTCACGGGCCTCACGGTCGACTTCGCCCGCGACAATGGCCTCTCGGTGATCATCCGCGGCCTGCGCGCCGTATCGGACTTCGAGTTCGAGTTCCAGCTGGCCAACATGACGCGGCACCTCGCGCCGACGATGGAGACCGTGTTCCTGACGCCGCAGGAACAGTACACGTTCATCTCCTCGACGCTGGTCCGCGAGATCGCGGTGCTCGGCGGCAACGTCAGCGAGTTCGTCCACCCGATCGTCGCCGCCGAGCTGCACAAGCAGCGACGCCTTTGATCCGTCACTTCGCGCCGCCTGCGATCGACGGCCGCTGGCGGCCGATCGCGGCGTGGATTGCCGGTGAAGTCCTGCCGGTGCGCGAGCTGCGGGTGGCGCTGCTCGTGCTCGATCGCGGCTCTTATCAACTGATCGACCAGCACGCGCACGTGGCCGACAGCGGCGAGTACCGACTGCTGGCCGAGAGCGACCCGCCGGCGATCGACATCGAAGGGACCGATGGGCCGCATGCGGGCCGGCGTCTGCGCGCGATCTACGATCTCGGCGGCGATCTGCTCTCGATCAGCTACGACCTGCGGGGCGGCCCCCGGCCGCTCAGCAGCGCACCCGAGGCGCCTACCGGCGATCCGGACACCGAACAGCTCCTGCTGACGATCACCTACGTGCGCGAGCGGCCGCTGCTGTCCTGAGCCGCGGTGCCGGGCGTGGCGCCGGCGGTAGCCGGCCCTGCCGGGCGAGGTCGACGGCACGCCAAAGATACCAGGCGGCCGCGGTCCGGTGCGGCGCCCAACGTTCGCCGAACACGGCGAGGGCGCGCGGCGGCGGCAGTGCCCTGAGCCCATAGGCGAGACGAAAGCCATGGCGCACGCCGAAGTCATCGACGGGCAGCACGTCCGGACGACCGAGCTGGAACATCAGCATCATCTGTACGGTCCAGCGCCCGATCCCGCGCACCTGGGTGAGTCTCGCCACGATGCTGGCGTCATCGAGCGCATCGAGCGTGTCGCGATCGGGCACGAGGCCATCGAGAGCGCGGGCCGCGAGGTCTCTGAGCGCCGCCACCTTGGCCAGCGAGAATCCGCAGGCGCGCAAGGCTGGCACGGGCGTCGCCAGTACCTCCTGCGGCGCTGGAAATCGCCCCTCACCGTAGAGCGCGACGAAGCGTCGCAGGATGGTCGCTGCAGCGCTGCCGCTGAGCTGCTGATGGGCGATCGCGCGGGCCAGGTGCTCGTAGGGACTGCGGTCGCGTTCGGGCACGAGCCGATAAGGCCCGGCGGCCGCGATCACGCCGGCGAGCACGGGATCGGCGGCGGCGAGCCTCGCGGCGATGCCGGTGCGGGAGCGACTCGCGCCACGACCGGGCGCCCTGCGTTTCAGCGCTGACACGTACCGCACCAGTAGGTGGAGCGCTGCCCCAGCACGGCGTGCCGCACGGGCGAGCGGCAGACCCGGCAGGGCTCGCCGGCGCGCTCATAGACGAACAGCTTCTGGCGGAAGTAGCCGGGGTTGCCGTCCGCGCCGACATAGTCGCGCAGGGTCGTGCCGCCGACCTCGATCGCCATGGCGAGCACCGCGCGGATCGCCTCGACGAGGCGTACGACCTCCGCGCGTCGCAGGCGGCGCGCCTGGCGGCGCGGGCGGATGCCGGCGCGGAACAATGCCTCGCTGGCATAGATGTTGCCGACGCCGACGACGAGCTCGGCGTTCATCAGCAGCGACTTGATGGCGACGCGGCGGCCGCGCGTCACGCGCCAGAGATAGTCGGCGGTGAAGTCCGGGCCGAGCGGCTCGGGTGCGAGCCGACGCAACAGCGGGTGGAGCGCGGGATCTTCGCGCGTGCAGTGCAGGCTGCCAAAGCGCCGCGGATCGTTGAAGCGCAACACCTGGCCGGAATCGAGCACGAGGTCGAGGTGATCGTGCGTGCGCCTCGGCGCGCCCGCCGGCAACACCCGCAGGCTTCCCGACATGCCGAGGTGCAGGATCAGCGTGAGCCCGCCCTCGATCTCAAACAGCAGGTACTTGGCGCGCCGCCCGACTCCGAGCAGGCGACGCCCCGCCACGGTAGAGGCCACAGACCGATCGACCGGCCAGCGCAGCCGTGGTTCGTGGATCGCGAACTCGACGATGCGGGTGCCGACGACGTGGGGGGCTACGCCGCGGCGCGTGGTCTCGACTTCCGGCAGTTCGGGCAGCGGAGGCCGGCCTTACTTGATCTTGGTTTCCTTGTACGCGACGTGCCTGCGCGCGACCGGGTCGTACTTCCTGACCTCCATCTTCTCGGGGTGCAGGCGCTTGTTCTTCGTCGTCACGTAGAAGTGGCCGGTGTTGGCCGAGGAGAGAAGCTTGATTTTCTCGCGCATGGTTCAGCCCTGCCGATCTTGGCCCGGTTTGCTCGACTCAGATCCTTTGGCCAGCCGCGCGCAGCTTGGCGACGACCGCGTCGATGCCGTTCTTGTCGACCGTGCGAAGCGCCTTGGCCGACAGACGCAGCGACACCCAGCGGCGCTCCGACTCGAGCCAGAAGCGCTGTGTGTGGAGGTTCGGCAGGAAGCGCCGGCGCTTCTTGTTATTGGCATGCGAGACGCGATTGCCGACGGCGGGGCGCTTGCCCGTGAGTTCGCAGACGCGGGACATGTCGATTCCCTTACAGATCAGTTACTTGCACGGCCGGCTGGGCACAGCGCGGCGCTAGAGGCGGGCCTTTATACCAGCCGGAGGCCGGCGCGGCAACTGCCGGGTCAGGGCCAGGTGGAGTCCGTCGGCTCGGTGGCCTGCCAGCACGCTCCGCCATCGCTACGCGCCGCTCGAGGGTCGGCCCGCAGAGACGATGCCGGGTACGGTGCCGCGTCTCAGCGATGGCGCCACAACTTGACTGCGGAGGCGATCAGGATCACTGCGAGGACCGGCGGAAGGGCATCGTGAGGGACGAATTGCAGGGCCCATGCGCCGACGAAGGCGCCTGCGGCAGATCCCAGCGCCATGGCGACGACCAATCGCCGTCGACATCTGAGCACCTGGAAACTGCGGTCGCGGCCGTACCGTGCGAAGCCGACGATCAGCGTTGGCATGCTGATCGCGAGGGAGAGACTGCCTGCCAGGGCAATGTCCGCTCCGAAGAGCAGTACGAGGGTTGGTATCAGCAGTTCGCCGCCGGCGACACCCAGCAGCGCGGCGATCAGGCCGATGGCGAGCCCCGCTGCCGCGCCGAGCACGATCAGCGTCATGCCGGCCACCCAAGGCCCGGACGGCACAGCGGGTTCGTGTGCGAAGGCGAGCATTGCGGCCATCGCGACCAGAATCACCGCGATGATGCGATGGAGTGCGCGCGAACCGATGCGCGTGGCGACATCGGCACCGAGCCACGCTCCGGCCAGGCTGCCGGCGAGCAGATTGGCGACGATCGGCCAGTGCGCGAGCAGGACATCGATGGGGACGACCTTGGTCCGGAAGATCAGCGCTGCGGCGACGACGATGAGGCTGATCGCCTTGTTGACGATCACGGCCTCCAGCGCTGCAAACCCGAACAACGCGATCAGTAGCGGGAGTCGAAACTCGGCGCCACCGAGGCCGATCAGCCCGCCGATCGCGCCGACGAGTGCAGCGGACAACGCCGCAGCGGCAAGACCTGCGAGCGGTTGGACTTGCACAGAGGAGGCGAGAGGCTCGGGCCGGGACATGGCCCAAGTCTATCCGCGCTCGTCGGGAGCCGCGTTGCGGGCCGTAGGGCACGGCAGTCTCCCGAGGCGGGGTGCGCCTCTGAACGGGGCCACGCGGAGGCGCGGCATGGTGCGCTCACAGCAGTCCACGTTCAGCGAGTGACAGACAGCGTCCAGCGCCGACGATCACGTGGTCGAGCAGGCGGATTTCGACGAGCGCGAGCGCCTCGCGCAGGCGATGCGTGATCAGCTCGTCGGCCTGGCTCGGTTCGGCGATGCCCGAGGGATGGTTGTGGGCGAGGATGACCGCGGCCGCCTGCCGCTCGAGTGCCTCGCGGACGACTTCGCGCGGATGGACGCTCGCGCCGTCGAGCGTGCCTCGAAACAATTCCTCGCAGGCGATCAGCCGGTGACGCGCGTCGAGGAACAGGCAGCAGAACACCTCGTAAGGTCGGTCGCGCAGCCGCGCCAGCAGGTAACACTGGGTCGCGGCGGGGGATTCAAAAGCATCCATGCTCCGCAGCGGCTCGGCATAATGGCGGCGCGCGATCTCGAGGCAGGCGATCAGACGCGCGCGCCGCGCCGCGCCGAGACCGCTCGCGCGAGCGTCGCTACGCGGTGGGCGAGTCTCGCGGAGCAGCAAGGCGCGCAGGGAACCCGCGCGTGCGAGCAGATGGTGGGCGAGTTCTAGCGCGTCGCACCCGGCGCGGCCAGTGCCGAACAGTACCGCGAGCAACTCCGCGTCCGAGAGCGCGGCCGCACCGAGGCTCAGCAGTCGTTCCCGTGGCCGCTCGGCTGCGGGCCAGTGCCGCAGGCGCGCCGTGGCCGGCGGCGACGGGCGAGCCGGGCGAGCGGCGTGGGGGCCTGAGTGGGGGTCGCGGATGGAGGGTGTCATGTGACGATGCTGACACCGCGGCGGGTGCTGCGGTGAGGGCGAAATCTGGCCGCAGCACCCGCAAACGCGCGCACAGTTTGCGCGCCGTGCGCGGCGACCACCATAATCGGCCGATGCAGCAGCTGTCAGGCAAACGCGTGATCGTCGGCGTCTCGGGCGGCATCGCGGCCTATAAGACGCCCGATCTCGTCCGCCGTCTCCGCGACGCCGGCGCCGAGGTCCAGGTCGTGACCACTGCTGGCGCCGAGCGCTTCGTGACGCCTTTGACCTTCCAGGCCGTTTCGGGCCGACCGGTTCGCGACGACCTCTGGGATCGGGACGCCGAGGCGGCGATGGGTCATATCGAGCTCGCGCGTTGGGCACAGCTGATCCTGATTGCACCGGCCACGGCCGACCTGATCGCGCGGCTTGCGGCTGGCATCGCCGACGACCTCCTGACCACGCTCTGTCTCGCCAGCGAGGCGCCGGTCGCGATCGTGCCGGCGATGAATCGCGTGATGTGGGATCACGCTGCGACTCGCGCCAATCTCGCCACGCTGCGCGACCGCGGCCTCACCGTGCTGGGGCCGGCCGACGGCGCGCAGGCCTGCGGCGAGACCGGTGCGGGGCGTATGCTCGAGCCGTTCGAGATCGTGGCCGGCGCCGCAGCGCTGCTCGCGCCGCGATCGCCGCCCATGCTCGCAGGCGTGCGCGTGCTGCTGACGGCGGGACCGACGCGCGAGCGCATCGATCCCGTGCGCTTCATCAGCAATCGCAGCAGCGGCAAGATGGGCTTCGCGGTCGCGGCCGCGGCCCGCGACGCCGGCGCCGAGGTGGTGCTGGTGGCGGGCCCCGTGCAGCTGCCGACGCCGCCCGGGGTGCGCCGCATCGACGTCGAGTCGGCCGCGGACATGCTTGCGGCCGTGCAGCGCGAGGTCGGCACGGCGGACATCTTCATCTCGACCGCGGCGGTGGCCGACTATCGGCCGGCGCGGGCTGCACCACAGAAGATCAAGAAGAATGCGACGTCCCTCGAGATCGATCTCGAGCGCACGGTCGATATCCTTGCGACGGTGGCCGCCGCGCCAGCGCGGCCATTCGTCGTCGGCTTCGCGGCCGAGACCGAAAACGTCGAACAACACGCGCGCGGCAAGCTGCTGCGCAAGAACCTCGACATGATTGCTGCCAATGAAGTCGGCGACGACAAGGTGTTCGAGAAGGACGACAACGCGCTGATGGTGCTCTGGGGTGGCGGGCGGCGCGACCTCGGTCCTGGCAGCAAGAGCCAGATCGCCCGCGAACTCGTGGCGTTGATCGCCGAGCACTACCACGCCGCGCCGTCGCGACGTGCGCGCGCCTGATGGTGAACGACACCGTTCGACGGCCGCCGCTGCGCGTGCGCGTGCTCGATGCGCGCCTCGGCCGCGATTTCCCGCTGCCGGGTTACGCCACCGCCGGCTCGGCGGGCCTTGATCTGCGCGCCTGCCTCGAGGCGCCACTCGATCTTGCGCCCGGGCAGGCCGAGCTGATTCCGACCGGATTGGCGATCTGGATCGAGAACCCGGGTCTCGCGGCGGTGATCCTGCCGCGCTCAGGGCTCGGTCATCGGCACGGTCTCGTGCTCGGCAATCTCGTCGGGCTGATCGACTCGGACTATCAGGGTCCGCTGCTGGTGTCGGCGTGGAACCGTGGCCAGCAAACGTATCGGATCGAGCCCGGCGAGCGCATCGCGCAGCTCGTCGTCGTGCCAGTCGTGCAGGTCGAGCTGGAACGGGTATCGGACTTCGCCGTCACCGAGCGTGGCGCGGGTGGCTTTGGCAGCTCGGGACGCGGCTGACGCTGCTCAGCCTCCCGTGGAGGCGAGGCCGGCGCGCAGCTGGCGGTACCGCTCGATGTCGGCCTGGAACTGTGCCCGCACGGTCTCTTCCTCGGCGCGGCGCGCCTCGAGCAGCTTCTTCTGCGCGCGGCTTTCGTTGAGCGTGCGGACCAGCTCGTCGGCGAGCCGGTCCGGCATCGGTCTGGCGTCCGGACTCTCGTTGTACGGCCGGTAGGCCTGCGCCTGCAGCTGCAGGCTCGCAAGCCGCTCCTGAAGCGTGGCGAGATAGGTCTCGGTCGAGCGCCGCTGCTCGCCAACCTGGGCGAGGCGCGCATCGCGCACCTGCTCGATATCGCGCGTCGAGGTGTAGGTGCTCAGCAGGAATTTGTCGTGCTGCGCCTGTCGGGCAGCCAGCTGCTCGCGGCGGTTCTCCTCGGCCTGTTGCTGCGGCGTCCTCTGCGCCTGGATGCGCCGCACCTCCACACCCTGGCTGTTCAGCACGCGCAGCTCGCGCCGCGCGTACTCCGGTGGCACGCGATCGCCGTACTGCATGACACCACGATCGTCGATCCAGGCGTAGGTCACGGTCTCGCCCTGCTGGGCGTTGTTCCGCTTCGGCCTGGGGCGCGATTTCTGCTCCGCCACCGCGCTATCGAGCGCGAACACGGCGAGCAATGCGAGGATGGCGATGCGCCCGAACATGAGGCTGATTCTGCACCCGAGCGGGGGATTAAGGAAACTCAAGCGATGCCGTAAGTTTGCCGGTACTGGCGCAGCGCAGCGAGTTCCTGCTCGGAAATGCGAAACCGGTCACCCGGCGCGGACCCGCTGAAGGCCTCGATCAGGTCCGCGAGTGTGAGGATACTCACACAGCGCAGCCCGTACTCGGCCTCGACTTCCTGCACGGCCGAGCGGTCGGTCTGGCCGCGCTCCTGGCGGTCGAGCGCGAGCAGCACGGCCGCGGGCGTGGCGCCCGCGCGCCGGATCAGCTCGACGGACTCGCGGATCGCGGTGCCGGCCGTGATCACGTCATCGACGATCGCGACGCGCCCCGCGAGCGGCGTGCCGACGATCTGTCCACCTTCGCCGTGATCCTTCGCCTCCTTGCGGTTGAAGGCCCACGGCAGGCTGCGGCCGTGCTCCGTCGCCAGAGCGATCGCGGTCGCCGTCACGAGCGGGATGCCCTTGTAGGCCGGGCCGAACAGCATGTCGACGTCCAAGCCCGAATGCAGCAGCGCCCTCGCGTAGCACCGCCCGAGCAGCGCGATCGATTCGCCATCGCCGAACAGGCCGGCGTTGAAGAAGTAGGGACTGATGCGGCCGGATTTCAGCGTGAATTGGCCGAATCGCAGCGCGCGACGCTCGAGAGCGAGTTCGATGAAGGCGCGTTGGTGCTCCTGCATCCCGCTATCATAGCCCGGTGCGCATCGTCACCCTGAACCTCAACGGCATCCGCTCTGCCGCGAGCAAGGGTGCCTTCGCGTGGCTGCGCACGGTCGATGCCGACGTGATCTGTCTGCAGGAGACCAAGGCCCAGGTGCCTCAGCACGAGGGGCATGACGTCGAGCTCGAGGGCTATCACCGCTTCTTCTTCGATGCCGAGAGACCCGGTTACGCGGGCGTCGCGCTGTACGCGAGGCGCAAGCCCGACTCGGTGCATCGCGGCTTTGGTGTCGAGGAGTTCGACCGCGAAGGTCGCTATCTCGAGGCGCGCTTCGGCCGCCTCGCCATCGTCTCGCTCTACCTGCCCTCGGGTTCGGCCGGCCCCGAGCGCCAGGCCTCGAAGTTTCGCTTCCTCGCCAGCTTCATGCCGTGGCTGCGCGCCTTGCGGCGCAGGCGTCGCGATTACGTGCTCTGCGGCGACTGGAACATCGCGCACAAGCCGATCGACCTGCGCAACTGGAGATCCAACCAGAAGAACTCGGGCTTTCTGCCCGAGGAACGAGCCTGGCTCGATGAGCTGTTCGACGACGTCGGTTACGTCGATGCTTTCCGCGAGGTCGATCCACGACCCGATCAGTACACGTGGTGGTCCAACCGTGGTCAGGCGTGGGAGCGGAACGTGGGCTGGCGGATCGACTACCAGATCGTGTCACCGCGCCTGCGCGGCGCGGCGCGTGCCGCCGAGATCTACAAACGGCAGCGCTTCTCGGACCACGCGCCGCTCGTCATGGACTTCGAGCTGTGACCGGCGACACCGGGGAGGGCTGTGCCCCGGGCGGCCGCGGCCTGCGGGCGGCACTGCGCCCTTACCTCGAGAGGGAGTCGCTGGCGGCCTTCTTCGTCGGTATCTCCTCTGGCTTCCCCTACGCGATGATCGGCGCAACGTTGACGACGCGCCTCGCCCAGGATGGCATCGACAAGCGCACGGTCACGGCCTTCACGCTCGCCTTCCTCGTCTACAACCTCAAGGTGTTCTGGGCATGGATCGTCGACGGTGTGCGGATTCCGCTGCTCGGTCGGCTCGGTCAGCGCGTCTCCTGGCTGCTGCTGTCGGGTGCCGCCGTGATCGCAGCGGTGGTCAACCTCGCGCTCGTCGATCCGACCGCGAGCATCGAGGCGACCGTCGTCGCGGCGGTGCTGGTCGGCATCGCCGGCGCCACCTACGACATCGTCATCGACGCGTATCGCATCGAGACCCTCAAGCCGTATCAGCTCGGGATCGGCTCGGGTATGTCGCAGTACGGCTGGCGCATCGGCTCGGCTGCCGCGGGCGCGCTCGCGCTGTTCATCGCCGCGCGGCAGGGCTGGGCGGTCGCATACATCGCCTGCGCGGCGTTCGCGCTGCCGGCGATGCTGACGGGGCTGATCGTCGGTGAGCCGGTGCGCCACATCGTCTCGATCGAGAAACGGGGCCTCGCCGCGGTCTGGGAGTCGATCGTCGGACCGTTCGTGGAGTTCATGCGCCGCGCGGGCGCCTGGCTCGTGCTGCTGTTCGTGCTGGTGCACAAGATCGGCGACACCCTCGCCAACCTGACGTTCCGGCTGCTGTTCAACGACATGGGCTACAGCAACGACGAGATCGCGCTCTACGACGTGGCCTTCGGATTCTGGGCCTACCTCGCCGGCATCTTCGTCGGCGGCATCGTCTACGCCGGGCTCGGGCTCAAGCGTTCGGTCCTGCTCGCGCTCGTGCTGATGGGGGTCTCGAACCTGAGCTTCGCGCTGCTCGCCGCTGCGGGCCACAGCAACCTCGGCATGGCCGCGGCGATCGGTTTCGAGAACCTCGCGAGTGGCTATGGCGGCGTCGTCGTGGTGGCCTATTTCTCGGCGCTCTGCAACCTGCAGTTCACGGCAGCCCAGTACGCGCTGATCTCGGCGGCTGCGAGCGTCGTCGGTCGCGTCCTGACCGGTGCGACGGCGGGCGGACTGATCGAGACCCTGGGCTACGTGAATTTCTATCTGCTCACGACCCTGCTGGCCTTGCCCGGAATACTGCTGTTCTGGTTCATGATGCGCGTCGGGCTCGTCGATCGCGCACTCGGCACCGCAGGCGGCGGCGGGACCGAGGCGCGGTGAGCCGGCTGATCGACACGGGACGCGTGCTCTGCACGCTCGCCGAACTGGGCGACGGCGGCTGCCGAGGTTTCACGCTGGGCAGTGGCGATTGGCCGCTGCGCGGCTTCGTGCTGAACTCACCAGCCGGAGCGCGGGCCTTCGTCAATCGGTGCCCGCATGCGGGCCACCGGCTCGACCTGCGGCCGCATCGATTCCTGACCGCCGACGGCAGCCTGATCGTCTGTGCCTCACATGGTGCGCTGTTCGAACGAGTCGGCGGGCTCTGTATCGCCGGGCCCTGCGCAGGACGACGGCTGATCGCGGTGCCGCTGCGCATCGAGGGGGGCTATGTGCTGCTGGCCGACGACGCCGATCCAGCTGCGCTCGCGGCGGCGGCCGAACGCGGCTGAGGCCGTGCGGGCGCCGTCAGCGCGCGTCGCGCCAGTCGCCCGGCGCTTCGTCCTCGGCATCCATGTCGACGGAACCGCTCCAGTCCTCCGGGGCGGCGGCCGACTCTATCTCGTGGTCGTACCACTGCGCTGCCCAGTCCTCGGCCTCGATCTCCTCGACGGTGCCGTCGAAATACTGAATCTCGATCGTGCCTTCGTCCTCGTCGACGGCGACCACCTCGAAAAGGTCGCCGCCCGTGAATCGGTACCATTCGCCGACGCTCGGCGTGGGCTGTGCTGCAGCCATGGAGACCCCCTCGCTGGCCTGGTCGCTACTGTTATGCTGTACCGCCCTCGAGTATTCGAGGCCGACGCTTCATGCTGCGCCCCGCAGCCCGCGCTTTCAAGTCGGTTTTTTCCACAGGGCGGTGACGATGATCGAGCCGTGGCTCAAGTTCTTCGTGGTGTTCTTCGTGGTCGTCGAGCCGGTCTCGCTCGTGCCGCTGTTCGCGGGGCTCACACAGGGCGCAAGCACCGCCCATCGACGCCGCATGGCGGTCAAGGCCGTGCTCGTGGCGGGCGGGATCGTCGTGCTGTTCGCGCTGTCGGGGGCCGCCTTCCTCGGCGTCATGGGCATCAGCATCGATGCGTTCCGCATATTCGGCGGACTGCTGCTGTTCCTGGTCGCGCTCGAGATGGTGTTCGCGCGCGAGTCCGGCACGCGGACGACCAGCAGCGAACAGGAGGAGAGCAGGCGCCGTGACGATATCTCGGTATTCCCGCTCGCTTTCCCGTTCCTCGCCGGGCCCGGTGCGCTGACGACCATCCTGCTCTGGTTCGGTCCGGTCTCGCCGATGCAACAGCCAGTCCTGTTCGCCGGGTTGCTCGCGGGCGCCGCGGCCGTGCTCGCCATCTCGCTGGTGATGATGCTCCCCGCCGAGCGCTTGATGGGCGTGCTCGGAGTCACGGGCGCGAACGTCGCCAACCGCCTGCTCGGCGTCGTGCTCGGCGCGCTGGCCGTGCAGTTCGTCATCGACGGCCTGCGCGCGGCCTTCGGGACGTCCTGAGCCCTGCGACGCCGCGCCGGGCCAGCCGGCTCAGCGACGCCGGTAGCGCAGATCCCAGACGCCGTGCCCGAGTCGCTCGCCGCGCCGCTCGAAGCGCGTCGGCAAGCGCCATGGCGGACGGGGCGCGAAGCCTCCGCCGGGCGCCTCGTTCGCAAATTCCGGGCTCGCCTCCAGCACTTCGAGCATCTGCTCGGCGTACGGCTGCCAGTCGGTCGCAAGGTGCAGGTGGCCGCCGTGCCGCAGCCTGCCCGCCAGCAGCGCCACGAACGGCGGCTGGATCAGCCGGCGCTTGTGGTGCCGCTTCTTGTGCCACGGGTCCGCGAACAGGACCAGTACCTCATCGAGGCTCGCGGGCGCGAGGTGATGCTCGAGCACCTCTACTGCATCGTGGCAGATCACGCGCAGATTGGTCAGCGCCTGCCGCTCCGCGAGCCGCAGCAGGTGGCCGATGCCTGGACGGTGCACCTCGATACCGAGGTGATCGCGCTCCGGATGCGCAGCGGCGAGGGCGGCCAGGGTTTCGCCGTTGCCGAAGCCGATCTCGAGCACTCGCGGCGCCGACCGGCCGAAGGCGGCATCCAGATCGAGCAGGCTGGCCGGTGTGCTGGTCGCCGGCAGGTCGAGACCGTAACGCGGCCACAGCCGCTCGAGCGCCAGCCGCTGCGCATCGGTCATCCGGCCGGCGCGCACGACGAAGCTGCGAATGCGGCGGGGCGCAGACATCCGGGCGATGACCAGGGTTCCGCGTCAGCGCGTCAGCCCTAGCCAGTCGGGTTCGGGCAGCGCCGTGAAGGCGTGCCGCAGCGCGTCGCTCCAGAGGCCGCGGATGCTCTGGAAGTAGGGATTGTCCGCGTCGATGCTGACGTGGCGGGCAACGCTGAACTGGTCGCGGCGCACGACCACGAGGTCGAGCGGCGGACCGACCGACAGATTCGAACGGATCGTCGAGTCCATCGACACGAGCGCGCATTTGACCGCCTCGTTGATGCTGCTGCTGCGGCGTATCACGCGGTCGATGATCGGCTTGCCATACTTCGACTCGCCGATCTGGAAGTAGGTCGTGTCCGGCGTGGCCTCGATGAAGTTGCCGGCCGCGTAGATCGAGAACAGGCGCGGCGCCTCGCCGCGGATCTGTCCGCCGAAGGTCAGCGCGGCATTGAAGTCGATGCTGAACTCGCGGAGCGCACCGGCATCGCGGCGGTGCACCTCGCGCAGCGCGTCGCCGACGCAGCGCGCCGCCTCGAACAGGTTCGGCGCGTTGAGCAGGTGCGGCGAGTCGCCTGCCGCGTCGATTCGTTCGCGCAGGATGCTCGTCACCGACTGCGAGACCGCGAGATTGCCCGAGGTCTGCATGACCAGCACGCGCTCGCCGGGGCGCTCGAACACGACGGTCTTGCGGAACGTGCTGATCATGTCGACGCCGGCATTCGTGCGCGAGTCGGACAGGAAAACGAGCCCGGTGTCGAGCAGCATGGCGACGCAGTAGGTCATGCGCGCATGTTAGAGGCTTGCGCGTGCGCGTGCACGCCGTCACTGTCCGGTGACGCAGATCCTGACGCGCACTTCGAGTTGCTCGGCGCCGCCGCCGCGGCGCACGCCGCGTACCGGTGCGGCGTCGAGATAGTCGCGGCCGACCGCAAGCCGGCAGTAGCGGCCGTCCACGGCGCGCTGGTGCGTGACGTCGAGCGAGTGCCAGCCGGCATCCTCGCCGAGCCAGGCATCCACCCACGCGTGACTTGCGACTTCGTGCTCGTGACCCGAATCGAGGTAGCCGCTGACGTAGCGGGCCGGCATGCCGAGCAGCCGACAGCAGGCGAGGAAGACGTGGGCCTGATCCTGGCAGACGCCTTCGCCGCGCGCGAGCGAGGTCGCGGCAGTGTCGGCGACCGTCGTCGCACCGGGCCGGTAGCGGACCGCTTCGCAGACCGACGCCGCGAGCTCCAGCAGCGCGGTGCGGATCGCCGCCGGATCCGCGCCGTCAGGGCGCACCGTACGCGCGTGGCGGCGCGCGAGCGCGTCCAGAGCCGGATCCGGCGCAGTCAGCGCAGTCGCCGCACGATATACGAACGGCGAGAGCAGGCCGCGCTCGGGCAGCGGCGCGGAGCCGCGGACGTCGAGGCTGCCCGAGACCACGAGACGGATCTGCTCGTGCGGTTCGTCGATCGTCAACAGGTGCGTGACGTTGCCGAAGGCGTCGAGGCGCTCCGTGCGACGCCCCGGCGTGTTCAGTTCCCAGCGCAGGACGCGCGGCTGCTCCTCGCTTCGTGGCGTGAGTTTCAGCAGCTGCACGCTGTGCCGCGCCGGCGCGGCGTAGCGGTAGAGCGTCTCGTGGCGGACCAGCAGCGGCATGCAGGTCAGACGCGGCTCAGAATCCCGGCACGAGGAAGTCGCGCGAGATCCCATCCGCGATCTCGTTCAGACGACGCTGACAGCGATCGAGATACTCGGCAACGCCTCCGGCGCAGAGTTCGTCGAGCCGGCCGAAGCGCAGCTGCGCCTGCAGTTCGCCGGTGCGCCGCTCGGTCTCGCGCGACTGGGCGTTGCGCACCGAGACGAGGTGCCCGTAGAGATCAGTCAGGCAGCGGAGCACGCTGCGGGGCATGCTCTCGTTGAGCAGCAGCAGCTCGGTGACCTGCCGCGGCGCGACGTTGTCGCGATAGACCTTGCGATAGACCTCGAAAGCCGACAGCGCGCGCAGCAGCACGGCCCATTCCGAGGCCGCGGCCGCCGCGGGCTCACCCGGATCGAGCTCGCGCCAGCGGGCCTCGAGGATACGCGTGGTCGCGTCGGCGCGCTCGAGGAAAGTGCCTATCCTCGAGAACGCATAGGCTTCGTCGCGCAGCATCGTGCCGACGATCACGCCTCGGGTCAGGTGGGCCCGATACTTGACCCATTCTACGAATTCGCCGATCGGCGGCGTCGTCGCCGCGCGGCCGAAGCCGCGCGCTTCGAGCCAAGTCGAGTTGATCGTCTCCCAGACCTCCGATGGCATCGTGCCGCGCACCGCGCGGGCGTTTTCGCGCGCGCTGCGCAGGCTGGCGAGGATGCTGCCGCGATGCTCGAGGTCGAAGGCGAGGAAGTGGACGGCCGCCTGCGGAGATACTTCGCCGTGCCGCTGCTCGTAGGTCTCGCGCATGCCGAGCGAGGTCAGCGTCGCCGCCCAGCCGCGGCGCACGGCCTCGACAGGCCGGGGCAGCAGCGACAGCCGGTAGTGCGCGTCGAGCATGCGCGCGAGGTTCTCGGTGCGCTCGTGGTAGCGCGACATCCAGTACAGGTGATCGGCGGTGCGGCTCAGCATGCCTCAGGCTCCGAGCACCCAGGTGTCCTTGGTGCCGCCGCCCTGCGAAGAGTTGACGACCAGCGATCCCTCGCGAAGTGCGACACGCGTCAGACCGCCCGGCACGATCGTCACGTCGCGGCCCGACAGCACGAAGGGGCGCAGATCGATGTGGCGCGGCGCGAGACCGCCTTCAACGAAGGTCGGCGCGGTCGACAGGGCGAGCGTGGGTTGGGCGATGTAGCGCTCGGGGTGCGCGCGGATGCGCTCGCGGAACGCTTCGATCTCAGCGCGCGTCGCGGCCGGGCCGATGAGCATGCCGTAGCCGCCCGCACCGTGCACTTCCTTGACGACGAGCTCATCGAGGCGTCGGAGCACGTACTCGAGGTCGGCCGGATCGCGCAGGATCCAGGTCGGCACGTTGGCGAGACGAGGCTCCTCGCCGAGATAGAAGCGGATCATTTCCGGCACGTAGGGATAGATCGACTTGTCGTCGGCAATGCCGGTGCCGATCGCGTTGCAGATCGTTACGCGTCCGCAGCGGTAGGCCGTGAGCAGACCCGGCACGCCGAGCATCGAATCGGGACGGAACGCGAGCGGATCGAGGAAGTCGTCGTCGATGCGCCGGTAGATCACGTCGACGCGCTGCGGCCCGCGCGTCGTGCGCATGTAGACCACCTCGTCGCGGACGAACAGGTCCTGCCCCTCGACGAGTTCGATGCCCATCTGCTGCGCGAGGAAGGCGTGCTCGAAGTACGCGCTGTTGTAGGCGCCAGGGGTCAACAGCACGACCGTCGGGTCCGTGATGCCCGCCGGCGCGACGCTGCGCAGGTTCTCGAGCAGTACGTCCGGATAGTGCTCGACGGGCTGCACCGCATGCAGCGCGAACAGCTCCGGGAAGAGACGCATCATCATCCGCCGGTTCTCGAGCATGTACGAGACACCGGACGGCACCCGCAGGTTGTCCTCGAGCACGTAGAACCGCCCGTCGTCGGCGCGCACGATGTCGATGCCGGCGATGTGCGCGTAGATACCGCCCGGCACGTCGATGCCCTGCATCTCGGGCCGGTACTGGGCGTTGCCGAGCACGGGCTCGGCAGGCAGGCGGCCGGCCCGCAGGATCTCCTGGTCGTGATAGACGTCGGCCAGGAAGGCATTGAGCGCCCGCACGCGCTGGCGCAGCCCTGCCTCGAGCTCCGCCCACTCGTGCACCGGCAGCATGCGCGGGACGAGGTCGAAGGGGATCAGGCGCTCGGTGCCCTCGTTCTCGCCGTAGACCGCGAACGTGATGCCGAGGCGATGGAACAGGGCGTCGGCCTCGGCGCGCTTCTGCGCGATCCGCTCTGATGGCTGCGTCGCGAGCCACTCACCGTAACTGCGGCAGTGCGGCCGCACGGCGCCGCCGGCGTCTAGCATCTCGTCGTAAGGCCGGGTGCGCATCGGGCGAATCCTAGCGGCTTTTGCAGCCGGCGGAGCGGCTGCGCGGGAGCGGTGCAGCAGCGCTGCCGGGACGTTCCGCGATGGTGCATCATGCGTCCGTGTCCGCCGGACTCTCATTGCCGCTCGAGCCCGCCGCGCCGCAGAGGCTGCCGCTGCGCGATGGCCGCCTCGAGCTCTGGCCGCGTGCGTTCGGACCGCGACAGGCCGACGACCTGTTTGCGCGGCTGCACGAGGAACTGCCCTGGGCGCAGGAATCGCTGCAGATCTTCGGTCGCCGACAGGCCGTGCCGCGACTCGTCGCCTGGCACGGCGACCCGAAAGCCCGGTATCGGTACTCCGGAGTGGTGCACGAGCCTGCGCCGTGGACCGCTGCGCTCGGCGAGGTCCGCGACCGCGTCATGGCGCTGGTCGGCCACCGCTTCAACAGCGTGCTCGCCAACCTCTATCGCGACGGCCGCGACGGCATGGGTTGGCATGCCGACGACGAGCCCGAGCTAGGTCTGGAGCCGGTGATCGCCTCCGTATCTCTCGGTGCGACGCGCCGGTTCCGGCTTCGGCACCGCGCGAGCGGCGAGACCTGCGCGCTGGAGCTGACGCACGGCAGCCTGCTCGTCATGAGCGGGACACTGCAACGGCACTGGCTGCACTGCGTTCCGAAGACCGCGCGGCCCGTCGGGCCGCGCATCAACCTGACCTTTCGGGAGATCCTCCGATGCCCCGATCCGCCGTCCTGAGCCGGGCGCTCGCGCTCGGCTTGCTGCTCGCGTCGGTCGCGCCGTCGCTGGCGCAGCAGGCGCCGCGCACCTTCAAGCCGCCGCTGCATGCGCAGCACTGGCTCGCGATCACCGGCAAGCCGCTCGCCGCGACCGCGGGCGCGCGGATATTCGAGCGTGGTGGCAACGCGGTCGACGCGGCCTGCGCGATGATCGCGGCGACGGCGACGATGTGGGACGTGCTGTCCTGGGGCGGCGAAACTCAGGCGCTGATCTGGCACCCGCGCGAGCGGCGCGTCATCGCCATCAACGCCCTCGGCGTCGCGCCAAGTGGCGCGACCGTCGAGTTCTTCCGCGCGCGGGGCATGGAGCGTCCGCCAGAGTTCGGCCCGCTGGCGGCCGTCACGCCCGGCACGCCGGGCGGGATCCTCGTGATGCTGGCCGAGTACGGCCGTTTGCCGCTTGCCGAGGTGCTGGCGCCGGCGATCGTGCTGGCCGAAGGCTATCCGATCGAGGCGCAGACCGCCGACAACATCGAACGCGTCAAGGGGCAGCTCAAGCAATGGCCCGACTCGCGTCGTGTGCTGTTGCCGCACCTCGGCGAAGCTCGCGAAGCGCCGCGGGCCGGGGAGATCTTCCGCCAGCCGGATCTCGCGAGGACCCTGCGCCGCCTCGTCGAGGCCGAGCGGCGCGCGCTCGCGCGCGGCGCCTCGCGCAAGGCCGCGATCATGGCCGCCTACGATCTCTTCTACCGCGGCGAACTCGGCGCGGAGTTCGCCTCAGCCGTGCAGGCCGAGGGCGGTCTGATCACGCGCGAGGACCTCGCGAACTGGCGCGTGAAGATTGAGTCGTCGCGGAGCACGACCTATCGCGGCATCGAAGTCCACAAGCTCGATACCTGGGTACAGGGACCGGTGATGCTGCAGGCGCTCAACATCCTCGAGAACTTCGACCTCAAGGCCTTGGGCTACAACTCGGCGCAGTACCTGCACACGCTCTACCAGACGATGAACCTCGCCTACGCCGATCGCGACTTCTACTACGGCGATCCGGCGTTTCCGCCGGCCGAGCCGATCCGCGGCCTGCTGTCGAAGGACTACGCGCGTGCCCGGGCGGCCGAGCTCTCGCGCGAGCGCAACGACCCGGCTGTCGGTCCGGGGGACCCCTATCCATTCCAGGGCGAGACGAATCCGTTCGGCGAACTCCTCGAGCGCAAGCGCCAGGGCATGGCCGAGCCCCGCGGTAGCGGCCCTGGCTTCGATCCGCGTCGCGCCGCAATCGTTGGCGAGTCGGCCGACGAGACGTTCTTCCGCGGCACCACCAGCGTCGTGGCGGCCGACCGCGAGGGCTGGCTCGTCGCGGTGACGCCGAGCGGCGGTTGGCTGCCAGCCGTGGTCGCGGGCCGTACTGGCATCGGCCTGTCACAGCGCATGCAGTCGTTCGTGTTCGATCCGGCCCAGAATCCGTTCAACGTGCTGGAGCCCGGCAAGCGGCCGCGCGCGACGCTGACGCCGAGTCTCGCGATCCGCGACGGCAAGCCATGGCTCGCCTTTGCCGTGCAGGGCGGCGACGCCCAGGACCAGAATCTGCTGCAGTTCCTGCTCAACGTGGTCGAGTTCGGCATGACGCCCCAGGAGGCGGCCGAGGCTGCCAACATGACGAGTTACCAGATGCAGGACTCCTTCGGCGATCACCGTCGCCAGCCGGGCCGAATGGAGCTCAATGCCGCAACGCCGCCGTGGGTCCGCCGGGACCTCGCGGCGCGCGGCTACCGGCTCGAGTTCTCCGAGCGTACCTCCGGGCCGATCAACGCGATTCTGGTCGACCCCGAGAGCGGCAGCCTCTGGGGCGCTTCGAGCCATCACGGCGAGGACTACGGCATCGGCTGGTAGCCGCTCCGACTATGCTATGCGCTCCGTGAAGCCCTCCGCGCCCCTCAATGGAGATCCCGCGACGCTGGCCGTCGATCGGGCCGTCGGCGAGCTGCGCCGCGGCCGCATCGTTTGCGTGCGAGGACCCGACGCCGCAGACGTCACCAGTCCGTCGGCGATGTTGCTGCTGGCCGCCGCCGAGACACTGCGCGATTCGGTCCTCGGCGCGCTGCGTGCGCACGGCGAGGTCGGCCTGACGCTGGCGCGCGAGCGAGCGGTGGCGCTCGGTCTGGATGGTGCGGCGGAGGCCATGCGGCTCGCGCTGTCCGAAACCGTGGACGCGGCCCATGCGCGCGCGCTCGCGGCCGAGCCGATCGAGCCCGGGCTTGCCGCGGCAGCCGCCAGGCTGCGGCGCGCGCCTGGCGGAGGGCTCGGCAGTGCGGCGGTCGCCCTCGCCAAGCATGCCGGCCTGCTGCCCGCCGTCGTCTCGGTCGAGACGCGGGAGGCGCCCGCGGGCGACGACGTGCTCGCGGTGAGCGTCGCCGACATCCGGCGCTTCGAGCGGCCCGTCGATGCCGATCTCGAACGAGTCAGCGACGCCCACGTGCCGATCGAGGCGACCGAGCAGTGCGAGCTCGTCGTGTTTCGCGACGCGCGCAATGGCACCGAGCATCTCGCCGTCGTGCTCGGCAGGCCCGACGTCGCCTTGCCGGTGCGCGTGCGCATGCACTCCTCTTGCCTGACGGGCGATCTGTTCGGCAGCCTGCGCTGCGACTGCGGCGATCAGCTGCGGCGCGCGGTGCAGCAGCTCTCGGGCGATGAGGGCGGCATCCTGCTGTACCTGTCGCAGGAGGGCCGTGGTATCGGGCTCGCGAGCAAGCTGCGCGCCTATCGCCTGCAGGATGCCGGTCTCGACACCCTGGACGCCAACAATCACCTCGGCTTCGATGCCGATGAGCGCAGCTTCGACGTGGCGGCGCAGATGCTGTGCGCCCTCGGCGTGACGCGGATCCGGCTGCTGACCAGCAATCCGTGGAAAGTGCGCGCGCTGCGCGCGGCGGGCATCGACGTCGTCGCGCAGGAACCTCTGCACGGGCGTGTCAATCGGCACAACGCTCGGTACCTGCGGGCCAAGCAGGAGCGCGCGGGTCATCTGCCACGCGATCTGGCCGCGGCGCTGGAGCCCGACGCGGACTGAGCCGGCGCCGCTCGCGGCGCTCAGGCCGCGATGCAGACGTTGCGCCCGCCGTGCTTGGCACGGTAGAGCGCCGCGTCGGCGCGATCGAACACCTGGTTCGCGTCGTCGCCGTCGCGCTGTTCGGTCACGCCGCAGGAGATGGTCACGCGCACCGGTGTGCCGCGGAAGTGGAAACGCAGCGACTCGACGGCCTCGCGGAGTGCTTCCGCCTTCTGGGTCGCCTCAGGCAGCCTCGTGCCGATCAGCAGCATCACGAATTCCTCGCCGCCGAACCGCGCCAGCACGTCCGTGGTGCGCAACCGGGCGGCGAAGCACTTGGCGACTTCGCGCAGCACCCGGTCGCCGGCCCGGTGCCCGTAGCTGTCGTTGATGCGCTTGAAATGATCGATGTCCCAGACCAGCACGCTGACCGGCGTGCCGAAGCGGCGGAAGCGGTGGATCTCCTCGTGCAACCGCTCGTCGAAGGCCGAACGGTTCGCGATGCCGGTCAGTGGATCGAGCCGGGCACGAAGCTGCTCGTGCCGCAGCGAGCGCTCGAGATCGCGCGTCTGCCGCTCGAGTTCGGCGATGCGCTGGTGCATGCGCTGCCCGCGCGCGGTCTGTTCAAGGAACCGGCTCTCCTCGCGCTCGCGGAACTCGCGAACCTGGCTGGCGATGGACTCGAGGCGCGCGCCGACCAGTGCCTTGAGGGGCGCGAGATCGCGCGCCGCGTTGACCTGATCGTTGAGCTCGCTGACCTCGTCGACGACCTGCCGGTTCAGGGCCTCGGCATCGCCGAGCGTCCGCTCACGGTCCTTGCTCGTCCCAGCGAGGTACTCCGATACTTCGTCGAGTCGCGAGGTCACCTCGGCGAGCAGCGCCGTCGCCTGATTGCGCTCGCGCGCGAGCCGCTCGCTGCGGGCGCGCAGCACGTCGGCCGCGCGCAGCAGCAGCGCGGCGAGGGCGCCATCGGTGTCAATTCCCTCGAGCTCGGCGATCATGGGCGCGGCGATCGGATCGGGGGCATCGTCGCGCGTCAGCCGACGCAGCAGCACCGCGACCGCCTCGATGGTCTGCGACCAGCGTCCAGGATCGGGCGCGCCGGTCGCGAGGACGCTCGAGGGCGGCTCGGTCGCGGCAGACGCAGCGTCCCTCTCGAGCGCCGGGTCGCGCTCGAGCGGCGCGGCGCCGGGCACCACCTGGAGTGGCGCGATCTCGACCGCCCGCTTCCGGTCCAGCGCAGCGATCGCATCGCGCAGCGAGGTCAGCAGTTCCTCGAGCTCTGCACCGTCGGCGTGACGGGAGTTGGCGCAAGTCAGCTCGTCGAGCCGGGCATCGAGCTCCTCGTCCTGGCCGCGCGCGGCGGTGCAGAGCCGGTTGACGATGCGGCGCAGCGTGGACTCGAGCGCGCGGAAGCGCTGCTCCTCGCGTTCCAGTTCGCGCAGCGCATCGACGTAACGCGCCTTCCAGTCGGCGTCGGCCATTCGCCCGCTATCCGGTGCATGGGTTGATTCCCCTTATCGGCGCGTTCGGGGAAACCCTTGAGGGCAGGGGTGGCCGAACCTCTCAGCGCGGAGCGGCGCGGGCCGAATGGACGCGGACGCGCAGGCGCTGCAGCAGTTCGGGTCCCTGCGTGCCCAGGCCGAGGTCGACCGCGAGGCGTTCGCCACTGCCCAGGTTGCGGCTGACGCGTATGCTGCGTCCCTGCTCCGTGACGCGCCCGGCTACGTCGATCAGGACCGGCGTCAGCACGATCTCGGCGAGTGCGACAGGGGCGCGATTCTCGACGATCGCGACGACGGCGCCGCGCGCGTCGTTCTGCAGGCCAGTGGCGACATAATTCCCGGGGTTACGCGGCAGATCCAGCGTCGCATATTCGATTGCGGCCTGGCGGCCGATCTCGCTGTTCGAGCCTGCCGCGCCACGGTAGTAGCCCATCGCCTCCTCGAGCCGGCCATCGGCGCGCGAGAGCTCACCGAGGTAGTAGAGCGCAGGTGCGGTCGGCAAGAGTTCGGCGCTGCGTCGCAGCCAGCGCTCGGCTCGCAGCCGGTCGCCGCTGCGATAGGCGGCGATTCCTCCGCCGACGTAGGGGCCGAAGAACTCGGCATCGAGTTCGATGGCCTTCTCGTAATGGCCCAGCGCCTGCTGCGTGTCCTGGGCAGCGAGCGCAAGATCGCCCTGCAGCTGGTGGAATCTTGCCTCGCGCGGCAGCATCCGGGTCGCCTCCGACGCGAGCGCGCCGGCGCGGACCATGTCCTTCGCCTGGGCCGCGGCGAGCGCCTCGTCGGCCTTGTCGTAGGCGCCCTTGATCGCGAGCAGCGGCTTGACGCGCTCCGCGTAACGCTCGCGCCCGAGTTCGCCGCCGCGACCGAGCTCGGTGACCGCCTGTTCGTTGCGGGCCACGCGTTCGGCCGAGGGCGGGTGCGAGGCGAACCGCCCCTCGAGCCAGCTCTGGCGCGCGCGGCCCTGGGATTCGGCGAGGCGCAGGAACTTCTGCTGCAGGGTGACCGCGGCGGTGGGATCGTAGCCGGCCTTCTTGAGATATCGCGTGCCATACAGGTCGGCCTCGAGCTCTGCTTCGCGCCCGTAGCGCAGGGAGACGAGCTGCGCGCCGACTGCCGCGCCCTGGACCAGCAGGTTGCCGAGGTTCGGATCGACGTCGCTCGTGGCGATGCCGATCTGCGCGGCGATCACTCCGGCCTGCAGGAGGATGCCGCGCTCCTGGGCCTTGGCGCCGTGACGAGCCGCTGCGTGCACGATCTCGTGCCCGAGGACGGCGGCGAGCTCAGCCTCGTTGTCGAGTGCCGTCAGCAGTCCGCGGTTCACGGCGATCTTGCCCCCGGGCAGGGCCCAGGCATTCGGCACCGAGCTGTTGAGCAAGGCGAATTCGTAGGGCAGCGGCCGATCCGAGACGGCCGCCATGCGCGCTCCGACTTCCTGCACGTAAGATGTCAGCTCGGGCAACAGGCGATAGTCGCCCCCCTGCGACTGACGCGAGAACAAATAGTTCTGCACGCCGATCTGCACTTCCTGGGACTCCGAGATCAGCTGGATCTCCTTCTTTCCGGTCACGGGATTGACGCCGCAGCCGGCGAGCAGCAGTGCCGCTGCGATTGCGAGTCCGAGGGTCAGGCGGCCTTGGGAGATCGGTGTTTTCATGGTCGCGAGTCTAGGCCCGATGGGGCCGTCTGCCTACAATCGGCGGATGAAGACCAAGCACGAGATCGTCGAGAACTGGCTGCCGCGTTACACGGGTGCCCGGCTCGCGGACCTCGCCCAGCACATACTGCTGACGAACTTCGGCCATTACCTCGAGGCGTTCGCTGCCGCGCACGGCGTGCCGATCGTGGGGCGCGAGCGGCCGATGCCGCACGCGACCGCGGACGGCATCACCATGATCAACTTCGGCATGGGCAGCGCGAACGCGGCGACCGTCATGGACCTGCTGTCGGCCATCGCGCCCAAGGCGGTGCTGCTGCTCGGCAAGTGCGGCGGGCTCAAGAAGAAGAACCAGATCGGCGACCTGATCCTGCCGATCGCCGCGATCCGTGGTGAAGGGACCTCGAACGACTACCTGCCGCCCGAGGTGCCGGCGCTGCCGGCGTTCAGCCTGCAGCGCGCCGTTTCGACCATGATCCGCGATCTCGACTGCGACTACTGGACCGGGACGGTCTACACGACCAACCGTCGCGTCTGGGAGCACGACGAGGAATTCAAGGACTACCTGCGCCGCACGCGCTGCATGGCGATCGACATGGAGACCGCGACGATCTTCGCCGCGGGCTTCGCCAACGGCATCCCGTCGGGCGCACTACTGCTGGTCAGCGATCAGCCGATGATCCCCGAGGGCGTCAAGACCGAGGAGTCCGACCGGAAGGTCACCGAGTCCTTCGTCGAGCGTCACATCCGCATCGGCGTCGAGGCGCTGCGCCTGATCCGCCGCCACGGCAAGAGCGTCAAGCACCTGCGCTTCGACGAGTGAGCGCGGCGGCGGACGCAGGGCAGCGCTAGCCCGACAGGCGCAGACAGCGGATCGACGTGCCGCCGTTCTCCGACCGCGAGACGATCAGCGTTGCGCCGATCGCGCGGGCCCGATGCGTCATCAGCGCCAGTCCGCGCGTCAGGCCGATCGAGTTCGACACTTCGCCCATGCCGCGGCCGTCGTCGCTGATCGCGAGTTCGAGCCGCCCGGGACCGGCCGACAGCCGGATCCACAGCTGCTGCGCCCGCGCGTGCCGCATCGCGTTGCTAACGGCCTCCTCCGCGATGCCGTAGAGATGATCGGCCTCAACCGGACCCGGTGCATGCGCGGGTTCGAACTCGAACACGCAGCATGCGTCGATGTCGGCGAGCGCGCGCGCACGGGCCGCGAGCGCCTCGAGAGCCGGGACGAGACCGGCGGGCGCGATGCCCACCGGCGAGAGCGAGCGGGCGAGCGCACGCACGTCGTCGATCGAATGGGTCAGTAGAGACGCGATGCGCTCGGCATCGCCCGCCAGCGCGTGGCGCTGACTCGCCAAAGCCGCGCTAAGCGACTGCATCAGCAAGGCGACTCCCGCTAGCTGCTGGCCGACGCTCTCGTGCAGGTCGTGACCGATACGCTGCATGTCATCGCCGATAGAACGCAGGGCCTGCGACTGGTCGCGCAAGGCGTGCGAGATGTCGCGAATGACGACGCACCAGCGGTTCGTCGGGTCGCGACCGAGCGCCCGCGCGATGTGCAGGCGATAGCGCCGGTCTACCGCGGACACGGCGGCGGGCACGACGCCCTCTATCTCGACATTGCGATGCTCGCGCGCGCAGCGCTCGAATCCGGCCCGAATCTGCTCGCGCCAGTCCTCGCCGAAGAAATCCAGCAGCTCGGTGCCGCGCATGGCCTGACTGCTGCAACCGAGCAGGCTGCGCGAGGCATAGCGGATCCGCAGCGCTGCATCGAGCAGCACGACGCAGGCGGGTATGTTCGCAATCAGGTCGGCCTGCAGGTCGGCGTCGGCAATGAGCGCCGATTCGAGCTCGGTGATGTCCTGCACGCTGGACAGCAGCCGGCGGTCGCCGCTGACCTCGTCGATACGCAGCACATGCACGCCATGCAGCCGCCGCACCCGACCTTCGGCGTCGATGATCCGCGTCGCCACATTCGCAGGGCGGTGCGGCCGCAGCGACCGCATGCGTTGCCAGGTGAAGGCGCGGTCCTCGGGATGAGTGAACCGTTCCCAGCCACCGAGCTCGGCGAAGCGCTCGGGACTGCAGCCGAAGACCTCCTCGAAGCCGTCACTGAACCACGCGGAGCGCTGCGTGCCCTCGGCAGACACGACTTGCTCCGCGAGGAAGCTGCGGCTGAGCTCCAGCGCGAGCCGATCCGCCGTTTCTCTTGCCCGCAGATGCTCGTCGACCGTGCGCTGGGCATGGACGTCCAGAGTGATGCCGGCGATCCGAAGTGGCCGGCCATTGCGATCCCGCTCGACGACCGCGCCGCAGCTGCGCGTCCAGCGCCACTCGCCGCTGACATGGCGTCGGCGCACCTCGTACTCGAAGTCGGACGCGCGGCCATCGAGCACCGGCGCGACGACCGCACGCGCCGCGGCGAGGTCGTCGGGGTGGGTGTGCTCCAGCACCAGCGAGTGCTCGACCCATGGCTCCTGCGCGTCAACGGTTCGGCCGAGCAAGGCGTGCCACTGTGGCGACTTGCGGACGATCTGCCGCCCGATGTCCCATTCCCAGACGCCGAGCCGCCCGGCAGAGAGGGCGAGTCGCAGGTGCGCGCTCGTGACGGCGAGCTCACGCTGCAACTGCCGGGTGTCGTCGATGGACAGACAGACGCCGGCGATCTGCCGAGCGCGCTGTTGCGGGTCGCGTTCGACGATCTGCGCGCGCTCCAGCATCCAGGACCAGCCGCCGGAACGCGTCCGCACCCGGTAGGTGGCCTCGATGCGCGTCAGAGCCCCACTGTTCTGCTGTGCATAGAGTTCTCGCATGCGCTCGCGGTCGTCCGGGTGGATCACCGCGAGCCAGCGCTCGTTGTGATCGCGCCCGGCGCAGACCTCGATGCCGCGAGCTTCGAGCACGCTCGGGCCGATCACGACCAGCTCGTCGGCGGCGACGTCGTACTGCCAGAACATCGCTTCGGCGCCCCAGAGCGCCGTGTCGAGCTGCGACTGGGTCACGGCCGAGCGCGCCAGGGCGCGCGCCTCGGAGGCGACCTCGCGCGTGTGCACCACGAGCAGCGCCGGCGCGCCGCGTCGCATCAGCCGAGTGCCGACGACCTCGACGTGGCGGTAGCTGCCGTCGCGGTGCCGTATCCGCACGCTGAGGACGCCCGATCGGGCGGGCTGGCTCGGATCCTCGATGAACGCACGAGTGCGCTGCTTCGCATAGTCGACCTCGTCGGGGTGCACGAAGTCGGTCGTGCGGCGGCCGACACGTTCATAGGGCTCGAAGCCCGTGATCTCGCGGACCGCGCCGCCGACGAACAGGATGCGATCGTCGAGGTCGACGATGGACACCATTTCGTGCGCATCACGGGTCAGCGCATCGAGCAGGGCGGGGTCCAGCGTCGCGAGCGGATCGAGATCGGATCGCAGCTGCGCGACTTGTTGTGTCATGGCAACTACCTTCGGCGAGGCCTGTTGGGCAAGTCAAGGGCCGCCGTCAGCCAGCCGGCGCCGTCGGCCGTTCGGCGTGAATCTCCACTGGCATCGCGGCGATTCGCGTGAAGCGTCGGATCCGGCGCGCGACTGGCCACCAGTCGTCGAGGACGCTCTCGACCGGCCGCCAGAGTGCCACCCAACCGATGATCAGCAGACCCTCCGCCAGCAGTTCGAGCCGAGCACTGGCCAGCAGGGACTGGCGCAGCGTCAGGCAGGCCGACAGAAACGCGAGTCCGATCAGCAGGTTGGTCGTCGCTCGCAGCAGTTGGCGGTTGAGTTCGAGCCGCAGCTGCCGCCGTCGGCTCGCGAAGTAGTTCTGGATCGCCGTCGGCAGGGTCCGGGCGTCCTCGGAGGCGGCCTGCTCCGGTGGCAGCCCGATTCGGAGCCGCGCGGCTAGGTTCGGTCCAAGCTCGCGGACGGAATCTTCGATCCATGCCTCGGCGGCGGGGTCGAGGTCCTTGTCGGCAAACGGCTCGGGATCGAGGGGGTGGAACAGCTGGCGGATCTCGCGCAGCTTCAGTTCGATCAGTGCTTCGCCCTGCTCCCTACGTCATGGTGAGTCAGCGTACACCCGGCGACGACTGCGGCCTCGCCCGCCCGGGTGCGCCACCGACTCGCCGGCTCTCCGCCTCAATCGGCGAGTCGGCGCGGGTAGGAGCGAACCTCAACCCAGTCGAACTCGAAGCCATCCGGGCCGGAGTCGACCGGCACACGCAACCTGAACGTCGCTGGTTGGGCTTCTGCGACGAACTCTCGCGTTGCGACCGGCACGAAGCGCATCCGTCCGAGCAGATCGACCGAGACCTGCAGCGTCGTTCCGTCGGCCGTGATTTCGTACTGGAAAGGGGCATCCTCGAAGCGTCCGATCGGCTGAACCTTCGCGCCCGCGGCGCGAGCGGGCAAGCGGAGATTCAGGACTGTCGGCATGACGACCGTGGGCCAGACGAAGCCGCGCGCGAGCAGGATGACGATGCGCAAATCCTGTTCGGGCGGCAGCGCGATCATCGTGCTGTGGCTGTCGACGTTGCCGCCGTGCCAGATCATCTTGGGCTCGAGGAACGGCCGCAGCGAAACCCCATAGCCGTAGGGCACGGTCCGGCCGTCACGGAGGCGAGCCGGCTGCAGCAGGCGCGACCACTGGGCTGGCCGGTCGCCTCGGGCGACGAAAGCCCGCTCGAGCCAGGTCGCAAGCGCCGCGGCGTTGCCACAGAGGCCGCCGTCGCCGGTGTAGGCGTGGCGGCTCGCGTCGAGCGGCGTGGGCAGACCCTCCTGCGAGATGCCTGGCACGTACTCGCGAGGGTCGAGGCCGTGGCAAGCCGTCACCGCCGCGATGCCGAGCGGACGTGGTACATGCTCCGCGAGCAGTCGGTCGAACGGGGCGCCGCCCACGCGCTCGGCGATCAGGGCCAGCGCCTTGTAGTTGGTGTTGCTGTACGCCCAGCGTGTGCCGGGCTCGAAGCGACGCGGTGCAGCAGCATCGAGCGCCACATACGCTTCGAGCGGCGTCGCTGGTTCATCGCCGAGCTTGCGGTAGCCTTCGAGCCAGAGGAAGTCGGCCAGACCGGACGTCTGCCACAGCAGGTGCTCGACGCGAAGATCGGGCTCCTTCGCGAACCACTCCGGCAGATAGCGACCCACCGGCATCGAGCGACAGACGGCCTCGATCCGGCAACGCCAGGATCAGCGCTGCCGTGAACTGCTTCGAGATCGAGCCGAGCGGAAAGATCGACCGGGCGTCGGGCGGCGGCTGCCCGGCTCGTACCGCGCCGTACCCACGCTCGAGGACGACGGTGTCTCCCTTGAGGACGGTGATGAATGCCGGCGGAATGCCCGCGCCGGAAACGAACTCGCGCATCACGGCGTCCGCTGCCGCGGGGTCGGGGTCGGCCGCCGCGGCGCCGGGGAGCGCCATGGCCGCGAGCACCACGAAGAGTCCAGCCTTGTCCACGATGAGCGCTCCGGGTCGAGCGAGGGCCGGTCCCTGCATAGTCCGCAACGTCGGCCGATGATAGGCGGCGAGCGGGCGGCCAGCGAATTGTCGACCCGGAGCGAGATGCATAGAATCCGGGGCAGGCGCGGGTGTAGTTCAATGGTAGAACTGCAGCTTCCCAAGCTGCTAACGTGGGTTCGATTCCCATCACCCGCTCCACCCTCCACTTCAGGCGACCTTGTCAACCAGCGGCTGGTAGAGAATCCAGCGGCGCAGCGTCCTGAGCCGCCGCGCGTTTTGCGGACAGGCGCTTCGCTGTCGATCGAAGATTTCGACGCGGCTGAGCGGCACGACGAACAGATGCCGTTCGCGCTCGGCGAGTTCCTCGCAAACGGTCGCCGGAGGAACGTATCCGCCGGGACCGAGGAGCCCCGCCTCGGTTTCGATCTGCGCGATCTCGAGGCCGAGATAATGACGCAGCCCGTATCGTGCCGGAACGTCGACGAAGGCAATCTCGTCGAAGTCGCGCAGGTCGACCGCCGCTGCGAATTCTTCGGCCAGACGGTAAGCGTCGTTGTCACGGTGCACGGTACTGGCGAGCCATTTGATGCCGCAGACGAACGCGGCTGCGATGACCACACAGGTGATGGTCGCGCGTCGCGGCGGCGAAGCGGGCGGTGAGGCTGAGGCGAGCAGCGCGATCGGCACGAACAGCGGCAAGACGTACAGCGCGACTCGTGATCGCGAGGCGATGAAGACCGCGAGCGGCAGCGCGATCCATAGCCATAGCAGCCGGCGCGCTGGCGCCATCGCGCCGTTGGCCCGCGGCGCTGACCCAGGGGTGCCGGTCTGCGCAGACGCGCGCCGCGCGCGCCAGATCAGCCACGGGAGCAGCAACGACCAGGGCAGTGTCCCAGCCAGCAGGATCGGTCCGTACGCTTCGACCCAGCCGAACGCATGGCCGTTACGGCCGAACCGGTCTGTTGCGAGACGCTCGATCGTTTCCTGAAACACGAAGTAGTGCAGCAGGTCCGGGTCCCGAGCGATGAGCAGCAGGTACCAGCCGAGCCCGACAACTGCAAAGACGATCATGCCGATCGGTTCGAACAGGCTGACAAGCGACCTGCGTCGCTGCCAAGCAGTCCATGCGACGATCGCGAGGAGCGGTAGCAGCCCCGGAGGGCCCTTGGTCAGGAACGCGAGCCCGAAACCGAGCCACATGATGCGCAGTCCGACTGGTCTTAATCGGGGCACAGCTTCGAACGCGCCGGAGGCGATGAATCCGTAGACCGCCAGGGTCTCGAAGAGCACTAGCACGGTGTCCGTCGAGATGATGTTCGCACCAGCCACTGGGCCGAGCAGCGTGCTCCAGATCGCAGCCGAGAGCCAGGGCGATGGCAAGCCCAGGCGCTGCGCGATCGCGAACACGAGCAGCGCGGTGGCAACAAAAGCGAGCGCATGCGCGAAGCGCGCGCCCCATTCGTTCCTGCCGGCGACCAAGAATCCGGTGGCGATCGCCCAGTACGTCAGCGGCGGTTTGGTCAGATGCGGTCGATCGGCCTCCAGTCGCGGAATGAGCCAGTCACCGGTGTCGAGCATCTGATGGGCGACATTCGTGTAGCGGCCCTCGTCCGGATCCCAGAGATGCCTTGAGCCCTGAAACGAAAACGCCACGATCGCGGCGAGCCACAGAACGAGCCACCGGTCGCGCGCGCCGACTTTCGGATGCGCGTGGGTCATGCGAGGCTCTATTCTAGGGACCCAAGGTGGCAAGGAGTGATGCGATGAGCCGGTGGACGCGCCGCGCGCTGATCACGACGGGAAGCCTCGTCGGCGGCGGCCTGCTCCTCGGGGCAGGCGTCGTGACATTCGCGCCGAACCGCATCGCGATGCGCCCGGAGAACTCGCCCGACGCGATGCAGCTTGCGGTCTGGGTGCGGCTCACGCCAGACAATCACGTCGTCGCGATCGTGCCGCACGCCGAGCTCGGGCAGGGCTCGCAGACGGCGCTCGCGATGATGCTCGCCGAGGAACTCGAGGCCGATTGGGACCTCGTGCGCATGGAGCCGGCGCCGGCGACGGACGACTACGCGAATGGCCACATCCTGCGCGGCTTCTTCTCGCAGCTGCAGATTCCGCGTGTGCTGGTGCGCGGCTTCGAGTACTCGGCTTTCAAGCTCACTCAGTGGATGGATTTTCAGTTGACCGGTGGCAGCGTCAGCGTGCGCGGCACGGGCTGGTTCGGCATGCGCATCGCCGGCGCCGCGGCGAAGGAGCTGTTGCTGCGCGCCGCGGCCGAGCGCTGGGGCGTGGCCGCCGCCGAGTGCCGCGCACGGCTGTCGCGGGTCGTGCACGAGCCGAGCGGCCGTTCGGCGACCTTCGGGGAGCTCGCGGCCGCGGCCGCCGCGCTCGAGCCGCCGATGCATCCGGCGCTCAAGGATCCAGCCGAATACCGGATCGTCGGCACCTCGCGGCGACGATTCGATCTGCCATCGAAGGTGGACGGCAGCGCGGTCTTTGCGGTCGACGTGCGGCCGCCCGGGCTGCTGCACGCCGCCGTGCGCGCGGCGCCTGTGTTCGGCGCAAAGCTCGTCGACGTCGACGAAGCGCCGGCGCGCGCGCGGCCGGGCGTGCGCGCGGTGGTGCGGCTCGAGGATGCCGTGGCCGTGGTGGCCGACGGCTGGTGGCAGGCCCGCCGCGCCGTCGAGGCACTCGAGCCGCGCTTCAGCGATGCGGGCAAGGGCGGCTTTACGAGCGAAGCGTGGTTCGCCGAGCAGTCCGCGGCGCTCGCCGGCGACGATTCGCGCAGGGACCTCGTGCGAGGCGATGCAAGGGCGGCGCTTGCAACCGCGCCGCGCCGGATCCGCGCCGAGTACCGCGTACCGTTCCTGCACCACGCGACGATGGAACCGATGAGCGCGACCGTGCGGATCGCCGATGGCCGCTGCGAGGTCTGGACCGGCGTGCAGGATCCGCTCAACGCGCGCCGGCGCGTGGCCAAGGTGACTGGCATCGATCCCGAGCGCGTGACGGTCCGCAACCAGCAGGTCGGCGGCGGCTTCGGGCGCCGCCTGCCGCACGAGGACGACTTCGTCGAGCAGGCTGCGCGAATCGCGCAGGCCGTCGCGCCGGCGCCGGTGAAGCTGATCTGGTCGCGCGAGGAGGACACGCGCCATGGGTTCTACCGGCCGGCGGTCAGCGCAGTGCTCGAGGGAGCCGTCGATGGGAGCGGTCGGCCGCTCGCCTGGTCCTGTCGCTACACCGGGGCCCGCGAGGGCAGCGCGGCGCGCCCGCTCTATGACATCGCGAATCTCGACGTCCGCCACGTGCCGATGCGTAGCCACGTCCGTGAAGGCGCATGGCGCTCGGTGGCGTTCTCGCAGCACGGCTTCTTCATCGAATCGTTCGCCGACGAGCTCGCCGCGGCTGCCGGAGCCGATCCCCTCGAGTTCCGTCTAAAGGGGCTCACCGGCCGGCCGCGCCACCGCGCGGTGCTCGAGCGCGTCGCTGCGATGAGCGGCTGGCGCGGGACGCCGAGGGCGGTCGTCGATCCTTCGAGCGGGACGCGGCGCGGCCGCGGGATCGCGATCGTCGAGAGCTTCGGCAGCATCGTGGCCGAGGTCTGCGAGGTCAGCGTGGATGTCTCGGGCGCGCTGCGTGCCGAGCGCGTCTGGGCGGCCGTCGACTGCGGCATCGTCGTCAATCCCGACACGGCACTCGCGCAGATCGAGGGCGGCGTACTGTTCGGCCTGTCGGCCGCGCTCGAGGAGCGCATCACGATCGCGGCCGGCAGCGTCGTCGAGGGCAATTTCAACGACTATCCGCTGCTGCGCCTGCCCGATGCGCCGCGGATCGAGGTCGCATTCATCGACTCGCGCGAGCGCCCGGGCGGACTCGGCGAGCCCGGCACGCCGCCGATCGCCGCAGCCCTCGCCAATGCGGTGTTCGCCGCGACCGGCCAGCGCATCCGCGAGCTGCCGCTGCGTCCGCGGCTCAGACCACCGACGCGCGCCTGAATGCCGTGACGGGAGCCGTCTGCCCAAGCACGGCTTCCAGCGGCTCGGGTCGGCCGACGGCGTGGCCTTGGGCGAACTGCACACCCAGCTCACCGAGCTTGCGGCGCAGCGCGAGGGTGTCGACGTACTCGGCGACGGTCAGGATGCCCATGGCCTCGGCGAGCTGAACGATCGCGCGCACGAGGGCCTGCGAGCGGGTGTCGGCGAGCAGGTCGTGCACGTAGGAGCGGTCGAGCTTGATGCTCGTGACGTTGAGCGCCTTGAGGTGCGGCAGTGAGTTGAGGCCGGTGCCGAAGTCGTCGACGGCGAAATGCAATCCCTCGCGCGACAGCCTCTCGACGATCCGCCGCAGCGCCTCGAGGTGCGCTGCTGTCGCTGCCTCACGCAGCTCGATCGTCACTTGTCGGGCCGGGATGGCCCAGCGCGCAAGCTCCTCGAGCAGCCAGTCGTCGAACCCCGGCGACGCCAGCGACACCTCGGACAGGTTGAGCGAGAACGAGAACGGCAGCGGACCATCGTCGGGGACCGCGTTGCGAAGCTGCTCGAAGGCACGCGACACCACGCTGCGGTCCAGCTCGGGCAGCAACTGATAGCGCTCGGCTGCCGGCAGGAAGCCGGCCGGCTCGACCAGCCCGCCATCGGCGGTCTCGATGCGCGCCAGCAGTTCGTAGCTGGTCGGCAGGGCGCTGTTCTGCAGTGGCGCGGTCGGCTGGGCGTAGATCACGAGGCGCCTTGCCTCGATCGCCTCGGCGAGACGGCGCAGCGCGTCGACGTCGTCGTGGCGACGCGCGAGACTCGGGTCCGTGGCCTCGTAGCATTCGACGCCGCGCCGGCCGTGCTCCTTGACAGCGCGGCAGGCGAGCTCGGCGTCGGTGATCGCGCGCTGAGCGTCGAAGTGCGCGGCAGGCGTGGTCAGGACGCCCCAGGATATCGACAGCGGCGCGGCGGGTCCGAACATGCGGCGGATGTCGCTCTGGAAGCGAAGCCGCATGCGCTCGGCGGCGGCGCGCGCCTGCGCGCCATCGCGCTGCGGCAGCGCGATCACGAATCGGTCGCCGGAGAGCCGGCAGGCGACATTGCGCGCATCGGTCAGCGAGCTGCGTATGACCTGCGCGGCGAGCAGGATCGCCGCGTCGCCGGCGGCGAGGCCACGTGCCATGTTCAGCACGTGCAGGCGGTCAATGTTGCCGTAGAGCAGCGACACCGGCGCGTCGGCGGCGAGGCCGGCGACGAGTCGCTGCACGCGGCGCGTGAAGCCGCTCCAGTTGCTGAGTCCGGTTGCCGCATCGCGGTCGCGTTGCATCTGCTCGAACAGCGTCGCGGCGAGCCGCCGCAGCGAGCGAACGGCGCGTGCCTCGAACTCAGGACCCGTCGATCGATCGACCGCGATGACGATGCCGACGGGACGCCGACCGTGTGCGGCGATCGGCACGGCGAGCACGCGGCCGATCACCGGCGACTCGCGCGACAGGCGAACGCGGTTGCTGAGCAGCCGCGAGCGCTGGTCGATCACGCGTTCGCTGAGGACGCTGCGCAGCGCCTCGATCTGCGCCGCCGCAAACGCGCGCGCGGAATCGCTGCGGGCCCAGAGCCGGCGGATCGCGCCGGTCGAAGTCAGCACTGCGACACCGGCGCAGCCGAGCCGCTTGCCCGTGGCGCCGAGCAGCGCGTCCGTTCGCGATCTTGCGGCTTCGTCCGGGTTCTTCCCGGTGTCGGAGGCCACGTGGTTTACTCACTCCGTAGGCGGAGCGCCCGATGGCGCACGAGTGCTTGCAAGCCTACGGTCGGGCCGTGCGGGCGGGCGTGCGACCGCTCAACAATCATCGAAGCGACGCGCTGGCACGCGGCGATCTGAGACTTGCGTCACGCGGCGGTCACGGCATCGGAGCGGGACGCGGTGCCGAGATGCGAAGCCGCTGCGGTCTCAGCGCGCGTCGTCGAGCCAGAAGCGTTCGCTGCCATCGGCGCGTCCGCCGTTCAGAACACTTCGAACAGTCCTGCCGCGCCCATACCGCCGCCGATGCACATGGTGACCACGACGTGTCTGGCGCCGAGGCGCTTGCCTGCGAGCAGCGCGTGGCCAACGAGACGCTGGCCGCTCATACCGTACGGGTGGCCGACCGCGATAGCGCCGCCATCGACGTTGAGCCGCTCGTCGGGGATGCCGAGCCGGTCGCGGCAGTAGAGAACCTGTACGGCGAACGCCTCGTTGAGCTCCCAGACTCCGATGTCGTCGATCGTGAGGCCGGTTCGTTCGAGCATTTTCGGGACCGCGAACACCGGGCCGATACCCATCTCGTCGGGCTCGCATCCCGCGACGGCGAAGCCGCGGAAAGCGCCGAGCGGCGCGAGGCCGCGCTGCTCGGCGAGCCGCGCATCCATGATCACGCAGGCGCCCGCGCCGTCGGAGAACTGGCTCGCGTTGCCGGCCGCGATCAGGCCGTTCGGCAGCGCCGGGCGCAGCTTGTGCACGGCCTCGAACGTCGTCTCTGGTCGCAGACCTTCGTCCGCGGCGAGCGTCAGCTTCCTCGTGTAGAGGCGGCCGGTCTCCTTCTCGACGCTGGCCATGGTCGTCTCGAGCGGTGCAAGCTCGGCGTCGAAGTGCCCGGCCGCCTGCGCGGCGCAGGCGCGCTGCTGGCTCCGCGCGCCGTACTCGTCCATGCGGTCGCGGCCGATGCCGTAGCGCTTCGCGACGATCTCGGCGGTCTCGAGCATCGAAAGGTACAGTTCGGGCTTGCGCTGTCGGATCCAGTTCTCCTCGGCCATATGCCGGTTCAGTTCGTTCTGCACGCAGGAGATCGACTCGACGCCGCCCGCGACGTAGATCCGTCCCTCGCCGGCGAGGATGCGCTGCGCCGCCAGCGCGATCGTCTGCAGGCCCGAGGAGCAGAAACGGTTGATCGTGACGCCGGGTACGCTGACCGGGCAGCCGGCACGGATCGCGGCCTGGCGCGCAATGTTGTTGCCGGTGGCGCCTTCCGGCAATGCGCAGCCCATCAGCACGTCCTCGACCTCGGCCGGCTCGATGCCGGCGCGGGTAATCGCGGCCTGCACGACATGGCCCGCGAGCGTGGCACCATGCGTCATGTTGTAGGCGCCGCGCCAGGACTTTGCGAGCGGCGTGCGCGCCGTCGACACGATGACCGCTTCCCGAGTCATGCCTTCTCTCCTTGCCAGGTGCTGAAGCGGCCGCCCGCCAGCGCGAGTCGCTCGAGCAGGGGTGCGGGTGTCCAGAAGCCCGGATCGCCATGCGGGTTGCGCGCGAGGCGCTTCATCCTGTGCATGATGTCGTAGAGCCCGGATTGGTCGGCCCAGAACATCGGGCCACCGCGCCACGCCGGGAAGCCATAGCCGGTCAGGTAGACCATGTCGATGTCCGAGGATCGCTGCGCGATGCCCTCCTCGAGGATCCGCGCGCCTTCATTGACGAGCGCGAGCACGAGGCGGTCGACGATCTCGCGCGTGCCGATACGCCGCGGCGCGAGGCCGATGGCCGCGCGATGTCGCGCGATCATCTCGTCGACGACGGGCGAGGGATAGGCCGTCCGGTCACCCGGGCGATAGTCGTACCAACCGGCGCCGGTCTTCTGGCCGTGCCGGCCGAGCTCGTAGAGCCGGTCACCGACCTTCGAGTAAAACAGCTGCGGCTGCTCGACGTACCGGCGCTGGCGAATGTGCCAGCCGATGTCGTTGCCGGCGAGGTCGCTCATTCGGAACGGACCCATCGCGAAGCCGAAGGCTTCGATCGCGGCATCGATCTGCTGCGGCGAGGCGCCTTCGTCGAGCAGCAGGAATGCCTGACGTGAGTACTGCTCTATCATCCGGTTGCCGATGAAGCCGTCGCAGACGCCAGAGACGACGCCGGTCTTGCGCAGCGTCTTCGCGAGCGTCATGGTCGTCGCGAGCACTTCGTGCGAAGTCGCCTTGCCGCGCACGACCTCGAGCAGCTTCATCACGTGGGCCGGGCTGAAAAAATGTGTGCCAATGACGTCGCCAGGACGACGCGTGACGGCCGCGATCCGATCGACGTCGAGCGTCGAGGTATTGGTCGCGAGGATCGCGCCGGGCTTCATCGTTGCATCGAGCTGACGGAAGACCTGTTCCTTGACGGCCATGTCCTCGAACACGGCCTCGATCGCGATGTCGGCATCGGCGATCGCTGCGTAGTCCGTCGCGCGCGACAGCAGCGCCATGCGTTCGACCACCTGTTCCGGCGCGAGCCGGCCTTTCTTTGCCTGGCCTTCGAGGGTCTCGCGGATCTTGGCGATGCCGCGTTCGAGCGCCTCGGCCTTGAGGTCGAGCAGCGAGACGGGAATGCCGGCGTTGATGAAGCAGATCGCGATGCCCGTGCCCATCGTGCCCGAACCGATGACGGCGGCTCGGCGGATCTCGCGCGTGCGCGTCCCCTCGGGCAGGTCGGCGATCTTCGCTGCCGCACGCTCGGCGAAGAAGGCGTGCCTGAGCGCCAGTGACACCGGGCTCGTGAACAGTTCCAGGAACAGCTCGTACTCGCGGTCCATGCCGGCATCGAAATCGAGCGTCGCCGCCGCGCCGATGGCATCGATGCAGCGGATCGGCGCCGGATACTGCGGGAAGGCGGTGCGCGCCGTGTGACGCGCAAACTGCAGCAGCGGCTCGAGCCGAGGCTCCCGCAGATCCCGATCACGCGCGCGCGGCCAGCCGGCGGTGCGCTGCGCCGGGTCGCGGGCCTTCTCGCGCACCAGTTGGCGCGCCGTGGCGACCGGATCGTCGTCGACGACCGCGTCGAGCAGTGGCGAGCCCGCGAACAGCGGGGCCGGCAGCGGCTCGCCGCCGAGGATCACGTTGAGTGCGTTCTCGACGCCGATCAGACGGGGCAGGCGTTGCGTGCCGCCGGCACCGGGCAGCAGGCCAAGCTTGACCTCCGGCAGACCGAGTCTCGCGCCCGTGTGCGCGACGCGGTAGTGGCAGCCCATCGCGAGCTCGAGACCGCCACCGAGTGCGACGCCGCGGATCGCGGCGCAGACCGGTTTCGGGCTCGCATCGAGCACGTCGATCAGCGTACGCAGCAGTCCCGCCGTCCCCGGCGAGGCGCCCTCGAACTCGCGGATGTCGGCGCCGGCCGAGAAGCTCGCGCCGCCGTGCAGCACGATGCCCTCGACGGTGGCGTCGCCGAAGGCGCGCTCGAAGGCGTCGATGAGATCCATGCAGAGCCGGCGGCCGAGACTGTTGACCGGCGGGTTGGCCATCTCGAGCATGGCAATGCCTTCCGCGACGGTGTATGCGACGAGACTCATTGCGTTATCCTCGGAGCGATAGGCACGAGTTTCGCATGAATTGGTGCTCGGAGATCCAGGCCGTCACGCTCGGCGTGCGAAACCTCGCGCGCACCCGGACCTTCTACGAGAAGGTATTCGGGTACAGGACCCTCGACGAGTCGAACGTCGGTCGCGATTGCGCGGCTCTCTGGGGTGTGCCAGACGGTGTCGACGCGCGCACGGCTCTGCTTGCGCGTTTCAGCGGCGGCGTTCCGGTCCGGCGCGGCATGATCCGGCTCCTCGAGTGCACACCGAGCGGTGAGCACGCGTGGGGCGGCTATGAGCGCTATTTCGACTACGGCCACTACGCCGTCAACATCCGAGTGCCCGACATCCGCGCGAGCTACGAGACCATCCTCGCTGCGGGCGCCCGCGCGAGGTCCCGACCGACGCGCTGGGAGGTCGAACCCGGGCTCGAGGCCTGGGATTCGCTGAGCTTCGATCCGGACGGCACGCTGCTCGACGTTTACACCGTCAGCGGGCGGCCGGACGTGTTTGCGCCGATCGAGGGCCTTGCGACCGAGGTCGAAACGGTCGCGATACACGTCGACGACGCGCATCGCTCGCGCGACTTCTATCGTGGACTCGGATATTCGCTGTTCTTCGACCGCCTGATCACCGACCTCTCGGGTTTCTTTCACATCCCCAAGCACGTCGCGCTGCACGATATCAACCTGTACAAGCCGGAGCGCTCGCCGGTCGGTCGCATCGAGATCGTTCAGTATAGGGGGCTGCCCGGCGAACCGGTCGGGGCACGTGCGCGTCCGCCGCGCCTCGGCATCCTGGCGATCTCATTCGAGACGCCGGACGTCGCCGCGGCGCAGGCGCGGCTCCGCGAACTCGGCGCCTCAGGCATCGGCCCGGTCGCGGAGGTCGTGCTGCCGGGCATCGGTCGCGCGCTCGCCTTCGCCGCCGACGGCCCCGACCGAGAGCGCCTAGAGTTCCACCAGCCCTGCTGAGCACGGAGCCGCCATGCCGCCGATCGATCCTGGCATCGTCGAACTGTTTGCGGCCCTCGGCCGACACTACGGCGCGAAGGACTTTGCCGCCGTCCGCGCGCTATGGGTCGAGCGCCTGCCGGCACCCTTCTACCTTGCCGAGGAACACGACGAATTCATCGATTCCTGGGACAAGCTCGAGAACTACTGGCGACTCACGTCGCAGACCCTGTCGCATCTGCGCGCGCGGTTCGTGCCCCGGACCAGCGTGCCGCTCGACGAGCACCGGCAACTCGTCGGCTTCGAGCTGACCTGGCTCGCGCGCGTCGGCAGCGACGCGCCTGTGGCCGGCAGGCTGCGCGCCGCGGCGGTCTGCGAGCGCAGCGCGAGCGGCTGGCGTATCCGCGCGTGGATCGAGGCGCCCCTCGCGCCCATCGTCTACATGCGCCACCTCTACCACGGCGTCGCGCGGCAGCTCACGGTGGACGGTGCAGGCAGCGAGCTCAGGGACTGAGGGACGACGCGGTCGCACCGGCGAGCTCGACCCGGGCTCTCGTGAACGCTGGCGCCGGATCGCGCACATACGGCCAGGGTTCGCCGTCGAGCGCCCGCAGCAGTTCGCGCAGGAACGCGTCCTGGCGCTGGCGCGCCGGCACGATCGGAATGCCCCGGTTCAGGATCGCGAAGTACACGGTTCCATGGCGGGCGCTGCGCAGCGCGCCGGCGAGCGCGCAGGCGCCGTAGTCACCGTAAGTACCGGTCTTGCCAACAACGCGCCCGATCTCGGACGGTCCGGCGAGCCGCTGGCGCAGCGTTCCATCGTCGATGCCGGCCACCGGCAGCACGTCCGGCAGGCCATGGCCGCTGCGCGAGAGCTCTGCCTCGAGCGCGCGCAGCAGCCGGACCGTGACGCGTGGACTGAGCCGATTGCGTGGATCCACACCAGCGCCGTCCGCGAGCCGGATCTCGCCGCGCTGCTCCGGCGGAACGAGCTCGCGCGCGAGGCGCTCGACGGCGGCGGCGCCACCGGCCGCTTCGGCGAGTGGCCGGAAGATGTTGTTCGAGTAATCGTTGAGCGCCTTGACCATCGGCAGCAACGGCTGCGAGCGATGCACGAGCAGAGGCTGCGCCGGCGCGTCGGCGCCGCCGCTGGCAGCGACGGATGCCCAGCGCAGCATCGGCGCCGCGGCGACCGCGCCAAGCATGCCGCCGCCGGCACGCGCGTGAACCGCCGACCATGCGGCCCGCGGCACCTGTCCCGCCAGCGCCGCGCGCAGCCGCTTCCCGGTCGCGTCGGGCGTCCAGTTGAAGGTCAGCGCTCCGCGCACGCGCAGTGCGCCGTCGACACGCTCGATGCCGAGCTCGCGCAGCCCGAGCAGGACGAGCAGGGCATTCTCGTCGACGAAGTAGGGATCGCCGCCGGGGTCGACGACGAGATCGCCGCGTAGGGCGCCGCCGGCGATCGGTCCAGTGGCGCTGAAAGTCGTCACGAAACGGTGCGCGGGGCCGAACTGGCGCAGCAAGGCGATCGTGGTCGGGATCTTCGATATCGAGGCCGGATGCACGGCACGGGCTGCGACCTGTTGGACGAGCACGCTGCCGTCCGAGGTCTCGACATACACGCCCTGATCCGCGCCGAGCGTGCGGCGCGCGAGCTCGGCGAGGTCGAGGGCGTCCGCGGGCTGTGCTAGCGTGAGCAGCCAGAGGGCGGTCCAGAGCAAAGGAACTGAACGTGACAAGCAGCCTCCATTCGGGAGTCCGGCTGACGCGGCGACTGCGCCGCGTCAGCGCAGCCTTGATCGCCACGCTGCTCGCTGCCGGGTCGTTCGCGGCGGCGGCCGACGCGCAGCTTATCATCCGCAACGCGCGCGTCTTCGACGGCCGCAGTGAGCGGCTGCGCGAGCGGGCCGAGATCGTGATCCGCGGCAACCGCATCGAAGCGGTCCGCGACGTGACGGCGGACGCCGCAGCGGCGGACGGGGCACGGGTGATCGATGCCGGCGGCCGCGTCGTGATTCCCGGCCTGATCGACGCGCATGTCCATCCGACCATCGCCGTGCCGCTGACCGCCTTGCGCGACAACGATCCGAACTACCTCGCGCAGCGCTCCGCCGTCGAGGCGCGGCAGATGCTGCTGCGCGGTTTCACGACGATCCGCGACATGGCCGGACCGTCATTCGGACTCAAGCAGGCGATCGACGAGGGTCTCATCGAGGGCCCGCGGATCTTTCCGTCGGGTGCGATGGTCAGCCAGACCAGCGGCCACGGCGATTTCCGCCAGCGCACCACACCGGCACGCCGGTGGAGCGGCCAGGACGACGCTCTCGAGCGTCTCGGCTATGGCGTCATCGCCGACGGCGCCGACGAAGTCGCCGCGGCAGTCCGCGAACAGCTCCGGCTCGGTGCCACGCAGATCAAGCTGGCGGCGGGCGGCGGCATCTCCTCGGCCTTCGATCCGATCGACAGCGTGCAGTACTTCGACAGCGAACTGCGCGCGGCCGTCCAGGCTGCCGCCGACTGGGGCACTTACGTCGCGGTGCACGCCTACACGCCGGTCGCGATCCGTCGCGCGGTAGAGGCCGGCGTGCGCAGCATTGAACACGCCCACCTGATCGACGAACCGACGATGAAACTCATCGCCGAACGCGGCGTGTTTCTCTCACCACAGGCCTACGTCTTTAGCGGTGTGTTCGCCCAGCCGCCCGCTCCCGGTACGCCGCCCCCGACGCCGACGCAGCAGGCGCAGCGCGAGAAGTCGCAGCTCGTCGCGGGCGGGCTGGACCGCATGATGCAGCTCGCGCGCCGCTACGGTGTGCGCATCGCCTTCGGCACCGACGTGTTCGGCGGGGCGCGCGTCTTCGCCTGGCAGTCGCGCGAGTTCGGCGCGCGGTTGCGCTGGTTCACGCCACTCGAGATCCTCCGCCAGGCGACGTCGATCAATGGCGAGCTGCTCGCCCTCTCCGGTCCGCGCAACGGCTACGGGCGACTCGGCCTGCTCGAGCCGGGCGCGCTCGCCGATCTGCTCGTCGTCGACGGCAATCCGCTCGAGGACATCCGGGTGCTCGAGGATCCCGAGCGCAACCTGCGGCTGATCGTCAAGGACGGCCGCATCGTCAGGCAGACGCTCTGAGCCGGCGTCAGCGGTTGCGCAGGAAATCGGCCATCCGCGCGAGCGGTGCCGCTATCATCCGCCCCACTTCGGCCGGTGCGCCGACGTCGTCGAGCGCGCGCTCCATGCACCAGAGCCACTGGTCGCGGGCCGTCTCGTCGATCGGGAAGGGCTGGTGCGCACGCGTGATGCACGCCGAGCCGGTGCGCTGCGCATAGAGCGGCGGTCCGCCGAGCCAGCCGCTGATGAATTCGTAGAGCTTTTCGCGCATCGGCGCGAGATCGGCGCCGTGCATCGCTCGAAGCGTGCGCACCTGCGGTGCCTCGTCCATGACATCGTAGAACCGGTCGATGAGCTGACGGAGCGGCTCGGCGCCGCCGAGCAGTTCGTAGGGGGTGACGGTGTGATCGTTCATTGCAGCCATCCTCGAATCGCCGGCAGGATCGGCCAGCCCGGCGGGCCGGGCCAGCGAGGAAAGCACGGATGCGGGCGCCGCGGGCCCGCCGGCCGCCGATGCTTCAGGTGGCCGCGAGGCGCAGCCAGAGACGGTCGAAGAAGGTCGCCGGGGCGCCCTGTGCGATCGCGGTCTGGCGTACCGACGCGACATCGAGCCGCCGCTCGCGATGGAGCAGCACGAGCGCGCCGATGCGGTCGCCGAGCACCACGGCGCGTCCGAGTGCGGACAGCGGCGCCTCGGGGCCGCGCAACGCGGCGATCTGGTCCGAGAGCGCGTCGAGCATCCGGTCCGAGACCTCCCAGCCCGCAGCAATGCGCCGCGCCACGGCGGGCGCCTGCAGTTCTAGCAGCCTGCCGATCGCGCTCGGGCTCGGCGCGAGGTCCGGCTCGGTTGCGTAGCGTTCGCCGGCGGCGCGGAACACGACGATGCGACCGAGTCCGGTCAGCAGCGCCAGCAGCTGCGCGGCGAATGGGTCTTCGTCCTCGACGATCGCGGCGCAGGATTCCGCCGCGACTCCGGCGACGAACGCGTGGTCCCAGGTCAGCGCCGGGAACCGCGCGAAGCCTCCGGCTGGCGTCGCGAAGACGGGTTGCAGCACGGCGGCGGCGATCGCGGAACGCATGCCATCGGCGCCGAGCACGGCCACGGCGCGATCGATGCTCTCGACCGGCTGTGGACCCGTCCGGTAGTACGCGCTGTTGGCGATGCGCAGCAGTTCGGCGGTCAGCGAGGGGTCGCGGGCGACGAGCGCCGCTATCTGGCGTCGCGAGGCGTCGGGATCCGACACCAATCGCATGAGCTCCGGGATCAGCAACGGGCGACGCGGCATCCAGCGAGGCTCCTCGGCGGCATGTTCCAGTAAGCCGAGCACCTCGTTGACGATGCGGGCATGCGCGAGAGGCACGTCCTCGGCGAGGGCCTCGACGCCGAGCAGCAGCGCATGCAGCGCGCGGCGGCTGTCGGCCGCCGAACGCGCACCCTCGGCGCCGCCCGGCATCGGCCCGGCGTGGCCGCGAACCGTCACGGACGCGTCGTGGGGAGCCGGCAGCGCGGCGGGCGCACGCGTCGGCGCATCGGCGTCGCGCGCGGCCGCGTCGACGCGAGCCGCCGGGCGATCTGCCGGGCGGCCGCGCTTGCGCAGCACGCTCCGCAAGAGCAGCGCGATCGCTAAGATGAAGCCCAGGAACACCAGCAGTCTCATGGAGGCCACTGTATGACGGATCCGTCCCGCGATTCGAGCCCCACCACTGAAGATTTGCGCAGTCTGCGCCCGCTATCGGGTCTGGACCGTCGCGGCTTTCTCGTCACCTCGCTCGGCGCAGGCTTCGCGGCCGCCGCCGGGCCAGTCGGCGCCGAGACGATCACTACCGACACGGAGGGTTTGGAGGCGGGCGAGGTCCGCATTCCCGTAGTCGACGGCGAGATCCCCGCCTACCGCGCGCGCCCGAAGCGACAGCGAGCCGCACCGATCATCCTCGTCGTGCAGGAGATCTTCGGCGTCCACGAGCACATCAAGGACGTCTGCCGCCGCTTCGCGAAGCGTGGCTACCTGGCGATCGCGCCGGAGCTGTTCGCGCGCCAGGGCAATCCCTCGGCGTTCACCGACATCCAGGCGCTCATGCGGGACATCGTCGCGAAGGTGCCCGATGCGCAGGTCATGAGCGACCTCGATGCCACCGTACGCTGGGCGGCCGACCATGGCGGCGATGCACGCCGGCTCGCCGTCACGGGGTTCTGCTGGGGCGGCCGCATCACCTGGCTCTACGCCGCGCACAACCCGCGCGTCAAGGCCGGCATCGCCTGGTACGGCCGCCTCGTCGGTGCGCCGAGCGAACGGCAGCCGCGGCACCCGGTCGATGTCGCGGGCGAGCTCAAGGCACCGGTGCTCGGTTTGTACGCTGGGAAGGACGCTGGCATTCCGCTCGATACCGTCGAGCAGATGCGCAAGGCGCTCGCTTCCGGATCGGCGGCCGCGCAGGCCTCGGAGATCATCGTCTATCCGCTCGCGCAGCATGGCTTCCATGCCGATTACCGGCCTTCCTACAACAAGGCCGATGCGACGGCGGCGTTCTCCGCGGCACTGCGCTGGCTCGACGAGCGGGGTCTGCGGCCGAAGCCCGTGGCGGGGTGACCCAGGACGGCGGCCGGGGCGGCTGCCATTGCCCGGTCTGCGGCAGCGAAGGCGGCGTGAGCGATTCGTTGCCGATGCGCCGCTCAGGGCAGCCGCAGGCGCTCGCCGTACCCCGTGAGCTCGAGGTAACCGCGTCCGAGCCGGCGGCCCGCGACGAATGCCGTGACGGCACCCTCCCAGTAAATGGAGCCGGTCGAGGCGCGGGTGTCGCTCTCCTGGTCGTCGATCAGCGGCTCGAGCGTCAGCGCGAGATCCGCCGCGCGCACACGCCAGGTCACCGGGTATTCGATGCCGGTGCGCGGCGAGCGCCAGCGCCGCCCCGGTTCGAACTCGACCTCGTCGGGCGAGAAGACGCGGACACTGCCGTCGGCGCGACGCAGCGTGCCGCCCGCCCAGTGGCGACGGCCGGCGGCGTCGCGGAGCCGGAACAGCATCAGTGCGCCTCCGTCGTCGAGATTGATGCCGATCCAGTCCCAGCCCGTCGCCTCGCGGTCGAGCAGGGCGCTCGACCACTCGTGATCGAGCCAGGCGCGGCCGGTCACCGTATCGAATCGGTCGGCACGACGGATCGTGCCGCTCACCGCAAGCTGCGGCACGCTGTAGTAGAAGCTCGCGGACTCGGCCGCCGGACCCTTCTGGCTGTAGCCGTCGCGGCCATGGACGAGCGGCGGCTGCGTCCGGCGCAGCGTCAGCTCGAACGCGAAATCGTCGGCATCGACGCGCGTGACGTAGCGGTCGCCACGACGCTCGAGATACCAGCGGTCGAGCCACGCCCTCGTGTCGATGGTGGACGTGCCCGCAAGCCCGAGGACTGCGCGCGCGAGTCGCTGATCCTTCCAGAGCCGGCCGCGTGCCGGATCGCTGATCGCGGCGTGCGCGATCACGAGTTCACGCGGCGCGAAGGCGCTCGGGTTGTCGGGCGCGAGAGCGGGTCGGGTGCGGAAGAAGGTGACCTGGAAGCCGAGGGTCTCGCCGCGTCCGGTCTCGATCCAGCCGGTCGCATACCACCACTCGGTCCGATGATCGGGATGCGCGCCATGATCGCGCGGCAGTTCGATGCGCTGTCCAGGCAGGACGGGCGCGAACACGGTCGCCGAGCGCCCGGGGACCCCGGTCAGCAGCGCCACGACCGCAGCCAGTGCACCGAGGCGCCACCCGCTCACCAGTCCTCCCGTACGGCGCGCACCGCCTCGCCGCGCAGCACGCGTCGTCCGGCGAGCAGCGCCGTCGCCGCTGCCGCGAGCACGAGCAGCGCGCTGACCGACAGCAGCTCGCCGAACGGCAGGGCGAGATCCACGCTCCAGTGGAAGCTCTGCCGGTTGACGACATGGACGAGGATGATGCTGAGCCCGAGCCCGACCAGCAGGCCGTAGAGCACGCCGATCGCACTGATCAGGAGTCCCTCTGCGGCCAGCATCGCGAGCACGTCCCTGCGCCGCAAGCCGACGTGGCGCAGCATGCCGAACTCGGCCCGGCGCGCGAGCGCGTTCGAGCTGCTCGCAAAGCCGATGCCGAGCAGGCCGATCGCCACTGCGACCGCCTCGAGGCCGTAGGTGATCGCGAACGCGCGGTCGAAGGCCGCGAGCGACAGCGCACGGATCTCGTCGCTGCTGCGCACTTCGATGAATCCCGGGCGAGGGCCCACCGAACGCAGCGCGGCGGCGACCGCGTCGACGCCGGCACGCGGTGCGACCCAGACCGAGCCCTCCGTCGCGCTCGTATCGCCCGTCAGGGCAATGTAGTCGCCGCGCACGATGACGATGGCACCGGTGGAGCGGCCATAGTCGCGGAACACGCCTGCGACCGTGAAGGGCACGGACCGCCCGCCGAGCGGCAGCGTCAGCGTGCCGCCCCGCTTCGCTCCATAGAGATCGACGATGGCCTCGGAGACCCAGGCGCGGCGTTGTCCCGGGGCAGGTGCCAGCTCGGCGCCCACGAGGGCGAGCGCCGGACGCGTCTCGCCCGGTGTGGGATCGCGCGCGAGCAGGGCGACGGGCGGGTGCGCGGCATCGAGCAGCACTTGCAGGCTGCGCTGGAACTGCACCGCCTGGACCCCATCGAGCGCAGCGATGCGCGTCTGGTCCACCGTGTCGATGCTGGCGGTGTCGTTGCCGGTTGCGACGCGCCACTGGATCGGCGCCGGCAGCGTCTGCGCCAGCCACTGCTCGAAGGACTCCCGAAACGAGTGCACCATGATGGCCATCGCGACCATCAGACTGAAGCTGACGATGATCGCCGCAAGCGTGACGGTACTCTGCCCGAGGCTGCCGCGCAGGCGGGCGAGCGCGAGCGCTGCGGCGACGCTGCCGGGCGCGGGCGCGCGCGCGAGCACCACGCCGGCGATCCTCGGCACGAGCAGCACTGCGCCGAGCAGCAGCGCGGCGATCGCGCCGTAGCCGAACAAAGGGATCCCTGCGGTCGCTGGCAGCAGCGCCAGACCGATCCCGAGTGCGAGCAGCAGCAAGGCCGGCAGCGCGCTGCGCAGCGGCGCCAGTGCAGGTTCGGCGTCGCCAGCGCGCAGTGCCATGGCCGGCGGACGGCGCGCCGCTTCGAGGGCCGGTGCCCAGGCGCCGACGCTGGCGACCCCCGTGCCCATCGCGAAGAAAGTCAGCAGCGACAGCCAGTCGATCTGCCGCGGCGGTTCGCCGCCCGTGATCTGCCCGGCGCCGAAGTCGCCACGCAGCCACTCGAGCACGCCCCAGGCGACGAGCTGGCCGCCGATGACGCCGAGCAGTGCGCCGGCGCCACCGAGCAAGAGGCCCTCGGCAATCAGCGCGCGCTGTAACTCGGCGCGGCGCAGGCCGATCGCGCGCAGCAGCCCGAGCGCCGGGCGGCGGCGCAGCACGGCCAGCGACTGGGTCGAGAACACGAGGAAGGAACCGGTCAGCAGCGAAACGAGTGCGAGCATGTTGAGGTTGATCCGATACGCGCGCGTGACGGTCATCGCCCGGTCGCGCTCGAGCGACGGTTCGACGACCCGGACGCCCACCGGCAGCAGCGGCTCGAGGGCGCGCCGCAGCGCCGCGACACTCGTGCCCGGCTCCAGCCGCAGGTCGACGCGCTGGATCCGCCCGACACGGTCGAAGAGCCATTGCGCCGAGGCAATGTCCATCAGCGCGAGTCGTCTCGGATATGCTTCGGTCGAGAGCAGACCGATCACGCGCAGCCGCCGCATCCCGCCGCCGACGAAGACCTCGAAGCTGTCGCCGCGGCCGACCCCAAGCCACTCGGCCGCTTCCGCGCTGAGGTAGACGGCATCGGGCTCGAACAGCTCGAACAGACTGCCGCCCACCTCGCCGAGCAGTTGCGGCTGGATGGCACCCGCGCGCAGCGGGTCGACGCCGAGCAACGGCAGCGTCTGGCGCTGGTCGGGCAGCGCCACGTCGAGTTCGAGCACCGCGCTGGCCTGCCGGACGCCCTCGAGTCGCGCGATGCGCGCGTAGACCCCTTCGTCGAATCCCGGATCACCGCCGCGCACGATCAGATCGGCCTCGCCGACCAGCCGGCGCGTGGCCTGCCCGAACTCGCCGAGCGCGCTCTCGTTGACGAGGTAGACTGCTGCCGACAAGGAAACACCGAGCGCGATCACGAGCACGGTGACGATCACCCGCAGCGGCTGCTCGCGCCACTGCGCGAGCGCGAGCACGCGCCAGGCGATCGCGGTCGGCGTCACGCCCGTTGCGCGCTGCGGGGCAGCGGCATCAGCGAGCGTCCATCGAGACGCAGCACCCGATCGGCGGTCGCGGCGGCCGCCTCGGAGTGGGTGATCAGCAGCCCTGCGCCGCCCGCCAGGCGCAGCTGCTCGCGCAGCAGCGCGAGGATCGAGGCCGCCGTGCGCGGATCGAGATTCCCGGTCGGCTCGTCGGCGAGCAGCAGCGCGGGGCGGTGCACCAGGGCGCGGGCGATCGCGACGCGCTGCAGCTCGCCGCCCGACAGCTCGCGGGCGTAACGTGCACCGAGTCCGGCGAGGCCAGTGGCTGCGAGCATCGCGTCGACGCGCTGCGCGGCGGTCGCGGCGTCGACGCCGAGCAGCTCGAGCGGCAGCGCGACGTTCTGCCGGACGCTCAGATAGGTCAGCACGTGAAAGGCCTGGAACACGAATCCGAAGCTGCGTCGGCGCAGCAGCGTCAGCGCGTCGTCGTCGAGTGCGGTCAGATCCTGGCCCATGAAGAGGATCCGGCCGCCGTCGGGACGGTCGAGTCCCGCGAGCAGGTTCAGCAGCGTCGACTTGCCGACGCCCGATTCGCCCATGATGGCGACGTACTCGCCGCGCCTAAGCACGAAGTCGATGCCGTCGAGGACGGGTTCGCTGCTGGTGCGATAGCGTCTCGTCAGCGCGCGGACTTCGAGCACGGTCTCGGAATTCACGCGTCCACGTTAGTGAAGCGCGCTCGCGCGCGCAACGTGACACGATGCCACTGCACGGCAGCCCATGCTCGTGTATAGTCTCAGAATCAAATCAGGGTCGCGCGGTCAGCGCCCCCTTTGTCTGAGCACCGCCTCGTCATCATCCATCCCTCGCTTCTGACCGCAGCGCCGCCCGGCGGCGCGTCGCGAGTCTTCCACAAGGCACAAGGATATTTCCGTCCATGTCATTCGATTCCCTCGGGCTCGAGCCCGAGCTGCTGCGTGCCGTAGCCGACAAAGGCTTTGCCACGCCCACTCCCGTACAGGCGCAGGCGATTCCCGCGGTGCTCGCCGGCCGCGACGTGCTCGCCGGCGCGCAGACCGGCACCGGCAAGACCGCGAGCTTCGTGCTGCCGCTGCTGCAGAAGCTCGGTCGCGCCCAGGGCCGGCTGCCGCGGGCCCTCGTGCTGACGCCGACGCGCGAGCTCGCGGCCCAGATTGCCGAGAACGCCCGTGATTACGGCCGCCATACGAACCTGCGCACGCTCGTGATCTTCGGTGGCGTCGGCGAACGCCCGCAGATCGACGGCCTGCGGACCGGCTGCGACCTGCTGATCGCGACGCCGGGCCGGCTGCTCGACCTGGTCGGGCAGGGCGCCGCGGATCTGTCCGCCGTGCGGCACGTCGTGCTCGACGAGGCCGACCGGATGCTGGACATGGGTTTCATTCACGCGATCCGGCGCATTCTGCGCATGCTGCCGGCAGAGCGGCAGAACCTGTTGTTCTCGGCAACCTACTCCGAGGAGATCCGCGGCCTCGCCGAGCGGATGCTGCGCGACCCGATCGCCGTGCAGGTCGCGTCGCGCAACAGCACGGCGGAACGCGTCGAGCAGGTGGCCTTTCGCATCGCCAGGGATCAGAAGATCCACCTGCTCGTGCATCTGTTCGGACACGGCGTGGCCGGCGAGGGTCCATGGCGGCAGGCGCTGGTATTCACGCGTACCAGGCACGGCGCCAATCGGCTCGCCGGGCAGCTCGAAGCTGCCGGCATCCGCGCGGCCGCGATCCATGGCAACAAGAGCCAGAGCGCGCGCGTGCGGGCACTGACCGACTTCAAGGCCGGTCGCGTCACGGCACTGGTCGCGACCGAGGTCGCTTCGCGCGGTCTCGACATCAAGGAACTGCCGCACGTGGTCAACTACGAGCTGCCGAACGTGCCGGAGGACTACGTGCACCGGATCGGGCGCACGGCCCGCGCGGGCGCGACGGGCGCCGCTGTGTCGCTGGTAGGGCCCGACGAGACCAGTCTGCTCCGCGAGATCGAGCGAACGATGCAGCGCTCGGTTCCGTTCGCCGCGCAGCCGGCCTACGCGCGGGTGCCGTCCGCTGGGTCAGCGCGTCCGGTCGGCATCGGCCGCAACGGGTCGGGCCGCGACTTCAGCCGCCGGACCGTCTCGCGGGGTAGCCGAGCCGGTTGAGTTCGGCCACGAGCAGGTCGCGGTGGTCGCCCTGGATTTCGATGACGCCGTCGCGGACCGTGCCGCCCGAGCCGCAGCGCCTCTTGAGGGTCCTCGCGAGCTCGTCGAGCGCGTCGCCGGCCAGCGGCAGACCGGTGATGACGCTGACGCCCTTGCCGCCGCGGCCGGCCGTCTCGCGACCGACCCGCACGTGAGGCGGCTTGCCCGAAGTGAGCGGCGCCTTGACCAGCCCGCTCGCGGCTTTGCGTTTCGCGTCGACATTCATGCGCGGGCCGCCTCGACGAGCTCGACGAGGAAGCCGTTGGGCGCGAGCAGGCTCGCTGCGCGAGCCGGCCCGCAAAGCGGATGATCGAGCCGGCGTGCGTCGCAGACGAGCGGGGCGCCTGCGCGGCGCGCGCGCGACAGCGTCGCCTCGAGGTCGCGGACCCTGAAGGTCCACGCCGCCACGCCACGTTGCGGTGGACGCGGCGGCACGAGCGCCGGCAGGCCTGCGTCGCGGAAGTCGAGAAACACGAGATACGCCGTCTCCGTGCCCGGCGCGAACAGCTGCAGGAAGCGCATCACGCTGCCGGGGCGGACGCCGATCAGCGCGCCGTCCATCGCCTCGCCATAGGGCAACTCGACGTCGCGGCGGACCTCGAAGCCGAGCACGTCGCGATAGAAGCCCCAGACTGCCTCGCCGTGGTTGGCGACCTGCGCCGAGTACGCGGGTCCACCGGCATTGGCGCCCGGCGCGATCGGGGCGACAGGCACGAGATCCTCGGGCCGACCGACCCCGAGGCCGTAGACGCCATCCGGCGCCCTGAAGTGGGTTTCGTGGGCGAGATAGGTCGAGCCGTCACGGCGCTGGAATGGCAACGAGACGATGCCGCGCGTCGTCTCGATGCCGAGGCGCCGTCCCAGCGCGACACCGGCCTCCATGTCGCGCAGCGCAAAGCCGACCGAGAGCGAACCGTCGCGCAGTGCCTCCATGCCCGGACGAATCGGTGCACCGGGCGGGTCGAGCGCGAGGACGCGTACGAACGGCGCACCGGGCACGTCGGCTCGCTCGTAGACCTGCTCGGTCCAGCGGACTTCGGCCGGCAGCCCGAGCAGCGCCGCGAGGTCGGCGCGGTGCCCCGCGTCGTGCGCGCGCCCTGTGGTCTCGGTCATGCCCATGAGGTCCCGGTAGAAGCGCGCGCAGGCGGCCGGTTCGGCCGTCACGTGCGTGATGGCAATCAGGCCGCTGATGGCGGCGGTCGAGGCATCGCCGCGTGCGGCGAGCGGATCGTTGGCGGTGCTTTCGTTCATGACTGCTGAGTCTACTGATTCCTGCCTGCCCAGGCCGAGCGGCCCGCGACGATGGCTGCGTAAACCGATGCCGACTCGCCGCCGAGTTCGGCGATCAGCCGCTGCACGAGGCTCGTGGCGGGAGCACGCCAAAGCGCGAGTTCGGCGGGCGTCAGTTCCACCAGGGTGATCTCGCCGCGCTCGACGGCCGCGGCGAGGTCGCGCGACTCTGCGGCGCGCATCAGCTCGGCATACTCGGCCGCGGAGCCGAAAGCGCCGTCGATCAGCTCGCGGTCGGCTGCAGCGAGCCCTGTCCACCAGTCTTCGTTCGCAAGCACGGCATTGAACAGACAGGCATGGCGAGTCAGGGTAAACGCCGGTGCAGCGCGGCGGTTGCCTCGGCGTCGCCGATGACGACGCCGTGGTGCTTGCGCGCGGCGGCAGCCGACACGAGTCCGCGCTCGACGTCGAGCTCGACGAGCGCCGCATCGCGCTCGAGCGGGTCGCCTCAGCCGCCGCCGCCCGGGCTCGTAACGAGCAGCCTATCGCCGGCCTGCACCTCGCCGTGGTCGGACTTGCCCGGCAGTACCCGCTCGAGGTCCGTGCCCGGGTTGATGACGAACGAGGCCGTGCCGCCGGTCGTCCGCAGGAGCCGCCGCCGAGCGGCATCGACAGATACCGGGTCTGCCCGGTCCCGCGCGGAGGCCGCTGAAGCGGATGCCGCTCATGTTGTCTGCGCCTTGCGGCACGCGCCCGTCGAGCGCGCGAGCGAGCGCGCCGAGCACGACGCTGAAGCAGCGGATCAGCGGGTAGTGGCGATAGCTGCAGGCTGCCGGAAAGCGCGGATTCAGCACGGTGCCTTCGGGAACGCGCACGTCGACGACGTCGAGCACGCCGTCGTTGACGAGCAGGTCCGGTTGCAGCGCCTTGAACGTCGACAGCAGCGCCCGCGCATAGAAACGCGCATCGGCGGGGAAGTTGATCGAGCCGCGGACCTGCGAGTCCGTGCCCGTGAAGTCGAACAGCAGCCGATCTGGTGTCTTCGACATGCGCAGGAAGATCCGGATGAAATGTCGTGGCTCTTCCGGCGAGACGTCGACGTATTCGACGAAATCCTCGTATTCGTAGCTGCCGTCTGGGATCTGCGGAAAGATCGACTCGAGCAGCGTGCGCCGGCAGCGCGCGATCAGCGCCTCGAATGCCCGCTCGACCTGCGCGGCGCCATGCCGCCTGCACAGTCACTCGAGCCGCGCGACACCGAGCCGCGCGCCACTGATCATCGCATCGATGTCGCCTTCCATGTCGGCGGGAAAGCGGGTGTTCGCGAGCGGCAGACGCGGTGTACCGCCTCGTTGCGCACGCCACGCTCGTAGAGCTTCAGCGGCGGCACGATCAGCCCTTCCTGGAAGATCTCCGTGGCGGTCTCCGACAGGCTTCCCGGCACGATACCGCAGATGTCCTGCACGTGTCCGAGTTCCTGCACCCAGGCGATCAGGCGGCCGTCGACGAACACCGGGAGGGTCAGGCACAGATCGGGCAGATGCCCGATGCCTCCCTCGGACTCGTAAGGATGGTTCCAGAGAAAGACGTCGCCGGGGTGGATCTGATCCGCTCGCCAACGCTTGAGGATGGGATCGACGTTCGCGGTGAACGAGACCGATGCGACCGAACGCCCGGCGGCATCGAAGATGGCCGGCACGTGATCGTTCGCTTCGCGGATGTTGGTCGAGCGTGCCGTGCGCTCGACCTGGGCTTCGATCTCCCGCATGGTCGATCCGAGCACTCCCTCGACGATTTCGAGGGTGGCCGGGGCGAGCGATTCGTGGCCGTGGTGATCTGTCACAGCGGCACCATGGCGACGTCGTAGTCGTACAGGGTGCGCAACTCCGCCATGCCGGCGCCGAGTGCCCGGACTTGCTGATGCGGATCTTCCGCGAAGTACAGTTCCGAACGCGCTCGCGACATCTGCAGGGCGGCCACGACGCGCTCGCGGCGAGCCGACTCGTAGCGGCGCAGGGCCTCGGTCGGTTCGGCGGCCGCGGCGAAGGCGCGACCGAGGATCGCTGCGTCCTCGAGCGCCATGACGGCACCCTGACCCGTGAACGGCGGCATCGGGTGCGCAGCGTCGCCGAGCAGAGTGACGCGCCCGCGAGTCCAGGTCGGCAGCGGGTCGCGATCGAACAGACCCCACTTGAAGAGGCGGTCGGCTGGAGTGAGCTCGAGCAGGCGGCGCGCGCGTGGTTCGAAATCGGCGAACTCGTCGAGCACTTCGCGCACGGTCGAACGGACCGACCAGCCTTCCTCGGTCCAGGCGCTGCGGCGCGCGATCGCCACATAATTGACGAGCGCGCCACGCCGCAGCGGGTAGCGCATCAGCATGCGCCGCGGCCCAACCGTCATGCACAGCGGCGGATCGAGCAGGTCGGCGCTGACCACCTCGCCCGGGATCAGGCCGCGCCAGGCGACGTAGCCCGTGAAGTTCGGTCGGTCGGCGCCGAACAGAATCCGGCGTGTGGCCGAATGAATGCCGTCGCAGCCGATCAGGCAGTCCGCCGTTGCCGTCGAACCGTCGGTGAAGCGCGCGACGATGCCGCGCTCGCCCTGTTCGAGCGACTCGAGCGCGCGGCCGGTCTGGATCGCGTCGGACTGCGCGCTGCGCAGGGCGGCGGCCAGCGTGGCGTGCAGGTCGGCGCGGTGCACGTGATAGAGCGGCACGCCATACTTCTCGCGGCTCTGGTCCTGCGCGAGCGTGACCAGGATCTCGCCGGTGGCATAGTGACGGATGGCGCCGAGCGGCGGCGTGCTGCCGATGGCCGCGAGCCGCTCGCCGAGCCCGAGATGGATCAGCGCACGACCGGCATTCGGCGTGATGCTGAGGCCGGCTCCGACCTCGCCGAGCGCAGGCACCTGCTCGAAGACCCGCACCCGCTGGCCGACGCGCGCGAGCGCCAGCGCCGCGGCCAGTCCGCCGATGCCGGCGCCGACGACGATGACCTGTCTTCCCTTCATCGGGCGGCCTCCACGCTGCGCGCGGGCAACGGGATCGCGCAGAGGTCGACGTGACCGGCCGGCCGGAAGTAGAAGTCGTCGAGCCGGTTGCGGCGCGATTCGACCAGATCGGCAAATGTCTGCGTGTCCGTGCGCAGCAGCTCGATCGGCGGTCGCTCGCTCTCCGGCAGGTCGGCGGCGACGCGGATGCGCCTGATCGTCACGCGCTGCTCGGGCCGTTCGTAGAAGCCGAGAGGTCCGGTGCCGCGCGGCAGCCCCGACAGCCGCTCGATGCCGTCGACGACGCGGCCGATCAGGGCGATATTGCGGTCGAGTTGCCGCGGGGGCTGGCCGATCACGGCGTACAGTTCGCTGCCGTTGCCGCTGTCAAGAGCGAGGTCACGACCGACGCCGATGGACCCATAGCAGTGTGCCGGCCAGATCTCGCCACGGTCGCGATCGCCAGCCACTGGCAGACCGAAGGCGAAGCCTGTCCGCGGCGCGAACCCGTCTGGATCGGGCAGCAGCGTGACGGCGAGATCCGGGGTCCAGCGACGCGAGAACTCCGGCGCGATGACCTTGACCGCCGCGCCGAGCGGGCGCGTGCCATCCGGGTCGCCCCACTGGACGACGAAATCGTCGTGGACGCGATGGATCGTGAGCCCATCGAAGTAGCCGGCGCGCACCAGCGTGAGGACGTTGGCGACGCTACGCGGCGCAAAGCCCGGGACCAGTTCGATCACCACGCGTCCCGGGTCGAGCTCCAGATGGAGCGTGTTGGCAGGATCGAGGCGGCGCCAGTCGGACGGCGCCGAGGCCTCGATGAACTCGGCCATGGTCCGCACGCGCTCCGCGACGAGTGGACCAGGATCGGGGAACAGTGCAGTGCCGTTCTCCGCGTGGAGCACTTCCTCGAGGATGAAGCGGCGCGCCGAGACCGTATAACGCATGGCCGGGCGCACCCATTGGTCGAGGGCCGCGCTGCGAAACCGGCAGTCCTCGGGGCGCACCTCCGCCCGGTACTCTCCGGAGCCGGCCGACGTCGTCCAGACCAGTTCACAGCCCGCGGGAAACGACTGCAGACGCGCTGGCGCGAGCCGAGCGAGGCTCTGCGCGTCGCGGTCCGGTGCCGGCATCGCAGTCCCGTAAGGCACGACCCAGGACCGCATCGAATTGCGGCGCCTGCGCGCACGGGTGTCGAACGCATAGATCTTCTGCTGCATCGGCGCGCGCGTATGGAAGCCGTCGCGCGAGATTTCGTGGTAGAACACCAGCGCGCCGAAACGTGGCGCATCGATCCGGACGATGCGATGGAACAGCGGCCGACTGCCGCCGCCCGGCGCGGCGGGATCCGGGGCGCTGCCGGCGTAGCGTCCCGGCAGCAACGCGATGATCTGCGAGAGTTCGGCATCGAGCGATCGCGGCGCGTCGGGCGCGGCCGCCCTGGCCGCGAGCGGGCAGGCGGCGAGGGCGGAGCAGAGCAGCATGCGGCCGAACATGCCGCGATCTTAGCGGCTCTCAGTTCGCCGGCGCCGGCGGCACGATCCGTCCGTCCACGATTTCGATCTGCCGGTCGGCCGCCGATGCGAAGTGCAGGTCGTGCGAGACCGCGATGATGCTGCGACCCTGGGACGTTGCCAGTTCGCGCAGGATGCTCCTGACGTTCTCCCCGGACCTGGTGTCGAGCGCACCGGTCGGCTCGTCGGCGAGGATCACGAGCGGATCGTTGGCGAGCGCGCGCGCGATCGCGACCCGCTGGCGCTGGCCGCCCGACAGCTGCGAGGGTCGCTTGTGCTCGTGCCCGCCGAGTCCCAGATCGCGAAGCAGCTGCATCGCGCGCTGCGACTGCGCCTCCGCGTCGAGCGCCCCGAGCCGGCGCATCGGCATCATCACGTTGTCACGTGCGCTGAACTCGTTCAGCAGGAAGTGGAACTGGAACACGAAGCCGAGCTTGCGCAGACGGGTCTCGGCGAGGCGGTCCTCGTCGAAGCCGCTCGTGTCTTCGCCATCGAGCAGCAGCCGGCCGGACGTCGGCCGGTCGAGCAGGCCGAGCAGGTAGAGCAGTGAAGACTTCCCTGAGCCCGAGGGTCCGCGAATCACGACGAACTCGCCACGCTCGATCGCAACGTCGGCGTCTGCCACCAGTGTCACCGGCACCTCGCCGGGCAGGATGCGGGTGATCCGCTCGGCGCGCAGCACGCTCACGGGACTAACCTGCCTGCGATCGCGGCGGGCTCATGCCGCGCCCCGCAGGATGTCCACGGGCTGCACGCGCCCGCCCTTGCGGGCCGGCAGCCACGCCGCGACGATCGCCGAGAGTAGCGCGAAAGCCACCGCCAGCGCGAACTGGTCGGCGCCCCAGTAGACCGGCAGCGTGATCGCGTCGACCGAGCCCGGTGGCTTGATGGTCACCTGCGCGATCCCCTGCATCATCGCGCTGCCGAGTCCGCAGCCGAGCACGCTGCCACCAAGGCCGATCAGCGCGCCCTCTATCGTGAAGATCAGGCGGATGTCGCGGGCGTGAAAGCCCATGGACTTGAGGATCGCGATGTCGCGCGTCTTCTCCAGCACGACGGTCGAGATCACGTTGTAGATGCCGAAGCAGGCGACGAGCAGGATCGCGCCGACCACCGTGTACATGATCACGTTGCGAACCGTCAGCGCATCGAGCAGATCCTTGCTCGCTTCCTGCCAGGAGACCGACTTGTAGCCGGTCGCCTGCTCGATGTACGCCGCGACCTCGCGGGCCGGATAGGCGTCGCGGAGCCGGATGATGATCATGTTGGCGACATTCGGCCGGTTCATCAGCGCCTGCACCCGCGTCAGCTGCGCGAACGTCTGGCTCTCGTCGTAGCTCGCGTTGCCGGTGCGGAACAGACCGACGATCTTCATGGTGCGGACGTTGCCGGCCGGCGAGACGACGTTGACGGTGTCGCCCATGGACAGACTCAGCTTGCGGGCCAGTGCCTCGCCGATGATGATCCCGTTGGGGTTTGCGTCCACCGCATCGATGCTGCCGGCGACGATGTCTTCCTCGATCCGACTGACCCCGCGCATCCGCGCAGGCACGATACCGGACAGTGTGACTGCCTCGTCGCGTCCGGCGAATGAGAAGATCGCCTGCCCGACCAGCACCGGCGCCGCCTGCACGCCATCGATGGCATCGATGGTGGCGAGTTTCTGCTTGTACTGGCGTATGCCGCGGCGCTCGGCACGCGGCTTGACGCCGCGGATCGCCACGGCGCCGTCGGGATAGAGCATGGTCGCCGGCTGCGGCCGCGCGGCGCGGAACTCGTCATAGACGGTGATGTGCGGCGCCGTATCGACGAGCCGCTCGATGAGGTCCCGCTCCGAGCCGCGCATCAGCGCCGAGACGGCCAGGAAGAAGGCCACGCCGAGCACGACGCCGAGCAGCGAGACGATGGTCTGCCGGCGCCGGCTGCGCAGGTGGCTCAGCGCGATGTCGACGTAGAGGTTCACGGCAGCGTGGCCGGTGCCTCCGGCGTCGCGGCTCGTGATGGGCGCAGCCGTACCCTCTGGCCCTCGCGCAGCGAAGGCGAGGGGGCGTTGACGACGCGCTCGCCGTTGGCGAGTCCCTCGAGCACCTCGACGCGCTCCGGCGCACGCACGCCGATCCGCAGCGGGCGGCGAGAGACGCGGCCCTGACTGTAGACCCAGACCGCGTCGCCGACGAGCGCCGAGACCGGCAGCAGCAGCGCATCGTCGCGCTGCTCGACCACGATGTTAATCTCGGTCGACATGCCGATCGGCAGCGGAACGTCCCCGACGAAGGCGATCCGGACCCGATAGGAGCGCGCGACCGTATCGCCGCGCGGCGTGATCTCGCTGACGCGGCCCTCGAAGCTGCGATCGGGGAACGCGTCACTGCGGATCAGCACGCGCTGGCCGATGCGGACACGCGGCAGGTCTTCTTCGTCGACGTCCGCCGAGATGCGCAGCGGTTCCGGGCCGGCCAGATAGAACAGCGGCGTGTTGACGGCCGCGTATTCGCCGATCTCGGCGTCGCGGCGGATGATCGTGCCCGGCGCCGGCGCCGTCAGGCGCATCTGCGCCAGCAGCTCGCGCGCCCGGCGCAGCGCGGCCTCGGCCGCCTCGAGATCGGTGCGGGCGCGATCGAGCGCATCGGCCGCGACCAGCGCCTGAGTGCGCAGCTCGCGCGTGCGCTCGAACTGACCCTGCGCATAGCGGGCGCGGGCCTCGAGCTCCGCGACCGAGGCGCGCAGGTCCGCGTCGTCGAGTCGGGCGAGCAGCTGCCCACGGCGGACGGTATCGCCTTCGTCGACGAGCAATTCGACGATGCGGCCCGGCGTACGCGGCGCAATGCGGATCTCGAGCGACGGCTCGACCGTGCCCGTCGCATAGACGGCATCGAGCGCGACGCCGCGCGTCGGCGTGATCAGTTCGACCGCCGGCGGTGCGAGGCGCTGTCGGCCGAACCAGAGGCCCACGCCGAGCACGACCAGCACGGCGAGGATCCAGGGCAGCCCGCGCTTCATGGCCGCATTCTACGGACGCGGACCGGCGCTTTGCGCGAGTGAGACTACGGATTGACCGTCAGTCGATCCGAGGGGGCGACCGGGCTCGCGGGCGCGATGGCGCCTCGTGCGAGCGTGGCACGCTGTTCGATTGCCTCGCCGAACGTCGCGCGGAGCTCGGCGACCGCGACCGACGGATGCAGCAACCGATAGACGCCGGTCGCTGCAACGGCCTCGAGCAGCTCGCGTGATGCGTCGGCTTCGGCGAGCACCATCCGAATGGCGGTCGGGCATTCGCGACGTGCGGTGATCAGCATTTCGAGGCCGGCGGTCCGGCCCGGACGCAGATCGCCGACGATGATGTCGAAGCGCTCGCTGCGCAGCCGCGTGAGCGCCCGCTCCGGGAGCGGCTCCGCGACGATTTCGGCCAGTCGCCCGGCGAGGGCGACCCGCAGCGCCGCGACGAAGTGGTCGTCATCGATCGCCGCGAGCACGCGCACGGCGGGGTGCGACGGACTGCCAGCTGCTTCGGCGGCCGTGACCGGCGAGCCATTCAGGGCGGCGAGGGACTGCATACCGACGCTATCGGCGCGCGCACCGTCGGTCTTCACGACGTCGTGCGACCGCGTTCCCGTCGCGTGAAGCGCGTCACGGCCGGCGTCGGGCACGCCGCGCGGGTCCCCGGGCGCTGTCCGGGCAGCGCGATTGCGATCTGTACGTACAGCGGCGGGAGGCGTCACAGGGTACATAGCCGCGATGGACGTCGACTTCGAACGCCGACTCTACGCGGGCATGCAGGCGGAACAGGAGCGCCTCGCTCCGCCTACGGACTTTCCGCGGATGCCGATGATCCCCGGCGGGCGCTACACCGACCAGGCCTTCCTCGCCCTCGAACAGGAGCATCTGTGGCGCCGCAGCTGGCTCTATGCCCTGCACGTCGACGAGTTGCCGGCGCCGGGCAGTTACCGCGTCTGGACGCGGACCGGCTCGCCGATCGTCATCGTGCGCGGACGCGACGATGTGGTTCGCGCCTTCACAACACCTGCCGGCATCGCGGCGCGCCGCTGATCGAGCACGACGCCGGCGAGACCAAGGGCTTCTTCTGCCGCTATCACGGCTGGACCTACGACCTGACCGGCCGGCTGACCATGCTGCGCGAGAAGCGCGACTTTCCGGGTCTCGACATGTCATGCATGGGGCTGGTCGCCGTACGCTGCGAGCGCTTCGGCAACTGGGTGTCCCTCAACGAGGATCCCGACGCCGAGCCGCTGCTGCAGTCGCTCGGGCCGATCCCGGCGCATTGGGCGAGTCTCGGGCTCGAGCAGCAGCGGCATATCCACAGCGCGAGCTACGACATCGACTGCAATGTCAAGATCCTGCTCGATGCCTTCCTCGAGACGTATCACCTGAAGTCCATCCATCCGAACACGGTCGACCGCTTCCTCGACTCGCGCGGCACCTTCGTGCAACTGTGGAGGCGGGGCCACTCGATGATGTGCACGCCGCACCGCAGGGCCGAATGGCGCGACCCGGGCGCGAAGGGCATGCCGGCGATCGCGGGCGCGGCGCGCATCTTCGCCGAGCAGAATTCCTCGTACCACCTCTATCCGAACCTCGTGACGCCGCCGTCGCCCACCGGGATCCCGTTCATCACCTTCTGGCCGCGCGGGCCGCGTTCGATGACCGTGGACGTACACTGGTTCGCGCCCGACGGTGCGCAGGGTCACGAGCTGTGGCCGACGCGCATCGCGAATTTCGAGCGCATCCTCGAGGAGGACACCCAGTTCGCGCCGCGCATCCAGCAGTCCGTCGAGGCGAAGGGGTTCCGCGGCATGTACCTGTCCTATCAGGAGCGTCGCATCTACCAGTGGCACGAGGAGCTCGACCGCCGCATCGGCGTGGAACGCGTCCCGGAAGCGCTGCGTCTGCCGCGGCTGCTCGATCGCTGGCTCGACGGCTGAATGTCGCGAGGCCTGCCCATGACGGCCCCGAGCTACCAGAACTTCCTCGCGCGCGACTCGCGTCCCGTGCCGGATCTGTTCCGGCCTGCGCCGCCCTTGCAGCCCGCACTCGGCACCGCGCCGCTCGCGGCCTCGCGTTACACCTCGCGCGAGTTCTTCGAGCTCGAGTGCGAGCGGCTGTGGCCGCGGGTCTGGCAGATGGTCTGCCGCGAGGAGGAATTGCCCGCCTCCGGGAGCTTCGTCGTCTACGACATCGTCGATCGTTCGTTCATCGTCATGCGCGGCGGCGACGGCCGCCTGCGCGGCTTCCACAATTCCTGCCCGCATCGCGGACGTCCGTTGCTGACCGGTCAGGGCCATGTCGAGCGGGTGCGCTGTGGCTTCCACGGATTCACCTGGTCTACGCAAGGTGCCCTGCAGTCGCTGCCCTGCCGCTGGGACTTCGACCACGTGCCGGCGGAGAAGTGGACTCTGCCCGAAGTGCGCGTGGCGAGCTGGGGCGGTTTCGCGTTCCTGAACATGGATCCGGCCGCGCCCTCCCTCGAGGAGTATCTGGGCGTACTGCCCGCGCATTTTGCGCGCTGGCGGCTCGAGGACTGCTGGAAGGCCGCGCACGTGGCGAAAGTGATCGGCTGCAACTGGAAGGTGGCGCAGGAAGCCTTCATGGAGTCGTATCACGTGGTCGCGACTCACCCGCAGATCCTCGGAATCATCGCCGATGCGAACTCCCAGTACGATCTATATGGCGATCACGTCAGTCGCAATATCGCCGCTTTCGGCGCGCCGAGCCCGCACCTCGGTGCACAGGGCGTGCCCGCGCCGCGCATCGTCGAGGAGATGCTCGCGATGTGGGGCAAGGGCAGCGCGCCATCGACCGCCGATCCGACCGTCACGGATGCGCGAGCCGTGCTCGGCGAGATCAGTCGACGCGCATTCGCGCGTGCATTCGAGGGCGACTTCGACTCCGCGACCGATGCCGAACTGCTGGATGCGATCGTCTACAACGTCTTCCCGAATTTCGCGCCCTGGGGCGGCTTCGCACCGAACATCGTCTATCGCTGGCGGCCGAACGGCCGCGACGTCGACTCGTGCATCATGGAGGTCATGCTGCTCAAGCGGTTGCCGCGCGGCGGCAGCCGCCCATCGCCCGTGCCCGTGCACTGGCTCGGCGAGGCGGAGCCCTGGGCGGCCGCCGAGGAGCTGCCCATCCTCGGCGCGGTGATCGATCAGGACATGCAGAACATGCCGCTCGTGCAGAGCGGCGTCCCAGCGCTTAGCCGACCGGAGCCTGGCCGGGCTTGAGGATGCCGATCAGCGCCGAAATCGCCACGCCCGCCCAGATCGCGAGCACGTACGGACGGCAGGCACCCATGCCCTCGATCATCTTGCGGTCGCTCTCGGGCGTCGCTCCCGAGGTGGCGAGCGTCCGGAAGCCTTCGATGAACGGCGGCAGCTTGATGCGGATCATGAAGCCGCAGAAGATCAGGAAGGCGAAGATCAGCAGCTTGGCCGCCAGCCACGGATAGGGCCGCAGCGGTCCGGTGACCCAGTGATAGGCCACCGATGCGCAGAGCGCGAAGATCATGAAGACGCGGAACTGGCGGTCGATGGTGGCCAGCTTCTTCGCGAACTCGGTGCCTTCCTTCGCGTGGATCGTGTGCACGACCCAGACCCAGACCGGTCCGAGCGCGACGATCGCGATGGTCTGCCACAGCGGATGCTCGTAGCCGATGAACTCCGCGAGGATGCCGCCCACGGTCAGCATCAGCGCAAGGCAGTAACGCGGCAGCATGTCGAGGTTGACGAAGATCTTGAACGCCGTCAGCCGTGCATCGCGCGAGAGGTTCGGGTTGGTGACGAACTTGCTCGAGTAGAACACGCCGGCGTCGCCGCCGAGCCAGTAGACGAACAGCAGCACGTGAATGTATTTCACGATGCCGTGCAGCAGGCCGATCTCTTCCATTTCGTTCGGGGGCTCCCTGTGAGGCGCGAGCAGCCTACCAGACGCCCATCATCCGGCGAAACCGGGCAGGCGACCGCAGCGCGGCAGTCTCGAGCCGTGGCGAGGTCTCGCGCGATGCTCAGGAGATCTCGCGCAGGAAGGCCGTGTACTGGCTGTCGCTCTCGCCGCCGAGCCGGTCGTCGATGTCCTTCCGGTAGAGGTAGAACATCCGCTCGAGCAGCCGCTGGCGCCAGGCCTCACGCTCGGCCTGCGCCGCCTCGTCGGGGACATAGCCCGCGAGCTCGTCGCGCAGCATGATGCCCTTCTGCGCGGCGACGCGTTCCATCGTGTCGATGCGCTCGTAGAGCACCGCCATCTCGGTGGCCATGGCCATGACCATGCCGTGAAGCTGGTCGATGCCCCGGTCGTCGAAGAACTGCGGCCGGCGCCCGCGGATCGTGCGCTTGACCTTGATGCCGTTCGGATCGCTCATTTGCGTGTCACCAGGACCTGCCAGGCGTTGCCCGGCGCGAACTCGCCCGCCTCGAAGCTGCGCACGTGGCCGGCCGCCGAGCGGTAGGCCGAGGGCGCCATGCAGAACTCGATCTTGTCGCGATCGAAACCGGCCTTGACGCTCTCGGCAATCTGATCGACCTCGCGCATGGCGCCCCAGTAGGGCTCGTTGTTGTAGTACGTCTCGCAGTCGAGCATGAACTGGTTGAACTCATCCATGGCCCAGAACGGCGGCAGGTCGCCGTGCACGGCCATGCCGCCCGGCGCGAGCAGGCGGTAGCACTCGCGCAGGATCGCGGGCAGCGCCTGGCCCGAGGTCTCGTGAAACAGGATGCTCGAGCAGACCAGGTCGAAGTGGCCGTCCGGAAAGTCCGTGCGCGTCGCATCCTGCTGCGAGAAATGCACTCGCTTGCCGAGCGACTCGGCGCGCGCGTGCGCGTACCGCAGCAGCGCGGGGCCGACGTCGATGGCGTGCACCTCGGCGTTCGGGAACGCGTCGACGAACGGCAGCGTGCTGTGCCCGACGGTGCAACCCATGTCGAGAATACGTCGCGGCTCGAAGTCGGAGTAGCGGTCGCGGATGAACTTCGCTGCCGAGCCGCCGATGTCGTCGTTGTAGGGGCCCATCATGCCGAGCGCGTAGAGGTAGACGCCGCGGTCGTAGAGCGCGCCCGCCGTCACATCGCCCGGCCCGCCCTCGCCGCAGTAGCCTCCCGGCATGCAGTGGATGTCGACACCGGTCACATACTTTGGTGGCGACAGGTTCGGGTCGAGGCGCAGCGTACCGCCCGCGCCGCCGCTCGCCGCGGCGCGCCGCACGAGCTCGGGCAGTTCGCGCTCGACGGAGTCGAGAACGGTGTCCCAGAGCAGTTCCTGGCTGACACGCTGCATCGAAGCGTAGGTGCGGAACACAGGGTGACCGACCATCAGATCGCGGATTTCGTGCCGGTCCTTCGGCCTGCGCCCCTGCCGCCGTTCGAAGCCGGGCGCGACTTCGTGGTGGTAGACGGCGTGCACGCCCGGCACGATGCCGCTCTGGATGTAGGCCTTGAAGCTGCGAACGAACTCCTGACGCGCGCGTTCATCGCGTTCGGGAGTCACGAGCAGCGGGTGCCGCGCCTGCGGCACGGCGAAGAAAGCGTTCGACCCCGATCCCATGGTCCGACCCTCCGCGTGGGCGTCGATTGTCGGCGCGACGCCGGACAGGCCGGTGCGCGGATCGGCGTCGCTGACCGGGCTATGGTCGCCCGGCCCGGCGCGGGCCGCGACGGCTCATTCGCAGGGGATCACGCGGAAGCCGCGCAGGCGCACCTCGCCGGCGAGATAGTGTGGCTTGCATTCCTCGTCGCTGCAGAGGTCGGTCGAAAGATACTTCTTGTTGTCGTCGCAGAAGATCGTCGCGACGCAGGAGTCGCCGCCCTGGGCCGCTGCGACCTGCAGCGCGCCGAGGAAGTTCGCTCCGCTCGAGATGCCGAGCGCGAGACCGAGCTCGCTCGCGAGTTTCTGCGCCATGCAGATCGCGTCGCCGTCCCAGACGTCGACGATCTCGTCGAGCTCGTCGAGTTTGACGATCGAGGGCACGAATTCGTCACTGATGCCCTGGATCCGGTGCCGCCCGACCTTCGAGCCCGTGCGCAGCGTCGGGGAATTGGCCGGCTCGAGCGGATGGACGGCCGCGTCGATCCCGGCCTGTTCGAAGTACCGTGCGACGCCCATGACCGTCCCGCCGGTGCCGACGCCCGCGACGAAGGCCGTGGGCCGACGGCCGATCGCGGCGAGTTGCCGCACGATCTCCGGCCCGGTCGATTCGAAATGCGCCTGCACGTTGGCATCGCTGTCGAACTGCCGCGGCCGGAACACGCGCGGGTTCTCGCGCGCGAACTCGTCGGCCATGCGGATGCTGCCGAGGAAGCCGCCCTGCTCGTGCGAGACCGGAATGACGGCGGCGCCGAGGCTCTGGATGACGAGCACGCGCTCGCGGCTCATCCAGTCCGGCATGTAGATCCGCACGTGGTGACCGAGCGCGCGGCCGATCGCCGCGAAAGCGATGCCGGTGTTGCCGCTGGTGGCCTCGGCGATCTCGTCGCCGGGCGCGATCTCGCCGCGCGCATAGGCGCGTTCGAGGATCGTCAGCGCCATTCGGTCCTTGATGCTGCCGGTGAAGTTCAGTGCCTCGAACTTGCCGTAGACGCGATGTGTGCGGCCACGGAACTCGCATTCGACTTCGATCAGCGGAGTACGGCCAACGAGTCGGCGAATGGCGGCGAGCGCAGCGGGGGTCTGGGCGGAGTCCATGGGGACGGCATTGTACGGTTTGACGCGGCCGGCCGCCCGGCAGTCGGGCACGGCCACCGACGACGCGGCCGATGTCAGGCGCGGCGCGCCGAGGCCGTCAGGATGCCCGAATAGCCATACTCCGCGTTGTGCGGGCACGGGATCAACCGCACGTCGATGCTGCGCCGTTCGAACTCGAGCTCGCGCAGCGTCCCGGCCAGATCGTCGACGCCGAGGTTGGACCCTGGGAACATGCGCGCGCCGACCTTGTAGGCGCGGCAGCCCGCGAGGAAGTGCAGGATCACGGTGCCGCCCGGCGCGACCATCGACAGCACATTACGCATCGCCCGCCGCCAGACCCGCTTCTCGCTGGAGATGGCATCGAGGCAGAACCCGGAGATCAGCAGATCGTAGAAGCCCTCGCGTTCGGGGCCGAGCGGGTGTCGCCAGCGCGCGTCGCTGACGAACAGCCCGCGCACGACGCGCCGCGTCTGCCGCTCGCGCCGCAGCACGCTCGCGCGATCGATGCGGCGGCGACGTTCACAGCCGAGCACGTAGCGCGTGAAGCGGTTCCAGTCGGGGTTGCCGTCGTCGGCGGCCAGCCATTCGCGAACGCAGACCAGATTGTCGGGCAACCAGTCGGCCATGTCGAGGCGGAACACGTAGGGTGCCGCCGCGATCGCCCGGTGCAGCGTCGGGCCGCAGCCGTACTCGAGCGCCCGGCCGAAGCGCTCGGGGCTGCGGCCCATGACGTCGAGCTGATAGGCGAGCACGGCCTGCTCGTCGGGCAGCACGACCTCGCTGTAGTAGGTCTTGTAGTAGTCCCGCGCCTGCCATTCGCCGTAGTCGGCCACCAGGGTGGCCCCCGAGCCAGAATCGATCATCGGATTCCCCGCTTTGTTGTTGTTCCGACGAGCAAACCAGCGGCGAGCCGGTTTATGTCATCCTAACCCCGCGGGCGGCGATCCGCGATACCCGGTAAACCCTGAGTCGGCCGTCCGCGCTGGCCTGCCGGGCCGCATTCCGATCGGCGCATCACAGGCGGGTCCGGCGCACTGGGGCAGACTGCGGGGGGCAGCATGGACCCGACCCGCCGAATCGACACGCACGATCCGACCGCCGAATCGCAGCGGCGCCGGGCGCTCGCGTCGGCCCACGTTGGCTCGTGGAGCCGTCATCTGGTCACGGGTGTGGCGCAGGTCGATCTCGTCTGGTGCCAGTCGCTCAATCTGGACCCCTGCGCCGGCCCCGATCACATCGAGCGCTGGGCGCGGCGTATCCATCCCGACGACGCCGATCCGTTCCTGCGCGCTCACGCCGACCTCAAGGCGGGCGGGCCGGCGCGCGCCGAGTTCGAGCTCGAGTACCGCATCCTGACGCTCGATTCACGCTGGCTCTGGGTGCTGCAGCGGGGCCGGATCACGCGCACGGCGCCCGACGGGCGCGCGCTCGAGGCGGCCGGCATCTGCATCGAGATCGATGCCCGCAAGCGTGCCGAGGTCGAAGCGCACGAGAACGAGCAGCGCCTCGCGACGGCCCTCTGGGGGGCGCGCGCGGCGTTCTGGCAGATCCACCGGCCGAGCGACACCGCGACCCGCAGTCCCTACTGGTATGCGATGACCGGCTACAGCCGCGAGGCCTGGGACGAGGAGCCGCAACCATGGCTGTCCCGCATCCACCCCGAGGACCGACCGCAGGTGCAGCGGCTCATGGACGAGCACCTCGAGGGGCGCTCGCAGTACCTCGAGCTGCGCTACCGGCTGCGCTGCGCGAACGGGGCGTGGAAGTGGATCATGGATCGCGGCCGCGTCGTCGAATGGGACTTCGACGGCCAGCCGGTCGCGCTGATCGGCGTGTCGATCGACATCGACGAGCAGAAGCGGGCCGAACTCGCGCTGCGCTCGACCGAGGCGCGGCTCGAGACGGCGATCTGGGGCGCGGGCGTCGGTCTGTATGAGCTCGATTGCATCACCGGCACGACCTTCTGGCTCAACGACTGGTGCGCGCGCTTCGACATCGATCCCTGCGAAGGGGCCGAGCACGTCGACCGCTGGGACCAGAACATCCATCCGGAGGACCTGCCGGCGGCGCGCGCGCGTTTCTCGGGGCACATCGCCGGTACCGAGGAGTACTACGACGCCGAGTACCGGATCCGAACGCGCTCGGGGCGCTGGCGCTGGATCTTCGAGCGTGGCCGCGTCATCGAGCGCGATGCCGCGGGCAAGGCGCTGCGCCTCGTCGGCACCTGCATGGACATCGATCAGCGCAAGCGCGCCGAGCTCGCGGTACGCGAGTCGGAGCAGCGCCTGCGTCTTGCGCTCGAGGGCGGGCGTGGCTGCCTCTGGGAGTGGGACTGCGAGCAGCGCGTCTTCAACGACGCCTACTACCTGTTCCATGGCGTCGATCCGGCGGAGGGGCGTCGCGATCCTGAATTCTGGCGCAATCGCGCCCATCCTGACGACGTCGCGCGGATTTCCGATGCCGATCGAGCCGTGACCGACGGACGTCTCGAGGCCTACAACGCCGAGTATCGCGTCATGCACGCGGACGGACGCTGGCGCTGGATGGTCGACCGCTTCCGTGGCGAAGGCCGCGACGAGAACGGCCGCGCGCGCCGGCTGGTCGGTTTCGCGGTCGACATCACGGCGGAAGTGGAGGCCCGCGAGGCGATGCGCGCGCAGGCGACGCTCCTCAACCTGATGCGCGACGCCGTGGTGCTCGTCGACCGCTCCGGCATCGTCCGGCTCGCCAACCCCGCCTTCCACGCGCTGCTCGGCGCGCCGGAGGGCACGCTGATCGGGCAGCCGATCCGCGAGCGCGTCATCGCGGCCGTGCCCGAGTTCCCGGGCATCACTCAGGCGGGGGTGCAGCAGTTCATGGCGCGGTCCTATGGTGCGCGCACGACCCGCGAGATCGACTGGAACCACCCCGATGGGCGCGTGCTGCGGCTGGTCCTGACGCTGACTCCGCTCGAGTGGGAGGGATCGCTGGGCGTGCTCGGCGTACTCGTCGACGTCACGGCGGAGAAGCGTCTCGAGCGGCAGATCGTCGAGGCCGCCGCGCGCGAGCAGCGTCGCCTCAGCTCCGATCTGCACGATGGCCTCGGCCAGGAGCTGACCGGCATCGCGCTCATGCTCAAGAGCATCGCCGGCGGACTGGCCGAGGGAGTCCGCCCCGCGCGGGCGCAGCTCGACGAGATCGTCGGCCTCGTCAACCATGCGATCGAGTCGGCGCGCGTGCTCGCCCGCGGTATCGCGCCGGTCAGCAGCGAACAGGGCGGTCTGCCCGGCGCGCTGCGCACGCTCGCCGACTCGCTGTCGGCGATGCGCGGGCCGAAAGTCCGCTTCCACGACCGGCTCGGCGGTCACTGCAGGATCACCGACGAAGCCGCCACGCACCTGTTCCGCATCGCGCAGGAGGCGGTGGCCAACGCGCTGCGCCACGCGAGCGCCCGCGAGGTCTGCATCGAACTCGGCGCCACCGAGGCGGGCGAGGTGCAGCTCGAGATTCGCGATGATGGTCAGGGTTTCCCCGAGGACTCGGCGGCCTCGCGTGGCATCGGCATCCAGACGATGCGTTTCCGCGCGGAGGCGCTGCGCGGCACCCTCGAGCTGCACAGCACGGCCGGGGTGACGGTTCGCTGCCGAGTTCCTGTAGACTGAGGGTGCTCGCGAGCTTCACTCTGTGCAAGGAGCGCCACCGTTGAACATCGTCGGCACGCAAGCCCTCACAGCGGCCCATCCGCCCGTCAAGCGGCGTGTGCTCATCGTCGACGATCATCCGATCGTGCGTCAGGGCCTCAAGCGCATGATCGAGTCGGAACCCGACCTCGAAGTCTGCGGCGAAGCGGCCACCGAGTCGCAGGCGCGACGTGCGATCCGCGAACTCGATCCCGACATCGTGATCGTCGACCTCGCGCTCCAGGAAGGTGACGGCCTCGAGCTCGTGCGCGACGTGCATGCGCACCATCCGGATGTGCCCATGCTCGTCCTGTCGATGCACGACGAGACGATCTATGCCGAGCGTCTGCTCTCCGAGGGCGCGTCGGGCTACATCATGAAGCAGGCGGCGGCGGACCAGCTGCTCAACGCGCTGCGCACCGTCCTGCGCGGCGAGACCTATCTCAGCGAAGCGCTGCGCCACCAGCTCGAGGCCCGCAGCGGCGTGCCGGTCGGCGAGAGCCATCCGGTCGACCGGCTCTCCAACCGAGAGCTGCAGGTGCTCAACCTGATCGGCCGCGGCGTCAGCTCGCGCGAAATCGCGCGCGAGCTCGGGCTGTCGGTCAAGACCGTCGAGTCGCACCGCCAGAGCCTCAAGCGCAAGCTCCATCTCGCCACCAACGCGCAGCTCGTCCAGTACGCGATCAACTGGTTCGCCGGCCGTCGCGGCGGTGTCGCACGTTCGGACCGGCTTTAAACCCTTTTCGCCGGCACGCCTCTAAACGCTCGCAGGCCGCCGGATCGTCGAGCGGCGCGAGGTAGGGCATCGTGGCCGACGGCGGCACCCGCAGCGCTTCGACCGAAACGCCGCCAGACGCGCAGGCCTGGCTGCTGGAGCGCGCGCGCCGCGGCGATGCCCGGGCATTCGAGCAGCTCTATCGCGGAAGCAGCGCGCGAGTGCACGGTCTCTGCCTGCGCATGACGCGTGATCCGGGCACGGCCGAGGACTGCGTCCAGGAGACCTTCCTGCGTGCCTGGCGCGCGCTGCCCGGGTTCGAGGGGCGCAGCCACTTCGGCACCTGGCTGCATCGGATCGCGGTCAACGTGGTGCTCGAGCGGCGCCGCCGGCCCATGCCGCCACTCGAGCCGTTCGAGGCGCTCGACGACGACGACTTCGGAGTCGGATTCGATGCGCCGGTCGAGGAGGCGGAGCTCGAAGCGGCGATCGTCGCGCTGCTGCGCGCGCGTCTGCAAGGAGACTCGACATGAGCGGCAGGGACGAACGAACCGGACGGCGCGTGCAATCGGTCGCGGACCTCGACCGGGAAATTCCGCCGCGCCGCGACCTCTGGCCGGCGATCGAGGCCGGTCTCGTGCCACGGCGCCGGACCACGATCCCGCCGCCCCGCTGGACGCTCGGCCTCGCGGCGGGCGTGGTCCTCGTCGCTGTTGGGTTCTGGGTCGGACGCGCGACGCTGCCCGGCGCGCCCGTGGCCGCGACGCCGTCGACCGCAGCGACGGCCACCGTGGAGGCCCCGGGACAAGCCGAGGCGCGCTCGATGGCGGCGTTCGGGCCCGGTGCGTCCTATGAGACGGCCCGCGAGGCCGCGCTGGCAGCCCTGCCGGATCGGCTCGCGAGGCTGCCATGGCAGACGCGCGAGCAGGTACTTGCAAGCCTCGCCACCGTGCAGCGCTCGATCGCGGAGATCGAGCTGGCACTCGGCCGTGACCCGGGCAACGCGTTGCTGCAGTCGTTGCTCATCGACGGCTACCAGGAGGAGATGCGCGTGCTCAGCACGCTCGATACGGCCGGCGAGCCCGGCCAGGAGATCTGACCATGCTTTGGCGTTCCTCGTGGCCCAGGCTGCTGCCGGCAGCCGTGATCATCGGCACGCTGGCGGCGGTGGCCGTTCAGGCCGACACGGCGACCCGCGTGGACCGGCGCATCGCTGCTGCCGGCACGGCGTCGGTCGTCGTCAGCAACGTGGCCGGCGAGGTCGATGTGCGCGGCTGGGACCGGCCGGAAGTACGCGTCAGCGGCACGCTGGCACCCGGCGTCGAACGTCTCGACGTCGTCCGGGACGGCGCGGCCATCGCCGTGCGGGTCGTGCTGCCGCGCCATGGCGGCAGGGAACGAGCGGTTGCCAGGCTGCAGCTCGAGGTGCCCAAGGGTCACCGCGTCGAGATCACGGCGGTCAGCGCCGATGTCCGGGTCCATGGTGTCGAGGGACCGCAGCGGCTGCGCTCGGTCAGTGGCGACATCGCTGCGCAGGGCGGCGGCCGCGAGATCGAGATCAGCACGGTCAGCGGTGAGGTGGAATTCGACGGGCTCGGGCGCGTCGCCCGGCTCGACGTTTCCACGGTCAGCGGCGACGTGGAGTTGCGCGGACTCGCCGGCGAGCTCGAGGCTGCGAGCATCAGTGGCGACGTGGAGGCGAGCGCGACGGCCCTGCAGTCGGTGAAGGTCAAGACGACCTCCGGTGACGTCACGATGGATGGCGGCTACGGTCGCGGGGCCAGCATCCAGGTGAATACCGTCAGTGGCGATGCGTCGGTGCTCGCCCGCGGTGCGGCGGGTCTCGCGATCGAGGCGCGCAGCTTCAGCGGCGCGCTGTCGACCTGCTTCGGGGCCCGCGCCGCATCGGGCAGTGGAGGCGCTCCCGGGCGGCGGTTGGAACTCACGCGTGGCGATGGCAGTATCAAGCTCCGCATCAGCACGGTGAGCGGCGAAGTCGCGATCTGCGACAGGTAGAATCGGCGCCGTGCGCGCCGCCCGCCGGTTGTTCCGCTCTGTGCTGATAGCCATCGGTGGCGCGCTCGCGCTGACGTTCGCTGGCAGTGCGGTGCTCGTGGCGCTCGTCGACGCCGGGCGCTTCCGGCCGCAGATCGCCGCTGCCGTCGAGGCTGCAACCGGCCGACCCCTGCGGGTCGACGGCGCCGTGCGGCTCGACCTGCTGCCGTTTCCGGCCATCGCCGTCGAGGACGCAGGACTTGCCAATCCGCCGGGATTCGCCGAGCCGTACCTGATTCGCTGGCGCGAGCTCGCACTCGGCGCGAGACTCGGTCCGCTGCTGCGCGGCCAGCTCGAGCTGACCCGGATCCGACTGACCGGACTCGAGCTGCGTCTCGAACGCCGTGCCGATGGCGGTGTCAACTGGAGTGGGCTAGGCCCCGTCGGCGACGCCGGCCGCGACGTCGCGATACCGTTGCGGTCGATGGACGGACTCGAGATCCGCGACGGTCGCCTGCTCTACGTCGACGCCCTCGATGCGACCCGAATCGAGTTCGACGCGGTCCGCCTCGACCTGCCCCGCTGGACACCCGGCGAGCCGCTCGCGATCGAGCTCGGTGCGATCTTTCGACCGTCGGCTGCGCCGCCGCTGCCGCTGACGGTCAGCAGTGCAGTGCACCCGGATGTCCAGACTTTGCGGCTCAGCAACACCCGCCTCACGCTGCGTTGGCGCACCGACGCGGCGGCCACGGGTCTCGCGGTCGAACTCGACGCACCCCGCGTCGAGGTGGACCTCGAGCGCCGGACGGTCGCAGGAGCGCCGCTCGAGCTGCGCCTCGGCTCGGCGCGCGATGCGCTCGCGGTGCGCGACTGGCGCGTCGCGGCGGGCGAACAGGGAGTGTCGGCCGACGCCCGCATCGCGCTCGCATCCACCTCGCTGCGCCGGCTGCTCGAGGAATCGGGCCTCGGCGCGCCGCTGACCAGTGACCCGACGGCGTTGGGTCCGTGGAGTCTGGCCGGCACGCTGCGCCTCGAGCCTGGTGGACTTCGGCTCGAGCCGCTCGAGCTGCGGCTCGATGCGACGACGCTGCGCGGGCACGGGTCGCGGCTTGCCGACGAGCTGTTCGAGGTCGATCTCGTCGGCGACCGGATGGACATCGGCCGCTATCTCGAGCCCGTCGATGCGCCGACGCCGCCGTTCGAGTTCCCGACTGCGGCCCTGCGCGCCCTGCCTCTGCGCGCCACGCTCGCGCTCGAGTCCGCGACGCTAGGCGAGGCGCGTCTCGAGGGCGTCACGCTGCGTCTGACCGGCGACGCGAGCGGGCCGCGGCGAATCTCGACTCCGCGGGGTGCGCCATGACGCTGCGCGAGCGCGAGCGGCGGCGCGCCGCCTTGATCGGTCCGGCGCTCATCGAGTGGCACGCGCGCGGTGGCCGCCACGACCTGCCATGGCAGCGCGACCGCAGCCGCTATCGCGTCTGGGTGTCCGAGATCATGCTGCAGCAGACGCAGGTCGCGACCGTTGGGCCGTACTTCGAGCGCTTCATGGCGCGCTTTCCGACGCTGTCCGACCTCGCCGCGGCGGAGATCGACGAGGTGCTGCACCTCTGGACCGGGCTCGGCTACTACGCGCGCGCGCGCCATCTGCACCGCGCCGCGCGCGAAGTCATGGCCCAATACGGCGGCGAGCTGCCGCGCGACTTCGAGTCACTCTGCGCGCTGCCGGGGATCGGGCGCTCGACGGCCGGAGCGATTCTGTCGCTCGCGGATGGGCAGCGGCATCCGATCCTCGACGGCAACGTTAGGCGTGTACTGATGCGCGTGTTCGGGATCGAGGCGGAGAACGGTTCACGCGACCTCGAGAGGCGGCTCTGGCTGCTCGCCGACGCCTGCACGCCGCAGACGGATGTCCGCACGTACACGCAGGCGATCATGGACCTCGGCGCGACGGTCTGCGTGCGCCGCCGTCCGGCCTGCCTGATCTGTCCGCTGCAGCCCGAGTGCAGCGCCCACGCGACGGGCCGCCAGCGCGAGCTGCCGCGGGCAAAGCGCCGCGGCGGCGCCGTGCGGCGCCGGCGCGAGCTGTGGATGCTCGCGGCCGTGGACCGTGACGGCGCGGTGCTGCTCGAGCGACGGCCCGCGCGCGGACTATGGGGTGGACTCTGGTCGTTGCCGGAGTTCGAGAGCGCGGCGGCCGCGACCGGTTACGCGCGGGATCGGTTGCGCGGCGCCGAGCTCGCTCGCCCGCAGTGGCGGCCGCGGCCGCTGGGGGTCATCGAACACGCCTTCACGCACTTCGATCTGACGATCCACCCGCTGGTCGCGGACTGCGAAGGTGCGCGCGCGGGCATCGAGGAGCCTGGTCGGCTGCGCTGGTGCCATCCGCAGCACTGGCGCGAGGGCCGCGAACGCCTCGGTCTGCCGGCGCCGGTCAGGATGCTGCTCGAGGCGCTGGCGGCCGAGACCGATGCGTCATGAGATCAGGCGCGCCACGAGTTGCCAGAGGCCGTAGACGATCAGCACGAGCAGCGCGAGCAGCAGCCCATTGAAGACGAACTTGATCGCCTTGTAGAGCGGCCGGTTTGTCTTCTTGAGCGCCTTGGTCCGCTCGAACAGCGGCGCAATCGTCGCGAACATCCGGTTCGCCAGACCGCGCTTGTCGCCCTCGAGGTTCGGCACCACCGTCAGGCTCGCGAGGCCACGGTAGAAGACATTCACGATACGCCCCGGCAGGCTCATCGGCCGCTCGACGTCGAGCATCAGGATCAGGCGCGGCGTCTGTGTGTCGTTGCGCGCGTGGTGCAGGTGAGTGATGTCGAACAATGCCGCCTGGCCGTCGCGCCACGAGTGACGGATGCCGTCGACCTCGATGTAGCAGGCATCGTCGTTCGGCGTCGACAGGCCGAGGTGATAGCGCAGCGACACGGCGAGAGGGTCGAGGTGACGCGTCAGCTGCGAGCCCGGCGGCAGCAGCGAGAACATCGCGCCATTGACCGACTTGATGTCCTTGACGAGCCGCACCGTCTCAGGGCAGAGCGCCTGCGCCGATTCGTGAATGTGTCCGTACCACTTCAGGTAGAACTTGCTCCAGCCGTACTTGTAGAAGGTGCGGAAACCGACGTCGAAGTAGGCGCCGGACTTGGAGTCCGTGGTCTTCTGGAAGTAGCCGGCCTCGTAGAGCTTGAGGGCCTCGGCGCGAATGGTTCGCCAGTTGTCGGTGACCGGCGCGAGCTCGGGGAATTCGGCGAGGTACATGAACACGCGCCGGCCGCGCGGTTCGGTGAACAGGTAGAGCAGGCAGTTGAGCGGCGCGAAGATCGGCCAGCCCTTGCGCACGTACTCGCGCACGCCGGTGTAGCGCAGAGCGCCACGGTACTTGTACACGTAGACGAGCGAGCCGACGATGAACAGGCCGACGGCAGTCAGCAGGAGTTCGGGCAGCATGGGCGCGAGCATGAAGCGCGGCGGAACCAAAGTCGAGTGTTGGGTGGTCTTCGCGGCGCTCGCCGCGCTGTCGTGCGGAGCGGGCGCAGCCCCCGTCTTTGCTGGAACGCTGGCGCCCGCCGCGGCCGTCGAGGCCTGGGTCCGGCTCAAGGGCGACACGACGGGCCGCGTCACGTATGAATGGGTCCGTGGCTCGGCGCATGCGCTGCCCGACGACGCGCGCAGCCTGCCGCTTTTCCGTTTCGAGAGCGTGACGGTCCGCCGCTTCCTGCCGCTGGGACCGGGTCGCTGGCGTGAGGTCAACTATGCCTGCCGTCTCTACCGCGACCATGCAACCGGCGCCGTCATCGATCGCATGACCAACCCGCTGACGGGAGGCGAGGTACCACTGCCTTCGCGTTGCAGCGCGGGCCCGAGCATCATCTACGGACCCGATCGGGTCGCGCTCGAGCGCGATATCGGCTTTCGAAGCAGTGCGCTCGACGGCCCGATAGCGCTCGAGCGCGTCGATCTCGGCACGCGCCTCGTGCTGCGCCGCGAGGCGCATTCGGAGTACCGCTCGAGCGCGAGCGGGCAGACGCGCCGCGAGACCTCGATCGACGTGTTCACGGTCGATGCGCGGGCTTTTGCGAATCGGCGCATCGCGAGCCTGCGCGCCGACTACCACTGGCACAGCGTGACGCAGTGGATGACCGACCTCGACATGGGCGATACGCCGGGCCGCATGGCCTGGAGCGTCGACGGGCGCAAGTTCGATCGCGCCGAGGATCTGCCCGCGGACTTTCGCGCGGCCCTGCTCGCCGCCGTACCCGACGCGCTGTCGCGACCGCTCGAATAGCGTTCGCGCCACGCCTCGGGTAACTTTCAAGTCATGTCACGCATGGTCAAGTGTGTCGTTCTGAAGCGCGAGGCGCCCGGCCTCGATCGTCCCGTCTATCCCGGCGAACTCGGGCAGCGGATCTGGCGCGAGGTCTCCAAGGAGGGCTGGCAGCGCTGGATCGAGCACCAGACGATGCTGATCAACGAGCACCGGCTGACGCCCGTCGACCCCAAGCACCGCAAGTTCCTCGAGGGCGAGATGGAGAAGTTCCTCTTCGGTGGCGGTGCCGCGAAGCCCGAGGGCTATGTCCCCAAGGTATGATGCACTCGCCCGTCCGGGCGAGTGGCCGAGGTCCGCCGCGATCAGCCGCCGCCGAAGGGCGCGACTCCGAACCAGCGCGCGTGCAGCACGAAGGCGAACAGCCCGTAGAGCCCGAGGCCACCCGCCACAGCGATCCAGTCGTTGAGTTTCGACGGCGGTGCGCTCGGGATCGGCCTCGCCGGCCGACGCCTGAGCGAGATCCGGTCCGCGACGGCCCACGCGAGCAATGAACCGAACAGCACCACGTCGGCGAGCATGCCGTTGGCGAGCAGGTGGGCGACGGCCCAGAGCTTGGTCGCCACGAGCATCGGGTGTTTCGCCGCGCTCTTGATGCGTCCGGGCAGGTAGGCCGCGAGCAGCAGGATGAAGACGGGCAGCATCAGCGTCGCCGCGATGTGTCGCATCGCGGCTGGCGGCACCCACAGCACGACCGGCTCGAGTCGCGCCGCCGCGTAACCGCGGATCATCAGCACGAAGCCCGCGATGGCGACGACGGCGTAGAGCAGCTTCCACGGCCACTCGCCAAGACGTGCCGCCATCGCGTTGCGCCACGCGGGCGCGACGATCGACACCGAATGCGCACCGAGGAACAGGACCAGGCCGAGGATCAGCGTGCTCATCTTGAGGAACCGGCAGGGGAGAAAGCGCAGCGAGTATAGGGGCCCGCGGCTCGAACTGCCCGACTTCACGTGGATCAGGCACTTACCGGCCGAGCGGCTTGACGGCGCGCGGACGGCTGGCTCTAATACGCGGCCCGCTTCGCGGAGTGGGCGGGCATCTCGCGGCGCATGGCCAGGTAGCTCAGTCGGTAGAGCAGCGGACTGAAAATCCGCGTGTCGTTGGTTCGATTCCGACCCTGGCCACCACCATTCGACGCCCAACCATCTCCGGTTGGGCGTCTTCGTTTGGACTCTCCGCGACACTGCGCGGGGTTCAGGCCGGTTCTGCGTGTGCCGCCCTTCGTCGCCAGGTCGAGAAGGACCCGCCCGGTTCGACTCTCTTCCGCCCTCTTTTCTCTCGAAATCCGCGCCAACTTCTTTGCGCAAGTGCACGCAAATGGCCTTGCAGCCCGGTGACTTGCACGTGCGTCACGGCCATCGGTCGTCCATTGCGCTTGGATGTGCAGATCGGCGGCGAGACCGCCGCGCAGGCGGAAGTCTTCAACGACGCGCTGGCCAAGCTGCGGCTGGCCGCGACGAGTCTGGCCAACCGGGTGATCGAGGCTTTCCTGCCGGCCATGAACGCGAATTGTCAACCGGCGTCCAAGACTGACCACCTTCCGGCGTCCAACGTTGACCAGGGGACCGAGGCTGCTGGCGAGGGTGATGGGGGTCCGGCTCTGGGATTTGCCTTTCGATGTTGGGAGCAGCGCG